>NZ_CP065681.1:1924211-3300922 GCF_016027375.1 Clostridium perfringens
AGGTAAAAACTTTAAGGAGGTTTCCCTAGGATATAAAGAAGAAGAGGCTATTGAAGAGGCAAATAGATGTTTAGGATGTAAAAACCCTAAGTGTGTGGAAGGATGTCCTGTTTCTGTAAATATACCAAGTTTTATATCTTTCATAAAGAAAGGAGATTTTTCAGCTTCTTTTGAAGAATTATCAAAATATAATGCTTTACCTGCTGTATGTGGAAGAGTTTGCCCACAAGAATCTCAATGTGAAGGAAAGTGTGTTTTAGGAATAAAGGGAGAACCATTAGCTATTGGACAACTAGAAAGATTCATAGCAGACTTTGCAAGAAATAATAAATTAAGCCCTTTAAAAAAGAGTGATAAGACTTTAGAGAAGGTAGCTGTTATTGGAAGTGGCCCGTCTGGTTTAACCTGTGCAGGAGAACTAGCTAAACTAGGATATAGAGTAACTATTTTTGAAGCATTACATGAATCTGGAGGGGTTTTAGTTTATGGAATTCCAGAGTTTAGATTGCCAAAGAAGGATGTAGTTAAATATGAAATAGAGGAGATAAAAAAACTAGGAGTTAAAATAGAAAACAATGTGGTAGTTGGAAAAACTGTGGACATTGAGGAATTAATAGAAAATGAAGGATTTAAGGCTGTCTTTATAGGTTCTGGAGCAGGTCTTCCAAAATTCATGGGGATTAAAGGGGAAAATGCCAATGGAGTTTTTTCAGCTAATGAAATTTTAACTAGGGTAAATCTTATGAAGGCTTTTAAAAATGAAAGCCACACTCCTTTAAATTTAGGGAAAAAGGTTGCTGTAGTTGGTGGAGGAAATGTTGCCATGGATGCAGCTAGAACCTCCTTAAGATTAGGAGCAGAAACTCACATAATTTATAGAAGAAGTGAAAAGGAATTGCCAGCTAGATTAGAAGAAATTCATCATGCTAAGGAAGAAGGAGTTATTTTAGATGTTTTAACTAATCCTACTGAAATTTTAACTGATGAAAATGGTTGGGTAAAGGGTATAAAGTGTATAAGGATGAAACTTGGAGAGGAAGATTCTTCAGGAAGAAGAAGACCAATTGAAATTGAAAATTCAGAGTTTATTATGGAAGTAGATAGTGTAATAATGTCCTTAGGAACTTCTCCTAATCCTTTAATATCTAATGCCACAAAGGGATTAAAGACTAATAAGAGAGGATGTCTCCTTGTAGATGAAGAAAGCTTAAAAACCTCCTTAAAGGGAATTTATGCAGGAGGAGATGCTGTTACAGGAGCAGCTACAGTTATTCTTGCTATGGGAGCAGGAAAAAAAGCTGCAAAGTCCATTGATTCTTATTTAAGAAAAAAAGAGTAGAGAATATCTAAGCAATTCTTAAGGAAGAGTTTCATATGAAATTTAAAAAAAATAAATTAACTTTATTAATTTTTAGCCTTATAGTAATTTCAACAGCCATAATTGCCTATACATTAATACCTATGAATTTATTTAGTTTTATTTTATTTTTAATTTATGTATTTTTAGAAATATTTTTATTTAGACTTTGGATATTAAGCACCTATGGTTTTATTTGTATTAATTGTGGGAATACTTTTAACATAGGAATGTTAAAAAGAATTTTATTTTTTAAGGAAAATAAAGAATGTCCAAAATGTAAAAGTAGAAATATAGTAAAGGAGCATCTTTGGAGTCATTGTTTACACAGTTGGAATGATTTAGATGAGGATTAATATTAAATAAAGAAAGGTGATTATAATAATCTTAAAGAATTAGATACTATAAAAATTAAATTTAATCATTAAATTAATATTAATTTGCATTTTAGCCATAAATGAAACAGATTTGACATACTTTGACTTTATAATTTAAACTATAATAAATTACTTACATTTGTATAGGAGGTAGAAACATGAGAAGAGAATCAAATCCTGCATTAGCAGCCGGGTTTGAAAAGGCTGTTAGTGATGGAACAACCATGACAGTTGGAGGAACTATAGTAAAAATATTAATAATGACAGCTATTTTAGGTGTCGCTTTTGTTTATAGTTGGATAGCTTTTCAAAATCCAGATGTGAATTATAAAAGTGCTTTAGTGGTTTCACTAGGAGGATCATTAATTTTAGGACTATTAACATCATTCATACCAAAGATTGCACAGTTTACAGCAGTTTTCTATGCAGCTTTTGAAGGTGTTCTTTTAGGTTCTATATCAAGATGCTTTGAAAGTATGTTTCCTGGAATAGTATTTCCAGCTATGCTTTTAACAATCATATGCTTAGTTGCTACAGTACTTATATATAGAAGAACTCCAGATATAGCTGGAAGAATTAGCAGAGGAGTTTTCATAGCCATAATATCAATTGGAGCTATTTACTTATTAGGAATAGTACTTAGTTTCTTTGGAATAACTTTACCTATATATGGTTCAGGAATAATTGGTATAGGATTTAGCCTATTTGTTGTTGCAATTGCTACAGCAAGCTTAATAATGGACTATGATTTCATACTAAAAGCTTCACAATATGGATATCCAAAGTACATGGAATGGTATGGAGCTTTTGGATTAATGGTAACTTTAATATGGTTATACACTGAAATACTAAATCTTTTAGCTAAATTTTCAGATAACTAAGGTATAAAAACTAATAAATATAAATAAGAGGTTTAAATCAAATTTAATAGTAAAACTTACAAACAGTATGAAAAGAATATAGTAATTCTCGGAATATGTTGTAAGTTTTATTAAAAGTTGTTTTCATAAGCCTCTTATTTTTTTGCCCTATTTTAGATTAAGCACTAAAATAGGGCTATTTCTTTAATTAAATTTTATAAAGTTAGGAATACATAAATAAAAAGTAAATTATTTAAAATAGGCACATTTAAGTATTTACATATATGGTAAATAAAGTATAATTATTATAAAGAGAGCTTGAATTTTATGACTTTTAATGAAGAGATTTAGTAATAAATGAAGATTTATAGTATATAAACTCATATTAGGTAGTGGGGTAGGAGGAAGTTATGGAGAATAGGAATGAAGATAACTTAATAGATGAATTTAATGAATTAGTTTCAGAAATAAGTAAATCAGTCTTTGATAAATCTATTTATAGGGATTTAAAACTTACGGAAGAAAATTTAATAAAGACCCTTACAAGTACTTCAGAAAAAACTGCTACAATAAATAGAAATAACTTAATAAGTTTACAAAATAATTTAAAGGTAATATTAGATGAAGCTATAGCAGACTTTAATTTAGGGGTTCAGCAAGGGGAAGAAGCCTTTGAGAAAAAAGCTAATGAGTTTTTAAATAATATAGAAGATGTATCTACTAAGTCAAAAGAAAACATTTACCATTTGAAAGATAAGGCAAGGGAAACCTATGATGAAATAGAAAGGTTAAAGGAGCAAGTAGAGGGAATAAATAAAAATATAGGGGAACTATCAGAAGAAGAAGGAATTGAAAATATAGCTACTTTACAAAGAATAGGCAGGGAATTAAGTGAAAAGATAAGGACAAGCAATCGCATAGCTAAGGAGCATATAGAAAAAATTGAAGAGATGGATAAAATGCTAAAAGGTGAATGCTTAAGAGTTATGAACTGTGTCAATAAACTAGAAAATAGGTTAAAGGTTGATAAGAGTGAAATTAGAGATAATTTTTTAGGCTTTAAGGAATATATGGGGGAAGGCCTTGAAGAGATAAATTATAATGTTAAGTTAGAGTTTAATGAAATAAAGGACCTTTTAGAAGAGGGAAATACAAATATGAATAACTCTATGGAATTATTAAATAGTGCCATAGATAAGTATAATGTTGATGTAATAGATGCCACAAGAAGGCTTGGGGAGAGAGTTAATAATTTAGATAGAAAAATATCTAATATGAATAAGGGACCTGAGGAACCATTTTTCCATGAAGAGTTAAAAAGTGAATTAGATAAAAAATATTACTTTTTAGTAATTAGCATAGTAATTGTAGGCATTTTAGCAGTTTTATTTTAGGAGAAAACAATGTTAGTTAAAGAATATGAAGTAAAAGTTTCTAAAGATAAAGAGGAAAATAAGGAACTTTATAATTCACAGAGTTTAAATGAGAAGTTTTTAAAGCTATATAATCATATAAAAGAATATGAAAAGGAAAATAAACTATTAATAATGATTTTAAAGTTAAGAGAATATATAAAGGAGTTAAAAATAGAATTAGAATCCTTAGAAAAATGTGCAAGTAGCAATGGGGAGAATAATAAAATAAAATCTTTTTTAAGGAAATCAAAAAGAGAATTTAAGGAGATAGATATAAAACTTAACTCTATAAATAAAGATAATTTTAAATCTTTAGAAGAGGAATTAATAGATGAAGTTCTATTAAATTTAAAGTATAAATTATTAGAATCTATTAAAGAGTATAATGAAGAGTTAAACAGGGATTATTTATATCACAATGAGTTAAGAGTTGATTTTGGAATTCAATGTAAGGATTTAAAAGAAAAGTTCTTAGAAGAATTAAAAACTTATCTAGAAAGTTCTTCTAAAAGAATTAAAGAAAATATTAATTTAAAAAGCAAAGTAGTATTAAAGGAAATAAAATTATCTTCAAAGGAAGATATTAATTTAGACCTAGTAGATATAATAAAAAATGATATTTTAGAATTAAATTCTTTAAATGAGGAAATATTTAATATTTATAAAAAATATGAAAAAGCAATCCATGAGAGTTTTTTTGAAAGTTTAAATAAATTAGGAATAAAGAAATCAGATAACCTTGTTTCATATAAATGTGAAAAGGTTGATTATACTTCCTTAAATAAGAGATTTTTTAAGCTTATAGAATCTTTCAACAAGGGATTTTTAAAAAATAAAATTTTAATTGATATAGAGAATTTCATAGGACATGAAAATATAGAAAATAAAATGGAAATAGAACTTTTATACGCCTTAGATTTATTTAAGGAAGAGTATATTAAAAGCATAGAGGAGTTAATTTTAAACTTGAAAGAAAGATTAGAGGAAAATATCTATTCTAATTTTGAAGGTGATTATGGAAAGTTATTTTCAGTAGAAGATCAAAGTGAAATCTTAAATAATATGTATTTAAATTTAAAAAATGTAGAATCAAATAATTTTAATAAAATAACCTTAGTTGATTATTTAAACAATAGCAAAAAAGAGGTATCAAAATATAGCAATAAAACTCACAAACATATTTCTAGAATTAATAGACTTTCCTAAGAATTTATAATCATTACTTAAAAGATATTACTAAAGCTTCAAAAGTTAAGTTAAAGTCAAAAGTTTTAATTTGGATTTTTAAACTTATACAATGGAGTTTTGTGAGATTATATTCTTAAGAAAAGAAAATACACCCATTTATGCATGTTAACTTTAAAATTGTAAAAAAATGTTGTATTATATAAGTAGATGTGAACATAAATAGATAGGGGGTAATTTTGTGGGGAAAAAGGTAATATTCCCTATAGTGATTATAATGATTATTCTTGGAGTTCTTGTTTCTATTTTTATTAAAGAAGATAATTCCTTTAAGATGAAGGAAAGTGAAGTAGTGGCAATGAAATACTATATGAATAAAGAAAGAAATGAAAATTACCATAATGTACCTAAGGATTTAGAGAAGAAGAGTATTGAAGAGGTAGTAAGTGTTTTAAATGAAAGTGATGTTACGGAAAAAAAGAACTTTGCACCAATAACTGATAGTGATAGGAAATTATATATATTTTTAAAAAACAATGATGTAATTGTTATAAATAATAATAGTATAGATGAGGAAAAATACATAGTTGAATATCCTAATGACTCAATTTTAGGTAGCAGTAATAAATCAAAATATATGGTAATAAACTCAGAAAGGTTAAAAAATGTCTTTTTAAATATAGAAAATTCTTTTAGTTATGTAAACGATTATAAGCAGAGAATGAGAGTATAGAGAGTTTTCATATTACAATTTTATATTAATAAAAGCGATTTAAAAATTTTTTTAAATCGCTTTTAATTTTGAATTTTATTTAAATTAATGTAAAATAATATTAATGATGTGTTAATAAATGCAAAGGAGAGAAATGAATTGAAAATTAAAGTAAATAATAAAGTTAAGCTTTTTTTAAAGATAACTTTTATAGCAGTAGTATTAGTTTTAGTGGCCTTTGGATTTAAAAATATGTTTAAAGAATTTAATATGACCTATTTTAATATGTATAGAGATAAATTGCATTTTTTTAAGCTAACTCTAATTGCCATAGCTGGTATTATTGCATATATGCCTTTATCTATTTATGATTTTATTTTGAAAAAGAATGTTGGAATAGATATTAAGAATATAAAATTATATAAATATTCTTGGATAGCAAGTTCCATTGCAAGTTTACTTGGATTTGGAGGGGCTACATCCTTAGCTTTTAAGCAATATTTTTATGGAAGTCATGTTAAGGATAAAAAGAAGCTATTAAGAGAAATTGGAAAGATCATATTTTTAAACTTAACTGGATTGTCTGTATTATGTATAATTTATATTCTCTTAGAATTTAAAGATATACAAAATTTAGGGCTTATAAGATATGTGGTATATGGAGTTTCTGCCTATGCTCCTTTGGTTATTATAAATTCACTATATAATTATAAGAAGAAAAAGGACGAAGAGGGATTCACCTTAAAGGTTGTAGGCATATCCTTTATGGAATGGACCTTAAATATGCTACTTATATATTTAATATTAGCTATTACAGGGGCTCACATAAAGCTTACAGAATATTTTTATGTTTATGTAAGAGCTACAGCAGTTGGAATAGTTAGCATGGTTCCTGGAGGTCTTGGTACCTTTGACTTAACCTTTATAGATGGCTTTAAAGCCTTAGGAGTACCTATAGAGCAAACCTTTTTAGTAATAATACTTTATAGGATAAGTTATTTCATATTGCCAGCAGCAATAGGGGTAATTCTATATATTCATGAGTTTGGAATGAATTTCAAAGCCTTAATAAAAAGTAGAAAAAATAATGAGGATTAAGTTTAAATACAAAAATAGGTTATATAAATTTTAGTCAACTTTTTTTATTTACAATAATGTTATATAATGTTAAAAGAGTTCGGATAAAAGGAGAATATTATGGATAAAAAAATTAAGAGTCTATTTATTATTTTAATAATAATAGCTTTTGCTTCAACAATTATTCCATTAGGTGGTGTAGTTGCTGGAATAATAGCTATAGTATTATTTAATTACTTAAAGAAAAATAATATTTTGAATTTAAGTAATTTAGATTTAGAAAAAGTATTGAAGAAAAATGAGGAAGAATTAAAATCTATTAAAGATACTAAAGCTTCTGAATTACAGAAAATAGAAGAATTCAAAAAACAGTATGAAATATTAAATGATATTATGAATTTAGAAGATGTCAAAGGAAAACTTCAAATAAAGATAGCTGTTTTGAATGATGAGCTTAAGGAAGTTACAAATAAAATTAATATATCTGAAGAAATATTAAATTATGAAAATTTAGAAAAAGAGCTATATACATTTCAAGTTGGAGTATTTGAGAAAAAATATGAATATGATTTATCAGAAGAGTATAATGAGCAGTTAAAATTAAATAGATTAAATCAAAAAGAATTTATAAAGTCAGGAAAATCACTTAACAATTCTGAATTATATAAAATATTTAATAGCGATTTGAAGAATTCAGAAAGAAATAAACTTGAAAATAATCTTTGCAAGTTAATATTAAGAGCATTTAATAATGAATGTGATATTATAATAAATAAATTAACAATTTCTAATATAGATAATAGTAGAAAAAGATTAGAGGCAGCCAAAGAACAAATTAATAAATTAGTTTCATCATATAATATATCTATAAATATGGATTATTTTAAATTAAAAGTTGAAGAGTTGCAATTACAATATGAGTATTTAGTTAAGATACAAGAGGAACGTGAAGAACAAAGAGAAATAAAAGAAAGAATGAGAGAAGAGGCTAAGGTACAAGCTGAAATTAACAAGCTTGAAAAAGAAGCTGAGAAAGAAGAAAAAATGTATCAAAAGGCTTTAGAAAAAGTTAGAGCAGAATTAGAAAAAGCTAATGATGAAGAAAAGGCTAAATTAGAAATACAAGTTAAAAATTTAGAAGAAAATTTAAGACAAGCTGAAGAAAAAATGAAAAGAGCAGAATCAATGGCTCAGAAAACAAAAGCTGGATATGTTTATGTAATATCAAATATAGGTTCATTTGGTGAAGATATATATAAAATAGGATTAACAAGAAGACTTGATCCTATGGAAAGAGTTAAAGAATTAAGTGATGCATCAGTGCCATTTAAATTTGATGTACATGCTATGATTTATAGTGAAGATGCTCCTGCTTTAGAAAGGGAGTTACATAATCATTTTGCAAGCAAGAGATTAAATAAGGTTAATTTAAGAAAAGAATTTTTCAATGTTAAATTGTCAGATATAGAAGAAATAGTAAATAGAAAAATGAATACGACTATAAAATTTACTAAATTAGCTGAAGCACTAGAATATAGACAAAGTAAACTTATGTAGAAAAAATACTAGGTTTTTACCTAGTATTTTTTGTTTTCTTTTCTTAAATTTATATTAAATTTTACATTAAGTTATGTTAAATGTGGTAATTGTAACCTTTTCTATATTGATTTCATTTTTATTCTAAGATAGAATTCTTACAGATTTGTAATGCAAATGAAATATTAATCAATGGATTATTAAGAAAGGTAAAGTGTATAATAAATTTGGATTTTAAACATGGGGAGGACAAAAGGTGAAGTTAAATATAAAGATAAGTGACAAATTAAAATTATTTTTTAAGATAGCATTCGTTTCCGTAGTAATACTATTTATAGTTAGGGAATTTACTTCAGTATTTAAAAATTTCAACTCAGAATATTTCTTTATGTATAGAAATAAACTAGACTTTTTAAACCTATTAATAATTGCAGCATTAGGTATAATTTCTTACATTCCTTTATCTTTCTACGATTTTATTTTAAAGAGAAAAGTTGGAATAAGATTAAAAAATAGAAAGCTATATAAGTATTCTTGGATAGCAAGTTCCATTGCAAGTTTACTTGGATTTGGTGGAGCTACATCCTTAGCTTTTAAACAGTATTTTTATGGTGACTATGTAGATGATAAAAAGAAATTATTAAAAGAAATTGGTAAAATAGTAGCCTTAAACTTAACAGGCTTATCAATAGTTTGTTGTACATATATGGGGATTAGAATATCCTCTTGGAATAACCTAGGTATAATAAAATATGCCATAGGAATAATAGCTTTATATGCACCAGGATTTATAATTTACTCAGCTTATAAATATAGTAAAACAAAGGACAAGTTAGAGTTTTTCAGTACCTTAGGTATTATATTCATATCATTTTTAGAGTGGCTTACAACAATAATTCTAATTTATGCTACTTTAAGAATAACAGGAGCATCAATAAGTGTTTTAACTTTCTTACCAATATATATTGAAGCAGCAGTTGTTGGAATGATCAGTATGATTCCAGGGGGAATTGGTACCTTTGACTTAACATTTATGACTGGATTAGAGGTCTTAGGTATTCCTATAGAACAAACCCTATTAGTTATAATACTTTATAGAATAAGTTATTACATAGTTCCAGCTCTTATAGGTGTATTACTTTTTGTACATGATTTCGGTGGGAAAATAAATAAAAAGTTTAATGGATTGCCTTATGAGATAGTATCTAAGGTGGCTTATAAGATAGTGGTTTCTTTAGTATTTATATCAGGAGCTATTATTGTTTTATCAAATATAGCACCTCAATATTTATTAAAGATAAAATTATTAAAAGAAATTTTAGGTAAACAAGTATTAGGCTTATCAATTGGAATGAGCGTAGTATTAGGATTTTTAATAATGCTTGCAGCTCTTATGCTAAAATATAGGGCTAAAAGTATTTACAAAGCAAGTATGGTTTTATTTATATTAGGAATAATATTATCCTTAACAAAGGGAATTAATCCTTATGAATTAGTATTTTTAATTATTGTAGCTTACCTTTTATATTTAAGTAAGAGAATGTTCTACAGGGATAGTTTTGTTGTAAGTTGTAAAAATACCTTAATAGATTCAGGTATATTAATTGCATCTTTTTCAATTTATTTCTTTATTTTAATTACCTTTGGAACACATCTTAAATATGTAGGAATTGTTCGTAAAATGCCTTATAAGATGGCGTATAAATTTGGATTTATAGCCTTTGCTTTAGTAACTGTAATATATGTAGCTATTTACTTTTTAAATATAAGAAGAAAAATTCCTGTTAAGACCTTTGATGAATGTAGCGAATATGTAGAAAAGATAATAGAAGAATACAAGGGTGATTCCCTAACACATTTAGTATTTTTAAAGGACAAGTATATTTATTTAAATGAAGATAAGGACCTTTTCATTCAATATGAAGTCTATGGAGATAAACTTTTTGTTTTAGGAAATCCTGTGGGAAATAATGAAAATCTATTTAGGGAAATAGAAAAGTTTTGTGAGTATGCTGATAATTATGGTTACACACCAGTTTTTTATCAGGTTAATGATGAAATGATAAGTTACCTTCATTCTAATGGATATGATTTTATGAAAATTGGAGAAGAAGCTAAGGTTGATGTAAAAGAATTTAAAGTTGTAGGAAATAAAATGAAGAGCTTAAAAACTTCAAGAAGTAAGGTGACTAAGGAAGGTTATACTTTCCACATGGTTGAACCACCTTTTTCAAGGGGATTTTTAGATTCCTTAAGAGAAATATCAGATGAATGGTTAGATGGAAGAAAAGAAAAAGGATTTTCAGTGGGATTCTTTGATGAAGATTATTTAAATAAAGCTCCTATAGCTATTTTAAAGAATCGAGAGGGAGAAATAAAAGCCTTTGCTAATATAATGTATATGTATGATGATGAAAGCTTCTCAGTGGATCTAATGAGATTTAGTAAAAATACTCCAAGGGGAGTTATGGATTTTATGTTCATAAATTTAATTGAGTATGGAAAAGAAAAGGGCTATGAAATATTCAACATGGGAATGGCTCCTTTAGCAAATGTTGGTTTATCTAAGTATGCTTTCTGGAATGAAAAATTAGCCCTTCAATTCTATGAGAATGGACAAGCACTTTACTCCTTTAAAGGGTTAAGACGCTTTAAAGAGAAGTTTAGTCATAATTGGGAGTATAAATATATTGCTTACAGAAGAAATACATCTATACTAATAACAGTAATACAAGCAGCTATAGTTTGTTCAAGAAACAGAAATGTAGATGAAAGTATAGTTGTAAGAAACTTAAAAAGCTTAATTAAATAAAAAGTTGTATTTTAATAGGGTGTATCGTGAGATTTTTATTTATACAAAATTTAATTAAGAATAAAATATATGATTTCAAAAGGACCAATTTTAGGTCCTTTTAATTTTTAAATAACTTTTGCTTTAAGTGGATTATTAGTTTAAAATAAGCTTAAATAATATACTTTATATTAAAGAGGAGCTGAGAATATGAAAAAACTTAAATGGGGAATATTGGGACCAGGAAGTATAGCTAGAGATTTTGCACAGGCTTTAAATAGGGTTAATGGAGAGGTTTATGCAGTAGCTTCTAGAAATAAGGAAAGAGCAGAGAAATTTGCAAGAGAAAACAATGTTAAAAAAGCTTATGGAAGCTATGATGAGATTATAAAAGACAAGGATATAGATGTAGTGTATATAGCAACACCACACAGTAATCATTATGAGTACATTATAAAAAGTTTAAATAATAATAAGCATGTTCTATGTGAAAAGGCTATAACTGTAAATGAAAGAGAATTAGAAGAAGCCTTAAAAATAGCAAGAGAGAATAACTTAGTTTTAGAAGAAGCAATGACCTTATTTCATATGCCTTTATATGAAAAGGTTATAAAGAAGATAAATAATGAAGACTTAGGAAAAGTGAATATGGTTCAAGTTTCCTTTGGAAGCTTCAAGGAATATGATGAAAATAACAGATTCTTTAATCTTGATTTAGCTGGAGGAGCATTATTAGATATTGGAACTTATGCTTTATCTTTTGCAAGATATTTCTTATCTAGTATGCCAGAGGAAATCTTAAGTACAGTTAAGAAGGCTAAAACTGGTGTAGATGAAGAGTCTGGAATAATATTAAAGACAAAGGAAGATGAAGTTGCAACTATATCCCTAGCCTTTAGATCTAAAATGCCTAAGAGAGGAATTGTTTCCTGTGACAATGGATTTATAACAATTGATAATTTCCCAAGAGCTAATAAGGCAACCATAAACTACTTAGATGGTGCAGTAGAAGTTATAGAGTGTGGAGAAGAGGAAAAGGCCTTAGATTATGAAGTTATCTTTATGGAAGAGAGAATAAAGGAAAATAAAGAATCTAATAGTATAGATTTAACATATGATGTTACAAAAATTATGAATAAGGTTAGAAAAGACTGGGGAATTGTTTATCCCTTTGAAAAATAATTAAAGTTTTATAAAAGATTAAGCTTTATAATAGCTTTAATATTAAAAAATAATATATGAAATTAAAAGTCACCTAAAGAGTATAATGTATTATTAATATTTCTTAGGTGATTTAATTTGGATAGTAATGCTTTAAAAAAATATAAATCTTTAAATTATACAAATTTTAATAGTGATATGGATTCCTTTGTTAATTCAAATAATCTAGAAAGTAGTACTGATTATCTTTTAGTAACTAATTTAAAAACTAAATATACCTATGTTTATAAGAAGTCTAATAATAAGTGGATAAGGATGTATAAATGGATTAGCACAGTAGGTAAACCTTCTACACCTACTAGAAAAGGAATTTTCTTTATTAATGGAAGAAAGGCAGGATTTTCTGGAGCAGATTATTCAGTAAAGTATGCTACAAGAATAGTGGATGGCTATTATTATCACTCAATATTATATGATAAGACTGGAAAGAATATAAAAGATGGTAGGCTTGGTGAGGCATTAAGTCATGGATGTATTAGACTTAATCCAGATAATGCTAAATGGATATATGATAATATACCAGATAATACTACGGTTTTAATAGCTTAGATTACACATACTATTTTTGAACATTACTTTGAAAGGAGAAATTAGTATGGAGAAAATTCATTGTTTAGTAGATGGCTTAGGAAGTTCTACAAATAAGACTCAAGTTAAAAATGCTTTAGAAAATTTAGATGGTGTTCAAAAGGTATGTGTAGATGTAGCTAGAGGAAGTATAGAAGTTATGTTTAATGAGCATACAAGTGAGGGTGAAATTAAAAACTGCATAGAAAACACAGGATTTTCTATAAGAAGTTAGTAAGAGTTTTTAAAAGAAACTTTATTAAAATTATAATAAACCCTATAAAAATATTCCGAGTAATCACCATAAATTATATTGTGAATTTACTCGGAATATTTATTAAAACCTTTAAATCTCTTCTTAACTTAACGGGATTTAAGCCTTAGTTTTTATAACTTTTGAACATTAGTAGCCATTGGGCCTTTTTCACCTTCGCTTATATCAAAAGAAACACTTTCACCTTCATGTAAATCTTTTTCAGGTCCTTTTTCCTTCACTTGTGAGATATGTACAAATACATCATCACCTTCATCACAAGAAATAAAGCCATAGCCTTTCTCTTGATTAAACCATTTTACTATTCCAGTTCTACTACTCATAAATACATCTCCTTAAATTAAAAAAGTCTAAACACTAATAGTATTTCATATAATAGTAAATTTAAACATATTTCTTTTAGAAATTTTACTCTTATTTTAAATTAAAGTTCATATAAACATATTTTCTAAAAGGTAATTTATTATGAAAAGTAGAAGGATACTTAGTAATTTTTTATATTTACTTTTGTAATATTATTGTATATAGTTTACTGGAAGGTTTTGATAAAATTTTTATATTGAGAACTGGAGAAAGGAGATATATGTGAAGAGTTTAGTTATTAAGTTTATTTCAATTTTTTTAGGAATAATATGTATATTATATTACATCTTAGTTAATGCTTTAAGTGGAAAAACAACCTTTAGCTCTTTTTATTTAATTTTAGGAGTAGTCATTATATTATACACACTTTTTATAAATAAGCTTTTAAAATTACAGTGGTTTAAAACGGTGTACAAGCCTATGAAGATTTTAGCTCTTATATGCATAAGTATATTTATAATAGTAGAGGGAGCAATAATTTTCTATCCTAAAAAATCCTTAAAATCTTGTGATTATATAGTTGTTTTAGGGGCTGGAATAAGGGGAGAAAATTTAACCGCTACATTAAGAGACAGATTAGATAAGACCATAGAATATTTAGAGAAAACTGGATTTAATGGAGAGATTGTAGTATCTGGTGGACAAGGTCCTGGAGAAAGCATAACTGAGGCTTATGCAATGGAAAAATATCTAGTGGAAAATGGAGTGCCAAAGGATAAAATTGTACTTGAAAATAAAGCAACTAGTACATACGAAAATCTAAATTATTCTAAGAAGATCATAGAGAACTTAAGTGGAAAGCCTATAAAAGACTTAGATATTTTAATAGTTACCACAGATTTTCATGCTATGAGAAGCAATCTTTTAGCTAAAAGAAATGGATATAATAAGGCTTATTTATATACAAGTAAAACTCAGTGGTATTTAGTACCTTCTATGTATGCAAGAGAATTTTTTGCTTTTTGTAAATCATATTTTCTTGATAAGAGAATTTAGCTTTTATAAATATTAAAATTTTAATTGCTTAATTTAAATTAGACATGAGTTATGATTAAAATTTAGAATATAGAATTAAAATGAAAAGCAGATTAGAAAAAACTAATCTGCTTTTTATTTTGCATGTAGTTATATGAATAAAATGTAAAAGGAGAATCACAACACAAAGAAACAAATTACAGGTTATATAGTTTAAGAATATTCATAGAAGACACTACATGCTTGTGTAAAATAAGAAAAAGTGAGGTTAAAAATTACTAAATTATAATTTTTATTACTATATATTTATGAGCTATTTTTATGAAATATTACAAAATATAAAAAAAGAATGAAAATTTTTATTTACAAATTGTTTTAATATACTTAATATAATATATAGAAATAATATTTTGAAACTTTTATTGCATTTTGGAGGTGGTATGAATGGAAAGCGTTCCCCCTAGTAGGAACTTAAGATTAAAATTAAAAATAAGAGGAATGGTACATTTATATACCTTTAAGGAGCAAATTATCCTATAGATAGTTATTATTCCTCTTATTTAAGGAAAAGAGGAAATGATATGAATAAAAGAATAACAAAAGAAAAGCTAAAGGATATTTTAGCTAAATATCCAAGTAATAAATTTGATTCTCTAGATGATATACATCCAGCTGATATAGTTGATCTTTTAGAGGAGAATGAGGAAAATATTAAGCTTATAAAAAAACTTCCAGAAAATATGATTGCAGATATTATAGATTTTGCGAAGGATGATGACAAGGTAAATATATTAAAAAGTTTACCTGAAGAAAAGAAGAAGAAGGTTTTAAATTTAATAGCTTCAGATGAACTTACAGACCTTATGGCAAGCTTAAATCGTGAAGAAACTAGTAAATTACTTTCAAGTATGCCAGTTCAAGATGCTAAGGATTTAAGAAAATTATTAACATATGCACCAGATACAGCTGGTGGTGTTATGGCCACAGAGTTTATTTCTATAAAGGATACTATGAGTGTAAAAGAAACCTTAGAGTACCTTCAATTAGAAGCTCCAAAGGCTGAATCAGCTTATTACATATATGTTGTAGATGACTTAGGAATATTACAAGGGGTAGTTTCTTTAAGAGAACTTGTAATAAGTAAGTTTGACGAAAAAATTTCAGAGATTGTGAATAAAAACGTCATAAGTGTTCCTTTTGATATGGATCAAGAAGAGGTTGCAAATATATTTGATAAATATGGACTTTTAACAATACCAGTTGTTGATTATAAAGATATGCTTTTAGGTATAATAACAATTGATGATGTTATTGAAATTATAAAAGAAGAAACAACAGAAGATATACACCGTCTAGGTGGTGTAGATGGAGAAGAAAAAGTTGATAGTACAGTAAAAGAATCTGTAAAAAGTAGATTACCATGGTTATTTGTTAACCTAATAACTGCTTTCTTAGCTTCTGCCACTGTTGGACTTTTTGAAGGAACTATTAGCAAGGTTGTAATTTTAGCTACATTTATGCCTATTGTTGCAGGTATGGGTGGAAATGGAGGAACTCAAACCTTAACAATTATAGTAAGAGGTATAGCCTTAGGAGAATTAACTTTTAAAAATGCAAAGAGAATTTTCTTTAAGGAAATTGGAGTTGGTATTTTAACAGGGGCTGCCACTGGATTAGTAACTGCAATAGTTGCTGTTTTATGGTCAGGAAAACCTGCAATTGGAATAGTAATAGGATTAGCTATGATATTAAATATGACTGCTGCTACCTTTGCAGGATATTTAGTACCAGTTGTTTTAAAGAAATTAAAAATAGATCCAGCTTTAGCTTCTGCCGTGTTTGTTACAACAGTAACTGATGTATGTGGATTTTTCTTCTTCTTAGGTTTAGGAACTTTATTCTTACCATATTTAACTTAGATTATTATTTTTATTAAGAGGGTGGAATTAATGAAGAAGAGTTTTAGAAGTAAAAACATTTTATTAGTGGTAATTTTAGCACTTTTAGTATTTGTAGGAGGCAATATTTATTTTAGTAATCCTGACAATTTAGCAAGATTAGAGGTTGGTAACAATCCTCAAGGAATAATGAGCATACAAGAAAGTAATAATTAAAAAGGTGCTGTATCAAAGTAGATTTTAATAAAATCTTTGATACAGCACCTTTTATTTTGTTATTTGTTATTTTTTTTAGATTGAATATATTCAATTACAGAAATTATAAGGCATATAAAACATGAAATAGCAACTAAAATATATACAAATCTCATTCCAGAAATAAATATATCAGGTCTATTAGGAACAGATCCTAAAACTCTAAATCCAGCTAACTTACTCATTTTTGCATATAAAATAGAGGTTGAAGCTGATACTCCAAAGGCAAGACCTAAATTCCTTATTAAGGCATTAGTACCTCCTGCTATTCCAAGCTTATCCTTAGGAACAGAGGACATTATAAGGTTTGTATTTGGAGATTGGAATAATCCATTTGAAAAACCTAATAAAGATAACATAAGGAATATGGATGTTTCACTTGAGTTACTATTTAATGATGATAATAAAATCATTGAAACTCCTGTTAAGAATAATCCTATTAAAGTAAGTATTTTACTTCCTATTTTATCTGATAATGTTCCACTAAGTGGTGCAATAACAAATAATACAATTGGATAAGCCGTCATTATAACTGAAATTTTTCCAGGACTATAGCCTAAAATGTCATTTAAGTAAAAGGGTTGAATAACATTAATTGTATTTATTGCAGTAAAGGAAATAAATGCACATATTAAGCTTACTGAGAATATTGGCTTTTTAAATAAGCTTAAATGAAGCATAGGATTCTTTATCTTGTTTTCATAGATTAAGAATAAAGCAAGAATAATAAGTCCAATTATTAATCCTAGGATTACATATATGCTAGTAAAGCCTAAATGTTGGCTAATTAATATTGATGTAAATATAAGAATTGTAGCAATGAAAAACATTGTTGCTCCAGGCTTATCCATTGACTCAGATTCCTTAGGAATTCTTATTGGTAGATATTTTTTAGCGAATATGTAGCAAATTATACCTATAGGTACATTTATTAAGAAAATATAGTGCCAAGTGAAATATGTAACTATGAATCCACCTAATGCTGGACCTAATATAGAACCTAAGGCAACAAAGGAACCAGAGATACCTAAAGCTTTTCCTCTTTCCTTAGGAGGGAAAACATCTGTTATAATACCTTGGTTAGTGGACATTAACATAGCGGCACCAATAGCTTGCACAACTCTAGATAATACTAGAATAGGAAGTGATGGGGATATTCCGCAAAGGAAAGATCCAAGAACAAATATTAAAATCCCTTTTATAAATACTGAACTTTTTGAATGCATATCTCCTAATCTACCAAAGATTAAAATTGATGCAGAAATTATTATTAAATATGAACTTACAATCCATTCAGTTCCAGCCATAGTTGCACCAAGTTCTTTTTGAAGAATTGGAAGGGCTACATTAACTATGCTACTGTCTAAACATGCCATGAATGGTTGCATTACTAATACTGCTAATATAAACCATCTGTTTTTATAAACTAAATCTTCATTGTTTTTAGAGTTTTCATTAGCATTATTCACCTAATCATCTCCTTTATTAAATTTTAATTAAATTTTTGTTAAACATTAACTATACAATTATAAAACGACAAAATTTTATTGTCAAAATTGAAAAAACTCATATTTTTCATGTATAAAGGCCTTTTATGAATTAAAAAATATTAAATTTCTAATAATTACTTCCTTTATTAAAAGTTGACTTTAATTAAAATATGCTTACCTAAAAATATTGTTTTAATTTGGAAGAGGGAAAATATCCTATGTTATTATTCATATAAAAGTGTTAGAATAGATACAAAGGAAATAAGTTACATCAAGGGAGGACTTAATATGCTTAAGGTATTTTTTTCTTTTAAAAAACATTTTATAGAACATAAGCTATTGATTCTTTCAGTGGTTCTTTCACTATTTATGTCTAGCATATTAAAATGGAGTTTCTTCAAATATATAGTTGGTATATTATCTTTTTGTATGATTATGCTAGACTATAAAGAGAGTTTAGATAATTTTGTTGAAAGCAAAAAATTAATATATAAAAAGTATATAAGGAATATATTCTTTTTAGTTGATAGTTTAATTGTAGGATTTATAATAAATGAAGTATTTTGGATACTTACTAAAAATGAAATATTTCAATTTAAAGAAGGGGTTTTAAAGAGTACATTAATAACAACAATAAGTATAATAGCCATAGTTAATATTGTTTATGCACTTTTTCTAGAAAAATTAGATTTTGAAGACATAAAGTGGATAAGTATTGTCTTAACTTTATTTATAATGAATAGCAATGTTATTAATGGAACAATAAACAGTTTATACATAATTCAAAGTAAGGATGGATTAAATTTAATTATTACCTTAATAATTGTTTTAGGTATATTTTTTATTAGCTATTATATATTTAAAACTTTGATTTTACAAAGTATTAAATTAAAAAAATAAATATAAAAATAGGTATTGGGAAGAATAATAATAAATTATTTCAAATATGAGGAGGTAAAAAATGAAAAATAATTTTTTAAAACACAAAAAAAGTCCATTAATGTATCCAGATTACTGTGGATCATCTTCAACTAAAGGGGAAGGTTTTAAATTAAAACCTTTAGATTATCCTTATGATGCTTTAGAGCCATCAATAGATGCAGAAACAGTAAAAATTCATCATGACAAACATCAACAAGCTTATGTAGATAAGTTAAATAAAGCTTTAGAAAAACATCCTGAGCTTTATGGCAAAAGCTTATACGATATTTTAAGCAATTTAGATGATATGCCAGAGGATATTATGGCTGATTTAGTAAATCAAGGTGGTGGAGTTTATAACCATGAATTCTACTGGAGCATTTTAGGAAAAGGATGTAATAGACCAGTTGCTGAAATAGCAGATGCTATAGACAGAGATTTTGGTTCTTTTGAAGAATTCAAAGAAAAGTTTAAACAATGTGGAATCTCTACCTTTGGTTCAGGTTGGGCATGGTTAGTTAGTGATAAAGATGGAAAGTTAGAAATCATGTCAACTAAGGATCAATCATCTCCTATTTCTTTAGGATTAATTCCTATATTAACAATGGATGTTTGGGAACATGCTTATTATTTAAAATATCAAAATAGACGTCCAGAGTATATAGACTATTTCTTCGATATAATAAACTGGAAAAAGTGTGAAGAATATTATAACAATAGATAATAGAAAAATATTATAAAATATGTAATAAATCATAGAAAGAGCGTGTATTAAAGTGGTTTTTAAATAAAATTTACTTTAATACACGCTTTTTTAAATATTATATGGTAATATTTGTAAAATTATTGTAGTATACATATTATGTGAATGGTAAATTTAAAATTATACTTAGGGAGAAAAGCTGTTAAGTTTTTTATAAAAAATAACTTAAGGACTGAAAGATAGGGGGAAATTATGGCGCAATATAAATTTATGAGAAAAAATCTTTCAAAATATAAATCTTATTTATTAACTTCAATTTATGGATTAACGTCAGAATCATCAAAGGGAGTAAAGGATTATATTAGTAAAGAGTCAACTAAGAAAAATATTGATGGAGAAGTTATAGACTTAAAGGAAAAACTAAAAAGGGGATTAGAGTTTAACAATAAGGATATTACAAATCCTAAGTTTATTCTAGAAGGGAATATAGAATTTAGAAAAATATTAAGCATTGAAATATTAAAAAGTAATGGGTTAGAAATAGTTGTTGATAGAGAATTTCCTAATATAGTTCAATATAAAATAGGAGAGAAGATCCTTAAGGGAGCAAGAAAATCAAGGGATGAATTTTTAATAAATGGAAGTAGATTTAAACCTAAAGTAACCTCAGAAAAAATTTATGACCATATTGAAGGAGAGTATTATTTATATAGATTGAATTTTAGAAATATAAATGTAGAGATGGCAATATCTTTTAAAATAATTGATAATACAGTTAAACTTCAGTTTGAAGAAATAAATGAAAAGGGGGAGTTTAAGATTTATAAAATACAAATTCCAAATCATAATCTTATAAGCATAAATGAAGAGGAAGAAAATCTAGATATTACTACAGCAAGAGCTCATGGAATATTAAGTTCTAATGATTACTTTTATGATTTAAGAGAAAAAGAAGTTGATCAGAATCCAGTTCATCAGACTATGGCATTTTTAGATAATGGAGGATTAGTTGCATCTTTAGAGAATAATGTCCTTGATTATGAGAAACAAGTATATTATCAAACAACTTTAAATGAAGGGGTTAAAGAAGCAAGTCTTTGGAATGGTTCATGGACATATAGGGAGAAATTAAGTGACTCAGATGGTGGAACTTTTAGTGGAGTAACTGAATTACCTTGGTCAAGAATTGTAATTTCAGGAGATAAAAATAATGATGATTTAGTTGACTAATTCTTTAGATGGTTTTGGACAAATGATGCTTATTAAAGGGTATGAATCAGAGGGGCATCATAGTTCTCACCAAGACTATGGTAATAATTTTAATAAAAGAACTAGTTGAGTAGAAGAATTTAATGAAATGTCTAAGGTTGTTTAAGAAAAATATAATATCTTAGTTGGGGTTCATATAAATATGAGAGAAATATATCTAATGATGTTAACTATTTATAATAAGAAAGTTTAATAAACTATGGGAAAAACTAATTGGAGTGAAACAAGTATAGTTAGAGATAAGGGATTTTATAGATATAAATTTAAAGAAACCTTAACTTTAAGAACAAAAAGGTAATAATAAAAATTGGGAGGAAAAAATTATCCTTCTAATTTTTTTAACTATTTACAATACTTGTAAACGATATTATAATTGTAATGTAAATATTTTGAAGTAGGAGGGGACTATGAAAAGAAAAATGCTTAAAAGACTTTTAACTTCAGCTTTTGCTTGTATATTTATTGCAAATGGCTTAATAACTACTACTGTAAGAGCTGTAGGACCTAAAACTGGGGAAGAAAACCAGGTTTTAGTTCCAAATTTAAATCCAACACCAGAAAATTTAGAGGTTGTAGGAGATGGATTTAAGATAACTTCTTCTATAAATTTAGTTGGTGAGGAAGAGGCAGATGAGAATGCAGTAAATGCTTTAAGGGAATTCTTAACTGCAAACAACATAGAAATAAATAGTGAAAATGATCCAAATTCAACTACCCTTATAATAGGTGAGGTTGATGATGATATTCCTGAGTTAGATGAAGCTTTAAATGGAACTACAGCAGAAAATTTAAAAGAAGAGGGATATGCTTTAGTTTCAAATGATGGGAAAATAGCTATTGAGGGTAAAGATGGAGATGGAACTTTCTATGGAGTTCAAACATTTAAGCAATTAGTTAAGGAATCTAATATACCAGAAGTAAATATAACTGATTATCCAACAGTTAGTGCTAGAGGTATTGTAGAAGGTTTTTATGGAACTCCTTGGACACATCAAGATAGATTAGATCAGATTAAATTTTATGGAGAAAATAAATTAAACACATATATTTATGCTCCTAAAGATGATCCATATCACAGAGAAAAATGGAGAGATCCATATCCAGAAAGTGAAATGCAAAGAATGCAAGAACTTATAAATGCTTCTGCTGAAAATAAGGTTGATTTTGTTTTTGGTATTTCTCCAGGAATAGATATAAGATTTGATGGAGATGCGGGAGAAGAAGATTTTCAACATTTAATAACAAAGGCAGAATCTTTATATAACATGGGAGTAAGAAGCTTTGCAATCTATTGGGATGATATTCAAGATAAGAGTGCAGCTAAACATGCTCAAGTTTTAAATAGATTTAATGAAGAATTTGTAAAGGCTAAAGGGGATGTAAAACCATTAATAACAGTTCCAACAGAGTATGATACTGGAGCTATGGTAAGTAATGGACAACCTAGAGCTTATACTAGAATTTTTGCAGAAACTGTTGATCCTAGTATAGAAGTTATGTGGACTGGCCCTGGAGTTGTTACAAATGAAATTCCTTTAAGTGATGCACAACTTATAAGTGGAATATACAATAGAAATATGGCAGTATGGTGGAATTATCCAGTAACAGATTATTTTAAAGGTAAACTTGCCTTAGGACCAATGCATGGATTAGATAAAGGATTAAATCAATATGTAGATTTCTTTACTGTAAATCCAATGGAGCATGCTGAGCTTTCAAAAATATCAATACACACAGCTGCGGACTATAGCTGGAATATGGATAACTATGATTATAATAAGGCTTGGAATAGAGCAATTGATATGCTTTATGGTGATTTAGCAGAAGATATGAAGGTATTTGCAAACCATTCAACAAGAATGGACAATAAAACTTGGGCTAAATCAGGAAGAGAAGATGCTCCAGAGCTTAGAGCAAAAATGGATGAGTTATGGAATAAGTTATCTTCTAAAGAAGATGCAAGTGCTCTTATAGAAGAGTTATATGGCGAGTTTGCAAGAATGGAAGAAGCTTGTAATAATCTAAAGGCGAATTTGCCTGAAGTTGCTTTAGAAGAATGCTCAAGACAACTTGATGAACTTATTACTTTAGCTCAAGGGGATAAGGCTTCATTAGATATGATTGTAGCTCAATTAAATGAAGATACAGAGGCTTATGAAAGTGCTAAAGAAATTGCACAAAATAAATTAAATACAGCCTTAAGTAGCTTTGCAGTTATATCTGAAAAGGTTGCTCAATCATTTATACAAGAAGCTTTAAGTTTTGATTTAACATTAATAAATCCAAGAACAGTAAAGATAACAGCTTCATCAGAAGAGACTTCAGGGGAAAATGCACCAGCTTCTTTTGCTTCAGATGGTGATATGAATACTTTCTGGCATAGTAAATGGTCATCACCTGCTCATGAAGGTCCTCATCATTTAACTTTAGAATTAGATAATGTATATGAAATAAATAAAGTTAAATATGCTCCAAGACAAGATAGTAAAAATGGAAGAATAACAGGGTATAAAGTATCTGTTAGTTTAGATGGAGAAAACTTTACAGAAGTTAAAACTGGAACTTTAGAAGATAATGCAGCTATTAAATTTATAGAATTTGATAGTGTTGATGCTAAATATGTAAGATTAGATGTTACAGATAGCGTTTCAGATCAAGCAAATGGTAGAGGAAAATTTGCTACTGCTGCAGAGGTTAATGTTCATGGAAAGTTAAAAGAAAATGCTGAGGTAACAGGAAGTGTATCTCTTGAAGCTTTAGAGGAAGTTCAAGTTGGAGAAAACTTAGAAGTTGGAGTGGGTATAGACGAATTAGTAAATGCAGAAGCTTTTGCTTATGATTTTACACTAAATTATGATGAAAATGCCTTTGAATATGTAGAAGCAATTTCTGATGATGGAGTATTTGTAAATGCTAAGAAAATAGAAGATGGAAAGGTTAGAGTGCTTGTAAGTTCTTTAACTGGAGAACCATTGCCAGCTAAAGAAGTTTTAGCTAAGGTTGTCCTAAGAGCAGAAGCTAAAGCAGAAGGAAGTAATTTAAGTGTAACCAATTCATCAGTTGGAGATGGAGAAGGATTAGTTCATGAGATTGCAGGAACTGAAAAAACAGTTAATATAATAGAAGGAACTAGTCCAGAAATTGTTGTAAATCCAGTAAGAGATTTTAAAGCATCAGAAATAAATAAAAAGAATGTAACTGTAACTTGGACAGAACCAGAAACAACAGAAGGCTTAGAAGGATATATTCTTTATAAGGATGGTAAAAAGGTAGCTGAAATAGGCAAGGATGAAACTTCTTATACATTTAAAAAGTTAAATAGACATACAATCTATAACTTTAAGATTGCAGCTAAATATTCAAATGGGGAAGTTTCAAGTAAAGAAAGCCTAACTTTAAGAACTGCAAGATAGTAATACAAATAATAATATAAGGTGCACCTCATTTTGAGATGCACCTTATTAAATTACATAGAATATAACATGAGATTTATCTTATTAAATAGAAATAGTATAAAAGACTGAAGAAAATATATTTAGTGGGATGTTTTTTGTAGAAAGAAATATTTTTTATAAAGAGATAAATTTTAAATTAGTAAAATGTGATATAAAGCACATTTTATGAATTTAAAAAATATTAGATTTTAAAATGTTTATTGAAAAGGATTAATAGGTAAAAATATAATTTGTTTTCAATAATTTGGGAAAAAATATGAGAATTATTCTCAAATGTTGTAATAAAATAAAAAAATATTGAGTTTTTTTAGAAAAATTTTTAGAAATATATTGTTACATCGCCATTGTTTTGTTAAAATAGACGTGAGGGTAATTAAATATCCCATAGGGACGAAAAAAGTCCCAAGTTGTTAAGAGGAATAGATATAGTAAATTTTTACTATAAGTTATTTTTTAGGGAGGAGAAATGAATATGATGTATTCAAGCGAAGTTCAAGAAATGTGTGTAATTGCTAAAGGTCCAAACCACGGTCCAGCACCAATCCCTGTAGAAGGTAGATGGGTTCAATCAAGAGAAATAAAAGATGTTTCAGGTTTAACTCATGGAGTTGGCTGGTGTGCACCACAACAAGGAGCATGTAAATTAACTTTAAACGTTAAAGATGGTATCATAGAAGAAGCTTTAATAGAAACTATAGGATGTTCAGGTATGACTCACTCAGCTGCTATGGCTTCAGAAATATTACCAGGAAAAACTATATTAGAGGCTTTAAACACAGACTTAGTTTGTGATGCTATAAATACTGCAATGAGAGAATTATTCCTTCAAATAGTTTATGGTAGAAGCCAAACTGCTTTCTCAGAAGGTGGACTACCAATAGGAGCAGGTCTTGAGGACTTAGGAAAAGGATTAAGATCACAAGTAGGTACTATGTACGGAACTTTAGCTAAAGGACCAAGATACCTTGAAATGGCTGAAGGATATGTAACAAAAGTAGCTTTAGATGCAGATGATCAAATCATAGGATACAGATTCGTTCACTTAGGTAGAATGATGGAAATGGTAGCTAAAGGAATGAGCGCTAACGAAGCTATGGAAAAAGCTACTGGTCAATACGGAAGATTTGACGAAGCTGTTAGAACTATAGATCCAAGACACGAATAATCTATATATTCATTATTGAAGGAGGATAATAAAATGGCATTATTTGAAAGTTATGAAAGAAGAATTAACCAAATACAACCTGTATTAGAAAAGTACGGAATGGAAACAATAGAAGATGCTAAAGTAGTTTGCGAAAATTTAGGAATCGATCCTTATACAATCGTTAAAGAAACTCAACCAATAGCATTCGAAAATGCTGGATGGGCTTACACTTTAGGTGCTGCTATAGCAATCAAGAAAGGATGTAAAACTGCTGCTGATGCTGCTGAAGCTATCGGAGAAGGATTACAAGCTTTCTGTATTCCAGGATCTGTTGCTGATGACAGAAAAGTTGGATTAGGACACGGAAACTTAGGAGCTATGCTTTTAAGAGATGAAACTAAATGTTTCGCATTCTTAGCAGGACACGAATCATTCGCTGCTGCTGAAGGTGCTATCAAAATAGCTGAAAAAGCTAACAAAGTTAGAAAAGAGCCTTTAAGAGTTATATTAAACGGTCTTGGAAAAGATGCTGCATTCATAATTTCAAGAATCAACGGATTTACATATGTTGAAACTAAATTTGACTATGTAACTGGTAAATTAAACATCGTTAAAGAAACTCCATACTCAAACGGTCCAAGAGCTAAAGTTAAATGCTACGGTTCAGACGACGTTAGAGAAGGTGTTGCTATAATGCATCATGAGGGAGTTGACGTATCAATCACTGGTAACTCAACTAACCCAACAAGATTCCAACACCCAGTTGCTGGAACATACAAAAAAGAATGTGTTGAACAAGGTAAGAAATACTTCTCAGTAGCATCAGGTGGTGGTACAGGAAGAACTCTTCACCCAGATAACATGGCTGCAGGTCCAGCTTCATACGGTATGACTGATACTATGGGAAGAATGCACTCAGATGCACAATTCGCAGGATCATCATCAGTTCCAGCTCATGTTGAAATGATGGGTCTTATCGGTATGGGTAACAACCCAATGGTAGGAGCTACTGTTGCAGTTGCTGTTGCTGTAGAAGAAGGAATGAACAAATAATAGATATATCAACGCTTAGGAAAGATATAAGTCTATTATAAAGTTTTAATAAATGAGTACACGTTATGTAAATATTAAATTTGCATGACGTGTATTTTTTTATTACAAATATTACTTTTGTTGAAAATGTTTTAGTATAATAAAATATAGAAAAAAATAGAAAAATTATAATTTAGTAAACAAAAAAGGTGGAATTTTAAAAAGATTTGTTTTATAATTATTGGCTAATTTTGATTTAGGAAGTATAATATTATTGGAAAGATTATGAGCAATAAGTAATAATTATAAGAAATTCATTATTTTCCTTAGAATTAACATTGATTTATAATGAATTTTTTATGATTTTATATAAAATATTAATTTTTTATAAAAGGAGGGTAACATGAATAGAAATAGATTAAGCTGTCTTATAGTAGGTGCTGTAATTGGAGCTGGAGCAATAGTTTGTACAACTAATACTAAAGTACATGCGAAACCAGTGAATGAGGTTAAAAACATTAATACTTCTAAAGGAAATTCATTTGGAGAAATTATTTCATCAGAAGACCTAGGATTAAGAAAAGGTGCAGATTCTTCTCATGAAATAATAACTTCAATACCTAGGGGCGCTAGAGTTAACATAATAGACAAGGTATCTGATAACTGGTATAAAGTTGGTTATAAAGATTTTGTAGGTTATGTAGAAGCTAAGGACATAAGAGTACTAGGAGATAATTTAAATCAAGATAATGTTGGTTTAATTTCTGCTAATCAATTAAATGTTAGAACTAGCCCAAATGAAAATGGTCAAGTGATTGGAACTTTACATAAAAATGATAAGGTAAATGTATTAGATAAATCAATTGATGGTTGGTATAAAATTGATTTTAATGGTAGAAGAGCATATGTATCTAGTAAATATGTTAATTTAATTTCATATAAAAATAATGAAGTTAAGACAGAAGTAAAAAAAGAACCAATTGAAGGAACAGGTAAGGTTAATATAAATACAGCTTTAAATGTTAGACAAGCGTCTACTACAAATAGTAGGATTATTGGTAGCTTAAAAGGTGGAGAAAAAGTTAACATAATAAGTGAAAGTAATGGATTTTATAAAATAGAGTTTAATAATTCATATGGCTATGTTTATTCTAAATACATATCAAAAGATGGAGACAGTGAAAAGGTTCAAGTTGTAAAACAAGAAGAAGTTAAAAAAGAAAAAGTTGATGAATCTAAAAAAGAAGCTAAAGCTACTCCTAAAGCAGAACCTGTAGTTTTGGCTGTTAGATCTCTTAATAAGACAGGAATAGTAAATGTAAGTAGTTCACTAAATGTAAGAAGCAGCGCAAGTACAAGCAGTAAAGTTATAGGAAGCTTAAGCGGAAACACAAAGGTAACAATAGTAGGAGAAGAAGGAGCCTTCTATAAAATAGAATATAAAGGTTCTCATGGGTATGTAGCTAAGGAATATGTTAAAGATGTTACAGAAAGCAATAATAGTAACCAAGGTACACAGACTCCAGAAAAACCAAGTACTCCTGAAACTACTAAAAAGACAGGAATAGTAAATGTAAGTAGTTCTCTAAACGTAAGAGAAGGAGCAAGTACAAGCAGTAAAGTTATAGGAAGCTTAAGCGGAAACACAAAGGTAACAATAGTAGGAGAAGAAGGAGCATTCTATAAAATAGAATACAAAGGTTCTCATGGATATGTAGCTAAGGAATACGTTAAAGATGTTACAGAAAGTAATAATAGTAACCAAGGTACACAGACTCCAGAAAAACCAAGTACTCCTGAAACTACTAAAAAGACAGGAATAGTAAATGTAAGTAGTTCTCTAAACGTAAGAGAAGGAGCAAGTACAAGTAGTAAGGTTATAGGAAGCTTAAGTGGAAACACAAAGGTAACAATAGTAGGAGAAGAAGGAGCGTTCTATAAAATAGAATACAAAGGTTCTCATGGATATGTAGCTAAGGAATACATTAAAGATGTTACAGAAAGTAATAATAGTAACCAAGGTACACAGACTCCAGAAAAACCAAGTACTCCTGAAAGTACTGAAAAAACAGGAATAGTGAATGTAAGTAGTTCACTAAATGTAAGAAGCAGCGCAAGTACAAGCAGTAAAGTCATAGGAAGCTTAAGCGGAAACACAAAAGTAACAATAGTAGGAGAAGAAGGAGCATTCTATAAAATAGAATACAAAGGTTCTCATGGATATGTAGCTAAGGAATATGTTAAAGATGTTACAGAAAGTAGTAATAGTAACCAAGGTACACAGACTCCAGAAAAACCAAGTACTCCTGAAAGTACTGAAAAAACAGGAATAGTGAATGTAAGTAGCTCTTTAAACGTAAGAGAAGGAGCAAGTACAAGCAGTAAGGTTATAGGAAGCTTAAGCGGAAACACAAAGGTAACAATAGTAGGAGAAGAAGGGGCATTCTATAAAATAGAATATAAAGGTTCTCATGGATATGTGGCTAAGGAATATATCAAGGATATTAAAGACGAGGTAGTAACAGAACCAGAAAAACCAAGTAACCCTGAAAATAGTAAGAAAACTGGTGTTGTAACTGCATCTAAAGGATTAAATGTAAGGAAAGAAGCTAATACTTCATCTCAAATTATTGGAATTTTAAATAGTGGAGAAAGTGTTGAAATAATAGGAGAAGAAAATGGTTTCTATAAGATAACTTATAAAGGACAAGAAGCTTATGCATCTAAAAATTATATAAATATTTTTGATGGTAACTCAAATGTTAATCCTGGATTAGATATAGGAAATGCTTCAAAAACAAATTATGGAGTATCACTTAACGAATATATAAAATTACAACAAAGAAATAATCCTTCAAATTATTCATACTCAGAATTTGAAAAATATATAAATCCAGCTAAAGCTACTAATAAGCTACAGTTCTTAAGAATAGATAAATTTAGATCAGTTAATGTAAGTGGATTAAGTAGTAGATTAAGTAACAAAGGAGTTTTAACAGGACAAGGACAAGCTTTTGTAAATGCTGCTAAAGCCTTTAACATAGATCCTATATACTTAGTTGCTCAATGTTTACACGAAACAGGTAATGGAACAAGTAAACTTGCAAAGGGTGTAACAATTACTGAAATTGCAGATGAAAGTAAACCTATATATAATGGTAATGGTCAATTAGTAGGATATCATATGATTAAATTATCTAAGCCAGTAACAGTTTATAATTTATTTGGAATAGGGGCTAAGGATAATTCATCAGTTTTTCCAAATAGAGCTTTAATATTAGGAACAACATATGCTTATAATAGAGGTTGGACAAGTATTGAAAATGCTATAAAGGGTGCTGCAGAATTTGTTTCATTAAATTATGTTCATAGTTCAAGATATAGTCAAAATACTCTTTATAAGATGAGATATAATCAAAATGTATCAAATATATGGCATCAATATGCTACAACACCATGGTATGCATCAAGTATTGCTGATATTATGAGGAGTTATCAAGATTTATATTTAGAAAATAATTTCACATTTGATGTACCTGTTTTTGCAGGATAATAATTAAAGTGATTTACAGTTTAATTAAAATAGGAGTCTAGTTGACTCCTATTTTTTTTGCTATTACTATTTTATTCTTTATAATTATGATTAAAATCATATCTTTACAAAAAATAAGAAATTTAATAAGGATATTATTATAGAGTTTCTTTAGGAATTATAAAGTTTACTTACCTAATAAAATAATTAAAATCTTAAACAAGTAAATGAATAATTAAAACTTTTATTAAGTAAAATAATAGAGAAGTATTTTTAGGAGAATAGATTTTGGAATTTTTAGATTGGAAATTTATTTTTATAATAATAACTTTTGCTTTTATAGGCTTAATATGTATATTTAAAAGATCAAAGATTGGATTAACAGCAGCCTCAGTAGGTATTATTGGAAGTTTGATTTTATGGGGTTTTTTTAAAGTTAGTATTAAGGTTAGAAATTTCTTAGATGGAGTGGGTTTAAGTTTTAAAGATCTATTAAACTTTTTATTTGTAGTTATTACTGCAATAATAGCATTTTTAGTAATTTTTCTTTTTTTAAAGGCATTTAATAATTTTGGAAGTAAAATAAGAAAAAGATAAGACGAAAAGTCTTATCTTTTTACCATTCACCAGGATAAGCAACTATGTGTAATGTAACTTGACGTCTTCCCCAAGATATACATTCATCATGAGAGTTCATGTAAAGGTCAATAATATTTCCCTTTATAACTCCACCTGTATCTGATGCTATAGCATAACCATAACCAGGGATGTACACTTTTGATCCTAAAGGAATTACACTAGGATCAACTGCTATTGTACTTATTCCACCTGGATCTCTTACAGGTTTAAGTCCCATAGCTGTTAAGGTTCCACCACTATATGCAGTGGCTTCCATAGAAAGTGTTTTCTTATACTTGCCATCGCTACTAGGTTGGCTAGAACTATTATTACTGCTAGTAGTATTTGAAGAGTTTGCAGCATTATTTTTAGCAGCTTCCTCTGCTTTTTTAGCTTCTTCAGCTTTTAATGATTCAATTTTATTTTTAGCAGCTTGTACAGAATTGTTAGCTGCCTCTTTTACAGAATCAATGTTAAGTTGTGGTATTAATTGATTCAATGTGCTTACTGCACTTTCAAGTTCATTAATTGATGAACTTGAATTTATAACTGAAACTGAATGAGATATTAAAGACATTTCATTTTCTTTAATTACTTCTAAAACAGCCTCTTTTTGTTTATTTAATTCATCAATTTTCTTTTGTTCTTCAATTTTTTTACTATCTAAGGTTTTAAGAGATTCCTCAGTTGAAGCTTTCAATTCTTTAAGTTCAGCTTTATCTCTCTCTAACTTTTTAATATCACTATTAAGAGAATCTTTTTGCTCATCTAAACTTTGTATAAGATTTTTATCTAAAGCTGTAACCCTTGCTAAAGCGTCTATTCTTGTTATTAAATCTGATAAGTCTTCAGACTTAAGCAAGAAAACTACGGGATTCATAGAATCCTTACTTTTATACATAGCACGCATTCTTTTTCCTAAAACAGATTGTTTTTCATCTATTTCAGTTTTTAAAGTGCTTACTTTGCTTTCTGTCTCTTTTAAATTCTCTTCTGTATCTTTCATTTTAGCCTTATTATCTTCTAACTTAGCATTTAAATCTTCAATTTCATTATTAAGTTTTGACACTTGAGAGTTAAGTGAAATAACTTCATTATCTAATTGTGAATATTTTACTTTATTCTCCTGTATAGTAGATTTCTTATCATTTACTGTATCAGCAAAAACTACATGAGTAGCTGAAATACTAATTGCCATAGCAATTAATGCTGACAAAATTCTTTTTTGCATAAACTACACTCCTTTAGTTAAACTGTCCACAACTTAAGTGTATTTCATCATATATTACTGAATTATAACATAAAAGTCAAATGTAACACAAATTTAACCTTTAAAGATTTAAAATATGGTAAGAAAAAATTAACAACTTAATTATACTACAAATATAAAAAATAAGAAATTTACCCTATATTGAAATAATTAAGATTATATATTATAATTAAAAAAAATAATATTTTATATTTTTAGGTTTGATTTTAATTAAAAGGGAAAGTGGTTAAAGTCCACTACAGCCCCCGCTACTGTGATAGGATACAAGTTTCTATTTGACCACTGATTATATAAATTGGGAAGGGAGAAATGAGGATAAGCCTTAAGTCAGGATACCTGCCTAAAGATCATGAACTAAGCTTCGGAGGGAAGAGATTAGTACTTATTTGTTCATAATTTTGAGGAATAATTACTTTGATTTGTAAGCATCTGTTCTTTGTAGCACAGATGCTTTTTATTTTTAAATTTTAGAGGTGAAATATGAAAAAAGCTATATTAGTAGTAAGTTTTGGAACAAGTCATTTAGACGCATTAAATAATTCTATAAAGAAAATAGAAGATTCAATACAGGAAAACTTTAAAGAATATGATGTTTTTAGAAGTTTTACATCACATATGATAGTAAGAAAACTTAAAGAAAAACATAACATGGAAGTATTATTTCCAGAGGATGCTTTAAAGAAATTAGGAGAGGAAGGATATGAGGAAGTTATAGTTCAACCACTTCATATTATTCCAGGAGAAGAGTTTGATTATATAAAGCATATGGTAAAGGAATATGAACCATGCTTTAAAAAGATAGAAATAGGAAGACCAATATTCCATTATGAAGGTTTTGAATCAGGTCCAGATGATTATTCATATTTCGTAGATACAATGAAAGATTTAATAGAAAAGAATTCTCCATGTGTATTTGTTGGACATGGTAGTGCTCATCCATCAAATGCTGTTTATGGATGTTTACAATCTGTTTTAATAGATAAGGACTATGAAGATGTTTTTGTAGGAACTGTAGAAGGGTATCCTAATTTTTCAAATGTCTTAAAGAAAGCTAAGAAGAAAGATATAAAAGAAATAACAATAATTCCTTTAATGGTTGTAGCTGGAGATCATGCTAAAAATGATATGGCTTCAGATGAAGAAGATTCATGGAAGAGCAGATTTGAAAGTGAAGGAATAAAGGCTAATGTTATTTTAAAAGGCTTAGGAGAATACGAAGAGTTTGGAAATTTATACATAGATAGAATTAATGATGTTATTAATGGTACATATAAAGGACTTGGAGAAACTAAAAAGAAGAAACATAGAAGGGAAATGAAATAATGGATTACATGAAAAGCCCTATGGGAATTGAAAAAAGAAGTTTTGAAATTATAGGTTCTGAAATGCATGAACATAATTTTTCAGAAGAGGAATTACAAATAGTAAAAAGAGTTATACATACTACTGCGGATTTTGAATATCAAGATTTAATAGAAATAAGTGAAGGTGCTATAGAGGCAGGAGTTTCTGCATTAAAGAATGGAGCTAAAATATATACTGATACAACAATGGCTTTATCAGGAATGAACAAAAGAGCATTAAAAGAATTAAATGCATCAGTTGAATGCTATGTTGGATTAGAAGAGGTATTTAAATTAGCTAAAGAAAAAGAAATAACTAGATCAATGGCAGGAGTTGAACTTGCAGCAAAGGAAAATGTAGATATATTTGTTTTTGGAAACGCTCCAACTGCCTTATTTAAACTTAGAGAACTTATTAAGGAAGGAAAAGCTAATCCAAAGCTTATAGTAGCAGTTCCAGTTGGTTTTGTAGGGGCTAGTGAGAGTAAAGAAGATTTAGATGAACTTGGAATTCCTTATATAAGAGTTAAGGGAAGAAAAGGTGGAAGTACAGTAGCAGCAGCTATAATAAATGCATTACTTTATATGAATTATAAAAGAGATATGTAATAAAGAAGGTAATCTAAATGTTTGATATGTATATAGAAAGCGGTGGAAAGAAACTTAGATGTGGATACACTACAGGGTCTTGTGCAGCAGCTGCTGCTAAAGCCGCCACTTATATGCTTTTTAATAAAAAAGACATAAGTGTTATAGAAATAGATACTCCTAAAAATATAAAACTTAATTTAGAAATACAAGATATACAGGTCGAAAAAAATTCAATATCTTGCTCCATAGTAAAAGATGGGGGAGATGACATAGATGCTACCTCAGGTCTTGAAATCTTTGCAAAGGCAGAAGAAATTGAAGAAGGCTTTGAACTATGTGGAGGAGAAGGCGTTGGAGTAGTAACTAAAGAGGGTCTTTTTGTAGAAAAAGGACAACCTGCCATAAATCCAGTACCTAGAGAAATGATAAAAAAAGAAGTCTTAAGTGTACTTCCTAAGGATAAGGGAGTTAGAATAACAATTTTTGTTCCAAGAGGAAGAGAGATTGCTAAGAAAACATTTAACCCTAGATTAGGTATAGTTGATGGAATATCAATACTTGGTACTACAGGAATAGTTTATCCAATGTCAGAAGAGGCCTTAAAGGAATCTATAAGAATTGAAATAAGACAAAAAGCCGTAAATAATAAAGATCTTGTATTTGTATTTGGAAATATGGGAGAAAGATTCTTAAGAGAAAGAGGATACAAAAAAGACAATATAGTTGTTATATCTAATTATGTAGGTTTTTCTATAGAGTGTGCCTTAGCTCAAGGAATAAAGGATTTAACCATAGTAGGACATATAGGAAAGTTAAGCAAGATTGCCTTTGGATGTTTCAATACACATAGTAGGGTTTCAGATGTTAGATTAGAAGTTATAGCCCTAGAGCTTACCTTAATGGGATATGATTTAGAACTAGTAAAAAAAGTTTTAGATCAAAAAACAAGTGAAGGTGCCGTAAGACTTCTTGGAGAGGATTTTCCTATGTTATATGAAAGAATTGGAGAAAAGGTACTAAAGAGATTAGATATATATGCTTATGGTGAAGCAAACTTTAATATTCTTATGTACTATGGATCAAAGGAAATGAAGTTACTATATGAATCTAAAAATTCAAACTTGTTTGATTAAACTTAAATTAGAAAGGAATGAAGGCTTTTGGTTAAAATATTAGGATTAGGACCAGGCCATGAAGACTATATAATTCCTAAAGTTATTAAGGAACTAGAAAAAAGTGATTATATAGTTGGTTTTGAAAGAGCAATTTCTAGCTTAAAGTTTTTAAATAGTATAAATGATGAAAGATTTAAGAGAGTAAAAGGTTTAAAAGAAATAATAGAATTTCTAAATGAAAATAAGGAAAAGAGGATTTCAATAGTTGCCTCAGGAGATCCAACCTTTTATGGAATTACAAATTATATATGTAAAAATTATGAGGGAGAAGTTTCTATTGTTCCTGGAATAAGTTCTTTTCAATATTTAACATGTAGGGTTAATAAGACTTGGAATGATGCTTTTGTTGGAAGTATGCATGGAAGAGAAGAAAATTTTATAGAAGTTGTGAAGGAAAATAAACTTTCTATTTGGTTAACAGATAAAAAAAATACTCCTTCTGAGCTAAGTAAAAGGTTAATAGAAAATTCTATAGAATGTACTATATATGTTGGAGAAAATCTTTCTTATGAAGATGAAAATATAACAATTGGAAGCCCAAGAGAAATTTGCGAAAAGGATTATGGAGATTTATCTGTAATAATAATTGAAAGATAAATTTTCCTTTGGAGGATATATGAAGTTTATAAAAGATTCAGAGTTTATAAGAGGAAAATGTCCTATGACAAAAGAGGATATTAGAATCCTTACTATTAGTAAATTAGATTTAGATAAAGATTCTAATTTTTTAGATATAGGAAGTGGAACTGGTAGTATTACTATTCAAGCTTCTAAATTTATAGAAGAGGGATCTGTATTTTCTATAGAAAGAGATGAAGAAGCCATAAGAGTAACTAAGGAGAACTTAAAAAAGTTTAATTGTAATAATGTTACTCTTTTAGAGGGTGATGCTATAGAACATATGGAATCACTTTCAAAGGAAATTAAAGAAGAAAAAATCTCAAAATTTGATTCTATATTTATAGGAGGCTCTGGTGGAGGCCTTGAAAAAATTATAAATATATCAGATGAAATATTAAAAGAGGATGGAGTTTTAGTATTAAACTTTATAACTTTAAACAATGCATATAATGCAATAGAATTTTTAAAGAAATTAGAATATAAAACAGAAATTTCTTTAGTTAACATAAGTAAAAATAGAGAAAATACATACATGATGATTAGCAATAATCCAATTTTTATTGTTAAGGCATTTAAGGAGGAAAATTAATGGCAATATTATATGGAATAGGTGTAGGACCAGGAGATAGTGAACTATTAACAATAAAGGCAGTAAAGGCTATTGAAAATAGTCATGTTATAGTAGCACCAAGTGCAGAAGAAGGTGGAGAGAGCATAGCATTAATAGCAGCTCAGGAATACATAAAAGAAGGAACAGAAATAGCTGTTAAACATTTCCCAATGGGAAAGAAAAACAGAGAATTAAAAGTTAAAGAGGCTTATGACTTTATTTTAGAAAAACTTAAAGAAGGAAAAAATGTAAGTTTCTTAACTATAGGGGATCCTTATGTTTATAGTACTTATATACATTTATTAAATTATGTAGAAGACCATGGTTTCCATGTAAAAACTATTCCAGGAATAACATCTTTCTGTGCTGCAGCTAGCATAGTTGATAGAACATTAGTTGTAGGTAATGAACCATTACTTGTTCTTCCAGCAGGTAGAGTACATGACATAAAAGATGAAAAGTTCGTTGTAATAATGAAAGTTTATAAAAAAGAAGAAGAAGTTTTAGATGTTTTAGAAGAAAAAGGATTTGATTATGTTCTAGTTAGTAGAGCAGGTAGAGAAGGGGAAAAAGTTTTAAAAACTAGAGAAGAGATCTTAAATCATAGAGATTACATGTCTTTAATACTAGCAAGTAAATAGAGAAAAATTATAAATAAAAAATCGTATTTTATTAGGAGGCAAAGAATAAAATGTTATATTTTATAGGTGCAGGTCCAGGAGCTGTTGATTTAATAACTGTTAGAGGAAGAAATTTATTAGAAAAAGCAGATGTTGTAATATATGCAGGATCTTTAGTAAGCAAAGAACATTTAGATGTTTGTAAAGAAGGAGTTAAAATATATAACTCAGCTTCAATGACTTTAGAAGAGGTAGTTGAAGTTATAAAAGAAAATGATGGTGAAGATAAAGTAATAGTAAGACTTCACACTGGAGATCCATCAATATATGGAGCTATTAAGGAACAAATGGATGAACTAGATAAGTTCAATATACAATATGAGGTTGTACCAGGAGTAAGTTCCTTTACAGCAGCAGCTTCAGCTATAAAGAAAGAGTTTACTCTTCCATCAGTAACTCAAACTGTTATATTAACTAGAGTTGAAGGAAGAACACCAGTACCAGAGACAGAGGATTTAGAAAAGTTAGCAGGAATAGGAGCTTCTATGGCATTATTCCTTTCTATATCAATGATTGATAAGGTAGTTGAAAAATTAAAAAGAGGATATGGAAGAGAAGATGTTCCTATAGCTGTAATTTCTAGAGCAACATGGGATGATCAAGAAATAATCATAGGAACACTAGAAAATATATCAGAAAAGGTTAAGGAAGCTGGTATAAATAAATGTGCTCAAATATTAGTTGGAGATTTCATTGACTGTAATTATGAGAAGAGTCTTCTTTATGATAAGCATTTTACTCATATGTTCAGAAAAGGAATTGAATAAATATGATTGGAATAATAAGTGTTACTGAAAAGGGAGACTTTATAGGGGATAAGCTTAAGGATTTTTTTGAAGAAAATAATATTAGTTTCAAAGGAATTTATAAAAGTAAATGTGAAGATTTTTCTTTAAAAGGAGCCACACAGGAAATGTTTGAAACTTGTAAGAATATTATTTTTATAAGTTCAACAGGAATTGCAGTTAGGGCTATAACTCCTTTTATAGTAAAAAAAGATAAGGATCCAGGGATTGTTGTGGTTGATGTAAACAATAAGTTTACTATAAGTTTAGCAGGAGGACACATTGGTGGAGCCAATGAATTAACTTTAGAAGTAAGCAAAGTTTTAAATAATATTCCAGTTATAACAACTGCAACAGATAACCAAAATAAAGTTGCACCAGACATGGTTGCTAAAAGTAATAATCTTATTATAGAAGATTTAAAAAAGGCTAAAGACATGGCTTCAAGGTTAGTAAACAATAAAAAAGTTTATTTTTTAGATGATAATAATTTAATTAAATTGCCTTTAGGTTATGAAAGTACATATTTATTAAAAGACAATACTCTTTGGATAACTAATAAGGAAAAAAGTGAAGAGGAAAATCTTAAGGGAGTTTTAAGATTAATAAGAAAAAATATATTACTTGGAGTAGGTTGTAGAAAAGGAGTGCCTTCACAAGAGTTAATAGATTTTGTTAAATATTCACTTAAGGATTTAAATATTGATAAGAGAGCTGTCTTAAAAATAGGATCAATAGATTTGAAAAAAGAGGAAAAGGCTATTTTAGATTTAAGTGAATATTTAAATTGTCCTTTTGAAACATTTTCTAAGGATGAGATTAAGAGTGTTCAAGATGAATTTGAAGGCAGTGATTTTGTAGAAAAATCTGTTGGAGTAAGAGCTGTATCAGAGCCAGCAGTTCTTTTAATGAATGGAAATATTATAGTAAATAAACTAAAGAAAAATGGAATGACGTTAACTATTGGAGAGCTTAAAAGGTAAAGTAAAGGGAAGTAAGCTTTATAAAGGTAGAAAAAACTCTATTAAGATAAATGCCTTAGAAATTCTTTAAAAGTATAGTAGAAAAGTAAAAGCTTTAATAAGCTTATAACCATAATACTTTACAACTTAAGCCACATAATAAGGAGGAATAATAATGGGAAAATTATATGTAATTGGAATTGGACCAGGTGGATTAGATGAAATGACTTTAAGAGCAGTTAAAGCTATTGAAGAATCTGATATAATAGTTGGTTACACTAAATATATAGAAATGGTTAAAGACTTAATAAAAGATAAGGAAATCTTTAAAACTGGTATGCGTGGAGAAGAGGAAAGATGCAGAGAAGCCTTAGAACTTAGCAAAGATAAAAAAGTTGCTTTAATAAGTACTGGAGATTCAGGAATTTATGGTATGGCTGGACTTATCTTAGAGATGAGAAAAGATGAAAATGTTGAAATAATACCTGGTATTACAGCATCTAGTGCAGCAGGATCAGTTTTAGGTGCTCCTTTAATGCATGATAACTGTAACATAAGTTTAAGTGATTTAATGACTCCTTATGAAGATATAAAGAAAAGAGTTCGTTTTGCAGCAGAGGGAGATTTCGTAATTTCTCTTTACAATCCAAAGAGTAAGGGAAGACCACACTATTTAAGAGAGTGTGTTGATATAATTAAGGAATTTAGAGGAGAGGAAACTCCTATAGCAGTTGTTAGAAATGCTTTAAGAGAAGGAGAAAGTAAAGAAATATTTACTTTAAAAGACTTTAATGATGAAGTAGTTGATATGTTCTCAATAGTAATCATAGGAAACTCAAAAAGTTATATTAAAGATGGATATTTTGTAACTCCAAGAGGATATAAAATAAAAAAATAAAACTAATGGGGTGAGAATGTGATTGCACTTATATTAGGAACTTCAGAAGGAAGAGAGTTTTTACAAAATCTTAAGGGATTTGAAGATAAAATAGTTATATCTACAGCTACAGAATATGGTGGGGAACTTTTAAAAGAATTCCCTGTTGCATTTATGAATACAAAACCTTTAGATGAAGAAGGACTTTTAAATTTTGCTAAAGAATTTAATTTAAAAGGAATAGTTGATGCTTCTCATCCTTATGCAAAGAATGTTAGTGAAAACACAATAAAAGTATGTAAGAAATTAAACATAGAATACATAAGATATGAAAGAAATGGTGTACTAAAAGAGTTAGACAATCCTAATATTATTAGAATAAGTGGATTAGACAAGCTTAAAGAATTAGACTCTACTATTAATGGACCAATTTTAAATACCACAGGAAGTAATGGAGTAAAGCAGATATTAGAATCTTCTCTTGAAAATAGAGTTATTCATAGAGTATTACCTTCAAAAAAGGTTATGAATGATCTTATAGATTTAGGGGTTAAGATAGAAGATATAATTGCTATAAAAGGCCCTATTGGCTATGAACTTAATAAGGCTTTTATAGATGAATACAAGGCAAAGGCTCTTTTAACTAAAGATAGTGGTGAAAGAGGAGGAGCTTTAGAAAAAGCAAAGGCTACACTAGATTCAAATATTAAATTAATAATAGTTGAAAAGCCTAAGGTGGATTATGGTAGATGTTTTTCTGATATAGATGAAACAGTAAAATACATTAAAAATATTTTGAAATAACAGGGGGATAAAATGAGAAGAAAAAGAATTTTAGGTTTAGCTACTATAGGGTTAGTATTTTCCTTAGCTTTAGCAGGATGTACTGGAAGTTCAAAGGAAAGTACAGCTTCAAAAAACACTGAGGAAGGTTACCCAGTAACAATAAGTACATATGATCAAAGTGGAAAGGAATTTCAGGAAACTTTTGAAAGTAAACCTAAGAGGGTTATTAGTACAAATCAAACTACTACAGAAATAATGCTTGATTTAGATTTACAGGATTCCTTAGTTGGAACATCATTTATGGATAGTCCTATACTTCCAAGATTAGAAGATAAGTATAAAAATATAAATGTTCTATCAGAAACATATCCAAGTAAGGAAGCTGTTTTAGCTTTAAATCCAGATTTAATAATGGGATGGAAAAGTGTATTTTCAGATAAAAATCTAGGTTCTGTAGAATCATGGAATGAAAAAGGGGTTAAAACTTTTATTCAAAGAAACTCTGGTATTTCAAAAGAGCAGACTTTAGATGATGTTTATTATGATATAAATGATATAGGTAAGATATTTAATATAGAAGAAAAATCAACTAAATATGTTGATGATATGAAAGAAAGAATAAATAATATTTCTGAAAAGATAAAATCAGTTAAAGAACCTATGAAAGTTTTAGTAATAGAAGGTGAAGGAGAAAATAAATATAGAGTTTATGGACCTAAAACCTTAGTTTCAGATATGGTTTCAAAAGCTGGTGGTACTAATGTGGCAAAGGAATCAGGTAGTGTTGGAGTTGAGAATATAATAGAAATGAACCCAGATGCTATAGTTCTTATACATTACTTAAATCAAAATAAAGATAACAAAGAAGAAAAAGCATTATTAGAAAATCCAGCTTTAAAAAATGTAACTGCAATAAAAGAAAATAAAATAATATATACTCCTCTTTCAGAAACATATGCAGGTGGTGCAAGAACTGTAGAGGGAATAGAAAGAATAGCAAAGGGATTATACCCAGACTTATTAAAATAAATTAAGTAAAATATAAACTCTAAGGAACTAAGCTTAAAAATAGTTTCTTAGAGTTTAATAATATATTTTAGGGAGAGATAAATAAGGTTGTTTAATTTAAGTTGGAGAAAAGACAAAAAAGTTTTCATTGCAGTTTTGTTAATTTTACTTTTTATATCATCTATAATATTAGGAATATCTTTTGGAGCTGTTGATATTCCACCTTATGATGTTTATAGAGTGTTTTTATATAAGGTTTTTGGAATTAAGATTGGAAATTTAGATGAAATATTAAATAGTACTTTATTTGATATAATATGGGGAGTGAGAATGCCTAGGGTGCTTTTAGGAGCTTTTGCAGGTATGGCCTTAGCTATGGTTGGTGTAATTATGCAAGCTACTATACAAAACCCTTTAGGTGATCCTTACATACTAGGATTGTCATCTGGAGCATCCTTAGGTGCTACATTTTCAATATTAATAGGATTTTCAGGAGTGTTATCAAGCTTTGGAGCACCCTTAGGAGCATTTTTAGGAGCTTTAATTGCATCTATATTTGTGTACTTTTTAGCGAAAATAGGTGGGCGTATAACTCCTTTTAAGATGATATTAGCTGGTATGGTTATAAGTTCTATATGTTCATCACTTACAAGCTTAATAATATTTTTATCAAAGGATAACGAAGGCATAAGAACAGTTAACTTTTGGATGATGGGAAGTTTGGCTGGAGCGGAATGGAGTAATATAGTTCTTCCCATAGCAATATCAGTTATACCACTAATATACTTCTTTACTCAATATAGAAATTTAAACTTAATGGTATTAGGAGATGAAACATCTATTACCTTAGGGTTAAATATTGAAAAGCATAGAAAAATATATATGATACTTTCATCTTTAATAACTGGAGTTATTGTATCAGTATGTGGAACTATAGGCTTTGTTGGAATTATGATTCCACACATTGTAAGACTTATATTTGGAACGGATCATAAAACTTTACTACCTTTTAGTGCTTTAGTTGGAGCTATATTTCTTATATGGGCAGATGTAATTGCTAGATGTGCTATTACTAATATGGAACTTCCTATAGGAATAATTACCTCTGTAATAGGAGCCCCTTTCTTATTATGGCTTATGGTAAAAGGAACTAGAGAAAAGGAGTAAGGATTATGATAAGATTAGAAGAGTTAGAAGTTTCTATAAACAAGAGTGAAATTATAAAGGGAGTTTCATTTCATGTTAATAAGGGTGATTTTGTTGGGCTTATAGGGCCAAATGGAAGCGGAAAATCAACCATATTAAAAACTATATATAAGTTAATTGATAAAAAATGTGGGGCAATATACATAAATGGTAAAGAAATAGACAGTATTAGCATAAAGTCAATGGCAAGAGAATTAGCAGTAGTAAGCCAATTTAATCAATATAATTTTAGCTTTAAGGTTAAAGATATTGTTCTTATGGGAAGAAATCCATATAAAAGAACTTTTCAATTAGACAATAAAGAAGATTATGACATAGTAAGAGAGGCTTTAGAAAAGGTTAATATGCTTGAATATAAGGATAGAGATTTTCTGAATCTTTCAGGAGGAGAAAAACAAAGGGTATTATTAGCAAGAGCCTTAGCACAAAAAACAGAAATTCTTTTATTAGATGAACCTACAAATCATTTAGATATTAAGTATCAAATAGAAATAATGAATATAGTTAAAGAGTTAAATATAACGGTATTAGCTGCACTTCATGATATGAATTTAGTTTCAGCTTACTGTAATAAAGTATATATGATTGATAAAGGAAAAGTAGTTTATGGAGGAGAAACAAAAGAAGTTTTAACTCCTAAAAATATAAAAGATGTTTTTGGTGTTGAATGTGAAATAGGAGAAAATTCAAAAGGACATATAACAATAAACTTTTTATTTTAGATAATGACTCTGTTTTAAGCTTATAACTTAAGGCAGAGTTTTTATTATATAAACATGGAATTATTTAAAGTTAGTGTTGATTTTAGTTAGATATAAATAAAAATGTAAAGTTATAAAAGGTTTGAAAATCAAAATAAAATAATATAAAATTACAATATGAAAATAAGTTTTTTTATAAGGAGTATTTTATATGAAAAGTATAAGTAAAATTAAAGTAAGATATGCTGAAACAGATGCAATGCAGGTTGTACATCATGCCAATTATTATATATATTTTGAAGTTGCAAGAGAAGATTTTATAGAACAATTTGGAATTACATATAAGGAAATGGAAGACCACGGGATTATGATGCCTTTAGTAGAGACTCAATGTAAATATATAGATGCAGCAAGATATGGAGATAACTTAATAATAGAAACTGAGTATGATGAAATAACACCTATTAAGGTTTCATTAAAATACACAGTAAAAAGAGAAAATCATAATAAGCTTGTAGCTACAGGCAGAACTTTACAAACTTTTGTAGATAGTAAAACTTTTAAAATTATAAACATTAAAAAAGTTCATCCTGAAATTTGGAGCAAATTAACTAAGTATTAATTATATTAATAAAATGTAAAAAGCTAAATTATATATTGAAAAATAATATTAATTTAAATATAATCTAATAAAATAAAACTATTCTTTAAAGATAGTCCAGAGAGGCTACAAGAATTAATTATTTAGATTATAAATAAAAATTTTATTTAGTTTAAAGAATTAACTTCTTGCCTGTAATCTCTTTGGTAAGAAGTTTTATTTTTACCTTTTTAAATCAGTCCCGTGAGGCTGAAAAAAGGAGAAGCAGAGCTTTCTCCTTAAGAAAAAATAAGGAGGCTTAAATTATGGCACAACAATTAATAAGCAAAGAGCAAGGAAGTATTAAAACATTAGGAATTTTCTCTTACTTTAAAAATGGAATTTTAGGATTACAACATTTAGTTGCTATGTTTGGAGCTACAATACTAGTACCACTAGTAACAGGCTTAGATCCATCAGTAGCTTTATTCACAGCAGGGATAGGTACTTTAATATTCCACTTATGTACTAAAGGAAAAGTTCCAGTATTTTTAGGATCATCCTTTGCATTTATACCTGTAATACAAGTAATTGCATCTAAATATGGAGATTTAAGATATGCACAAGGAGGTATATTCTTTGCAGGATTAGCTTATGTATTAATTTCTTTTGGAATAAAGAAAATAGGTGTAGATAAAATAAAAAGATTTTTACCTGCAAGGGTAGTTGGCCCAATGATAATGGTTATAGGGTTAAATCTTATACCTAATGCCTTAGAAATGGCTGGGGTAAAATCTTTAATAGCTGGAGAAACAGGAGCTATGACTTCAGTTTTAATAGCTTGTACTACATTAGGATTAGCATTAATAATAAGTAAGTTTGGAAAGGGATTTTTTTCACAGTTAGCAATAATAACAGCAGTTTGTGTAGGATATACTTTAAGTTTAATTTTAGGACAAGTTGATACAAGTTTAATTCAACAAAGTACAATGGTTGCAGTACCAAACTTTACATTGCCAAAATTTGATTTTGGAGCAATAATGATAACTTTACCAGTTATTTTAGCTGTATCAATGGAGCATATAGGAGATATAACTACTAATGGACAAGTTGTAGGTAAAAACTTTATAGAAGATCCAGGACTAAATAGAACAGTATTAGGAGATGGATTGGCAACTTTAGTTGCATCTTTATTAGGGGGACCAGCTAATACTACTTACGGTGAAAATACAGGAGTTTTAGCTATAACTAAAAATTATAATCCATCAATTTTAAGATTAACAGCTGTTTTTGCCATAATACTAAGCTTTATAGCTAAGTTTGGAGCGGTTATAAGAACAATTCCACAATCAGTAATGGGAGGAATAAGCTTAATGCTATTCTCAATGATTGCTTTAGTGGGAGTTAAAACTATAAAAAATGAAGGGGTTAAATTAAATAAAACTAACCTAATATTAATGGGATCAATAATTTTTGTAGGTTTATCAGGCTTATTTATGTCAGAGCCTATAGGAATTGAAATAAGTGAAGCTGTAAGCATATCAGGCTTAAGCTTAGCAGCTTTAATAGGTGTTATTTTAAACTTAATAATCACTAAATTTGAATCAGCAAAGAGTAGAAAAGAAGTAATTGCTTAAATAAAAATAGCAAGTCATATATAAATGGCTTGCTATTTTTATTATTAAGTATGTAAAGTTTATATCTTAACTTCTTAATTCATCATTTTAATAAAATAGATTAGAAAATTTTGTTGAAATGTGGTAAAATATTAATAATATATATTAATATTTTGTTAACTTAAAGTTGATGAGAGGAAGTGTCAAAAATGAATTTAATAAGTAGCAAAATTGATGAAATGAAAGATGATTTAATTGAGTCAGTACAAAATATTATTAGAATCAAAAGTGTTGAGGATGAACCAAAAGAGGGTATGCCTTTTGGGGAAGGAGTTTCTAAATCTTTAGAATGCGCCTTAGAAATTTCAAAAAAATTAGGGTTTAAAGTAGTTAATTTAGATGGACATGTAGGGTATGCTGAATATGGTGATGGAGAAGAGTATGTAGCAGCTTTAGGACACTTAGATGTTGTTCCAGAAGGTGATGATTGGATTTACCCAGCATATGGTGCAGAAATACATGATGGAAAAATATATGGAAGAGGTACAACTGATGACAAAGGTCCAATAATGGCATCATTATATGGATTAAAAGCTATAAAAGAATTAGGATTACCTTTATCAAAGAAAATAAGAATAATATTTGGTACTAATGAAGAAACTGGAAGCAAGGATATAGAATATTATTTAGAACATGAAAAGGCTCCAGTATCAGGATTTACTCCTGACGCAGAATTCCCTATAATAAATGGAGAAAAGGGTATCACTATTTTTGACATTGTTAAAACTTTTGGAGAAAAAACAACTGATGGAGATGTATTAGTTGAGAGTATAAAGGGTGGAATAGCATCAAATGTAGTTGCTAGTCTTTGTGAAACAAAATTAAAAACTAAGGAAGCAAATAAGGTTTGTGAAGAAATATCAAAATTTGCTAAGGAAAATAATATAAAATTTGAAGTATCACATAAAAATGATGAAATAGAGTTAAAAGTATTTGGTGTTTCAGCTCATGGTAGTACTCCAGAAAAGGGTAGAAACGCTATAATGCAAACTATTAAAATTTTAGCAGAATTAAATTTAGCACAAGAAGATATAAAAGCTTTCGTTAAATTCTTAAATGATAACATAGGTGAAGATGTCTATGGAGAAAAATTTGGAATCTTATTACAAGATGAAGCATCAGGAAAATTAAGCTTTAATGTTGGAGTAATTGATTTAAATGATAAAGTAGGAAGACTTACTTTAAACTTAAGATATCCTGTAACTAAGACTTTAGATGATATGATGACTCCTTTCAATGAAAGAATAAAAGGTACTGGTATAGAAATAGAAAACTTTGAACATCAAAAACCATTATATTTCTCTCCAGATCATCCTTTAATAAAGACTTTAAAGAATGTATATAAAGAGGAAACTGGAAAAGAAGGAGAATTAATGTCTATTGGAGGAGGTACATATGCTAAGGAAATGCCTAATATAGTAGCATTTGGACCAATATTCCCTGGAGAACCAGATGTTATTCATAAACCAAATGAATACATTAAAATAGATGACTTAATTTTAATAAGCAAAATATATGCAAAAGCTTTATATGAATTAGCTAAATAATTTTATTTTTATAAAATATAGATTTTATAAAAATTAATATTTAAATATAAAAAAGAGTGGTAAATTACCACTCTTTTTTATTCATGTTTATTTTGACATTCTTCACATATTCCATAGAAATACATTTTGTTTGAAAGTATTCTATAGTTTGAATGTTTTTGGGCTTCTTCATTTAGATGAGTATAATCTAAATTCTCAAGATCATCAACTCTACCACAAGCTAAACATTGAACATGACAGTGATCATTTGAGTTACCATCATATCTAAAGTTTCCTTCACCAACATTAATTTCTTGTATTAATTCCACTTCTACAAGAGTTTTTAACGCTTTATAAACTGTAGCTAATGACATTGTAGGGTAATCTTCCTGTAAAGCCTTGTAAATAGTCTCAGCAGACGGATGTTCTTTCGTACCCTTTAAGTATTTATAAACAGCAATCCTTTGAGGAGTTAGTTTTAATTTTTTTTCTTTAAAAATAGTAGTTATATTGTCCATTTCCACCATCCCTATCATATATAAGAATTAAATATATTATATAATAATAATTATTATATGTCAAAGATTATCTTTTAATACTATTTCACATGAAATAATCTTGATTTTTATTTAATATTATTTAAGAAAATTAATAAAAAAAACTTGTAAAAATAGCCTTTTTATGATAAAATTTATTTAAAGGTTGTTAATTAATTAACAAAGTTTTTCCATGTTCATTTCATTTTCCTTTAAGAACAGTTTTTACTGTTCTTTTTTTTATATAAAAAGTATTAAAAGTTTTAATATATCTAAAAATACTTTTATTTTAATGAATTTTATTTTAAATATTTTTAAACGCTATTAACTATTTTACTTGTATAAAAAGATAATTGCAAGTAAAGAAATTAAAATTAATATTAATATGTTATAAAAATCTTATATTTTTTAAAAAATTTTTGGGGAATTCAATAAAAAAATTATTAATATAAAATTTTTACAAATAAAATCAATACATAATAAACAATAAAAGCAATATATGTAAATAAATTAAAGAAAAATAGAACCTTGTAATACTTTACTTAAAGTTAAAGGAGTGGTAAACTTTACTATATAAATAAATTACTTAGGAGGTTAATTATGTCAAAGTATAAAGTTGGAGATGAATTAATTATTGTTACAGATCCTAATCAAGAAACTAAAAAATTAAAAGATTTAAGCTTCTTAAAAAAAGATGGAGATTTTGCTTGTTTATCATGGGGTATAAAAATTGTTGATGTATTATATGAAAAACCAAATGTTACATTAACTTATAAAAATGTTATGGGAGAGACTAACAAAGTTTTTGCTGTATGTAAAAACGTTGAGAATTTTGATCACGAAAAAGTTTTAGAAAAGGCTTTACTTAAAGCTTTCCAAAATGAGCTTACAAACATTACAGTTATAAAGAATTCAGGGTTAAAGACTATATTATAATTAATTTAAGAGGGGATTGAGAGTATAATATGGCGTATTGTCCATTTTGGTCAAATGAGAGGGAGAAATTTAAGTGTTATAAGGAATGTCCAATGAATGAGAAAATCACAGGAGAAGAGTGTGTATTTTCTATGTATTTAGACAAAAGTTTTTTACTTGAGGATGACTATGAAAAATCAAATCTAGTTTTAAGTCAAGTAAATTAATAAGAGACGCTTCACATTAATGAAGCGTCTCTTATTTTTTAAAAATATAAGTGCTATTTATATATGCTAGAATATCTATGAAGTAAATTATGTTTTAAATTCCATAAACCATTTGATAAATCCACATAATAAGTATGAGGATTTTCAAATCTTAAAATTTCTGGCCAAAGTTTTTCACACTCTTTTTGAGCGTAATCTCTAATTTCCATTACTGTTGGATTTTTGTAGCATACTTTTCCATATTCAAATATTTTAACTAGTAAATCTTTAACGTAATAATTAGTTAATGTTTTTCTTTTCCAAACATGAATAGGATCAAAAATCTCTAATGGTTTAGTAGTATCTATTTCTTCATCATTTAGAAGAATTAAATCAGCTAAGGCTGTATGAGTATTATTATCAAATATTCTTATTATTCTCTTAAATCCAGGGTTTGTTATTTTTTCTTCATTTTCACTTATCTTTATTCTAGGAATTATATTACCTTCTTCGTCTTCTACTGCAACTAATTTATAAACTCCACCAAAAACAGGTTCTGATCTAGCTGTTATAAGTCTTTCTCCAACTCCAAAGGCATCTATTGAAGCTCCTTGGCTTAATACATCTCTTATTATATATTCATCTAGAGAATTTGAAACTATTATTTTACAATCTGGATATCCAGCTTCATCTAACATCTGTCTACATTTTTTAGATAGATAAGTTATATCACCACTATCTATTCTTATTCCTTTTGGCCTTTTTCCTAAAGGTTTTAAAACCTCATCAAATACCTTAATAGCATTAGGAACACCAGACTTTAAAACGTTATAAGTATCTATTAATAATGTACAGTTATCAGGATATGCCACTGCCCAGGCCTTAAAGGCTTCATATTCGTCTCCAAAAAGTTGAATCCAACTATGAGCCATAGTTCCTATAGCAGGTATATCAAACATTTGATCAGCTATTGTACATGCTGTAGAATCACAACCACCTATGGCAGCAGCTCTTGCTCCATAAATAGCTCCATCATATCCTTGAGCTCTTCTAGAACCAAATTCCATTACAGTCTTATCATTAGCTGCTCTACATATTCTATTAGCCTTAGTAGCTATAAGTGTTTGGTGATTTATAGTAAGAAGTATCATAGTTTCTACAAACTGTGCTTGTATTACAGGACCCTTAACAATAACTAAAGGTTCATTTGGGAAGACAGGATTTCCTTCTGGAATTGCCCAAACATCACAAGTAAACTTGAAATTTATTAAAAAGTCTAAGAATTCATCACAAAATAATTCCTTTGATTTTAAATAGGCTATATCATCTTCTGAAAAGTTTAGATTTGATAGGTATTCAATTAATTGCTCAACACCAGCCATTATACAATAGCCGCCACCATCAGGTACCCTTCTAAAATACATATCAAAATAGGCAATTTTATTTTCTATGCCATTTTTAAAATATCCATTTGCCATAGTAAGTTCATAGAAATCAACTAGCATTGTAAGATTTCTAGGGTTTTTTACATCAAACTTATAATCCATATAAAAATTATCTCCTTTTCATAAGTTATCAATAACTATTGTAACCAGTAGTTAGAATTATTACAATATATATGTTAATAAATATTATGGTTTACTAGAGTAATTTTAGTCAATAATTAAAATAAATTTTATTAAACATTAGGAGAATTATAATGTCTAATTTAGATAAATATCAAAATGAAGCTGTAAGAGCAAGGAGTAAAAGTGTCCTTGTTATAGCTCCACCAGGAGCAGGAAAGACCACAGTAATATTAAATAGAATTAAATATCTTTTAGAAGAAAGAAAGGTTAAAGGAATACATGTTATAGTAATAACTTTTACTAAGGCGGCAGCAGAAAATATGAAAAGTAGATTTAAAGAAATGCATAAGGAAGGCGTTGTTCCATTCTTTGGAACCTTTCATGGACTTTTTTATAAAATTTTACTTAGAAATAAGGATGAAATAAGGCTTATAGAGTCTAAGGATTCTTATAATATTATAAGGAAAGTATTATCATCTTATATAGAAGAGGTAAGTGATGAAAAAATAAAAGAAGTATTAAATAATATATCTAGAAAGAAAGTTTCTTCTAAGGATTTAGAAATATCAATGACTTATGATATTTTTGATAAATGCTATGAAGCATATGAAACTTTTAAAAATGAGAGAGGACTTTTAGATTTTGATGATTTACAAATAAAAGCAGTAACTCTTTTAAAAGAAAATCCTCATATATTAGGATATTATAGAAATTTAATAAAATATATATTAGTTGATGAGTTTCAAGATTGTGATGAAGTTCAATTAGAATTTTTAAGACTTATAAATAATGAAGTTTTTTGTGTTGGAGATGAGGATCAAAGTATATATTCCTTTAGAGGAGCAACTCCTAAATGTATGATAAACTTTGAGGAGAACTTTGAAGGTAGTGAGAAGGTTTATTTAAAATATAATTATAGAAGCTTAAAAAATATTGTGGAGGTATCTAAGGATGTTATAAAGCATAATAAAGAGAGATACCAAAAAGAAATAATAGCTTTTAATGAAAATCAAGGGAAAATAGAGCTTAAAAAGCCCTTTAATGAGTCTGAGGAAGCAAATATAATTGCTTTAAAAATAGAAGAAAGCAAAAGATTAGGTAATAAATATTCTGATACTGCTATTTTGTATAGAACAAATATGGAGAGTAGAAGTTTTATTGATGCCTTTATTAGAAAAAAGATTCCCTTTAAGCTTTTAGATAAAGAGTATAATTTCTTTAATCATTTTATATGTAGAGATTTAATTGCGTATTTGAGACTCTCAATAGATCCATTTAATAAAGAAGATTTTAATAAAATAATAAACAAACCCTTTAGATATGTTTCAAAAAGCGCTATTTATGGAGTGATGAATTCTAAGAAGAAAGAAAATGTTTTTGATATATTAATGAATGTGGAAGGCGTACATCCATTTCAAATGAGAAAGTTTGAGGAGCTAAAAAGTGACATAGCTTATTTAAATAAAATTTCCTTAAATAGTGCTATTGATTTTATATTAAGTGATTTAGAGTATAGTCAGTATATAAGAGAGTATTCCTCTAAATTTAAACAAAATCAAGAGGATTTATTAGATATCGTAGAAGAATTTAAAAGTTCAGCTATAGAATTTAAATCTATAATCACTTTTCTTTCTCACATAGAAAGTGTTGAAGAAAATTTAGAAAACTTAAATTCTAAAGGAAATATAGACTCTGTTATATTAAGCACCATGCATGGGGTAAAGGGAATGCAGTTTAATGATGTTCATATTGTAAATATAGTTGATGAAACAATACCACATAAAAATAGTATGGAAAATTTAGAAGAGGAGAGAAGACTTTTTTATGTGGGTATAACTAGAGCCATAAATAATTTATATCTTTATGCACCTAAAAGTGTAAGAGGTAAATTTAAGGATCCATCTATATTTTTAAATAATACAAATCTAGATAGCCAATGTAATATAACTGATTATGGATTAAAGGAAGGAGATGCCATAAGACATAATTATTTTGGCATAGGTGAAATTTTAAAAATAGAGAAGGATACTATTTTAATTAAATTTATTCAAGGAGAAAATAAAAAATTTTCTTTAAGAACTTTGATTGAAAATAATTTAATAGAAAAAATAATTTGTGAGGTTTAAATGTGTAGTAACAAAGGAAATTAGAGGTTTTAAAGAAAAATTTTCTTTGTTACTATAATTTTAAACAATATACACTTAAATAATATACTCGTAAATGAGTATAAAATATAATTGAAGAAAAAAACATAGTAATATATAATCAAAAATATATAAAATAAATAGTATATATAATATATTATTTATAAATGAAAAGTAGGTGTTAAAAATGAATATAAATTTAATGGATGAAGCTCAAGAAATAAAAGACTTACTTGTAGCTTTAAGAAGAGATTTTCATGAAAATCCTGAATTAGGTTTTGAAGAGTGGAGAACTTCAGGAAAAATAAAGGAATTTTTAACTAATGAAGGTATTGAATATATAGAAACTGCTAAAACAGGAGTATGTGGCATAATAAAGGGCACACTAAAGGATGACTCTAAAAAAGATAGATGCATAGCTTTAAGAGCTGATATTGATGGTCTTCCTATGGATGATAAAAAGACTTGTTCATATTCATCAAAGGTTAAAGGAAGAATGCATGCTTGTGGACATGATGCCCACACAACAATATTATTAGGTGCAGCTAAATTATTAAGTAGACATAGAGATAAGTTTAGTGGTACTGTTAAGTTACTCTTTGAACCAGCAGAGGAGACAACAGGCGGAGCTCCTATAATGATAGAAGAAGGAGTTTTAGAAAATCCTAGAGTAGAAAAAATAATAGGCCTTCATGTCGAAGAAACTTTAGATGCCGGAGAAATAATGATAAAAAAAGGAGTAGTTAATGCAGCATCTAATCCTTTCACAATAAAAATAAAAGGAAGAGGAGGACATGGAGCTTATCCTCACACGGCTATAGACCCTATAGTTATGGCTTCTCAAGTTGTTTTAGGATTACAAACAATAGTAAGTAGAGAAATAAAGCCTGTAAATCCAGCAGTTGTTACAGTAGGAAGTATAAATGGAGGAACTGCTCAGAATATAATACCAGATGAGGTTATATTAAAAGGTGTTATAAGAACAATGACCCTAGAAGATAGAGCTTACGCTAAAGAAAGACTAAGAGAAATAGCTACATCTATTTGCACAGCCATGAGAGGTGAATGTGAAATAGATATAGAAGAAAGCTATCCATGTCTTTATAATAATAGCTCCGTTGTAGATTTAGTAACTGAAGCTGCAAAAGAAATTATTGGGTCTCAAAATGTTAAGGAACAAGAAGCACCAAAGCTTGGAGTTGAAAGCTTTGCATATTTTGCCCTAGAAAGAGATTCAGCTTTTTATTTCTTAGGAGCTAGAAATGAGGAAAGAAATATTATTTATTCAGCTCATAATAGTAGATTCGATATAGACGAGAATTTATTACCAATTGGAGTTTCAATTCAATGTAAAGCAGCATTAAATTATTTGACAAGGGAGTAAATTAATATTAATCTATAGAATAGTAATTATAAAATGATTTAAATTAGGAGTGAAGCAATTTGAAAATAGAGATAGGTACGAATGAAGCGGGACAGAGATTAGATAAGTTCTTAAGAAAATATTTAAAGGATGTACCTCTAAGTGCAATATTTAAAGCCCTAAGAAAGGGTGATATAAGAGTAAATGGAAAGAAGCAAAAAGAAAAGTATTCTCTTTTAGACGGAGATGTTATAGAGATAAGATATCTTCAAAGTGTAGTAACTAAGGAGAAGAAAAAGCCTAATTTCCAAATGGTTGATTCAGGATCACTTCAAGTGGTATATGAAGATGAAAATATGCTTTTAGTTGAGAAATGGCCAGGAGTATTAGTTCATTCAGATAAAAAGAATGGAGCTCCAACCTTAACTGACTATGTATTATCATACTTATTCAGAAAAGGAGATTATGTTCCAGAAAATGAATTAACTTTTACTCCTGCATCTTGTAACAGATTAGATAGAAATACTTCAGGAATAGTATTTTTCGGTAAGAATTTTGAAGGATTAAAATTACTTAACGAGATGATAAGAGAAAGAAAAGTTAAGAAGTATTACTGTGCTTTAGTAAAAGGAAAAATACAGCCTGGAAAATATGAAGCATATATATCAAAAGATGATGAATTAAATAAGTCAACAGTTTATGATACTGAAAGACCAGATACAAAGAAAATAAAAATGGATGTTAATGTTCTACAAACTAATGGTGCCTTTTCATTATTAGAAATAGAACTTATAACTGGAAGAAGTCATCAGTTAAGAGCTCATTTAGCTCATTTAGGAAATCCTATTGTTGGAGACTTTAAATATGGTGATAATAAAATGAATTCCTTCTTTGAAAATAAGTTTGGATTAACATATCAATTCCTTTATGCTTATAAAGTTACATTTAAAGAGGTTCCTGAAAAGTTTGATTACTTAAAAAATAAAACTATAGCTCAGGGATTACCTCCAATGTTTAAAAAGATAAAGAAGGATGTATTTAAATTTAGGATTTAGTTTTTAAGATAGGAGATTTTTATGAAAGAGCAGTCTATAACTAAAGGCTTTGCAATACTTTCTATTGCAAGCATAGTTGCTAAATTATTATCTTTAATTTATGTACCTTTTCTTACTAGAATTGTAGGAAGTGTTGGTATGGGTATATATGGCAAAACCTATGATATATTTGTTTTTGTGTATGCTTTAACAAATGTAGGTTTACAAACGGCCATATCAAAATATGTTTCAGAGTTAGATGCAGTTGGCAATTACAAAGATGCCTTAAGAGCATTTAAGATTTCAAGAGCATTTTTACTTGTAGTTGGTACAATATTTACTATAGTTTTAATGTTAAGTGCTAATTTTATAGCAAGTATGAGTCAGACTCCACAAATGGTTTATCCAATAATTTTCTTAGCACCAACAATTATGATAACAACAGTCTTAGTTACTTATAAAGGATATTTCCAAGGAAGATCTCAAGCTACACCAATAGCTATAGCAACGGTTATTGAACAGGTTGCCAATGTATTTTTAAGTTTATTATGTGCATATTTCCTTATAAAGAAAAGTGTATCTTTAGGGGTTGCAGGAGGAACTGTAGGATCTTCTGCTGGAGCCTTAATGGCGGTATTATATTTAATATACATATATAATATATATGGAGTTGAAAAAGAGGCTAAGAGAAAACAAGAGCCTGGAGTTAGAAGAATTACAGGTAAAAAAATAGCAAGAACCTTATTTAAATATGGATTGCCAATAACTCTTAGTACTGGACTTCAAAACTTAGGAAATATAATAGATATGTTAACTGTAAGTAATAGACTTGTTGATGCAGCTAACTTTTCTCAAAGTGATGCTAATGCACTTTATGGATATTTTTCAACAAGATATAAGATTTTAATAAATGTTCCAATGGTATTTATAACTTCTTTAGGATACATGGCATTACCTGCAATATCAAGAGCATATGCTTTAAAAGATAAAAAAGAGATAAAAAGTAAGATTAATTTCTCTATGAGAGTTACATATCTTTTATCAATACCATCAGCCTTTGGATTAGCTTTATTAAGTGAAAATATATATAGATATATTTTTGCAGATTCAAATGGATATAAGATGATGGTAATAGGTGCCGCTATGATACCATTAACGGCAATAGTTCTTATGCAAAATGTAATACTTCAAAGTGTAAGTCAATTTTACTATGTATTATTTACCTTAGCTCTTAGTATTGTAGTGAAGTTTACATTAAATATGACTTTAGTTGCAAATCCAGATATAAATATTTATGGAGCTGTAATTTCTGGAATGGTGGCTTTCGTAATTTCTTTAGTACTTAATCACTTTAGAATGAAAAAAACATTAAAGATGAAAATATCAATGTTAAAGTATGCATTAAAACCTTTATTAGCATCAATATACATGGGTATAGGAATAATACTTAGCAAATATGTAATATCTTTATTTATAGATTTTGATAAGTTAAGTTTAATATTAGGCATAGCTATATTACTAGTAATTATAGCTATAGGTGCATTTATGTATCTTCATGCTATTATAATTCTAGGAGGAATTAAAAAGGAAGATATAGAAGAAATTTCACCTAAACTTTTAAGAGTTATGCCAAGATTTTTAAGAAAAAATATAAAATAATAAAAAGTAAGGTATCTATAGTGTGATACCTTACTTTTTTATTTTTACTTTCTAAATAATTTTAAGATTTCATTTATTGCAAATGGAATTAAGGATACAAGTATAACCACAATCCAATCATATAAAAGTAAAGGAGTAACCTTAAATATATTAGCAATAAAGCTTATTGAAATTATTATTACTTGAAGGAAGATTCCAAGTAAAATTGAATATACTAAGTATTTATTAGAAAATATTCCTAAGGAGAACGCTGATTTAATATTACTTCTTAGAGATAGTGATAAAAATAATTGAGATACACTTAGTACAACAAAGGCCATTGTTTGGGCATGAATTAAGGAATCAGCATAAAGTCTTTCACCTAATTTAAATGCAAATAGGGTTATTCCTCCTATTAAAACTCCATTTATTATAAGTTGAATTTTATCAGACTTAATAAATATACTTTCCTTAGGATTTCTAGGAGGGTTATTCATAACATCTTCCTTTGTTTTATCAACTCCTAAAGCTAGAGCTGGAAAACTATCTGTAATTAAATTAACCCAAAGAATGTGTATTGGTTGAAGAGGAGAATTCCAATTTAGTAATATAGCTGTAAATAGTGTTAGTATTTCTCCTAAATTACATGATAATAAAAATACTATAGATTTTTTTATATTTAGATAGATTTTTCTTCCTTCTTCTACAGCAGAAACTATTGTTGAAAAATTATCATCAGTAAGAATCATATCTGAGGCTCCTTTAGATACATCTGTACCTGTTATGCCCATAGCTACACCTATATCAGCTGCCTTTAAGGAAGGTGCATCATTAACTCCATCTCCAGTCATAGAAACTATATTTCCATGAGACTTAAAGGCTTTAACTATTTTTACTTTGTGTTCAGGAGACACTCTTGCAAAGACTCTGTAATTTATAATTTTTTCATTGAACTCTTCTTCTTTAAATTTATCTATTTCATGACCAGTAATGGCTTGAGAAATATCTTCTGCTATTCCTAGTTCATTTGCAATAGCAAAGGCTGTATTTTTATGGTCACCAGTTATCATAACTGGAGTTATTCCAGCACTTTTACATAGTTTAATAGAATCTTTAACCTCTAGTCTAGGTGGATCAATCATTCCAACCATGCCAATGAAAACTAAATCTTTTTCTAAAGAATCTAAAACTATATTTTCTTTAGATATATCTTTATACGCAAAGGCAAGAACTCTTAAGGCTTTGTCTGACATTATATTAGAGTTTTCTAAAACTTTAGCTTTATATTCCTTTGAGAAGTCTAGTAATTTTCCATTAACAGATATTTTATTACAAATTGAAAGTATAGAATCTAAGGCACCCTTAGTAAATACACGAGCTTTTTTGTCATCTACTAAGTTTACTGTAGTCATTAACTTTCTATCAGAATCAAAAGGAATTTCATCTATTCTTTTAAATTCTTTTTCAAGTTTTTCTTTTAGTATATTAAGTTTAAAAGGAGACTCTAAAAGTGCTATTTCAGTAGGATCGCCAGTTTGGCTTTTTTCTGAGTATGTGGCATCATTACAAAGAACCATACAATCTACTAAAAGTTTAGATTCATTATCATTTAAATTAAATTCACTCTCTTTTATATAAGAATCATTTGTGTAAACAGTGGTTACAGTCATTTTATTTTGAGTTAGTGTACCTGTCTTATCAGAACATATTATACTTACAGAACCAAGAGTTTCCACAGCAGGAAGCTTTCTTATTATTGCATTCTTTTTTACCATTCTTTGAACTCCTAGTGCTAATACTATAGCAACTATGGCAGGCAATCCCTCTGGAATAGCGGCAACAGCCAAAGAAATAGAAGTTAAGAACATTTCAAGTAAATCTCTTCCTTGAAAAAATGAAATAATAAAAATTAGAATACATATACCTACAGCTAAAAATCCTAGAATTTTTCCAAGTTCGCTTAATTTTTTTTGTAATGGAGTCTCATCATTTTCTTCTTGTTCTATCATTTTAGCTATTTTACCAATTTCAGTATTCATTCCAGTACCAACAACCACTCCAACTCCACGACCATATGTAGCTAGAGTAGACATAAAGGCCATATTATTTTGGTCTCCAATAGGAATTTCTTTATCTGGTAAAAAGGAAGCATCTTTTTCAGAAGGAACAGATTCACCTGTAAAAGCAGATTCCTCTATTTTTAAGTTTGCTGTATCAATTAATCTTAAATCACCAGGAATATATCTACCAGCATCTATTATTACAATATCCCCTGGTACAATATCTTCTGAAAGAATTTTCTTTAAAGAACCATCCCTTTTAACAAGAGCTTTAGGAGTGGAAAGTTCCTTTAAAGCATCTAAGGCTTTTTCTGCTTTAGATTCTTGAATAACTCCTATAACTGCATTTATTATTATGACTAAGAGTATTATTAAAGCATCACTTATTTCTCCTAAAAATGCAGATATTATTGCAGCTATGATTAGTATATAAATCATTACATCTTTAAGCTGAGATAAGAACTGTTTAAATAGAGTTTTCTTCTTTTTAGTTTCGAGTTTATTCTTACCATACTTTTCAAGTCTTCTTAATGCCTCAGTAGAGGAAAGACCATTTTTTTCATCTACATCTAATTCCTGTAGTATTTCATTTTTTGATTTTTTGTACCACAAAAATAATCACATCCTTTCCTATTATATTAGCTTATAGATTTTTATAAAAAAAATACTAAAATAAATAGATTTTTTTATTTTATATAAAATAGTATGATTATTAAGATAGAATTGTATAATATTTAACAATATTTTAATTTTTTATAAAATTCAGAGAAAAATAAAAGAAAATTTAGTAAAATAAATTTAACTATGTTAAATAACTTATAAAATTTATTTATGGTTTAAGGGGAGAAAAGTATTAAAAAGTGAGGGGATGAAATTGGACAAGATTACTTTAGTAATAATGGCAGCAGGAATGGGAAGTAGATATGGAGGGTTAAAGCAAATTGATAAAATAGGGCCAAAGGGAGAGACCATAATAGAATATTCCATTTATGATGCTATTAAAGCTGGTGTTACAAAGGTTGTATTTATAATAAAAAAAGATATTTTTAAGAAATTTAGAGAAACTATAGGGATTAAAATAGAAAATATAATAGAGACTGAATATGTTTTTCAAGAAGTTGATAATTTAGAAAAAGAATTTAAAGGGAAATTTAAAAGAGTTAAACCTTGGGGAACTGGACATGCAATTTTATGTTGCAAAGGTTTTATAGAGGAACCTTTCATAGTTATAAATGCTGATGATTTTTATGGAAGAGAAACTTATAAAGTACTTTGTGAAGAAATTAAAAAAAGTAAGTGTGATTCTGAATACTTTATGGTGGGGTTTAGGGTAGGAAAAACATTAACTGACTTTGGAAGTGTATCTAGAGGAATATGTGATTTGAATTCTAAGGGAGACTTAATTTCTATTAAAGAAAAAACAAAAATTATGAAAAAAGGAAATAGTATATGCTATGAAGAGAATGGAAATTATTATAATATTCCTAAAAACACCTTAGTTTCTATGAATATTTGGGGATTAAAACCTAGCATATTTACAGAACTAGAATATAGATTTTTAAATTTTTTAAAAGATAAAAGTATAGATAAATGTAAAGAGGAGTTTTATTTGCCTACAGCAATAGATGAGCTTATAAAAGAAGATAAAGTTAAAGTTAAGGTTTTAAAAACAAATGAACAATGGTATGGAGTTACTTATAAAGATGATAAAGAAAGCGTTAGGGATTCTTTAAAAAATTTATCTAAAAAAATTTATCCAGATGATTTGTGGGAGGAGTTTAAATAAAATGAACAAGACTTATGATTTTAAAAGCATAGCAGAAAATTTTAATTTAGAGGGAGAGCTAAAAACATCAGATAGCCATGTTTGTGGCCATATAAATGATACATTTATAATAAATTGTGAAGGGGAAAATGGAAAAGAAATAAAATATGTTCTTCAAAGAGTAAACTCTGACATATTCAAAAATCCAGAGCAACTAATGGAGAATATTGAAAATGTTACTTCACATATAAAAAATAAAATTATAGAAGAAAATGGAGACCCTTTAAGGGAAACTTTAAATATAGTGAAGACAAAAGAAGGTAAAAGTTTCTATAAATGCAAAGAGGGAAATTATTGGAGAATTTTTAATTTCATACATGGCGCTAGTACCTATCAAATAGTTGAAAAACCTGAGCATTTATATACAGCTGGTAAGGCTTTAGGAAAATTTCAAAAGCAATTATCAGATTTTAATGTTGATATGCTTTATGATACAATCCCTGATTTTCATAATACAGAAAAGAGATTTGAGGTATTTATGGAAGCTGTAAGGGAAGATAAAAAAGGAAGGGCAAAGGAGGTAAAAGAAGAAATAGATTTTGTAATTAACCGTGCTGAAGATACAAAAGTTTTAGTAAATATGATAAAAGAAAATAAACTTCCTTTAAGAGTTACTCATAATGATACAAAGTTTAATAATATAATGATAGATGATGAAACAGGAGAAGGAATTGCAGTTATTGATTTAGATACTGTTATGCCAGGACTATCACTATATGATTTTGGAGATTCTATTCGTTCTGGAGCTACAACTGCTTTAGAAGATGAAGTGGATTTATCTAAGGTAAACTTTGATTTAAATTTTTATGAGCATTTTGCAAAAGGGTTTTTAGAGTCAGCAGGGGATGCCTTTACAAAAGAGGAAATTGAATATTTACCTTTTGCAGCTAAACTTATGACCTTTGAATGTGGAATGAGATTTCTTATGGATTATTTAAATGGAGATGTTTACTTTAAAATACATAGGGAAAATCACAACTTAGATAGAGCTAGAAATCAATTTAAGCTTGTTTCTGATATGGAAAAAGAAATGGACAATATGAAGAAGATAGTATATTCATACATTTAAAAACCCTATTTTTATGAAAATATATTTGTCATTCTTTAAAACATTATAAATTTAGATAATCCTAATATGGAATTTAGACACTGTTTAAAATGTAGAAGTAATAAATGTTATTGTATGAATCATATAAAAAATCATGAGCATAAATAAAATTAGGGGAAAGAATGGTGAATAGTATGAGCAAAAAAGAAACAGATTTAGGAAGGGATAGTATTGGAAAGCTCCTTTTTAAACTAGCTATGCCAGCTATAATAGCTCAACTTGTTAATGTTTTATACAATATAGTAGATAGAATGTTTATAGGAAGATTGCAATCTGGTGATATGGCTATGGCTGGAGTTGGGGTAGCCTTTCCAATTATAATGATAGTCGCTGCTTTTAGTGGTTTAGTTGGTATGGGAGGAGCTCCTTTAGCAGCGATTAAAATGGGAGAAAAGAAAAAAGAAGATGCTGAAGAAATAATGACAAATAGTTTTTCTGCACTTATAGGATTAGCTTTATTTTTAACAGTATTTTTCTTTATGTCTAAGGAGCCAATTTTATGGGCCTTTGGGGCTAGTGATGCAACTATAGGATATGCTTTAGATTATTTAGGTATTTATTTAATAGGTACTATATTTGTTCAAATTGCCTTAGGAATGAATTCCTTTATAAATACTCAAGGATTTGCTAAGGTTGGAATGATAACAGTTATGGTAGGAGCTGTAATAAATATTGTATTAGATCCTATTTTAATCTTTGGATTTAATATGGGAGTTAAGGGAGCAGCTTTAGCAACTATAATTGGTCAATGCGCCTCTGCTATATGGGTATTATACTTTTTATTTGGAAAACAAAGTATTCTTAGAATAAGAAAAAAATTCTTAAAGCCAAAATTAAAAATATTATTTTCAATAATGGCTTTAGGAGTCTCTCCATTTATAATGCAAGCTACTGAAAGTTTAGTCATAATAAGTATGAATAATAATTTATTAAAGTATGGTGGAGACTTAGCCGTTGGAGCAATGACTATTATGAGTAGTGTAATGCAAATAATATTACTTCCATTAATGGGACTTTCTCAAGGGGCACAACCTATAATAAGTTATAACTATGGGGCTAATAAAGTCTATAGAGTAAAAAAAGCCTTTAAATTACTTTTAGTATCATCAATGGTATTTACCACAATTATGTGGAGTGCATTAATGATTTTACCAGATGTGTTTGTAAAGATTTTTAATAGCAATAATCCTCAATTAATGGAGATAACCTCATGGAGTATTAGAATATACTTTGCAGGTATTTTGCTTTTTGGTGCACAAGTTGCTTGTCAACAAACTTTTTTAGCTTTAGGACAAGCAAAAATATCATTAATTTTAGCCTTACTTAGAAAAATTGTGCTTTTAATACCATTTATATATGTGCTTCCAATGATTTTTGAAAACAAGCTTATGGGAGTTCTTATGGCAGAACCTTTTGCAGATATAATAGCAGCTCTATCAACAGTAACATGCTTTATTGTATTTTATAAAAAACATTTATCACAAGGTTTAGAAGAAGAGATAAAAGTAAATTCTTAATAAAAACAAAAAGTCTAGAGAAATTTAATTTTTTTAGGCTTTTTATTTTTATTAATTATGTGATAGAGTTTATATATACACAGTGAAAATGGGTGATTTAAGTGAAAAATGAATTAATAAAGATTTCTATAAGAAACTTAGTTGAATTTGTTTTAAGAAGAGGGAGTATAGATAGTCGTATAAAAGCATCTGTAAGAGCTTTAGAAGGAATAAAGGGACACAAGAAAATACAGAGTTCTTATTCTGAAAAGGATAGGGCTGAAGTTACCTTAAAAGAGGATATTGATTTTGAAGATTTTACTTTAAGGGTAGAAGGTAGAGCAGATGGAATATTAGAGGAAAATAAAAAAATAATTATTGATGAAATAAAAACTACTACAAAAAACGTAATGGATATAGATTATGACTTTAATGAATTGCATTGGGCTCAGGCTAAAGTATATGCTTATATATACAGCAAAGAGAAAAATTTAGACTCAATAATAGTACAGTTAACTTATTACAATGTTGAAGATTTTGGAACAAAGTTTTTAAGGAAAGAATATAGTTTTCATGAACTTAGAGAGTTTTTCTATGATTTAATAGAAAAATATAAAGAGTGGATACTTTTAGAGAAAAAATGGATAGACTTTAGAAATGATTCTATAGAAAGTTTTAATTTCCCTTTTAAGTCTTATAGGAAGGGGCAGAGAGAACTAGCTATTAGAGTTTATAAGGCTATTACAGAGGGGAAAAAATGTTTTGCAGAAGCACCTACTGGCACGGGGAAAACAATGTCTATATTATTTCCTGCCGTAAAAGCTTTAGGAGCTAAGGAAACTAACAAGATTTTTTATATAACGGCTAAAACTACCACAAGAGAAATTGCAAATAATACTTTGCGTATTATGAGAGAAAAAGGATTAAATCTAAGAAGTGTTAATATAACTGCAAAGGAAAAATGTTGCAAGATGGAAGAAAAAAAGTGTATTCCAGAATATTGCCCTTATGCTAATGGATACTTTGATAGGGTTAATATTGCTTTAAAGGAAGCACTAAAGCATAAGGAAGAATATGATTTAGAATATATAAACAAATTATCTGAGGAATATAATATTTGTCCCTTTGAATTTTCTCTTGAGCTAAGTAATTTTTGTGATGTAGTAATATGTGATTATAATTATATATTTGATCCTCAGGCTTCTTTAAAGGGAATATTAGAAGGAAAAGCCAAGGATTATACAATTTTAATAGATGAATCTCATAATCTTTTAGATAGGGGAAGAAGTATGTATTCTTCCAAAATATTTAAAGATGATTTTTTAAAGCTAAAAAGAGAATTTAAAAGTAAGGATAAGGGAATATATAACTCTTTAGATAGGGCTAATAAATATTTAATAGAAAAAAGAAAGGTTTTAGAAAATTTAGAAACTAAAAGTCTTGTAGAAAAGGAAGAACCAAGTGATTTATATGGAATTTTAAGAGGTTTTTTAGAAAAGGTAGATATTTATGAGAGTAAATCTAGTGAAGAGAATTCAAATCTTTTAGAGTTATATTTTAATGTGTATGAATTCTTAAATATATGTTCTTATTATGGAGAAGATTTTACTACTTTGTATAAATCAGATGGAAATAACTTGGAATTATCAATTAACTGTTTAGATCCATCTAGGATACTTAAAAGTATAATGAATAGGTTTAAATCAGTTATAATATTTTCAGCTACTCTTCTTCCTATGGAGTATTTTAAAGAACTTTATGGAGCACAGGAAGGAGATTATTCTGTTAATTTAACTTCTCCCTTTGATTATAAAAATAAGCTTACTATAGTTGGAAAGGATGTATCAACAACCTATTCTAATAGAAAGAGAACTCTTCCTAAAATAGTTAATTACATAATAGAATGTGTTAAAAGCAAGAGAGGTAACTATCTTGTATTTTTCCCTTCTTATGAATATATGTGGATGGTTCATGAGGAAATTAAAAAAAGAGAAGTTGATTTTAGTTTAGTAGCCCAAGGGGATCATATGAATGAAGAGGAAAAAGAAGAGTTTTTATCTTTATTTAAAGAAGGAGGAGAAAAAACACATCTTGGTTTAGCCGTTTTAGGGGGGCATTTTTCAGAGGGAATAGATTTAACCTTAGATAAACTTATTGGAGTTATAATTATTGGAGTTGGTATGCCTAAAATTTGCTTAGAGAGAGAAAGTATAAAAGAATATTATAACTCTATAGGTAAAAATGGTTTTGACTATGCCTATGTTTATCCTGGAATAATTAAGGTGCTTCAAGCAGCGGGAAGATGCATTAGAACAGAAAAAGATAAGGGGGTAGTACTTTTATTAGATGATAGATACTTTACAAATAAATATAAGAGGCTACTTCCAAGAGAGTGGTTTTTAAATATTTTAGTAGAAAGTGAAGAAGGAATTAAAAACACTTGCAAAAATTTTTGGAAGGAAGTTTAAAGGAACTGCAAAAAAATATAACAATAAACCTTATAAACATATTGAGAAAATAATATATTTCTCTAGAAAGTTTATTTACACTATTTATAAGGTTTACTAAAAATTATTTTGATACAGACTCTTTTTAATGTTATAATCATATGAAGATTTATTTAGAGGAGTTTTAAATAAGCTTAAGAAGAGACAAGTAGGTGAAGAAATGAGTGAAAATAAGTTTTTGCCAATTTGCAAAGATGATATGATAGAAAGAGGATGGGAACAATGTGACTTTGTACTAGTTACAGCAGATGCATACATAGACCATCATAGTTTTGGTACAGCAATTATATCTAGGGTTTTAGAGAATGCTGGATATAAGGTTGGAATAATAGCTCAACCAGATTGGAAGAGCGTTGATGATTTTAAAAAATTAGGTAGACCAAGATTAGGATTCTTAGTTAATGGTGGTAACATGGATCCTATGGTTAATCACTATACAGTAAGCAAAAAGTTAAGAAAGAAAGATCTATATACTCCTAAGGGGGAAATGGGTAAGAGACCTGATAGAGCTACAATAGTTTATTGTAATAAAATAAGAGAAGCTTATAAGGATGTTAACATAGTAATTGGTGGAATTGAAGCTAGTTTAAGAAGATTTGCTCATTATGATTACTGGGATAACAAGGTAAGAAAATCAATTTTAGTTGATAGTGGAGCTGATCTTTTAGTATATGGAATGAGTGAAAAGCAAATCGTTGAAGTGGCTGACTTCTTAAATCAAGGATTTGATGGAAAGTACATAAGACATATACCAGGAACATGTTACATAGCTGATAGTTTAGATGAAATCTATGAGGAGCATATAGTTCTGCCATCATTTAAAGAAGTTTCAAGTGATAAGAGAACTTATGCAGAATGCTTTAAAATTCAATATGATGAGCAAGATCCTGTAAGAGGAAGAACTTTAGTTCAAGAACATAATGGGAAATACGTTGTTATAAATAAACCAGAAATGCCTCTTTCAAGGGAAGAATTAGATAGAGTGTATGCTCTTCCATATCAAAAAACTTACCATCCTATTTATGAGAAAGATGGTGGTATAGCTGCTATTGAAGAGGTTAAGTTTAGTTTAGTAAGTTCAAGGGGATGCTCAGGAAACTGTTCATTCTGTGCAATAACCTTCCATCAAGGAAGAATTGTAACTAGTAGAAGTGAAGATTCTATAGTAGAAGAAGCTGAAGAAATAACTAAATATGATGATTTTAAAGGGTACATACACGATATAGGGGGACCTACAGCTAACTTTAGAAAGCCAGCATGTAAGAAGCAACTAACTTTAGGAGCTTGTAAACATAAAAGATGTATGTCACCAGGTATATGTAAGAACATGGAGGTAGATCATAGAGAATACCTTCATTTATTAAGAAGAGTAAGAAAATTACCAGGAATTAAAAAGGTATTTATACGTTCAGGATTAAGATATGATTATATAATGGCAGATAAGGATGATACTTTCTTTAAGGAATTAGTTGAGCATCATGTAAGTGGTCAATTAAAAGTTGCACCAGAGCATGTATCTCCAAATGTTTTAAAATACATGGGTAAACCAGCAGGAAAAACTTATGATGAGTTTAGAAGAAAATTCTTTAGAATTACAGAAAGATTAGGAAAGAAACAATTCATCATTCCTTATTTAATGTCAAGTCATCCAGGATGCAAGTTAGAAGATGCAATTATGCTTGCTGAATATTTAAGAGATATAAATTATCAACCAGAGCAGGTACAAGATTTCTATCCAACACCAGGAACATTATCAACTACAATGTTCTATACTGGATTAGATCCTTTAACAATGGAAGAAGTTTATATTCCTAGAAGTAAAGAAGAAAAGGCAATGCAAAGAGCTTTATTACAATTTAAAAATCCAAAGAATTATAACATAGTTTATGATGCTTTAGTTAAGGCAGGTAGGGAAGATTTAATTGGTAATGGTCCAAAATGCTTAATTAGAGATAAAAATAGCTTTGGGAAAGGAAATAATCATAGTAATCACAAAAGTGGTGGAAGAAAAAATAGAAATGAGAATAGCGGAAGAAGAGAGTCAGAAGATAAGAAAAGAAGTTCTCATAGTAAAAAACAAAGAGGAAACAAATCAAGAGGATTTGATCAAAAGAGCCAAAGAAGCTCAAAGGGCAAGAAAAGAAGATAATTAAATATAAGGAAGGTGGTTATTGAGTTTTTTGCTTAATAACCACTTTTTATGCATATATTTACAGTTAATAAGTAATCTTTATTTTAATGAGAATATGGAGTAATTTTTAAAAGTAAATTTAAATTTTGCTTGTTATTAAAACTTTTAATTAGGTGATATAATTAAATAATTATGATATAGTTAATAAAGAGTTAACGAAAAATGAATTATTTCTTCAAAATTTATTCATATTTTTGCATGATAATTAATAGAAATATATCAATTATTAATAAAGAGGTGACATTAACTTTGTATTACAAAATAGGTATTGATGCAGGGTCTACAACCTTAAAGTGTATAGTCTTAAATGAAGAGGACAAGATACTTTACTCAAATTATGAAAGACATTACTCTAAGGTAAGAGAAAAGCTAATCGAAGAACTAGAAAATATAAAAGGGATAATTGAGAATAAAAAATTTAAGATAGCTATAACTGGATCTGCTGGTTATGGAATTTCAAAAGAGTATAATTTACCTTTTGTTCAAGAAGTATTTGCTACAACTTTAGCTATAAAAAGATATTATGATGATGTGGATGTGGCAATAGAGCTTGGAGGAGAAGATGCCAAGATAATTTTTTTAACTGGTGGTTTTGAGGAGAGAATGAACTCAAGTTGTGCAGGGGGAACAGGAGCTTTCATAGATCAAATGGCTCACCTTATGGGGCTTACTGTAGATGAAATGGACAACTTAAGTCTTAAACATGAGAATATATATGAGATTGCTTCAAGATGTGGGGTTTTTGCTAAAACTGATATACAACCCCTATTAAATCAAGGAGCAAGAAAAGAGGATATTTCAGCTAGTGTATTCCAATCTGTTGTAAATCAAACAATAGGTGGACTAGCACAAGGAAGAAGTATTGAGGGAAAAATAATGTTTTTAGGAGGACCTTTATATTTCTGTAAGGGACTAAGAGAGAGATTCATAAAAACATTAAAATTAAAGGATAATGATGTTGTTTCTCCTGAAAATGCACAGGTTTTTGTGGCTATTGGAAGTGCTATATATTCAAAGGAAAATAATAAAAAATATGAATATGAGGAATTATTAAATATAATAAAAGAAAATCATAATGAAATATCAACTATGAATATAATAGATCCATTATTTAATTCTGAAGGAGAATATAATGAGTTTAAGGAAAGACACAAAAAAGCTAAGGTTAAAGTTAGTGATATAAATAATTATGCTGGAGAGGCATATGTAGGCATAGATGCTGGAAGTACTACAACAAAGGTTGTTTTAATAGATAAAGAGGATAATATTTTATATGAATATTATGGATCTAATAAAGGAAATCCTATTGAAGTTGTAAAAAAAGAATTAAAGCATATTTATAATATATGTGGAGAAAAAATTAAGATAATGGGTAGTGCAGTTACTGGCTATGGAGAAGAGCTAATAAAAAAAGCCTTTTCAATTGATTTTGGAATAGTAGAAACTGTAGCTCATTATATTGCAGCAAGTCATTTTAATCCTAAGGTAGATTTTATTTTAGATATAGGTGGACAAGATATTAAATGCTTTAAAATAAAGGATGGCATTGTAGCCAATATAATGCTAAATGAAGCATGTTCATCTGGATGTGGTTCATTTATAGAAAGTTTTGCTAATCAAATGGGATATGATGTAGAAACTTTTTCAAAACTTGGTTTATTTGCGAAGCATGGTGCAGATTTAGGATCAAGATGTACAGTTTTTATGAACTCATCAGTAAAACAAGCACAAAAGGAAGGGGCTACAGTAGAAGATCTTTCAGCTGGACTTTCCGTAAGTGTTGTTAAAAATGCTCTTTATAAAGTAATAAGAGCAAAAAGTCTTGATGAATTAGGAAAAAATATAATTGTTCAAGGGGGAACCATGTATAATGATGCCATCCTTAGAGCCTTTGAAAAAGAGCTTGGTATGAATGTTATAAGACCTAGTATATCAGGACTTATGGGGGCTTATGGATGTGCTCTTTATGCAAAAAGAAAAAATTTAAAGGAAAGTAAGATAATTTCTAAAGAGGATTTAGAGAGTTTTACGCATAAATCAAAAATAGCTAAATGTGGATTATGTACTAATAGATGTAATTTAACAATAAACATCTTTAATGATGGAGAAAAATATATTTCAGGAAATAGATGTGAAAAACCAACTGGTAATAAAAAATCTGAAAGTATTCCTAATATGTATCAGTATAAATATAAAAAATTAAGAGAATATGAATCATTAGATGAAGGAAAAAGAGGAACTATAGGATTACCAATGGTATTAAATATGTATGAAAATATTCCTCTATGGGCTACATTCTTTAAAGAGTTAGGCTTTAAGGTGGTTTTATCTGATGAATCAAATAAGAAGATGTATTTAAAAGGGCAACATACAATTCCATCAGATACTGTGTGTTATCCAGCAAAATTAGCTCATGGCCATATAGAAAACTTAATAAGTAAAAATATAGAGCATATATTCTATCCATGTATGAGTTATAATTTTGACGAAGGTATATCAGATAATTGTTTTAATTGTCCTGTTGTAGCTTATTATCCAGAACTTTTAAAGACAAATGTAAAAGAGTTAGATAGTAATAACTTTATGATGGAATATTTAAGCTTAAACAATAAAAAATTATTAAGCAAACAACTTTATGAGATTTTAAATAAAACTTTTGGAGATATAAAACAAAAGGAAGTTAAAAATGCTTTAGAAAAGGCTTATATAGAGTATGATAAATATACTAAGCATATAAAAGAAAAAGGTGAAGAATTTATAGAGTATGCTAAAAATAACAATAAGAAGGTTATAGTAGTAGCAGGAAGACCTTATCACATAGATCCAGAAATAAATCATGGAATAGACAAGGTTTTAAGTAGCTTAGGAATTGTTGTTTTAACAGAAGATTCTATTGAAGTAAGTCATGAAAAGCCAAAGGTTAATATATTAAATCAATGGACATATCAAGCTAGATTATATAATGCTGCTTATTATGTTGCTAAAAATAAAGATATGGAACTTATACAATTAGTTTCCTTTGGATGTGGAACAGATGCCATAACTTCTGATGAAGTTAAAGACATACTAGAGAGAAATAACAAAATATATACTCAATTAAAAATAGATGAAACTAATAATTTAGGCGCAGCTAAAATAAGGATAAGAAGCTTGCTAGAGGCTATAGCACAGGAATAGGTGATAGAATGGAAATGGAAAATAATAAAAATTTTGCAGTATTTACTAAAGAGATGAGAAAGACTCATACTATTTTAGCTCCTACAATGTTGCCAATACACTTTAAACTTTTATCTGGAATAATGAAAAAGTACGGTTATAAATTAGAATTTTTTGATGGTGATACAAATAGCGCTATTGAAGAAGGATTAAAAAGTGTTCATAATGATATATGCTATCCAGCTATGATTGTAATTGGACAACTTATGGAAGCTTTAAAAAGTGGAAAATATGACCCAGACAAAACGGCTTTAATAATGAGCCAAACTGGGGGAGGATGTCGTGCATCTAACTATATACATTTATTAAGAAAGGCACTAAAAGAAAATAACTTAGAGCAAGTTCCAGTAATTTCTTTAAACGCAAGTGGATTAGAAAAGCATGAAGGGTTTAAAATGTATCCAGGCTTATTAATAAAATGCATATATGCTCTTTATTATGGAGATCTGCTTATGTATATGTATAATCAGTGTAAATCTTATGAGATTAATAAGGGTGAAACAGATAGGGTTTTAGATAAGTGGATTGAGATTTTAAAAGAGAAGTTTGAAAGCTTAAAATATTTAAAGGTAAGAGAACTATATAAAAATATAATTTTAGATTTTTCTAAGATAGAACTAGAAGAAACTGAAAAAGTAAAGGTTGGTATAGTGGGAGAAATTTATTTAAAGTATTCTCCTTTAGGAAATAATAATTTAGAGGAATTTTTAAGAGAAGATAATGCTGAAGTTGTTATGTCTGGTGTTACAGATTTCTTTATGTATTGTCTATCTAATTCAGAAATAGATTATAAATTATATGGAATGAAAAAAGTCTCAAGTAAATTTACTAAAATTGGATGTTCATATTTAGAGCATTTACAAAATGTTATGATAGATTCAATAAAAAAATATAGTAAGTTTAGAGCACCTGCTCCATTTAAGGAATTAAAAACTTCTGTTGAAGAGTACATAGGAAGAGGAGTTAAAATGGGTGAAGGGTGGCTTATGACTGCTGAAATGTTAGAACTTATAAATAGTGGTGTAAATAATATAGTTTGTGCTCAACCCTTTGGATGTCTTCCTAATCACATAGTTGGAAAAGGTATGATTAGAGGAATTATGGAGAAACATCCAGAAGCTAATATAGTTGTTGTAGATTATGATCCATCTTCAACTAAGGTAAATCAAGAAAATAGAATAAAATTAATGTTAGCTAATGCTAAATTAAGTGAATATATATTAAATAACTAATAAATATAAGGTCTCAAATAAGGAATTGTTTTTTATTTGAGACCTTAATCTTTAATATTTTAATTTTGCAAAGAATTTTTATTAGTTTTATCTAAAAACTTGATTCTAATTTGTATAAAGAAGCAGAATATTATCATAAGTTAAAGATTAAGCTTAAAAATATCTTAAATAATATAATTTTAAGTTTAGTAAATCTAGAGTTTAATATTATAATGTATTTAAGGAATTACTATATAGGAGGGGAATATGAATATTTTAATAGCTGAGGATGAACAAGATATAAGAAATCTTTTAGAATTGCATTTATTAAAGGAAGGATACACTGTATTTAAGGCTGTAAATGGATTAGAAGCCTTAGATATCTTAAAAAAAGAACACATACATTTAGCCTTATTAGATGTTATGATGGATGGAATAGATGGCTTTAATCTATTAAAGATGTTAAGGGAATGGAGTCAGATTCCAGTTATATTTTTAACTGCTAAAATTGAGGATGATGATAAAATATTAGGTTTAGGCTTAGGGGCTGATGATTATGTTATAAAACCTTTTAAACCTGTAGAACTTATGGCTAGGATTAAATCAAATTTAAGAAGATGCTATAAATATTCTGGAGAAAATGAACTTATAAAAATAGGAAATTTAGAACTTAGCAAAGAAGGATGTACAGTTAAAAAAGATGGAGAAATAGTAACTTTAAACGCAAAGGAATTTAAAATTTTAGAAATGCTTATGAGCAACATTGGAAGAGTGTTTACTAAAAAACAAATATATGAAAATGTATGGCAAGAGGAGTATTTAGGTGATGACAATACTATAATGGTTCATATAAGCCACTTAAGAGATAAGATAGAGGAAGATCCTAAAAATCCTTGCAAGATAAAAACTATAAGAGGGATAGGATATAGGTTTGAAAAAATTTAATCTAGGAAAAAACAGATATAAGGTATCAAATATATTACTTAGGAATTATCTTAAGGTATTTTTACTTATTACTATTATAACAGCTACTATATTTCTAATTTCTTTTATTATAGGGGTTAGTATATATTTAAAAAGTGAGCCAATAGAAAATGAATCTTCTAAAATACTTGTAGGAGAAATAGAAAATAAAGATTATAACAGCATAGGTAATCAAGATTATGTAACAGAGCATGGTGGATGGATTGAAATTATAGATAAGGATTTAAATGTAATAGAAACAATTGGGGATCAAAAGGTGAAAAGAGATAATTATTCCAGTGAAGAATTCAGTAAAATTTTGGTGGATGAAATGCATGGAGTTAATATAGATGAGGATTACTTATCTTATACTGGTTATAGCAAGGAAGGGAGATTCTTTGTAATTACTAGAATACCTGAAGAAAACTTCGGAAAAATGTTTACTAGAAATCCTAAAATTGGATTTAAGATATTTGTATATATTATGATTTCTTTATATATCTTTATTTTTACAATGAGTCTAATCCTTTATTCAAAATTAACTTCTAAGACATTTACTAAACCTTTAGATAAGCTTATGAATGGAGTTAGGAAATTATCCTTAGGAGATTATTCTACTAGAATTAACATAGAAAAAAACAATGAGTTTGAGGAGCTTGGAGAGGCTTTTAATAATATGGCATCTAAAATAGAAGAAGAAAAGAAATTAAAAGAGAAATCAGAAAAGCTAAGGAAAGAATTTGTTAGAAATATAGCCCATGACCTAAAGACTCCCTTATCAAGTATAATAGGATATTCCAATATTATAAAAAACAATCCAGATATTGAAAAAGAGTCTTTACATAAATACATAAGTATAATTGAGAACAATGGGGAAAGAGCAAATGAAATGATAATGGAACTATTTGAATTTTACACACTTCAAAGTTCTGAATTTATTTTACATAAAAAATATCAAGATTTAAGCGAATTTTTAAGAAATTTAATAGCTGATTACATATATCTCCTAGAAGAAAAAGACTTTGATTTTGATTTTGAAATAAGTGAAGATGATCTTTATTTAGAATTTGATAATAAAAGACTTGAAAGAGCTATAGGCAATTTAATAATAAATAGTGTTAAATATAATAAAAAAGGAACTAAGTTTTTAGTAAGTCTAAAAAAAGAAGATGATAAGGTTAAAATAATAGTTAGTGATGATGGTATAGGTTTAAGTGAAGAAATAAAAAAACATATTTTTAATCCTTTTGTTAGGGAAGAAAAATCAAGAAATTCTAAAAAGGGTGGTTCTGGATTAGGATTAACCATAAGTAAAGAAATTGTAGAAAAACATGGAGGAACAATCTATTTAAGTGATGGTCCTTTAAAAGGATGCAATTTTGTTATAGAATTACCAATAAAATAAAAAGGCTTAGCTATTAAAGCTAAGCCTTTTTTATTATGCAGCCCTTCTTGAAGGTCTTTTACTTCTACTATATTTCTTACTTGATTTTCTCTTTTTATATGAGAATTTTCTTTTAAAATAACTATATATCATATCAGTTATGGTATGAAGACCAGAACCTAAAAATAAGGCTAAAGCCATATTACCAAATAAAACTTTATTCTTTGACATAAAATTAAAAACTAACTTTAACATTTCTGGTGTAGATATATTAATTATGGAAAAAGAATATAACAATGAAGAAATTGTTATAGGGATAATAGATACATAAAGTATTCTTATTATAGGTCCTAATATAAATCCGTGTGTAAAAACACTTCTATGTTCAAATAGTTTTTGGTATGGAATCCAAATAAACTTTAAATACCCCCATCTTCTAAATTCTCTACTTTTAATATCTAAATCTCCAGAAAACATATACCCACCAAACATATATACAGATACGCCTAATATTGTAAAGGCAAGGCTACTTCCTAAGTCTTCTAAGAAGATCATATTTATAAATAAAAAGAAAGAAGCTATAAAAGGGGTCATAATAACCGTAATTTTGTCATGTGTTTTTCCTGCTGCCAAAATATCACCCCACAAAAAAATATTTATAATAATAATATAACATATTTTGTACTAATATCACATAATTTATTACATTAACAAATTAAAACTTTTATTTTGAATTATTTTATCATAATTTATATAATAACTTAATTAATAAAAAAACTTTTAATTTTCTGATAATATTATAATAATAATAAATTATTAACTAAATATTAATAAAATATTTTTATTTAGTTCAAAAATTATTTAAAATGTTTAAATTTTATGATAAGATGGTATATTATATGTATAAAAATTTTATAACTTAATAATTTAACCAAGGAGGAAAAATATGAGCTCAGAACATAAAAGTAAATTGTCTTTAACAGCGCTTATATTAATGATTTTCACATCAGTATATGGTTTTGCTAACATGCCAAAGGCCTTTTATTTAATGGGATATAGTGCTATTCCATGGTACATAATATCAGCATTAGCTTTCTCAATTCCATATGCTTTTATGATGGCAGAATATGGAGCAGCATTTAGAAAGGAAAGAGGAGGAATATACTCATGGATGGCTAAATCTGTAGGAAATAAATATGCCTTCATAGTTACATTCATGTGGTATTCATCAAATTTAATATGGTTAGTTAGTAACTCATCATCAATATGGATTCCTTTCTCAAATGTTATATATGGAAAAGATACTACAGGAACATGGTCTTTACTTGGATTAAGTGTTCCACAGACAATGGCTGTATTAGGATCAATACTTATAATAGTTATAACTTATGCATCATCTAAAGGATTAAAGAGTATAACAAAGGTTACTTCAATTGGAGGAACTGTTGTTGCATTATCAAACATAGTACTTATTTTAGGAGCAATTATTGTTTTTGTAAGCAATGGATTTAAACCTGCTGAGGTAATAAATGGGTCTGCCTTTGTTCATGCACAAAATCCATCTTACCAATCACCAATAGGTGTATTAGGATTTTTAGTTTTTGCAGTTTTTGCTTATGGTGGACTAGAAGCTGTAAGTGGATTAGTTGATGAAACTAAGGATGCTAAAAAGAATTTTCCAAAGGGATTAATGATTGCATCTATAATAATAGCCGTTGGATATGCTGTTGGAATACTTTGTGTTGGATTATTTACAAATTGGCAAGAAGTATTATCAGGGGATAATGTTAACTTAGCAAATGTAGCATATATAGTAATTCAAAACTTAGGTGTAAAATTAGGTCAAGCTTTTGGCATGAGTACTAATGCTTCACTTCAATTAGGAGCTTGGTTTGCAAGATACATAGGTCTTTCAATGATGTTAGCCTTAATGGGAGCTTTCTTTACATTAAGTTATGCACCTATTAAACAATTAATAGAAGGAACACCTAAAGAAATCTGGCCAAAAAAATGGACTGTGTTAAATGAAAATAACATGCCAGTTAATGCAATGTGGGTTCAATGTATAGTTGTTGTTATATTTATATTAGTAGCTTCTTTTGGTGGAGAATCTGCAAATAAATTCTTTAGTTATTTAATATTAATGGGTAATGTGGCCATGACAATACCATATATGTTCTTATCTGGAGCTTTCCCAGCATTTAAAAAGAAAAAACATATAGAAAAACCATTTGTTATGTATAAGTCATATAAATTATCATTAATTTGGTCAATAATAGTAACATTTACAATTGGATTTGCAAATTTATTTACAATAATAAAACCTGTTATTCAGGATAAAGATTATACAGCTATGGCATTCCAAATAACTGGTCCAATAGTTTTTTCTATAATTGCTTTTATACTTTATCATAATTATGAAAAGAAAATGAAAAATAAATAATTTAAAACAACATCTTTTTAAGATGTTGTTTTTCTTATATTTTCTTAATATGGATTCTTATAGAATTTATGTAGTATAATTATTTTAACAATAATAAAATGGAGAGTGTAGCATATGAAGAAAAAAACATTAATTATTCTAGGTGTTATATTGATAGTATTAATAGGAGTAGGATTTTATTTTTTTAGTAACCAATCTACATATAAAGTCATTATTAATAATAAGACTAATAAAGAAATAAGTGGTTTACAAATAAGTTATAGCAATAATAGTAAAAATATTAGTGTACCAAGTATAAAAGCAGGTGGTTCAGAGGAAGTAAAGGTAAAAGCAGAGGGAAATGGTTCTTTAGTTATGTATTATACAGATATTTTAGGAGATTCTCATAAAGAAATATTAGCAGGTTATTTTCAAAAAGGATCCGAGGGAAAAGTAGTAGTAAATATTACAGCAGTAAATGACTTAGGCATATATGGCATGGAAATAGCTTCTCCTGAAGCAGAGAATATACTAAATAATCAGTAAACTATGAAAGGAAGTGAGTTAAAAAGAGAGGAATTCTCTTTTTATAGTTATGGAAAACATTATATATAATATTTTGTATATAATAATATATAGCTTTTTAGGATGGTGCTGTGAAGTTATATATTGTTATATAATAGATCACAAGTTTACAAATAGAGGCTTTTTAAATGGGCCATTATGCCCTGTATACGGATTTGGAGCTTTTTTTGTTTTAACATTTTTAGATATGTATAAAAGTAATATAATATTAGTATTTATATTAGGAATAATAATTACATCAGTTTTAGAGTATATTACCTCTTTTTTATTAGAAGCAATATTCCATACTAAGTGGTGGGATTATTCAAAACACAAGTTTAATATTCATGGAAGAGTGTGCTTACTTAATTCCACACTATTTGGTATATTATCAGTTATATTAGTTGAGTTTATAAATCCTATTATAGTTGATTTTGTTAGTAAATTTCCAGAAAAGATAGTTTTTATTGTAACAATAATTTTAGCAGCTCTAATTGTTATTGATTTTGTAGTAACAGTACAAGCTATGATTAAGTTAAATTCAAAATTACACAATCTTCAAGATTTATCTAAGGAGTTTGAGGAGTTTGGAATTTCCTTTATAGATAAGACCGAGAAAGAATTAGAACTTACTATGAACAAATTTAAGCGTGAGGCTAATTTAAAAGAAGAAATGTTAAATAGAGCTAAATCTCTAAGAAGAAATAATATTCTTCAAAGAAGACTTTTAAAAGCATTCCCTAATATGAAACATAAGAGATACAATGAATTACTACAAAAATTAAGAAAAGAAGATAAGCTTAAATAGAATATAAATTAAAATAAAGGAAGCCAATTAATTGGCTTCCTTTATTTTAATTGTATTTGTCCTTTGATAACACTTCTTTTTTTACTAATACTCCATTTTCATAAGTTTCCTTATAAGTTGTTGATGATTTAGGTCCATGTTGATCTACAGATATAACTATTTCTTTTCCTGGGTCTTCTTTTATACCCCAAATGTTAGACTTAACTTGTCCAGAAGAAGTTATATAAGTTTGAACAATAACTGGATTATTCATATTATTTTGAAACTTAAAGTCAATAACTCCACTTGCCATAGTAGCATCTCTACCTATAGGAGCATAAGTTACTGGAAGGCTATGAGGAGCTCTCTCAACTATTTTTAAGTCAGCATATAATACTGAGTTATAAAGAGTTGTAACTCCTTGACATATTCCACCGGCTAATATATCTACTACTTTGTTTCCAATATAACCAGGGGCATAAGTATAACCATTACTTTCAGTTCTATCTTCTCCTTCTTTATCAGCAGAAAAAATATCTCCTGGCATTAATATAGTACCATTAAGCTTACTTAAATAATTGCTAATATTTTTAGTACGTCCACCTGTTAAACTAGGAAGTTTAGTAGTATATGAGCCTAAAATAACCATGTTATTAACAGTTTCTTGAGTTAATTTAGGTTTTATTTCTTCCACAGGTATATTAATAGTACAATTTAGACTATCATGACTATTATTTAAATCATTAACTATTTCAGAAGTAAGCTTTTCTAAGTCAAGCTTGTACCCAATTTGTTCTTTAGTTGCTGATATAGAATCATTTGAAAAAGAAATAGTTGGTTCAACCTTTTCTTTATTGATTTTATTACTTATTTCAGAAAGTTTTTCACTTAAAACCTCTGAATTTGATTCAGGTTTAAACTGAAAATATTTAGGATTAGATTTTAACTTTAATCTTTCTATTGTATTAGAAAATATATTGCTATTTTTTCCGAAAGAAAAAACCTGATTAGATAAATCATTAATATCAAAGAAAAATCCTAAATCTTTTGCTGAAAAAGTTTCATTAAAATTGTCTTTATAATTAAATGTTATTTTAAAATTATTTAATAAATCAGAGTAGTGCTCATTTAATTTTTCCTTTAAATCTTTCTCATTTAAATTTGACACATTAATGTTTTCAACATAAATTCCTTAATAAGTAACATTTTTACTAGAATAAGTTTTAAATAAAACTACAGAAATTAAAATTAAGAATAAAGCTATAAGTACTAGTGAAATTTGTAGTGCTACCTTTTTTGAATTTAATTTTTTTATTCTCTTACTTCTCACCTTTATTACCTCAACTATTATTAATTAATATTATAAAACTATACGAGTATAACTTAACAAATAAATATAAATAAAATGTGTAGATTTTACATAATTTGCTTTATTCAAATAGTTTTAATTATGTAGTAAAAAAATTTTATGTTTAGTAGATTTTATATTAACCTTCTTTAATTATAATATAAAATATTGAAAAAATATACAACTCTGAGGGATTTTTCATATTATATTTAATAAGCTATAAATTTAAAGAGGAGTTATGTTTAAAAAAATTACTTTAAAAGATAAATCTCTTTACTACCAATATATAGATAAAAACAAATTCCTAAGCTGTGAATATTCTTTTGCTACACTTTTTATGTGGAAAGACTTTAATGATATAGAATATGATATAGTAAATAATATTTTTATTATTAAAAAATATGATAAAAATAATGGTAAATTTTTTATGGAGCCTTTAGGGGATATAGATGATAATTCTTTAATAAATATTATTGACTATTTAGAATCCATAAGAAAAAAAGAAAAGAGTAAATGGTTATTTGGAGATGTAAGCATAAATTTTCTTAATAGGTTAGAAGATATATATAAAGAAAATTTAATTTTTGAGGAAGAAATAAATAACTTTGATTATGTATATAACTTTGATGATTTAAGAAATTTATCAGGAAGAAAATTTAGAAAGAAAAGAAATAAATATAATCAGTTTATTAAAAACTATAATTATAAAACAGCATTTTTTAAAAGTTTTTTAGATAATAAAGAAAGGGAAGAATGCTTAGAATTTTTAGATAAATGGTATTTAGAAAATAAAGAAATGGATGAGGAGTTTTTAGCTGAAATAGATGGAACAAGAAATTTAATAAATTATTTAGGCCAATTAGACTTAGATTTAATAAAACTTTATGTGGACAATAAATTAATAGGAATTTCTATAGGGGAGAGATTTAATGATAGCACATATATAGTTCATGTGGAGAAGTGTTTAAAAGAATTCAAAGGAGCCTATGCTTTTATAAATAATGAACTATTAAAAAATTATTTTTTAGATTTAAAATATGTTAATAGAGAAGAGGATTTAGGGATATTAGGATTAAAAAAATCAAAAATGTCTTATAATCCAAAGTTTTTTGAAAGAAAATATTTAGTTAAAATAAAGTGAGGCAGTTTTACCTCACTTTATTTATATTTTATGTTTAGTTATATAGTTAAAATTTATTTTATTCTTTAAATCCATAGAATGAAGTTTTTGTCATATCTACAGATTTATTTATATTATTTAATGTATTTTGAATAAGTTGTTTGTTTTCATTCTTTTCAACTGTATTTAAAGCTAAATTTATATATTCTTGAGCATGAAGAGCATTTTTAACTGCCAAATTAAGTTCTCTTTTTATATTTTTATTTGAGTCTCCCATAACTAACACTCCTTAATATTAATCTTCATAATTATTATAATTATTTTGAGCATGTTCTATAGCACTAGCAACTGTTTTTAAGGCTGCATGTACTTCTGTTTTATTTTCTTCTTCCTTTAAGTTCATATATGCATTATTTAAGTGATTTTGGCAAGAACAAAGTTCATCAATAGCAAGTCTAAAATTATCCTTTGCATTATGTTTCATAAATAACACCACCTTTAAAATTTTTTCAATTATAGCTTGTGTATATTTAGTAAAATAATAAGTGGAAATAAGATTAATTAGTTCCTTACAATTCCTTTTACAAATTAAATAGTATATATATTTTTTACATATAAAGTATTATCTTAAATGATATACTCGTAAATGATTATTAAAATAAAAAAAACAAAAAAATAAAAATAAAAAATAGAAAAAACAGAGAAAAATCTCTGTTTTTAAAAAATTACTTATTTTCATTATTTAATCTATCTATCATAACATTCTTAGCTTTAATTTCAAAGGTATCATCTAAAGGTGATAATGAAATATCATCATATTTATTACTAAGAGCTAATGTTAAAATTCTATCTGCAAGCTCTGGATTCTTAGATAAAAGTGATCCGTGGAAGTATGTACAGAAAGTATTTTTATAAATACATCCCTCATAACCACTTTCCCCATTATTTCCATAACCATGAATGCATTTTCCAAGAGGTTTTAAATCTCCAATAAATGTTCTACCAGAGTGATTCTCAAAGCCAACATAAGTTTCATCAAATTCTTCGTTATGAATTACTGTGTTACCTATGAATCTAGTGTCTCCACCTTCAGTATATATATCTAAAATTCCTAAGCCATCTATTTTTTCTCCTGTAGGGGCAGTGTAATAATTACCTAAAAGTTGATATCCACCACAGATAGCTAAAAGAACTTTTCCTTCTTCAACATATTCTTTTAAAACATCTTTTTTTAGGTTTATTAAGTCATCAGATACTATTGATTGCTCAAAGTCTTGACCGCCACCAAAGAATACTATATCGTAATTATCTTTATCAAATTTATCACCCATAGAAACATTTATTACATTTACTTTGATTCCACGCAATTTTGCTCTATGCTTTAATATTAAAATATTTCCTACATCTCCATAAACATTAAGTAGATCAGGATATAAGTGACATATATTTAATTCCATATGAATCTCTCCTTTAACTACCAAAGCTTATCAATATAACCTTTGGAATGTAAGTATTTTCTATAGTTAATCATAGCAGTATAAGTTGCAAGGATATAAACCTTGTTTTCCTTAGAATTTTTGATTGCCTCTGTTAAGCCTTCAAAATCTTCCTTTATTAAAAACTTTTCAACTGGTAGATTAGCAATTTTCAATCTTACAGCCATATCATAAGCTCTCATTCCAGAGATAAATATTTCATTTAAGTCCATTGAATTTAATTTTTCAAAATCAACATCCCAGATCCAAGAAACATCCTTACCATCTGCATAATTATCATTTAATAAGAATGCTGCAGCAAAGCTTTCTGAATTTAGAAGAAGAGTATCTAAGGCTTGATTATATCCAGCTGGATTTTTAACCAAGATAATTCTAGCTTCCTTATCTCCAATTTTTATTGTTTCCTGTCTTCCAAAGGATGAACTTTGATTAGAAAATGATTTTTGAATAACTTCATCATTAATATGTAATTCTTTTGCAACAGAATAAGCACATAATCCGTTGTATATATTATAAGTACCAGGTTGAGTTATTGTAAATAAACCACCATTTATAACAACCTTAGAACTTTCAGGGGTAAGTTCTACTATTTCCTCTACTTTATATTTTAAATCTTCTCTTTTGAATCCACAGTTAGGACAGTAGAAACTTCCAAGATGATTGTATGTTATAAAGTTATAAGAATAAGGCTCTTTACAGAACTTACAGAACTTAGCATCAGCATTAATTTCTATATTCTTGTTTTTATTTAGAGAAACTTCGAATCCATAATAAACTTTAGGGTTTTTAACATCAAGTCTTCCTAATAAAGATTCATCTCCATTTAAAAGAAGAGTAGTACTTGGTACTTTAACAACTCCTTCTAATATTTTATTTAGAGTAGTATAAACCTCTCCATATCTATCTAACTGATCTCTAAAGAGATTAGTTACAGTTATTATTTCTGGAGTTATATACTCTGTTATAAATTTTAAGTTAGCTTCATCAACTTCAATTACTGCATATCTTTCTTTATTTGAAGAAAATTTGTAATTAGCTACGAAGGTACTAACTATTCCTGGATAAAGATTTGCTCCAGTAGCATTAGTTATAACATCTAATCCATTACCTTTAAGGACATTATATATCATTGAAGTAGTAGTAGTCTTTCCATTAGTTCCAGTAACTAAAATAACTTTATAATCTTTAGAAACTACTTTTAAAATGTTTCTATCGATTTTTAAAGCTACTTTACCTGGAAAGTTAGTTCCACCTTTAAAAACTTTCTTTGAAATAAATTGTGTCATTTTAGATAAGATTATGCTTAGATAAGATTTAATAGCTATTTTAAACACCACCTTACAATTACTTTTTAGTCAATCTTCTTAAACTATTATAGTATAGCACAAAGTATTTAATTTACCAATATAGTAATTTATTAATAATAAGTAGGGATTTTTTATTATTAGTAAATTAAATGTATTTATTCTATACTTACTAGAAATTTTACAATGCAATATATGTAGAAATATTGTATTATATATAGGAAGGATATAATTAAGTAGCATTAATTATACAAATAAACTAGACTAGGGGGAATACTAAATGTATCCAATAAGATTTGAAAACTTATACTATGATAAAGTTTGGGGTGGAAGAGATTTCGAACTTTTCAGAGACAATATGCCAGAGGGAATGATAGGAGAAACTTGGGATGTTGCTTGTCATCAAAATGGAATGAGTATAGTTGAAAATGGTGAATATAAAGGGTTAAGATTCGATGAGTTAATAGATAAATTAGGAAGTGACTTAGTAGGTACTGAAATATCAAAAGAGAAATTTCCTCTACTTATAAAATTAATAAACGCTAAGGATAAATTATCAGTTCAAGTTCATCCAAATGATGAATATGGTATGAGAGTTGAAGGAGAGCTTGGAAAAACTGAAATTTGGTATGTTGTTGAAGCTTTTGAAGGAGCTAATTTAATAGTAGGAACAAAGGATTGTACTAAAGAACAATTTGTTAAAGCTATAGAAACTGGTGAATTTGATCAGTATTTAAATAGAGTAGAAGTTAAAAAAGGGGATACTTTCTTTGTAAGAAGTGGACTAGTTCATGCTATATGCGAAGGTGTTATAATAGCTGAAATCCAACAAAATAGTGATACAACTTATAGAGTATATGACTATAACAGAGGAAGAGAAATCCATGTTGAAAAAGCTTTAGATTGTATCGATTTCTCATTAAAAGGAGAAAAAGCTAAGGGATTAAAAGTTTCATATGATCAATATGATAAAACTTATCTTTCACTATGTGAATATTTCTCATTAGAAAAATATGATATACATGGAGTATGTGAAGAAGAGAGTGATAAAGAAAGATTCTTCATATTTACATGTGTTGAAGGAGAAGGAATCATAACTTCAGAAGAAGGCGAATTAGCAATTAAAAAAGGAGATAGTATATTCATACCTGCATCCTTAGGAAAATACTCTTTAAAAGGAAACATGACATTATTAAAGAGTTATGTTCCAAAAGAAGGTGCTGTTGAAGAGGAAATACTTTCAGTAGTAAAAGCTTAATAAGATTTATTAAGAAAATCAATAATATATTTAATTGTATAATTTAAAGAAAGAGTATATGAAAACTAATTTAAAATAATAAATGATTATGAATTACTTTTAGAATAAAAAGCATAAAGTAATAATAATTTATAATAATTATTAATAAAATTAGTTTTAGATATACTCTTTTATTTATATTTATGTAAAAGTGGACAAATTTAACTAATGAAATTATAATAAAAAAGTAAAACTTAATTATTAGAAAGCGAGTGTAGTTATGGGAATTGATTTTTTATTCATACTTAAGGCCTTAATAATCGCAATTGTTGAAGGTCTTACAGAGTTTGTTCCTGTTTCCTCAACAGGACACATGATTCTAGTTGGTGACCTTATTCACTTCAATACGCAATCAGGTGGATTTCCTGAAATGTATGAAGTTGTTATTCAATTAGGTGCCATACTAGCAGTTGTAGTATTATATTGGAGAAAGATAAGTAGCTCAGTAGTTGAGTTTTTATGTTACATATTTTCATTTATCGGATTAAAAACATCAGGCGATAAAAGAAAATATGAAAAAAGACTTGCAGAATCAGAAACAGGTTTTAGATTTGGTATAAATGTTATTATAGGAACAATACCAGCAGCTATTTTAGGTCTTTTATTCCATGATGAAATAAAAGAATATTTATTTTCAACAAAAACTGTAGCTATAGGATTTATAGTAGGTGGTATATTACTTATAGTTATAGAAAATAACTTTAGAAAAAGAGCTAAAAGAAGTAAGATTGTAAAAGATATTGATAAAATGACATATGGACAATCATTACTAGTTGGATGCTTCCAATGTTTATCTTTATGGCCTGGAATGTCAAGAAGTGCATCAACAATAATGGGAGGATGGATTTCTGGATTAAGTACAACTGTTGCTACAGAATTTACATTTTTCTTAGCAATACCAGCTATGGTTGGAGCTTCTGGCTTAGATCTATTTAAATTTGATTATTCTCAAATGAATGCAACAAATTGGATCTCATTAATCTTAGGATTTATAGTTGCATTTATAGTTTCATTAGTTGTTATAGATAAGTTTATAAATTACTTAAAGAAAAAACCTATGAGAGTTTTTGCTATATACAGAGTATTTGCTGGTATAGTATTAGCTATTTTAATATTTACTAAAGTAATTAGTTAACAAAAAAGACAAGGATAAAATTCCTTGTCTTTTTTTATCGAAGGAAATAACAAATTTTACATAGATATCATTGAAATTATTATAATTTTCTAAATTTTTAAAATAATTTTACTTTCAAAAAAAAGCTTTATATGATATCATTTACTTAGAAGGTAATTGTAAAAAACTTACAGACTATGGTTTAAAATTGTTTAGGAGGAGGATTTTATATGATGCAACCAATTAAGAAAATAGCTATACTAACAGGAGGAGGAGATTGTCCTGGATTAAATGCAGTAATAAGAGCTGTAACTAGAACTGCAATCTTAAAATATGGATATGAAGTTATAGGTTATAAATTTGGATATAGAGGTCTATATAATAATGACTTTGTAAAATTGGATCTTGATTCTGTTTCTGGAATACTTCATAGAGGAGGAACAATACTTCATAGTTCAAATAAGGACAACCTATTTGATTATCAAGTTGAAGATGAGAATGGTAAAATAGTTAAAAAAGATGTTTCTGATGTTGGTGTTGAAAACTTAAAGAAAGAAGAGGTAGATGCTCTAGTTGTTATTGGAGGAGATGGAACCTTAACCTCTGCAAGAGATTTCGCAAGAAAAGGTGTTAATGTAATAGGTGTTCCTAAAACAATAGATAACGATTTATTAGCCACAGATGTAACCTTTGGATTTAATACTGCCACAGAAATAGCTACAGAAGCTTTAGATAGACTTCATACTACAGCTGAGTCACATCATAGAATAATGCTTTTAGAAGTTATGGGAAGAAACGCTGGTTGGATTGCTTTAGAATCAGGAATAGCTGGTTCTGCTGATGTAATATTATTACCTGAAATACCTTACGATATAAACAAGATAGTTGAAAAAGTAAAAGAAAGAGAAGAAGCCGGAAAACAGTTTACAATTATTGTAGTTGCAGAAGGAGCAAAACCTAAAGATGGAGAAGTAGTTGTTTCTAAAATAGTTGATGATAGTCCAGACCCAATAAGATTAGGGGGAATAGCTAACAAATTAGCTATTGACTTAGAAGGATTAATAAAAAATCATGAAATAAGAAGCACTGTTCTTGGACATATACAAAGAGGGGGAAATACCTCTACTTATGATAGAATACTTTCCACTAAATATGGAGTTAAAGCTGTTGAACTTATAAATAGTAATTTATTTGGAAACATGGTTGCATTAAAAGGAAATAAAGTATCCTATGAAAGCTTAGAAAATGTAATTGGACATACTAAAAATGTAGATCCAGAAGGTGAATTAGTAAACACTGCTAAAAGTATAGGAATTAGTTTCGCTGATTAATAATATAAAAACACTCATCATACTTAATTTGATGAGTGTTTTCTTTTCTGTTTAGTAAAATTTCACTTATTACTTAGTAAATCATAAGGATAAAGATGTATCTTAAAGCGAAAAATTAAACGTTAACAAGAAAAAATTTACAATTAATACTTCAAAATTTTCTGAAAATATGGTACACTTTAAACAAGGCAACAATAAAAGCAACATTAAAAGAAAGCTGGTGGGTATTTATGAAAGAAGTTCAAAAATATTTAGAGAGCAGAATTGGTTCGTATAGCTTTTTCTTTGAGGATTTAAAGAGTGGTTATACTTATGGTTATAATGAAAACGTTAAAATGATTTCAGCAGGTTGTATGAAATTACCTATAGCTATAGCTCTTATAAAAGAAGTAGAGGAAGGCAAAATAGACTTTTTGGATAAAGTTAAAATAGAAAGTTCAGATAAGGTCTATGGAACTGGTATAATACATGAGTTTGGAGAGAGGGATTATACTGTATTTGAACTTATGGTAGCAATGCTAATTCAAAGTGATAATACAGCAGCAAATAAAATAATTGATTTAGTCGGTATGGATAAAATAAATGAAACTATTAAGGAATTTGGTATGAAAAATACTGAGCTTAATAGAAAAACTGCCGATGAAAGAAATTTCAAATCAGATGTAGAAAATTATACAACAGCTTATGATTTAACTTTAGCCTGGAAAAAACTTAGTGAGGGTTCTTTCTTAAGTAAAGAAAACTCCCAAATGCTTATAGATATACTTACAAGACAACAGATTAAAAACAAACTAGCTTTATATATACCAGACAACCTTAAGTTTGATATATCAAGCAAAACAGGAGACAAAAAGGGAGTTGAGAATGATACGGCCTTAATTCATACTCAAAAAGGGAACTTTGCTTGTACAGTAATGTCTAGTGGAATTCCTAACTCAGTCTACGGGACTGTGACCTTGGCAAAATCTGGTAAAATGACCTGGGACGCCATCATGAACAATTGGCACTAATATTTAATGTATTTTATAAAACTTTAATAATAAAACTTACAAATAATGTGGAGAGAATATATAATTATTCTAAGATTTAAATTCTCAAAATGTGTTTGTAAGTTTTATTTTTAACTTAAAATATAAAATAATTATTAAAAACATTATTGACATAAAATTTCTAATATGGTATTATAAGCACAATAAAAGCAGTCCAGAGAGGCTGAATAAAATAACCTTTAAATTTGATCCAGAGAGGTCAATAAGGAAGTTATATAGTTGAATTATAATCGTAAAAGATTTATTTATACGTGAAAAGTCTTCCTTATCTTAGGAAGACTTTTTTTAATAAAATTATATAGCTTTTCTTCTTTAAATTAACACAGAGAGGTTAAAAAGGAGTGAAATTTTATGTTAAAAAACAAACACTTATTAGATCCATCAGATTTCACAATAGAGGAATTTGATGAAATTTTCAAATTAGCACATCAAATTATGGCAAATCCAAAAGAATATCAAAACATATGCAATGGTAAAATTCTAGCAACACTTTTCTATGAGCCAAGCACTAGAACAAGATTGTCTTTTGAATCAGCAATGCTTAGACTAGGTGGACAAGTTATAGGTTTCTCAGAACCAAATTCTTCATCAGTTTCTAAAGGAGAATCTTTAAGAGATACTATTAAAACAGTAAACTGCTATGCAGATCTTATAGCAATGAGACATCCTTTAGAAGGAGCAGCAAAAGTTGCTTCAATGTATTCAGATATCCCAGTTATAAATGCAGGAGATGGAGGTCATCAACATCCAACTCAAACATTAACAGATCTTCTTACAATAAAAGAATATAAAGGAAACCTAGAAGGAAATACAATTGCATTATGTGGAGACTTAAAATTCGGTAGAACAGTGCATTCTCTTATAAAAGCACTTTCAAGATATAAAAATAATAAATTCATCTTAATATCTCCAATAGAACTAAGAATTCCCAATTATATTAGAGAGCAAATTTTAGAAAAAAATAATATAGAATACAAAGAAATTACTAGTTTAGAAGAAGGAATTAAGGAAGCTGATATTTTATACATGACAAGAATACAAAGAGAAAGATTTGTAGATCAAAGTGAGTATGAAAGATTAAAAGATGTATATGTATTAGATGAAGCAAAAATGAAGGGTGCCAAAGAAGATATGATGGTTCTTCATCCTCTTCCAAGAGTAAATGAAATAGCCTATGAAGTAGATGAAGATTCAAGAGCATTTTACTTTAAGCAAGCCAAATGCGGAATGTATGTAAGAATGGCCTTAATGGCAAAACTTTTAGGGGAGGCGTAATAGGATGAAAAATAGAGAATTACAAAATCATAAATGTAAAAACACAAAATGTATAACTCAAGTGGAAAAATATGTTCCTCAAAGCTTTACTTTAATAGACAAAAAGAATAATACATACAATTGTGATTATTGTAACGCAGAAAACACTTTTCAAAAGCATTAAATTTAGGAGGACATAATTAAGATGAATTTGCTAATTAAAAATGTAAATTTAATAGATGAAAGCAACAACTTTTTTGGTGATATATATATAGAAAAAGGGGTAATAAAAGAACTTGGAACTGAACTAAATAAAGAATGTGAAACCCTAGATGGAAAAGGCTTAGTACTTATGCCTGCATTTATAGATACTCATGCACACTTTAGAGATCCAGGTTTTGAATATAAAGAAGATATTGAAAGTGGATCTAAGGCTGCAGTGAGAGGTGGATACACAACAGTAACCTTAATGCCAAACACAAAACCAGTTTGTAGTTCAAAAGAAATTTTAGATTACGTGGTTAATAAGGGTAAAGAGGTAGGCTTAGTAGATTTATATCAAACAGTTTCTATAACAAAGAATTTATCAGGTGAAGAAATAAATCATCTTAGAGAATTTGAGGGCAATCCTAATGTTAAGGCAATAACAGATGACGGTAAAGGGGTGTCAGATTCTAAGATTATGATGGAGGCTATGAAAATAGCTAAGGAAAATAACTGGATAGTAATGTCTCATGCTGAAAGCCCAGAGTTTTCAAAGGTTGATATGAGATTAGCTGAAAATATGATGACATGGAGAGATATTACACTAGCAAAGTTTGTAGATTGTAGACTTCACATGTCTCATGTAAGTACTAAGGAAGCTATGAAATATATAATAGAAGGAAAAAATGATGGAGTTAAAGTAACTTGCGAAATAACTCCACACCACTTAGCTTTAAATAATAAGATTAGTAATTATAGAGTTAATCCTCCTATAAGAGAAGAAGAAGATGTAAATTTCTTAATAAAGGCAATAAAAATGAACTATGTTTATTGTATAGGAACAGATCATGCTCCTCATTCAAAGGAAGATAAGGAAAAAGGAGCACCTGGCATGATTGGAATTGAACAAGCTTTCTCAATATGTTATACGAAGCTAGTTAAAGAAAATCACATAAGCTTAAATAAGCTAAGCCAATTAATGAGTGGAAATGCTGCTAAGTTATTAAACATAAATAAAGGAAAACTTCAACCAGGTTTTCTTGGTGATTTAGTTCTTATAGATTTAAACAAGAAAAGAATATTCAAAGAAGAAGATATAGTATCTAGAAGTAAAAACACACCATTTAATGGAATGGAGTTTTATGGAGATGTAGTAGTAACAATAAAGAATGGAAAAATAGTTTATAAGGGTGAATTTTAGGAGGTATATATGATAGCTGATAAATTATTTGAAAAAGTAGAAAAAAACGGAGTAGTTTGTGTTGGACTAGATACAAGCTTAGATTATATACCAGAGGAATTTAAAAGTAAGTTTTCAAATGAAAGCGATATGTTATTTGCCTTCAATAAAGAAATAATAGATGCAACACTAGATGTATCTGCATGTTTTAAAGTTCAAATAGCTTATTATGAAGCCCTAGGTCTTAAGGGATTAGAGTCTTACAAAAATACTTTAAGTTATTTAAGAGAAAAGAATGCTTTAATCATAGCTGATATAAAAAGAGGTGATATAGCTGCAACGGCTAAAATGTACGCAAAGGCTCACTTTGAAGGGGATTTTGAAAGTGATTTTATAACTCTAAATCCATATATGGGAATGGATAGCATAGATCCTTACTTACCTTATATAGAAAAAAATGAAAAAGGAGTATTTGTACTAGTAAGAACTTCAAATAAAGGAGCTGAAGATATAGAGTATCTAGAGGCTGGACATGGAAAGAAAGTTTATGATGTAGTTGGAGAAAAGTTAAATACTCTAGGAAAAAACTATTTAGGAAAACATGGTTATAGTTCAATAGGTGGAGTTGTAGGTTGTACTCATCAAGAAGAAGCAAAAGAAATGAGAGATAAATTAGATACAATGCCATTTTTAATACCTGGATATGGTGCACAGGGAGGAACTGCTAAAGATGTAGCAGCTTATCTTAAAAATGGAAATGGTGGAATTGTAAACTCTTCAAGAAAGATACTATTAGCCTATAAAGCTATGGAAGATAGTAAAAACTTTGCAGAATGCGCTAGAAAAGAAGCCATTTCAATGAGAGACAGTATAAGAGAAGCGATTTTAAAATAGATAAAACACTTGGGAGGACAGATTATGGCTATGGAATATTTCAAAGGTAAAGTAAAAGAAAATATTGAATTAGTAGAGGGAATATACTCACTAGTAGTAGAACATGAAGCTAAAATAAATGCAGGACAATTTTATATGATAAAAACTCCAAACACTTTCTTAGGAAGACCAATAAGTGTTTGTGAAGTAAATGGGAATGATGTACGTTTTGTGTATGCTACTGTTGGAGCCGGAACAAATGAGATGAAAAAAATGATTTCTGGAGATGAAATAGAAATAATAGGTCCTTTAGGAAATGGTTTCGATATAAATAAAGATTACGGAAAAGTTGCCTTAGTAAGTGGAGGTATAGGAACAGCTCCAATGCTAGAACTTGCAAAAAGCCTTAGAAAAAATAATAAAGATATGAAAATGGATTTCTATGGTGGATTTAGAGATGACATATACTTAGTAGATGAAATATCAGAATATGTAGACGAGGTTAAAATTTCAACAAATACAGGAAAACATGGACATAAAGGATTTGTAACAGAAATTCTTCCTCTTCAAGAGTATGATACAGTACTATGCTGTGGACCGGAAATTATGATGAAGAAGGTAGTTGAAATGTGCAGAGAAGCTAAGGTTAATGTGTATATTTCCATGGAAAAACATATGGCTTGTGGAGTAGGTGCTTGCTTAGTATGCACATGTAAAACAAAGTCAGGAAATAAGAGAACTTGTAAAGATGGTCCAGTATTTAATGGATTAGAAGTTGAATTCTAATTTAGGAGGGGTTAAAAGTATGTTAAAAACAGTTATAAATGGAGTAGATTTTAAAAACCCTGTTATAGCAGCATCAGGTACTTTCGGCTTTGGAGCTGAGTATAATAACTTCTATGATGTGGGAGAATTAGGAGGAATAAGTTCAAAAGGACTAACTCTTAATAGTAGAGAAGGTAATGAAGGAATAAGAATATATGAAACTCCTCAAGGAATAATGAATTCAGTAGGACTTCAAAATCCAGGAATAGAGAAATTTATAGAAGTAGAACTTCCTAAAATGTTAGAACTAGGAACAAATATAATAGCAAATGTAGGGGGAGCTACTATAGAGGATTATGAAAAAGCAGTATCTCTTTTAAATAAAGAAAAGATAGACATGATAGAGTTAAATATATCTTGTCCTAATGTAAAATCTGGTGGAATGGCCTTTGGAATACAATCAGATGTGGCATATGAAGTGGTTTCTAAGGTTAGAAAAATATGTGATAAACCTTTAATGGTAAAATTATCACCAAATGCTGAAAATATATGCAATATGGCATATAAATGTGCAGAGGCAGGAGCAGATTCAATTTCCCTAATAAATACATTAAAAGGAATGGCAATAGATATAAAAAATAGAAAGCCAGTATTTAATAATGTGTATGCAGGACTTTCTGGCCCAGCTGTAAAACCTATAGCCCTTAGAATGGTTCATGAAGTAGCTAAAACTGTAGACATTCCAGTAATAGGATTAGGAGGAATTTCTACAGCAGAAGATGCCATAGAATTTATGATGGCAGGAGCATCAGCTATACAAATAGGTACAATAAACTTTGTAAATCCTAAAGCAGGTATAGAAATAATAAAAGGATTAGAAGACTTTTGCAAAAAAGAAGGATTAAAAAATATTAATGAAATTGTAGGATGCATAAAGTAATAAAAGATTAAATAGCTAATAAAGATTATAAATATATTTTAAAGATTATTAAATCACAAAATTTATCTTCATATTAATATAGTGATTTTTATAAAAAGTAATTTTGAAGATATTAAGAAAATAAATAAGAAAGTTTTGGAGGAATTAAATATGAAAAATACAGACGCTATGGTTATAGATACATTAAAAGAGGTTGGAGCATTATTAGAAGGACATTTCTTATTATCATCAGGAAGACACTCAAATAGATATTGCCAATGTGCTCAATTATTAAAATACCCAGAAAAAGCTGAGAAAGTATTAAAGGTTGTAGCTGATCAATTAAAAGATATAGACTTTGACTTAGTTGTAGGACCAGCTATGGGAGGAGTTATAGTAGCTTACGAATTAGGAAGACAATTAGGTAAGCCTGCAATCTTTACTGAAAGAGAAAATGGAGAAATGACTCTAAGAAGAGGATTTACTATAGAAAAAGGACAAAAAGTAGTAATAACAGAGGATGTTGTAACTACAGGTAAGAGCTTTAAGGAAGCTGCAAAGGTAATTGAAGAACAAGGGGGAGAAGTTGTTGCAGTAGTTTGTATAGTAGATAGAACTCCAGGCAATGTAACAGATTTCCCGATGTATAGTTCAATAAAGCTTGATATAGAAAGCTTTGAGGCAGAAAATTGCCCACTATGTAAAGAAGGAGTTCCTTACATAAAGCCAGGAAGCAGAAATATAAAATAGTTTAATAAATTTATAAAAAAACTCTAGCTTTATAACTAGAGTTTTTTTATTTTAGAAAATATATTCTAAAAACTTATTTAAATCAATTGATTCTCATCATTTTATTACTTATAATAGAATAAAATACATTTAATTACAATAAAGAAGGGATATTATAAGTTGAGTATATTTTTGAAGCATAAAAGTAAATTGATATTTTTCTTAACATTTATAATAGTTACAATTATTATAATAGCTATGATTTTTAAAGGTGATGTTCCAATTAATAAACTATCCATTAAAATAACTTATAATAATGAAAAAGTATCAACAATAAATGGAGAATTTAATTGGTTTAATAAAGAAACAGGAGGAAATAGCACTTTTGCTGAGCCTATTGAAAATTTAAAGGAGCCATTATATGCAAAGGGAGGAGAAAAAATAGAAATAAGATTCTCTAAAGAACCAAATTCTGTAGTTATACAGGACATTTCTATTTCTCCTTATAAGGATTATAAACTTTTGAAAGAAGAATCTAATAAAGAATTTTCATTTATGCTTCCAGAAGAAAAAGGAGAATATGCTTTTCAGGTGGATGGTATTTGGGATTCAACTCATAATGTATCTAAAATATTTAAAGTTTATATAGATTAACATTGAATATAATAAATAAAAAATATTATTTTGGTTAAAGAGGGATTATGAATTTAGGAAAAGTGATTTTAAAAAAAGATTTAATTAAGGATATAAAAAGTATTTCTTACTTATATGAAAGTGCAGGATGGTTTGACTATACTGAAGATTTAGAAAAATTAGAAGAGGCATTTAAAAATTCATTAAAGATAATTTCAGCATGGCATGAAGAAAAATTAATAGGTCTTATTAGAGTTGTTGGAGATGGACTAACTATAATATATATACAAGATATAGTAGTACTTCCCGAATATCAAGGTAATGGTATTGGTAGAGGTTTGATTGATTCTGTATTAGATGAATATAAACATGTTAGACAAAAGATTCTAATAAGTGAGGATAAAGAATCTTCAATTGAATTTTATAAAAACATAGGTTTTAAATCAATTGATACTTATAATGGAGTAGCTTTTGTAAGTTATATAGAGTAAATTTAAAGCAACCAAAAATTTAATTTTACTTTATTCATTTAATTTAGCCCCCTTGTTATTTCTTTTAAATAATTATATTACAATTATTTAAAATTAAATAATGATTTATTTAATTTTTTTTATTACAATATATTATATACAATTGGATTTAGAAACAAATCAGTTGTTATATTTTAAAACTTAATTATATTTTTTATTGATTAAGTATAGGAGGAAATTTAAATGAAATTAATATCATGGAATGTTAATGGCTTAAGAGCTTGTGTTAAAAAAGGCTTTTTAGATTACTTTAAATCTGAAGATGCTGATATATTCTGTCTACAGGAGACTAAACTTCAGGAAGGACAAATAGATTTAGATCTAGAGGGATATCATCAATACTGGAACTATGCTGAGAAAAAGGGGTATTCAGGAACTGCAATATTCACTAAAAAAGAACCTCTAAATGTTTATTATGGAATAAATATGGAGCATCATGATAAAGAAGGAAGAGTTATAACTTTAGAATTTGAAGACTTCTTTATGGTAACTGTTTATACTCCAAATTCACAAAGTGAACTTGCCAGATTAGAGTATAGAATGGAATGGGAGGATGATTTTAGAAATTATCTTTTAGAACTTTCATCTAAAAAGGGAGTAGTTGTATGTGGAGATTTAAATGTAGCTCATAAGGAGATAGATTTAAAGAATCCTAAGACAAATAGAAAAAATGCTGGCTTTACAGATGAGGAAAGAGATAAATTTTCTACATTATTATCAAGTGGGTTTATAGATACTTTCCGTTATTTCAACCCAGACTTAGAGGGGATTTATTCTTGGTGGTCATATAGATTTAATGCAAGAAAAAACAATGCTGGATGGAGAATTGACTATTTTTTAGTTTCAAATAATTTAGAAGATAGAATAAAAGAAGCTTCTATAGATACTGAAATACTAGGATCTGATCACTGTCCTGTTAAATTAATAATGGAATAATTATATGTAAAAAAAGAGGATGTATTAAATGTTAAATGTGCATCCTCTTTTGTTTTTTATATTTAAATAAAAACTCTAATTAAAGACTTTATTTTCTTGTTTATATAATATTTTTGAAAGAGGTAAGGCTATAACTATACCAACCCCAACTTGAAGTATATTACCTATTATATCCTTTGCTGAATATACTAAAGCTCCTATTATGGTATTAGAGCTTCCTGTAAATAAAAATGCTATTATTGCACCAGATAAGAAATAAGCTACAACCATAAATATACCAGAAATTAAAAATGGTACTAAATAACTTTTTCTATGATTATACTCTAAAATAGCTCCAGCTATATATGCCATTAAAGCTTTTATTATAAATGTAAAAGGTGCCCAAATTATATATCCACTATATAAATCCACAAGAGCCATTCCTATACCACTAGCTAAAGCTCCACGCTTTTTCCCTAATAAGGCTGCTGCTAAAAGAACCATACAATCTCCAAGATGAACAAAGCCTCCTACAGTAGGAATTCTTATTAAATTTGCTGATATAAATATTATTGCAATCATTAGTGCTGTAAAAACTGTCTTATGAAATTTACTGTTAGTGTTAACATTCATATTTTTCTACCTCCAGAACCAAAATATATTTATATATTAAAATATTATTAGTGTATTATCAAATGTATGGGTACAATTATAAATAATTAAATCCCTTTAAAATTTATTTATTTATGATATACTGTTAAATAATACATAAATAGAAATTTTACAGAAGAGGAGTGAAGAAAATGAAAGAAAAAAACATAGCAGCATTTTTTGATATTGATGGAACAATATATAGAGAAGGATTAATAACAGAAGTATTTAAAAAAATAATAAAATACGAATTAGTTGATGAAACTAAGTGGTATAAGGATGTACGTCCATCATTCATAAAATGGGATAAAAGACAAGGTGGATATGATGAATATTTATTAAAAATGGTTGATATATATACTGAAGCAATAAAAGGAATAAGCAGTTATCATATAGAATATATAGCTAAGAAAGTAATAGAACAAAAAGGAGATAGAGTTTATACATTTACTAGAGAAAGAATTAAATGGCATAAAGAACAAGGTCATATTGTCATAGCTATTTCTGGATCTCCTTATGAGCTTGTAAAAGAAATGTCAGAAAAATACAATATGAATGATTTTAAAGGAACTATATATAAGCTTGATCATAATAATACATATAACGGAGATATAATTCCAATGTGGGATTCTGAAAGCAAAGAAAAAGCTATCTTAGAATTAAAAGAAAAACATAATATAGACTTAGAAAATAGTTATGCTTATGGAGATACCTCTGGAGATTTTACAATGTTTAAAAATGTTGGAATACCATATGCAATTAATCCAACAAGAGAGCTTATCACTAAAGTTCTCCAATGTGATGAAATTAAAGAAAAAATTAAAGTAATAGTTGAAAGAAAAGATGTTACTTATGATTTAGATATAAATAACTTAAAACTTCTTTAGATTATAAAGTAGTATATATTTATCAATCTTATAATTCGTCTTTTTATAAAAAAATACGGAGTTATATTTTTTAAGCAGCAACAAATATACGTTATTTTACGAATTTATTGCTTTAAATTTAGTTTTTTATCCGTTGTATATTACTGTTAAAGTATGTATTTAAAATTAAAAACTTATATTAAAATATAGAAATTTTTTATAGTTTTAAATCAATTAACTATTAAATAATATTGAAAATTTTATTTGAATTTATATTAAAATAGAGGAATAATATATAATAATTTGCTATAATATGTATATAAAAAGCGAAATGTGTAAAAGGGGAGACGTATATGAGTAATATTAAATTTTGTTCTATTATTATAAAGGATGACTTTAATAATATTTTAATTTCAAAAAGAAAAGGAAAAAAAGCAGATGAGCACCTATGGTATATTTTTGAAAGAAAAATAAAAGGAAGAGAAACTCCAGAAAAATGCGCAAATAGAGCAATAAAGGAAGATTTAAAAACCATAGTTTTTGATTTAAATCAACTATGTGATTTAAATGTTAATGAAGAAGAAACTTTAAGAGTTTTTACAGGTTCCTTAAAAGAAAAAATTACTTGTGGCTCTAATATAACTACATATAAATGGATAAGCAAAGATGATTTAAATGATTATACTTTTGCAAATGGAGAATTGGAAAAGATAAACGCTTTTTTTGATACAATATAAAAACATGCCAATATTGGCATGTTTTTCTTTTATTGTTATAATAAAACGGTGAGGTGATTATTATGACATTATTAAGAAAGAAAATTTTAGGAGAAGATTTTCATGTTACTATAAAACCTATATATAACAGAGAAGATACATTGGCATTTACCTTTTCTCCGGACCAGAAAAAAGTAGAGATTGGTGAAGAAATTACAATTACAGTGAAACATCCTACAGAAAAATATGATGCTTTCTGTGATGAATTAGTAGAACTTATAGCTAGATATCAAGAAATATAAAAAAAACAGTCCATATGGACTGTTTTTCTATTATTAAGCAGCATTTTTGCCTATAAATTTATGTACAATTTTTTCACATGGCGGCATAAAAAATTGTATAGCTGGACCTGTGAAAAGTACTGCTATTATTGTTCCAAGACCTACAACACCAGCTAGTAAATAACCAACTACTAGGAAGCTTAAATCTAAACCGATACGTATCCAACGGTATTGGAAGTTAGTTTTATCTCTTATTATAAGAGGAACTAAATCGTTTGGTGCAACTCCTAATTCAGTACTAACTAAGAATGAGAATCCTATAGCTATTATAATACAGCTTACAGCTACAATTACGCATTTTGTAAATAAGTTAAAGTTACTAAGTGAAGTATCTAAACCAAATCTATGTAATATTCCCATGATTGCATCTATAGTAGGGCCTACCACTAAAACAAGTACAAAAGTTCCAACTTTAAGTTGTTTTCTATCTGCAATGAAGATTGCAATAACTAAAGTAACAAGTATTATCATGTTAGCAGTTCCAGTTGAAACGCTTAGAGCTTTTGAAAGTCCTTGAGTAAATACAGTAAAGGGATCTGATCCAGCTCCGCTTAATAAGAATATTACAACACCTAATTGTATGATTGCCATTCCTAATAAGAAAAATATAAGCTTAGGAATAAGTTTTTCTTTTTTCATTTTTAATACACTCCTTGTTTTTGAGTTTTGTGAATCGTATTTTTGAATGTGAATTTAAATATTTAATGTGTATTTAAAAACTTAAAAGAAAACCAAACAAAATGATTATAACCATTGTTAATCTATATGTCAAATAAATTGAATATTTTAATAAAAAAATTCATAACTAAGTAAAATTTCCCTGTTAAAACTTACTATATTAGAATAAATAAGAAAATTGAAATGTACTTAATTTTATTTTATAATTATTACGTTAGATGGAAGAGGTGGAAAATATGAAGGATACTAAGACTAAAGAACATATTGCTAGAATAGCAAAAGCTTCAACATATTTTATTTTTAGAAATGGACCTGTAAATAAGCTTCATAAAGAAAATAAGGTTTCTGATGAAGAACTTAAAGAAATGCAAGAGTATATGCAAAATCACTTAGCATATCTTTATGAAGTTTTACTTGAAGAGGGTAATTTAAAAAAATATGAACTTGTAATGAATACTATGAATCAATTTTATGTAAATGATGATACAGAGGTAGTATTAGCTGATGAGGGCTTTGATTCTTTATATGATCAATTATTCCCTAAAAGTAGCAATATAATTCTTAAATAAAAAATGACTATGAGAATTTCTCATAGTCATTTTTTTAATTACAACTAACCTTTGGAATAAAGTCTTCTTCAGCCTCTTCAATTTTAATGTTAGTATTATTTCTTTTCTTTAATATTGATTCTACTATTATAGCTATAGCCCCATCTCCAGTTACATTAGTTGCTGTTCCAAAACTATCTTGAGCAGCATGAAGTGCTATCATTAAGGATTTTTCAACATTACCAAATCCAAGCATACCTTCAAGTAATCCTAAAGCAGCCATAACTCCGCCACCTGGTACCCCTGGTGCTGCTACCATAGTTACTCCTAACATAACTATAAATGGAACCATAACAGAGAAAGTTGGAACTTGTCCTTTCATATACATTACAGCCATTGATGCAAGAACTAAAGTAATAGTATCACCTGCTAAATTTATTGTTGCTCCTAAAGGAATAACAAAATCTGCTACATCTTGATCAACTTTATTTTCCTTAGTACAGTTTAAAGTAACTGGGATTGTAGCTGCTGATGATTGAGTTCCCAAAGCTGTCATATATGCAGGAATCATATTTTTAAGTAATTTTAATGGATTTTCTTTCTTTAAAGTTCCAGCTAAAGCATATTGAACCACTAAATAAGATCCTTGTATTGAAAATAAAACTAAGTACACAAGTCCAAAAGACTTTAAAGTAGTAAAAATCTCACCATTATAACTTAACTTTGAAAATATTGAAAGTATGTAAATAGGTACTAAAGGTATTAACACATTTTTTATAGTTAATGAAATAACGTGATTAAATTCTTCTGATACTTTTAATAAGTAACTATTTTTTATTCTTGATATTCCTATTCCTAATAAAAATGCAAAAACTAAAGCTGACATAACACCAAACATTGGAGGAATATCAATTGTAAAATAAGGATCAACATTTACTGATCCAGTGCTTAGAGAAGCACTTACTATAAATTTAGGAAGTACTGCGCGTCCTATAAAGAAAGTAAGTATTCCTATTAAAAATGTTGAAGCATATGAAATTAAAGTAGTTATGAAAAGTCCCTTTCCTGATTTATTTCCTAAGGATGCTATACCAGGAACTATAAACCCAACTATTATAAGTGGGATTAAGAAACTTAGTAAATTCCCAAATATGCTATTAAAGGTCATTAATATTCTAATAGGTATATCTAAATTAATATAGGAACATCCTAGCCCAATAAGTATTCCTAAAATAATTGCAACAAATATTCTTTTTATTAAGGATAAATTTTTCATAATAGCCCCCTTTTGTATTCTTATTGAATACACATGTTTTTTGTATGAGTACATATTACTATAGTTAGGATTTAAAGTCAACAATAAAATCTAAATTATTTTATAAATTGTTCAATAATTTTTGTTTATAATTTTTATTTATCAATAAAAAAATATTGACATTTTGCAAATTTAATCTCATAATTGTTAATATAAAGTGAATAACTGAGATAGAGGCGCGATGATTAATAGTATCTTTGCAGAGGTAAGCACGTTGAAGCAAAGTGAAAGGATGAATCGCCGAAACCATTAGAAGAGGCTTTAATTCTATTAGGTTGGGGTTACATATAATATATGTAACACTGTCACAAATTATTTTGTGGTGTGCTATCATGAAAGAAGAGTATTGTATATAACTTTACGAACCCTTAAGCATGAAACACGCTTAAGGGTTTCTTTTGTTAGCGAAAACTTAGTTATCACTTATGGCTTAATTATTAAAACCATAAGGAGGACTAAAAAAATGAGTCAAGAACAAAATACTAATCTAAAAAGAGGCTTGAAATCAAGACATCTTAGTATGATTGCCATGGGTGGTGCCATAGGAACTGGTATTTTCTTAGCCATGGGAGATACACTTCATCAAGCCGGTGTAGGAGGAGCTTTTGTAGCTTACGGAATTATAGGAGTAATGGTATATTTCTTGTGTACAAGCTTAGGGGAGATGGCAACATATATGCCAGAAACAGGTTCCTTTGGAGCTTATGCAACAAAATTTGTTGATCCTGCTTTAGGATTTGCTTTAGGATGGAATTACTGGTATAACTGGGCTATAACAATAGCAGCAGAAATGGTTGCAGGTTCTTTATTAATGAAGTTTTGGTTTCCTAATGTTCCAGCAATAGTTTGGAGCGCATTATTCTTAGTAATTATATTAACTCTTAATTTATTATCTGCCAAAGCTTATGGAGAATCAGAGTTTTGGTTTGCAGCTGTAAAAGTTGCTACTGTTATAATATTCTTAATCGTAGGAGTTCTTATGATTTTTGGAATATTAGGTGGAGATAATGTAGGATTCAAAAACTTCTATGAAAATGGAGGCCCGTTTATTGGAGGAGCAAAATCAATTTTCATGATTTTCTTAATAGCTGGTTTCTCATTCCAAGGAACTGAATTAGTAGGGGTTGCCGCTGGAGAAAGTGAAGATCCTGAAAAAAATGTACCTAAGGCTGTTAATACAATATTTTGGAGAATCTTATTATTTTATTTAGGAACAATTTTAGTAATTGGTGCTTTAGTACCAAATGCTCAAGCTGGAGTAGAAACAAGTGCCTTTACAATTTTCATGATTTTCTTAATAGCTGGTTTCTCATTCCAAGGAACTGAATTAGTAGGGGTTGCCGCTGGAGAAAGTGAAGATCCTGAAAAAAATGTACCTAAGGCTGTTAATACAATATTTTGGAGAATCTTATTATTTTATTTAGGAACAATTTTAGTAATTGGTGCTTTAGTACCAAATGCTCAAGCTGGAGTAGAAACAAGTGCCTTTACAATAGTATTTGAAAAATTAGGATTAGCTGGAGCAGCTTCAATTATGAATGCCATAATACTAACATCTGTCTTATCAGCTGGTAACTCAGGTATGTATGCATCAAGTAGAATGCTTTATGCTATGGCTAAAAGTGGAATGGCACCTAAGATTTTTGAAAAAACTAATTCTAGAGGAGTACCAGTTAATGCTATTATAATAACAACAATAATTGCAAGTTTATGTTTCTTAACAGGTATTTATGCTGAAAATACAGTTTATGTATGGCTTGTAGCAGCATCAGGATTATCAGGATTTATAGCTTGGCTTGGAATCGCAATATGTCATTATAGATTCAGAAAAGCTTATGTAGCTCAAGGTAAAGATATGAATAGATTAGTTTATAAAGCTAAATTATTCCCATTAGGACCTATAATAGCTTTAATATTATGTGGAATAATAGTTTTAGGTCAAGGATATGCATACTTAGATGTTAGAAATGGAGTAGACTGGGGTGGATTAATTTCATCTTATATTGGATTACCTCTATTCTTTGGATTATTTGCATATTATAAAATTAAATATAAAACTAAAATAATAGACTTAAAAGATGTTGACTTAAGTGTAGAGCATATAGATACTGATGAGAGTATAGAAGATGAAGTATTTTCTTACTAAAAAAAGAGGTGATTTTTTCACCTCTTTTTTTATTTTAAAATTAGTAAATTTGTTTTATTACATAGTTTTGATCTGTTAAAGCTTTTTTAATTTCATCTATATGAGAGTGGCCATTGGTCTCTAAGGTTACTTCTATAACCATGTTCTTAAGAGCATCTGTTGCTTTAAAATGATCATGTTCAAGTTTTACTATATTAGCATTAGTATCAGCAAGAACTTTAGCAATTTTTAATATTTGGCCTGGTTTATGAGGAACTTCTAGACTAAAACCAAAAAGTCTTCCCTTAGCTACTAATGCACTATTTATTAATGCGGTTATAGTAACCATATCTATATTACCACCACTTATTATTGATACTACATTTTTACCTTTAAAATTTAATTTAGAAGAGGCTGCTAATGATACAGCTCCTGAAGCTTCTGCTAGAAGTTTATGTTTTTCACTTAAAGTAAAGAATGCTTCAACAATTTCATGGTCTGATACAGTTATTATATCGTCAACATATTCTTTTATAAATTTAAATGTTAAATCCCCAGGTCTTTTTACTGCAATTCCGTCAGCAATGGTATCAACAGAGTCTAAAGCAATTATTTCTCCTGCCTTAAAACTTTTAACCATTGCATTTGCCCCTTCTGCTTGTACTCCAATTACTTTAACATTAGGGTTTAAGGCCTTAGCAGCTAAGGTAACTCCACTTATTAAGCCACCGCCACCTATAGGGCAGAGAATAACATCTACATCCTTTAAATCTTCAAATATTTCTAAGGCTACTGTGCCTTGTCCACAAATTACATCAATATCATTAAATGGGTGTATAAATAAGGCTCCTTGTTCCTGTTCAATTCTTTTAGCCTCATTAAAAGCATCATCATAAACATAACCTGATAAAACAACATTTCCTCCTAAATCCTTTGTTGATTGGATTTTTAGTAGAGGAGTAGTCTTTGGCATTACTATAGTTGATTTAACATTAGCTTGTGATGCTGCAAAAGCTACGCCTTGAGCATGATTTCCAGCAGAAGAGCAAACAACCCCTTTTACTTTGTCTTCATCTGATAAGGATCTTATTTTATTTAAGGCACCTCTTATTTTGTAAGCACCTGTTAATTGTAAATTTTCACATTTCATATACACTTGGTTTCCAGATTTCCTTGAAAAAACCTCGCTGTATATTAAAGGTGTTTTTATAACTACATCTTCTATATTTTTTTTTGCTTTAATAATTTTTTCTAAATACAAAATAATCACCCCTCATTTCTCATTATGTAAACCTTTTATAATTTAATTATAACAAATAAAAATGGTTTTTTACAGGGAATATTTTTTAAAAAAGTATGCAAAATAATAGTAAAGGAAGGTGATAATCATGTCAGATTCTATAGTTAAAGTAAAAAAGAATAGTAATGGAGAAATTACAGATTACGTTTTAAGTAGTGGAAAGACTGTTTCTAAAGCTGAAGGTGTAAAGCTTGCAGAAGAGGGAATGATTGATGGAGTAATAATTTCTCATTCAAAGAAAGGGGAAGCTTATTTAAGAAGTATTCCTGATGGAAAAGAAAGTAACAACTTAGACGAATTATCATAATTAAAAAATTGCGATATGCTTATATTATAAGGAAACACAATAAAATGAAGATAGCTAAATTTAAGTTATCTTCATTATTTTTGCGTTCTAATATCTAAATACGATATTAGAATAGAGTCTTTAATTTATATAGGTAATTAAATTAGCAAATATACTATATTATTTTATTTATAATGTATATTTACTATGGTTTTGGTTATATTTAAGATATATTGATATTTATTATTCTGTATAAAACGTATTACTTTTATATGTAATACTAATTGTATTACAGTTAGTTAGAATAAATACTTTATAATTTTTCATCAAAAGATATTTTTAATAAAATAAGATGTTTCAAGGTTAAACAAAGTTAAAAAACAATCTTAAATCAGATTGTTTGAAATACACATATGAATTTCTAAAATACCCCCAATTTATAACTTCGCTAAATATACATTTAGCGAAGTTGTTGTGTTTTTTGATAAAATATGCTACAATATAGTCATATCAAGGTTTTGAAAGGATTTTAGACTATGAATAATGAAGGAAATCAATTCGAAAATTTTAAATACTCACAAGAAATCAAAGAATTACTGAATATAAATTTAAGTAATGATGACTTAAACAATCTTGATCACATATATAACTATTACGATTCTCAAAACATCCAGCGTGACTATGAAGATTTAATTGAAGATATTTATATTTTTATTTTCAAGAGAAATCTAAGTATTACACAACTGGCAGAGATCTATAAAGTTAATCAAAGAATAATTAAACGATGGTTAAAAGAACTTGGAATGGACAAGCTTTTGGAAGTAGAAAAAGGTGGCGATTCTGTTGAAAAATCAAATTTTAAAAACAGCAAACAAGATGAATTACTCAAAAAGAATAAATTAAAATTTGATTTTTTAGAGAAATCGAAGCATCCAAAAAGAGTTATTGAATTCTTAAACTACTTAGAAAATGTAAAAGGAAAATCCCTAAACACTATAAAAGGATATTCAGTTGATTTAGGATTATTTTTTAAATTTTTGAAAGTTTATAAAGGTCTAGAAAATAATATTGAATTAGAAAAAATTGAAGAAGTTGAAATTTCTGATTTAGGTGATAATTTCATAAAGGATATAACCTTATCTGATATCTATGCCTTTCTAGCATTTTTAGAAAAAGTTAGAAACAATAGTGCTTATGCCAGAGCTAGAAAAGTTGCTACTTTAAAATCTTTCTTTAAGTTTTTAAATTCTAAAATAAAACTAATAGATGAAAATCCTACAGTAGAATTAGAATCTCCAAAGATAAATAAAAGACACCCAGTTTATTTAACATTAGATCAAAGTATAACTGTTTTAAACTCTATGGATAAAGGAAATAAAAATTATTATAGAGATTATTGCATATTAACTTTATTTTTAAACTGCGGAATGAGATTATCTGAACTTTGTAATATTGAAATAGAAAAAATCAAAGGAGATACCTTAACTATTATAGGTAAAGGAAATAAAGAAAGAACTGTTTATTTAAATGAAGCTTCAATTGCAGCTATAGAAAACTATTTGAAAAATAGAAATGATTCAAAAGCTACTGAAGAAGCTAAAAAATACTTATTTTTATCAAGTAAATATAGACCTATAAATAAAAGAAGTGTTGAAATTTTAGCGAAAAAACATATAGAAAATGCAGGGTTTAAAGATCAAAAATATACACCACATAAACTTAGACACACAGCCGCCACCCTTATGTATAAGTATGGTAATGTAGATATAAGAAGCTTGCAAAATATATTAGGTCACGAAAATATTTCAACAACTCAAATATATACCCATGTAGATGATGAAACTTTAAGAGAAGCAGTTAAAACTAATCCTTTAGCAAATATAAAATAGCATCACTTCTTGATTTTATGAAGAAAATACGAGGATAGAACATATGTTCTATCCTCGTATTTTTAGCACTTTTATATAAGAAACACTCTTCTACTTTTCTTTTATTTTAAGTTTTCTAACCCCTGGAAATACTTCTTCTGTCATTTCTTCCATAGTTAAATCATCATTTAAATCTATATCTTCAAGATATTCAATATGATCAAAAGCATCCTCATATTCATCTTGCTTAGCTAAATACTCTTCCCAAGTTTCTGTTGTAAGCTCTTCTTCTAAATCATCTTCCATTTCTTCTTGTTCTTCTTCAGCAAGTTTTTTAAGAGTTTCTTCTATTTTCTTGTTTTCTTCAACTTCTTTTGCTATGTCAGCTATTCTTATGGCTTTTGTATCTATCCCTTGCATCTCTAGACAATCACCGCAATTATCGCAAATCTTTCCATTATATACATCACAATAATCATCATTGTTAAATACTTTTTTATCCATAAAGTCACCTCTTACTTAAAAATCATCTTTTCATTATAACAAATATACTCTTTTTTATCAAATAAAAATTATTTTCCCATAAAAAATAATACAAAAATCAACTTATTTTAAGTGTTTTTATGAAAGTTACGGTATGAGAACATAAGTTTGCTATACTCTCCTTACTGTGGTATAATATTACCAAAGAATCGTGAGGTGCAATTACTATGATTATTAAGGAAAATTCAGATAAACAAACTCAAATATATAACTTTTTAATTGAATTTACAAAATCAAAGGGGTATCCACCTTCAGTTAGAGAGATATGTCAAGCAGTTAGCTTGAAATCAACCTCAACTGTTCATGGACATTTAAAGAGATTAGAGAAAAAAGGATTAATATATAGAGATCCAACTAAGCCAAGAGCTTTAGAAATAGTAGAATTATCTAATGAAGAAAAGGAATTAATAGATATTCCTATAGTAGGTAAAGTCACTGCTGGTATGCCTATTTTAGCTACAGAGAACATAGAAGATATGTTTCAAATACCTATAAACTACGTTAAGCACAATAATGATTTATTTATTTTAAAAGTTACTGGAGACAGTATGATAGAAGCTGGAATCTTAGATGGAGATTTAGCAATAATAGAACAGAAAAATGTAGCAACAAATGGTGATATTGTAGTAGCTCTAATAGAAAATGAAGCTACAATAAAAAGATTTTTTAAGGAAAATGGATTCATAAGACTACAACCAGAAAACAAAAACTATGAACCTATAATAGTTGAAGATTGCTCTATTTTAGGTAAATTAGTAGGAATTTATAGAGCTTATTAAGAAAAAATGCTAGGGAATTTTATGCATTACAAATTTCCTAGTATTTTTTCTTATTTTAAAATTTTACTAAATATTCAACTATATAATCTATACAGAATATTAAATTACACAAATTATCTGACGCCAATTAATAACTCAATTTACAAATCAACATATATTATGAATTTAACTTACTTTCTAAAACTTCTTTTTCATATTTTAAAGTTTTTATATCTAATTCTAAGGTTCTTTTCTCTAATTCTAACCTACTTTCAAAATCCTTTCTAAGCTTCTCAGACTCTTTTTCTGCCATTTTAGAGTATTTAGTCTCTAATAACTCTAACTCCTTCTTATGATCCTTTCTCATAGCTTCTACAAGCTTTTTATATGATTCTACCTCTTCCTTATAAGACTTCTCTTTTTCTTCATAGAAATTTAGCTTTTCTTTAAGAGCTTCTTTTTCTAATGCTAGAGATTTTATATGAGATTCTCTTTCTTTTAAAGAAGCTCTATCCTCTTCTCCCTTATTTCGTAACTCTTCATTTTCCTCCTTTAAAGATTCTAAAGATTTTAAAGAGGCTATTTCTTCTTTATTTTTTTCTATTAAATCATAGTTTCTAGATACTAATTGAGATAATGTGCTTTTATCTTTTTCTAAAGTTTTTATATTTTCTTTAAGCTCTTCTATCTCCTTTATTTTAGCTTTATTATCCTCTTTTAAAGCCTTATCTCTTTCTATAAGTTCTTCTTCTCTTCTTTGCAGCCTCTCTATGGTCACATCCTTTATAGAAAGCTTCTTAACAAATTCCTCTTCTGCTCTTTTTCCTGCATCCTCACTCATTTGAAGAGAAGTTAAGAAAAGTTGGTTTATCTTGTTTAAATAATCCTGAAAAGACTCTATTTCTAACTTTCTTTCTATCAATGTTGATTTAGAATTCTCTAATTCATACAGTGATATTAATGCATCTAAACATTGTCCTTGATTTCCAAACTCATCAGATGCTATTTTCTTAAATTTATCGAAAGTTTCTTCAGTTACCCTAAAGCTTTTTACTTTTAATTCTTTGTTTCTGCTCTCTTCCAAAATATCCTTCCACCTTTCTTTGTAATACAATATGTAATATATAAAATGTAATACGTAATATTAAATTAATTAACTATTTTAATTATATCTTATAAAAAAGATTTATTCCATAAAAAGAATATAAAAAATAGGCCTTTATCAAAATAAATTTCAATAAGATTTAAAGTAAATAATTTTGAAGAAATATCTTTGTAAATCTTATTATTTTTTGATAAAAGCCTATGTTAATTTTTGTATTTACTAATTTAAATTAGCATATTATTTAAAAATGTTATTTAAAGCTATTAATACACCTATTTTAGCATGGTCAAAAGTTAATCCACCTTGTAAATAAGCTATATATGGCTCTCTTATAGGTGCATCTGCTGAAAGTTCTATAGAAGAACCTTGAATGAAGGCACCAGCTGCCATAATAACCTCATCTGAATACCCTGGCATAGCCCATGGTTCACATTCAACGAAAGAATCTATTGGCGAAGCATATTGAACACCCTTACAGAATTTTATAAGTTTTTCTTTATCATTGAATTTTATAGCCTGAATTATGTCACTTCTCTTGTCATTATATTTAGGAAGAACTTCAAATCCAGCAAGTTCCATTATTCTAGCACAGAATATTGCTCCTTTTAATGCTTCTATAGCAACATGAGGAGCTAAGAATAATCCTTGGTAGAAATCTTTCATCACTCCAAATGTACATCCACACTCAGCTCCTATACCAGGTACAGTAAGTCTATAAGATGCTTGCTCTACATATTTTTCTTTTCCTACTATGTATCCACCAGTTGGAGCTATTCCTCCACCTATGTTTTTAATTAATGATCCTGCTATTAAATCAGCACCAACATCTGTAGGTTCTATTATGTCTATAAACTCTCCATAACAATTATCAACAAATACTATTAAGTCTTCTCTTAATTCTTTTATAGCTTTTATTGCTTCTCCTAATTCTTTAACTTGGAAGGCATTTCTAAAGCCGTATCCAGTTGATCTTTGCATATGTATTAACTTTATTGATTCATCATCTTTAATCATTTCTAAAGCTTTTTTTATGTTAATCTTTCCATCTACAAGATCTACTTGCTTATAATTAACACCGTACTCTTTTAAAGAGCCTATATTTTCTTCTCCGCTTATACCAATTACACTGTGTAAAGTATCATAAGGGCTACCAGTAACAGCTAATATAGTATCTCCAGGTCTTAAGTTTCCAAATAAAGCTGTTCCTAAAGCATGAGTTCCATTAACAAAATGTGGTCTAACTAAAGCTTTTTCAGCATTAAAGATTCTAGCATAAACTAAATCTAAAGTGTCTCTTCCAATATCACCATAACCATATCCTGTTGAATTAGTAAAATGATTATCTGAAATTCTTTCCTCTTGGAAAGCCTTAAGAACTTTTAATTGATTATATTCTCTTATTTCATCATATATTTTAAATTCATTTTCTACATCAATTATAGCTTGATTATAAAGCTTTATAGTTTCATCTGTGAAACCATATTGTTTTTTTAGTAATTCTATAGTTGCATTAAGCATTATTATACCCCCGCATTATTAAAATATCGTACATTTATAAATCTTATCATATAGAAAAAAAATAGGCAAACCATCTAGGGTTTACCTATTTTTCTTTTCTATATTTAATTATCAAAAACTTGCGCGTTATTAAATAAAATAGGTTTAGCTGGTGATACTGTGCTTATAGCATGTTTATAAACTAATTGTTGCTTTCCATCACTATCTAAAACTACTGTAAAGCTATCGAACCCTTTAACGATACCCTTTAATTGAACCCCATTTACTAAAAATATTGTTACAGGAATTCTTTCCTTTCTTGCATTGTTTAAGAATATATCTTGTAGGTTATTGATTGACTTATTCATTCTATTGCCCTCCATAAATTTTTAATATAATTTAATTATAAACCTAAGAATTTATTATGTCATTAATAATTTTGGAAGAAATATCTTCTTCAGAGGCGAAAGTATCTTTATCTATAAATATAGCTCTAGGATCCTTTCTAAACCAAGTAAGCTGACGTTTAGCATAGTTTCTGCTACCTTGCTTAATCATCTCTATGCATTGTTCTAAAGAGATTTTACCATCAAGATAATATAAAACTTCTTTGTATCCTATACCTTTCATAGACTGCATATCATCAGTTAATCCCATGGCTTTAAGATTCTTAACCTCTTCTAAAAGACCTTTTTCAAACATTATATCAACTCTTTTGTTTATTCTGTCATAAAGCTTTGCTCTATCCATATTAAGTACATAATAATATATATTATATGGAGTTTCATAAATACTATTCTTAGCTTTAAAAGATGAAAATGGTTTTCCAGTTAACTTATAAGTTTCTAATGCCCTAATTACTCTTTTTCTATTATTAAAATGTATTGAATTATAGCTTTCTAAATCAATATCTTTTAGCATCTCATGTAAATATTCATTTCCATGCTCATTAGCTATTTTTTCAAGCTCTTCTCTATACTCTTCATCCTTATCACTTTCTGCAAAATTCATATTGCATATGATTGAATTTATATATAGTCCAGTTCCTCCTACTAATATAGGAAGTTTTCCTCTACTTTGTATATCTTTAATTTTTTCTGTAGCTAAGTCTTTAAATTCAGCTACACTAAACTCCTTACTAGGATCAACAAAATCTATTAAATAGTGAGGGACGCCTCCCATTTCTTCCTTAGAAATTTTAGCTGAACCTATATCCATGTATTTATATATTTGCATAGAGTCAACAGATATTATTTCACCATTTAGCTTCTTTGCTAGATCTACTGAAAGGTCACTTTTCCCTACGGCTGTTGGCCCAGCAATAATAAGTAAATTATTATTCATTTAAACTGTCTCTCTCCTTAAGTTATTCTTTTAAACTTCTTATCTAATTCATAACTGGTAAATTTAATTATAGTTGGACGTCCATGTGGACAGTGGAAAGGATCATTTATGTATCTTAAATCCTCTATTAAGTTTTCCATTTCTAATATGCTTAAAACATCATTAGCCTTAACTGCCGCCCTACAGGACATAGATGCTATTTTATTATATTTAACCTCTACAGTTTCTCCAGTACCCATTTTCTTCAAGTTATTTATCATAGATGTTATTAGCTCTGTTGGATTTAATTTATCTAAAAAGTATGGTACCTCTTCAATTCTTATAGAATTATCACCAAAATCGCTTATTTTAAATCCTGCCTTTTCAAAAATCTCTTTATTTTCATCATAATAAAGATAATCCTCTGTAGGTAAGGTTACTACTAGTGGAATCATTAGAGGCTGAATTTCAACCCTCTTTTTAGCTATATCTGAAGAATACTTCTCAAATAAAATCTTCTCATGAGCTGCATGTTGGTCTATTAAATATAAAGTAGAATCATACTCAGCTAATATATAGGTTTTATTAAATTGACCAATAACTCTTAGCTTAGGGAATTTTGCTTCTCTATAAATTATTTCCTCTATGGAATTTCCATATTCATTCTTATTACATTTATAGTCACTTCTTTCAAGTGATTCAGAAGTACTTTCACTTACTTTATCTTTAAGTTCATTTTTTATAAGTATAGGATCATATGAAATCTCTCTTTTAGCTGAACCTTCTTTAAAATTATTATTTTCTAAAGAGTTATTAATACTAAAAGATTCCTCCTGATTTTCTTTTGATAAGAAATCTACTGGAATATTAACCTCTGTTTTAGCTTCATAATCCTTAGAGGGATTATAAGAATAAATCTCTTCCTTCTTTCTATCCTCACTTACCTTATAATTTATATTTTCTTTTAACTTTTCTAAGGTACTTATTTCCTCATCTAAGCTTTCCTGAATAACTTCTTCTTTTAAAGCTTCAAATTTTTTCTCCTCTTCTTCTGGAAGAGTAAAGGTATCTTTTACATATTCCCTCATAGCTGAATGAACAGCATCAAAGACTACCTTGAATATAAAACGTTCATCTTTAAATTTAATTTCAGATTTTGTTGGATGTATGTTAACATCTATAAGCTCTGGATAAGTATCTATAAATAATACGAAGAATGGAAACTTACCTGTAACATTAAAGGATCTAAAGGCATTTTCCACAGCTACAGTTAAGCTTCTATTTTTTACATATCTCTTATTTACAAAAAGACTTTGATTATTTCTAGAGGCTCTTGCTAAGGTATCATTTCCTATAAATCCATAAACAGAAGCTGTGTCCTTATGCTCTTCAAAATATATTAAATTTTCAGCAGTGGACTTACCATAAATAGTTCTTATAACATCTATTAATTTTCCATTGCCATAAGTATTTAAAATCTTTTTATTGTTATTAAATAATTTAAATGATACATCTGGGTTAGCTAGTGAAATTCTGTTTACTAAGTCATTTATTAAGGCACTTTCTCTAGCCGTTGTCTTTAAAAACTTCTTTCTAGCAGGTACATTAAAGAATAAATCCCTAACTTCTATTTGAGTTCCTCTATTCATAGAACAATCCGTTAAAGATTCTTTTTCTCCCCCGCTAATTACTAATTCCTTACCCATGTCAAAGTCTGATACTTTACTCTTAAAATCAACCCTTGCTATAGAAGCTATACTAGGCAAAGCTTCTCCTCTAAATCCAAGGGTATTTATACTAAAAATATCATAAGTATCTTTTATTTTACTTGTAGCATGAGGATTAAAAGCTTTTTCAACATCCTCTGGATGAACCCCTGAGCCATCATCTATTATTTTTATAAGAGATTCTCCACCATTTTGAATCTCTATAGTTATATTTTTAGCCCCTGCATCTAATGAATTTTCTACAAGTTCTTTAACCACAGAAGAGGGTCTTTCAACAACCTCTCCTGCTGCTATTTTATTTGCTGTATCTGCATTTAAAATATTTATTCTATTCAAAATTTATAACAGCTCCTTCCCATAAGCTAAATTAAATTTTTAGCTTCTTTAACTAGAGCATATAATCTATTCATAGCCTCCATAGGATTTAAAGATAAAATATCAACTTCTGAAAGTTCTTTTATCAAATTATCTTTTCCTATGGCAGAAAAATCTAATTGTATTTGATCATCTTCTTTTTTATGTGTTTTAGCCTCTGAAGCTTTTGAAATAACTTCTTCTTTAATTTCAATTTTATCCTCTTCTACTAGGGTTTCTTTAACTTCATAAGAGGTTGTAATAGAGGCTTCTTCTATGTCTTCTTTTGAAGCATTTACTTCTTTAAGAGCTAAATCTAAGTTATCCTTTGAAGATTCCATTTCAAGAGTTTCTAAGATTTCCTTAGCTCTATTTATTACCTCATCTGGAATACCAGCAAGTTTAGCAACCTCAATACCATAAGATTGATCTGCTCCACCTTCTATTATTTTTCTTAAGAAGATAATATTGTTATCAACTTCCTTCACAGCTACTGAATAATTTCTAACTCCGTGAATTTCTCCTTCTAATTTAGTTAACTCATGATAATGAGTAGCAAAAAGAGTTTTACATCTTAAATTTTTATTTTTACATATATACTCTATAACAGACCAAGCTATACTTAATCCATCATATGTACTCGTTCCTCTTCCAACTTCATCTAAAAGAACCAAGCTATTTTCTGTAGCATTTTTTAAAATGTTAGAAACTTCCCACATTTCAACCATAAATGTACTTTTACCACCTGCTAAATCATCAGAAGCTCCTATTCTAGTAAAGATTTTATCTACTACACTTATATTAGCCTTACTAGCTGGCACAAAGGAACCTATTTGACACATTAAAGTAATAATAGCTACCTGTCTCATATATGTTGATTTACCAGCCATATTAGGCCCTGTTATTATAAGAAGTTGATTATCATCTTTATTTATAATAGTGTCATTAGGAATAAACTCTCCCTTAGGAATTACCTTTTCAACAACAGGGTGTCTTCCATTTTCTATTTTAGTTTCCCCATCTTCATTAATTTCAGGTTTTATAAAATCATTTTCTAAAGCTACAAAGGCTAAATTGCTTATACAATCTAACTCAGCAATTATCTTAGCAGTAGTTTTTAGTCTATCTATATGATTTTCAACTTCATTTCTTATATCTAGGAAAATATCATATTCTAAAGAGCAAAGTTTTTCACTAGCTCCTAAAAGTTTTTCTTCTATTTCCTTAAGTTCTGGAGTAATAAATCTCTCTGCATTAGCTAAAGTTTGCTTTCTTATATATCTTCCTTCAGGAATAGAACTATAATTAGCCTTAGATATTTCTATATAATAACCAAAGACCTTATTAAATCCTACCTTTAAAGATTTTATGCCAGTAAACTCTCTTTCTCTATTTTCTAAGCTAGATATCCAATCCTTACCGTTAGTCTTAGCAAGTCTTAATTCATCTATTTCACCATTAAATCCATCTTTTATTAAATCACCATCTTTTAATGTTAGGGATGGATCTTCTTTTATAGATTTTTCTAAAAGATCATAAATATCTCTTAAGTCATCTAAATTATGGTGATAATTCTTTAGAAGACTTGAAGTGCAATTTTCTATAATTCCTTTTACATTAGGAATTTTACCTATAGATGTTTTTAATGCTATTAAATCCTTAGCATTAGCATTTTTATTTGAAATTTTCCCTAATATTCTCTCTATATCATAAATATCATGTAAAGCTTCCTTAAGAGAGTCATTTAAAGAAAGATCATTAAATAATTCTTCTACAGCATTTAATCTTAAAGTTATCTTTTCCTTATTAACAAGAGGTTCTTCAATCCATCTTCTAAGCATTCTACTTCCCATAGAAGTTTCTGTCTTATCTAATACCCAAAGAAGAGAACCCTTCTTACTTTTTTCTCTTAGATTCTCTGTAAGCTCTAAATTTCTTCTAGAACTTAAATCTATAGTCATAAAGTCAACCAAACTATATACTTCTATATCATTTATATTGGTTAAGCTTATTTTTTGAGTGTCTAGTATGTATTTAACTAAAGCATTACTTGATTTCTTAACCATTAAACTTAGAGAGTTTGATTTTTCTCCAAATTGATTATTTAATACTTCCTCAAAGTTTTCCTCAAAATATTCTATAGGCTTTCTACTTATTAAAGCTGGAGTAGTTAATGTTATATCTTTTATAAGCTCTTGATCTAAAGAATCTAAAAGTATTATTTCTTTAGGATTAAACTTAGATATTTCATCTAAAATAACTCCCTTTTCTAATTCTCCCTCTGTAGCTAAGAAATCTCCAGTAGAAATATCTGTTATAGCTAGTGAACATCTATTTCTCTCTAAGTCTGCATAAATAGTCATTATATAATTATTTTTTGTTTCCTCAACAAAAGAAGAATCTGTATATGTTCCAGGAGTTATAACCTTTATAACATCTCTTTTAACAATTCCTTTAGCAAATTTAGGATCTTCAACTTGTTCACAAATAGCAACCTTATACCCCTTAGCTACTAATCTTCCTATATATGAATTAGATGCATGAAACGGAATTCCACACATAGGTGCTCTTTTTTCTAAGCCACAATCTCTTCCAGTAAGAACTAATTCTAATTCCCTTGCAGCTGTTTCTGCATCCTCAAAGAACATCTCATAGAAGTCTCCAAGTCTAAAAAATAGAATACAATCCTTATAATTTTCCTTTATCTCAAAATATTGCCTCATCATCGGAGTCAGCTTCATTTTAGTACCTCCATCATTTCTATATGCTAAAACCTTATAACATTTTCTAAAATATCATAATCAATAACTATTATAACTTTTAAATATAAATTCTTTTTATTTAATTACTAAAGCCTAAAAACTTTTCTTTAAAAAGTTAATAAAATATACTTTGATTTTTTTAAAATGTTAATTATGTCATACTAATTATTCTAACATATTTTTTATGTAAGAAAAAACTAAAGCCTAAAATTAGACTTTAGTTTTTATCTAAATAATTATATTAATTAAATATTTCTTTTTCAAGTTCTTTTAACCACTTTTTATCTAAAGGTGGAACTCCCTCTAATCTATATGGAATATTAAGCCCTTCATATTTATTTACACCTAAAACATGATAAGGTAAAAGTTCAACCTTTTCTATATTATTAAGACCATCTACAAAATTCTTAATTCTCATTAAATCTTCTTTATTATCTGTATATCCAGGAACTACAACATGTCTTATCCACATTTTTTTATTCATGGACTGAGCTACCTTTAGAAACTCTAAGGATTTATCTATTGGAACTCTTACTAAATTTTTATATTTTTCAGGATCAGTTTCCTTTACATCAAATAATATAAGGTCAACATATTCAAGAATTTCTTCGTAATTTCCTAATCCCACACCTGCAGTATCTAATGTGGTATGTATTCCTTCCTTCTTACATAATTTTAAACATTCTAATAAAAATTCTGGTTGAAGAAGAGGCTCTCCACCTGAGAAAGTAACACCACCACCTGATGCATTAAAATATGTTTTAAATCTTTTTATCTTATTTACAAGCTCCTCTGGAGTATATTCAGTCCCCTTATCTTTACACCAAGTATCTGGATTATGACAAAAAGCACATCTTATTCCACAGCCTTGCATAAAAACTACAAATCTTATACCAGGTCCATCTACTAAGCCCATAGTTTCTAATGAATGAATTCTTCCTTTAACCATAATGCTGTCCCTCCTTACGGTAAACATTTCAAAAAAGAGTGTATAAAGCCTTCACCTTATACACTCTTATTATATAAGATTATAGAGAATCGTGGAATGTTCTGCTTATAACCTCTAATTGTTGATTTCTAGTTAATCTATTGAAATTAACAGCATAACCTGATACTCTGATTGTTAATGTTGGATACTTTTCAGGATGCTCCATAGCGTCCATTAAAGTTTCTCTGTTAAATACATTAACATTTAGATGGTGAGCTCCTTGTTTGAAGTAACCATCCATAATAGCAACTAAGTTATCTATTCTAGAATCTTCTTCTTTTCCTAAAGCATCTGGAACAATTGAGAATGTGTTTGATACACCATCTTCACAAACTTCACAGTATGGAATTTTAGCAACTGAGTTTAAGCTAGCTAAAGCTCCACTGTTATCTCTTCCATGCATTGGGTTAGCTCCTGGAGCAAATGCTTCACCAGCTTTTCTTCCATCTGGAGTTGAACCTGTTTTCTTACCATAAACTACGTTTGAAGTAATAGTTAGGATTGATAATGTGTGCTTAGCACCTCTATATAATGGATGTTTCTTAAGCTCACTTGAGAACTTTCTAACTATTTCTACAGCTAAATCGTCAACTCTATCATCATCATTTCCGTATTTAGGGAAGTCACCTTCTATTTCAAAGTCTACAGCTATTCCATTTTCTCTTACAGGCTTAACTTTAGCGAATTTAACTGCGCTTAATGAGTCAGCTACAACTGATAAACCAGCTATACCAAATGCCATTAATCTTCCTACATGAGTATCATGTAAAGCCATTTGTCCAGCTTCATAAGCATATTTATCATGCATGTAGTGGATAACATTCATTGTATCTACATAAAGCTTAGCAACGTACTCTAAAACTTTATCATAGTTAGCTCTTAATTTATCATAATCTAAAACTTCGTCTGTTATTGGCTCTAAACCTTTAATAACAACTTTACCTGATTTTTCATCAATACCACCATTTATAGTGTAAAGTAAAGCTTTAGCTAAGTTAGTTCTAGCTCCGAAGAATTGCATTTGCTTACCAATTTGCATTGCTGATACACAACAAGCTATTGAGTAATCATCTCCGTATATAGGTCTCATTAACTCATCATTTTCATATTGAATTGAGTCAGTTTTAATTGATACCTCAGCACAGAATTTTTTGAATCCTTCGGGTAATCTATCTGACCATAAAACAGTCATATTTGGTTCTGGAGCAGGTCCTAAGTTTATTAAAGTTTGAAGATATCTAAATGAGTTTTTAGTTACTAATGGTTTACCATTTACACCCATACCACCAATACCTTCTGTTACCCAAGTTGGGTCTCCAGCAAATAAATCATTATACTCAGGAGTTCTTAAGTGTCTAACTAATCTTAATTTTATTATAAATTGATCTATTAATTCTTGAGCTTCTAACTCAGTTAAAGTTCCTGCCTTAAGATCTCTTTCTATGAAAATATCTAAGAAAGTAGAAGTTCTTCCTAAAGACATTGCTGCCCCATTATTTTCTTTAACTGCAGCTAAGTATCCAAAGTATAAGAATTGAACTGCTTCCTTAGCGTTTGCAGCTGGTTTAGATATATCAAAGCCATATCTTGCAGCCATTGACTTTATTGCTTCTAAAGCTCTTATTTGCTCTGAAACATTCTCTCTTAATTGAATATATTCTTCTACTGAGCCTTCGCTTTCAAATGATATATTAGCATAATCTTTTTTCTTTTCTTCTATTAGATAATCTATACCGTAAAGGACAATTCTTCTATAGTCACCTATAATTCTTCCTCTACCATAAGCATCTGGAAGACCAGTTAAAAGACCCGCAGATCTTGCAGCTCTTGTTTCAGCTGAGTATGCATCGAATACACCTTGGTTATGAGTTTTTCTATAAGCATTGAAATGTTCTCTTATACTGCTATCTAATTCATAGCCGTATTCTTTTAAAGAACTTTCAACCATTCTCATTCCACCGAAAGGATTAACTATTCTTTTAAGTGGTGCATCTGTTTGGAAACCAACGATAACTTCGTTATCTTTATCTAAATATCCAGGCTCATAATTGTCTATTCCAGATACTCTATCTGTAGCAACATCTATAATGCCTTTTTCTATTTCTTCTATAATTAACTTTTGAGCTTTTTCTAAAACTGCATCAGTTCTTTTTGTTGTTCCTTCTAAGAAACTCTTGTCTCCCTCATATGCAGTATAGTTCTTTTGTATGAAGTTTCTAACATCTATTCCATTTTGCCATACTCCTTCTTTAAAGCCTTCCCATTGTTTAAACATATGGTCTACCCCCTCTTTCTTAATTGAAAATCTTTATCAATCTAAATTTAACACATTTTCATCACATTGTAAAGTTTTTGAGAATCAATTTCAACACCTTACAGGTAAATTTTTGTTAATTTGTTAATATTTAAATTGAATTATAGAATAATCACTTAAATTATAAGGTATTTTTAAAAAAATATAAATAATAAATATTTAAAATTTTCACATACTTAATAATTTATAAATAAAAAAATCACAATTATTTCCAAATAAATCTTTACTTTTAATTTGAATCATAATTTTAAAATCAAAGAGATTCTATTTCTTAAGTTGAATAAAATCTCTTTTTCAAAATTGCCCCTTTTTACTAAAGTTAATTTTTTATGAATCTGATACAAGTATATTTTCCTTTTCACTATCAATTCTAAATCTACATATTCCATGTCTCATTAAAGTAATTTCTTCAAGGCTAAAGCCATCACTATATAATGAGGAATAATATTTCAATACTAAAAAATCTTTCTCTGGATTTTCTATGAAGTTTTTAAATTTTAAAAGCATATGATCTTCTAAATAAAAATCCTCATCTTCTCCATCCATAAAAAATATATTAACATTTGTCACAGATTTAATATCATTATCTAAGTTATTTTCTTTTAAATAGGAATCAATAGAAGTATAACCTTTTCTTTCTTTATTTTTACTAAATAACCCCATTACCTCTTACCCCCGTATACTGTTTACATAGAAATATTATAACATTTAATATTACTCTTTTTAAATATAAAAAAGAGTATCTACTCTTGGATACTCTTTAAATTACTATATAATTAAAGTTCTTCTAACTGTTCTTTTATAAAGTCTACTAAGGATTTTGCTTTTATTTTTCTATAATTTTCTTTATCTTCTATAACAAAATAAAAGATATCTCCTTCTAGTTTCATAAGTTCAAAATCAGTGTCCTCATAAACTTTTTTAACCTTCATTAATTCTTTTAATTCTTTATTCCAATTCTCTCTACCTTGAATTTTATATCCTCTATCTAAATGCTCATAACCAAAATCTTCTTTAATAGCCCAATTTAACTTGCATAAATTAAAGTCTGTATCCAACCAAAATCTGTACTCTTTACCCTGTATTTTAAGATAATTGTTACAAACCTCAATTCTTATTTTTCCTACTTCTTCATTTTCTAATCTGTAATCAACAAAATTTTCTTTAATATCTTTTACAAATCCTAATTCTTCAGTTAAAAATTCATCAATCTTTCTATTTTCATTTGCAATTACTTTGTTTTGTGTATTATAAAACTTTTCTTTAATAGATAGTAACTCTCTAACTGTTCTATCTATTTCCTTTTTACATTCTTCTACTTCCATCTCTCTTATATTATTTTGCTTTAATTTGTTTAAATCCATTACTCAACACATCTTTTAAATTTAGTATTTTGATGATTTCTATTGCATTAATCCTTTAATTCATCAATTACCATATCTCGCAGTCTTGAATAATCTAAGCCTATACTTTTTAAATTTTGCATAGAGCTTTCTTATTAATAATACTCAATAAATAATACTTAAGAAATTTAGTTTTAAATTAGCACTTTTTTAAAGTTTTAATTTAGCCTTAACTTTCAAGTCTTTTTATAAAAAATTAAACTTTTACCATTTGTTGTTATTGACAGAAATTTTTTATTCATAAATAATCCCTCCCATAATACTTTATAATTTAATATTAACAAATTATGTATATTATGTAAACTATTTTTATGGAAATCAACTGGTTTTTAACTGTTTCTTGTAATTAAAATAATATATTTTCTTTATTTAAAGTTAATAACACTGAAACTTTTATTATAAAGTAGTATTAAAAATTTTTCCTAGTCAAAAGTTCTTTATATCCTAATTTATTTAAAAGCTTTGCAAAATTAGATAAATCTTTTTTAAATGCTATTATAATTGGTTTCTTTTTACCTTTTAAATATATCTTAACAATATTATTTTTATAATCTAAATTAAAATAATCTATGTCAGACTTTTTTATTAATTTAAAATTCCTATAAATATAATCGTTATTTATAGAGATAGATAAATTAAAAGCATATATTAAAAAATATAAAGCTGCTATATTAAAAAAATTAATTTTGTTTGTATAAAAAAATAATATTAATTGTAAAGTTGCAACTACTGTTAACTGTATAATTACAGATAAAAATTTAAATAATGTAAGCTTTTGTATATCTTTTTTTGTGCTTGGATTAATATAATAGGATTCATTAGAAAATAATCTTTTATAAATAAACCAATTCTTTATAAAAATACATGAAAAAGATATAAAAAGCACAAAGTTAAATAAGTTAATAGCGTTTGTTTTCATTTAATTCTCCCCGTTATATTAAAATCTCAATTTAATATTAACAAGTTATGTATATTATGTAAAGTTTATAACGATATACATGTTTTTAACAATGCATATTGTTTATTATTTTGTTTATTTGCTAAAACTTTAACATCATAAAATATAGCTACAACATGTGTTATATATAGTTCAATACTATTGTACTTATATGAAAGCTTAATTATGATTTCCGAAGTATCTAGTTTTATTACAATGAACTTATTTTTAGGCATAAGAAAAGAGCATACCCATAGATATACTCTCCATTATTTAAATTACATAAGTATGTTTATTAATAATATCTTTAAAATGTTTATCTATATTGCGTTTTAATAATTTTACATCTATATATTTATAAACCGTTGCAATATCAAGCTCAAGCCATTTTGCTATAATTTCTATTGGTAAATTCTTTTTGTACATATCATTTATAAAATAACTTTGAAATATATTTCTATTAATATCTTTATCATTTTGGAAAATCCCCTTTACAGCTCTTCTTATAGTTTCTTCAGTTATCTTTTTATACTTTCCTCCATATCTATTATTTAATAAATAATTACTTTTAATCTTTTTCTTTTTTAAATATTCTAAATGTTTTTTTATAGCATCATTTATATAGTTTGGTAATTTAATTTTTCTACCATTATATTTTATAAATCCGTCAGAATAATCATCTCTTTTCAAATTAATTATTAATTCATAATTTAATGTATATAAAAACAATAATGTTATTACTTCATTTTTACTATCTATTCCCACATAATAATTTTTCATTTTATTTATAACATAACTATCTACTTTTATATTACTTTTTAAGTCTTTATTTTCTACCTTTTCTATTATCTTTTTCAATCCATATAAATCAAATCTATTTTTTTCAATATATTTTTCTCTTTCTAAATAATCAAGAAATGACCTTATATATCTATATTTGTTTTTTATAGTTTCTTTAGACCAATTATTTTTTAATACCATATTTTCAAAATTATTTAAACTTAATTCAAGTGTGCTATATTCTTTATTAGCAATGTTACTGAAAAATATATAGCAAGCACTTCTATACTGACTTTCTATTATTGATTTTCTATCAATAAATTTATTTACAGCATAACTTTTGTAAAGTTCAAAATATTGCGTTGTTTTTAAATCAAAAATATATTTATAACTAAAAAAATTAAATAAAGTTAAATTCATTTTACAGTTATTATCTAAACTTACTTCTAAGAAATATTTATCTATATTTCTAGTTACTTTAATTGTATTGTCTACTAGTAAAAATTGATTTCCATTGGTTAATATTCCTAATCTAGAATCTTTATTAGTTAAATAATTTAGAAGCTGCCCTTTAGACTCATCATTTAATATAGATTTTTTAGATTTCACTTCAACAATAATTTTTTCCCCTTTAGGTAAATTAATTAATATATCAGTTACACCTTTACGATCCTTTTCTCTAGCTTCAAACTTCATCCATTCTTTTTTGTACCCTAAAATTTGCAGCATATCTACTATTACGTGAATCTTAACATCTTCTTCCGTACTATCATCTGGAAGATTTTCATATATCTTTTGTATTTTTTTTAATTCCATTTTAAACACTCCTTTCTAATTAATATTTTTCTTTAAAATACAAAAAATATACCTACTATTAAAATTATTTTAACCTAGTTTATAAGCATTTATTTTTTTTCACAATAAAAGAGCATATCTATGTGACATACTCCCTATTGCTTATTATTTATTATTTTTTTCTATACTTTTGTTGATTACTACTTGTTTTATCTAGCATTTCTATTCCTAATTCTGGTCTTTGTAATACTTCGTTTTTAAATAGTATTCCTAAATTTAATCTAGCTGTTCTATCTATTCTATTCCATTCATAACCTCTAAATAGATCCTTAACTAGAAATACTTCTTCAGAGTTTAAATTTTGTATTTGTTGTAAGCATTCTTTTAATAGTGGATTCATAATATATTTCCTCCTTGTTATAAATAATATTTATAAAATTTATCCGTAATAAAAGTACCTAAAATATATAGACTCTATTATTGCTTTATTTAATTTTCAAAATTCACTTTAGATACCGTAACATTAAAACCTTTTGTCCCATCAGGAAAAGTTACATATGTTTGTTTTAGTCTTCTAGTATCAACAGGTATATTTAATTCATTAGTCCACTCATTAGATATAATGTTATTGTTACCATCATAAAAATTAACTAATAACTCTATATATCCTATATTCTTATGGGTTTGATTGTTTATTTTAAATTCAATTTCATTTGAATTAGGTATTTGTCTAGCATCTTCTATTGTTATATTACTAATAGAATTTATTTTTGATTCATCTTCTTTTTCTTTAAATTCTGCTAAAGCTTTTTTCGTAGCCTGAATTTCGTCTGCAAAAACAATATTATATACTTCATCGTTATTCTTACTATTAATATCGAACATTCTATCTAATAGTTGATGAGTTTCTTCTGCTGTATGATTTTTTTTATAACTTAAAAGATAACTAACTTTCAACTTATATCCTAAAGATGTATTAAATATTATAATTCCGCCTACTATCAATATTATAGTTAATATACTAATTATAATTGTTAACTTTTTCTTATTCTTCGTACTTCTCTCCATACTTACCACACTCCATAACCTGTTAAAAGTTCACTTTTAATATTAACAAATTATGTATATTTTGTAAAGTTAATTGAAGTTATACTTTCTTTTCTATAATATCTAAATTAAGGTGATAAATATGAAAATAGGTACTAATTTACAAAGAATAAGAAAAGCTAAAGATCCTAAAATAACTCAACAAGATTTAGCTAAAGCTACTGGACTAAGTAGAAGCTATTTATCTGATATAGAACATAATAAATATAATCCTAGCTTAGATACTACTATAGCCTTATCTAATGCTTTAGGGGTTACTCTTAATGAATTAGATAATATTATTAATACTATTACTAATTCTGATTTAGATGCTAAACAATTAGAGTTATTAGAATTATATTTAACTGATCTTATTAGGGATTAAATTCTCTTTAATAGTTTTTATTTTCTCACTACCAAAAAATATCATTAAAAACTTTTCTTGTTCTTACTGTGGCATTCTAGCCCATATCTTATAGCTTACCGTAGCCTCCATTGATCCATTTTCAACTATTTGCTGAAGTTCAGGAATAAGATTTAAAAGTTTTTTTTAATCTTGAAGTTGTTGTCTAGTGATTCCTAATTCCTCAGCCATGTCTGATTGATTATATTTCTTATTTTGATTTTTTGTATATTGATTTCCTCTAAATTCTCCTTGTCTAATACCTTTAATTCTTTCAAGTTCAGTAATACATTTTGCCATTTTCATAGGATTAACATTTCCCACTCCTCTTTGCATTATGTTTGTACTAATTAAATCTTCAAGTATCATATCATCTATAAGTCGCATTCTAATATCAAAAAATTGGCTATATTTTAATATTGAGTCACTTTGTTACAATTTATCGCCTCAACTATTTTTAAACTCTTATTTTGCATTTATATGTAAGTTTATTTAGTGAATTTACATAAAATAAAAAAACTACATAAACATGTAGCTCTTTACTGTGAAAATATAAAAATTATTATTAGAAGTTAGATATCTATATCAACTAATTTATAGATAATATATACATTAAACAACAACTATGTGGTATTAAATATGGTATATAATCTAATTTAAGTATAGCCTTTCCTTCTAAATTTATATAATTATTTTTAAAATTAATCCCATAAGTTAGTATTTTTAATTAAATTGTTAAGTTGTTTTCTATTAACTCTATTCCTTCTACTTTAACTTAAATTCTTGTTTTTATTTAAAACTTCTTTTATCTTCTATAAATATTGAATTGTTTTTTATAAAAATATTAGCATATTTATTATCAGCAACAATTTCTAATATAGTTTTAAAATCCTCTAAATGTTTTGTGGTTAAATTTTTATTTTCAACAATTTTATCTAATCCAGCTAATAATACGATTTGTTCGCCTAATCCATAAGTATATATATCGCTTGGAATTAATTGAGTTATATTAAATAATATTTTCCCATCAAATAATAATGATTTTTGATATAAATCTAAAATTTCTTGATAAAAAATCCATTGTTTACTTTTTATATTTTCGCCTTGTATAGGATTATACCCTTTAAATACTGTTGCTATATTATTAACCTTTTGAATATAATTCATGTAAAATACAGCTAATATTAAACATTGTCTATAAGTTAATTTTTCAAATACTTTTAACAAAAAATTAAACTCGTCGGCATCCAAATAATCAACAAATCCAATATTAGCCAACATATTTCCATAAAAAATTTGTTTCATTTCTTGTGATTCTCTCTGACTAGCCACTACTATCGATTCAAAAACTTCCTCAGCATCTGTTTTCCCATTAGGTTTCTCTTTAAAGAAATCATCTTTTCTTAATTCATCTCCATTATTTATACGTTCAGCTATTCTTTCTATAGAACTAACCATACAATTTTCAACCCTTTTCTTTTCCCATTCAGTTAATTGACAAGGATCTATTTTATCTGCTAATGCTTGTATACTTTTACCATAAACGGTTTTAGCTACTGTACCAGATATACCTGTTGGATCTGATAGTACCATATTAACAGTAAAAGCAATTCCCTCGCCTATATATTCTTGAGTATTATCTATTGTTTTTTTAATGTTTTTCTTAATTTTTCTACTATTCATATTTAACTCCTGTTATTTATCTAAACTATCTACATTATAATCTAAAAATACTATCTCACCATCATTATAAGCTTCAGAACTTATTGCTACTCTTGGATCATAATTATTACCATCTGTTAAAACTTGACATTCAACTTTAGCTGAGTCAAAATCTAAATCATTTTGTTTCATTCCTTCTTTTATAAGTTTAATCACTTTATTTGAATATTCATCATCAATAATATTTTCTAAAAAATTATTTAAGAACTTATCTAATTCCACCTTATATCACTCTTTCTTTACTATTATACCATTATTACCCACTTTAATTAAATCGAATATTTTATTAGCGATACACTTGACTTTTAAATGCCAAAGTCTTATACATCTTTAGGGAAGCTGAGTGAAGGCAGAGTTATTCCCTATGAACAACATAAAAAAATTAAAATTATGAAGTCATAAGGAACTCTCAACTTATTATCTTCTTTTTCGCATCGTTTCAGTTGCCCTTATTAGTTAAGTATCATCAAACGTTATAAAGATTGTCCTATAACTTCTGATACAGTTTCCCCACTCTTTAGAGTGCCAAACTATCACCGTGCCTTTTGTTTTTGGATATTGGTAGACACACACCCAAGCGTATATTATAACCATGGCTCTAGCTATATCAATAAGTGTAAAATATAGCTAGTATAATATACTATTGATTTTATTGCAGCGGCTCAACTGACCACTCTTTTTTTTATAGTCCTCGTAGTGCAAGAAAGACTTAACCTATACTTAATTTTGGGTATAGGAAATAAAGCCTTGCAAATACTAACTTTTTTTGAAATAATACTAATTAAGTGATTGGTATATCCTAATATGAGGATATGCAAAGTTTTATTTAACAATATTAAGTTGTAATAAGAGTCAGGTGAGAGTGACTCTTATTTTTTTACCAATGTTACTTCTTGCTTGGGATTTCTACTAAATTTAATCCTTTTTATTTTGTTAGTGGGATTTTGTTTTAAATATTTATTATCCAAACACCACTTAAAAAACCTCTTTATAGTACCTACATAACTATCTAAAGTGCATAAAGAAATTGGTTGTCCAAAATCTCCCCTGTTTTGTGGAGAATTTGAATTTAGAATATTATCATTAGATACGTAGCTATATTTACCACGTTCTTTGGTAAACTTTATATAGTTTCTTATATGTTCCTCTTTTACATCTTCCACGTAAATTATGTTATAGTCATCTTCAAGGAACTTAAATAGTAACTTTAAGCTTCTTTCATATAGTCTTATACTCGCTCTTCTAAGATCTCTATATTTACAATCTGTCAAAAAAATATCTAATATATCTAATAACTCTTTTTTATTCTTTGTAAGAATTCTTGCCATAACAAAAAAACACCTCCTGTTAATTTAATTACAATTAACAAAAGATGTTTTTGTATCTTTTTCAAACATATTTATTGGTCTAAATTTATGTTTATAGATCTTTTTTTCTAAGTAAATAAGGAACAATTACCATATATCTAATTTATACCAAATATATTTTAGCCTATACTTCCTCTTACTTTACCCATTCTTACTATCCACTCATTTAGGATTTTAAGTTCTTCTGTGCTGTTACGCATTACATTTTCCTCAAGTCCCATTAAGTGCATTATTATTGGTTTTGTAGTTTTAAGTAAAGTATGATAGAATTCATTTTCGTTTAAGAAGTCATAATCTAATCCAAGGTTAAGAATTTCATTTACATATTTCATGTCTTCTTTATATTCTTGTCTAGCCTCTTCATCTATTATCTTCTTAGAAACTCCCCCATTTGCAAATCTAGCGGCAAATGCTAAGTCTTTTCTTAAGATTGGGTATATTTCTAAAAGTTTATCTATACCTTCTTGACCATACTTAGTTTTTATTTCATTTAATGCTCTACCCATTCCCATAAGTTCAGGTGGCATTCCTAATGTGTACATAGCTCCAGTAAATGATATAGCTCTTGGAACTGCATATTCTTTTGAGTTATCTATGCTAAGAATTTCTTGTTTTAATACTTCATCCTTAACTAAATCCGCTACGTTGTCTAAGTTTGCTACTTCTCTATTATATTCTAATCCAGTTTTAGCTTTTGTTAATCTATCTCTATTTTTAGGAATAAAGTCAGATACAAATGAAACTGTATCTATTACCTTTAAGAATGTTTGAAGATAATGTTTTGAACAGATTCCTATGAATTCTTTCATTAAATCTTTATCTTCTTCACTAAAGTTTCTAGGTTTTGATTGTGCAATTTTTTCTTTCAATTCTCTAACTGCATGTTTAGTTGCTTCTTCACCATGATCATATCTTAAAGCAGATTGAAATGTGAAAGTTTTAATTCCACTATATGTAGCAAGGATTTCATCTATGTTTTCTTCTGAGAAATGTCCTCTAAATGGAAGTGATCCACAACCTAAGATTGGGCTTATAGTTACTCCATGTTTTTCTCCCCATTTATAAGCTCCATCAACTGCCATAAGAACTGATAAAACTCCTGAAATTAATCCATAAGACATAGCAGTATCAGATCTTGCTATCATTATTCTAAGATCTTTTAAAATATGTCCTTTACTCTTTTCTATTTCGTAATGTTCATCTAATATTCTATCTATGTTTGCTAGTGCAGGTACATCCTCAACTAGAGGTATTATTCTAACACTATTTAAATCTAATTTAGTTTTGTAGTTTTTATTCCCCATATCAACTACTGAGTTAACTCTATCTTGAAACTCTGAAATTTCTTTACCAGTTTCAATCATAGGAACAACAACCTCTGAGATTGCTGGAGTTCCAGTTAATTCTTTTGATTGAACATTTGTTTCAATTATAGACATTATACTCATAAGTTGTCTAAATACTGATTCTTTATTTGCATTAGGTATTCTAGGAGTTACTCTAACGTCTTTTCCTGGAATTATACCATTTGAAATTAATCCTAATGCTATTTGTGATGTTTGATGGTAAGGTGTTAACTTTCCTTCAAAATCTATCATAACTTCTTCTATTCCTAAACCACCTTTATCTTGTGGTGTTAATCCTTTTATCGCTTCTGCTGGTTCTTGTTGTATTGAAATATAAGTTTCTACATTATCCGGATGTTGAGTCATCATGGAACAAGGTATCTTCATAATAAGTCCCCCTTTTCGTTTTAAAAAAATGAAATTTATAAGTTAATTATATTGCAACAATTTATTAAAATCAAGTGTTTCTAAAATAAAAATGCAATTTTTTTAAAAAACTACTTGCATTTTAAAGTTGCAAGAAAAGTTTCACAGAAAAATTCAACAGAAAAACAATTTCACAGTAACGAACTTTAATTAAACAAATTATAAATATAATTCGCAATAAAGAATAATTTCACTATTTCAAACTATATTATCCCCAAATAAGTTATATTAATTTATTAAAAGCTAGATTTTTATGAGAAAATATTGCCTAGGAAACCTTTTTTTAAATTTAAAAAAGATATTACTAGATAAGATAAAATAAAAATACACCCTAATTAAATAAGAAAGATTACTTGCAAATTTATAAAAATTAAGTGGGATGTATCAAAAATCCTATTGATACATCCCACTTTTAAATTATTCTACTATTTCACCAATTAATGAGAATGGTTGTGCTCTAACTATTTTTAAGTTAACTAATTCACCTACTAGTTTTTCATCACCAGCAAAGTTAACTAATTTACCATTTCTAGTTCTTCCAGTTAATTTAGTTTCATCATTCTTACTTGGTCCTTCAACAAGAACTTCAACTACCTTACCTTCATATTCTTTATTTTTTATTACAACCTTTTTGTTTATAGCTTCAACTAATCTATTAAATCTATCATGCTTTATGTCATCTGGAATTTGATTTTCCATTTTGTCAGCAGGAGTATGATTTCTTCTTGAATAGATAAATGTAAATGCTGAATCATATCCAACTTCTTCACAAAGACTTAATGTATCTAAGAAATCCTCTTCAGTTTCTCCTGGGAACCCAATGATTATATCAGTTGTTAAAGTAACATCTGGTATTTCTGATTTTATTTTCTTAACTAAATCTAAGTAGTACTCTCTGTCATAATGTCTATTCATCTCTTTTAATATTCTTGATGATCCACTTTGAACTGGTAAGTGAACTTGCTCACAAAGCTTATCACATTCTTTTATAGCCATGATAACATCATCACTTAAATCCTTAGGATGAGAAGTCATAAATCTAACTCTCTCTAACCCTTTAACTTCATTAACTTTTCTTAAAAGACCAGCAAAATCTATATCTTCTTCTAATCCTTTTCCGTATGAGTTTACGTTTTGTCCTAATAAAGTTATTTCTTTATATCCTTGAGATACTAATTCTTCTATTTCTTTTATGATATCCTCAGATTTTCTACTTCTTTCTCTTCCTCTAACGTAAGGAACTATACAGTATGTACAGAAATTGTTACATCCATACATGATAGTAACGAATGCTTTAACATCACTCTTTCTATCTATAGGTAATCCTTCAACGATTCCCTCTTCTTTGTTTAATATTTCCTTAACTTGAACACCTTCTTGAAGTACTCTATGTAGGTATTCAGGGAATTTATGGGCATTATGTGTTCCAAATATTATGTCAACATAAGGGAAAGTTTTTAAGACTTTGTCTGCCATACCTACTTGTTGCATCATACATCCACAAATTGCTATTACTAAGTTAGGATTTTTCTTTTTTAATTGCTTAAGTTGTCCAAGATTACCGAAAACCTTATTTTCAGCATTTTCTCTTACACAACATGTATTAAAGATTATAATAGAAGCCTCTTCTTTATTTTCAGTTCTTTCATATCCTTGAGATTTTAACATCCCTGATAATTTTTCTGAATCTTCTTCATTCATTTGGCATCCGTATGTAGAAATACAGAAGAGTTTTTTATCCATGTTATTTTCTAATGTCATGTCATTTCCTCCAATTTAAATTGTTATCTGTTGTATTATAGCATAAAATTTATTTTTATTAAAAGATAGATTTTTTAAATCTTGTTATATAAATCAAAAAGATTAAATTACTTCTAACAATAAACTGAATTTAAAATAAAAAAAGTCTTATTTCTAAGACTTTTTATTGCTATGTAAAAATTATTTATTAAACTGAATAAGTTACTAATTCATCTTCTTTAACATTTTCTAAAGAGAATTCCATTGTATCTATATGATTGAAAACACGTAAATATAACTTACCTAAGTTTTGATCATATGCACACATATAACTTGAAAAATCTGAGTCTTTTTTATCTTCACAAAAACGTTCAACATCCTTTGGAACCCAAACAGAATTTAAAATACTAAATAAACGTGCTGGAGCTTCTTCGTCAGTAATGTCTCCTATAAGATTTCTTAAATATGCTACACGTACAAACCTTGATGGTGAAGTATAATCTCCAGGTAATCCAAGCATACCTGTACCATTTGAAATTGGTGTAATAACTGTTTTACTATTTAAATTATTTTGTTGCTTATTAAATCCTTGAACTTGAATATAATTTGCCAAATTAGTCATGTGCCAATCAAATGTTGGATCATTAGCCATTACCCCTACAGTATTATCAAAAACACGAAAATGTCCATGGTTTGTTGGTTCTAATACAACTGATTCTCCCATTTTATCTGTGAAAGTATAATGTGCGGTAATAGGGTTTCCTTTTCCAAGCTCTCCTAATGATGGTATATCATCAGATGTTACTACAACTTTTGATATGTTATTTTTTATATCACTAACACTTTCAAAATTGCTTAAAATCCAAGTAACTATTTCTCCACTATTAATGGCTATAAGTCCTTGCTTTTCTATATTTTCTTTCTTATCCCATGTACATGCCTTTAAAAATAAAAGACCTCCAGCAAGCCCCTTTTCATTAACTCCATCAAAAAACAGAGTAGATCCACATAAATTTATACCTAAAAAGGCGTATTTAGTTTTCCAAGGTTTACTTTGAGTTTCTAAAGTAAAGTTTCTAGGAACGATTGTTATTTTAGAACCAACCTCAAATGGATTAAATGATGTATCTAAAGTTCTTCCCCAATAAAGATTATTGTTAACACTAGAAATATGTATGTGAGTGCACACCTAAATCATCTCCTCAAAAATTTTTTAAATTATGTTTTTAGAGTATACCTACAAACATTTATTGTCAATTTGAGCTTAATGCATATATGTATGCTAAAAAGGAGATTTACTTTGATTTTTTTATTATATATACATTAATAAATAAAATTTTTTATTAAACATATAGTATTTTTTTATTTTTATCAATTTAAAGTAACTTAAATAAATACTTATAATTTTATTGCTTAGTAGCTATATAACTTAAAATATGTTTATCTAATAAGCCCTTTTTTCATATAATTAATACCTTCTTATTATTAGCTGTTTTTAAATTTTTTATAAACTTTATGATATAATTAAAACAAAGGAGGGAAACTATTATGTATTTTCAAGAATTATACGATTCAAGCAATATGAGCATTTTAATTGCATTTATATTCTACTTAATAAGAATCTACCCAAGTTATGTTATGGCTAAGAAAGCTAACTTAAAACATTCGTGGATGATGTTATTTCCTGTACTTGGAGAATTTCAGATGTTACATTTAGCAGGATTATCATACTTATATTTTATAATTTATTTAATACCAGTTGCTAGATTTATACTTTTTGTAATTGTATTTTATAGAATACTTAGAAATTTTGGATTTGGACTATTTATGACTATATTAGGAATCATATTTTCTTTTATAGCATTCTTAACATTCTGGTATATTGTCCTAACTGATAGAGAATTTATAGGAGATATTCCACGTGAGTATCAAGAATTTTAAAAGGCTCTGTTTTAAGTTTATATTTATTTTCATAAATTACTTAAAACAAAGTAAGCAAAAAAAACTAGAGTAGAAATTTATCTTCTCTAGTTTTTTTATATTCCCTATTTTTACATCTGTATACTTGAAATATGAAAATATATGAAATATAATGAAAATATAGGAATTGAGAGGTGTATGAATATGAATAACTTTGAAAAACTTTATACTATTGAAGACATAGCAAATATGACTAGACTTACTTCACGTACCATTAGAAACTATCTTAAAGATGGAATATTAGAAGGCAAGAAAATTGGTGGGCAATGGAGATTTACTATGAAGGATATTGAAAACTTTTTTGATAACAGTAAATCTAAAGAAGAGGTAAGAGCTACCCAAAATAATGAAGTACTTGATTTTTTAGAATGGAAAAATGTAGATTCACAAAAAGAAGTACAAATCTGTACTATAATAGACCTTCATTGTAAAAATATATTAGAAGGAAAAGAATTATCTAAAAAATTAATTACAATAATAAATGAAGATGAAGAGGCTGTTAAAAATGGTGCTAAATTTTCTTATGAATATATAAAAGAATCTTCTAAAGCACGTTTTACTCTATTTGGAGATCCTGAATTCATAATAAAAACATTAAAAACCCTTGAAAAATAAACATTCTCCTTAAGTATATTATATAGTAATATACTTAAGGAGTTATTAAACTTCTATATATTCATCTCTTATATACTTTTGATTTAAGTAATATAATTCCATAATATTTTTATATAGATGATATGATGCCTGTATAGGATATAATAATAAAATAAGATAATAACCGTAAATTGATTTTATTGTTATTTTAAATGAATATGCAACTATAAAAATAAGAAGTAATGCTAATAATAAAAAAACAAATGCCTTAATTAAATGTTTTAATATATACTTATCATTAAGCTTTAAATTCCCTCTATAGACTACTGATAGATATGAGGAGTTTACTAAAATAAAGTATAAAAATTCATCTAAATATTTATGGAATATTAAACCTAAAAATAAAGCTAAAAAATTCAAAAATAAAGCTATTAGAAAATATCTTTTAAAATACTTACTATAAAATTTATTTTTTAAAAATATGTTTATTGGTATACATATAATAGAGAATATAAATACATCTAAAATCATAATAGATTCCCATTATAAAACTTTCTAAAATAATAATTCATACATAATCCTCCATCTTTTATTTAAATAATTTTATCATTTTATATACAAATTGTAAAATTATGTTGAAATAAAAAATAACCTTTGGAATACCAAAGGTTATTTTATTATATCAAATATATATTTTTTGAAATCTTCAAAAGACATCTTTTCTATTGAAGCTCCCTTATTGACTTTTCCAGTAGCAAAATCATATGATGCTGATCCATAGTTAAAAGCTGGGCTACCAACTATAAAGTTACTTCCTGGAGTTCTGTATGTAACCTTACATCTTAAGATATCTTCACAAAAGTTTAAAACTTCTAAATAATCTTCTAAATGTTTTTCAGAAATCATCTTAACTATAAATGAGAATAATTGATATCCTCCTAATAATTGTTGCATTCTTCCACCATGCATATTAAAGATTTTATCTGTACTGTAGAAATACTTCATATCCTTATAAGTTAATGTTTTAAATTCACTATTTATCTCTAAATCTTTTAAATCAATTCCTTTTAAATCCTCTTCAATACTTTCCCACTTAATTGATTTTGGTGTAGCGTTATTATGCACTGTTTGAGTAAATTTCTCTATTGCATTATCCATATATTTATTAACTGTAACTACTTCATCATTTATGTAGACAGTAAATTCTCCATTTTCATATACTAAGCTAATTTTATTTTCCATAAAAAAGCACTCCATTCTTTAATTAATAATAATTATTATATAATAATAAGCTAAATTTGTCCATATTAAAATATTTGCTAACTCCTAAATAAGATTTTCTAAAGTTGTTAATACTAGTAAAGAGGAGGTGAATACCATGTATGATTTAAAAGAACTAGAAGAAAATCAATCAAATCAAGAAGGAACTAACATAGAAATAAGCGATCGTGCTTATTATAGTAACCATTTAACAGATAGTGTATTCAAAACTAAGATATCCTATGTACCAACGGATTCTCTTTTATAAACTCAATAATAAAACTTACAAATCCTTTAAGAAAAAGTTCTAAATTTTCTCAGAATAGATTTGTAAGTTTTATTAAAGATTTATTTTTATACATATAATTTATCCTAACAATTCATATATACTTATTTCAGAAGCTTCTTTAAAGCCAGTCTTTTTATATAAATTTACAGCATTTATGTTATCAGACTTAACCTTTATATATACTTCCTCTAATCCTTTTATCTTAGCCTGATTTAATATGTGTATAAGTAAAGCTTCACCATATCCTTTACCTCTAAACTCCTCTATTATTCCAAAGTTAGCAATAGTGTATTTATCCTTTAAAAGCAATATTTGACCATAACCAATTATTATATCATCTTTTAATTCAAAAAATGCTAAATCTTCTAAAAAAGCTTTTCTATTACATTCATAAACAATATCTTTTGTTTTTAGTGGAATTCTGTTTTCTTCATAAAAGATCTCATTTTGTACCTTACAACGAATACTTTCATCTCTCCCTTTTACAAAATGGGTGAAAGTGAAATTTTCATTATTCTTTTTATTAAAATTAGAAATATCTATCTTTAACATTATATTAGAAGCCCTCTTTTCAAACCCATAAATTTTTAAATCAATTCCCTCATCTTCTTTTGCAGTTTCATATATATATTTACTTATATTAAACTCTGAAAAAACACCACTTTCTTCAGGAATACTTCTCATGCTACCTATCTTAGTAATTTTTTTTATATATGCATCAAAGTTTGCTACATAATCTATTTCCCAAAGCATATAAACCTCATTTTTATAAGTTACTTTGACAAAATAATTAGTACATAGCCTTTTTAGTGATAAATTTAAAATTCTTGCATATTTAAAATAATCCCACAAATTAAATCTAACTATATTCATACTACTACTCCTAAAACTTCGTCATATATTTATAGTATAAAACAATTCCCAGTTTAATACCAGTAGTACAAAATAATTATGAATTAAATTGCAGGATTACATTTAAAAATTATAATTCTTTAATCTTAGAAATCACTTCATTTATTATCCAATCTGGAGTTGAAGCCCCAGCAGTGATTCCTATAGTTTTAACACTTTCATCTTCTAATAGGCTTTCATCTAATTCTTTAACATTTTCTATATGATAGCTCTTAGGACATTCCTTTTTGCATATTTCATATAGTTTTGTTGTATTAGAACTATTCTTTCCACCTATAACAAAAACTAAATCAGCCTCTTTTGAAAGCTCTTGTACACTTTTTTGTCTAACATCAGTAGCTGAACAAATAGTATTAAAAGCAACTATTTCTTTACTTGCTCTTACTATTTCATTTAAAACCTTGTTCCAAGTTTCTTTTTTCTCAGTAGTTTGTGAAACTACACAAACCTTTGCTGGAATATTTTCAAGTTCTGTTTTCCCATTTGTTATTATGGCAGAATCATTACACCAGCCATTAATTCCAATAACTTCTGGGTGATTTTCATCCCCAACAATTATTATCTTATATCCTTGTTCATAACATTTTTTAACTTTTAGTTGAATATTAGTTACATATGGACAAGTTGCATTTTTAACAATTAAACCCTTGTCTGTTAAATCTTTTATTACACTTTCTTTAACCCCGTGGGATCTTATAAGTACAACATCCCCCTTCTTTAAAGAATCAGCATCTGAAAGTTCAATTGCAAATATATCATTATCCTCTAAATAATTAACAACATCATTGTTATGAATAAGTGGTCCTAAAGTATATATTTTCTTTCCAAATTCTTTTTGATATTTTATAGCTTCATCAACTGCTCTTTTTACTCCAAAGCAAAAGCCAGCATTCTTAGCTAAAATTACGTTTCTTTCCATATTATTTCTCCATGTAGCTAGATATTTTTTCAACTACTCCCATTATACCTATGCCAGTAGTATCAATTTCAATAGCATCCTCAGCTTTTCTTAGAGGATCTACTTCTCTATTAGAATCTAGGTAATCTCTTTTTATTATATCTTGTAATATTTCATCATAATTAACTTCTACACCTTTTCCCATAAGCTCTTTGTATCTTCTATCAGCTCTTTCTTCTGGGCTAGCAGTTAAGAAAAATTTGAAATTAGCATCTTTTAATACAACTGTTCCAATGTCTCTACCATCCATTATTACGCTATATTTTAAGGCCATTTTTCTCATAAGATTAACTAATCTTTCCCTTACTTCTCTTATTGAAGCATAAGCTGAAACATTTTTACTTATGTTAGGCATAGTTATTAATGAGTTTATATTTTCTCCATTTAATATAAGCTCATCATTTTCAAAATGCATATCCATTCCATCTATCATAACTAATAATTTATCAACTTCTTCAGCTGAAATATTATTTTCTAAGGCTTTTAAAGTAACAGCTCTATACATAGATCCTGTGTTTATATACATTAAATTAAATTTTTCTCCTATTATTTTAGCAATAGTACTTTTTCCAGCTCCTGCTGGTCCATCAATAGCAACTGTAATTAGTTTATTCATAATTCTTAAGTCCTTTCTCATAAAAACATTGTAAAATTTATACTCTCTTTAAGTTTACTATAAAGTTTCTACTAAACTAACTAAAATTTTTATTAACTTTATAGCAACTATAATTTTAAAATTAAATTGATTTTCCTGCTAAATATCCTGTTGATAAGGCTATTTGAACATTATATCCCCCTGTAAAGGCATCTACATCTATAACTTCCCCTGCAAAGTAAAGATTATCTACAATCTTTGATTGCATTGTTGAAGGGTCTATTTCTTTAGTTGAAACCCCTCCAGCAGTAACAATAGCTTCTGCTATATCTCTTAAGCCTTTTACTGTAAAAGTTAAATTCTTTAATAGATTTAATAATGTTCTTCTCTCTTCCTTTGTTATAGAGTTAACCTTTTTATTTTCATCTATTTTAGATAACTCTATGATAACAGGTATAAGTTTCTTTGGAAGAAGTTCATCTAAAGAATTTTTAAAATCCTTATTTAAATTCTTTTTAAAATCCTTTTGAATCCTTAAATCTAACTGTTTTTCCTCTAAGGCAGGCTTTAAATCTAGAGAAATTTCAAATTTCTCACCATCTTTTATGAATCTACTACCACTTAAAACAAGAGGTCCTGATATTCCAAAATGAGTAAATAGCATCTCTCCCTGCCCACTATAAACTACTTTAGAATTCTTTTTATTCTTTATTTTAAGCTCTATATTTCTAAGAGATAGGCCCTGTAATTCACGAACCCATGACTCTTCTATTTCTATAGGTACTAAGGATGGTTTTGGTTCTACTATAGTGTGACCCATCTTTTTAGCTAAATCAAATCCTATTCCAGTTGATCCAGTAAGAGGATATGACTTACCCCCAGTTGTTATTATAAAATAGTCACCTTTAACCTTTGAACCATTTTCTAAAATAACAGCTTCTATTTTATTGTTATTAAAAATAACATCTTTAACTTTACTATGTAATCTTAAGTCTACCAAAGCTTCATTTAATCCTCTTGATAATCCACTTATTATATCTGAAGATTTATCTGAATTTGGAAAAACTCTTGATCCTCTTTCTACCTTTAATTTAACTCCAGCATTTTCAAAAAAGTTCATTACATCAATATTAGTATAAGTATATAATGCACTATACAAGAAATGTGGATTCCCTGGTATAAAATCAAAAAATTCACTTATATCCTTTGCATTTGTTACATTACATCTACCTTTACCAGTAATAAATAGCTTTTTTCCTATTCTTTCATTACCTTCTAAAAGAATAACTTCATGATTTTCTGCTGCAGATATTGCTGCCATCATCCCTGCTGGACCGGCGCCTATAACTATTACTTTAGCCAATTTATCAGCTCCTTAATTTAATTGAATCAAACTAATAATAAACTTTATTAAATACATTTGTCAACAAATGCATTTCTTTAATATTCTATGTAATTTCGAAAAATGAAGCTATATAAAGATATAATTTATGAAACTTATAAATTATATAATAGAATAAAATTTATGCTCTATCTTAAAATAATTTATATGTTCTTTATACCTTTATACAGCTTTTTATTAAGGTTCTATATTATTTTTATTATATGAATAAACATTATAGTCTTTCCATATCTTTTCTAACTCACTAAATGTTGATGTTATCTTCTCTTTTTCTCTTATACCAACAGCTATGATTAATGCATTTATTACACTTAAAGGTGCAACTAATGAATCTACAAATGAAGCCATATTACTTTGAGCTATAAGTGTATGATCAGATTGAGATGCTAAAGGAGAAATTAAGCTATCTGTAATAGAAACTATTTTAGCATTTCTAGTTTTAGCAAATTCTAAAGCATCTATTGTTTTTAATGCATATCTTGGGAAACCTATACCTATAACTAAGTCACCTTCCCCTAAGTTAAGCATTTGTTCAAAAGTATCGCTTATTCCATTTGAAATTACTCTTACATTATCTAATATTAAATTTAAGTAAAATCCTAAAAATTCTGCAAGAGCAGTAGAACTTCTAAGTCCTATTATATATATTCTTTTAGCTTTGAATATTTCATTTACCACTTCATCAAAAGTTTTATGATTTATCTTTTCTAATGTTGCTCTTATATTTTCTATATCCGCTTTTAAAACACCCTTTAAAGCATTTTCTTCACTTATAAAGTCATTAGATAACTCTAATCTTTGAACAGATGTTAACTTATTCTTTATTAATTCTTGAAGTGCTTTCTGTAACTTTGGATATCCTGAGAAACCAAGTTCTGTAGCAAATCTAACCACTGTAGATTCACTTACTCCAACATTATTTCCTAATTTAGCAGCAGTCATAAATGCAGCCTTATCATAATTCTTTAATATATATTCAGCTATAAGCTTTTGTCCTTTACTAAGCTTTGGAAACTTAACTTGAATTAATCTCATTAAATCTTGACTTTCCATTTTAAAAATCCTCTCTATACTTACTTAAATCTTATTTAAACTTCTTTTCAATAACAACTAAAGAAGGTGCACTCTTAGCTCTGTTTGTAAATTCTGTATGTAAAACACCATATTTATTTTTAGGTAATTTACTTGTAAACTGAAGTACGGCATCTTTCTCTTTTTTACCTTCCTCATGTCCACTATAAAGGGCTATTATCATTAACCCATTATCACCTAATAAATCTAATCCTATTTCTATACTTTTTAAAGTACTATGTGCAACCGTAGTTACTTCTTTATTATTACCTGGAAGATATCCTAAGTTATAAACTATACAATCAACATTTTCTTCTTTTATATAAGTTTCAAAGTTTTCATGCGAATCTAAAATAACTTCAATATTTTCTTTATTCTTTGATTTATATGAATTTACTGCCTCTTCTTGTATATCAAAGGCATATACCTTTTTAAATAGTTCACTTAAAAAATCGCAATCATGACCATTTCCTAAGGTAGCATCTATTGCTATATTTTTATTTTCTATGAAAGAAGTTATTATATTATGATATATATTACTTACATCAGATACATATTTAAACATAATTACTATAGAGATTTTATATAATTCTCTTCTGAACTACTTAAATATCTCCATTCTCCTTTCTTTAAATTCTTTAAATTTAAGCTTCCAATAGCTTCTCTCTTTAAAGAAACAACTTCATGATTAAAGGCAGCACACATTCTTCTTATCTGTCTATTTTTGCCTTCATGAATGATTATTTTAACTTTACAGCTATTTGTGTATTTTTCTAGTAATTCTATTTCACATTCTGCTGTTTTATAGTCTCCTATATCTACGCCTTTTCTAAATTTATTCATTTCTTCCTCTGTAAAAATTCCTTTTACTAAGGCAATATATTCTTTATTTAAATTAACTCTTGGATGTATTATCTTATTGTATACATCTCCATCATTAGTTAATAAAAGTAAACCTGAACTGTCATAGTCAAGACGTCCTATAGGATATATTCTCTCATTCACCTTTACTATATCTAATATGGTCTTTCTATTTTTTTCATCTTTATTTGTTGTAACATATCCTTCAGGCTTATTTAACATTATATATACTTTATTTTCCTCAGGACGTATTACTTTATTATTAACGCTAACAACATCTACTGATGGATCAACCTTAGTCCCAAGGGAGTCAACAACAATGTCATTAACCTTTACTTTTCCACTGCAAATTATTTCTTCACATTTTCTTCTTGATGCTACTCCACACCTTGCCATGTATTTTTGCAATCTTTCTTCCATTTTTCACACTCCATATGATAGTTTCTATTAATAATTTTAAATAACTATAGTGTAAAATGCAATATTTATTTCGAATAATTGCATTTTTTCTGAAAAAAACTTAAAAATTTATGTATAAATTAATAAATTTGATAGATTATAATTCATATTAAATAATAATTCCTTTCTATTGAAGAATTCCTAGTGTTTTGCTATACTTTAGTAAGAGGTGATAACATGGAAAAACTTTTATTTGGAATTTCAGGTTTACCAATAGGAGAAGAGGGCCAGAAATTCAATTATGCAACAGGAATTGAATACTTAAAAAAAATAGGACTAGAAGCTATGGAGCTTCCTTTTGTTAGATCCGTTAATGTTACAGCTAAAAACAGAGATAAAATAATAGAAGCTAAAGAAAAAAATGATTTTTATCTTTCAGCTCATGGTTCTTATTTTATAAATTTAAATGCTGAAGAAGAGGAAAAGAAAGAAAAATCTATTGAAAGAATACTTAAAGGTGCTGAAGCATTAAAAAGTGTTGGAGGTAGAAGCTTAGTATTCCATCCAGGATTTTATTTAAAAGCCTCAAAAGAAGAAGCTTTAGAGGAAATAAAGAAAAACTTAAAGAAACTACCTTATGAAGGTGTAGATTATAGATTAGAAACTACAGGTAAGGGAACTCAATTCGGAAACCTACAAGAATTAGTTGATATATGTAAAGAAGTGCCATCTTGCAAATTATGTATTGATTTTTCTCATATACATGCTAGAGGAATTGGTGCTTTAAAAGAATATAAAGATTTTGCAGAAATTTTAGAATATATAAAAGATAATTTAGGAAATGAAGCCCTAGAAGATTTACATATTCATATGTCTGGAATTCACTACACAGATAAAGGTGAGAGAAACCACTTACCTTTTTTAGAAAGTGATTTTAACTTTATTGAATGCTTAAGGGCACTTAAGGATTATAAAGTAAAGGGATGTATAATATGTGAAAGTCCTCTTTTAGAAAAAGATGCCTTATTACTAAAAGAAACTTATGAAAAATTATAAGATAGGAGAAAACCTCCTATCTTATACAACTAATCTATATTTAAAATTAGATATTAATTAAAACCAGTTTCCGCCACAGTTTCCAAAACCGCCACAGCCTAATAGAAGAAGCCAAAGTAAAGGAAATCCTCCACAAGCTCCAAATCCACAATTACCAAATCCTCCGCAATTGTTGAATCCACCACAATTTCCAAAACCGCCGCAATTATTGAATCCACAGCAATTATTTCCACATCTGCATCCACAGGAATTTCTTCTACAAGAATTGCATGAGCAACAACATTTTCTTGACATAATATTCCACCTCACTTCTTTTGTATAGTACAGTATATTCAAGAAATCACAAATTGTTAATTACTTTTTGGAATAAATTGAGTTATACTTATAATATAAAATGTAAAATTGGAGGTGAAGTTTTTTTGGATAGAAGAACTCGTATGGTCGCACCAAGAAATATTATAAACGCAAAACAATTATATTCTTTTTATGTACTAAAAGAACTTTCAAAGGGACATGAGGTTTTTGGTAATAAAGTTTTAGAAGCTTTTAGAGATGAATTTTCTAGTGCTCCTCTTCCATTCCCAGTATCATCTAGCACAATTTATGATACACTTTATGACTTAGAGCAAAAAGGCTTAGTTACAAGTTATTGGATAGGGGATGACTTTATAAATAAAAGAACAAAAAAGATGTATAGAATAACAGATGAAGGTAAAGAGTATTATAAACTTCACGTAGCTGATTATGTAGATGCTTTAAGGAAAAACAAGTCAATAATAGATATACTAATAAAAATGCTTACAAACTAAATTTTAATTCTCTCTTTAAGTAAATATTAATTTAAAGATGAATTAATTTTAATAAAAAACACATGAGTTTTTTAGCTCATGTGTTTTATTTTATATGATTATAGATTATTTTCTATATTTCTATATTTATTGTATCTTTCATTTAATAAGGTATCTAAATCAGTACCCTTCATTTCACCTAAGGCTTCTAAAATTGTCTTTTTAATGTTTTGAGCCATTTTAATTGGATTTTTATGTGCTCCTCCCCTAGGTTCTTTTATTATTTTATCTATTATATTAAAGCTTTTTAAATCCTGAGCAGTTATTTTCATTACACTAGCAGCTTCCTCAGCTCTAGAAGAATCTTTCCACAATATAGATGCAAAGCCCTCTGGAGATAATACAGAATAAATAGAGTGTTCTAGCATAAATACTTTATCTGCAACAGCTAAGGCTAAAGCACCTCCACTTCCACCTTCTCCAATAACTATTGATATTACAGGAACCTTTAATCCCATAAGTTCAACTAAGTTTTGAGCTATAGCTTGCCCTTGTCCTCTCTCTTCTGCACCTATGCCACAAAAAGCTCCTGGAGTATCTACAAAGCAAATAACAGGCCTTTTAAATTTTTCTGCTTGTTTCATAAGTCTTAATGCTTTTCTATATCCTTCTGGGTGAGGCATACCAAAGTTTCTTTTTATATTTTCCTTTGTATTTTCACCCTTGCATATGCCTATAACAGTAAAACTTAGATTATTTAAAAGAGCTATTCCTCCAATTATTGCTTTATCATCTCCAAAGTTTCTATCCCCATGTAATTCTATAAATTCATCAAATATTTCATTTATATAAAATTTTGCATTAGGACGATTAGGATCTCTAGCTATTTTTACTTTATTCCATGCATCTGCTGTTCTTATTAGTTCTCTACTCATAATCCACCTCATGCATTCTTAAAAGAGAAGTTATTACTTGTTTTAAATCTTTTCTTTGTACTATCTTATCTATAAATCCTTTTTCCAATAAAAATTCTGCAGTTTGGAAATCATCAGGTAACTTTTCATTAATAGTTCCTTCTATTACTCTTCTACCTGCAAAACCAACTAAACATCCTGGCTCGCTTAATATGATATCGCCTTCCATGGCAAAGCTAGCAGTTACCCCACCAGTAGTAGGATTTGTTAATACTGTAATATATAATAAGTTCTCTCTACCATGTCTATAAATTGCCCCACTAACCTTTGCCATTTGCATAAGAGAATATATTCCCTCTTGCATTCTTGCTCCACCAGAGCAAGTAAATATTATTAAAGGAAGTCTATTTTTAGTTGCATATTCAATGGCTCTAGTAATCTTTTCACCAACAGCCGTTCCCATACTTCCCATCATAAAATTAGAATCCATTACACAAAGAACTACTTTTCTCTGAGCAATATAAGCTTCTCCTGTTACAACCCCTTCAATAACATGACTTTTCTTTTGATATCCTTTAATCTTCTCTTCATATCCATTAAAATCTAAGGGATTTCTTCCAACCATTTTTTTGTCAAACTCAACAAAAGTATTTTCATCTGTTAAATATTTAATTCTTTCATATGCTCCTAATTTAAAATGATGACCACAATTAGGACACACATTAAAATTTTCTCTTAAATCTTCAGTATATAAGATTTTTGCACACTTTTCACACTTGCTCCACATACCAGAGGGTATATTTGGTTTTTCATCTTCATTTAATTCAGTATCATTTAATTCAACTGAACTAACAGTTATATACTTTCTTTTATTTAATAAATTCTTAATCATACTTATTCACCAACTTTTCAGATAAAAATGAAGTATTATAAGTACCATTTTTAAAATCTTCATGATCCAATATTAAAAAGTGATAGTCTATGTTAGTTGTTATACCATCAATAGCAAATTCATCTAAAGCCCTTTTCATTTTAGAAATTGCCTCTTCTCTATCTTTACCATGAACTATTAGCTTACCAATCATTGAATCATAACAATGGGGTATCTTATATCCAGAATAAATTGCTGTATCTAAACGAACTCCAAATCCTCCTGGGAAATTAATTTCCTTTATTAAACCAGGGCATGGCATAAAGTTTTTGCTTGGATCTTCAGCATTTATTCTGCATTCTATGGAATGACCATTTATCTTTAAATCATCTTGAGTTATTTCTAACTCCTTACCAAATGCAACTTTTATTTGTTCCTTAACAAGATCAACACCTATTATCATTTCAGTTATAGGATGTTCAACTTGTATTCTTGTGTTCATTTCCATAAAATAAAATTCACCATTTTTATCTAATAAAAATTCAATTGTTCCAACATTGCTATAGTTTACAGCTTTAGCTGCTTTAACTGCAATCTTACCAAGTTTATCCCTTTGTTCATCACTTAAAATTGATGAAGGAGCTTCTTCTAAAACTTTTTGATTTTTTCTTTGAGCTGAACAATCTCGCTCAAAAAGGTGAAGGGCATTTCCATGCTTATCGCATAATAATTGTACTTCTATATGTTTAGGATTTTCAACAAATCTCTCAATGTAAATTTTATCATCACCAAAATTTGCTTGAGCCTCTGATTTAGCTGTGTTGTAATTTGAAATAAAATCTTCTTCTTTATAAACTATTCTTATTCCTTTTCCACCGCCACCTGAGGATGCCTTTACTATTACAGGGAATCCTATTTTTTTAGCTATCTTTAAAGCAAACTCTGGACTTTCAATTTCACCTTCATATCCAGGTACAACAGGAACATCAGCCTTTTTCATTATTTCTCTTGCCATAGCTTTGTTTCCCATAAGTTCTATAGCTCTCCAATTAGGGCCAATAAACTCAATATTACACTCTTCACACATCTTAGCAAATCTTGGATTCTCAGATAAAAAACCAAATCCAGGATGAATAGCTTCAGCCCCAGTTAGAACACAAGCACTTAATATATTTTGAATATTTAAGTAACTTTCTTTAGAATTCCATGGACCTATACAAACTGCTTCATCAGCTAACTGCACATGTAATGCATCTTTGTCTATTTCAGAATAAACAGCTACAGTAAGAATTCCTAATTCTCTACAAGCACGTATTATTCTAACAGCTATTTCACCTCTATTTGCTATTAATATCTTTTTAAACATAATTAAATCACCTAACCTATTGCAAACATAATTTCTCCAGAACAAGCGATTTTTCCATCTACAGTAGCCGTAGCTTTACCAAATCCAATGCTTCCTCTAAGTTTTATTATTTCAACTTCAAGTCTTAGAGTATCACCTGGTAAAACTTGTTTTTTAAATCTGACTTTATCTATTCCTGCAAAGAAAGGAGTTTTTCCTTTAAACTCTTCTTTATTTAATAGTGCTATAGCACCTGCCTGAGCTAAGGCCTCTACTATTAAAACCCCTGGCATTACTGGATAATCAGGAAAATGTCCTTGAAAAAAAGGTTCGTTTATTGTTACATTCTTATATGCTACAACTTTACTTTCAGTTATCTCTTCTACTTTATCAACAAGTAAAAAAGGATATCTATGAGGAAGTATTTCTTTAATCTCATTTATATTCATCATAATTATGCTCTCCTAACTTTAAATAAGGGTTGACCATATTCAACCATATTTCCATTTTGAACTAATATATCAACAATTTCTCCAGATACTTCACTTTCAATTTCATTCATAAGTTTCATTGCTTCAACTATACATAAAACATCTCCTGAAGAAATTTTGCTTCCTATAGAAACATAACTCTTTTCTCCAACTCCAGGTGATTCATAGAATGTACCTACCATAGGTGAAGTAACTAAGTATAAGTCTTCATCTTGAATTATCTCTTCTTTAGGCTGTGATTTGACTTCCTCAACCTTTGAAATTGATTCATTTTTTTCTTCTGATATATCAGTTTTTTCTGTTTCTTCTAGATTTGAAGCTTTCTTTTCTTCTAATAAATTTCTAGTTAGAGATTTATCCATCTTTATATATGAATTATCTACTTTAACCTCAAAATAAGCAATATTAGAAGAATCGATTTTATCTATAAGCTCTTTAATCTCATTAAGATTCATAATTTCAACTCCTAATCCCACTTTTTAAATAATAATGATGCGTTATGACCACCAAAACCTAATGCGTTATTGATTACATAATTTAATTCTAATTCTCTACCTTCATTTACAACATAATCTAAATCACAATCTTCATCAGGAACTTTATATCCTATTGTTGGTGGAATAAATCCTTCTTCTAAAGCTTTAACACATATTACTGATTCTATAGCTCCAGCTGCTCCTAATAAATGACCAGTCATTGATTTTGTTGATGAAACTGGTATATCATAAGCTTTTTCACCAAAGCATCCTTTAATAGCTAAAGTTTCGAATTTATCATTTAAAGGAGTACTTGTTCCATGTGCATTTATATATGAAATTTCATCCTTATTTATTTTTCCTTCTTCTATAGCTGCTTCTATAGCTCTCTTAGCTCCATCACCTTCTGGATCAGGTGAAGTTATATGATATGCATCACAAGTGGCACCATATCCTATAATTTCTCCATAGATTCTAGCACCTCTTTTTTGAGCACTCTCTAAACTTTCTAATATTAATATTCCAGCGCCTTCTCCCATAACGAATCCAGATCTTTCTTTATCGAAAGGTATTGAAGCTCTTTTAGGATCATTATTAGTATTTAATGCCTTAAGATTAGTAAATCCTGCAATGGCAGCTCTAGTTATAGAAGCTTCTGATCCACCTGATATAACTATATCTGAATATCCATGTTTTATACTTCTATAAGCTGCCCCTATAGAGCTTACCCCTGTAGCGCAGGCAGTAACTAGTGATTCACATACTCCTTTTGCCCCATACTTAATAGCAATATTTCCAGCAACTAAGTTTATTATTCCTGATGGAATTGCAAAAGGTGAAACTCTATTTGGTCCTTTAGTTAATAAAACATCAAATTGTGCTTCTAAGGTACCATATCCACCTATTCCTGAACCAACTATAACACCTACTCTATTTGGATCTACATTTTCATCCTTTAAGTCTAATTTAGCATCCTTCATTGCCTCTTCTGTAGCTGCAAGAGCAAAATGAGTAAATCTATCTAAACGCTTAGCTTCCTTTTTATCTATAAAATCCTCTGCTTTAAAGTTTTTAACTTCTCCTGCAATTTTAACTTTATAATCACTAGCATCAAATAAAGTTATTTCATCAATTCCACAAACACCTTTTTTAGCATTGGTCCAAAACTCCTTTACATTGTTTCCAATTGGTGTAATTGCTCCCAATCCCGTTATAACAACTCTGTTTTCCATAATAATTACTCCTCCTACATTACCATTCCGCCATCTACATTTATGACTTGACCTGTTATATAATTTGCTGCATCTGATGCTAAGAATCCTACTAAGTTAGCAACGTCTTCAGGGTCTCCTAATCTTTTTAAAGGAATATTTTTAGAAGCTTCCTCTTTAACTTTTTCAGATAAAGAAGCTGTCATATCAGTATTTATAAATCCAGGTGCTACAGCATTTACAGTTATTCCTCTACTTCCTAATTCTTTAGCTAAAGATTTAGTTAATCCTATAACACCAGCCTTTGATGCTGCATAATTTACTTGACCAGCATTCCCAGCTATACCTACAACAGAAGTCATGTTTATAATTTTACCAAACCTTTGTTTCAACATTATGGCAGAAGCATGCTTTGCACAATTAAATGTACCTTTTAAGTTTACATCTATTACATTATCAAAGTCTTCTTCCTTCATTCTCATAATTAAAGTATCCTTTGTTATGCCTGCATTATTTACAAGTATATCTATTTTCCCAAATACTTCCTTACATTTATCCATAAGATTTTTAGAATCTTCAAAATTACTTATATCACATTTTACAGTAAGAACTTTTACCCCTTTTCCTTCTAAAATGGCTTTTAATTCTTCTGCCTCTTTATCAGAATTTCTATAATTTATAACAATATTAGCTCCATGATCTGCTAATTTTAAAGCGATTGCTCTTCCAATTCCTCTTGTTCCACCAGTTACTATTGCTACTTTATCTTTTAACATAGGTTAAAGTACCTCCATCTCTCTTAATTTTGATAATGTTTTTTCTAAAGATTTTAAATCCTCTACATTAAGCACTGTAACATTTTTATTTATTTTTTTAACAAATCCACTTAAAGCTTTACCAGGACCTATTTCAATAAAAGTATCTACACCACTTTCAATCATTTTTTCTATATCATTTATAAATAAAACAGGCTTTTTAACTTGAGAAGTTAAAAGGTCTATTATATTATCATCTTCTAAATAGGCTTCTCCCTTAACATTAGACATAACAATTCCATTTAATTTATTTATTGAAATTTTATTTAACTCATCCTCTAATTTCTCAGCTGCTGGCTGTAACATTGAACAGTGAAATGGAGCTGATACAGGTAATTTTATAGCTCTTCCACCAACTTCTTTTATAAATTCCATAGCTTTTTCTAAAGCTACTAATTCTCCAGAAATAACAATTTGGCCAGGTGAATTATAATTTGCACCCTCAACTATTCCATATGGAGAACTTTTTTCTATTATTTCATCAACTTGTTCTGGAGTCATTCTTAAAACTGCAACCATTCCACCAATACCTTCTGCCACAGCTTCTTGCATGAATTTACCTCTTTTTTTAACTAGTTTAACTCCATCTTCAAAATTAATGGCACCACTATGAATAAGTGCAGAATATTCTCCTAAGCTTAATCCACAACTTATATGAGATTTAACTCCTAATTTATCTAGTGCTGTAAGTATAGCCATGTTTGTAGTTATTATTGCAGGCTGAGTAAATTCAGTTTTATTTAATAATCCCTCAGGATCATTAAAACAAAGTTCTTCCATATCTATGCCTAAGGCTTCACTACTTCTTTTAAATACTTCTTTACTTTCTTCAAAGTTATCAAAGAATTCTTTGCCCATTCCTACATATTGGGCTCCTTGCCCTGCAAATAAAAATCCTAGTTTAGCCATTAAAATACCTCCCAAAATTTAACGGATTAAAAATAAATATATCTATAATTATATTCTCATTTAGTATTATTTTCTAGATTTTTGTTTTTTCAAGAATTATAACTTAATTAAAGCAGCTCCCCAAGTAAGGCCTCCACCAAAGCCAACCATTATTATGTTGTCTCCTTTTTTCAAATTTCCTTCATCAATTGATTCACAAAGGGCTATTGGAATGCTTGCCCCTGATGTATTTCCATAATTCTGTAAATTTGTTATGAACTTTTCTCTTGGTATTCCTAATCTTTTAACTACGTAATCTATAATTCTTAAATTTGCTTGATGAGGAATTATAGCATCTATATCTTCTATTTTTATGTTTTCTTTTTCTAAAATCTCTACTATACTTTCTTCCATTACTTTTGTTGCAAACTTAAATATCTCTCTTCCATTCATGTTTATGTAATTTTCAGAAACTTCTCTTCCATCTTTAAATGGACTATTTAGAGGTAACCCCTGAATAACAAGGGAATCTCCCTTAGAACCATCAGATTTTACATTTACACATTTTATTCCACAATCTTCTTCTGTGCTTGTAAGAACAGTAGCCCCTGCCCCATCTCCAAAAAGAACACAACTTCCTCTATCTTTCCAGTTAAGTGCTTTTGATAAAGTTTCTGCACCTATTATTAAGGCATTATTAGCTTCACCTGATCTTATTAAAGATCTTCCTAATTTAAGTGCATATATAAATCCAGTACAAGCTGCATTTATATCAAAGGCCCATGCATTTTTAGCTCCTAACTTATCTTGAACAATACAAGCTGTAGATGGAGTAAAATTATCTGGAGTTACAGTAGCTACTATTATTAAATCTATTTCTTCAGCACTTAATCTTGCTTGACTTAAGGCTTTTTTACTAGCTTCTACTGCCAAATCTGAAGTATTTTCATCTAATGAAATATATCTTCTTTCTATTCCAGTTCTAGTTCTAATCCATTCATCGCTAGTCTCTAAAAATTCTTGTAATCTTTCATTTTCTACTAAATTTTTAGGTGTATATAAGCCAAAGCCTATCATTTTAGCATTTTTCATATTAATTCTCCTTTGATTTCATAAGTTCTAGTTTCTTTTGAAAGAACTTATCTAACTTATCTAAAGAACTTATTAAAACCTCCTCTTCACTAACGCCTAGTTCCTCTAAAACATGATCTATCATTTCTTCATGAAATTTTTCATGTACTTTATAAGCTAGAGTTCCTTTCTCTGTAAGTTCTATCATAACAACTCTTCTATCTTCTTCTATTCTTCTTCTATTTACATATCCTTTTTTTATTAATTTGTTTATAGCAGTTGTTAAAGTACCTACTGTTATTTTTAAATCCAATGCCACCTCTGACATTGTTCTTGCTTTCTCTATCCCTATGGCCTCTATAGTATGCATTTCTGTTATAGATAAATCATTAAAGGGTGCACTTTTTAATGCAAACTCCTCTATCCTCAAAATATTATTGAATAATTTCACTAAAATATTATTTAATACTAATTCACTTTCCTTCATCCTAAAATCGCTCCCTTACTTCAAAATCATTAGATATAAAATTCAAATATTTTGAATATCAAACCAAATATTTTGATATTCAAAATATACTATACTAAATAAAAATTGTCAACTATTATAAATTTATCTTAAAATAAACCCCATAGATAATACTATGGGGTTTATTTATTTTAAACATCCTCTGGATTAAATGATATTAATAAACTTTCTCTCTTGCTTCCTAAATATCTATATTTTACATTTGCTTTATCAAACATAAATTTAGAGGCCTTAACAATGTCAGTATCCTTATATTTATCTGAAAGGTATATTACTTCAGTTATCCCAGCTTGAATTATTGCTTTTGCACATTCATTACAAGGGAACAAAGTAGCATATACTCTACAGTTTTTAACATTCTTACCTGTACTATTTAAAATAGCATTAAGTTCAGCATGACATGCATATGGATATTTTGTTTCTAAAAAATCTCCCTTATTTCCCCAAGGCAGATCATCATCTGAACATCCTTTAGGAAAACCATTGTATCCAATACCTACTATTTTATTATCATTATCAACTATACAAGCTCCAACTTGAGTGTTTGGATCTTTACTTCTTTTAGCACTAATTAATGCAACTCCCATAAAATATTCATCCCATGAAATATAATCTTCTCTTTTGCTAATCATATTAACCTCCTAAATAGAAACTTAACACTTATTTTAAAGTTTTTTTATTTTTTTTCAAGGGTTTTAAAAAATTTCATTGTTATTTTCTCTTAAATTTATTGCTTTTTTAGGACATTTAGATACACATATCCCACAAGATGTACATTTTTCATAATCAATTATTGCAAGGTTATTTTCAACCCTTATGGCTTCGCTTGGACAATTCTTTTCACATAGCTTACATCCTATGCAACCTACGGAGCAATTTTGATTTACAATTTTTCCACTATCATTAGAATTGCAACTAACAATTACCTTTTGATTTTCCTTTATTATATCTATAAGATTTTGTGGACATGCACTTACACAAGCTTTACATGCTACGCATTTTGAAGAATCAACTTTTGCTATACCATCTATAATACTTATTGCTCCAAATTTACATGCTTCTTTACAACTTCCTAATCCAAAGCATCCAAAGCTACATCCTTCACTTTTATTATTTTTTAAAAATTCTTTAGCCTCTATGCAATTTTTATTTTCTGGAATATTTAATTGAATCTTTTTATTTTTACAATCCCCCATACATTTTACAAAAGCAACTTTCTTTTCAACAGTTTTAACCTTTGCTCCTAATATTTCACCAATCTGCTTAGCTACATTTTGGCCACCTACTCCGCATAGACTCATATCAGCTCCTTCATAAACTAAAGCATTAGCATAAGCATCACACCCTGGATAGCCACATCCTCCACAGTTAGCTCCTGGCAAAATATCTCTTATTTTAGTAACTCTCCCATCTACTTTCACTTCAAACTTTTTAGATGCAAATCCTAAAAGAATCCCAAATAAAAAACCTAATACACCTAAAACTAAAATAGAATAAAATATACTTGAAAAGTCCATTTAATCGCCTCCTTATCTATATAAGTCCTTGGAATCCTAAAAAGGCAATAGACATAAGTGCTGCTGTAAAAAGAGTTATTGGTAATCCTCTAAAATATGGATGTATTTCTTCATTGTCATCTATTTTTTCTCTTAAAAATGACATTAATACTATAGCAAGCATAAATCCTCCAGCAGCCCCTAAAGCATGTACTATTGATTGAATAAGATTATATCCTTCTTCCACATTAGTAACAGCCATTCCTAAAACAGCGCAGTTTGTAGTTATTAAGGGTAAAAATATACCTAAGGCTTTATATAAACTAGGACTATATTTTTTAACAACCATCTCCACAAATTGAACTAAGGAAGCTATAGCAAGAACAAAAACTATTGTTTTTAAATAAGTTATATTAAATTTATCTAAAACAAGATTATAAACAAGCCAAGAAATTATACTAGCTAATACCATTACAAAGGTAACTGCAAGTCCCATTCCTACTGCAGCATCCTTCTTTTTTGAAACTCCTATAAATGAACATATTCCTAAAAATTGTGATAAAACAAAGTTATTAACAAGCATAGCTCCAATAAAAATCAGAAATAATTCCATAAACTTCACCTCTAATCCCTATATTTTATTAAGAATTTTTACCGCATCCAGAACACGTGCTACAATTATGTTCTAAACATTTAGCCTTTGTCCCTTCCTTTTCAGCTTTCTTTATATTTCTATAATTTAAGAAAGTCATTAATGCTCCTAAGGTTAAAAATGCACCTGGAGCTAATATCATAATAGTAGCTGGCTTAAATCCCTCTGGCATAATGCTCTTTCCTAAAAATGTTCCAGCACCTAATATTTCTCTAAAAGTTCCTATAGAAAATAACGCTATAGTAAATCCAATTCCCATTCCAATGGCATCAAAAATAGATGGTAGAATTTTGTTATTTGAAGCATAAGCCTCAGCTCTCCCTAATATAACGCAGTTAACCACTATAAGAGGTATAAAAATTCCTAAGGATTTATATAATGATTGAACATAAGCATTCATTAACATATCAACCACAGTAACAAAGGATGCAATTATAACTATATATGCAGGAATTCTTATTTTATTTGGTATAAACTTTCTTAAGGCTGAAATTATCATATTAGAAAAAATTAAAACCACTGTAGAAGCTATTCCCATGCCCACGGCATTTTCAACACTTGAAGTAACTGCTAGGGTTGGACACATAGCTAATACTTGAACAAATATAGGATTTTCAGTAACTATACCATTTTTTAATCTTTCAAATAAAACTTTCAAAAATATCCCTCCCTAATTTAACTAAGATTATTATTATAGAAATTAATCACATTAGTAATTCCTTTTATAATAGCCATTGAGCTCTTAGTTGCTCCACTTATTGAATCAACATTAACAACTTCACCATAAACACTTAAATCAATTTCATTTGTGTTTTCTTTAACTGAAAGTTTATCTAGGGAAGATACTCCTATAAAAGAATTTAAAAAGTTTTCATCTTCTATTAAATCTCCTAGTCCAGCAGTTTCTTTATGATCTATTATTTGTACCCCTGTAATTATTCCACCTGTTGAAATTCCAAGGGCAAATTTAATCGGTTTCTCTTCATACATACCAACTTCACTAGCTTCTATGGCATAACCAATCTCTTTTTCTCCATTAGATACTATAGAAACCTTATCTATTCCCTCTTCTAATTCAATAGTTAATTCCGTTATATCTCCTTCTAGATTAATCTTTGATAAATTTAAGATCTTTTCCTTTGATAGATCTTCACCTAAAACATTTTCTTTATAAAAACTAATTGCATCATTTATTCCACTTGAAACGGCATTTGATGATATAGTTGCTCCTGTTATTCCTTGAATTTCCCCCTGAGAACTTGGTGAGGTTTTAACTATTTTTATATTATCTTCAATGGTTAAACCTTTAAACTTTTCAGAAAAAGAACTCTCTTCAACCTTAGCTCCTAAACCTGGAGTCTCTGCTTGGGATAATACTTTAACTCCACTAATTTCTCTATTCTTATCAATAGCTACTACCATATCTATTGGCCCATTAAATCCCTTTGGAGAAACCTTTATAATATATCCTTCATTTTCAGAACCATTTTTAGCTTGGAACACTTCTGATATAGTTGAATCTTCATTCTTTTCAAAAGCAAAATCTTCTAATTTATTTGCTTTAGGCAATATTTCCTTTAAATCATCTGCACTTAACTTTGCATTTTGAGCAATAACTTCTTTTGTAAATTCATTTGCAAAACCTAAGAATACTCCTGCAAAAGAGGTTATTAAACAAAGTATAATGCCTAATTTTAGATTTTCTTTCATGATATTTTCCCTCCCATAAATAAATAATTTAAAAATCTAAAATCCTTAGTACACTACTTTAAAATTACTAGTTAATTGTGATTTTAATAAATCAATATTTCATTAGCATTATTCTTTTTAGGCTATATTAAAAGGTAGTGTTTTAACTCTTAAAATATTACAAAAAATAAAAAAAACATAAGACTAGATTTGTTTAGCCTTATGTTTCTTAAAAATATAAATTTTTGCTTCTAATAAATATATCTTTTTTCTATGCTTGAATCTGATATTATAGGTGAAATATCAACTTTTAAAACTGAATCTTTAGAGCAGTTTTCCATAGAAATAATAGTTATATTCATATTTACTTTTCCTAATATTTTTACAGGTACATTGTTATTAAATATTACACTTCTCTCTTTAAATCTTCTATAAATCATTCTAAATATATCATAGAAAACATTATTTTTAATTTCTCTGCTTATGCCTAAGCCATGAACATTACCACATTCAATTATTCCTATTTCCATATCCTTATCTGCCTTAAAAAGACAACCATATCCTACAGTTTGTCCCTTTGAAACTTTATAGGTATTTACTGGTTTTGCATAGTATTCATAAGTCTTTTTAATTCCTTTATTAAAGCCTATATATCCATAAAGCACATTACCGGCTCTTGCCCCTGTAGTAAAATCACATGCTTTTCTTAATTGATCATTTACAATAGCACTTGACGCCATGCAGTGTATTATTCTTACTTTATCTTTATACTTTTCAACTGTAGATTTAAATAATTCTATTTGTTTTAAAGTATAATTAACATCCTTAGCATTATGTAAATGAGTATAGATACCATCTATTTCAAGGTTAGGAAATTCATTTTTAACTCTTTCTATAAATGAATCTAACTTGTTAGGCTTTATGCCCATTCTGTTCATACCTGTATCTACATATATATGTACTCTTTTCTTTGTTTCCTTATCTAATTCATTTAATATTTCCTCATTATCTAAAGTTAATATTAAATTATCTCTTTCATCTTTAAAATCATCTTTTGTACATAAAGGTGATAAGATAAGTATATCCTTATTAATATTATCTAAGCATAAGCTTTCATCAATATTACCTACTGCTATTATGTCAGCCTTATCTTCTATAAATTCAGCAATTTTTTTACTGCCTAATCCATATGCATCTCCCTTTATAACTGCAATTAGCTTTTTATTTTGTATTAAATCTCTTATTACATTTATATTATTCTCTATATTTTTTAAATTTACATCGCACCAAAAATAATTACTCATTTTAAAATCCTCTTTCTACATTGAAATTACATTTTATATGATAACATTTTTTTATGAATATATAAATTACTAATTTATACCTAAATAAAAAAATCCCTTTACTCTTTAAAGCAAAGGGAAAAATTAATGCCTACGTAAGCCTTTTTAAAGACTCAAAAATAGTATATTCCTAATAATAATTATTTATTCTCTTTATTTTCTTTTAAAATATCAGCAATAGCTGCTATACTTCCTAAAGAGGAAACTGCTTCATTAGGTAAAATAAGCTTATTAGCTGGATTTGCTGCCATTTCTTTTAATGCTTCAACTTGTTTTAAAGCAATTACTACTTCGTTAGTTCCAGATTCAATTATTGAAGTATTTATTCTTTCAATAGCTGCAGCTTCTGCCTTTGAAACCTCTTCAATAGCTCTAGCCTTACCTTCAGCTTCAAGTAATTGAGATTCTTTTAAACCTTCAGCATGTCTTATATTAGCTTCTTTTTCAGCCTCAGCTCTTAAAATTTTAGCTTGCTTTTCAGCTTCTGCTCTTGCTATTTCACTTTGTTTTAAACCTTCAGCTTGTAATATAGTAGCTCTCTTATCTCTTTCTGCCTTCATTTGTTTTTCCATGGCATCTTGAATTTCAGCTGGAGGAATTATATTTTTAATTTCTACAGAAAGTATCTTTATACCATAAGCATCTGTTATAGAATCTATTATTGTTAAAAGCTCTAAGTTTATTTTATCTCTACCTGATAAAACTTCATCTAAAGACATATTACCTACTATGTTTCTCATGTTTGTTATTGTTGAGTAAACTATACCTGATTTAAAATCTTCTATATTATAAACAGCATCTTTAGCATTTAATACTTTATAGAATATAACATTATCAATTTCAATTTTTACGTTATCCTTTGTTATTACATATTGTGGAGGTATATCTAGAATTTGTTGCTTTGTTGAAATTTTCTTTCTTACAAAGTCAGCGAAAGGAATAACTAAATGCCAACCTGGCTCTAAAATTTTACTAAATTGTCCAAAACGTTCTAACACATAAACATATCCTGTATTTACAACCTTGATTGATGAAATTGCTGCAAATACCACTATTAATAATAAGATTATAATAATTACAGTAGCTACCATGAGTAACCCCTCCTAGTTTTTATTTTTTTATTAGAATTTTATTTCCTTCTATTCCTATGATCTCGACTTCTGTACCTTTCTTTAATGGTCCACTAACACTTTTAAATGTCCAATAAATCCCCTCAAATTTAATCAATGATGAATCTTCTACATTTTCATCTAATATAATTTTTCTTCCTATATAGGATTGTTCCATGGTTTTTGTTCCTATATTATCTACTTTTATCTTTCTTTTAATTTTAGGATAAACATAGAAGAAAAATAAAATTGTTATTATGGAGAATAGTATGAATTGTAATATTACATTCACATCTAGAAATGCTAATACTAAACCACCTAAAGCCCCAAAGGAAAATCCAACAAATAGAACATCAGAACTTAAATAGTCTATTATTATTCCAGCTAGAATAACTACTACCCAAAGCCATAACATAGTTTGCCCCCTCCTTTTTTTATTAATTTTAACTTTTTATTAATATTTACTTTATTATACAGTTTATACATTATTATTTCAAGTACTATTTTAAACTTTTTTAAATAATATTTTTAAACTCAATAAGAGTTAATTAATACTGTTTATCTCCAGTTGATTTTCTTATAAATTCACATTAATATTTAATATATAGTTTTGTTTAGTAAAAGTTACTACTATAAGAAAATATTATTTAAAAATCTAGTTTTACTTAAAGGATAAACTTTTATTACTATAGAAATACTAAAAATAAAAATATACTGGAGATGATGCTATGGATTTCATAAAAGTAGGTGCAGCTTCACCTAAATTAAAAATAAGCGATACAAAATATAATATTAAAGAAATAGAAACTATGATTTTAAATGCTATAGAAGAAGAAGTTAAGGTTTTAGTTTTTCCTGAGCTAAGTATATCAGCATACTCTTGTGGTGATTTATTTACCAACGAAAAGTTAATTGAAAATTGTAATTTAGCAATAAAAAATCTAGTTGAATTTTCTAAAGGCAAAGATATTTTAATGGCTGTTGGTGCTCCTTTTTTATATAGATATTCCTTATATAATTGCGCATATGTAATATTAAATGGAAAAGTTTTAGGTATAGTGCCAAAAAGCTATATACCAAACTACTCTGAGTTTTATGAAAAAAGATGGTTTACAGAAGGTTTTAATATAAAAGGATTAAATGTTGATTTAGATTTTCAAAAGGAAGTACCTTTTGGAACTGATTTAATATTCTCATTTAAAAATTTAAAAGTAGGTTTTGAAATTTGTGAAGATCTTTGGGTTACTATACCACCTAGCTCTAATTTAGCTTTAATGGGTGCTAACCTTATTTGTAATCTTTCAGCTTCTAATGAACTTGTATCAAAAAGTTCTTATAGAAAATCATTAGTTCAAAACCAAAGTGCTAGAACAATGTGTTCTTATATTTATTCTTCAGCAGGAGTTCATGAATCAACTACAGATTTATTATTTAGTGGTCACATGATAATAGCTGAAAATGGAACTATTATAAAAGAAAATAATAGATTCAAAAGAGAAAATGATTTATTAACTGGTATAGTTGATTTATTTAAATTAGACGCAGAAAGAATAAAAAATATAAGTTTTAGAAATTCAACTTTTAATGAAAATAATGAACCTAGATTTATTCCTTTTAATTTAGAAAATACAGAGATTAAAAACTTTGATAGAGAAATAGATAAACATCCTTTCTTACCAAAATCTCAGTATGCTATGGAAGCACGTTGTGAAGAAATATTAAACATACAAGCTGCTGCCCTTGCTAAAAGATTAGAGCATACAAACCTTAAGAAAGCAGTAATTGGTATTTCAGGAGGATTGGATTCTACTCTTGCCCTATTAGTTGTGGTAAAAACCTTTGATATGCTAAATATACCAAGAGAAAATATAATAACTATAACTATGCCTGGTTTTGGAACTACAGATAGAACATATAACAATGCAGTAACTTTATGCAAAGAACTTCACTGTGATTTTAGAGAAATAAATATAGTAAATGCTGCTCTTCAACATTTTGAAGATATAGGCCATGATAAAGATATTCATGATGTAACATATGAAAATGTTCAAGCGAGAGAAAGAACTCAAATACTTATGGATTTAGCTAATAAGGAAGGTGGATTATTAATAGGTACTGGAGATCTTTCTGAACTAGCTTTAGGATGGTGTACTTATAATGGAGATCATATGTCAATGTACTCAGTAAACTGCTCTATTCCTAAAACTTTAGTTAGATTCTTAGTTAATTATTTTGCTAATCATGAAATTTCAAATGATGCTAAGGAAGCTTTATTAGATATTTTAGATACTCCTGTAAGTCCAGAATTATTACCAAAGGATAAAGAAGGTAAAATAGCTCAGAAAACAGAAGACATTGTTGGCCCTTATGAACTTCATGATTTCTTCTTATATCATTTTATAAAGCATGGATCAAGTCCTGAAAGAATACTATTCTTAGCTAAGGAAGCATTTAAAAATGATTATAATGAAGAAACTCTAAAAAAATGGCTAGATAAGTTTATAAGAAGATTCTTTACTCAACAATTTAAGCGTTCTGCTCTTCCAGATGGACCAAAGGTTGGTTCTATATCACTTTCTCCTAGAGGTGATTGGAGAATGCCTTCAGATGCTGTATATAATGACTTTTTAATTTAGTAATATTAAAAAGCTTAAAATATGAACTATAAACATTTTCTTCACATTATTTTTAATTAATAAAAAATAATTTTAGACTCTGTTTATAGTTCTTTTTTGCTTATTTATAACTATCATTTAAAATTTAATTTTTAAATAAGGGTAAAACTCCTAAATAGATTAATTTTACTATTTTTGATTCTTTTTTATATAATAAAATCTTATTTTGTAAAAAAAATAAGAACATTGACATAGTTTTGCCAAAAATATATTGTAAAATTTTATATATATAATGTATAATTAGAATTTAGACAGATACTTATTTATTTTATCGAAATATGTTTGATAAAAATTATTGAAAAAGGAGGAGCTATAAAGCTATGAGTAAATATGATAAAAAACTTAAAAAAGCGTTAGCTCAATATGAAAATGGGAATTATGAAGAAGCATTAGATATATGTGAAAAAGTTCTTGATAAGGACTACAATAATGAGGAAGCTCTTACACTAGAAAGTAGAGCACTTGAAAAGCTTAACAGAATAAGCGATGCTATTGTTTCTTGGAAAATAAATGCTGAGTATAATAACAATGAGGAAGCTAGAACAAAACTTGATAAATTTAATAATTTAGATGAAAAAAAACTAGCAATGAGTACTATATTCAGTGAAACTATGAAGGATGAAATTAAGGCTAGACTTCAAGAAGAAGCTCAAAAAGAATATGCTAAGCAATTAGAAAAGAGAGATTCTGAAATTAAGCCATTACCTAAAGACACTGAAAAAGAGAAAGAAAACAAAAAGGTTGAACAAGCTCCAGTTATTAAGATAAATAAAGAAAAACCTAGAGAAGATGTTAAGATTGATGATATAAAACCATTAGATCATAAAGCTAAAGAAACTTCAAAGACTGAAAGTAATCATCTTGATAATGTGACAAAGGTAGATTTCCATAAAAAAGATGAAATTAAAAAATCTAAAGATAAACCTAAGGATGATAATGAACCTAAAGTTATTAGTACTCCTAATTTTAAAAACGAGAAATCTAACGCTAAAAAATCTAACAAAAAGAAACCAGTTAAGTATATAGCTGTAGCTGTTTCAGGTGCTATAGTTTTATTACTTGCTTATGGAGTAACAAAAAATTTAAAAACTACAGATGCTAGTAAAAATCAAATAACAGCAAGTGAAGAAGCTAATAATAATGCTAACAAGACTGAAAATTCAACTGACAATAAGACAAATGAAGATTCAAAAAAAGAAACAGAAACTAAGACTATTACTGCTGATGAATTAAATAAAGCTATTAGTAATAATGATATAAATTCTCTTTATACACTATTAACTTCTACTCCTAAGGATAAAGTACCTCAAGATGCCTTAGATGCTTATAATAAAGCAGAAAATTTAATGAAAACTGATGGGGTTAAGGATTTATACTTAAAAGGATCAGATTTATTTAAAGAGAAAAAATATGAAGATGCCCTTAAGGACTTTGAAAAAGCATATGCCTTTTCATCTGATTCTTACTTGAGACCTCACTTAATTTATTTCATGGGAACTTCTTATGAAAACTTAGATAAAAATACAGAGGCAATCAAGTATTTCCAAGAATATTTAAAGGATTATAAGGCAAAGCCAGATGCTGAAGATTTTATGTACACACCTCAATGTTTATATAACTTAGCTATTTTATATAATAAAGAAGGTAACAGTGCTGAATCTAAAAAATACGCGCAAGAAATTGAAAATGATTATCCAAACACAATGTTCTACAATGATGTTACTAAAAAAATTATATACGGTAATTAATAAAAAAGCACAAGGAATAATTCCTTGTGCTTTTTTATTATCTATAAATTAAAACTTTATAGATAATTATTTTAAAATCTCTTCTCATACAAATTTTTCAATAAATTTATATAAGTTATAGTGTCTTATATTGCTTCTGAATCTGGGAAAATCATATTTGCAACCTTCTCAAACTCTACTCCAACATATTTTGAACTATGAGAATCAGATCCTAATACCATAGGTATATTATACTTTAAGCATAAATCTAAAAATATTCCTTGAGGATGAACCTCTCCACATTTCGCTCTTCTAAGGCCTGAAGTATTTAAATCAATTTCATAATTTCCTTTTTTCATTTCTTTTAGAATACTCTCTAAAAGCTTAATATTATATTTTTCATTAGGAAAATCTGCTTTATACTTCCTAACTAAAGTTGGATGTCCTATTCTTTTAGGTTTAAAGGCTCCTAGATCGCATTTAATTGACTTTAACATAGTTTCATAGTATAGATCATAAAGCTTGTCCATTCCGCCAATTTTCTCTACTAATTCACCAATCATATCTGATCCATTACCTATTTGATAATACTCTCCTTGAAACTTTACTATATGAACTGAAAGAATTGCATCATCTAAATATTTTCCATACTTATTTAATATAGCTTTAGTCTCTTCTTCATACCCTTCCACATAATCAACCTCTAAGCCTACATTAACTTTAATTTTATCCTTAACCTTTTCTTTTAGCTCAGTTATTCCTTTTATGTACTCCTCTAATCTTTCCATAGGTAAAGCACTGTTTTTTCTTGGTGAAGGGTCTTCCATAGGTAGTGGCATATGTTCTGTAAAAGTTATTTCTGTAATCCCATTTCTTAATGCAGTATCAATGTACATATCTAGACTATCATTGCTACCATGTGGGCAATAAGTACTATGAACATGTCCATCTCTTTTTGTGTTTAAAATCATTTTATCCTCCGTATTATGCTGCTATAAATTTTGTCAAAATCTAAAATCTTAATAAAAAGATTCATTTAGATTTAAAAAATTAAAAACTCTAAGAATAAACTTTATTATAATTTACAATTAGTTTTTAATCCATTTATATTATACCTTATTAAATTAATAAGACAACATACTACCAATATACTGATATTTTAATTCTAATTCACATATTACTGGGTAATGATCCGAAGGATATCCCCCATTTATTTTTCTATCATCAATATTTAAACTTTTTATTTCATATTCCTTTGAGTATAGTATATAATCTATTATTCTCCCATCATATCCCCCTTTAAAATAATGAAAAGTTCCAAGTATGTTATTTTTTATATTATCATAACATACATTAAAGCATGTATTGTTTGTTTCTTCTTCCCTGATTATATTAAAAAGATTATCCTCTAAATAACAATTGAAATCACCCATTATTATATATGGAGTTTTATAAATTTTATAAATTTTCTTCACTTCTTTTAATATTATTTTTATGCCTTCTTCCCTTGCAAGTTCACTTTCATGATCTAAATGAGTGTTATATATATCTATCTTTAATCCGCTTATTTTATCCTTTAACTTAAGCTTAGTACATATTCTAGGAAGACTACTATTAAAATCTTTACTTCCCTTAATATTAGGAGTTTTAGATAACCAAAACTGATTCCACTCTAGTACTTCAAACTTATTTTTTAAAAAGAAAATTGCATTAAATTCATCTTTTCCATTTCCTTCTCGATCTTCTCCAACCCATGAATACTCATCTAATAAATCATCCATATCATCTAACATATGAATAAGTCCCTCTTGAGTACCTATTATATCTGGCAAATGGTCTTTTATTAGCTTTGTAATTCTTAAACATCTTTGACTCCATTCATTATTGTCTTGTGCTTTAAAATCATATTTTAAATTAAATGTCATAACCTTTAAATTTCTCATAATTATTAGCTTAATTAATAAATTAATTAAACCTATCCCCCTTTATCTAAATCTTTTTAAAATAAGCTCTGTTTTAAAAGTTAGGGTTTACTTAAAACAGAGCCTAAAACAATTATAATATTTATATAGATATGTTTTATAGTGACAAATTCTAATTTATATGTACTTATTTTAAATTAAATATAAATTATTAAAATTTCAAATTAGACACTTGCTTAAACATATTTATTTCCTTTTCAGATTCTACAGAATCTAAAGTTTCATTCCAATCTTTATCAAAATTAATCTTAAATAGTTCCACATGAGTCTTATCATTTTTAGGTGCCATTGCTACATATTCTGCACCACAAATTAATTTTTGTTCTAAAACCAGATATTCAATCTTTTTTCCATTTTCATCTCTAAAAGATACTACTTGATTATCATTCATTTTTATTTCCTCCTTTAAATTTTTCTTTCTTATTTATTATTTTATATATTTTTTTATTTATTCTTTTTTAATTTAATATTCATTTACGAGTATATTATATACGATATTAAATGAGTATTATTAATAATTGTTTTAAACTTCATAAAATAAGTAAATAATTATATGTTCTTTTATAAAATAAATTTCTAAAATTTAAAGCTAATAATTATTTATTTAAATTCCTATTTAAAATTAATAATTATTAAAATCTAGACAAAATAAAAACAAACCACCTTAATTAAATACTAAGATGATTTGTTTTTTGTTATTTATATTTTATAGCTATAATTACATTCCATAAAATCTGAATTACTAAAACTATAATTCCTATGATTATAAAATAATAATAAGCTAAAAGATTTTGAAAAAATGTTAGCTTTATAACAAGAATTAATATAATAGCCATAATGCTTGTTATTATAGTTTGAATTTTATAAAAACCACTCTTTTTAGCTTTTATAGAATAAATAAACCATATAAAAAATACTAAAGATATAATTAAAGCTATAATTGATAAAATATTTAAATTTTCAATACTTATGCTATTTGAATATTGATATTTCCTAAAATAAACATGGTGCATTACACCAGCTTTTTTATTAGTTAAATATTGAATAGCAATTACCCCAATCCATAATATGGTTTGAATTATTACTATTATTGGATATAGTATTTTTTTTATTTTATCCATGAACTATTTTGTAGGCTCTCCAGTAATTGATGGATTTCCACCATTACTCCAACCAATCCATCCATCACTGTATATAGATGTATTTTTTAGTCCCATTACATTAGCATAAGTGTAAACCTCAGCTGCACGCCATCCACTACCACACATAAATGCAAGATGATTTTTTAAGTTTATTCCTTGATCTTCCCACATTTTTTCTATTTCATATCCATTTCTCATTGTATTATCTACATTTCTATAATACTCTAAAGATGTTGGACCATTTACTCCTGCGTATCCAAAAACAGCACCTTCTATACGGCCTTTTTTATCATGATAGCTATATCCTGATATTTTACCTATATATTCATCCCAAGTACGGTTATCAACTAAAGTAAAGTCAGATTTTTTAAGGTCTTCTTTAAGATCTGGTATAGTAGTAATTACTTCAGGATCTGCTGGTATAGTAGCACCAAAATCTACTCCTGGAGTTTTAGGATTAACCTTAGTTTCTAATTCATATCCAGCACTAGTCCAAGCTCCATCGCCTCCATTTAATACTCTTACATCTTTAACACCCATGTATTTTAAAACACTAGCTAAACGATAAGCTGCCATTTGCTCAGCACCTGTAAGTATTATTGTATCATCTTTATTAATTCCATAGTCTGAAGCAAATTGAGTTAATGTCTTATCATCTGCAAGCATCCAAGTTGGAGGTGGTTCTATAGTGTCTGTATTTATATGTACACTTGTAGGAACGTGTCCCTTTCCATATGTTTGATTTTCATCTCCCCAGCTTGCCTCAAGTACTTTTATGTTTTTAGCATTTTCAAAAGTTTCTGGTTTATTTCCATCAATAACTTCCTTTAATATTTTAGCAGGAACTATTAAACTATAGTCTTCATATTTCTCTAAAGGAAGATCTTTATCACTAGCCCACTCTTTAATATCATATGAATAAAGATTTTTATATCCTTTTTTTGAAAGATAGTCAGCAACTACCTTTGAATCTTCTCCATTAGCATCATATAATATTATGTTCTTATCTGTAGTTATCCCTTTAGTTTTTAAGGCTTCATCTAATTTATTTTCTTTATCCTTAGCATCAACCTTTATCCAGTTTGCAGAAAAGTCCTCTGCATTTGGAATGTGTCCTCCCCTAGCTTCATCATATAATATCCACCCATTATATGAATCACTTAAACGTGTATCAACAGCTATCCAAGAATTATCTTTTAAATTTTCTTGTACTTCTTTTGTGCTTAAAGATTTAATAGAAGTATTTGTTTCATTACTTTTATTTCCAGAACAGGCCATAAAAGTTACAGTTGTAGATACTGCCATTAAACCTAAAGTTAATTTTTTTAATAAACTCATCTTTTCCTCCTTAGTTTTATTAATTTTCTATTAATTTTAGTACCATTAAAAATAATATCAAATTTATATTATTTAGTAAATAACTATTAAAAATTATTAAATTCACACCAATTTACTAATTTTATTGAATTTATTATTATTTTTTCCATAAAATATATTTATTTTATTATTTTCTCTTTTTTATTAAATATTTTTATGAGTATTTTTAAGTATTTTTTGATTAATTTATTAGATTCAGTAAATTTAAGGAATTAAAGTGCATTTTTCGAAAGATTTTTTAACAAATATGGAGTATCATAAAAATATAAATATTAAATGAGGTGATTTTTTTTATGGAAATTAACAAAAATATAGTCAAATCAATAGCTGAACATCTTTCAGATAGACCTTTTGACTTAGAATATTGGGATGGTGAAATAATTAAGTATGGTGAAGGAGAACCTGAATTCAAGCTTATTATAAAAAATTTCCCAAGTAAAAAAGAACTTTTATCAGATCCTAGTGTAGCTTTAGGTGAAGCCTACATGAAAGGTGATATTGATATAGAAGGAGATCTTCAAAAATTCTTTGAAAGTATTATTCGTAACAAAGATAGCTTTATGAACAAAAATACAGTATTTAGACTTGCTTCTAAAATAAAAGCTCCATCTTTAATAAAATCAAAAAAAGATATAGCACATCACTATGATATAGGTAATGATTTTTATAGTTTATGGTTAGATAAAACAATGAGTTATTCATGTGGATATTTTAAAAATCCAACAGATACACTTTATGATGCCCAGATGAATAAAATACATCACATATTAAAGAAACTTAATTTAAAAGAAGGTCAACATTTATTAGATATAGGTTGTGGTTGGGGTTACTTAATAATAGAAGCTGCTAAACTTTATAAGGTAAAAGCTTTAGGTATAACTCTTAGTGAAGAACAATTTAAGAAAGCTAAAGAAAGAATAAAACAAGAAGGACTTGAAGATTTAGTTGATGTTCAATTAATGGATTATAGAAACTTAGAAAAATCCAACTTAGAGTTTGATAGAATTGTTAGTGTTGGTATGGCAGAACATGTTGGTCACGCTAACTTACCTTTATTCTTCAAAAATGTTGATTCTGTATTAAAAGAAAGTGGATTATTCCTATTACATAACATAACTAACCTTGTAGAGACAGAAGGAAACAAATGGATCACAACATACATATTCCCAGGTGGATACCTTCCAACATTAAGAGAAGAGCTTAATATTGCAGCAGATATTAACTTCCGTACATTAGATGTAGAAAGTTTAAGACTTCATTATATGAAAACATTAGAAGAATGGTGTAAAAACTTCATGAATCATTTAGATGAAGAAAGAGATATGTTTGATGATGAATTCTTAAGAATGTGGCATTTATATCTTGCTACTTGTGCAGCTGCATTCCACTATTGGGATATTGACATACATCAAATTCTATTCTCAAAAGGAATAAACAACACTCTTCCTATGACAAGAAAATATTTATATGAAGACTAATTAATATTAAAGTCTTTTATAAATTAAGTCTTATTATAAGGTTTTAATACAAGACCTTATATATTGTAACATATTAACTTTTTTAGCTATGTTCTCAAAGAATATCTTCTAAAATTATAGGAACAATATATATTGAATTTCTTTTTAGGAGGTATTTAAAATGAATAATAATAAATCAGCCCATGACATAGCTAAACAAATGATTATTGATGGTGAATCCTTCGATAAAATAAAAGAGGTTACTAACTTAAGATTAAAAGAGATAAAAAGAATTCAAAGAGATGAAATAAATCCAAAGTTTTAATTTCAATAATAAAAAATCCAACTTAAATTTAAGTTGGATTTTTTATTACATATTTTCAAACATTGATTTTAGTATTGATGTTGAATTTTTAACTCCCACAGGTATAAATTCTTTATAATCCATGTGAGCCCCATTATTAGCATTATCTGATATTGAACGTATTATTACAAATGGAATTTTATTAAGATATGCAACTTGAGCTATAGCTGCACTTTCCATTTCAACTGCCTTAGCATTAAACTCTTTATCTAATACTTTAACTTTATTACTATCTGCAATAAATTGGTCTCCAGATACTATTCTTCCTACATAAGTTTTAACCTCTGGAACATTTTTTGCAGCCTCTTTTGCTAAGTTTAATAATTTCTCATCAGCTTTAAAATCATAAACATCCATTCTAGGTATTTGTCCGATTTTATCTCCAAAAACAGATGCATCTACATCGTGTTGTACATATGTATCACCTATAACTATATCTCCTGGATATATATCTTTAGATACTCCTCCAGCAACCCCTATATTTATTAAAGATTTAACATTAAATTCACTTGCTAATATTTGAGTACATGAAGCTGCATTAACTTTTCCTACTCCTGATACAACAGCTACAACATGTTGCCCCCATAAGTCTCCATCATAAAAAGTTAAATCATTTCTTTTTACTTCCTTTTGATTTTTCATATCCTTAAGAAGTACTTCTAGTTCTTCATTCATAGCACCTATGATTCCTATAGTATTTTCTTCCTTAGATGCTTCTACATTTTTCTTGCTTTCACATGCAATTAAGCTAAAACTTGTAATTAATATAGCTAATAATACACTTGTTGTCTTTTTTAATATATTCAATTTGCCCCTCCTAAAAGTGTTTATTCGAACTATATATTATCTTTAAATTAAATAGTTCGTTATTCCACAAATAATTATACATAATATTTTTATAATTACAAGTATTTTTTTATATTTTTTAATAAAATCAAATATTAATTAATAGTAAACCAAAAATAGAGAGGAAAGTAATTTAAAAACTCTCCTCTCTGTTTTAAAAACTTATTAACTTTAAAGCTATTACGAATTTTATAATTTTCTTAAAATATTAATTAAATAAAAAACTTACTTAAATTAAAGGTTTTATTAATTATATTAAGTTATCATCTTTTAAAAGCTTATATAATGTTGGGCTTAAATTAAACTCATCCATAAGATTATTAACCTCATTTAAAGACTTTTCTTTCTTAGCCTTAGAAACATTTCCTTTAGTTGCTCTTATTAATATATTTTTAGGTGAATGTGCTATATCTATAAATTCTAAAAGCTGAGTTTTATATCCTGCACACTCTAAAAGATTAGCTCTAACTGAATCAGTCATAAGTGCTGATATTCTTTCTTTAATTATTCCATAGTTAGTAAGTATAGAAAACTTTTCACTTTCTATTTGACTATTAAATTCATGTTGACAACATGGAACTGAGAATATCATTTTACTATTCCACTTTATTGCATTATATAAAGCATAATCTGTTGCTGTATCACAAGCATGTAATGTTATTACCATATCTACTTTATTATTATATTTAAATCCATTTATATCTCCAAGCTCAAAATGTAAATTTTCATAATTATATTTTTTAGCTATTTCATTACATTTTTTTATAACATCAGCCTTTAAATCTAATCCTATCATATTAACTTTTATCTTTTTGATTTCAACAAAATAATAATATAATATAAATGTTAAATATGATTTACCACATCCAAAATCTAATATTGTAAGCTCTTTTTGATCTATCTTTTTTATTTCATCATCTATTATTTCTATAAATCTATTTATTTGCTTGTATTTATCATATTTAGAGTTTATAACCTTTCCTTCTTTAGTAAAAACTCCTAAGTCTATAAGAGGCTCTATAATCATTCCCTCTTCTAATATGTAGTTTTTCTTTCTATTATGTTCCTTCTTTAAAACTTTTAAAACCTCATTATTTTTCTTAATTCCTAAAAATACCTTTCCCTTTTTAGAAACCTTAAGATCGAAAGAACTTTCCTTAGAAAAAGCATTTAATTGCTTGTATTTAGAAATAAATAATTCTTCTACCTTCTCTTTAAGTTCTTTTTTTTCTATATTTTCATGAAAAACTTGTTTTTCAGTATATTTCTCTATTTGATAAAAATCCTTTTTATTTTTTTCTTTAAGCTGAAATACTATTTTTTTATATTCAGTATCCTTATTTAATTTATTACTAATTACTAGTTTTATGATTTCCTCTTCTGTAATCTTATCAATTGCTTTTATTAAATCATCCATTAAAACTCACCTTACAATCTATTATTAAAGTTAAACTTAACATTTTTCTAAAATAAACTCTTATCTCTGATTTTTATTAGTGTCTTTAAGTAAATTTTCTCCTTAAAAATTGACCCATTATAAATATCCATCATAGATTAAAGTTAAAGTAATATTAAACTTAACTTGCTATATAATATAATACATAAGATTTAAATATATATCAAATATGAGCTTATAATTTACATTAGAATATCTTTTATATTTAGAACTCTATTTTCTCCTAATAACTCTTTAGCAATATAACTTAAATTAAAATCCTCTGTAACCAAAGAAAATTCACATTTTTCTTTCAAAGCTACTATAAGTAACAAGTCATTTTTGCTTATCTTTTTTCCATTATAATAATAAAATTCACCTTTTATATGATCAAAATTTATCTCTTTAATAAAATTTTCTGCCATTATATTATCTAATTCAATTCTATAAGGAATTAACTTCATAAAACGCTCTGACATTATTAATTCACCATTAAATAACATTCTTTCTTTTTTTGCTAGTTCCTTAAGTATTTCATCTATAATTATAATTTCATTTTCCTGTAAAATATCATTAAATTCTTCTTTATTCCAAAGTTTTATAATAACATTAGTGTCTAGTATATAATTCCCCAAAATCATCACCTCTAAAAAAAAGCTTAAAGATATTATATAAAAAATATATAGCTAACAAATAAACTTTAATATTAATTTAATGAAAATATTATATTTAAAATAAATGTTTATTTCTAGATATAAAAGCTATTTAAGTCTAAATATATATAAAAATTTAAAATATGACTAATAAAAAGGTTTATAAAAGATTTTATCTCTTATAAACCTAATTAATAATTTCACCATAATTTATTTAGCATCAAGCTTATTTTTTATAACCCATTGATCTAACTCTTCTTCACTTTTTACTTCAAAAATTTCATCAATTATTTTTCCATTTTTCACATAATACATTGAAGGGGTAGAATCAAATTCTGGAAAAACCTTATTTATTTTCTTTCTATTATTTTGAATTTCCTCTTTAGATGTTCCTTCATTATCCAAAACAACTTCATGAATACTTACTTTGTGATTTTCTAAATAAGGAATTAATATCTTCTTTAAATTTATACAATCTTTACAAGTTGACTGAGTAAAAAGTATAATAGATTCTTCTTTTTCAGCAATTGTAATAGCATTATCTAATTTAATCTCTACTATACTCCCTTTAGAAGTATCTCTAAGATAATTTCCTTCTATACAACCAACTAAATTGAGTAATAGTATAAATATAAATACTATCTTTGTTATTTTTCTCATAATTTAACCCTCTCCCTAAAATGTATATCATTATATTCAAGGAGTAATAAAATTATACTTATCCTCCTTGAATAATTATTACTTGATAATATCTACCTTGCTGTTCTAATAGTTATTGATGACTTTTCTGAAATTTTTCCATTTGAATACTTAGCTGCAATCTTAAAATTATAAATTGTATGTCTGTTTAATTTATTAAACATATATGAAGTTTCATCCGCTTCTAACTTAGCTACTTTCTTTCCATCTCTATAGAGTATATATCCTTCTAATCCAGTAGTTGATTCTGGAGTAGTCCATGTTACAGTTACATCTTTTTTATTAACCTGAGAAGCTTTAAAGTCTCTTACTGGACTAACTATTATTTCCTCAGAAACGCTATCTTCTACTATAACCTTGGAAGTAGCAGATTTTCCATTAGGTATTGTAGCAGTGATTAAGGCTTCTCCTTTGCCTATTCCAGTAACTACTCCATTTTCATCTACTTTAGCAATGCTCTCATCACTTGAAGTCCAAGTAATAGTATCATTACTTTCTATAGGATTTAATACAGCTTTTAGTTGCTCTGATTCATTAACATTTAATTTTAACTCTGTCTTTTCTAATGTAATAGATTCAGCACTTACTTTCCCCTCTTTTCCGTAGAATACTAATTCAGCTGCACTTGCATACTTATTATTTGTATCTCCTAAAGTTTTAAGGGCTGTAAATCTTAAATATTGAGCATTAATAGTATTAAATCTTATAGGATTATATCCTCTATTAGCCAAAGCATTACCAGCTTCATTAACTTCTAGGTTCCCTGTTCTTACCTCAGTCCAATTTTCATTATCTAAACTTGTTTCAATCTTATACTCAGTAACATGACCATTTCTACTGTTTTGTCTTGGTAAATAGTCTATTTGATTAAGATCATAAGCTTTATCTAACTTAATTGTTATAGATACTGGTAGTTTATCTGCAGCTTGATAAGCTGAATGCCAAATGGTATTTTCATCTCCATCTACAGCATTCTCTTTATAATCTCTATCTGCTTCACTAGTTGCATAAATAGCTTCTAACTTGCTAGAATCTATCTTATCCTCCTCTACAGTTTCACGTTCTTCTAACTTTGAAATTTTGCTTCTTAAATTTATTATTGCATCTCCAATTTCTTTTTCACTTGAACTATTTTCTAATACATCTTCAGCATGTTTAATAGCTTCAAGTAAAGCTTCATAAGATTCAATAGTATATATCTCACTTAAAGATTCATAGGATTTAGCTTCTTCTATGGCTTTAGTTAATAAAGTTTTATCAATTCCATCTAAAACAACTATTTCTTTTTCAACTTTATGATTTCCCTCAGCAGTAGTTGCAACTAATTTTGCTACTCCAGGATTTAATCCACGTAAATAATAAGTTGCTTTATCCTCTCTATCTACACGTAAAATTTGCAAAATATCAGGGTTTTCTGAGGCTAATCTATAGTTTAAGTTATTTGCATTATCAGGTGTAACTTCTGCAAAAATAGGAGTAATTCTATTTAAATATACTGATTCTGGAGTATTTTCTGCGAAACTTATTCCTGTTGTTTCCACTTCACTCTTCTCATAAAATTCAATTTCATTTATAGCTAAAGTATTCTTATCTTTATGAGAATCTAAAGCAGTAATTACAATCTTATCAAATTCTTTTCCACCTAATTCATAAACAGTTGTAGCCGATGTAATATTAGCTTTTTCTCCTAAATCAAATTCTTCTCCATTTAAATATCCAACAGCCTTAACCTTTTTCATGGCTGCAATATTTATGGTTCCATTTGAATTCATTCTATTGTATATAGTAAAATTTTCTAAAGTTTTTGGTTCATTAAATTCAAAGGTCATTTCAAAAGGAAGAGTTCCCTTATCTTGTTGATCAGAAGTAAATATCCATTTTAAATCCATACGCGAACTATCATCACTACTTGTTGTTCCATCTATTAATTTATCTAATCCCATTCCTGATTGTAATTGACTTGAGTCACCACTTACAGTAATGTTTTCTTTTGAAACCTTACTACTATTTGGTCTTCCAGATGGTAATTCACTTTCTAAATCAATAATTTTAGCAATAGCTGACTTAGAATTTAACTTGCTATCTACTAATAAAGCATTGCTAATCTCCATATCCCAGGTAATATTTTGTTTAGCTTTTAATGTTATTCTAGCAATTGTATCTGTTCCATTTACTTTTACATTATCTCCTATATTAGTAAAGTTCACATAAACATGTTGAGTATTATCTGTATGAACCCTTGCCTTTGAAAGATTTTTCATTCCAGAAGTGGAAACAGTTCCTTCAGTCTTAATATACTCATACTTAGTAGAATCTAAAGGAATTTCTGCACTAAATGCATTAATATCTGAAAGACCTGTTCCTACTAAATCAATAGTAAATGTTTCACCAGATTTAATTTCAGATTTACTTGGTACAAGCATCATATCTCCTTGAAGTTCTAATCCTTCTGAAGGTTTTACTCCACCTTCCAATTTACTAGAAACATAAGATATATCGTAAGCATCAATCAAACCATTGTTATTTAAATCTGCCATTGATACATAGCCCCAATCAGAGTCAGCAGTAGTTAATCCAGCATAGTTTTCTAGGAATACTAAATCTCCCTCTTCTATTGAACCACTATTATTCCAATCTCCTACAATCTGTCCATTAGTTCCATCAACCTTATAAGGTCTAAACTCTCTCATAGCCAAGAAGTTTCCTATAGATTCCTTAGTTACAATCTTAAAGTAACGAACCTTTATTGGCTTATTAAAGTTTATAGTTTTAACTTCTCCATCAGTAGCCCATGGTGCTATATCTGAACCTTCAGCATTACTAAATACTTTTTCATAAGTTACTCCATCTAAGCTACTATATATTTCTGCTCTCTTAACAGAACCATTACCATTTTTTCTAAATAATAATTCTAATTTCTCTATTGTATATGCCTTTTGCATATCAATTATAAATGGTTTATCTATAGCACTATCTTGTGAGTGGAATTGTGATGAATCGTCTCCATCAACAGCCTTACTTGGTTCATCACTGCTATATTGTCCCCATTTCCACTCTGTTTTCATATCCTTAGGCACATTTCTGTATGGATCTAAATCAGTTTTTACCTTTATCAATTCACTCCAATTAGAATGTCCATCCTTATTTACACTTCTTACACGATAACTATATTCAGTATCATAATTCAATCCTGTATCTAAATACTCAGTATTTTTGATATTTTTAAATATAGTTCCATCAATTTCAACATCATAAGTTGTAGCACCTTCAACTTCATCCCAAGTTAATTTTATAGATTCAGGAGTTATATCTTCTTCTGATGCCCTAAAATTACCTGGAACTCCCAAACTTTCATTCACTTCATTTTTATCAATATCTTGAGTATTATTAAATCCATCAATGGTTAATTTAACTTCATTTTCTTTTACATTTGTTTTATCAACTTTTACACGAAGCTTAGGTGTTGAAGTAATTTCAACCTTTGCAAATTCTGAACCTTCAGTAGCATATTTATTAAGATTTGGAGTTTCATCATAGAAATACATATTGCTTCCCTTTTCAAATTCTTCTAAACTTTGCGCTTCTGTTAGCTGAACATCATTACCACCTAAAGTAACACCTAAATTGCTTGGTTTTTCACTTACATTAACTATAAACTCTGTTGATCTATCTAAAACTATTCCATTATAGTCTCCTTCTAATAATCCTACATTAATAACAGCAGTTCCTTTTCCAGTCTTTGGAGCACTAGAAGTTACCATAGTTTTAGCTGATTTTCCTTCCTTATAATCAGTTGTTAAACCATCATCCTCATAAACCTCAAAACTTGTATCTCCACTTGGATATACTTCATAAATACGATGGGAATCATCTCTTTCTTCTGGATTATTATTTTCACTAGTCATTGGAATTATTGCTCCATTCTTAACAAAGATAGGCAATTTCCATAAAGGAGCTTCAAAATTATTTAATACTCCACCACCCCTATATTGCTTTCCAGTAAAATAATCAATCCAAATTTGCTCTTCATCTGGAAGATAAATATTATTTCTTATATCATTACCTTCTGAATCACCATCTGTATTTTGATATATAGGAGCAACTAACATATTAGGTCCCCACATATATTGATACTGTGTATCAGTTCCATAAGTATATTCTTCTGGATATTCAAGCATCATAGCTCTTATCATAGGAACTCCATTATTAGTAGCTTCATTAGCTATACTATAATTATATGGCATCATTTCTGCTTTTAATTTTAAATACATTCTATTTATTGAAGTATAAGGCTCTCCAAATACATATGGATATTTAGCATTTGCTCCCCATCCATCCATATCTATTTGTACTGGAGTAAATGTCTTCCATTGAAAATCTCTAGTTTGTACTAATTTACTTCCTCCAAATATGCCATCCATATCAGATCCTACATTAGGTTGACCTGAAAGACCAGCCCCTATATATGTTGGTATATGAAATCTTATATATTCCCATTCTCCACCATATTGATCTCCTGACCAAATACTTGCATAACGCTGAGTTCCAGCCCATCCATCTAAACTTACTATAAATGGCCTTGCCTTATCTTTTGAATTATTTATTATTCCTTCAGCAGCTTGTCTAACTGAGTTAAGTGCAAATGAATATCCTGCTCCAACCCATGCCACATCTGTTTTAACTCCATTTGTGCCAGCAACCCCAACTTCCTTATCTATATCACGCTCAAGATAAGCCTCTTGATTTCCTGTAGGTTTTAAAGAACTCTGTGTCCAAAGTCCTGTTTGAATTCCAAAGCCTCTTGCATAATCAACAAATTCTTTTAAATTAGCTATGTTTCCATCTATACTTTCTTCGCGTCCATATCCACAACCATAACCATCATTAGGTAAAAACCATCCAAGTGGTGTATCATTAGAAACATGGTCATCAACTACTTTTTTAGCATCAACCATTAAACTCTCTTGTCTATCAAAACCAGGCTTTTGTGTTTGAGACTCTTGTCCTGTTTCATCATTTATCCAGTCACGAGAATAACAGTTTGCATGTCCTAAATAAAATCCATACTCAGGTAACAAAACTGGTTCTCCTGTTAGTTCTGTGAACTTATCTATTATATTTGTTGGTTTTTCATCAATAAAATAATAAGCATCAAAACGATTCTCTTCATGTTTTGTTGTAACTTTACCTGATGCAGAAACTTCAAAATCATACTCACCAGGTTTAAATGTATGTCTCATAACTCCATACCCATTAGTTGAAAAATAAAATGGATTTGGACTTGCAACACCACCATCTACCCAATTATTTTCATTCTTAATATTTATCTTTTTACCCTTATGAGAGAACCTACCATTTTGCATTCCTCCACCATAGAAATATTCATCTTCATTTGACTCAAGAGTCTGAATAGTACCGTCTACTCTATGCTTTAAAGGTTCAGCTTCCTTCCATACAGTTTTATTATTTAATTTATTAAAAAGCTCCATTTTTCCAGTTGATTTTTCTATTCTTAACTGAACAGCACTTGTAGATATTTTTATTATTTCTCCATCTTCCACTATTGGAGTAGGATTTTCATATTCTTCCTCAGTCTTATTAATTATTTTAGTAATATGGTCCTTACTATTTGGAGTTGGCTCCTCTTGAAATTCTCCTGTAGGATCCATATAAATTCTTAAAACATCCTCTTTCAAGAATGATATTCTAATCTTTTCTCCTGTACTTAAATCCAATAATACATCGTTTTCATTTTGAGTAAAATTTTCTACTCCTCCAATTTGAGAATAATTACTTTCCTTTATTTCTTTTTTCTCCTCTTTTTCGATATTATGATTTATCCCTTCTGTTGGAAAAGCATAAATTAATGTTGAAGGTAAAAGAATATTAGATGTAAAAATAGTACCTAAAGTTAAAACACTTAATTTTTTAATAATCATCTTTCTTTTCATATTTTTCCCCCTAAATTTCTATATTATTTAATTCCAAAAGGAAAATAAATATCTACTTAAAGAATAATAAAGATTAATAAATTCATTATTGGTTTATTCAATTATTAACTCATATTTCAATATTTAATTATATTCACTGAAAATCAAATTAATACAAAATTAAAAATTCATGGATACTTAGTCATGCATTTTTATCTAATGTTCTATATAAAATAAATACTACTTTAAAATAAAAACAGTGTATTAAATAATAAAAATTAATACACTGTTTAAAATTAAGATCTAATTAGATTCTCAACATATGCCATGTCTATATTCTCTTCTAAAAGTTCACAAAGCTTATCATATTGACTCATTTTATAATCTTTATAATTAACTTCATTACTTTCTTCTATGTTTAATTCTTTCTTTAACTTATTTATAAGCTTTTCTCCAAAGTCTCCCTCATCAAAGATTCCATGAATATAAGTACCAAAAACATTTTGTTCTTTGTTATTCATTCCAAGAACATTACCATTTTTCTCTTTTATCCATATATTCTCTTTAGCTGTAGGAACACTTTCCCCATTATGAATTTCATATCCACTTACTTCATTTCCTTCTAAATCAAAGGCCACAACCTGTTTAGTAGTTTTTTCTTTATTAAATGATGTTACTATATTTAAAAGTCCTAAGCCTTCTTCTTCTCTTATGTCACCTTCAACACCAAGAGAATCAATTATTTTTTCTCCTAATATTTGATAACCTCCACATATACCAAATATTAATTTTCCATTAGAACTTTCATTAATTAGCGCCTCTTTAAAACCACTTTCTTTTAAATAAATTAAATCATCTATGGTATTTTTACTTCCTGGAATTATTATCATATTTGCATTTTCTAAATCCTTAGGATTCTCAGCATACCTTATACCTACATCTTTTATTCTTCCTAAGGAATTAAAATCAGTAAAGTTTGACATATGAGGTAATCTAACTATTGCTATATCTATCCCTTTACCATTACCTTTTCTTAATTTAATAGAAGCACTATCTTCCTCTTCTATATCTAAATCAAAGTAAGGCATAACTCCTAAAACAGGGATTTTTATTATTTCTTCTATTTGTCTCATTGCAGGTTCAAAAAACTCTCTTTTTCCCCTAAATTTATTTATTATAACCCCTTTAACCCTTTTTCTCTCTTCTTCAGTTAAAAGCATTATAGTACCAACAATAGAAGCAAAAACTCCTCCTCTGTTTATATCAGCAACTAAAATAACATCAGCGTCTGCTATTTTAGCAGTATGCATATTTGCTATATCAGTTTCTCTTAAGTTTATTTCAGCACAGCTTCCTGATCCTTCTAAAACTATTAAATCATAATCATTTGAAATGTCATCATAAGCTTCTTTTGCTTTTTCCTTAAGATATTTATTTAATTCCTTATATTTATAAGCATCCATAGTGCAATGAACCTTACCTCTAACTATTACCTGAGTTTTAAATCCTGCACTAGGTTTCATCAATATAGGATTCATATATTCCTTAGGATCAATTTCACAGGCTTCAGCTTGTACCACTTGAGCTCGTCCTATTTCATCCCCCTCCTTTGTTACAAAGGAATTTAATGATATATTCAAAGCTTTATAAGGAGCAACCCTATATCCTTTTTTCTTAAAATATCTACAAAAGGCTGCTGCAACAGTACTTTTTCCTACGGAAGATGCTGTACCAAGAAGCATTATACTTTTATACTTCATAAAACACACCTACTTAATATCTAAGAATCCATGAGTTTCTGTTAATATATTATCTCCAGTTTCAAAGTTTATTCTTTCTTTAAATAAAGGTCCATCAAAAACAAATGTATGATATTCTCCATTTTCTCCACAAGCATCTGAACCAGCTGCTTTTAATCTTTCAACTACATCCTTAGTTAAAACTTCACCTAAGAATTCTTCCCCTAAAATGCTTAATTTTACATTTTTAATTACAGTTTTGAAGCCACTATCTATAAACTCGTAAGTTAGAGCCTCTCTATCTTCTTCCCAAAGTGGGAAAATAGCTTCAAGTCCTGCTTTTTCACATTTATCTTCACACCAAGTTCTATGAGCCATTAAATCAATATCTCCAAATACACAAGCTTCTGCACCCATTTCCTCTTTAATCTTCTTTAAAGCTTCAACAAATGTTTCACCATAGTTTTCTTTTCCGTTACTTGCAACTAAAACTAGAGGTATATCTAGAGATTTTGATACGTCTTTTAATAATTTATCTGGTATACCATGGAACCAACTTCTTAAAACTTTTTTATCAACAGTAACTAATAAAGCTACTGGAGTATGTCCAGCCTTTATCATTCTATATAATGATAATGTACTATCCTTTCCACAACTATATGATACAACAAACTTTTTTTTCATATTGTCCACCTACTTCCATCTTTCTAATGCTTCTAGCATGAATTTTCTTATGTCTATTTTATATACATCTGTAATTTTAGAACTATTTAATAATTCTCTTGCTTTTCCACTACTATAAATTTTACCTTCTTTTATTAAAATTGCATCTTCACTAAACATCTGAACTAAATTTAAATCATGTAAAACTCCTATAACAGTTTTGTTATTTTCCTTTGTCCATTTATTTATATAATCTAAAATTTCAATTTGACATTTTAAGTCTAAATGATTTGTTGGTTCATCTAAAAGTAATATTTCAGGATCTTGAGCAAAGGCTCTTGCTAAATAAACTCTCTGAAGTTGTCCTCCTGATAATTCATTTATTAACCTATCCTTTTCATTTAATAATCCTACGCTTTCAATACACTTTAAGACTATATCCCTATCTTTCTTTGTAAGGCTTGAAAAAATACCATCCATATGAGCATATCTGCCTAGTGAAACTGTTTCAAAAACAGTATAAGAAAAATACACTTCAGAATTTTGACTCATCAATGCAACTTTTTTAGCTAAATCTTTTCTTTTTATATTTCTAATTTCTACCCCATCTAGCTTTATTTCACCTTTGTATTCTATTAAATTAGCTAAGGCTTTTAAGACTGTAGATTTACCACACCCATTTGGTCCTATTATAGATATGTTTTCTCCTCTGTTTATGTTAAAAGATAAATTATGTATAACCTCATTACCATCATATCCACAACATAAATTTTTAACTTCTAGCAAAATATCACCTACTTCTTTTTCCAAAGTATAGATATGCAAAAAATGGTGCTCCAATTAATGCCGTAATTGCTCCAACTGGTAATTCTGATGGGGCAATTAATGTCCTTGAAACTAAATCTGTTAATACCATTAAAGTTCCTCCAAGTATAATACACATTGGAATTACTATCTTATGACTAGCTCCAAATATTTTTCTAACTATATGAGGAGTAATAAGATCAATAAATCCTATAACACCACTTAAAGCTACGGCACTTCCAGTTAAAATTGCCACTGAAACAAGTAGTGTCTTTTTCACCTTTTTAGTTTCAACTCCTATTGCCTTTGCTCCATCTTCTCCAAAGCTTAAGATGTCCATTTCCCTTGTATATCTTACAGCCATAAAAATTCCAATTATTAAAAATGGAATTCCAGCCAAAACATATGACCAACTCTTCATAGCAAATGATCCCATTTGCCACATTGTAATAGCCTTTAAATCTTCACTGCATATAGATGTTACAGTTGTTAACATTGCACTAGTAAAAAGTGATAACACCATACCAGCTAATATTACTGTATTATTTGAAAGCCCTCTATCAACTTTATTAGAAAAGATAATAACAGCAAAAACAGTTAAAACTCCACATAAAAATCCTATAATAGGCATAGCTAAATTTCCTATTACAGGAATTGAAATTCCAAGAACTATGTATATTCCAACTCCTAGGGAAGCTCCTGATGAAACTCCTAGAGTATATGGTGATGCTAATGGATTCTTTAATATAGATTGAATTATGGCTCCACTAACTGCAAGAGAAGCTCCAACTCCAAAAGCTAATAATACCCTTGGTAATCTAATTACCCAAATAATTGCTACGTCCTCTGGTTTTATACCAGTTCTAAGAGGAATATTAAAAATTTTATTCCCAACTATAGAAATAGTATCCCATATATTAATATTGGAACTTCCTATGGAAGTTCCAATACAGAGTACTAATATTACTAATGGAATAGCTAGTAATATTAGTAGTTTTCTTTTTTTAGATTCCTGCATATTGTTCTGGATAAATATCCTTTGCCATTTGTTTTAATACATTTACCACGTATTGACTTCCACGTGATGATGCATTATTGTCTACTAAGAATATTTTATTATCCTTAACAGCAGTTATTGTATTCCAACCTGGACGTTTAGCAATTAAATCTGTAGCATTTTCAATATAACTTTCATTTGTTAAAATTACATCTGGGTTTGCTTTTATAACAGCTTCTTCACTTGGAGAAATCCAACCCTTTTCATTACCAAATATGTTTTCTGCTCCAATTATAGTTAATAAGTTATTTAAGAAAGTATCACTTCCAAAGCTATAAAGTTTTGAACCTGATCCAATTTCAAAGTAAACAGTTTTCTTATCTTTTATAGTTTCACCTATAGCTTTTATTTTATCTACTTCACTTTTCATTGAATCAACCATTTTCTTTCCTTCAGCTTCTGTTCCAGTTAACTTAGCTAAGAAATTGATATCTTCATATATTCCATCTATACTATCACTAGTTGGAATATAAACTACAGGTATTCCTGCATCCTTTAAAGCCTTAAATGGATCTTCTTTTCCTGTTCTATTGTGCCCTGAAGCTATTATCACATCTGGCTTAAGAGCTACTATAGTCTCTGCATCTGGATTTCTAAAGTCTATTTTAGGAATATCAGGATTTAATCCTTTTACATCTGCCGAATATTTATCAACACCAACTATTTTATCACCTAGTCCTAAACCTACTAATATCTCTGTATTAGATGGAGCTGTTGATATTATTCTTTCAATCTTTTTAGGTACTGTAAATTCAGTTCCTTCCATATCTTTCATTGTTACTGTTTTACTTCCACATCCAGTAAACATAAGTAATGCCATCATGGTTATCATTACTAAAGAAATTACTTTTTTAAAGTTTCTCATATTCTTCCTCCACTTTCACCTTTATAAATTCTTAAGTTATATGAAGGATTCCTATTTGATTTTATTTAATGATTTTAATATGTATTTTTTTAATATTGCTAAGCATCCCTTACAATCTATAAAAGCAAATCTGAACTTTCCTAAATTAAGCTTAAATCATCATAAATCAAATTTCTCTTTCATAAAACTTAACAATTAAAATATTTGAGGCTTAAATTAATACGTATAAAATAAAAAAACATACCATTTTAAGAAGGTATGTTAAGCATATTTAAATCATACGCACCCTATTATCCTACCCTCAGAAGATAATAGTACTTAAATAAAAGGCAGGTATCCCGACTTTGCTTCTTCCTCCATCTCGTCTTCCCACACAAAAAATGCAGTGACATATTGAGATTTTGTCTGCTTCACGGTTACTGAGGTAGTTGAAGACTTTAACTTCATTCCCTATTAAGCGAAAATCACACCAATTATTAGTTAATCAACTTGATTATATTATTATATTTTATCATTGTCAAACTTCTTAATTTAATATAAAACCTATTAATAATAAAAGTAATAGTATAAGGCTTATTTTAAAACCTTTGAAAGTTCTTCTAAAAGCTTTTTGTTTTCTTCCCTTGTTCTAACTGCCACCCTATAGAAGCTATGGTCTAAGCCAATATAATTACTACAACTTCTTATTATAATACCTCTTCTAATTAATTCTTCTCTTAAATTTATATTTTTATTCAATTTAAAAAATATAAAATTTACTGCACCTTTAAAAGTAGTAATATCTTTAAAATTTTCTAGGCCATTATATAAAAATTCATTTTCTTTTTTTATGTAAGCTACGCTGTTTTTAATATACTTAACATCTTTTAATGCTTCTCTTCCTGCATAGTCTGCTACGGTATTTACACTCCAAGGAGTTCCTACTGAATTTATTTTTTCTATAAAATTATTATTAGAACTTAATCCATAACCTAATCTTATTCCAGGAAAGGCAAATAATTTAGTTAAAGATTTTACTATAATTAAATTTTGGAAATTATCAAGTTCTTTAATAAGAGAGTATCTATAATTATCTTCAACAAAGTCTAAGAAAGATTCATCAAAAACAACTGTAATATTCATTTTTTTTGCTTTTTCCAATACTTTTAATGAAAAATCTTTTTCTATTAAAGCACCTGTAGGATTATTGGGATTGCATAAAAATATAATATCTAATTCTTCCTTGATTTCTTCTAAAAATCCATTATCTACTGAATAATTATCTTTTAATATATAATGGTTAACTTCACACTCAACAGAATTTAAAGCATCCTCATACTCTGAAAAGGTTGGTGCTACTATAAGGGCCTTTTTAGGTTTTATTCCTCTTACTATATTAAAAATAACCTCTGCTGCACCATTTCCTAGAACTATATTTTCTAAAGCTACCTTTTCAAAGTTTGAAATTTCTTTTTTAAGCTCATAATAAGTTATATCTGGATATCTCTCTATAGAATTTATTCCTCTTACCATAGCCTCTTTTACTCTTTCAGAGATTCCTAGGGGGTTTATATTAGCTGAAAAATCAATAATTTTATTTTCTTTTAAGCCATAAATCCTCTTAATTTCTTCTACATTACCACCATGTCCTAAATTCATATAATCACCTCTAAAATACATCTAATAATAAGTGCTACTACCATTCCTAAAAAAGAAACCATTCCTAATATATTATTAGTCTTATAAACATCTGAAATTTCTATTTTCTTTTTAGCATCTCCTATGGTTGGTTTTTCTACAAGCTTTCCAAAATAGTAATTTGCTCCTCCAAGTCTTATTCCTAAAGCCCCTGCAACAGCTGCTTCTGGATGAGCACTGTTAGGACTTGAATGATTATATCTATCTCTTTTGTATATTTTAAAACTGTCTTTGCAATTAAGTCTTAAAATAAAAGAAGAGATTACTATAAGATAAGCTGTTAATCTAGCTGGAATATAATTAAACACATCATCAAGCTTAGCTGAGAAAAATCCAAAATCCTTATATTTATCATTTTTATATCCAAACATTGAATCACATGTATTTACTGCTTTATATAAGAAAGCTAAAGGTGCTCCCCCAATTCCTGCAAAAAGTAAAGGTGCTATAATACCATCTGACATATTTTCTGCTACAGTTTCCACTACAGCTCTAACTATAGCTTCTTCATCTAGATTTTCAGTATCTCTTCCTACAATATAAGATAATTGTTTTCTAGCCTTAACAATATCTCCTTCTTTTAAAATCTTAATTACTTTAAGTCCTTCAACTTTAAGTCCCTTAGCAGAAATACAAAAATAAATAAGTATTCCAGATACTATGGTTCCTAAAATAGGATTAATCTTATTAGCAATATGTACAATTCCTAAAGTTACTCCAAAGGTTATGAAAACTATAAAAAGCCAAGCAAAGAAGCCTGCAATCTTAAGATTTTTCTTGAAAACCTTTCTCCAAAGCTTTTCCATATTAGATGCTAGTTTTCCTATATATCTAATAGGGTGATATGGATTATTAGGATCTCCTATTATTAGGTCTAAAACATATCCTATTATAATTTTTATCATTTCTAAAACCTTTCTATTATTTCTAGTCTTAAATTATCTGTTATGTCTTTTTCAAACTCTAGACTTGAAAAATCTCCTTTTAAGTTATTGATATCCTGTTCAACTTTTAACTTATATCCTCCTCCACACTTAGGTTGATAAGTATAGAAGTCTAATTTATCCTTTTCAAAGAGTTCTAAAATACAAGCTATACTTCCTCCATGACATACTATTAAAGCTTCCTCTTCTCCCTCTTTCTTAAGGGTTAGAAGTAATTTTAAAAATGCTTTTTTCATTCTCTTTTCAAAATCCCTTCTTGATTCACCATTAGGACATGAAACTTCCTTGCTTTCATCTAAGATCCAGTCTAAATATTCCTTGTCTTCCTTTAGCATTTCATAAGACTTTAGTTCAAAATCTCCAAAATTATACTCACCAAATTCCTTTATGACTTCATACTTCTTATTTGGATATAAAATATTAAATGTTTCATTAGCTCTTTTTGCTCCACTTGTAAAATTTCTCTTACATATTGGCAAACTCACACTCTTTCTTTTTTCCTCTAACTCTTTTTTTCCTTCCTCACTTAAAGGCACATCACTTATTCCACAATAAAGTTTATTCTCATTGCAATAAGTCTTCCCATGTCTAATTAAATAAATTATCATCTTATTATTCACCCTTTAATCTTGTTCCTATTCCAAAAAATATTCTATAAACTTCTTCACTTTCCTTTGATAAAAACTGAAGAACTTTTCCAGTCTCTTCTCTCCATAATCTTTCCTCTTTCTTTAAAGGAACTATTCCTGAAGATATTTCATCACAAATTAAAATTTTATCTTTTAATAATTCTTTTTTTTCCTTAAAAAAGCTTAAAGACTCTTTTCCTTGTAAGGCATTAAAATAAATTAATCTATCTATTCCACTAATAACCTTTTTAGAAAAGTCTATAGAATCTTCTTTGCAATAAAATATTTCCTCTTCATTTATGCCTAACTTTTCTCTTACATACCTTAGTTTTCCATTATAGGCACCGCCAAATAAAAGTTTCAAAAGCTTCTCCTCCTTAAATAATTCCTAAAAGTAAAATTCCTGTAAACTCCATAAGAACAAGAATGTATCCTGCAACATCTCCATTTATTCCTCCTAATTCTTTTTTTACTTTTAAAAGTAAAATAAAAGAAATAAGTCCCATTGCTAAAATAGCTATTAAATAATTTATTCCTAAGGTGAAAAACGTTATTAATGCAACTAATACATATATTCCTAGTAAAATTATTTCATCTACTTTTCCAGTTCCTTCTTTAAAAAATTTTGCTAGAGAACTTTGTCCAAGCATCTCTTGACTTACAATAAAGTATCCATTTATTGCCCTTGATGCTATTGGTATAAATATTAATATTCTCATATCTAAATTTTTATTTAAAACAGTAAACATTCCAGCAAATTCTACTAATAGTAATAAAACTACAGAAATAACTGAAAAAGCTCCAACTGTAGAATCCTTTAAAATTCTAAGCTTTGTCTCCTTATCTCTTCTAGAAAGAAGTGCGTCAGAAACATCCATAAAACCATCTAAGTGTAAGAATCCAGTTAAAATATATGGCACCGTTAAAATAAGAGCTGCCATAAGCATAATTGGTACATTTAGCTTACTTAATACAAAAAAACTTAAATACCAAAGTGCTCCTATAATTAACCCTATGAAAGGATAAAGCTTCATTATATGTTTTGCAGCCCTGTCATCCCATTCATATTTAGGCAATGGAATAACTGTAAACATGCTTAAGGTCATATTTATAGCCTTATAAAAAATTTTCATCTTCTAAAACCTCCTCTCCTTTATGAAATATTAAGTTTCCAAAGGAAGCTTCTATAACCACATCTGAGAAGGAAGCTAATTCACAATTTATTTTGCCTAATTCTCTTTTAAAAGACTCAGTATAAGAATCATATTTAATTCCATCACTAAAAACATAATCTGAAACTATTACTAAATTAGAAACCTTAGTTCCTAGTCTCTTTATGTCCTTTAAAATATTACTATGTACACTTTCATTAAATTCTTTTCCTACAAACATCTCATTAGTAACTAAAGAGGTTAAACTGTCTAGTAAAACAGTATCTTCCTTAGAAAATTTATAAAATATCTCATTTAAATTTCTATGTTTTTCAATGGTTTTAAAATCATATTTTTCTCTATTCTTCAAATGATTTTCTATTCTCTTTAAATCCTCTGAATCATAAGGGTTCATAGTAGCTAAGTAATAAAGCTTCCCTTTTCCTTTTTTTGAAAGATTACTACTATAAAATTCAGCATAAGAAGATTTGCTACTCTTAGCGCCTCCAATAATTAAAACTATCATAACTAATTAAATTAACTCCTATAATATTTTTAAAGTTTTAAAGAACAATATAACATTCTTCATCCTTTACATCTTCTAAATAGCTGTTATCTATATTTCCTTCTTCAAAGGTTGCCATATTATTCATCATGGCTGTTGCAAAATCAATTACTGAGAAAGCTATTGGGCATCCACTTCCTTCTCCTAATCTCATATTTAAATCTAACATAGGATCTAAACCTAACTCTTTTATAGCTAACTCATATCCTATTTCCTGTGATTTATGAGAAGTAAAACAAAATTCTTTAACTAAAGGATTTAATCTATTAGCTAAAAGAGCTGCCACAACGGATATAAATCCATCTATCACTACAGGGATTCTATAGAAAGCTGCTCCTAAAAATACACCTGTCATTGCTCCAATATCATATCCTCCAACCTTTGAAATAATATCAATAGGATCATCAAAATTAATATTATGTTTTTTAACCACTTCTTCTACAATTCTTTTTTTCTTTTCAAAAGAAGCATTATTTATTCCGCCACCTTTTCCTACTACTTGAGAAGTTTCACACCCAATAAGAGCTTTTAATACTGCTGCTGAAGTAGTGGTATTTCCTATTCCCATTTCACCTACTCCAAGTATTTTATATCCCTTTTCCTTAGCTATTTTTACAGCTTCTATTCCGATTTCTAAGGATTTTTTAGCTTCTTCATAAGTCATAGCTGGTTCCTTATAAATATTTTTAGTTCCCTTTGATATCTTTCTATTTATAACTCCTTCTACAACTTCATCTGAATTAATTCCCACATCAAAAACCATTAAATCTGTTCCATTAGATTTTGCCAATGTAGCTACTCCCGTAGTACCTTTTATAAAGTTTTTTGTTTGAAGTAAGGTTACACATTGAGGTGCTGAGGCTACTCCTTCTTCTTCAACTCCATTGTCAGAAGACATTATAATCACACACTTTTTATCAATATTATTAAACATATTCCCAGTTATTCCAGATAACCTTATGGCTATATCTTCTAACTTCCCTAAACTTCCTAAAGGTTTAGCTAAAGAATCTACTCTATTTTTAGCTTTTAAAATCATGTCATTATCTAAACCTTCTATTCCTTTTAACACCTCATTTAACATTATCCTTTTCCATCCCTTCTTATTTTTTGATATAATATTTTCATTAGAATATAAGGAGATTAAGATGACTAACAAAATGAAAAATCATAAGATAACCAAACTAGGCGGTCTTAATAACTCAAATTATTTATTAGAGTGTGAAAATAATAAATATGTTTTAAGAATACCTAGTAAAGATAATAAAAATAATTTTTCAGAGGAAAATTTTGTTTTAATATTTGCTAATTTGAACAAGCTATCCCCCCCTATTATATATCATAATAAGGATAATGGAATACTAATAAGCAAATTTTTAGAAGATTCAAAGGTAAATATGAGTACATTTACATCTTTAGAATTCCTTGAAAAACTCTCAATTAATTTAAAAAAACTACATATTCTTAAGTGTGAACATATTTTTAACCCTTTTGAACATATAAGAAAAAATTTTCATATTTTAAAATCTAAAAACTTTAATTTTCATGAAGGCATTGATTTAGTCTTAAATAAATTAAATATTCTTGAAGAAAAATTAAGCAAAAATATGACTCTTGGCCTTTGTCATAACGATTTAAATTCTTCAAATGTACTATATCATAATAAAAATGTTCTTTTTATTGATTTTGAATTTTCTGCTATGTGTGATATATTTTTTGATTTAGCTACTGTATCTTGGATGCTTGATGAAAAAAAGAGATATTTTTTAATAAAAAGTTATTTTGGCTACTACTCTTATGAATTAATGGAAAAATTAGAAAATTACCTTTTTGTAGTTAAGCTTTGGAATGCTTCTTGGAGCTTCTTAAAGTCTTTAAATACTAATTCTACATATGATTATAAATTAGGTGGAAATATGATCATAGATGATTTATTATCCACTCTATAAAAGGGCTTTATCAAAATATAACAATAAAACTTACAAACAGTATGAAGAGAATATCTAGATAAGCTTTAGAATTTAAATTATTACGTAGAAAATATCACGTTAAAAAGCTGAGACTGTTAATTTCTTAGGAATACAATCTCACAAAGTTCAATTGCATAAGTTCAAGAATCCAAATTAAAAATTTGGACTTTCACTTAAAATCTAGTAATTCTCGGAATATGTTTGTAAGTTTTATAAAAAGTTATTTTGATATAATCCCATATATACATAGAATAATTATTAAATATAATTCATCTTTTAAAAATTTTATTATTTTTTATTGCAAAGATTCATTACTACTCTTAAATATAAATTTATTGCTGGAAACAGATCTTCTTCATTAAAATCAAACCTAATAGAATGATGTTCATCCTTTAACTCACTTCCAAACATTATATAAGATGCTTTTCCTCCATTTTTCTGTACTCTTTTCATCATATAACATATATCTTCACTAGCACCAAAGTCTTCTTCATCTATTACATTGTTATATCCCTTTATATTTTTTGCCTCCCATTTAATAATATCAATTAACTCTCTATCACTACTACCACTTATGGATCTTCCTAAACAGGATATTTTCACATGATTATCATGCATATCTGCAGAAGCTTTTAGAATTCTAGTTGCATAACTTTCCATATATTCATTTAATTCTGTAGTTTCTCCTCTAGTCTCTACTTCCATAAAAGCTTTTCCAGGAATTACATTTCTACCACTCCCTGCAATTAACTTTCCTACATTTATTCTTGTTATGCCTTCACCATTTCTTGGTATAGCATCTAAGTTTAATACTGCTGTAGATGCAGAAAGCAAAGCATTATGCCCTTTTTCAGGTGCAACTGCGGCATGGGAAGACTTCCCTGTAAATTCAGCATTAATTTTAGATGTTGCTAAAAATCCCTTTGTTCCACAGATTATTTCTCCTGATTTCCTTGCCTTTATTCCTATGTGACCACTTAATAAATAATCTACATCATCTAAGATTCCTGATTGAGCCATTGGATTTCCACCGCAGACGCTTTCTTCTCCAGGTTGAAAAATAAGCTTTATTGTTCCATTAAAATATTCCTTAAATCTAATAATCCCTTCTGCAACTCCAAGACCAATAGCTATATGACCATCATGTCCACAAGCATGCATAATACCTCTATTTAAAGAAGAAAAACCATTTTTAAAAGGAAAATGCTCATTATTTTCACATTCAAGTACTTTTACTCCATCTATATCAAATCTTAAAGCAATAGTTGGACCCTCTCCATTTTGTAAAATCCCAACTACTCCAGTGTATCCCCCAATCATATAATCACTTAATTCTTTATAGGCACCTTGATTTAAGGATTTTTCATAACTTTTCTTTAAATCAAGTTCGTTTGGTACATCTAACCTATGCTCTTCACTTATTATTTCTTTTCCTATTTTTATTTCATAACCCATTTCTCTTAAATATTTTCCAATTAAAGAAGATGTTCTAAATTCTTTCCATGCAATTTCAGGATATTTATGAAAATCCCTTCTATAATTAATTATTTTTTCTCTAATCTCCCTTAAAAACTTCTCAATATCCAATTTTAATCCTCCACATTAAATAATTTTTAAAAATACATATACTTAATAATACTTACCTTCTCTGTATAATAAACCTTTTAAAAAATTATTAATGTTTAAATTAATTTTTTTAAATAAAAAAGGTACTACATCTTTAAAATGTAATACCTTTTTAGTATTTTTCTTATAAATATTTTATTCTAAATAATAAAAAGAACTCGCTTTTTCTTTATTAATGACTGCATCCATCATGATTACATGTATGTGTGCTTGAGAACTCTTTTAATTCACCTTTTTTTAATGCTTCTAAATTAGCTTCTATATCTCCTTCAATAGCTTTGTAAACTTTAATTCCCATAGAATTTAATTTACTTATAGCACCAGCACCAATTCCACCAACAACTACAGCATCTACAACTTCACCTGATAAAGCTTTTATTGGTTGACATTTTCCATGTTCATGACCTAAATCACCATTGCCTACAGTAGTTACTTCATCTTTTTCTAAATCACATATTACGAAAGTTGGAGCAGTACCAAAATGACCATATGGTACACTTTTAACTCCTTCATTATTTTTAACTGGGAAACAAATTCTCATTATATTTTCCTCCTTCAAATTTTTATTATTTATGCATTTAGCATGTTTACATATCTTATTACATTTTTCATAGATATTTTCTTTTGTTTTTATATTATTATCATTATTTACGATATAATTAATTAAGATATTAATGCTTTCTAACTGCTCTATATTTAAATCATAAACAATGTGATAACCTATTTTATATCCAATTACGAGATTTGCATCTTTTAATATTTTTATTTGTTGAGAAACAGCAGATTCTGAAATGCTAAGTTCTCTAGCTATTCCCTTTGCACACATAGATCTTTTATTTATGAGATGTAGTATATTTATTCTAGTTTCATCTCCTAGTGCTTTAAATATTTTTATTTTATCTTCCATAAGCCACCTCTTATTTTTAATTAAGCATTTCCTTAATTAAATTCTACTCCTATTTTTCTAGAAATTCAATATCTAATTAAGTATTTTCTTAATTAAATTTATTTTTTAATATTTTACTCTCTTCTAAAATGATATTAACTCTTATTAAAACAGATTGAATTTATTAAAAAAAATAAAAAAGAGTGGCTTAAAACCACTCTTTTTATATTTAAAATTTATTATTTATTAGAAGCTTTCCATTCATCTAATTGTTTTTGCATTTCAGCTTTTATGTCATCTAATCCAGATGCAGCTAACTTTTTATTTAAGTCATCTAATCCTTTTACTGGATCTACTGAACCTGAGTATAAAGTTCTTTCAAACTCTTGTAATACGTTATTAACTGCTGATATTTGAGTTGTAACTGGCTCTGTATTGAACTTAAATCCTAAGATTGGTGAAGTCTTAGCACCTTGGTTAAATTCTTCAAAAGCATCCCATTTATCTGCTGGGTCACTATCTAAAACGTAAGTATCAAATAAGTTTCCGTAAGCCCAACTTGTAACACTATATGGTCCATTTGGATCTCTCTTTATTTGATTGTCACTAACTTTTTCATAGTGAGTTCCCTCTATTCCAAACATTAATAGGTTTCTTAATGTAGAGTCAGTATTTACTAAGTTTATAAGCTCCATAGCTTTTTCAGGATGCTTAGATGTTGCTGATATAGCAGTCATAGCTCCAGTTGTTGAGTTATTTGTAACATATGGAGGGATTATTGATGATGTTACAACTTCTCTACCTAAAGCTTGTCCCCATCCATTTTCTGCATATGGTTGTCCATCAGCCTTCCACATAAATCTCTTAACTTCATTTTTCATATTATTAACTGCTGCATCTTGATTTATATATCCTTTTTCATAGTATTCTCTTAATTTAGTCATCATAGACTTCATTTCTTCTGTCTCATACATATTTTGTACTGTTAAAGTATCATCATTGTAGAATATTCCTAATGGTCTCATTATTTCATCAAACTCTAATGGAATTGAATCCCCTTGAGTATAGAATGGTACAAAATCTGGTTCCTTTTCTTTTATGATTTGTAACCATGGTTCTAAATCTTCTACTGAGTGTAAATCTTGATATGGAATATCATATTTTTCAACAAGCTCCTTATCAAATACCCACATAGGTGCTCCTGCTATTTCTTTTTGGTTTGGAACTCCATATATTTTTCCATCAACCTCAGCACCCTTCCAAAGTCTTTCATCTATAACCCCTTTAAGGTCTGCTCCCTCTTTATCTAATAAGTCATTTAATTCAAGGAAAGCACCTTTTCTAGCATTTTCTAAATATGGGAAAGCCCATGAACATGTAAATGCTAAATCATATTCTTCTCCTGAGTTAGCTATTACATTCATTTTTTGGCTGTAATCACCAAAGTCAATATGTTTTATGTCTACAGTAGCATTTATTTTATCTTTTATATATTTATTTACTTCCTCTTCTACTAATTCTCCATCTGTTTGAGGTTTACCTATTACATACCATACTAAGTTAACTGGCTCCTCACTTGCTGCTCCTCCCTCTGCTTTTTTGTCACTTGAGCCACATCCTGTAAGCATTACAGATGTAGTCATTACTCCTCCTAAAATTAATGCTAATAATTTTTTGTGTCTAAGCATTTTTTTTCCCCCTCATATTACTATTTTTATACCATTTAGATCCCTTAATCTCAAAGACTAAACAAACGTTTACAATAATCATATACTTTATCAAATTTAATTAAAACTAATATGATAATCATATATATTTTTTAGTATTTTGTTTGAGAAGCTTTAAGTAAATTAAAGTTTCTATAGTTAATTTATAACATAACAGTGAAAAAGTCAACATTACAAAAAAGTCCTGTATTAATGTGTCAAACAGGCTATTTTACTACATTTCAAGGGTTTTTAACATCAAAAGATTTTTATATATATTCTGTTAACTTTTTAAATATTTTAAAAAGTTTGAAATTTTTGTAATATAACTATTACATTTTGAATATTTTTATTCTTTCTCTAATCATATATGATTAAAATGTATGATATATTTTTAATCAGACTTATTATTCTGTAGAATTATACTTTTACTTTTTATTTAAAATTTGTTAACATTATAAAAAAGTATATTTATAATAATATTTAAGGAGATAATTAAAATGCAAAAACTTTTACTTGCTTTAATAGTAGGACTGGGTGGATTTTTAGGTGCATCCTTGAGATATCTTATTTCAATTTTTGCAGCCAAAAATTTTGGAGGAAACTTTCCATATGGTACTCTAATTGCCAATATTTTAGGTGCTCTTTTAATAGGTTTCATTATGGAATTCAGTATGGATAGTGCATTAATCTCATCTAATATGAAACTTTTTTTAACTACTGGTATTATGGGAGGCCTTACTACATTCTCTACTTTTTCATATGAAACAATTAGTATGTTAACTAATGGCAATATAACTTTAGGAATAGAAAATATAATCTTAAACTTAGGTTGTAGTTTATTATTTGTTGTAATAGGACAAAAACTTGCTAGGATATTATTTTAATTTTTAGGAGGAATCTTTTATGAGAAATGAATTCAAAGGTAGCTTTTTAAAAATATTTATTGATGAATCTGATAAGTATAATGGTGAGCCACTTTACTTAGAGATATTAAAAGTACTAAAAAAAGAAAATATCTTGGGGGCAACTGTAATAAGAGGAATTGAAGGCTTAGATAGCCATCATAAAATACATTCTGATTTTATTGAAATACTTGCTAGAAACTTACCTGTAGTCATAGAAGTTATTGAAAGTAAGGAAAAAATAAATGAATTAATAGAAATCCTTGAGCCTATGATAGAAACTGGAACCATTACGGTTATAGATAATATTCAGGTAATATCTTTAAATAAAAAAACAGACTAAAAAGTCTGCTTTTTTATTTTCCAATCATTTAATTGTCTTTCTAATTCTTCCTTAACTTTATCTATTCCAGCACTTTCAAGCTTATTAATAAGCTTTGAAACATATTCATCTGTATCTACTAATCCAGTATATAAACTTCTTGTAAACTCTTCAAGAACAGTATTTACATCCTCTAGTTCAATACTTACCTTACTAGGGTCAAACTTAAATCCTAAGGCTTGAGATACATTAGACTTATTATTAACCTCTTTAAATTCATCCCATTTATTTTCTGGTTCATCTTCTAATACATATGTTATAAATAAATTTCCTAAAGTGTAGTAATCAACCATATAATTTTTAGATTCCTCTAAAAGCTTGATTTTATTATTTGAAATCTTTTCATAGTGAACTCCTTCAATTCCATAATTAATAAGATTTCTTAAATACTTATCTGTATTTAAAAGATTTAAAAACTCCATAGCTTTTTCAGGATTTTTTGAATTTTTTGATATGGCGATCATAGAACCATTTACTGATCCATTTGTAATATAACTTTCTAAAATTGGTGTAGCAACAACCTCTCCTCCACTTTTAATAGACCATATTTTTTCAGCATAAGGCTGCCCATCAGCTTTAGTTACAAATCTTTTAGTGGAAAAATCACCAGCATTCCCAATTTTAGTATTGGTATATCCAAGCTCCTTATATCTTCTCATAGTCTTTAAATTATTAATCATCTCTTCAGTTTTAAATATATTTACTACCTGAAAGTTATTACTTTCTAAATTTATTCCTAAAGCAGGGGCTAATTGATCCCAAAACATAGGAACTGAATAACTATCATCAACGTAAAAAGGAATTACCCCTTCTTCATTTTCTTTAATTAACTTTAACCAAGCTTCTAAATCTTCTAAAGTTTTTATATCCTTATAAGGAATATTATATTTTTCTACATATTCTTTAGAAAATACCCACATAGGCATACTAGAAATCTCCTTTTGGTTTGGAATAGCATATATACAACCATCTATTGCTGCTCCCTCCCAAAACTTTTTATCAAGAGCTTTATAAACATCCTTTCCATACTCTTTAATCAGGTTATTTAAATTAATAAAATTCCCTTCCTTTACGTTAGGATAATAATCATTAGCCCAAGAAGATGTGAATACAAGGTCAAAATTTTCTCCTTCTTTAGTTTTATTATTCATTACCTTTGTAAAATCAGCATAATCTACAAATCTAATATCAATAGTTGCATTTATTTTTTTAGTTAAATAGTTATTTACTTCCCTTTCAACTCTATCCATATCGTCAGGTTCTATTCCAATGGTGTACCAAACCAGCTCTATATTTTCATTATTTAAACGTTTAATATAGTTTCCATTTTTAATTATATTAAATATTATTAGAAATATCATAAGTATTGCACTTATAATAATTAAAAGAGATTTTTCTAATTTTCTCAATATTAGACCTCCTTTTATTTATTACATCTACATTATATTTTGTTTCTCTAATTCTTTAAATGAATATTTTTTATATAATATTACTTTTTTTTATAAACTTATTTACATACTTATAGTAGACTTCTTAAAAATTTAGTAATAAAATATATTTATTAATTTTAGGAGGCAATAAGATGCATTTTATTCAAAATATAGATATAAATATACTTTACTTTATACAAAATAATATACAAAATAAGTTTCTTAATCCAATAATGATTTTCTTAACTTCATTAGGTAATTTAGGCTTTATATGGATTGCCATAAGCATCTTACTTATAATTTCAAAAAAATATAGAAAAATAGGATTATTAACTTTAGCTGTTTTAATTGTTAACACCCTGCTTGGTGAAGGACTTCTTAAACATATTATAGAAAGATCTAGACCCTTTGCAACATATGAAAGCTTACATATAATGATACCTAAACCAAGTAGTTACTCTATGCCCTCTGGTCATACCTCTGCATCCTTTGCAGCAGCATTTATGTTAGCTTATTATTTTAAAAATATAAGAGTATATATCTATTCCTTAGCTTCTTTAATAGCTTTTTCTAGATTATACTTGCTTGTTCACTATCCAAGTGATGTATTAACAGGTGCTTTATTAGGATATTTAAGCTTCTTAATAGTTATAAAATCCTATGAACTTATACAAAAATCTAAAATAAAAGATCAAAGAAAGTCTTTTTAGACTCTCTTTGATCTCTTTTTTATTTTTGATAATAACTTTTCGTAATATTTTATACTATTTTTTAAGGTTGTAACAACATACTCTTCATTTTCCCCAGTACTAGTTTCTCCAGTAAGCATAAACCCTGTTGCGCCACACCTAATAAAATGATATATATCGCTTAATTCATTTATTGTAGGCTTATTTTGTTTATTTCTAATAGATGAAAGTACATTTGTGGCTACTATTATTGATTTATTCTCATTTTTTAAAGCATATAATATTTTTTCTTGCACTATAGGAACATTTAATATTCCAATTTCTGCTGTTAAATCTCCCCTTGCTATAACTATTCCATCTAATTCTTTAGCAACTTCTTTAATATTATTTATTCCTTCATTAGTTTCAATTTTCCCCCAAAGCTTAGGAATAAATTGATTTGACTTTAAATTTTTAAAAACAATATTTTTAAACTCTCTACATTCTTCCATATAAGAACAATAAGAATAATCTATAATATCTACTTTATTATCTAAGGCAAATCTAATATCTTCTAAATCCTTTTCGCTTACACCCCAATTTTTCCTATCTAAATTAGGAAGATTACATCCCTTTTCTTTTCTAACTACTCCACCTAATTTAACTTTAGTCTTTATTAACCCATTGTTATTGCTTATTACTATAAATTCCATAGTGGCATCTTTCATATATATCTTTTTAAAAGTATTATTGTATATAAACTTATTTTTTATATTTAAAGGTATAAGTTTATTTCTATCAATATTTTTAAGATAAACATCATAAGTTTCCTCTGAACAAAAATAAACTAAATCACCTGTATTAACTTTAAATGTTCCATATATATTATTAGCTACCCTAATCTTATTTCCCTGTAAGTCTAAAAGAATTTTTACATTCTTATGATTGCTTCTTATGTAATCTATACAGCATTCTACATCTCTATGCTTGCCATGGGATAGATTCATCCTAATTATATTGCCTCCACCTTTTACTATGTTATCTATTTTATTGAAGATTTCATTTTTGCTCTGTTCACTTTTGCTTAAAAATCTGGTGTTTATACTGCCTATAATATCCATAACTTCCCCCATAAATATTGCTACTCATTGATTTATATGCATAATAAGCTTTAAATATTATTTATATATCTTATCAATTAAAAACACTTAACATAATAACATTTATTACTACTGAGTTTATCCGTAAAAATACTTAGTATAATCATAAAAAGTTTCTTAAGAAAACTATAATTAAAGAAGTTCTGTCAATAAACTGTAAACTCTCTGTTTAAGTCTTGATAAAACTTCTTTAAAGCAAGGCTATATTTAAACTACTGTTAATTTTAAGTATATATCTTAAAATTAATATTAACTTAAAATAAAGCTTAAAGCAAAATATGGATAACTAAACCTATTAATTAAAGAAATAAGATTAGCTTACTTCTTTAATTATTTTATATAGTGCATCTGCTAATTTTTCTTTATTTATACTATCTACTTCAGTATCACTTATATTTATAATTAAGCATAAAGAATCTAAATTTTTTACTAAATATAATCCTTTTCCACTTTTGATACTTATCTGTGAAAGGCCTATATAATCAACCATTTCTTCTAAGTTTAAGGATACAACACGCCTAAGAATTTGATCATCCCCTAAAATTTCTATTCTCTTATCTTCTCCTATGCTCTTAGTTATTCTTATAAATATATCTGCCTTTGTATTATTAGATAATAAAACTTTCTTAAAAAAACTTTCTCCTAAGCAACACTCTTCATTAAAACAATCTATAGTAAGATCTCCTTCTTCCTTTAATTTTTTTATTAATACTTTTCTTAAATAGGAGTCATTTATATCTAATGCATATTTCACTATAAATCACCACCTTAATTCTAAGGACAATTGTAATATATATTATTCATTTTCTTAAAAAAAGTTCTACTAAAAACATAAGTTTCATAAATTAAACTGAAGGAGGTGATAAATTTGATGAAAAAAATTACTAAAATATTTTTAATAACCCTATGTTTTTCTCTTCTTTTAATTTCATGTTCTAAAATTAATATTCCTTCTAAGGAAAAACCTTCTTTAAACTATCACACTAAAAATTTAAGTGAACTAGTTTCTAAGAATAATATAAAAATCAGATTATTAGATATGAATATTTATAGTGAAGTAATTGTTGATAATGAAGATGTAAGAATTATTGATGACTTATTAAAAAGCTTAAAAGATTCTAACTTTATAAATGAGGAACCTTTACCTAATAAACCCTTATATAAAATTTTTATAGATTTAAATAGCGAAAAGTATGTAATAGATATTTATGGAGATGATTTAATAACCCTTTATCCTTGGGACAGTGATGTAAGGAAGGATTACTTAAGTTTAAAAGACATTCCTAATTCCTTTAAATTAGAACCATTTTGCCAGTATGTGTTTAATAAAAAACAATAAAAAAAGATATAGGATTTAGTAGTGATTTATACTAAATTCTATATCTTTATTAATAATAGATTGTTTATATTTATTTGTTTTTGTTTAATTCTTCTAAAAGTTCAAATACACGCTTCCTATATAAGGGATGAATCTTATATGGAGCAATTTCATTTAATGGCTCCAAAACAAAACTTCTTTCATGCATTCTTGGATGTGGAAGTATGATATCTTCATCTTCACTTACTAAATCGTTAAAAAATATTACATCTAAGTCTATAGTTCTAGGACCCCACTTAATCTTTCTCTCTCTTTTAAGCTTTTGCTCTATACTTAATAAAAACTTGATTAATTCCTTAGGGTTTAAAAGAGTTTTTATTTTGCAAGCACCATTTAAAAATTCATCCTGCTCAGTATATCCCCAAGGTTCTGTCTCAATTAAATTAGATTTTTTTATAATTTCAGTATGATAAGCCTTATTTATTTCATTTAAAGCTTCTTCTATATAATATTTTTTATCTCCTATATTAGACCCATATGAAAGGTATGCCTCGTTCCATCCTCTCTCTATTTCTATAGATACAGTATCTAAACTTCTTAATATAGGTGCCCATGGTTTCTTTAAAGAAACCTTCACTTTTTTAACAAGAGAGTATTCTAATAATATAAACTCACTTAATTTTTCTGCTGCAGTTTCTATTAAATCATAGCTTTGCTTTTTAAACTCTTCCTCAACCTTATGTGCAAGTTCTCCATAATGAACAGATTTACTTAAATCTCCAGTAACTCCAGCCTCTCTAGTATCTAAGAAAAGTTCTATGCTTAAAACAAATTTTTGTCCAAGTCTCTTCTCCTCTTCAAAGACTCCATGATTACCAAAAACCTCAAAATCTTTAATAATAATTTTATCCATGAAAATTAACTCCTATCTTCTTACCATAGCATCAGTCATAAGGGCAGTTCTCTTATTTTCTAAAACATCATGAACTCTTACAAATTCGCACCCTTTAATTATTCCAAGAGTAGTTGTAGCTAAAGTCCCTTCTAATCTTTCATCTGTTGGAAGATTTAAAGTATTACCTATTACTGATTTTCTTGATGTTCCTAATAAAACTGGGTAATCCATATTGCAAAACTCATCTAATCTATTTAATACTTCTAAGTTTTGATCATAATCCTTTGCAAAACCTATACCTGGGTCTAAAATTATATTTTCTTTCTTAACTCCAGCATCTAGGGCTATCTTTATACATTCTTCCATATCAGATTTCATAGTTTCTATGATGTCATCACCATATTCATTATCATTTCTATTGTGCATTATGCAACAAGGTACTCCATATTTAGCAGCCACAGTAGCCATATATTTATCCTTTTTAAAACCCCATACATCATTTATTAAATCTGCACCTGCTTTTATAGCTTCCTCTGCCACTCTTCCCTTATATGTATCAACTGATATAGGTATATCAAATTTTTCTCTTAAGGCTTTTATTACAGGTACTACTCTATTTAGTTCCTCTTCTTCTCCTACTGGGGTATGAGTTGGTCTTGTTGACTCTCCTCCAATATCTATTATATCAACACCATCATTAATCATCTTCTCAGCTCTCTTTAGAGCTAACTCAATATCATTATATTTTCCACCATCTGAAAATGAATCTGGAGTCACATTTAAAATTCCCATTATGTATGTTCTTTTTCCTATTTCAAACTCTTTATTTCCTATTTTCACAAAAGTTCCCCCTTAAATAATTATGTCTAAATTCTTTTTTTCTTTGCTCCACTTACAAAGTTTTTCAGCATTACATAAAAAACAGCTTCTTGATTTTTTATCAGCTAAGTAAATAATTTTATCTAATCCTTCTGCTTCACTATTTCTGTGATTTAAAATTCCACTTAAAATAATCTCTATTTCCTCTTTATTAAAATCACATTCCTTTAAAATATCCAAACTCAATTTATAAGAAGCTTTATTATGTTTTTCTCCACCTTCATATTCTACCCATCGTCCTATATCATGGAGAAGTCCTATTGCATATATAATTTCCTTAGATACATTCATATTTTCCTCTAAGACCATTATGTAGGCAATTCTTGATACATCTAAAAAATGCTCTAAGTTATGTTTGCAAAAAATCCTATCCTTTTCACAGAAAGAATTCTTATTTAAATAGTCTTTATACTTACTATTATTAAGTATCTTATTTATTCTCTCCATAATAAACACCTCAAAGAATTAAGATCTACATAGAAATCATTCTAAAAACATCATTTTTTAAGCTTTCATCTTCTAAAAACTTTCCTCTATAAGTTGTTGTTACTGTTTTTGCACCTGGTTTTCTAACACCTCTCATGGTCATACACATATGTTCACCTTCTACAACTACCATTACACCTTGTGCATCTAAGTATTCCATTATAGAATCAGCTATTTCCGTTGTAAGCCTTTCTTGAAGTTGTGGTTTTTTTGAATAAACCTCAACACATCTAGCAAGTTTAGATAAACCTACAACCCTTCCATTTGGTATATATGCTATATGAACTTTTCCATAGAAAGGAACTAAATGATGCTCACACATAGAATAGAAAGTTATATCCTTTTCTAAAACAAGATCATTGCTATGAACTTCAAAAGTTTTACTTAAATGATCCTTTGCATTCATTCCTATGCCTGAAAATATTTCTTCATACATTCTTGCAATTCTATCTGGAGTTTCTATTAAACCCTCTCTATTAACATCTTCTCCTATTGCTTCAAGTATTAGTTTCATTCCTTCTTTTATCTTATCTTTATCGATCATTTTGCCCTCCATATTTAAAAGCTTATAATAGAACTTTCATATTTACTTTTTATTTCTTCTATTAAGTCTTTTTCCCCAAAAAATTCTTCTTCAAATTGACTTACTCTCATTATTCCAAGAAGAGAATTACTTATAAAAATCCCTTCACTATTTCTTAAGTCTTCTATATTATAACATCCTTCTTCAACTTGAAAGTTATTCTTTATCCATCCTCTAATTATTCCATCTAAAAGACCACAGCTAACCTTTGGAGTACATATCTTATTATTCTTAATAAAATATATATTACTAGTAGCCCCCTCTGTTAGCTCTTCTCTTTCATTTAAAAATATCACTTCATCAAAGCCTTCATCTTTAGCCTTTTCCTTTTCCATAATATTTTCAATATAGCAAGTGCTCTTTAAATAAGTTAATTTAGAGGTTCTATTTCTTCTTACTTCACTAAGTTTTAGAGAAAATCCTCTATTGTAATCTTCTATGCCATAAGGAATATCTCTAGTTGAATAAATTATATTTTTTTCAGTAAGAGTTATTTTTAAAGCCTTATTTCTTATTTTTTCATTTTTAATAAACTCTCTTAATTCCTCTTCATTAATATTAAAAGGAATATTTAAATTTAAACATCCATCTTTTAGTCTTTCTAGATGTTCCTTTAAAAACACTCCATTATTTAATACAAGTATAGTTTCAAAAATTCCCCGTCCAAAAAAAACAGAAGAATCTATGGTAAGTGAACATTTCTTAACCATACTATAACCTTTTTTATTTTCTCCTATATAAATCACTTTATATCACAACCTAATTATAATACTCTCATTAAAGCCTTTGCCTTATCTAAAGTTTCCTCATATTCCATCTCTTCTTCTGATTCAATAGTTATTCCTCCACCTACTCCAAAATAGGCCTTATTATCTTTTGCTAATATAGTTCTTATTACTATATTAAAATCACAATTTCCTCTTAAATCAAAATAACCTATGGCCCCAGTATATATCCCTCTTCTAAGGCCTTCTAGTTCCTCTATTATCTCCATACTTCTTATTTTAGGAGCACCTGTTATAGAACCTCCTGGAAAACATTCTCTTATACATTTTACAGAACTAACATCTTCCTTTAGTTCTCCTATAACTGTAGAAACTAAGTGAAATACTGTAGCATATTCCTCTAATTTAAATAATTCTGTAACCTTAACAGAAAAAGGTTTGCACACCTTACTTAAGTCATTTCTCTCTAAATCAACAATCATTAAAAGCTCTGACTTATCCTTTTCACTATTTAAAAGTTCTTTTTTATTCTTTTCATCTTCTAATTTATCTTTTCCTCTTGGTCTTGTGCCTTTAATTGGTCTTGTTTCAACCTTATTATTAAACACCTTTAAAAACCTTTCAGGAGAAGAACTTATAATTTGAAAACCTTCTAAATTTAAATAACAGGAAAAAGGGGCTTTATTTATACTTCTTAAACTTATATATGTATCAAAAGGATCAGAATTAAAATCACAGGAAAATCTCTGTGTTAGGTTTGCAATATATGTATGCCCTTCTTTTATGTACTCTTTAACCTTTTTTACTGAATTTATATATTCTTCTCTTGAAAAATTTGAAGTAAACTCAGTATTTTTATCTAAGCTGATATTTAAATTTATATACTTATCTTTTATTCTTTCATAAATATTAGCTATACTTTTTTCTGACTCTTCCTTAATTCCTAGGGCTGTTATATATGTTTTTTGATTTCTCAAATCAAATATTATTACATTATCATAAAATAAAAAATAACTATCTGGAATACACACATCATCCTTAGCACTTTTAGGCATATCTTCAATAACTCTTCCTATATCATAAGAAAAATAGCCCATAGCACCTCCTAAAAAAGGTATCTCACTATTATAATTTATTTTATATTCTAAAATAAGCTCTTCTAATTTTTCAAAAGGATCTCCTAAGACTAGTTTTTCATCTATAAAAATCTCATTTCCCTTAGAGCTAAACTTTTTAAAAGGATTTAATCCTATAAATGAATATAAAGAAAATTCGCTATCTTCCTTTGAACTATCTAAAAATATACTGTTTATTTCATCTTTAAATAAAGAATATACTTCATGTGGCTTAAGCTTATTTTCTATTTCCTTAATTTCAAAATTCAAATTACTCACCTTTCTATAATATTAAATTTCCTAGCATTATCAATAAAATTTTTAAGCATTTCATGGCCATATTCAGTTAAAACAGCCTCTGGATGAAACTGTACTCCTTCTATATTGTACCTTTTATGCCTTATGCCCATAACTACCCCATCATCACTTAAGGCAGTTATCTCTAAATCTTCTCCTAAAGAATTTCTATCAACTACTAAAGAATGATATCTAGTTACATTTATATTATTTTTGATTCCCTTAAAAATCCCTTTTCCGTCATGAGTTATTTTACTCACTTTTCCATGGACTGGAAAATCCCCTTTTTTTATTTTACTTCCAAAGGAATATCCAATACATTGGTGACCAAGACATACACCTAAAATAGGAATCTTCCCCTTAAATTCCTCTATAATATTTAAACATTCTTTCATATCCTTAGGTGCTTTAGGTCCTGGAGATATTATTATTCCCTCTGGATTCAATCTTTTTATTTCTTCTATAGTTATTTTATCATTCCTCTTTATCTTTATATCCTCATTTAATTCCTTAAAATACCTAAGCAAATTAAACACGAAGGAATCATAGTTATCTATCATTAAAAACATTAATTCACCTCTAAAATATTTAGTTTAAAATCATTATATCAAAAACACCTAAAAAAAAATATGAATTTTATACCATTTATATATTTGAATCTTCTAATTAATAATCTTAAGTATTGTTATTACTTAATTTAAAGTTAAAAATTAATTTATTTTATTCTCATTTATGTGTTAAAATATTTATACTACAAATTTTTTAAAATTAACAATATTATTCAAATAATTATTATACATACATTGATTTTTTAAGTTTTAAAGGAGGGTTTACTATTAATATTAATGCAGAATTTCATTGTCACTCATTAGCTTCTGACGGAACACTATCTCCAAAAGAGGTAATTGCTGAAGCTAAAAAAGCAGGTATATCCTTAATAGCTTTAACAGATCACGATATAACTTCTGGTCTTGATGAAGCAAAAGAAGCCGCAAAAGAACTAGATATTCAATTTATTCCTGGAATAGAACTTAGTTGTGAGCATAAGGGGTCTACAGTTCATGTACTAGGATATTTTAGAGATGATTCTTATAAATCCGAAGATTTTCAAAAGTTCTTAAATGAATTAAAGGATTCTAGAATAGGTAGAGCAAAAAAAATCGTAGCTAATTTAGAAAAATATTTTAATATTAAACTTGATTATAAAGATGTCTTAGCAAAGGGAAAAGGTGTTGTTGCTAGACCTCATATAGCTCAATGCATAATAGAAGCTGGGTATCCTTATGATTGGGAATATATATTTGATAACTTCATAGGAAATGATAGCCCAGCTTATGTTCCTAACAAAAAAATTTCTGTAGAAGAAGGAATAAATATATTAAAAGCTAATAATGCTATAACAGTGCTTGCTCATCCAAAGCTTATAAAAAGAGTTCCTGTACAGGAAGTTATGGCATTTCCTTTTGATGGTATAGAAGCTATTTACTATCAAAATAATAAAAAAGATACTGACTTCTTTATTTCATATGCTGTTCATCATGATCTTCTTATAACATGTGGTTCAGATTTTCATGGAGATCATGAAGGAGATGAAAGACATGGTCATGTTGGATGCATGAGTATGCCAGAAGAATATCTTGAAAAATTTCTAAAAAAATATAATTGTAATAAAAAATAATATTAATGATTAAAATAATGGTAATATGGTTTAACTGCCAAATTACCATTATTTTTTTATAATCTCAAATAATTTAATATTTTATTAAAAAAAGTATTTACATTTCAATGAAAAAGAATATAATTTAATTGTAGGTATTAATTAATAATTAATATTAGTTGATTTTGATTGTTATAATTTTAACATATATTAGGTGGTGTTTTTATGAATTATTTAGAAGTAAAAAAAGATATTTATTGGGTTGGATCTTTAGATCCTGAATTAAGAGTTTTTGATATTATTATGTACACTCCTTATGGAACTACTTATAACTCATATGTTGTTAAAGGTAGTGAAAAAATAGCTGTATTTGAAACAGTAAAAGAAAAATGTTTTGATGATTACTTATCAAAACTTAATAGCTTAGGTATTGATCCTAAATCAATAGATTACATAGTTGTTGATCATACAGAGCCTGATCATGCTGGATCTGTTGAAAAATTACTTGAATTATCTCCTAAAGCTAAAGTTATAGGTTCAATGCAAGCTATAGAATTCTTAAAAGATATAGTTAATAAAGATTTTGAATATATAGTTGTTGGAGACAATGACACAATTTCATTAGGAAACAAAACATTACAATTTATCTCTGCACCATTTTTACATTGGCCAGATTCAATGTACACTTATATTCCAGAAGATAAAGCTTTAATAACTTGTGACTCTTTTGGAAGCCACTATTCTTGTGAAGAAGTATTTAATGACTTAGTTCCTAATGAAGAAGAATATTTAGATGCCTTAAGATACTACTATGATTGTATCTTTGGACCATACAAACCATATGTTTTAAAAGCTATAGATAAAATTAAAGATTTAGATATAGAACTTGTATGCCCAGGTCACGGTCCTATCCTTAGACAAGATCCTTGGAAGATAATAAATACTTATAAGGAATGGAGTACTCCAGTAAAACCTAAAATAAATGGAGATAAGAAAGTTACTATTCCTTACGTATCAGCTTATGGTTATACTAAAGAATTAGCTGAAGAAATAGCTAAGGGAATACAATCTGAGCACAATGTTGAAGTTAAATTATATGATTTAACTTATAGCAAGCAAGAAGATGTATTAGCTGACATAGGAGAATCAGATGGTATACTATTTGGATCACCAACAATAGTTGGAGAATTATTACCTCCTATTAGAATTCTTTTAGCTAACTTAAACCCTATTATTCATGGTGGAAAATATGCTGCAGCCTTTGGTTCATTTGGTTGGAGTGGTGAAGCTGTTCCAAGAATAGAAGCTAGATTAAAAGAATTAAAAATGAATATATTTGGACCTGGTTTAAGAATTAAGTTTAAACCATCAACAACTGAATTAAAAGAAGCTTTTGAATTTGGTAGAGATTTCTCAAGAACTATGTTTGGAGAAAAGGAACTTGATTATGCTCCAAATAATGCTACAGAAACTAAAGAAGTATTAACTGGAAATGGTAAAACAAGATACTGGAAATGCTTAGTTTGTGGTGAAATATTCGAAAGTCCAGTATGCCCTGAAGTTTGCCCTGTTTGTGGAGCTGGAAAAGAACAATTTATAGAAGTGGAAATGGATACTTTTGAAAAGAATGATACTGATGATAACTTCGTTATTATAGGTAATGGAGCTGCTGGATTCTATGCTGCTAAAACAATAAGAGAAATAAACAGTACAGCTTCTGTTAAATTACTTTCAAGTGAAGAAGTATCTTCTTACTCAAGACCAAATCTTTCAGATCTTTTAAATGAAGAAATGAATTTAGATACTTTCTACTTAGCTAAATCTTCTTGGTACAAAGAAAATAATATAGAAGAATTACTAGGAGTTACTGTTACTTCTATAGATAAAGATGCTAAAAAAGTAATCTTAAAAGATGGTACTAAAATACCATATACTAAACTTATATTAGCTAATGGTAGCCATAACTTTATTCCACCATTTAAAGTTAAAAATAATAATGAAGAAGTTACTTTAAATTGTGAAAATATTCATGAGTTTAAAGGTATCTACTCTATTAAAGATTTAAAAGATACTTTTGATGTTAAAGAAGAAATGAAAGAAGCTAAGAAGGCTGTTGTTATAGGTGCTGGTCCTCTTGGATTAGAAGCAGCTTGGGAAATGAAACTTGCTGGTTTAGAAGTTACAGTAGTTGAATTCTTACCAAATCTTATGAATAACCAATTAGATCAAGAAGGTGCTGATATCTTTAGAAACCAAGTTTCTGATTGCGGAATAACATTCATAACATCAGAGGAATGTGCTGAAATAATAACTAAAGATGGCAAATTAACTTCTTTAAACTTAAAGAGCGGAAAAACTTTAGATGCTGATATTCTTCTAGTTTCAACAGGTATTAGAAGTAATATAGAATTAGCTAAAGAAACTGGAATTGAATGCAATAGAGGTGTTATTGTTAACGAAAGAATGGAAACAAGTATTAAAGACATATATGCTTGTGGAGATGTAGCTGAATTTAATGGTCTTGTTTACGGAAACTGGCCTGCTGCTATAGAAATGGGTAAAACTGCTGGTGCAAATGCATGTGAAGCAGAAAAAGCATTTGAAAACTTTACACCATCTATAATATTAGATGCTTTAAATACTCATGTATTCTCAGCTGGTTTAATAAGATTTAACGATTCTTCTTATGAAAAAATAAGTTCTAAAGATGAATCAAAAGGTCAATATACTAAACTATTCTTCAAAGACAACATCTTAGTTGGAGGAATTATAGTTGGTGATATTTCTAAAGCAGGACAAATAATAATAGCAATAGATAATAAACTATCTAAAGCAGCTGCTTTATCAAATGATTTACTATAAATAAAATAAAAAGTGACTATATAAATTTTATATAGTCACTTTTTTATTTAGAGAAATATATTAAACTTAAGCAAAAATTACTTAAACTATATGCTCTTTGTGCTTGTTATAAGCTTTTTTTATATTCTTCTAAAGCTTTTGCAAGTTGATCTGGACAAGATGTGCCTTTTCCTCTGCAATCTATTCCTTTTAATTTAGAAATAGCTTCATCAACATCCATTCCTTCAACAAGCTTAGAAACTCCCATTAAGTTTCCTGGACATCCATTTACAAAGCTAACACTTTTTATTTTGTTATCTTCGATTTCAAAATTAATCTCCTTAGCACAAACTCCTGTAGTCTTATAATTCATAAGTAAAATCTCCCCTATCTTGCTAATTATGAAGATATAGAAACTATTTTAAAGTAGCTATAACTTCAATCTCTATTTTAGCATCTTTAGGTAATTTAGCAACCTCTACAGCACTTCTTGCTGGTTGATTTTCTGTAAAATAAGTAGCATATACTTCATTCATTCTTACAAAATCATTCATATCACTTAAAAATACTGTAGTTTTTATTACTTTATCCATAGAAGTTCCCGCAGCTTCTAAGATAGCCTTTACATTTTCTAAAGATTGAGCTGTTTGTTCTTCAATTGATCCTGCCATTACTCCAGTTTCAGGATTTAGTGGAATTTGTCCTGAAGTATAAACAAAATCTCCTATTTTTATTCCTTGTGAATAAGGTCCAATTGCACCTGGTGCTTTGTTTGTTTTTATTATTTCTTTTGCCATATAAAACATCTCCTATTCTTCAACACATTACTTCTGATACTTTAATTTTAATACAGCAAAAATTTAAATTCAATGGATTATTACTATTTCTTCTCTTCTTCTCCCTCTGAACTAGTTATTTTTTTTGTGCAATTTTCTGATCCCTTATTCTCTTTCAATTCTACCTTATCAGGATTAGGATTATTTAATATTCCTCCCATAACTAATATTGATAAAAATAAAGTTACTATTTCATTATAATTTGACGGCAAAATGCTCAAATTGAACCCTTCAAGTATTAAAGGTATTAAAGCAAAGATAGCTAACCATAATCTATAGTTCTTTAACATACTCCAATCATGCATATAATCGCTTCCTTTTATAATATTCTACAATTTATTATATTCTTAGCATGATTTTATGGTTATTATCTAAAAAATAAGAAAAATCTTTTTCTAACAAAAAAATCACCTTAATTTTATATCAAATTATACCATGATTAAATATGTAATCATGATGTTAGATTAACAAAATTAGGTGATTTAGCTTTATTTTTACTAAATATCAGCCATTATAAGCTTAGCGCTTTCTGTATTTGTAGCTAGTGGAACCTTATAAACATCACAAAGTCTAAGTAATGCACTAATATCTGGTTCATGAGGTTGAGCTGTTAATGGATCCCTTAAGAAAATTACCATATCAACATCATGGTTTGCTACCATATTTTTTTGTCAGCTTATAAAATAACTTATTTGGTACTTATTTATATTACTTTAAGTATAAATAAGTTAGTATATATTGTCAATCATTATGTAACTATATAAGACAAAAATATGGCTAAGGATTACTCCCTAACCATATAATCTAATTTCTTAATCTAAACATTATATAACAAACAAAACAAAATATATAAAATATAATAATAGTTCTGCAAAACTTAATAAGCCATAGAATAACTCCATAATTAATCCCTCCAGATAATATTTCATCATTCTAATTATTAACATCTAATATGTATTATAAACATTTAAAAAATACTAAATTCACCATTATATTTAACAAATCCAGACTTTGTATTTCTACCCTTATCTGTAGAATAAACTATGTGAAGGACACCGTCTTTTCTGTATATAGGAGTAGCTTTTTCATAAGGGTTTAACGTTCCTATAGGATAACTACAGTCTGAATCTTGATATACTATTTCTGGAGTGCTTCCATTTTGCCATTGGTCTTGATAGAAATATTCTATACAGTTAGTTGCATTTGTAACATATCTTTCTTTAGCTCCATTACTTGTTGGATATTTGATTCTATCTAGTTGTTTACTATAGCTAACATCTAATACTTCTATATTATCTCCTATACTTGCATATCCACCTACTTTATTACCTTCTGAATCTCTAGCATATAAAAAATCATTAATAACTTTAGCATTAGCTTTAATATCTATATTATCAGTAACTTGAGGTGTGTTAGAAATAACTTCTTGTTGTAATTGTCCATCCAAGCAACTTAACATTTTTTCTAGTGGGAAATATTGTCCTGGACAAGCTGTATTGTAATAGTGTTTATGTCCATTAACTTCATTAATACCATATTTAGACTTTAAGTATTTTATAAGTTCTACACCAGCATTAAATTGTTCAGGTGGCATATCAGTTTCTTTATCATAATTGCCTTCAAAACATACACCTATACTATCATGATTGTGACCATAACAGTTAGCTCCTGTTGCCCATACTGGTCTACCTTCATATACTGTACCATCTTTACGTACATAGAAATTATATCCTATCATATAAAATCCCATACTTCTCATAATATCGTTTAGTCCTTCTATAGATCCGTTATATTCTGGATGGTGTATTATAATTTTGTTTGGTTTATTCCATCCTTTAGCTTCTTCTTGACCTTTTAAATATACTTTCTTAATATCCATATTAATTACCTCCTTATAAAACAAAAAGGCTAAGAGATTATTCTCCTAACCCTTGCTTATTATTACTTCTACTTGCTAAACTTTGTCCAAAATAAAAAGCTATAACAGTAGCAAATATAGTAATATATTCTGTGCTTTTTATTTCTCCAACTATAGCCATATAGCAAAAAACAGAAGTAAGCATAAATGCAATTATTCTCTTAATACTTAATAGTTTTGTTATTAAATCTAAATATTTCATATATCTACCTCCTACTTAAATATGTGGTTTTGTATAGCATAAAAAAAGAAACCTACAAAAGTTGTTATTAAGAAGCATAAGCCCCATTTTAACGCTGTTGTAAGTCCCTTTATACTATCACACAAGTTTTTTATTTCTATCTTGAATTCTGCCTGTCCTTGTTCTATCTTATCTATTCTCTTGTCATGTTCTTCTGTTTTTTCTTCTACTTTATTTATTCTATGTTCCATTAGTTCATCATTCATTTATTCGCCCCTTTCTAAGCTTGTTCTTTAGGCTCTGCTTCTACTTGAGTAACTACTTTAACTGGATTTAACATATTAAATAACTCCATATATTGGTCATTTGTTAACTGTCCAGTAATTCTAAATAATCCTATACACTCCATCATATCTTTTTTGTCACAGTTCCCATTTTTTATTTGCATTTTACATAATTCGTACATCATAATTAATCATCCTTTCTTATTTTAAATTATTTTTTATTGTTGCTAATGCAACTTTTTTATTTACATCTAATATGGATGGTACTAATAAATTATTAATAACATCCCAAATATTATTAACTTCTTTAGCTAAGTTTTGCAAAGAGCTTCCTAGGTTTGAAGGTACTTTAAAGTCTAAAGTTCCTGGTAAAAGATTTTCTATAGAAAAATAAGTTTTTTCTTGGTAAGTATCTAAATCTATATCTATTACCCTATCTATTACCTCTACTACTGGTGTAGCAAGTTGATATATAATCTCTGTTGGATTATCTTTTAACCAAGCTTTAAAGCCATTCACATCAGGTGTAGTTAATTTAGATTTTAATATTTTAATATAAAAGGAACCATTTATATTAGATACACTATAACCTTCTAAATCTTTTGAATCAACATCAGTTAAATCCCACGCTCTCTTAATCCATTTAAAATTTGAACACATACTATTCCTTGCAACATCCAAGTTTGAATAGCTGTTATCTGCTAACATATCTGACAATAAAATTTGAAATGTTATAAATTTCTCATTTGATGGGAGAGCTTTAATATCATTAAAAGCATCAGTAATAGTAAATTGTTTAACATTTCTATTAATCTTAACCTGTCCATTATTTTCTTCTAAAATATCTAAAACCCCTATTGGTAAACTTCTTAATGGCTCTTTGATTAAAATATCTTTTTTGTCTTCTTTGTAAGACTTATAATTTAAAGCACTCCCTATTCCAATAAATAGCGTTTCGATATAACTTTTGGCACCAATTCCACCCGTATTTATTTGAATAGAATCGTATTCAGAATCAGAAGTTGTAGAAAAATTAGATGTTGTCCAATAATTTAAAGTACTATTTGTACCTATTGTTTGAACTTTATTTGTAACACTATTAAAAAGCTGAAATCTATTAAAATATTGAGTTGCTTTATTACTAGATACTAAAGTAACGGTATCACCTTTTTTTACTGGGGTTGCCAAATTTAACACGATAGGTTCACCATTCTTTACTCCCTCTGATAAGTAACCATCACCAACCCAACATTGCTTATTATCTATAGTTTCTTTTTTGCTCCATTTAGGTATATCTACAATATTTAATCCACATGATAAAATACTAATTTTATACTTATCTTCAACTTTCTCTGCTTCTCCAAAGCTTTTTAACCCTTCAAAATAAGACGGTATTTCTTTATTTGTCCAATCTCCTTCTAAAATCATGGCATTTTTTATAGTGCTGTTATCACTATTAGACCTAAATCCTATTAATACAGATGAACATCCTTTGTCTATATTTTGTTTACATACACAAACTATCTTTCCATTTAAATTACTTGTTATCTCTATTGAACCAAATTCAACAAAGGTGGAATCAGTTTTATTTCCTCTGACAAATAATTGAGTTGGCAAACTTCCAGTATATTTTATGTCGGCTATAAAGGTAAATGGTTTATTAGGGCTTGTAGCAAAAACTAATTTTTTTTGTCCTGTATGTGGAGAATTTGAACTAGAAATAAAATCTATTTTTTCTTTCAATAAATTAACTAAAGTCCTACCACCAATCCTCATTCCTTCTGTTCTGCCTTCAAGAGTATCATTAGCACTTATAGAACTTCCTTCGTAACTTAAAGCTTGATTGCTTTTAAGTCCATTCTGTAGTTCCGTTACATCCATACGAATTTGAGGAATGTTTTGACTTCCATCTAGTCCATTTATGAATTCTTTAGTCTTTTCCAAAGAAGCTTGAAGTTCTGCATTTTTAGTTGTTGCTTCTTGGTTAGTTGCTGCAAGATTAGTATTAGCAGCTTTAGCTGATTCAGTATTCTTAACTAATTCTGAATTTAAAGGTAGAGCTTGATTGATATTATTCGATAGTTCTTGTGCTTTATTATTTAAACCTGTTAATTGACCTATGTTGCTTGTAGCTTCTGTATTTTTAGTATCTAAATCTTTTATAGTTTCTTTAACTTCTTTAGCTAGATCTATGTTAGATTCTAAATTTTTATTTAAAGAAGTAGCAGTAGAAGTATTTTCTAAGAGCTTAGAATTAATATTATTAGCTTCTGTTATATTAGATTCTAAATTACTATTTGCATTAGTCGCAGTAGAAGTATTTTCTTTTAACTTTTCACTTAACTTACTAGCTTTATCTAGTATATTTTCTAAATAAGTAAAGTCTTTACTATCTGCTATTTCTCCAGCTATTTTAGTAAATATATTAGCTTCTACAGTTAATCCAAATGTTGCTGTATGCTCTAAGAATCCATCTGCTCCATAAATAGCTAATTGACAACTATAGACACCATCTTGTTTAGATATTCTATTAGTTATTGGGAAAGTTATTTCTCCTTGCTCTGCATTTGTAATATTTAAATTTTCTATTACATCCCCTTTAGTTGTTCCAGCCATTACGTAGCCAAGTTTAACATTCTTACCTACTAAACTTAATCTTCTTTTATTCTTTAAGATATATAGTTTATAGATTTCTGCGTTATTATTGCCTTTTATTGTTTTAATGCCTTCGTTATTATAAGAATCAACATTAATATTTAGTCCTATTTCACTCATAGTTCACTCTCCTTTCTATTTAGCTTTTGTATCTCTTCCAGCACTTGGATTAGTACATACTCCACTTCCATTAAAGTCGTACCACTTGCCTTCAATAAATAAAGTTTCCTCGGAAGCCATTACACCATTAAATTTTAGCCAATAATAATTAGAATCTTTATAAAGCCATTCGTTCTTCTTTAACGCTCCACCTTTACCAGCATAATAATAGTTAGCCTGGTATTCATAAAACTCTTCTTCTGCCATCAAGGTATTAGACTTAATTAAATAAGTATTATTGTTATAATAAATAAGCTTAGGCTCTATAACCATTTTGCAATTTTCATCTATCCAATAATAACAAGGTTTTTCATTAAAAGTACCTTCAATAAAACAGTTTCTATCTAAAGCACCTGAAGAACTTGCATGATAATCAATTCCATCATGTTTTATCCACTCATTTTTAGCAATAAATCCATCATCTTTTACGAAATAGAAATCACTCTTATAAGGATATATTCCTTTGGTTGCAATACCCCCAGCTTCATTAGTCATTTTATATTTCCCACTATAGTAATCAAGGAATTGAAGTGGTAATTTATATTCATGACAACATGGATAAATAGCACCCCTTGCTATTTTAAATACTGTCATATCGTTATTATCATTACTGTAGACTTTACCGCCATATTTTAGACATTTTAAAGCAAAGTTTTTTATTATATCTTTCTTATAAACATCTAATCTATCTATTAAACAATACCTAGCTTGTAATTCTTCAAATCTTTTATCACTATTTCCACCGTCAGCTCCGTGATGACTTAATTTGTATAAATCAATTTTACCTATTCTATTCTGTAGATGTGTTTCAGTAGCTACTGTGCTATCACCAGGAAACAAAGATTTAGTTCCATGAGATACTAGAAGATAATTAACACTCATACTATTTTCATTAGTATAATCATAAAATTTAGATGCAAAAGCTTCTATATAGTCATTTTTACCTATTTTAAATTGTTGGTCATTAGCAACTATCTTTTGCACATTGAATTTATCAGCTGCTGCTAACATTCTATCGTGATATCCTTTAGTGTCCCATTCTTGCTCTGTAGCTGGTAGCCTAGAATAATCTATACCGTCTTTATAAACGATAAAGTCAGGTCTATATTTTTCAATTATTTTAGGAGCATTTCCAATATGGTCAGAGTGATCATGAGTTATAAAAAGATATTTTAACTTTGTTAATCCAATTTTATCTAGTTGTTGAATTTGCACTTGATAATTTTCTTCCATGAAGCAATCAATCATACTAAAAGTTCCATCATCCGCCTTTATGACTATACAATCCCCATAGGAACCTTCCTTATTTTTAAGATTATAGATAATAGTTTCTGTATTATCTTGCATTCTTTCGCTTGTATAATCTAATTTTTCTGTTATTTTATCTATGTTAGTAGCATTTTTTTCTATATTTACTTTCATAGAATTAAGTTCCCCAACTGTCTTTAAAGCTTCATCTAGTGCTTTATACTCATTTGTTCCTTCTATAGCATTACCTGTCATTAAGTCCTTATCTACTATTAAATTAAATCTATTAGAACTAAGAATACCACCGTTATCTGTAGTTATCTTTAACATATATTCTGTAGTTCCTGGCACTAATAAAGCATCTGTTAATTCCAACCTTGCTATTCCTTTAGCTCCATCTGTTACGGTAAGATTATTGAATATTTCATTTCCTTTACTATTAAGTGCATAAACTCTAACAATACAATGGCTTATATCTAAAATCTTATTAGCTGCTATAAATTTAAAATCTATAAAGCGTGTTTTAACATCATGCTCTATTGCTTTAATCTCGATTAATTCATCTCTATCTATATAAACTGTTTTAGTCTGTATATATTGCATAATACCCTCCTTTCTAAATAAAAAAGAGTAGAAATTAATCTACTCTCTAATATGGACTTGCTCCATATCCACCATTTTCAGTTACAACTCTACCTGTTGGTAAACCATTAGTTCCTATGTAAGATATAGAAGGTGTTGTATTATATCCTCCTACTGGAGAACTAGAACCACTAAATATCTTCCATTCTTCTTCTCTTCTTCTAACTAATCCTGGTAGAACTTGTCCGCCACCATGCACCCATTTTTTAAACTCATTATGTATGCTTTCGCCCCTTTCTCCAGCTACATATTTAGCTAAAAGTTGGCTACCTTTGAAACCATCAACACCACAGTTATAAGCAAATGAAGCAAGGCATCTACTTCTCTTTGTAGCATGTTAGTCACACCTTTAGCTTTAAGTATATTTAAAACTGGTACATAATAGAGCCTATTAAAATTATTTACTAAATAATGTGTAGCACTTGTTTCACTTAATGGAACACTTACACCAGATAATTCGCTTCCTGTCATTCCATAGCCAAGTGTCTTAACCCCAACGGAATCATAATAATGGTAAGGTGCATATCCTTCTATACCTTTAACATAATAAATTATATTTTTACTTGCTTTAGTTCCAGCATTTCCATTTACATTTCCTCCTGGGGTATCTTTTATTATTCTTCTTGCTCTATAATCAGAACCCCATGTAAATGCTCTCTCTCTTATATTTAATCCAGTTCTAGGTGCTTCAACACACATATGTTGTCCATCTTTTTCACCACTATACATAAATACATGTTGCGGTGTATTTGGTGCAGTGAAATGCATAAAAATTAAATCTCCAGGTTTTAATTCATTTTCTTTTATATCTTGTTTTAAAAATTTAAGATTAAAAAGCAAATCTAGCATTTGTTCCACCTCCCCTTACAACTGCTCTACTATTTGCATTACTATTTAATATATTTCCCATAGAATCTATGACTACTTTAGCGATAGTTTTACCATCTACAGGTATTATAATTTCGTAAATATTATTGTTTTGCTTATTGTCCTTACTATCTTCTTTAGCATTAAGAACCTTTTCTACACTTCTACTTACTAACTTATCTAATTTAGAAAGTGGAATTACTGCTTCATGTTCTTTTCCTTCTCCTACTAAAGCCATAGTTGCTTTAGTAACTATTCCCACTTCTGCTAAAGCTGGTATAGTAGGCAAGTTAACACCAAAATGACTTCCACCTATGCCAGGAATCCATGAAGGTACATCAAAACTTAATCCATTTATTCCTCGAATCGCCATATTAATTCCTGAAATTGCAGCATTAATAGGGGCTTTGATTATTCCACCTAGCATACCAAAAATAGACTTAACTATATCCGCCAAACCTTGGAATGCACTTCTCCAGTTTCCAGTAAAGACACCTTTAATAAATGTTATTATTCCAGTAAAGACACCTTTAACACCATTCCATATTACACTTACTGTACCAAAGAAACTATTAAGTTGAATACATAGTAGACCAAATGTTTGTGTCCAATCTCTACTAAATGCTCCTTTGAAAAAGTTAGCAAATCCTTTAAATATAGATTTTACATTTGACCATACCGCATTAACTCCATTTCTAAAGTTTTCACAGTGTTTATATAAATATACAAATGTTGCTGCTAATGCTACTAGTAATGTTATAACCAAACCGATTGGATTCATGGATAAGGCTAAATTTAAAGCTTTTTGTGCTAAAGTCATTGCTTTAGTTGCTACCGTAACGGCAACTTGTGCAGTTTTATAAGCCAACATTTTAACTTTACTAGCTGTCCATACTACTCCATTTTTAATTAATATAGCTGTATTTTTAATTAAAGATAATGTTAATTTTCCTAATTCTTTAACTACTAATAAAATACATTTACCAAACTCAATTACACCTTTTACAGTTGACTTAACTAAACTAACAGCAAATTTACCAACACTTTTTACACTATTCAAAATACCTTTACCAAATTTTCCAATTATATTAGTACCTTCTTTTGTTGCTTTAGCAAAGTCTTTTAATTTACCAGCACCATTTTTAAATGCTTTTGCTGTGTCTTTAGCAAATTTTATATTATCTTTTAAACCTTTCGATAGTTTACTAAATCCACCTAGCAATAAGTTAGCTCCGACAAAAGATGCTCCAAAACCAACCACTAAATTCTTTTGCCATCCAGACATATCTTGTAGTCCTTTAGTTAATGTACTCAATGCCTTAGCTCCCATAGAAATAAAAGGTGCTAATACTTCTCCAAATCCAACTAGACTATTTTTAGCCATATTCAAAGAAGTCCTTAAATCATTACCAGTAGTATTATTTATTTTTTCTAAAGCTTTATCTGTAGAACCTAAAGCATCATTCATAGCCTTTGTTTTATCCTTAAAATTATCAAATTGTGTTCCAGTAAGTGCTGTAACTGCTGTAAGTGCTTCTGTACTACTAAATAATTTACCCAACTTATCTGATTGTCCACCAGTTTCTTTTTGCAAGATCTGTAAAACTCCTGTAAGCCCTTTAGCTTTTATCATAGCTTGTCCGTTGCTATACCCATATTTCTTTATTAACTTATCCATGTCTGTAGTTGGTTTAATCAAGTTACTAAATACAGCTTTCATTTGTGTACTTACTTCAGCAGTATTACCTGTTACACCTGTTAAAGTAGCCATTGAACCAAACAATTCTTGCATACTAATATTTAATGTTGAACTTAAAGGGAATAAAGGTTTCATGCTTGATGCCATTTCTGGGAAAGTTGTTACCCCTAATTTAGCTGTTTGGAACGCTAAGTCAGAAATTTGTTTAGCTGTCTCTTCATTTACTTGGTTATATCCTTTCATACCAGCACTAATCAAGGCAACTGCATCATTTGTCTCTGATCCTCCAGCTTTGGCACTATTTGCCATAACATTAAAAATTCTTCCAGTTTCTTCTCCAGCATCTCCGATAGAAGAAATACAAGTGTACATACCTTCTGTTGTATCTTCTAAGCTTTTCCCTGTTTCTGTAGAAATTTCTAATATCTTATTTTTATACCCTTCTAAATGACTTTGATCATCTAACAAAGTATTAATATTAGCAGTTCCATCTTCAAATTTCATTTCAGAAAGTGCCATAGCTGTTCCTAAGCCAGTTATAGCAACACTAGCTGGTTTCATTTTATTGCTTATTTGACCAGCTTTTTCTCCAGCTTTTCCAAGTCCTTCTGTAAATTTATCTAATTTACTCTTCTCTAACTCTTTATTAACTTCTTCTAATGCTTTCTTATTCTCTAACAGTACTTTCTTACTATTATTAAGCTTAGTTTCTGCATTATTAAGCTTAGTAGTATTAGTTTCTATAGCCTTAGTATTTTGTGCATAATCTTCTTTTAATCCTTTAAGCTCCTTAGCTAATTCTTTAGATTCTTTACTATTCTTGCCTGTTGCTTCTACGCTTTCTTTATATTTTCTAGTAGTTTCTTCTATTTTAGAAGATAAGTCTTTTTGTGTAGATTTTTGCTTATCTAAATCTCCATTTAACTTTTTAATATTATTTGCTTGTGCATCAATCATTTTATTTTGAATCTGCATCTTAGAAGTTAATTCTGATTGTCTACTTTTAAGTAAATCTGTGCTTTTTCCAAAAAGTTTAGCCTGTGTATTAGCTAAATTAAAGCTACTTCCAACTTTCTTAAGTTCTTGTGTCATTTCCTTCATCTGCTTCTGAAAATCACTCGAATTAGCACCAATCTTAACATTAGCTGCCATATGTAACTACCTCCTTTCTACTCTATCTCCTCCTCATTTCTTTGATTTATACTAAACTCTATGTAATCTAATAAATCTAAGATATTCATATTTAATGTTGCTTCTAAGCTATTGTTAAAATTCTTAATAGAGTAGTGTATTATGTTATCTATAACATTTAGGTAATTATCATAAATATTTTCTTCTTCTATCTCTTCTAAATAACCATTTTCTCTGTCATAGTCATCAAAAGCACTTTTCTCTATTGTTATTTCTTCATTGCCAATAAATATTTCTCTAATTCTATCTTGTATTTTGTCTACATATTTTCTAATAAAAATATAGGTTTCAAAAAAATCATATATTTCTAATTGCATTATTTCATTCCTACTTAAATCTGAAAAAATATTAGAAACGATGTTATAGCATAAATCGATGTCTGCATTTTCATATTTTTTAGATAGCTTTATAAAATTTTTATAATTATAAGTAGTAAATTTATCTAAGTAATGGCAATTAATAGCTATATCATCAATTTCTATTTCTTGCCCTTCGTAAAAGCCTTTTGTAGTTTTTCAGCTTTGTTATTAACTTTAGTAGCTATATCAAAGTCTATTGCACTAAAATTTAGCATAATATCAGATACATCCATATCATCGTTAATATCATCTTCTGTAAATTGATTATCAAATATCTTTACAAGAACACTAACCATTTCATCTAAATCAGAATCAGCATAAACTTCTTTGGACGCTATTTTGTCTCTAACTTCTGTATAAACCCTATATTTACTTCTTGTTATTTTTCCACTTTCAAATTTTTTACCATTAACTATAACTTGCATATTATAATCTCCTTTCTTAATAAAAAAGAAGGTAGAATAATCTACCTTCCGACTATTTTTCTATTGGCTCTTGTACTTTAGTAAACCATGATTCTATTGCACTTTTAGCACTAGTATGTTCTTCTAACAGATAACTTTCGTCTACTTCAACACAAGAATTTCCATCTTTTTCTCTGGCATAAAATGTACCTTTCATTTTTGCTGTTTGAGTTTTAGTCTTATCTTGCTCCGTTTCATAGTCTTCTGTCCATCCACTATTAAATTTTCCACAATAATGCCATACAAATTCATACTTACCATTTGTATTTCTAGATCTCCAACCTATTGCTACTTCTTTAGCTTTATCATCTTTGTTATAAACAAGCATACCGTTTTTATAAGATGCACCACGAAGTATAGCTTTTTGCTCCATACTTAATTTATTAACATCAAATTCTATCTCTGTTCCTTCATCGCTTTCTATAATTTCTTCTATCGAATCGTCACTTCTAGTTGCTTCTGTACTTTTCTTAACTGTAACTTTCGCACTAATCGCCCTTCCTAATTTAACTGGTGTATCTGCTGTATAACCAGTTGCATCATTTTTAGTTACTATAGCTATATATATATCTTTAAGTGCTTTTCTTCTTGTTTTTAATACTTGTTCTGCCATCTATATATCCTCCTTTTAAATCTCTTCTAAATATGTAAAGCGTAAAGCTTTGTGATAAATACCTGTATCTACTTCATAAAAATCTTGTCCGCTTTCATATTTAAATTCATTTTTTTTCATTAATTTTCTAATTTTCTTTTTAAGAGTATAAGCTTCCAAAGAATCCATACTCCAAACATCTATTTGTAAATTATGTTCTAATGTACTAGCATCGTCATCTTCAAAATCATCTTCCTGATCTAAATATTCATGTACCGTTATATGTGTATTATTAAGTTCTTTATCATACCAACCTTCTATAACATCTACATTTAGACCAGCTAATGATTCACTAACTAATGCTATAATATCTAATTCTTCTTCCATGCCTACCTCCTATCTTTCTAATTTTTTTATCAAGTTTTCATATTCCTTAATTGCTATATTGTCATATTGTTTCTTTAATATCTTATTAACTTTACCAAATGAGTGGTGCGGTGGTCTTTGGCTAGATCCCCATTCTTCTATTTTCATATACCAATATTTACTGTTATCTGATTTATCCCATCCAACAATTACATATTGTCTTCCTTTAATTTTCTTAAATTTAGGTTGTGGAATATTATCTGCTGCATGTCCTGATGGTCTACTACCTTTTCTCCCACTCTTGCTATTGTCTCTACTCTTGTGAATCAATGGTTGTACAGTTTTATAAGCTAAATCTCCACATTCTTTAAGAACTTTCTTATTAGTTTTCTCTAAATCTTGTTCTGTACCTAATTCTTCACAAGTCTTTATAAGCTCATCTAAACCAGTAAATTCCATGCTAAAGCTACTCATTTATAATACTTCCTTACATTTCAACTTAATGTATTGCTTGTTATACCCCATAAAATCTGGGTAATAGATACTATATTTACGCCCTTGCCACTCTACTATAAAGTTATCTTTTTTTCTAAGTTCTTCTAACTTTTTACAATATCTAATCTTAAAGACAATAGTATTCTCTAGCTTAATTTCCATAGCTTCATATAATTCTTGTCCATACAGATCTAATATTTCTGCCCAACAATTATAGAACTCTGATGGAACTCCCTTTTGCCTTCTACCATTAACTATTTTATCTTCTAGTTTCTTAATGCTTATTCTATTATTCATTAACAATACCCTCACAATTAGATAATAATTCTAATATAGTGCTAGACATTCTATCATAACCATTTTTTTTAGAATCTAAATATAATCCCCTGTTATCATACTGGTCAGAAACCATTTTCTTAATTAGTAAATTAGCTAGATTAACTTTATCTGTATGTAATTTATAATTAATACCACAACAACTATCGATATATATTTGAGCTTGTTGTATTAGACTTGTTATTAATTCATCATCATCCGAATAATCTATTCTAAGATATTGTTTCATCTCTTCTAAGCTAACCATAGATTCACTCCTTTCTTATAATAAAAAAGAAGGGAGATTAATCCCTTCTAAAATTATTTTTATTATTCTATAGTAAGTTCTCCATAGCAATATAATTTATCACTTGCATCTACTTGTACACAGTCTATATGTTCAATAATTCTTGCATATGTAACATTTTTTAAGAAACCAGCTTGATCACTTGTAGCAAATGAATATTTACCATTATCTACAAACTTTACAGCTTCTTCTAAGTTACCATAAATAACTGGTACTTTTTTACCTACTGTTGGTAACATAGAGTTAGAGAATACTTCTATTGGGAAGCCATTAAACATCTTCTTAGTTGCATCTGTTGGATTAGGTTGTAATAATGGTCTACCATTTTTATCTTCTATAGCATCTAAGAAAGCAAATCCATCTTGGTTTGTAACAATTACACAACCATATAATACAGAAGGATCTAAATCTACACTTAAGGATTTCTTTAAAGCTTTATGGTCTGCTAAAGGCTTTTTAACTTTACCCTTACCTAATGTTTCTATTGCCATTTTATTTTCAGTTATTATAGCTTTCTTAGCAAATACATTAGCAACATAACCTATTAAATCGTTATCTGACATATTTAATAAAGTATTAGACAATGCAACAAATGCTCCTTTTTCTTTTAATGCGTAAGTTACATTCTTAAATTTAATATCTTTAGCTTCTGTTAATTCTGCTGAACCATCTTCTGCAAAATCTACTAAACCAGATACAGTTTCAAAATTTTCTATTGGGAAAGATCCTGTTAATGTAGAAGTTTCCATATGTCCTACAACGTCTCTTAAAGATTTATATTGTCTTATTAACTCTACAATTTTAGTAGATACTGTTTGTGGTAATATATATCCTTCTCCATTTTGTGGGTTATTAGCTAATAATGCTCTTTCTTCTTCATTTATAGATTTTCCTGTTGCAGCTTTAATAATTGCTCTTAATTCTTTTGCTGTTTGTTGTTCTCTATTTTCCATTTTTACATCATCCTTTCTTTCTTCTTTTTGTTTCTGTAAATCTCTCATTTCTTCTTCTGCTAATTCTTCTTCTATTCTTAGCATTTCTTTAGCATTTCTTAACTCTTCCATTTTAGCCTTAGCTCCATCTAAATCTTTAGCATTAGTTAGATTTCTAATTTCTCCAGTTAAGTTTTTAATTTGTTCTTTAATTTCATTTATTTTCATATTAAATATCTCCTTTCATAAAAAAAGAACCACCATTTATAGTAGTTCTGCTTCAATTTCTAATAATTCAATTTCTTTTTCTAAATCTCTTAATTCTTTAGCCTTTTCAACTTCTTTATTATGTAATTCAAAGCTTCTACAACTAGCTTCACTGTCTAAATAAGCTGGGAATGGAGTAATAGTAACTTCTATTAACTCTACTTCCTTAACTTTTCTTAAGTCCACTTTATCTTCTGTATAAGTCCATTCATCATCTAATACATAAAATCCAAAGCTACAACCATCTATATCTCCATTGCTAACTAATTCATATAGATCGTTCGCATAAGATATATTAGAATTTATTTTTAATTCAAAATGTAGTCCTACTTCATCTGTATTTAATTTTAGAGAACCACTCTTTGTAGAACCTAAAATCATATCAGAATTATGATTGTACATAGCATATATATTATGACCATCAGCTAAAGTTTTATCAAAAGCACCTGGTAAGACTTCTTCAAAAAATCCTAAATACTGACTACGAGTATTAAACTTATTTATGTATCCACTTATTACTTTTTCTTCTGTGTCTTCTAATGTTCTAGTAATTAAATCACTAGCGATAATTTTTCTAATTTCCTTCTGTTGTTTTTCCATTCTTCTCACCTCCCTTCAGCCAACTAGCTTCTCCAGAAATAATATTTTCTAAAGTAACTTGTCCACTTGGATATGTTAAAATATCTGCTCCTTCTATCTTGTTAAATCCTAAAATTTCTCTAACATCATTTGTTGTATAGACACCATTCTTAATATAATTACATAAGATTTCTTGCTGTACTTTTGGATTAACTCTAAGCATAACATTAACATTAAATCTTATCTTATAGCCTTGTTTAATCTGTAAATTAGTTAATAACTTATAATTTAGTTCTTGCTCTAATTGTGTAATTATTGGGCTTATAGTATTAGTTAAAAAAGATATATTTTCTTCTTCTGTTAACACTCCATTATCTATAAGTTTATAAGGAACACCTATAATATTAGCTATTTCCTTCTTACCATCTACTTTTAGTTCTGCAAACTGACTATCTACCAAAGATAAATTTAAAGGACTAATATTAAATCCGGCTGGTACTAAGAAAACTCTATTATTACTTTTATAAAGATTATTAAACTTTTCTTGTACTTGTCCTAGTTGTCCTCCATCTTTTATATCTGTTACAGTTTGTACTACTGCTTTACTTGTTAACCCATTCTCAAATAAGTCTTTCTGATACTTTTGTGCTTGTAAATTAGTATTAATACTATCTTTAGCATAATTTCTTACAGATTTACCATTTACACCATCAAATGAATTATCTTTTAGAATAATAATATCTTCTAAAAAGCAACTACCAGTAGAATTACCACATGAAAAATCTACTACAATTTTATTTTGTTTTATAGATTTGATTAATCCTAAATTATCTATAATTATAGAATTTATCTGTACGGGGTATAACGCTGTGGGAACACCTTTATTGTCTCTAATTATATATAATCCAGCTATGCCGTAATGCTTATAAGTAAGAATTAAAGATTTAATAACATCAAATGCACTCATCTCTTTATTTGACCTAAGTCTTAATAGAGTATATAAATCTTGCTCTGTAGCTTCTATTTCTCCATTTTCTGTTGTTTTCTTTAATAAAATAGGCAATTTAGCTATAGTATCTGCTAATATATTTATAGATTTTATATATGTACTATTGTTTAGTGCATTTTTAGTATCTATATTTTCTCCCCTTAAAAAACTAGCAAAATCATAAGTATTGTTGCTTTCACTTCTTTTTTCAGCTATTTTATCCAAAAACATCTATTCACCTCCCTTTCTAATAAATTTTAAATATTAAATAACCTAGTACACCTAGAAATATACTAAGCAAATACATTCCAATCCAAAAATTTAATAGAAAGGTAGTAAAAATGAATAAAAAAATAGAAGCTATTATAAATAACTCCGACCATAAGATTTTATTTTTAAGTTTTTTTATAATATTTTTCATTGTATCACCTACCAATCCATATTTAAAAGTTGTTCTATTGCATTATAATTATTGTTATCTTTAAGTAATTGTGTATAGCAAAATATCAATGCAGCAACCATATCTATTCTTTGTTTATTTTTATTTTCTTTAGCTAACATTTCATCATCACTTTTACCCTTAGTTGTTATAGCATTACTCATACACCAATCCAGAAGTTCATTTTTTTCATATTTAACTTCTCCATCATATATTTTTTTTCTAAACTCTTTAGTAGCCGGACTTAAATTAGTATATGTCTGTCTTAACTTTATTACATTATAATCTTGTTTTAATCTATCCATCATTTCTCCAGCGTTCATAGGATCTGTTATAATATAGTCTATAGTGCAATTATATTTATCTTCTAAACTTCTTATATATTCTTCTACCAAAGTATAATTTACCGTCATACCGTCATGAATATCGCAATATCCAAGTTCTGCATATCTTTTATAATCTATTCTCTCTCTACGTTTAGCCAAGCTATCTGCTGGTAAAAATCCTTTGCTATGACAATACAGTATATTATTTTCTTTATACATTATAGATACTGCTGTAAGGTCAGTAGTTACAGATAAATCTACTCCAACCATAATATGTTTACCACTAAAATCTATTTTGTCTACTCTACATTTCTTCCATGCATTTATATCTACATACTTATTAATCTCGTTAGTTTCTAAGAAAATATTTAAATGTTTAGTAAGAAACTCTTCTTGTTCACTAACTTTCACTTTAGCTATATCCCTATTTTCCATTATTTCTTTGTAGTTTTCTTCAACTCTCAGCGGATTAGCTTTATATATAGCATTATCTCTCCATGCTTCTTCTCTATCTGCATAATAAAGTAAAGCAAATAATTTTTTATTTTCTATGGTACCTTCTAAAACAGCCTTTACATACTCTAACTCTTCCAACATTATACTGTCACTATTAGCATAAGCTGTTGTTATCTTAAGCATTAACGGATTTTTAACACTTAATTGTCCACTTCTCATAGCTTGTATATTGCTATTATCTTTAAATGCTCCTACTTCATCAACGCATACTACACAAGGTCTTATGGCGTTGTTCTTGTCTGCTTCAGCTGTTCTTGCCTGGTAATAAGAGTTGGTTAATTTACAAGTTACTTTCCCACTTAAAATTTTACTTATATTAAAATATTTAGTTAAAGCTGGACTAGCATTTATTATTTGTGTCATTGCTTTTTTGACTTCTGTAGCTAACTCTCTATCTAAGCAAATAGAATAAAATTCGCTATACTCTTCTTCCGTTAACATTAAAAGAATTATTACTATAGCAATAATAAATGTTTTAGCATTTTTTCGAGGAATAAATAGAACTACATCTCTATATCTAAATTTGTCCCTATCATTTTTATATCTCCATCCAAAAATTGCACATAAAAATAAGGCTTGGAAACCAACCAAACCTTCTAATACATTACCTTTAATAAATCCTGTAGCAAAATTAAATAACTTTAATAAATTATTTATTACAAGTAATTTATCTTCATCAAAGCAAAACTCAAAACTCTCATCATATTGCTTTTCATAGTAATCATCTAAAAATATTTGACATTGTTGTTTAACTTCTTTAGTAGTAATTTCTTTTCCATCTACTACATCTTTAGCATATCTTATAGCTTTATCTAATAGTAACATTATTTGTTGCCACCACCTAACGCAGCAAGCAAAGGATCATTTTCTTTTGCTTTCGCATTAACATTAATTAAGCTTAATTTACTTCTACTTGAAGGACTTAATCCTAGCTCCATGCAGCATTTATTATATATAGCATTATAATCTTTATAAATAGTCGTGGCTGGATTTCTATATAATGTACCATCTTCCTTAGTTAGAATAACTCCAGTTTTATCTATTATATCTTTACATTCTTGCATTCTTAATATAGAATCTACAGTTGTTAATAATATTTCTATATCTAAATTGTTTAATATATTGCTTTCTCTTAGCTCTCCTACTAAATTTTTATAAACTTTTTTCCCTTCTTTAGAAAGGGTGGTAGGAGTTCTATAAACTTTATTATCTCTACCTTTTAACTTTTCTTCCTGTTCTTTTCTATTTGCAATTTCTTCTTTAGTTAAATGTTTATTTAGTAAATTTACTGGTTTAGATGCTTTAGCCAATATTATCCTCCTCCTTTCTAAAATAATCCATAAGGGAAATTCGTGTTACTGAGAGAGTGACTCGGACTTTTTGACATTTCTATCGTATCAATGACCACTCCCCCGGTATCTTATAATTTATATGTCTCCTTATATTTTTTTAATATATCTCTTAACCTAGCTTGTTCTATAGCCTTATTATTCTTATATTCATTATGTATCTTCTGATGACATCTAGTGCATAATGGTATTAAGTTATCTTTGTCTAACCTTCTATTCCAATCTTCTTTTAACTCTACAATATGATGTGTAGTAGTACACATTTCTATAATACCTTTGTCCCAACAACATAAGCACATGCCTAAATATCTTCTCTTAATAATCTCTGATAATGTTTTCCATTGATTGTTAGCATAGAACTGTTGTTCTTTCTTATCTTTTCTATAATGCTTATACTGTCTATAGGTTTCCTTAGTACACCGTTCACACTTAGTTCCTACCTTTATTTTATCTCCACATTTACCACATATTGTATATATAGGCATTTATATCTCTCCTTTATTATTAATACTCACTTACGTGTATTTTATTTAAGATAATAATATCTATAATATACAATAAGACTTAACACCAATTTCTAACATTTCTTTAGTATAGATATCTGCTAATCTATCTTCATTTCCTGAGATAAATTCTACTTTATATCTATTAAATAAAGTTTTTCTTAAAATATTAGCTAACTCTTTATTTTCAATTACTTCTATATTATCAGCTAAATGTCTTAAATTATTTCTTCTATTAAAATATGTTTTTATAATTTTTCTTTCTTTTCTAGTAAATCCTATCATCTTTTTTAATCCTCCATTTTCTTTCTTGTATATCCTAATGGTTCTATCAATCCTTCTTCGGCAGCAATTTGTCTTATTGCTCTTTCTCTTATAAAATTTCCTGAAATAATGAAGCCAGTTCTAGGCTGCCATAAATCTATAGCTAGTCCGTATTCTGTCATTTCTATACTTCTAACTACATCATTTGTTACTACATTTACATATCTTTCACCTTGCTTTATATTTTTCATAACTTCTTCAAATCTCATATCTATATCTCTCCTAACATATTTATTTTGTTATAAACATTAAGCTACACTCTTTCGTTCTTCTAATTTTTCTGTTAAATAATCTCTTACCTTTATTGCATCTTCTAAAGTTTTATATTCTTTATATGTTTGTACCATAAATCCATTTTTTGTTTGATATATACTAACACAATTTATATATTGCTTTAAGAATTTCTTTAATTTCTTTGCTTCAGATAGTGTTTTATAACTTCTCATTAATCTAACAACATATCTTCCTTTATAAAATCTTATATTTTTTAATTTTAATTCATTTACATCTAACATATACTACACACTCCTGTTATTATTTTTATTAAGCAAATAATTATTGTTCCTGCATACAATATTAAACCCCATTTATTTTCTATCTTTGCGACTTTATAAATTGTCAAAATAAACAACGCAAATATTAATAAATAAACATAATCAATTATCATTGTATAATCACCTACTATTCTTCTATATTTCTTATGTAAAAAGATATTTTCCCGTCTGCAAAGTCTTCTACTGTAGCAATACCTTGTCTATGTACTGCTTGTACTATGTTATCGTCTACACTATAGATCCTATTAAATATCATATCAATGAAGCTTTTATCTAAATTAGCTATGTCTACATCTTTCTTTACTGTATAGTTGATAAATAATTCTATAGGCTTGTTATAGTCTACATCCCAATAATCTATATCTGGCACTTGATTACAAGGAAAATATTTAATCCAATTCTTATAAGCATTAGACTTAACGCATTTACCTTCTATATAGCTATACATATAATTATTACTAAAGCCATGACAATCTAACGTCACAAATTCTTCATCTCTAACAACATATTTAGTTTCTATATCTTCTAATTGTTGCTTTAATTTAGTTATCTGCTTCTGTTGCCCTGTCTTAAGACCTCCATGTTTTTTATTTTCTAGCTTAATAATATCTTTATTTATATCAGTTAATAATTCCTGCATAGCTAACATTTCACTTGCTCTTAACTTAGACTTATCTCTATTTAGTCTTTGTTCTAAACCTTTGACAATTAGCTTAGATAGTTTAACTCTATCACTATTATTTAATCTTTTAGCTTTCCACTCTTGTTTAGATAACTCTGTAAATAATTTATAATCTTCTGTAATATTTGTAGAGTTTAAGAATGTTTTTCTAATTCTGTATGTACCAAACTTCTCTTCGAAATTAATAGCTTCTTTAGTAGCATTCTCTAGTATTACAACGCCTTTTTGCCTTAGTTGGGTTAATACCTGTCCTACCCAAAGCATAAATTTAGTAGCTTTTTCATTTTTCGCTTTACCAATGAGTGCATACATTACATATTCTGGAATGAAATCACCATGCCCACAAGTGGGTACGCCTAATTCTGTTAAATATTCATTAACTCTATCCCATCTAATAACTTCATTACCACTTTTTGCTACTCTAGTCCAACCACAAAACTTAGCTACATCATCAATCATAACTTCACTTGTATTTTCACCCATTCTAAATGTTATGTTTTGTCCTTCAAATTTTTCTGTTAATAATTGTAATTCCTTCATTTTTTAATATCCCCTTTATAATAAATTTTTGATGTTTTTGATAACACAGAACATCTTAACTGTGTAATAAACCCACCTATGATCTAACTTTCTTAGCTTGCTTGGTTGTACGCATACTAGCTAAAGGATTACTAAATTTGATATTTAATTATAAAGAGTAACTATTATCTACTAGCCTTAATTCTTAAGAAAAAAGGGTATAAAAAAAGAGTGTCTATCTAAGCCACTCCCATTCTTCTATATCTGTTTTTATATCATAGAAAACACTAACAAATTGCTTATAATAAGCCACTTCTTGTTTTAAATTTTCTGTTTCTTTATATCTTTCTACTATTTCTTTGTTAATCTTCTCTACTTTATTTATATTATTTCTAGCACTCCAAGTAGCTAATTGTTTAGCCTTTCTGTACAAGAAACTCTTAGTTCTATGTATTTCTTTAGTTCTCCAATTAACTTCTGTATAATAAAGATTCTTAATAAATAAATACATAAGTTGACTTAAATCTATATCTTCTAAAACATCAGCAAATAATTCTATTTTATTATCTGTAGATTTAATAGATAACTTATATCCTAACTTTTGCTTAGTTATCTTTACAGAAAACTCATCATCAATAAATATTTGATGTTTTAATCTTTTTGTTATTATTATTTCTAATTCTTTTATCATTTTTACATACCACCTTCGTATAATATTTTTTGCAATAAAAAAGAGACTACTAAATTAATAGTAATCTCTAATCTGTAGCTCCAAACCCAATTCATGATTTCATCTAAACAAGCTACGGCACACACCACATTTGCTACTGTTAAGTCCTAGTACATAGTTAGCTTAACCATCTTGTTTTGTACTTAAACAAGGCACTCCTAGTCTCGTGTGATTTTCCATTTTTGATTTAAAAATATCCCTTTTAGGATGACTGTTTAAACAGCATTGTATTTTTTACTAAGCAAACCGAAATTTTATTAGTCGCATATCGGTTAGCGACAATTGTATCAAATCTATGTTTGTTTCCTAGGTTTTCGGTACATAGAGAAACCCTAACTTCGCCAGTACATAATAATACCCCTGACTACTACCCATTTATTAATCGGAATGGTGCCGATGTGTTGGTATAGAGTTGCTTTATTAAGTGTGCAGCCCTAATAAGTATCACTTGTATAAGAAAAAAAAATACGAGGAATTTATGAATAATTTTCTTTTCATAACCGAAAGCGTACGCAAAACGTGGAACGTTTGCGGTAGCTAACACACTAATGCTTAATAATTAAATATTTTCATACATAAAAAAAGAACCTAGCTTGTTTATTTGCTAAGTTCTTTTTTGTATAAGTCTTCACATTCATTTAAAGTAACATATAATGCTTTACATCCCTCCTGAGAATTCTCCTCTTTCAAGAAACTATATCCTTTTGGATATTCATGAAATTTTAATCCAGCCTTATTTTTCTTCATATAAAAGTCTACAGAATCTGGAACTGAAAACAAATGGATATATTTCACACCAACATGTTCTTCCTTTAAATGAATTGCAACTTTAACAGCCATCGCTAACATTTTTGATCCCAAACCAAGTTTTTCATAATTAATATCTACACCTAATCTTGCTATTTCTAATGCTGGTAAAACTTTATGTAAATTATAATCTTTAACTTGGATTCCATTACATTTCAAAGTGTAATATGCAACTATTTTATTGTCTTTTTCATCTATTAATATATAAGTATTTCCTTCACCAGAACAATCATAATTATGAGCATCATTCTTCAAAAAATTTTCTATACTCTCATCTGAACACTCAAAATCTCCTACTAATCTTAAATGCTCTAATGATTGATTTAGCTTAGTTAAAACTAATTCCATATTACTTTATTTTTATATCCTTTACTAAATCCAAGCATTTTTTAATAGTATCTTTACTTATTTTTGCTTTTTCTGATTCTTTTAAAAATTCTTTTGCCACTCTTCCTTCCAATGTTTGTAATATTCCCATTGATACTCCCATACTTATTTCCTCCTTGTCGCCAATACACTTACTTCCTTTTTTTTCATTACATTTAATCTTTGCTTTACTATTCCATTTCTTTATAATCATAACCATCACCTTATTACCATATATTTACTTTTATGATAACATGTAAAGCTTGTCCAATTAAAGAAATTTCATTAGTCAAATTTTGTAAAATTGTTCCTTGTTTACCTTAATTATAACATTTTTTGTCCTGAAAAAGTGACAAAGTTGTTAACTTTTTGTTAATTTAGCAAACTTAATGTATGATTTTGTAGAAAAAGGGCTATAATTAGAAAGCCTTTCATATAATAAATATACAAAAACAAAAAACAGCCTAAGATAATAAATTCTAAGTCATTAAATTATAATATTAAATACTACACTAATTAGTCACCCCTAGTCATACACTAAAGTGTAACGCCCCTCAAGGGGCTTGACTTTGCTAGCCACCTTTGGGTGTCCACGCAATAACATATTTCTTTATTTCCAAATAGTGTATGTACAAAAAAGAGAAAAAAACAACACTTCTATATATATGGGATTGCTGTAATTTTCCTAAAAATGTACACATACTTCAATTTCTCGCCAAAATGCAATACCATTATATAAAATGTTACAAATTAATATATTATTGTTCCACTTTTACTATTCTTTTTATATAATAAATTTTATAGTAAAAGTGGAACATCTTAATTTATTTTTGTAACAATAATATATCTTTTACCCCTATTAATGCCTTTACCTTCTTTTTTAGGTTTACTTATTGCATAACTTAAATTTAAATCATCTCTAATTATATTTTCCATTGTAGAAGGTCTTAATTTTTTAGTTCTATAATCTTTATTTGTTTTTATAGTTATTAATTCTCCAACAATTAAATCTGATAATTTTTGTTGTTCTTCTTCATATAATCTTTGTCCAACTATTCTTTCTAAAAAATCTTCTAATTTTTCAACTTCTTCAATATCAACTACATCTTCTATTAAATTATTTTTATCAAATGTATCTTCTAATCCTAACCAGCTTAATTGCTCTTTAATATATGCAAATTCATCATTATATAGTTTATTCCTTATATCTTTACAGAAAGTATTATCATTAAATAATCTTGCATATCCTAGTAAATTTACTGTATACTCCATATCTTTATTCAAGTGAAATAGATCTTTAGGATAATTAGTGTTATCATTGTATTTTCTTTTAAAAGCTTCTATATTATCTTTATATAAATCTAGATCATTAAACTTTTTACCTTGTCTATGTAATAAAGTATTAAAACTCTTAACACTTAACATAGGAATATATAAATTTATAATTGGTGCATTTAATATATTAAATCTCTTTCTTCCAAGCTCTTGTATAAAAGTAACTTTATCATATGCCAGAATAACTAAACTTTTAACTTTATCATCTTTTATATTTACACCATTATCTAGACATTTTGTAGTTATTAATACCTTTGTTTTAAAAGTACCTGTATTCAATATGTTTTCTTTTTCTATAGACTTCTTACTAGAATGTATAAAATCTGCTGTTATATTGTTATCATTTAACTTTTCTTTTAGAGCTTGTCCTTTTTCTTTAGAAGTTACAAATATAAGCCATTTATCATCTGTATTATCATTTTTGATAAGCTGATATACATCTGTTTCTAATTTCTTAAAATATTTAACATTTAGATAACTATAATCTATATTAGAAGTATATTCATGTATTTCTTTTTTTCTACCTAACACTTTTTTATTATTATTTTCATTGTATTTATTTATTGTATTATTAACTTCTTCCATTGTTGCACTTATAAATATTCTTATAGATTTATTATAAGATTTTTCTACAAGCTCTTTAAAAGCTAAATAAGTCTTATTCATGTAACTGCTATCAGTTAAAAAGAAGTGACATTCATCGCAAACTATATATTTATAAAAATCTAATGAGTTATCTTTATTAAGATATATATTATCTAGTTTTCCTTCTGATATAGCATGATAAGTAGCTACTGTTACATTTTCTATAACTGTTTGCTCATCTAACCATTCTGTATCAACTTGTTTTTTTTCTTTGTCTATATATTCTATTTTTTTATTATATTTTCTTAATAAGTCTAATTTAACTTGTCTTTTTAATTCTGTTCTATTACATATGTAGATCATCTTTTCAAAACAATTCATATTATCTACTAATCCACGATTATTTTTATCGCCGATTATAAATCTTGTCTTTCCAGTACCAGTTTGAGCTTGTATTTTTACTATATCTCCATCTTTCCAATGTTTATAATTCTCTCCTATTACATCACTTATCCATTTTAAGTTTAATTTCACCATAATTTTTCACCATATCCTTTCTATTGTTTATTTCTACACCATTTATCGTAAACTTCTTTTGTTTCTTCTGATCCAAATACAAAATAAATCTTTCCAGTAACTTTATTTACTGCTGGTCTTTCTAAAGGCATAACGCCATTTTGCATATAAAAATATGCCTGTTGCCAGTTATATATATAATATTTCTTATACATTACATTCTCCCCTTTGTATCTTTAATTTTGTAGAACTCTCGTTCCATAACCGAAGGTGTAAGGGGTAAGGAATACCCCTGTAACCTAAGTCCTTACAAGCTCTCACTCTTTGGTGTCCACTTATTATCATTAAAAAACTTCTCTTGTTCTTCCTGTGACATTCTAGCCCATATCTATTTTCATTTATATTAACTTATAAACTATATGTACACTTTTTTTATTAAGCTTGTACTCTACTACTTCTACTTCTTGTCCATCTTCTAAATCAGGTATCTCATAGAATCCACCTAATTTATTTTCTCCTAATTTAAATCCTTCTCTAGTAAATATAAGTCTTGTATATGTTTCTATACTATTTTCAAATCCTTCTTCAGTTTTCTTAAAGCCTATCTTATGTAATCCACCTAATCTTTTTTCTGCCGCTATTCTATCTTTATCTATTAAGTTATTGTCTTTAAATCTAGTATCTATCTTAGAATACTTCTTAAACATCCAGTCTATCTCTCCATTAATATCTTCTATATAAGCATAAGCTTTAGTCTTATAATTTTCTGTTAGCACTTTATCTATTGTGTCCCAAGCAATATCAAACAAGAAGTTTACTTTAATTATACTTTTATCTATTTTTAACATTCTTAAAATATCATTATATTCTATATTCTTTATAGCTTCTCTATACTCTTTTATAGAATATAACTTAAATAAATCTAAACACTCTAAATCAGTAAAATCTTCAGATATATTTAAAAAATTTCTAATAAAGAAAGGATTACAATAATTCCATTGTAATTTATTATCTTTACCACTTTTTCCATTAGAACTTTTTTTATTATAATTTGATATTAATTCCATTAATCTCCCATTTAATTTCCCTAGTCCTGTCATATCAACAGCTTTATCTATTTCTTCAAATAATAAAGTTTTATTGCTCTTAATACTACTTTTTTTACTAATTACTGTATCAGTAGAAAAGTCTTCTTTAGATCCTTCTATTTCTTCTTCGGTAAAATCATCATTAATTTTATCTATATCATATTTCAATTCCTTGCCTACATATTTTGCAAATTTATCCAAAGAACTATTATAATTCATAACTTTATAAATATCATCTTTATTAAATTTCATAAAATAAGGTTTATCTATATTCTCCCATTTTTCTATATAAGACAAATCTTCTTCCCCAGGAAATCTCAATGTTTTTGGTGCATCTATTGCTTGCATAGATAGTTGAATACATTGATATGATGCTATAGATTTATCAAAGAAACCTTCGGTTATTAATTCTTTTTGTTTATTTAAATCAAAACTAACTTGTTCTACTAAAGTACCTTTCTTTAAACTTTTTTCTAAAGCTTTGTTGAATTCTTTTTTTATTTCCCTGAATTCTTTTTGTAGTTTTATCCATTCTTCTTTTTTAGCTTTTCTGTCATGCTTAGACCAAATCTCATTTAATTCTTCCCATTTTTCTTTGCCTAACTTATTTTCTCCCCAAATATCTCTAAGTTTAAAATAGGAATACTTATGATCATTTTTATAATAATAATTAGTTTGTGCAATACTATTTATAATAACTGTACTATTAGCTATTTTTCCTATAAGATTACCACTCGATAGCACTTCATTCTCCCAACGTTGTTTTCTACTATATATATGCTTAGGATTTTCTATTCCGTCTGATAAATTTACAAATATTTTTTCTGAAGTAATTACTGCGTTATATAATATGTCACTTTTAGAAACTAAACATCCATCTCCGTCTTCATCAGCTCCTGACATCAACATATGAGTATTGTCTTTTTGATTGAAGAAAATTATTTCTGAAGTATAATCTTTACACCATTTATCTAACTTATCTGTAAGAATTGTTTTTTGTATCTCTTGATAACATGCAATAGGATTACGAGATATTGTAACTTTTTCACTAGCCCAAGTAGGTATGTAAAATTCTTTTTCTGCTAGTCCATTATCTCCCCTATGTCCTAACATTAGCATATTACAGAATGTGACAGGGCAAGGTGCTATAATCTTATATCCACCTTCTATATAAAATTTACCACCTTTAAGCAATCTTATTTTCTTTTTAATCATGTTTATTATTGTAGTTCTTACTGGTTTAATTTTTAAAGCACTATCTCCTATTGTTTGTAGCATTCTATGAGCTTTAAAAGAAGCTGATAATTCTGAGTTGTTAACAATACCGTCATCATCTATTATGATGTCTTTAGCTATATCTCCTAGAAAAAGTCTTATACTATCTAAATCGAAGTCTATAAGCTTTTTATAATAATCTATTGTTGGTTGTGCTAATTCTATTAGTTCTTTATAAGTTATTGCTAAATTGTTAAGTAATTGATAATTAGTTAAGGCGTGTGTTTTTAATTTTTTAGGATCTTTATTAGTTTTTGTGATATATAAACTATTAGTAATTGTTTTATATTTATTATCGAAACTTTCTCTTGCTATTAAGTATTCTGTCATGCTAGAAAAATTCTTTGCCCATTTACATTGACTTTCTGTAAGAATTAAGTCTACATTATTTATACATTGCATATCTCCCCAAAAATCTCTAACATAATATCCATCTTCTCTCTTCTCAAAATGTCCTTCTATATCTTCTTTATAGTTATCGGCTATGTATTGCATAAAGTCGAATTTAAGACATAATCCCTTGATAGCTAATCCGTTATATCCCCTGATAATAGCAAAGTCTACGTTATAATTTAATCCTAATTGCTCCTGTATTATTTCTGCCATTTTAGGAGACATAAGACCAGCACCATCGAACATAGTATGTTTATAAGCTTCTGGATGACTTTCTGGAGTAATAGGTTCTACTTTATCTAATCCATTTGTAAAGGCTACATAATTATCTTGTTTATATGTATATTCTCTGTCTTGTAATACTATAAATTTAGGTGTGTAATTAATCTTATTTGTACCTGATATTGCTAAACCTAGTCTAGCCGTAACATCTTTAACTATAGGAATATTTTTTCCTTCCCATTGTTTAGATTTACCTAAGCTTAATATGTTTTCTAATATATCTCTAAATTCTGCTTTAGATTCTTTAATAAATAAATATTCCATTTTGTATGTTTTCTTACCGATCTTTTCTTCATGTTTTTGCATAGAAGGACTTGTTAAGAGTGGTATATATTTTTCTTCATTATATGTAATTTCATTCTTAAGATTTTCTAATTGTTCTCCATCTTTAAAAATAACCTTTATTATATCTTCTATATATTCTCCGTTCTTATATCTTATATTATTATAAATACTCAGTGCTTCTAAAATAACGTTCTGACTAAGACTTATTTCCTTTACCTTTTCTCCATTTCTAACGTAACTAACTTTGTATTGTTGTAATTTCTTCATAAATTCCATCCCATCCTTTTTTATTTAATATATTTTTAGTTATTATAAGGCTCATACCTGGGTATAAGCCTTGAGTTATTTACATATTATTCTTGTATTTTAACATTATCTTTTTTTATATTTGCAATTATATAATTAAGTTTTTCAACTAAATTTTCATAATCATTTATATAAAAATCATTTATATCTACATTATAAAATTCACTTTTTTTAGAATATTTAAGTTTAAAATCAACCTCATCTAATTTGTTGTTGTTTATTATATTAAAGTCATTACAAACACTATCTCTAAAATTTATATAAGTTGCTTTTAAATCTTCTAAACTTTCAAAATATATGTGTCCTTCTATCCAAACTAATAATTTCCCATTTTCAGTTTTTGTAATATCTAAATCTACAATATCATAAATTACTTCTTCTTCATCTAATAAAGCCCCCTTTTCTTTTTTATAGTTTGCTAAGTTAATTACTTTTGTCATAATACTTCTCTCCTTTTGTTTTTAGATTTGTATTTCTTTAAGTTTTATCTATTATACAGTTTAGCTACTAACAAACTTATTGTTTCTGTAAACTCCGTATTAAGCTCTGTCTTTCCTTCTTCTACTAATAGTAAATGACTTTGTAATGCAAATAATAAATCTGGAACTGTATCCTTTGTTATTTTGCTAGTTCCTGTTATTTCTTTGATTATTTGTAGGTCTTCTAACATTATCTCTTGCTTACTAAGTCTTATAAAGTCTTCTCTAATAACGCTCATATTCTCTACTCCTTCACTTTTTAATTCTTTGGTTAATTGTTCTTTTCTCATAATATATTTCTCCTTTTGTTTAAAAATTTTATTTTAATTACTCCCAATTTGCTCCTAATGCAAACATTTCACAACTTGTTATTTCTTCTTCTGCTTCAATCATAGCCTTAAATAGCTTCATTTTTTTATTTAGATTATCTTCATCAATATCTGGATTATTAGCAACCTCCAACGCATAAACTATAGTTTGTACTGTACCCCTATGTATATATTTTTTATCTAAAACTTTTAAAATTGTGCTAAATATATCTACTACACTTTTAGCTGTTAATGCTGCATCAAAATCATCTTCATATTCTTCATATGCATTTATATATACTTTTTCAAAATAATCAATTAGATTTTCCACTAACTCTTGTTTTGCAATTCTATAATCTCTTACAGACTTATTTACTACATCTTTAGTAATAATTTCACTTCTTGACTTTTTTGAAGATTCTTCTAAACTTGTTTGTAATAATATATCTTGAATTTTAATCCTATCTATATTATTTATTTCTTTAACAATCCATTCTGGAGCTATTCCAAAAATATCTTTTAGATCTTCATAATATTTTTCATTTATATTTCTTCTACCAGCAATCCAATTTGTAACTGTTTGCCTACTTATATTCATTCTTTTAGCTAATTCAGAATAACTAATATTGTTTAAACTACATAAATATTCTAATCCTATCATTTTAACAAACTCCTTTTGAATACATTAAGTATTTTGTATTCATATTATACACCTATAAAAGTCGCATTTGTATTCAAAAAGAGTTTATTAACAAATTATTTACAATTTTACTACTTAGGTATATTAATCTATTCCTCTATATCTAAGAAACCATTCATTGATAAGTTCTCCTTCAAGTTCATTAAATACCTTATGTCTTATCATAATTCCGTCGTTAACCTTAGCTATTGTTATGTATTCTCCATCAGCTTCAACTTCTTCTATAATACCGCTTAACAAACATCTAAAATCAAATCCACTCATTCTTTCTTTAAAAAGAACTGATTTATTATCATAAACAAATCTTTCTAGGTTTAATTCCTTGTTTTTAGTCTTACTAAAAAATTCCTTTGGATCTATAAATATTCCATCACAAACTTTAAAATTTAAATCAATCATTTTTTCTCTCCCTTTTACTTATTTAAAATCTTATATAATTTCATACTTTCGCTTACTTGTGATAAGTTTCTCAATGCTTATACCTTGCTCTCTTAATTCTTCAATGAATTTCTTGAAGGTTTTTACACTCATAATTCTCATCTCCGCATATATTTAATTGTAGATATTAATTTATTGTTAACTCGTGTCTACAATTTAATTTTAAACCTATAAGTTTAAAATGTCAACAACTTTTTAAATCTATTAATTTAATTTTAAATTTAATAGTTAAAAAAACAATCTATTTGACCATTTTTAAATTGAATGTTACAATTTTACTGAGGTGAATATTATGGGAATAAGAGAAGACATCAAAGCTTATATAATATCCTCTGGGTTTACTATTACCAGATTAGCAGAAGAACTAAATAAACGTAATGGTAGTGATTATACTGTACAAAACCTAAGTAATAAAATACGTAAGGAAGCTTTAAAGTACAGTGAAGTATTACAAATAGCTGATATAATTGGTTATAAAATTGAATGGGTTAAAAAGTAAACCTAAGATAGGATCTAGTCTTATGGCTAGGTCTTATCTTTTTGCATAAGAAAAAGCTACATAAATAACATGCAGCATATATCTACGTTGGCATTTTGCCTTCGTAATTATTTTGACTAATCCATTTTAACGAGCGAATTTTCGGATGTCGGTTAAATCTATATCCAAACTTGTCGACAAATCTAATATCTACATATAGCTACAATACGCATTACTTGGTAGCTAAATGGCTCATATTTTTAATCTTAGAGTAGTTTTGATGAATTATAAGTCTAAGCTAAAATAAAGTGTTCTATGAGCCTTCTATTGAGTTTTGGACAATTAGTCCATTAGTTGCAAAGTGTAACGTACCATATCCTCATTTCCTAAAGTGCATATTATGCATTATTCAATTTTCAGATGTGATATAAGTACTTTCCTATTAGGAATTTACTACAATAATAATTGCAACATTATATTATGCTTTTAGGGAAATATATCTTCCTGTTTTTAGGCATAATAAAAGAGCATACCACCTGGATATACTCTCTATTGGTTGTTATTAAAATCTAAATGCATCTATATCAAATAAATCATCCAAGTCTTCTTCACTTAGAGCATCTATTCCATTAGATTTTTTTATTTCACTCTTTTTACTTAACCATTTAATCTGTTGTTCTAATATATAAATATCTCTAGCATGATTATTTACAGTGTTTTTTAGAGATAAAATATAACTCTCATTCTCTAAAACTTTATCACACAAAATAGAAACTATTTCGATCAATTTATCATCTTCTTGTTCCTTTATAAAACTTTTAAGTTTATCATCATCAAACATTCTTTCTAATATATCATCATGTCTATATATATAAGAAAATCTATAATTACTTACTCTCTTTCTACTATAGCTATCTTCCATTTGTTCTTCATAGTCATCATCTACACTACGTATATCTTCAAACAACACATATTTAACTTTATAAGAAGGAGAAATTTCATAATCAAGTACATCATTATAATCAAACTTCTGAAATGTTGTATGATGACTTTTTAAAACTCCATCTTGGAAATATAATATCATATTTTGTTTACCATTTAACGCTTGTATAGTATGGATTACAAACACTTTATTTTCTCTATCTTCTGTTTTGTAAATAATATTATCTATAAAGTCTCTAACTGTTTTTTCCTCATGTTTTGTTACAGTACCATCATTTATTAACCTTAATATCATACATATTTCCCCTATACACATTTGCTCTTTACATTTATTGTAATATATTTACAAATTTATGTAAAGAAATTTCTACTATATTCTAAATATTTCTTTAAGTAGACATTGATTTTTAAGTGCCAAAGGCGTTATACTTCTGGCTTATCCTCCAAATGTATATAGTTATCCTGTCGACACTAAAAATCAACAAGACAACTATATTACCACTCTTATACTTCTGTATTTAGAGCCTCGCCACTTTAACCTATGGTCTTGGTAATAATACATTAGTAATTAGTATTTCAACTAATTCATACATCAAAACAAGAATTGCACCCCTACTTGTCCAATATTTCTATTGTTCTGTATGTTCCTTTCTTTGTAGTAATTTATCTTACTACTGATACGCCTCAAACCGTTCTATTTTGTCATAGTAAATATTGTTTACCTTAGACTTAACATCTTCAAGAAAGTTTCACTAAGACTTACGTCATACTTTATAAATGTATATTATAAAAGTAACCGAATAGACTTTCTGCATTGGCTCTATTATACCTACTATCTTATTTATAGAAGTTGCATAGTGCCTAACAACTCAACCTATACTTAATTTAGGGTATAGGAAATAAAGCTTGCAAATCCTCACTTTTTTTGAGATAATACTATTAGCGTATTGGTATATCCTTTTAGTTGAGGATATGCAAAGTTTTATAAAACGATATTAAGTTTTAAGTAGTAGGTATTGTGAGTGCCTACTATTTTTTTATCTTCTAAGCATTTTTTTATGAGAATTATCTATATTTAAATCTGCTATAGTGTTTATACTATCCATTCTTATTAAGTCATTTATATTGCATTTATAATAGTACTGGAACATTCTAGTATCATGGTGTCCAGTTATCCTAGACAATAAAATCGGATTAGCGTTGTTATTTAATGCTTTAGTTATAAAATATCTTCTAAGTGAATGTGTTCCTATTGAATGTCCTATTTTCTTCTTTGCATACTCTGAAAAACTTTTTCTAAAACCATTAGATGTATATTGTTTTGCATATACATTGACAAATAATGTCTCATCTAATTTAGCATCTTTTCTATAATTTTTTATATAAGATTTTATTTCTTTAGATACTAAAGTTGGTATTGGCATATATCTTAGCGATCTATTTTTTGTATGCTCTGTACTTATATAGTCTTTGTTATAATTTTTAATTTTTAAACTTAGAAATTCTTCGCATCTTATTCCAGTTGTACTCATTACTAAACAAGCTAACCTAGATATATAATTACTGTAGGTTTCACCTTTAGCTTCTGATAACAATAATTCCATTTCTTCTTCTGTTGGTATATATTTAACTTTTTGTTGCACTTTAATTAATTTAATATCTAACTTATCCATATACTCTTGTTTATAAGCATAATTAAAAACTGTTCTAATATGAGAAGTATACGTGTTTATTGTTCTAGGACTAACCTTATCTTTTAGATTTAATTTAAAATTATTAATAACACTTATATTAATATCAGATATGCTTAAATCACCTTCATCTTTTATAAAACGTTTGAATGCAGTTCGATAAGTTTCTATTGTATGAATAGAACATTGATTTACTTTGAGTTCCTTAATATATTCTTCTAATAATTCTGATACTTTCATATCAAATTGTTGTATTTTTTGTTTAGCAATTCTCTTTCTAACCATAAAAAAAGATACCTCCTTATATTATTTAATCATGGAATTTTTATTTCTTAACCATGAAGTAACTTAATATAAAAAAGTACCTTTTAACTTCTTATTTTATTATATTAACTTTAAATATCAGCCATTATAAGCTTAGCGCTTTCTGTATTTGTAGCTAGTGGAACCTTATAAACATCACAAAGTCTAAGTAATGCACTAATATCTGGTTCATGAGGTTGAGCTGTTAATGGATCTCTTAAGAAAATTACCATATCAACATCATGGTTTGCTACCATTGCTCCTATTTCTTGATCTCCCCCTAGTGGGCCACTTTTACATCTTTTAACGTCTAAAGATGTATTTTGCATAACTTTAAGTCCTGTAGTACCTGTTGCAACAAGTATATGTTTACTTAACTTATCTTCAAAATCTTTTGCAAGCTCTATCATTTCTTCTTTTTTCTTATCATGTGCTATTAATGCTATTTTCATTTGACTCTCCCCTTTTTTTCCCTAAACAAACAAAGTAACTATGTTTATTTTCGTAAAATTTCCTTTCTTTTTTAAACATTTACACAATTAATTATATCCTAAATAAGAACATATTGAAATAATAACTTAAACTAAACAATAAATTAACTTTTATAAATTTAAATAATCCTATATTGAAACACTTACACCTAAATTATTTACATATTCTAAGAACTCTTTTTCATTTAATGCTTTTGAAAAATAAAAACCCTGAATAACATCAAAATCTAATAACTTAAAAAAATCATAGTATTCTTTGCTTTCAACACCTTCAATAACAAGTTCAGCTCCTAAAGTCTTAGCAAAATTTGAAATTGAATTTATTATGGCTATATATTTACTATTAGGTATATCTGATATAAAGTCCTTTGGTATTTTTATTTGATCAAAAGGTATCTTTAATACTCTATTTATAGATGAATACCCCTTTCCAAAATCATCTATAGATATTTTAAATCCATATTTTTTAAGCTTAATAATTTCATTTATAGCATTTCCGCTAACCTCTAAATCAGAATTCTCTAAAATCTCTAAGGTAATATTTTCTGGTTTAAGGTTATAATTTTTACTTATCTTATAAAGATTAGATCCTACCCCTCTATGTTTTAAGGTGTTTATTGATATGTTAACTGAACATTGTAACTCAATATTATTTTGAATTAACCTACTTTGAAATTCACAGGTTGATTCAAAAACATATAAATCTAAATCCTTAATAGCATCTATTTCTTCTAAGCTTTTAACTATATCACTAGCTGATATAGAGCCTAGAGTTTCATGATTCCATCTTATGAGAGTCTCATAACCTTTTATTTTATCATCTAAGGATGATATTTGAGGTTGATAAACAGTATATAACTTTTTATTTATTAATGCATCTTTAATATCTCTTATTATTAAATTATTCTTTTTTCTTATGCCCTTTAGTTCTTCTGTATATTCTATGACAGATATAAAATCTTCTTTTTTAGCTCTTTCCTTAGCAAAAAACACTTCTTCAATTATTTCCTCAAAACTCTTATTTCCTAAATTTATAGAATATCCTATATTAAATTCCATTTTAATTTCTTTATTAAGGCTATTTAATCTTATTTTTTTCAAATTATCTAGCTTATTTAAAACTTCTATTATATCTTCTTTATTTTTACTATTAATTGCAACTAAAAATTCTTCTCCTCCATATACACCATATAAATTTTTAGAAGCTAAGCTTTTTGATATATTATTTAATCCATTACCAAACTCCCTTAAAACTTCATCTCCTTTACCTCTGCCTAAAGCATCATTTATTAAACTAAATTTTCTTAAATCAATTAGGAAAAGTGTATATTCTCCTTTCCACATTTCAAGATTATTTTTAAATTCAAATCTAGTAAATACATTGCTTAGAGGGTCTAATCTCTCCTCTAACAAAACTTTATTAATAAATTTATTTTTATTCTTGTGTTCTCTACTAAAAATACTCCTATTTTTTATAGCTTGACCTAAATTTATGTATTTAAGAAATTTCCTTGTTATAAATATTATTTCAAGATAAAAAATCAAACTTAAAATTAAAAGAATATTTTCACCATTATATCTTTCTATAAAAATTAATGTTACTAACAATATAAAACTTAAAAAAATTAAATTCCCCTTTAATACTTTATTCATATATAAATCCTTATCAAACAAATTATTTTAATATAAAAAGGACTGTACCATAAATACATCTAATATACTCTAAATCATATATATTAGATTAGATATTTTGATACAGCCTTTCTTAACTGATTAATTATGCTTCTTCAAAAAATGCCTTATAACATTTTTTAGTTTCATATAAATCTGCTTTAGATGCTACTTCTAAAGGCGCATGCATATTTTGTAATGCTACTCCACAATCTATAACTTCCATATTGTATTGAGCTAATATATAAGCGATTGTACCACCGCCACCTTGGTCTACTTTTCCAAGCTCTCCAGTTTGCCATACAACACCATTTCTATCCATTATATTTCTTAAGTGAGCTATATATTCTGCATTAGCATCATTGCAACCTGCTTTTCCTCTAGCTCCTGTATATTTGCTAAATACTACTCCATGTCCAAAATAAGCTGTGTTTTTCTTTTCACATACAGAAGGATAGTTTGGATCAAAAGCTGCAGTAACATCAGCTGATAACATCATTGAATTTTGAAGACATCTTCTAAGTTTTAATTCAGAATATTCTCCTTTTCTATCCATAAGTTCTGCAATTATATTTTCAAAGAATCTTGATTGCATTCCTGTAGCTCCCACACTACCTATCTCTTCTTTATCAACTAATAATGCTACACATGTTTTATCAACATTTTCTAAATCCATTAAAGCCTCTGCTGAAGTATATGCACATATTTTATCATCGTGACCATATGCTAAAATCATACTTCTATCTAATCCATAATCTCTTGCCTTACCAGCAGGAACTACTTCTAACTCAGCTGATACAAAATCTTCCTCAGTTATGCCATATTTTTCATTTAATAAAACTAATATATTAGCTTTAACAGCCTCTTTTTCCTCAGTTCCTTTTAATGGCATACTTCCAACTAAAATATTTAGGTCTTCTCCTTCTACTACTTTAGCTCCTTTTTTATCTAATTGATCTGCTGATAAATGGATTAAAAGATCTGAAATTCCTAAAACAGGATCATTTTCATCTTCTCCTATTTTAATATCTACCTTAGTTCCATCTTTTTTTACAACAACTCCATGTATTGCAAGAGGTATAGTTACCCATTGATATTTTTTTACTCCTCCGTAATAATGAGTATCTAATAATGCTAATCCGGAATCTTCATATAATGGATTTTGTTTAACATCCATTCTTGGAGAATCTATGTGAGCTCCTATTATTCTTAATCCCTTTTCTAATGGTTCTGAACCTACTTTTATTAAAGTTATTGTTTTATCCATGTTTATAGAATAAAGTTTATCCCCTGCTGTCACTTTTTCTCCATTTTTAATAACTTCATAAAAATTTTTAAACCCTTTACTTTCTGCCATATGAGCTAAAACCTTAACACATTCTCTTTCAGTTTTAGCAACTGACATGAACTCCCTATATCTATCACTTAATGAAAATACCTGTTTTAAATCTGCCTCTTCATATTTAGTCCAAGCATTTTCATATTCTTTTTTTAAAACTTTTACATCTTTCATAATATAGCCCTCCAATCTATTTTATCTTCTAATTCAATTCTATATTTTTGGTAATATTTTGTCAAACTATAGAAATTTTCTTATTTTAAATATTAGTAGCAAGATTATAGCCATTAAACTTAATATAAAAACTAAAATATAAAATCCATAAGGGCATGTTTTAAAGGGCATAGATTCAAAACTCATAGAAAATATAGCCGTTATTAATTCTAAAGGTAAAAAAACTGCTGTTATTATTGTAAATACCTTCATTAATTCATTTGTCTTGTTGGCTAGTTCTGATTCATAAGCTTCTCTTACAATTGCTAACTCCTGTGATAAGGTATCTAAGGATGTAATTAACTTTTCTATTTTACTATTTATATTTTTAAAATAAACTTTATTCCCTTCTCCTATTACTTCATTTTCATCTATAACAAGGGTATCTCCAATATACCTAATTGGCTTTATAAGTTTTCTAAGTTTATAAGCTTCTCTTCTTATAAATAATAGGGAATTTAAATGCTTGCTTTCAGGATCTTTAAGAATTTCTAACTCAATCTTATCTCCTTCAGTCTCCAAATCAGATATTATATTATAGTTATTTATTATAATCCTATCTAAAATGTAATAAAGAATAATAGATGGACTCTTATCTACTTTAAATAACTGGCAATTCTTTTCTTCTTTTATATCTTCAATTAAATCATATAGAAGTGAGATATTACTCTTATAAACAGTAACTATAAAACTTTTTCCTAAGAATATATCAAGTTCTTTAGAGATAATTTGCTTTTCAACTTGCTCTATTATATTAATTAAAATAAATGTATAATCCTTGAAACAGTCTATTCTTTGTTCCTGTTTATAGTCAATACATTCATTTATACACTCATAAGAAAACATTTTTTCTAAAAGATTGACTTCATCTTCTTCCATTAAAATCCATGCTGGAAACTCATCCTTTTTCCATTCTTCAACTACTTTAAAATTTTCCTCAATATTAAATATAACCATATCATCACCTTTAATTCTGATATGGTTATAGTTTATACTTTTTATTAAATTTTACTCTCTTTTTCCATGCTTTCAAGCATTCTTTTTTCAATTATATCAACTGGTGAAATGTCTGACATACGTTGATATCTATAATTAGCTGCAGCAGCTTCTATTATTACTGCTATGTTTCTTCCAGGTCTTATTGGAACCCTTAGTTTTTTAACTTTAACACCTAATATATCTTGATATTCGTCGTTTACACCTAATCTATCATAATCTCCATCATCTTTCCAATGCTCAAAATGAATTATTATCTTTATTTGCTTAGAATTTAAAATTGAACTTAATCCATATAGTGCTGATACATCGATTATTCCCATACCTCTAACTTCAAGCATTCCAAAAGTTATCTCTGGCGATCTACCTATTAAATCTCCATCTATTTCTTTTATATCAACAGCATCATCTGTTACTAATCTATGTCCTCTTTTAATAAGTTCTAGGGCAGTTTCACTTTTACCTATACCACTTTCCCCTGTGATTAACATTCCTATACCATATACATCAACAAGAACCCCATGTAATCTTGTTTCAGGAGCCATTTTATCTGATAAATACATAGTGATTTTACTTATAAACTTAGTAGTTACCATGTCACTTCTAAGAATCCATAAGTTTCTCTTTCTAGCTGCTTTTAAAAGTTCCTCATGTATCTCTAAACCTCTAGTTATTATAAGACAAGATATATCAAATGAAAAAAATTTATTTAATCTTTTCTTCCTAAGATCTGGAGACATATCTTCTAAAAAGCTCCATTCAGCTTTCCCTATAACTTGAATTCTTTCTGGAGCAAAATAGTTATAAAAGCCAGCTAATTGTAATCCTGGTCTATTTACATCACTAACATTTATAGGGACATTCTCTTCGCCAGTTTGAATTACCTCTAAACTAAAATCCTTTATTAACTTCTCTATTGTAACACCCACATAAATCACCCTTAATTTTTCTTATTTTTCGGCTCAATTCCTTTTAACTGTTCTCTTAAGTTGCTTTTGAATCTATTTATATATTCTTTTCTAAGTTCTTCTCTTTCTTTATGTTCATCCTCTGATAAACCTTCTTCTTTATGCTTCTTGTGTAATTCATTTATTCTTTTTGTTAATTCATCTATATTCATGTTTATTCTCCTTTTTAGTATAACTTTAATTTGATTTAATTTATTTCTAATATTATTTTACATTTGTATCTATTTTTTAGCAACAATCTTTCTTACTAAATTCTTCATTAAATGAGAATTAAATTATAATATATATAAAAATTATATATATTATGTAAAAATCTTTGAAATTTTTCCCTATTTTAATTGTAATATATTTCAAATTCTTCGTTTTTATTTTATAATATTTTTAGAAACTTTTGTAATATGGCAAAGCTCACATTACTATTGACATAATTTATATTTGTATTAAGGGTGAGAAATTATGAGTAACAAAAAAATAAGCTTTAAAAATATGAACAATTCAGATAAGGTTAAATTAATAAATAACTCTTTAGTTCTAGATGGAATTTCTCTTAAAGAGCTTTCAAAAAAAATAGATATACAAAAGAAAGATATAATAAAATTTATGAATGAAGAAGGTTTTTTCTTTGATAGTACAGATGGTTATTTTAAAAAGGATAAAGAAGAATCTACTTCAATAGATATAAAGCCTTCAGTTGAAACAAGTAAATCCTCCCTTCCTAAAACACCAGAACGTGAGGATGTTCAATCTATAATAGATTCTATAAATGAAAAATTAAACATAAAAGATATTGAAACTACTAGTATATTGTTACCTGAAATTAAAACATCTGAAAAAGTTAGTGTTACTAAGGAAGATAATTTAGAGGATAATACTAAAACTTCTCAAAGTATGACTTTAGAAATTCCTAGAGTATCTAGAACAGCTAGAAGAAAAAAGAAGAAAAAGAAAACTCTAATTAAAAGGATGATTTCATATTTTAAAAATAGTTTTTCTAAAATATTTTTAATTAAGAAGAAAGAAAATAAACCTTCTTCTTCTAAGATAGAATATACTGATAATTTTAATAAGAAAGAAATCAACATAAAATCTACAAATAGTAATATATTAGAAGAAGTTGCTATAGAAAAACTTCCTGTGAATGATGAAATAGAAACAACTTCTCATGGTCTTAACAGTGAAAGCAAGTTACCTTTTGAAATAAAAATACCTAAAAACTTTAAAGGTAGAAGAAGAATTCCTAAAGTAGATTGTGACTTAGATGAAATGAATTTTTTAAATTCAAATGCCTATTCCTTAGAAGACTTAAAAAAAGACTTTAGAGATTTAAAAATTAATTCAGATTTTATAAAAAATATAAACTCTGATTCCTTAGAAAGTAATAGGGATAAATCTTTAGAAGAACGTGTATGTAACCTTGAAAAGAAAATAAATGAACTTGAAGAATTTTTCTTAGAAATTTTTCAAGCAATGTCAAATAAATAATCACTAAAAAGTGGCTGTATCAAATATACTAATAAAACTTATTTTGATACATGCCCTTTTTTATTTTATGATTATAGAAATTCCTCTTTATACCTATACTATGACTAAGCACAATTTTAGGAGGAATTACAATGACAAATAAAAATCTACAATTAGAAGAACTAAAAAAAATATATGGAAAAATAAGTCCCTTTGAATTTAAAAATAAATTAATAGATTTAGCTAAGGACAAAAAAAGTGCCCATATTCTTTTAGATGCTGGACGTGGAAATCCTAACTGGACAGCATCTACACCACGTGATGCCTTTTTTACCTTTGGTCATTTTGCTGTATCTGAAACAAAAAGAACCTTTGAATCTTGTGATTTAGCTGGAATTCCTCATAAAGAAGGAATATATAATAGATTTTTAAAATTTATAGAAGAAAACAAAAATTTTCCAGCCATTGAATTATTAGAAAAAATAATTAACTATGGCATAAAGGAAAAAGGATTTAATCCTGATGATTTCCTATATGAATTATGTGATGCAATCATTGGAGATAATTATCCCTATCCAGATAGAATGCTTCCTCATATAGAAGCTATAGTTCATGATTATCTTTTAAAAGAACTTTGTTATCTTCCACCTTCAAAAAAATTCAAACTTTTTGCTGTTGAAGGTGCTACTGCCGCTATGTGCTATATTTTTGATTCCTTAATAGCAAATGAGTTACTTCAAAGAAAAGATAAAATAGCTATAATGACACCTATTTTTACTCCTTATTTAGAAATTCCTCAACTCCCTAGATATGATTTAGAAAGTATATATATTCATGCTAGTGAAATAAATGAAGAAGGAAGCTATACTTGGCAGTATCCAGAGGAGGAATTAAACAAATTAAAAGATCCATCAATAAAGGCTTTATTTTTAGTTAACCCAAGCAATCCTCCTTCTATGGCCATTCATGATAAAAGTAAGGAGCTTTTAAAGGATATAGTTACTAACTATAATCCAAATTTAATGATAATTTCTGATGATGTTTATGGAACCTTCGTTAATAAGTTTCAATCATTAGTGGCTGATCTTCCTAATAACTCCATAGGTGTTTATTCATATTCTAAATACTTTGGAGTAACTGGTTGGAGACTTGGTACCTTGGCCCTTTATGAAGATAATATATTTGATAAACTAATAAGTGAACTGCCTAGTGAGAAAAAGGAAATGGTAAATAAAAGATATGAGTCTCTATCAACAGACCCAGAAAAAATTCCATTTATTGATAGAATAGTTGCTGATAGCCGCCAAGTAGCACTAAATCACACTGCTGGGCTTTCAACCCCTCAACAAGTGCAAATGGCCTTCTTTTCTGCATTCTCTTTAGTTGATAAAGAAAATACATATAAAAATCAAACTATTGATATATGCCACAGACGTCAAAAATTATTATTTGAAGGACTAGACTTACCGATTAAAGAAAATCCATATGATGCATCATATTATGCTGAGTTTGATTTATTGCAATGGGCTCTTAAAAATTATGGTCCTGAATTTGCAAATTATTTAGAATCAAATTATAAACCTGTAGATGTTTTATATAAATTAGCTGAGGAATCATCTATTGTCTTATTAAGCGGTGGTGGATTCCAAGGGCCTGAATGGTCAGTAAGAATATCTTTAGCTAATTTAGATGATGATGCTTATTCAGAAATAGGAACTGTACTTAGAAAAATCCTTGAGGATTTTGTTCATTATTGGAAATCTTCAACTAAATAAAAAATAAAATATTATTGTAACCTAACTTTATTTATTACACCTAACATTAAACTTTAATTAATAAAAGCTAAAATAGTAGTTATTCTAAACTACTATTTTAGCTTTTCCATCCTATATCCAATTTCTTTATTTGCTAAATCATATCCTTCTTCTATCATTTCCTCTTCACTCTTTTCATTTCCTATAAGTGAATCTATGGTAATCTGCCCTCTATCCTTAAAATATTTATCTAAAAGCATATTCTCTATTTCTCTTTGATCACATATTGAATAATCGTGAAGTATATGATTAACCTTAAATCCGTATTTTTCTAATTCTCTTCCGACTAATATACTCCTATGACATCTTACAGGTTCCTGCATAGCACCTAACAAAGCTATTCTATATCCTTTACTTATTCCTATTTTAAGTCTCTCTATTCCATTTTTAAAAGATTCCTCATTAATAACCTTATGAAAATCAGCATAGCCTTCTTTATTGTAAGATATTTTGCTATCTCTCTTTGCAGCAAATTCCTTTGCCATATATATGTATGTAAATCCTAAGTCATTTAAAGTTTTTTGAATTGCTTCCTTATTGTATTGCACATTATATTTAGAATAAGGTATTCCCCTTATATCAACTACACAATTTATATTATATTTATTTAGCATGTCAACAAGTCTACTTAAATCATAATTAGAATGTCCTATAGTATATATCTCCATATAAAACACCTCCAAAATTTAATTATAATACTAAACTAAGATCAATATTGATTTTAACTCTTTTAGAAAATGGTTTATTTTAAAGTTTACAACCCCTATTTAATAACAATATAGATTTTTCACTATATATTAAAAATTATATATAGTTTAAATTTAGAAAGAATTTTTTATTATAAAAATAAAAAAGGTTGTAAGACTAATCTTACAACCTTATAATAAACAAATTATTATCTATTGTTTCTTTGAGCTTTTCTTGCTCTTCTGCAATCTAAGCATCTTACTGGATCATTTTCAAATCCTTTTTCTTTGTAGAAAGCTTGCTCTCCCTCAGTGAATATGAAATCTGCTCCACAGTCTTTACATTTTAATGTTCTATCTGCCATTTTGACATCCTCCTTAAATTTAAAGATTTAAATGGATTAATAAAAATTTTCTTTAAGTTTAAGGAAAATTTTATTCATCTTTTAAAGCTTTTTCTGTTATGTTCTAATTATACCACTAAAAAATTAACATTGCAAGCTTTTTATTAGCATTGTGTTAAAACCTCTTAAAATCAAATTATAGAGCTAAGAATTTTTTAAATCTTTCTCTTACAGCTTCTTCTCCCATAATTTGCATTATTGTATAAAGATCTGGAGTATTAGCTCTGTGAGTTAAAGCTGCTCTTACAGCTCCTGCAACATCAGAAACCATTCCTTTGTATTCTTCTGGGTTCTTTTTATATTTCTTTCTATCAGTAGCATATCCTAATTCTACAGCAACTTCTTTTAAATCTGAGAACCAAGTATCCTTATCTGTATTAAAGTTATATGCTTTTTCATAAGCTTCTATTATTCTCTTAGCTTCTTCTAATTCTAAAGTTTTTGGTAATTCAACATCATTAGCTGTTTCCTTATCAAATAACTCATCAAAGAAGTAGAATATTTTTTCTCTAACTTCATCCCATTTAGCAAAGTCTTTTCTTGGCTTTGGACCTTCTTTATCTATATTGAATACTTCTTTCATCATAGCTTCTTTAGAAGTAACTAAATCATACATTTCTTTATCATACTCTTTAGCCCAGTTTGTATATAAATCATAAACAACTTCTGGTTTCATTTTACAGATAACATCTTTACTTACATCATTTAATTTAACTAAATCAAATAAAGCTCCACTCTTACTCATTTTATCTAGTTCAACTTTGTAATCATGATAATCTGCATCTGGATTTTCTGCTCTCCACTCTTCGAAAGCTGAGTTTATTATATTTAAAAGATATTCAATAACTGATTGAGATGGATATCCTTTTTCACTGTAATAACTTACTGCACTTTCTGGATCTTTTCTCTTTGATAATTTTCTTTTTGAACTTCCATCCATTTTCATTATTGTTGGAATATGAGCATATTTAGGTGCTTCTACTCCTAAAACTTCAAACATTTGAAGATGTATTGGAAGTGATGATAACCATTCTTCTCCTCTTATAACATGAGTAGTTCTCATTAATGTATCATCTATTGCATGAGCAAAGTGATAAGTTGGAAGGCCATCACCTTTTATTATTACTACATCTTGAAGATTTTCTGGGAATGAAACCTCTCCTTTTATCATATCATGAGCAACAACTCTCTTTTCAGGATTTCCAGGTGACTTCATTCTTATAACATAGCTTTCACCAGCTTCAATTCTCTTTATAGCCTCTTCTGGTGATAAATCTCTATATTTAGCAAACTCTCCATAACATCCTGGAGTTAATTTTTCTGCAATTTGTTTTTCTCTTAAAGCTTCTAATTCTTCAGAAGTCATAAAACATGGATAAGCTAATCCTTTTCTTAAAAGATCTTTAACAAAAGCTCTGTATATATCAGCTCTTTGACTTTGTTTATATGGTGCATAAGCTCCCTTTTCTGAGTTTTCACCAGTTATTCCTTCATCAAAATCCATTCCGAAGTTATGCATAGTTTTTATAGTATCATCTATAGCACCTTCAACTTCTCTCTTTTGATCAGTATCTTCTATTCTTAAGTAGAATATTCCACCACTTTGGTGAGCTAATCTTTCATTTATTAATGAAGCAAAAACTCCTCCTATATGTTGAAATCCAGTTGGACTTGGTGCATATCTTAATACTTTAGCCCCTTCTTTTAAATCTCTCTTTGGATATTTTTCAAAATAATATTCCGGTGTTTTGTCTATGTTTGGGAATATTAAATTAGCTAAATTTTCATAACTCATTCTTTTCACTTTCCTTTCTAAATTTATGTAATAAAAAAAGTCCCTCGTCCTAAAAATTAGGACGAAAGACTTAACTTCCGCGTTACCACCTAAATTAGTTAGCTAAGCTAACTCACTCATAATCAATTAAGGGAATTACCCCTAGACCTACTCCTTAAAATTTAAGATTTTCAGTCTAAGCTCCGAAGCTTCTTTCTATAAGATTATTTTTTAGGCTCTCACCCTCCCTAAATCGCTTTAAAATAATTACTTATATACTCTTCTTCATCATAGCACTAAAATATTTCATTTTAAATAACAAACTCTATTATATCAGATTCTTTAAAGTTGTAAACAAAAATATTACCACTCTTAAATATAATTATTTCATAAATTATTATATCATAAATAACCTACTACTATTATTTAGTATATTTCACTTCTTATAAAATACCCTTATTAAAATTATTGATATTTAACTTTTATCTTTATATATTTTTATATTTAGACATAATGAATAAGCTTATAATGTATTTATTATAAAGTTAATATAATAATATTAACTTTACTAAAGGCTCATTTATATTATTTTGTTAGCTTTATATATTATGTTGATTTATTAAATATTTTATATTATAACTAAAAAAATCATATTATAACCTTCATAAAATTAATAGATGCCTTATCTTATATATTCACCTTATTTTTTATGGATTGCTGTACAAATCCCTTCCAAATTCTAAGATTCTCTTTATCCTTTAAAAGTTTATATCTAATATTTTCATCTTGAGAAGAAACACTACATATATTACTTCTAATAATCCAAGCCTTTAATAAAAAGCTTAATTCCTTAGAATAATCCTCAATTTCCTTTGTTAAATAAGAATTATAAATATTAATATTTCTAAGGCTTATGATTTCCTCAATATTTTTGTTATATTCCCTAAGATCATCTTTAATATAATTCTCTTCTTCTCCTAAAAACCATGTCCACAAAATATACTCATATTCCTGTAAGTTACAAATAACCTCTTTGTCATCTAAATGTTCTTTTAAATTCCATAGAGGAATTATACTATTTCCAAATAAATATTTAGATGCAAAGCTATCACACCTAAAACCTAACAGATTATAAAAAAGATTTTGCATAGAAAAACTTTTGTCTTTGTTATTAATTAAATATTCTATTATTTCATGTTTATTACCACATGAATTATTTAAAGTTTCTATAAAATATACTAATAAGGGAGCCTTTGTATAATGTAAAAACTCTATTTTACCATGACTTCTTATGCTTCCCTCTTCCATAGGAATTATTCTAAATCTGCTTGGCTCTTTTAAAGTCATATATAAATATCTAGTATATAAATTTGCCATTTCCTTTTTAAACTTTATATCTAGTCTTTCTTTTAATCCCTCTTCTAAGGATTCTAAAGCTAAGTTTTCATAATAAGTAGCTAAACCCTCTGTTAACCAAAGATTTGGAGGAAGATGATAAACTCTTGATTTTAAAAGATCATCCATAAAGGCATGAAATATTCTATGGGATAATAATTGCCAATCTCTCTTTTTATTCATATCAAAAGTAGCACTTATAACATTTTTCCCACTTCCGCCTAATATATAAGAGTTCTCCTTTTTACTCTTTCTAAGTAAAACTATATTCAAATCTTTCTTATTTAAAGAATCTATTTTAAATAAATCATAATAATAATCACAAATAGACTTTATATTTCTTATAAGCTCTTCCTTACTACTGTCATTTAAAAATGAATTTTCAATACTACTATATAAATGTACTTCTCCATAGTTTTTCATTAAAACTATTTCTTCAAAAAAGCTAAAAGTATATGAAGACTTCATTATTTCATATAGATCGCTCCAAGTACCCCCTACACACTTTGACTTAAAATCATTTTCTTTAAAAGGTATTATACTTTTATAATCCTTTTCACTATAGACTTCACTCTTTATATCTTCTATAAGATTGGTAAAATCTATTTCTAGGATGCAATTTAATTTTAGGTCATCATTCATTGTAAGCATTTCAACTGGTAACATAAGTATTTGTTCACCCATAAAGCTTATTAAATCCTCTTCTATTTCTCCACCTTTTCCATGCTTTCCTAAGTTACCTATTAAAACCTCATATTCTAAAATCAAATCCCTGCTTTTATTATTAATATATATAAAGTTTGAATCGCAATAAAACTCCTCTTTACACTTTATATTGTTTATTTTTGTTTTACCCCTATAAAGCTGAATTTCTCTTAAATTAACATCTTTAATCTTAAGCCTTATATTTAGTCCCTCTTCTGTATTTAAACTTTTCCTAACTAAAAATTTAATATCTCCATATTCCATTTATACCCTCCTAATCTAAGTCTCTGTATTTCTAATAACTTCTCCAGATTTATTTATATATAATTTTTCTAAAGGTTCAAAAATTCCTTCTTTTTTCAAAGTATTAGAGTATATATTAACTCCATAATAAATCTCATTATTAATTTCTTTTTCTCCCCATATGTCTACATCTAAATCTTTATTATTTAATTTTGCTTCATAATTTCTTGCAATATTCTCTAACTCCATAATCTCATTATTGCTTATATTCAAATTTGTTATGAGACCCTCTATTCCACTTAAAGGTTCCCCATTTTCACCCTTTAAAACATTTCCCTTTTTATTTATAAGAACTCTATCTACTATTCCTGTTAAATCATTACCTTTTACACTTTTAGAATATAAGGTTATTTGATAATATATTTCCTTTCCTATTTCTTTAAATCCATCTATATTAGCGCCTAAATCTAAGAAAGTAGTCCTTTCCCTATATTTTAAAGCATAATTCTCTATTATCTTTTTTTCTTCATTAGTTAAAGGGGCTTTTTCCCCAGTATAATACAAATCTTTATACGACTCCTTATCTAAGGAAATACTTGTAGCATTGTTTAAATTAACTTCTTTTTCTAAAAAAGTACTTCCATAAATTAATCCTTCACTTAAGAATAAAGTAGAAACTAAAATACTTACTATTAAAAACTCTTTCATTCTCTACACTCCAATCAACTTTATCTTAAGTATATTATTTACAAAAGTTTTATTTATTAATCACCTTATAATTTAATTTCACTTAATTCTAATATTATCTAAGTAATAAAATTCAATTTAACTATTCTCAGTTTTATTAATTTTAATATTAGCTAATCCTTAATTCAAGTAAAAAAATTATTAATTATGTAGTTCATATCTTATATTTTTAAGTGAAATATATAAATAGTTATATAATAATCTAAAAAAAGTCACCTAAAAGTATTTTTTACTTTTAGATGACTCAAATTTGTTAATTATTTTTCTTATTTTACCTTGTTAAATATAAATATATTAGTTTTATGGTGTTTTCTAAAGCATCATGGTGAGTTCTCTCCATACCATGTGAAGCGTGAACTCCAGGGCCTATAAGGCCACCTTTTATATTATTTCCACCTCGTAAGGCAGCTCCAACATCTGAGCCGTATCTAGGGTATATATCTACTGCATAGCTTAAATTATTATTTTTAGCTAATTCTATAAGATCTGATGTAATTTTATAGTCATAAGGTCCACCTGAATCCTTTGCACAAATAGAAACATCATACTCTGTGCAACTTAAGTCATCACCAATGCATCCCATATCTACTGCTATAAATTCAGTTATATCCTCTGGTAAATATGATGCTCCATGTCCTACCTCTTCATATACAGATATAAAGATTTTTGTTTTATATTTAGGCTTTATATTTTCTCTTTTTAATAGCTCTAATAATCCTATTAAAGCTGATACACTTCCCTTATCATCTATAAATCTTGATTTTATAAATCCACTTTCAGTTATTGTTGTTTTTGGATCTATAAAAATAAAATCTCCATTGTTTATTCCTAAGGCCTTTACATCCTCTTTATTTAAAACTCTTTCATCAATTCTGATTTCCATATTCTTAGGATCTCTAGGCTTGCTTGATGCATCATCAAATACATGTATTGATGGGCTTGTGCTTAAGAAAGTTCCAGTATACTCTTTACCTTCCCTTGTTCTTATTATGCAGTATTCTGAATCTAAAGTTGCTACTATTGGACCTCCTACTAAATCAAACTTTAAAGTTCCATTTGGTGTTATAGATCTAACCATAGCCCCTAAGGTATCTACATGAGCAGCTAATCCAATAACCTTTTCATCACTTTCTCCAGGAATGGTTATTACTCCACATCCCTTATTAGTCAATTCTATATTATATCCTAGCTCACCAACTATTGTTTCTACCTTTTCCATAATCTCAAAACAAAATCCACTTGGACTATGGAAACTTAAAATTTCTTTTGCTACATCTAAAATAAAATCTTTGTTTATACTTACCATATATTTCGCCCCCTCTATTTATATATTAATTATAACATATAGGCCATATAATGCCATAAATTACTATTTCTATTTTTAAGAATCTTGTTACTTAATCTCTTAAAATATATAATTAATATTGAATATAGATTAGAGGTGTTTTAATGGAAAATAAAGAACTATTAGAAGAATGTACTCTTTGCACTAGAAACTGCAAAGTTAATAGATTTAAATCTCTTGGGGTATGTAAGGCTAGTGAAAAAGTTAAGGTAGCTAGAGCAGAACTTCATCCTTGGGAAGAACCTCCTATTTCCTTTAAGAATGGATCTGGAACAGTATTTTTTTCTCATTGTAATTTAAAATGTGTTTTTTGCCAAAACCATGAAATAAGTCAAGATTTTAAAGGACTTGAAATATCAATTGAAAGGTTAGCAGAAATCTTTTTAGAGCTTCAAGAAAAGGGAGCTGAAAATATAAACTTAGTTACTCCAACACATTATGCAATTCAAATAATAGAGGCTTTAAAAATAGCAAAAGAAAAAGGATTAAGTATTCCTATTCTCTATAATACTAATGGATATGATAGTTTAAAAACAATAAAATTATTAGATGGTTACATAGATGTGTATCTTCCTGATTTTAAATATTTTAAGGATGATTATGCACTTAAATATTCAAAGATAAAAAATTATAAGGACAATTTAATTCCAGTATTAGATGAAATGTTTAGACAAGTAGGTTCTCCAAAATTTTCAGAGGAAGGTAAACTTTTAAAGGGCATGATAATTAGACATTTAATGCTTCCAGGTCTTTTATTTGATTCAAAGAAAGTTATAGACACTATATTTTCTAAATTTGGAGATGATGTTTACATAAGCATTATGAATCAATATACTCCTATGAATAAGTCTTGTGATTATCCTGAAATAAATAAGCCTTTAAACCCTAAACATTATGAATCTCTTATAGATTATGCAGCATCTTTAGGAGTTAAAAATGCATTTATACAAGAAAGTGGAACTAACTCAAAAGCCTATGTTCCCTCATTTAAATATGAAGGAGTTATGAAAAAATAAACTTTTAAATAGAATTTTTTCTAAAAATAAAATAATTTCATAGGAATAAATATTTCCTATGAAATTATTTTATTTAATTTTTCTATGTCTTTTATTATTAGAGATTTATTTCCTCTAATTTCTATTAATCCTTCGTGCTCAAATATAGAGAGTTTTCTACTCATTGTTTCTCTAGTTATACCACAATAATTAGCCATATCTTCTCTATTAATTGGTAAATCAATAAATATTTCCCCATTTTCTATTTTGCCATATTTTCTCTTAAACTCTTTTAACATATATGCTATTCTAACTCTAACATCATTAGTTACTAATTTATGAGCAAATTCTTCAGTGTCCTTTAAACGATTAGTTAAGGATTTCAAAACAACTATAGCTATTCTTGGATTTTCTTCTAAGACACTATCAACTTTATCCTTATCTACGGCACAAACTATAACATCATTTAAAGCAATAGCATTAAATAAAATTCCTCCCTCATTATTAAAGAGGCTTGTCTCTCCAAAATAGTCCCCTACAGAGAATATGTGCATTATTTGCTCTTTTCCTCCTTTTGTCAACTTTGATGTCTTTACACTTCCCTTACTTATTAGAAATAGCTTCGAAAGCTTTTCACCTTCATAACATATATATTCCCCTTTATTAAAATGAAAACATGTCATTCCAGTAGCTAATTTATTAAATTCTTCCTCTGTTAAATCCTTAAATATAGTAAGCTCCTTGTTGCATAAACAACTTTTATAGCCCTTGCAATCACATTTTTTCATAGCTCTCTCCTAACTTCTTATTTATAATCCTATATCTTTAGTATTAATTATAATATATTTATTCATATTTTTTTACTATTAATTAATTTATTTTAATACTTGTTTATTTCCTAACTTATCCTTATAATATATTTATATTCAAATATTTTAACAATCAAAATATTTGTTTTTCTAATTTTTTTGACAGAAAGGATAGTTTCTATGAATATAAAACCACTTACAATTGGAAATTTAACAGCTAGATTACCTATTATACAAGGAGGAATGGGAATTGGAGTGTCCCTTTCAAATTTAGCTAGTGCTGTAACAAAAGCTGGAGGAATAGGAATTATATCCGGTGCTCAACCTGGATACTTAGAAGAAGACTTTAAGAATAATCCTTTAGAAGCTAATTTAAGAGCTTTAAAAAAACATATAAGAATAGCTAAAGAAAAATCACAAAATGGAATTATAGGCGTTAATTTAATGGTAGCTATGAATAACTACGCAGAGCATGTAAAGGCTGCTATAGACTCTGGAGTTGACTTAATAATTTCAGGAGCTGGCCTTCCCTCTCATCTTCCTAAATTTACGAAAGGTAGCAATGTAAAAATAGCTCCTATAGTTTCTTCCCTTAAAGCTGCCAAAGTAATTTTAAAACTTTGGGATAGGCATCATAAAGTATCTCCAGATATGATTGTAATTGAAGGACCAAAAGCTGGAGGACATTTAGGATTTACTAAAGAATCACTTGAAGATGAAAGTAAAAAGTTTGATTCAACAATACTAGATATAATAAAAGAAACTTCTATTTATGAAGATAAATATGAAAAGAAAATTCCAATAATAGTTGCAGGTGGAGTTTTTGATGGAAAGGATATTGCAAAATATTTAAAACTAGGTGCAAGTGGAGTTCAAATGGCAACTCGTTTTGTGGCAACTTATGAATGTGATGCAAATATAAAGTTTAAAGAAGCATATATAAATTGTAATAAAGAAAGTATATCCATAGTAAAAAGTCCTGTTGGAATGCCAGGAAGAGCTATTAGGAACTCCTTTGTTCAATTTACAGAAACAGAAAAATCTAAGGTTTCTCATTGTTATAATTGCCTAATCCCTTGTAATCCTGCTGATACTCCTTATTGCATAAGTCAAGCACTTATAAATGCCGTAAAAGGCGATATAGATAATGGACTTATTTTTTGTGGTGAAAATGCCTCAAAAATAGATAAAATAGTATCTGTAGAGACACTTATGAATGAATTAGAAAAAGATTTATTAGAAGCATAAAATAATCTGTATAAAAGAGTATAAATACTAATTAATAGTTTAACTACTCTTTTATACAGATTTTATTTAATAATTTAATTCTAAAAGACAAAGTCCATGAGCTGGTGCTTTCTCTGAAGCTTTTGCTCTTTCTTTCGCTTCAAGTATATCATTTATATATTTGGGTTCAATTTTTCCAAGTCCTACATCTACTAAAGTTCCTACTATTATTCTAACCATATTTAATAAGAAGCCATTTCCATTTATCTTTATACTTAATATATTATTATTTTCATGAAATTCAATGCTATTTATAGTTCTTAAAGTTGATTTGTTCTTTGATTTTAAACTTGTAAAACTCTTAAAGTCATGAGTGCCTAATAAATATTTTGCTCCTTCTTCCATAGCTTCTAGGTCTAACTTTTCTTCAACATGCCATGCATATTTTCTTAAAAATACATCTTTGAACTTATTGTTATCAATTGTATATTCATAAGTTTTAGACTTAACATTAAATCTAGCATGAAATCTTTCACTTGCTTCTCTTATTTCCGTTACCCTTATATCTTCAGGTAAATATTCATTTATGTATTCAATAATTTGTTCTAGAGTCATAAGAGAATTTGTCTTAAAATTTGCTACATAATTTTTTGCATGTACACCACTATCAGTTCTTCCACAACCAATTAGTTGAATCTCTTCACTAGTCATTTTAGTTAGTACTTTTTCTAATTTATCTTGAACTGTGGAAACATTACTTCCCTTTTGGTTTTGCTTTTGCCATCCCTTGTACTTACTCCCATCATAATCTAAAGTAATTTTTATATTTCTCATTTTAATTTCCTTTCAAAAAAAATTTAAATATATAAATTTAAATTTTTAATTTTAATACTTAATCTAAGTTTTAATGTAACATGTTTAAATTGGAATATCAATTTAAATATCTGACAACAAATTTAATTTTATTCTAAAATTTTCACTCTTTTAATTTTCACCTTTTTATTATAAGATAATTAAATAAAGATTAAGAGGTGATTTTTATGAAAACCATGCAAAAATTATTAAGTAAAACTAGACAAGCTATAAAAGAATATAACCTTATTGAAGATGGTGATAAAATAGCCGTAGGACTTTCTGGTGGAAAGGATAGTCTAACACTTTTACATATATTAAAAAACTATCAAAGATTTTCTCCTGAAAAATTTGAATTAATAGCTATAACTTTAAATCCTGGAGGAGTTGATAACAGTCCATTACATGAGCTTTGTAAAAATATAGATGTTCCTTTTTATGAAATTCAAACAGATATAAAGGAAATAGTTTTTGATATAAAGAAAGAAAAAAATCCATGCTCCTTATGTGCAAATCTCAGAAGGGGTGCATTAAATGATAATGCTGAAAAGCTTGGTTGCAACAAAGTTGCCTTAGGACACCATAAAGATGATGCCTTAGAAACCCTTATGCTCTCCATAAGCTATGAAGGAAGAATAAACTGCTTCTCTCCTAAAAGCTTTATGCATAAAAATAATTTAACTCTTATAAGACCTATGGTGTTTATTGAGGAAAGTCAAATAAGAAAGGCAGCAACAGAATATAATTTCCCAGTAATAAAAAATCCTTGTCCTGCAGATGGTAAAACTAAAAGAGAAGATATGAAAAATCTTATTAGAAGTTTAGATAAAACTATGCCTGGTTTTAAGAAAAATTTATTTAAATCTTTAACTAATACTGATCAAATGTTTGTATGGGATAAAGAAATTGTAAAGAAAATGTAAAAAGTGTACAAGTATTAACTTGTACACTTTTTTTTGTAAATACATAATATAAATTTATATTATTAAAATTACTTACCAAATACTTTTTTCTTCAACATAAGCCCTGTTTTTGTAATAGCTACTCCTCCAAGTGCTGTTTCTCTTAAGGTCTCTGGAAGAGCCTTTCCAACTTGAGCCATAGCACTTACTGTATCATCAAAAGGTATTTTTGATTCTATTCCAGCCATTACAAGATCTGCTGCACATATAGCATTTACGGCACCTGAAGCATTTCTTTTAGCACAAGGAATTTCAACAAGACCTGCAACAGGATCACAAACAAGACCTAATATATTCTTTATTACTATTGCAGCGGCATTTAATGACATTTCTGGTGTCCCTCCCATAAGTTCTACAAGGGCACCAGCTGCCATGGCAGATGCTGAGCCACATTCTGCTTGACATCCACCTTCTGCTCCTGAAAATGTAGCATTTTTCCCAATTATAAGTCCAATAGCTGATGCTGCTAAAAGTCCATATAATAAATCTTCATCTTGAAGATTTAATCTTTCCTTAGCTGTTAACATTACCGCAGGAAGAATTCCACAAGAACCTGCTGTTGGACAAGCAATTATTTTTCCCATAGAAGCATTTACTTCAGATGAAGAAATAGCCATAGCCATAGCTAATATAGCTCCATTACCTGTGAAAGATTTTCCAGATTCTAAATACTTTTGAAGTTTAAAAGCATCTCCTCCTATTAATCCACTAAGTGAATATACTTCTTCTTCTCTTCCTTTTGATGATGATTTTTTCATAACCTCTAAAGTTTTTGAAAGTTTCTCTAAAACTTCTTCTTTAGACAGATTTTTACTTTGCATTTCACATCTTAAAGCATATTCACTAAGCTTAATCCCTTCTTCTTTACATATAGCTAAAAGTTCTTCTCCAGTTTTTGCAACTCTCATATGTTATTTCTCCTCTTCTTCTAAGTTTATAAGTATAACTTTTTTTATTCCATCTATTTCTTCCATTCTCTTTATAACAGATTCATCAATCTTATTATCTATTTCTAAAGTCATGGTAGCGTCCATTCCCTTTTGAGTTCTTGAAACGTTCATAAAAGCAATATTAATTTCATGTTCAAGAAGAAGTTTTGTTACTTTATTTACAGTACCAAATTTATCATCATGACATGTAATAAGTGTTGGATATGCTCCACTAAAATTAGCTTCATTTCCATTTACTTCAACTATTTCTATGCTTCCTCCACCTACTGATGAACCTAATACCTCGCAAACTTTTCCAGATTCACACTCCATAACAAATTTAACTGTATTTGGATGGTAATCTCCTAAATCTCTTTCTATAAATTCAAAGTTTAATCCTTCCTCTTTAGCAATAGATAATGAACTTCTAAGCCTTTCATCATCTGGCTTCATTCCTAATATACCTGCAAGTAAAGCCTTATCAGTTCCATGACCTTTATATGTTTTAGCAAAAGATCCATGAAGCAAAAATTTAACATCTACAATTTTTTCTCCAGCAACTGCTCTAGCTACCTTTCCTAGTCTAGCTGCTCCCGCTGTATGAGATGATGATGGTCCAACCATTACTGGACCTAATATATCAAAAACACAAAGATTATTCATAACTATCCCTTCCTCTATTTATCCATCATTATTAAACTACTAAAACTTCTTCATCTTCAACATTTAAATTATTTTCAGAATCTTTATTATTTCTAATTTCATCTGCTTTCATTATTTTATAATTTCTAAATATTAAGTATCCTATCATACCAGCAATAACATTAAGAACTATTATTATTGCCGCAGTAATTAAAACTTTAATAGCTGGGTTATATGCAAACATTACAGCAAAACCAGCTATTGGCGTAGCAGTTCCTGGTGTATTATTTGTAAGACCCATTAATGCAACAACTATTCCTGATAGAGCTCCCCCTATAAAATTAGTTACATACACTGGTATTGGATTTGCAGAAATTATGTCTGCTTGTGTAAGAGGCTCTATAGCAACTGCAATAGTATCTTTTTTGCTTCCAAATTTCATTTTTCCAAAGAATACAAAATTCATAAATGATGAACCAAATACTGCTAATGCTCCAATTGCCATTGGAAGTCCAGTTAATCCTAACATAGCTGTTAAAGCCATTGAGCTTAAAGGTGCAGTTGCAACCACTGTTACTATTCCTCCAAGTATAATTCCCATCATTATAGGACTAGCTGTTGATGTAGCTGTTATAACTCCTCCAATATTTTGTAGAGTTGTTTCTACAAGTGGATTTGAGATTGCTGCTATTCCCCTTACAAGTGGAGCTCCAAGAACAATAATAACTATTAAATCAAGACCAGCTGGTATTTTTTTCTCTAAAAACTTTATAACAAATGAACCAAGATAACCTGCTATAAATCCTGGTAATATTCCAAATCCTGAACATGCAAGACCTGTTAATACTGCATATACAGGAGAAACTCCAAGTGCTAAAGGTACTAAAATTGCAGCTGCAACTCCTCCAAGACTTCCATTAGATGCACCTACTTGTGCTAAAAAAGGTATTTGAAATACATCTCCAAAAAATGCTAAATGAAAGGCTTCAACTAAAAAACTTGCACAGGCAGCATTTGCTAATCCACCCATAGCCTTCATTCCATGTGGTGCCTTATAACTAAATAATGTAAAGCCTCCTAATACTAATAATAATAATAATGTTCCAAATAAGATTTGCATAATAAAATCCCCCTATGTATTTTTTAAATTTAATAATAAAATCATTTTATTAGTAAAATCATTTTACAACAGCATTTCACCCTAGAAAAGGTTTTCATGGTATAATTTACAATTTATTTTACTTATTAAAAATTTGTATAATAAATAACATAAATGTTCAAATTTAAACTTTTAATAGTATAATAAAAAATAAAAAGCTGTATCAATTGATACAGCTTTTCTTCTAAAGGCTATAAATATCTGATAATTCCACTTTGTAAAGTTCTTCTCTATTTTCTCTTTCACAGGATGTTAAGGCTATCTCATCTAAAACTTCACTTTCAATCTTTTTAATTGGAAGTTTTATTATAAACTCTGTTCCTTCTCCTAGTTCACTATTAACTCTCATCTCACCCCCATTAATTTTTACAAGCTCCTTAGCTATAAAAAGTCCTATTCCACTTCCCTCATTAACCTTGGTTAATCTATTATTTATTTTTTTAAATCTATGAAAAAGCAAGTCTATTTTATCCTTTTGTATGCCTATACCCGTATCTTTAATACTTATATTTGCATACCTTTCATCAAAACTCATATAGACATCTATATTACCATTTTCCCGATTAAATTTTATAGCATTGGATAAAATATTTAATAGTATCCTTTCTAAATGATTCAAATCAAAAGCAATTATTTTTTCTTCCTCTTCTGTATCAAAAGTTATGGAAATTTTATTTTTTTCAGCAAAACCACATATAGACATTGTTATATCCTCAACACAACTTACTATATCATGATTTTTAATATTAACATTAAAAAAGCCTGCTTCTAGCTTAGTACTATCTATTAAATTATTTATTAACTTTAATAATCTAAAAACATTCTGCTTAGCCATTTTAATATAATTAATATAACTCTCTTCATTCCTATCTATATTATTTTTCAACTTTAATTCTAAAAGCTGAAGTGCACTGTATATTAAATTTACAGGTGTCTTAAATTCATGAGATATATTAGCAAAGAACTCCACTCTAAGCTTTTCCATCTCATTACTTTTTTCTATAGTATCTGTAATATCATTTATAACTATGATTCTCCTTATAGATTCTCCATTTTCATTTTTTATGGAGTTTGCTCTAAACAAAACATTTCTAACTTCATTGTCTGCTCTAACAATTCTAGCCTTCTCCATAAAAAAATTCCCAAAATCAATATTACTAAACTTATATCTATCCTCTGGATGAATTCTATCTAATTTCACAATCATACTTTTTTCTTTATATAACTCTTTACAATTTAATCCATATAATTTTTCAAAGGCATGGTTTACATAAATAGTTTTTTCTCCTTCTTTTATAATTACAACATCATCTAAGTAATTAAAAACTTCAAAAAACATTTTATCATTTTTCTTAAGCCTATATTCTATAGCTTTTTTATAGGAAATGTCCCTTGTTAGTCCAATTATACCTTTAACTTCATTGTTTTCATCAAAATATGGGGATTTTACAGTCTCTTCTAAATACCCATCTTCACATTCAAATCCCCATTCTTCACCATAAACTTTCTTTTCTCTTGAATTAATAACCTCTCTATCTGTTTTAATAAATGTGTCTACCTTACTTGGATCATCAAAAAATATATCTTTATCAGTTTTTCCAATTATATATTTTTTCTCAATTCCAACTTTATTTTCAAAAGCCTTATTACAATTTATATATCTTCCATCAATGTCCTTAAAAAATACGTAATCTGTTAAAGAATCTAAAAATAAATCTAACATGTCTTTTTCTTTTTTTAGATTAATTTCTAGTTTATTATATTTCTCCAATAAATATTGACTAAACCAAATAATTACATAATCATTATTAAGAAGCTTTAAACTAAAGTTTTCATTTAAGTCTTTATAATACCCTTCTCCATGAATATTACTTTTACTAAATATAGTTTTAAAATCTATATCACTACCTAGTACTTCACTTAACAATTTGCTATTAAATTCTTTTATGCTAGACTTAAGTACAAATAAATCACTAGAATCTTTATTCTTTAGCTTCCCATAAATATAATCCATAGGACATGACTCTAATATTTCTTCAAAATTAAAATCCTTCATAATAGTATAACTCCCCTTTAAGTTATGAAAATCAATTATTTTCAAGTTAAAACATTCTTTCCCTTATTTTATTTTTATTATATTCATTTTGGAACTTTAAAACAATATATTAAGTTTATTTTAATTATGTAAAAATATGATAAAATAATATATTAAATATATTTTCTACATTAAATTTTATATTAAGTCAAGTTCAAATTATTTCATTTAAAGTTAATTAATAGTATATATATCTTTATTTAATCAATAATTCATTATTTTAATAATTTTTTCTAATTTTACCCCTAAATTACAAAAGAGTATAATTAATATAATACAAGTATTTAATTAATAAAATTTATTTATTAATATTATTAATTGTAAACTTTAACAATATAAAAAACTTAAGAGGAGGTAAAAAAATGAGTAAAAAGAAAAAAATTTCGTTCCCTACAGCCTTTACTGTATTATTTATTGTTTTAATTTTATCAGCTGTTTTAACTTATGTGATTCCAGCAGGATCATATTCAAAGTTGTCTTATAATGAAGCTGAAAATACCTTTATTGTTACAAATCCTCAAGGGGAAAGCACTAAGGAAGCTGCAACCCAAAATACCTTAGATAAACTTGGTATAAAAATAGACTTAAGTAAATTTACTGATGGAAGTATAAATAAGCCAATAGCTATACCAAATACTTATGAAAAGGTTGCTCAAAATCCTCAAGGTATTGCTCAAATAATAGAAGCTCCTATTCAAGGAACTTATGACACTATAGATATAATTATGTTCGTTTTAATAATTGGTGGAGTAATAGGAGTTTTAAATACAACTGGAGCATTTAATGCTGGAATTGCTAGCCTTTCTAAAATAACTAAGGGAAAAGAATATATACTTATAATATTATTATCAATACTTATTTCTCTTGGTGGTACTACTTTTGGATTGGCAGAAGAAACAATTGCTCTTTATCCAATTCTGCTCCCAATCTTCCTAGCTTCTGGCTATGATGCTATAGTTTGTATAGCCACAATATACATGGGTTCATCTATAGGAACAATGTTCTCAACTGTAAACCCATTCTCTTCAGTAATAGCTTCAACAGCTGCTGGAATAAGCTTTAAAGAAGGCCTTGATTTTAGGATGATAGGATTAGTTTTAGCTACACTTATAACAATAATTTATATACTTAGATATGCTAAAAAAGTTAAAAACGATCCTTCTAAATCCCTTGTATATGATCAAAAAGATGAAATAGATTCTAAATTCCTTCATGAATCTAGTAATGATGTGCCAGTATTTACTTGGAGACTTAAACTTATGCTTTTAATCTTCGCTGGTTCATTTATAATTTTAGTTTATGGAGTTTCAGCTAAAGGATGGGGATTTATACAAATGACTGCTCTATTCCTTGTAGTTGGAATAATTTTAGGATTCCTTTCAGGACTTGGAGAAAAGAAATTTGTTAATACCTTTATAGCTGGTGCTGCTGATTTAGTAGGAGTTGCCTTAGTTATAGGTGTTGCAAGATCTATAAACTTAATACTTGAAAATGGTAAAATATCAGATACTTTACTTTATGTATCCTCAAATGGAATTCAAGGTATGGATAAAAATATATTTATAATATTAATGCTTGTTATATTCATAATCTTAGGATTCTTTATTCCATCTTCATCTGGTCTTGCTGTTTTATCAATTCCAATAATGGCACCACTTGCAGATACAGTTGGTTTACCAAGGGATGTTATAGTTAGTGCTTACCAATTTGGTCAAGGATTAATCTCCTTTATAACTCCAACAGGATTAATTTTAGCTACCCTTGCTATGGTTGATGTAACCTATAATAAATGGCTGAAATTTATTATGCCTTTAATGGGAATTATAGCAGCCTTTGCAGCCTTACTATTATTAGTACAGGTACACTTTTAAAACATTTAAAATATTAGTGTATTAAAATCACTTTTTTATAAAACTTACAAACAATATGAAAATTATATAGATAAGCTTTGGAATTTAAATTCTTAGGAAAATCTATTAATTTTCTAAATATGTTTGTAAGTTTTTTTATTATAAGAATACTAAACTATAAAATTATTATAGGAATATTATTTATTCTCCTTTGAAATAATAAGTTTATATTATTTACTAAGGAGGAATTTTTTTGGACTTAACATCAAATTTTGATAAAAATATAAATACTTTATCTAAAGCTTTAAGGGTTGGAAAAAGTTTTGATATAATTGAGCGTTCAATAATAATTGGGGATAAAAAAGCCACAATGTATTATATTGATGGATTTGTAAAAGATGACGTAATGGAATTAATCATGAGTGACTTCTTTTCCTTAAGCAAAACTGAAATGAACTTAATAAAATCACCTAAGGATTTTATGAGAAGACAAATCCCTTATGTAGAAGTAGCTGAAGAAGTATCCATAGATAAAATAGTATCTCAAGTTCTCTGTGGACAGACAGCATTAATTTTAGAAGGATTCTCCAGTGCAATAATGATAGATTTAAGAACCTATCCAGTTAGAGGGCCTCAAGAACCAGAAACTGAAAAAGTATTAAGGGGTTCTAGGGATGGCTTTGTAGAGACCATTGTATTTAATACTGCATTAATTAGAAGAAGAATAAGAGATCCTAGACTTACCTTTGAAATGATGTCTATAGGAAATGTATCAAAAACAGATGTGGTTATATCATTTTTAGACGAGGTAGTTGATAAAAAAACTCTTAATCTAATAAAAAAGAAATTTGAAAACTTAGATATACAAGCATTAACCATGAGCGAACAAAGCCTTGTTGAATCTCTTTCAAATGCCTCATGGTATAATCCATTCCCTAAGGTTAGATATACAGAAAGGCCTGATGTTGCAGCTGCCCATATAACTGAGGGAAAGATAGTTGTTATTATAGATAACTCTCCTTCAGTTATAATTTTACCAACTACTATCTTTGATTTTATACAGGATGTTGATGATTATTATCTTCCTGTAATAACAGGTAATTTTATTCGTTTAATAAGAAATTTTATACTAATTTCTACTATTTTTATAACCCCACTTTATTTGCTTTTAATCCAAAATGCCTATAGAATACCTGATTACTTAAAATTTTTATTACCTGTTGATGGCTATAAAGTTCCATTGATAGTACAATTTTTACTTCTTGAAGTTGCAGTAGATGGATTAAAACTTGCCTCTTTAAATACGCCAAATGCCCTTGGTATGTCCTTATCTGTTATTGGAGGATTAATACTTGGTCAATTTGCTGTAGATACTGGGTGGTTTTTACCACAAACCATATTATATATGGCCATAGTTACACTAGGAAGCTTTTCTCAACCTAGTTTAGAACTTAGCTATGCCTTAAAATTTTGGAGAACTCTCCTACTCATATTAACAAGCCTATTTAATGTAATAGGATTTTTTGTAGGATTAATAATAGGAATAGTTTTAATTGCAAGTAATAAAACTTTAACTGGTGATTCCTATCTTTATCCTCTTATTCCCCTTGACTGGAAAGCACTTAAAGCACTTATCTTTAGAGTAAGATTAGTACCTAAGCAAAAAGAAGAATAATCAAAATTTAATTACATTATATTAAATTTCTTAATTTTTCATTTAATAAATAAGAATATTTAATAAAAAAAGAAGGATTTTGTTAAATATTGTAGTAATTAATACTCTATAGGAGTAAGGAGGACAATAAATGAAAAATTTAAGAAAGATTTTAAGTATAATGTTAATACTATTATTTTTAATTCCATCCACAACAGTTCTTTGTCGTGCCGGCGGTGGTGGCGGTGGTGGCGGAGGCGGAGGTGGTGGAGGTGGCGGAGGTGGTAGAGGAGGATCTTCTTCACATAGCTCTCATGGAAGCAGCTCAAGCTCCCCTTATGGAAATATGATTAACTTCTTAATATTCAGTTCATTCATAGGAATAAATTTCTTGTTTGTGAAAAACGGAAGTGTATCTAGATATAAAGTTTATTCTAAAAAAAGAGAAGCTATGTCTACTCTAAAAGACTTTGAGATTGAAAATCCAGCATGGAATTTCTATGAAATAGAAACTCAGATTGAAGAATCCTTTCCTCTAATTCAAGAGGCTTGGATGAATAGGGATTATTCACCTGTAAAACATTTAATGACAGATAACTTTTTTGATACTCATACTGTAAAAATGAATTGGATGCTTTTAAAGAAGGAAAAGAATATTTTATCTGATGTAGAATTAAAGAAGGTAACTCCTATATTAGCAGTAGAAAATGATGAAAATGGAGAGGATTTTATTTGGGTTTTATTAAAGGCTAAAATGATTGATTACACTATAAATGAAGAAAATAATTGCATAATTGATGGAGACTATTCAACAGCAAATTCATTTGAAGAATTTTGGAAATTTATAAGAAAAGAGGATAAATGGTTAGCTGATACAATACTTCAAGTAGATGATATTGAATCTCTTGACTACTTTGATAAATTGAAGCCTTAATAAAATTAAACTTCACTAAAATAATTTATAAATAATAATTATAAAAACATTATGGAGATTTCTAAACTGCAAACTAAAAAACCAAGCTAAAGCTTGGTTTTTAATTTTTATAATTAATTTTTAATTCTCATCCTTTAATTCATTCATAAATTCTTGAGCTTTTATTTTTAGTGGGCTATCATCCTTAAGCTTTTGTAATCCAATACTTAACCCTTCTTTATCTATTACTAAGCCATCAGTAGGAATATACCATTTTACCCTTCTACAGTGCTGCATAGGCAATTCATCTAGTCCTACTTTGTTAAATACAGGTTCAAATCTATATGGACTTGTTACTTTACCAGCTGCTACAATAGTAAAGCTTCCATCCCTTGAATTTATCTGTTTTAAAATAAGTACATCTCCTACCTTAACTTCTTCAGCAAATCTCTTTATAACTATTCCCTCTTTACCTAAGATATCGTACTCTTCTTTATTGTCAAAATAATCTCCTTTGTCTCCAGGGCCAACAATTGCTACTCCTAAATCAAAGAATATATCTATTAAATTTGTGTTACCTATCTCTGCTGATATTTGCCAATAATTCATAATTATTACCTTCTTTCATTCTATTAGTATAAAAATAAAGTTATCAACAAAGTAAATATTACTTTATAATTTATTATACTCTTTAATTTTATATTTGTTTAGCCTTTAAAAATCCTCTTAACCCCTTAAATATGAGCACATATATACTATAACTTCTCTTATTCTATTAAGCTCGCTTTCTTTATTATATTTTCTCCATATTGATGTGTAATCATAAAACCAAAGCTCTAAATCCTTAGCTAAGTCTTTTTTATCTATATCTAATAAACTTTTTTTATTAAACTCTCTTTCAAGTAATACCATAAAAAATTTATCTATAAGCTCCCATCCCTTTGAAGACACAACAAAGCTTTGAATAGCTTCTTTATCCTCTGTATTTTTAAGTAATTTAATAAACTCTCTTCTTACCTCTGAAGCAACCTTATATCCTTCAAAAACTTTTAAAGTATCTATATTCTTAATTTCTTCCTTGGTTTCTTCTCTTTCATTAAACTTTTCTTTCCATCTAACAAGCTCTCCCCAACCTGCAACTTGATTTTTAGAAAGCTTATCCATTAAAGAAACTACATTCATAGATTCATCACCAAATTCCATAAGGGATATAGACTTAAAGATTTCATTAAACTCCTCTTCCTTTGGATTCCATGAAATTCCTGCTCCATAAATCATAGATGGTATTGAATTAGCTAATAGATTTATATTTCCATAATCTCCCCAGTTTGTATTTAAAACACCTATAGCTCCATATTTCATTCCGTGGTTAACCATTCTTCTTATATTACTAAAAGAACCTTCTATAAGATTCATCATCATATTCCATCCACCTACACCAGGGCAAACATATTGTACTTTATTATGCTCTGCTATAATTTTTGTAGCTACATCATTAGCCTGTGGATGATAGTTCCAAGTTAAACAAGTTAAATCCTCTGGTATATCACTTAAAAGCTCTGGATATCCAACTATTATATCTCCCCAGAACATAACATTTTTATTGAACCTTTTTACAATGTTGTATACCTTATTTAAAAACTCTGTATATATTTTACCTACTCCTAATTTTTCAGCCTTCTCTCTACTCTTTCCTTTTCCTAAATCAAAGGTTTCATCACAGCAAATATTAAACTTATCTGAACTGAATAAAGGAATAAATTCTAAAAGCATTGATTCAACAAAGTCTAAACTTTTAGGATTAGTAACATCTAAGGTATGATGTGCCATTCTATCTACAAAAGAATATTCTTCATCTCCTATTTCTAATTCACAAAGTTCTCTAAAGGATTTACTTCTTAAAGCTTCATATAGATGACCAAAGGTTGATAATGATGGTACAAGTTCCACATGTCTTTCTTTGCAATACTTGTCTAAAATCAATATTTCTTCTGCTGTTAAAGGATCCTTATCCATCCAAACTTCGCTCATTCCCTTAAAAGCAAAGGTATGCTCTATATATAGTTGCAACTGATTTATTTTATAAAAAGCTGCCTTATCAACTAAGCTTTTTAATGTATCTAAGGTTGGTACCATTCCCCTTGTTACATCGTGATAAAATCCACGATATTTAAAATATGGTGAATCTTCTATTGTTAGATTTGGAATACATGCTCCAAACTCTCTTACAAGTTGTCTAAAACTCTGACATCCATAAAATAATCCAGCACCAGCCCCTTCTATTATTGCCTTATTCTCCTTTATTTCTATTTTATATTCCTCTTCATTTTCAAATTTGCATTCTCTTAAAATTATTGAGTTACTATATTTCTTATCCATAAAAAGTTTATTTATGTTAAGTTTAAAATCTAATACTCTTTCTATTTCCTTTTGAATCATAATTGCTAAATTTAAATCTTCAAAGGATAATTCACTACTTAATATAATTTCAGTATCTCTTTCTATAAAAAATTCACCTTCATGATTAATTACACTTTTTGGTCTTGGTATTAAATGCATTTCTCTTCCCCCTAATAATACTTTACTTTCTACAAAAATTTGCTCATAATGGTAATAAACAATTTAAATGTTTACTATTATTATATAAAATAATTTTAGTTATTTAAGTAAGTATTTTGCTGTTATTTAACACAATATTGCTTTTATATAGGAGGATTTATGAGTAATTACATATATGAAAATCACTTTCATAGGGATCCTAATTTTCCAGTAATATTTCATTGTGATATTTTAAATAAAAATAGACCTAGTTTTTTGATGCATTATCATGAAAATATAGAACTTCTCTACTTCTTAGATGGACATGCTAAGGTTGTTTGTGATAATAAAATACTTCAAGCTAAAGCTGATGATATTATAATAATTAATTCAAAGGAACTTCATTCCATAGAAAAAATATCTGATTCCTGTAAATATTACTGTCTTATTATAGATAAAGATTTACTTAATGATAATTTAAATGATTTTGATAATTTTAGATTTAAAAACTTAGTTAAAGATTCCTTTTTAAAGACCAAGATTGAGGAAATAAATAGAGAATTAAATAATAAAAATGATTATTTTAAAGAATTTATAAAATCAGATATACTTCAAATTTTAATTCATATTAAGAGAAACCATGCTCAAAAAAACTCATCATTAATAAAAATAAAAGATAACAATAAAATACTAATGGTAAAAGAAATAATAAATTATTTAAAAGAAAACTATAAAGAAGAAATTTCAATCGATCATATATGTAACCATGTTGCTTTTAGTAAATATTATACCTGTCGTACCTTTAAAGAGGTAACAGGGCAAACTATTTTAGATTATATTAATCATATTAGATGTATTAATGCTAGAAATTTAATCCTATATAATGGATATACTATATCTGAAAGTGCTTATAAAAGCGGTTTTAATAACTTATCTTATTTTTCAAAAACTTATAAAAAGTATATGGGATTACTTCCATCTGAAGAAAAAAATACATAATTTAAGTATTATAAAGTAATCTGAAGATTCTGCCATCTATTATTAATAGAATAATAATTTCTGTTAATAATTTTTATAAATTAGTTTGCTTAATTTTCTTTTTAAGACTACAATTATTTTATAGAAATAATAAAAAGAGGTGTACATATATGTTAAGTGAAAATCTATTACAAAGACTTAATGAACAAGTTAATTTTGAATTCTATTCATCATATACTTATTTAGCTATGGCTGCTTATGCTGAATCAGTTGATTTAAGCGGTTTTGCTAACTTTTTTAGAGTTCAAGCTCAAGAAGAATTATTCCATGCAATGAAATTTTACGATTATATATTCCAAAAAAATGGCGTTGTTGAATTAGAACAAATAGATAAACCTAAATTTAATTTTGCAAATATAATTGAAGCCTTTGAAAAAGGTTATGAACATGAACAATTAGTAACTAGTAAAATATATGGTCTTGCAGATGTTGCTTTTGAAGAAAAAGAACATGCAACTATGAGTTTACTTAAATGGTTTATAGATGAACAAGTTGAAGAAGAAAACAACTTCCACTCATTATTAAAGAAAGTTAGAAGATCTGAAGGTAACCCTGCTGCCTTATATATGATGGATGATGAATTAGCAGCAAGAGTATTCACTCCTCCAACCACTACAAAATAGATTAAATTTAAAGTTACCAATAAAAAGGGCGTGTATCAAAATAACTTTTGATAAAGCTTACAAACATATTTCGAGAATTACTAGATTTCACTAAGAATTTATAATCATTACTTCGAAGATATCACTAAAGCTTCGAAACTTGCTTCGCTTCGAACAGTCTCAGCTTTATAACGTGATATCTTCTACGTAATAATTTAAATTCTAAAGTTCATCTAGATATTCTCTTCATACTGTTTGTAATCTTTATTATATTTTGATACAGCCTTTTTTATTTTACTAGATTACTTTAATACTCATCAGGAATTCATTATAATTTTTTCAAAAAACTTATATATTTTTTAATAAACTTTTCAATGTAAAAGTTTTAATAAAATAGAACTAATTTCTTTTTAATTTATAACTTTACATCATTTCATAATGGTGCTAGTATAAATTTTATTAGATTTTAATTTTATGTGTACACATTAATAATTTATTAATATTTTTCAACTTAATAATTAACTTATGATAATAAAGGAAGAATAGATATGAGTACTAATAAAAGTTCTATTGAAAAAATTACTTTAGGAAGCTTTTTAATAGCCTTAGGAGTTGTTTATGGAGATATTGGAACTTCTCCTCTTTATGTTATGAAATCAATAATAAATGGCAATGGAGGTTTAGAAAGCATTACTCCTGATTTTATCCTTGGAGTATTATCTCTTATTTTTTGGACTATGACTTTATTAACAACAATAAAGTATGTTCTTATAACATTAAAGGCTGATAATAAGGGAGAAGGAGGTATATTTTCTCTTTATACCTTAGTTCGTCGTCGTGCTAAGTGGCTTATTATCCCTGCCATGGTAGGAGGTTCTGCTCTGCTAGCTGATGGAATGCTAACCCCAGCAGTAACTGTTACTTCATCCATTGAAGGTTTAAAAATCTTGCCTAGTTTTAATGATATATTTGGAAATAATCAAGATATAATTATAATCATTGTACTAGTAATACTAAGTTTTTTATTCTTTATTCAACATTTTGGTACAGAAATAATAGGTAAAATCTTTGGACCAGTTATGTTTATTTGGTTTGCATTTTTAGCCATATTAGGAATTGTAAATTTATCAGGAAATTTGTATCTTTTAAAAGCACTTTCTCCTCATTATGCAATAAAAATTTTATTTAGTCCAAATAATCATTTAGGTTTTTTTATTCTTGGAGGAGTATTTTTATCAACAACTGGAGCTGAAGCTTTGTACTCTGATCTTGGTCATGTTGGTAGAAAGAATATCTATCTTACTTGGCCTTTAGTTAAAATATGCTTACTATTAAATTATTTTGGTCAAGCTGCTTGGATATTATCACAAAAAAATAATACTAAATTATATGGAATTGAAAGCTTAAATCCATTTTTTCAAATGATGCCTAGTTGGCTTTTACTATTTGGAGTTTTAATTTCTACATTAGCAGCTATTATAGCATCTCAAGCTTTAATTTCAGGTTCATATACCTTAGTTTCAGAAGCTATTAAATTGAATTTATTCCCTAGATTACAATGTCTTTACCCTTCTAATTCTAAGGGACAAATTTACATGCCAGCTATAAACAGAATACTTTGGATAGCTTGTATAGCTATAGTTTTATATTTTAGAAGTTCAGATAATATGGAAGCAGCTTATGGATTATCAATAACTGTAACAATGCTTATGACATCCATACTTTTATTCAATTATCTATTAAAAATAAAAACTCCATTACCAATTGCACTAATTATACTAGTCTTCTTTGGCTCTTTAGAATTTTCATTCTTAATTTCAAGTGCAGTTAAATTCGAAAAAGGTGGTTTTGTTTCAGTATTAATAGCTTTATGTATTTTAAGCATAATGTATATATGGATAAAAGGTCATTATATAAAAATGAGTCTATTAGACTATATTCCTATTGAAAATTATAAAAATCAATTAAAAGAATTAAAGAATGATGTAGATAGACCTAAATATGCAACAAATCTTGTTTATTTAACAAGTTCAGAAAAATCCAAAAGAATAGAAAGAAAAATAATGTATTCTATATTAGATAAAAGGCCTAAAAGAGCAGATGTATATTGGTTTGTAAATGTAATTGTAACTGATGAACCCTATACAGCTGAATATACTGTAAATACATTTGGCACTGATTATATGGTTAAGGTGCAACTTAAACTTGGTTTTAGGGTTAACCAAAAACTAAATGTATTTTTACGTCAAATAGTATGTGAACTTATAAATAATGGTGATATTAAGGTTCAAAATAGAAAGTATACTACACTTCCTAACAGAAATGTAGGAGATTTCAGATTTATTCTTATAAATGAATGTTTATCATCAGAAAGCAAGCTTAAATCATGGAATTCAATGATAATTAAAGCTAAGCTTTTCATAAAAAAATTCACAGTTTCTCCAGCTAAATGGTTCGGCCTTGAATCTAGTGAAATTGAAATTGAAAATGTTCCTTTAATATTAGGATCTACTGAACACACTACTTTAAAACGTGTTTATAAATAAAGGACTTTCATCAAAATAACTTTTCATAAAACTTACAAACAGTATTTTTTCATATTGTTTGTAAGTTTTATTATTATTTTTTGATAAAAGCCCTCTCTTTATTCTAAAAAGATTTTAACATCTCATCTCTTCTTCTTTTGTTAACATAATTTGCAAATCTCATTTTAAATCTTTCAAATTCTTTAAGCTTATAAAAGTTATTTAAATCAAAGGTAAGGAATAATGTATCAACAATTAAATATTTTAAATCCTTTAAATTATCTTTATTTTCTTCCTCAACCTGAAGATCATCAGCCTTTAGTTTTAAATCTCCAATGGAATTTTGAAAATTTTCTAGATTGCCCATTACAAAATCTTCGCTAAATCCTTCAAAATTTTTATTTACTAGTTCCTCTATAAAATCTACATAATTTTTATTTACTTCTCTATATTCATCATAAATATTTACTAATTCCATTTCTTCACCTCATAGAAAATTAATTCATCTTAAATAGTTTAAACTTTCTCTATAAATTATAACTAAGCTATATATTTTTGTCTAATCAATATAATTTAGTTAAATTTTAATTTCATAAATTTCTTTAAAGTTTATACAAAGCCATATTAAAAACAAAAATTTCTCTAAACTAAACAATGCATATGTTCTTTTGCCTCTTCTCCTTTAACTAAATAAGCTTGACCCTTTGAACAAAATATAGAAGTAGAAGTATAATCAATGTCTGCATTTCTATCATATGCCCTCTTTTCAATAATCTCTTCTTCATTATGACATAAATCATACCCATGAAACTTAAGAGAAAGTCCTCCCTTTCCCTTAGTAAATGACTGAAACTCCATACCATAATTTGTAAATGTAGAAACAGGCCCCTTTCCTTCTATGGTTGCTCTCTCTCCATCTATAATAGGATCCTTAAACTCTCCATTCATCCTTTGTATATCATTCATTACTCTTCCTATTAGGTTAAGATCCACATCTATTTTAAACTTATAATAGGGCTCCAAAAGTTTATTTTCCCCACTTTCTAATCCCTGTCTTAAAGCTCTCTTGGTAGCTTCTCTAAAATCTCCACCACTTGTATGTTTATTGTGAGCTCTTCCTGTTAATAAGGTTATTTTAAGATCCGTAATAGGCGAACCTGTTAATATTCCCTTATGCTCACATTCAAATATATGAGTCCTTATTAAATTTTGATTTCCTGGTGTAAGATCATCTGCATGGCACTTATTTTCAAATACTACTCCTGAATTTCTTTCCCCAGGCTCAATTTTTAAGTGAACCTCACTATAATGTCCTAAAGGCTCAAAATGGCCATATCCTATCACTTCTTCATTTAATGTTTCCTTATATAATATCTCTGGAGTTCCAAATTCTATTTCTTCATTAAATCTATTTTTCATAACTTCTTTAAGAACTTCCAATTGAACTTTTCCCATAATATTAACGTGAATTTCTTTTAATCTTTCATCCCAAGATACACTTAAAGTACTCTCTTCACTTTCTAAAATTTTAAACCATGAAAGTACTTCCTTTGGATTTAACCCTTCTCTATAAACCACCTTAGACTTCAAAGTAGGAATCATATCATATGAATCAATATTTTCTATAGCAATCCCATCACCTGATTCTAGTCCTTTAACTCCTACCACCGCAAATATATCTCCTGCCCTGACTTCATTTACAAGTTCATATTTACTTCCATTATATATTCTAACTTCATTTACTTTCTCTAAAGACTCTTTTCCTTCTTTTAAATATGTCAATTCTTCCTTAGTTCTTAAAGTTCCACTTAGAGCTTTTATAAAAGTTAATCTATTTCCCTTTTCATCATGTCTTACTTTAAAAACTCTTCCTCTAAAAGAATCTTCTCTTTCCTCATAGTTAGTAAATGATAAGTTGTGAAACCACCTTATAAAATCTTCTATGCCCTCATCTAGTAAAGCAGAACCACATAAGCAAGGAAAAATTTTAAGTTCCTTTATCATGCTTGGTATTTTATTTAATAATTCTTCTTCACTTAAATTTCCTTCTAAATATAAGTTTAGTAAGTCCTCATCGCTTTCAACTACTTCTTCTATAGTCCCCTCCTCTAGTTTACTTGAAAAGAAAATAATATCTTCACTAAGTTTGTGTTTCATTTCATTTATAGCTTTATTTACTTCTGCTCCTTCTCTATCAATCTTATTTATGAAAATAAAAGTAGGAACCTTATACTTATTTAATAATTCCCATATTGTTTCACTATGTCCCTGAACCCCTTCTACTGCACTTATAATCAAAATAGCATAATCTAAAACACTAATAGCTCTTTCCATTTCTGGTGAAAAATCTATATGCCCTGGAGTATCTATAAGATAATATTCTTGATTTTCTATAGAAAATTTCCCCACCTCAGAATATATAGTTATCCCCCTATCCCTCTCTATTTCATTATTATCTAAATAAGAATTTTTATGATCAACTCTTCCTCTATTTCTTATACTCTTTGTATGATATAAAAGTTGCTCAGAAAAAGTGGTTTTTCCTCCATCAACATGAGCTAATATACCAATAGTCTTCTTCATCTTTGTCCTCCATTAAAAAAATCTAAACGTTAAAAATTATATATGTTTTTTATTTTATATTCTTTACTATTTTTGTTTTATATGGTATAACAAATAATATTTAATCTTTAATATTATTTATAAAAATTGTTAATATATCTTATATCATACAAATAAAACGTAAAATTAACAATATACTCAAGTCAGAGGGGGCTTTAAAAATGAACAAATCTATTGCATATATAGGTACTTACACAAATGGGGCTAGTGAAGGTATCTATAGATTATGTCTAGATACTGATAAAGGAAATATTGAAGATTTATCCTTAGTAGCTAGATTTGGTAATCCTACTTATTTGTGCATACATAACAATAAACTATATACAGTTGGGAACCCATTTTCTCTAGATACCCTAGGTGGTGTTGCTTCTTATAATATAGAAGAGGATTATTCATTAAAATTAACAGGTGCTAGTTTACTTCAAGGTAAAAAACCTTGTCATATTAATATAATTGCAGATAAATCCTTAATAGTTTCAAGTAATTATCATGAAAAATCAATTAATACTTATTCATTAAATGAGAATTTTGATATAGATACTTCACTAAGTGCATTTTCTCATAAAGATGATTCAAAAATGCATTTTGCATCAATAACTCCAGATAATAAATTTATATGTGCTGTAAATTTAGGTATGGATAGAATAGAACTTTTTAAAATTAATTCTAATAATACCTTAAGTTACATTGAAAATCTAAGTTTTTATTGTGCTAAAGGATGCGGTCCAAGGCATATAGAATTTTCAAAGAATGGAAAGTTTGCATATGTTATATGTGAAAATAGTTCTGAAATCATTATATTAAAATATTTAGGAGAAGAAGGATTTAAATTAGTTCAGTATATTCATGTACTTCCTAATGGCTTTGGAGGACAAAATTTTGGTTCTGCAATAAAAATAAGTCCTTGTAATAAATTCCTATACGTTTCTAACAGAGGCTTTAATGGAATATCAGCCTTTAGAATAAATGAAGAAACTGGTTCTTTATCACTTATAAATCACTATAGTTCACATGGTGATTTCCCTAGGGATTTTGAAATCAGTCCATGTAATAAGTTCTTAATCATTGCAAATGAAAAATCAGATAACCTAACAATTTATCTTAAAAATCCAGATGGAACACTAAAACTTTTAAAAAATGATATATTTATTCCATCTCCTACATGTATAAAGTTTAAATAGCAAAATAATGGGCTGTATGAAAATATAAAAATAAAACTTACAAGTATTATGAATATAATGTCTATGAAAATATATTTGTAAGTTTTATTAAAAATTATTTTAATACATGCCTTTTTTATTATTACCAAAAAACGTATATAATTCACCCTTTTGCCTGTTATATGAAATATATAAATGGATAAGCTATTATCAAGATTTAAAATCTTAAACCTATATTGATTTTTAAACCATAATTAAGTTCTGCTTTAATGGTATTTTAATTTAAAAGTCAATATTAAATAAAAATATAGCTAAATATTAAGGAGGTAATAAAAGGTGGATAATAATAAAAACAGATTAAAAGATAGACCTAAATCAAATGCTGAGAAAAGAAAAATGTATTCAGAAGCTGGTTCTGAAATAGGAATTGAAAATGGTCATAAAAAAGGTTCCCATTCAAGTGGTAAAAAATATACTAAAAGATCAAAACTTTCTCACAATAAATAGGAGGCCAAATCATGAGTAAAAACTGTAAGAAACATAAAACTGATTCCATCTCACCATGTTCAAATAATTATAATGAAAAAGTTAAAAATAAAGCTAATGAAAACACTCCATATGAATCCAATGAGCCATCAAGTAAAACAACATATAAATAAAAAATAGGAGCTTAACTAAGCTCCTATTTTTTTATTTATTAAATTCTAATCTATCTATAATAGTTAAATCATGTTCTTTAGCAAAGTTTAACCCCATATCTAAATCATGCATTTCTTCTGGATTATGAGCATCAATTCCAACTATTCTTTTAACATTGTATTCCTTAGATAATTCCCAAAACTCTTTTATTGGATATTGATATCTTTCTCCATTATTATAAGAAAGTTTATTTCTTCTCATTCCATTTATATTTATTTCTATAGGCATATCCATTTCTTCTGCAGCTTTTAAAATTCTTTTTGAGGCCTCTTCTGCATGTTTATCCCAATTTCTATATGTCATTCCAAATAAATCTGGATGAGCTAAATATGAAAAATATCCACTCTTAATTGCTTCCACTACAAAATCAGCATAAATCATTAGGATTTCTGGCGTTAATTCTATTGTTCCAACATACACCCATTCTCCTTTATAAGGGAAAAAATGTACTCCTAAAGCTAAATAATCTGCCTTATATTTCTCCTTTAGCTCTTCATAAAGCCATCCGAAGTCTGGGAAATACTCGCATTCTATGGATCTTTTTATTGATATTTTATCTCCATACTTTTCTATAGCTTCTTCTATCTTTCCAAAGTAATCCTCTAAATCTTCATAAGCCATTCTGTGATAATTATCTATATTCTTACCTGGATGTGGTAAGTGATCAGAAATTCCAATTTCATCTATATTAGCTTTTATAGCTTCTTTAACATAATCTTCAATAGTTCCTGTGGCATGATTACATCTATATGTATGTGTATGATAATTGCTTCTCATTAAAACTCCTCCTATGTATTTAAACATTCATTTACTATTGTATCTAATTATAAAAATTTGACCAACATTAAATTTCCATTCTATAAATCTATTATCTCTTCTTTAGTTTAATTTACATAAAGTATTTTCAATTAACTAAGAATTCCTCACCCTAAATTTTACCTTGCCCTATTTAAGGTAAAATACTATACTGATAATTGTAAATTTAAATACTAAATTTTTATGAAAGAGGAGAAAATGAAAGAACAATATTTTGAAAAATTACTAAACATAAAAACTTCTGGAGAACAAAAAATATTTAATGAATCTCTACATTACAATAGATATGAACCTACATCTTATGATGTATTAGAAGCTATGTGTTCTCAATATGAATTTTCTAAAGAAGATTCCTTAATCGATTTTGGCTGTGGTAAAGGAAGACTTAATTTCTATTTAAATTACTTTTTAAATATTAAAGTTACAGGAATAGAGATGAATAACTTTTTTTTTAATGAATGCTTAGGAAATAAAAAATCTTATTTATCACAAAATAAAGTTAAGGAAGATAAATTAAATTTTATAAATTGTTTTGCTGAAAGGTATCCTATAGATTCAAAGGATAATAAATTTTACTTTTTTAATCCCTTTTCAGAGCAAATATTTATAAAAGTTGTTGGAAATATTCTTGATTCTGTATCTAATCATGAGAGACCAGTAGATATTATACTTTATTATCCCTCTGATGATTACATATACTATTTAGAAAACTACACTCCATTTTCTTTAAAGAAGGAAATAAAGATTCCTAATAAGTATGAATATGACTCAAGAGAAAAAATCCTTATATATGAACTTAGTTATTTAAATTTAATATAAAATACTAAAGAAAAGAGAGGATTTATTTATGAATGAAACTATAAATTATGATTCATTGTTAATCTTATCTGTAGTAGCCTTTTTTACTCCATTTTTAGTTTCAAGGCTAAAAAGAGTAAATATCCCTTATCAAGTAGGGGAAATATTTATAGGTATATTATTGGGTAAAAGTTTTTTAAACATAATTAAACCAGATATTTGGATTTTATTTTTATCAAACTTAGGATTAGCTTATTTAATGTTTTTAAGCGGTCTTGCTATAGATTTTGATGAGCTTAAACCTAAGGAGGGAGAACTTTTAAAGGATTCTAAGTTATTCACTAGTATAAAGATGTTTATTGTATCTATAATAACAGCTATAATTTTATCATTTACATTAAAATTTGCAGGTATTTCAGAAGGGTATATATTCTTTGCATTGCTATTTACAGCTGCTGCTCCTGGATTACTTGTACCTATTTTAAAAACAAAACACATAATAAATAGTAGTTATGGTCAAACTTTACTTGTTTTTGGAATAATAACTCAATTAGTAAGTTTAATAGGTGTTACTTTTGTGGCCTCTGTTGCAGTAAATGGTATTACCTTAAAGAGTTTTACTTTCTTAATAATATTTGCAGTGGCTATAGTAGTATATTTCTTATCAAAGATTATATTTAAAGTTCATGATTTTTCTACTATTGCCTTTAAAAACCTTCACCTTAGCGTAAGAGGTGCCTTTGTTCTTGTTTTGGTACTTGTTGCTGTTGCTGAAAAAGTAGACTCTGAGATAATTCTAGGCTCATTCTTAGCTGGTATGGTATTTTCATTAATAGTTGGGAAAGCCAAAGAAGAAATTTCTCACCAATTAGATGTGGTTGGGTATGGTTTTTTAATTCCTATATTTTTTATAATGGTAGGAGTTAATGTTGATTTAAAGGCAGTTGTTGAAAATCCTCAATCAATTGCTAAAATACCTTTGTTTATACTAATTTTCTTCTTAGTAAAATTCATTCCATCACTTTTACTTAAAAAGAAATATGGAAAGAGAAATTCCTTAGCAGCATCTATGTTATTAACAGCCCAGCTTAGTTTAGTTATAGTTGGTTCTCAAATGGCATTGAATTTAGGATACATAACTGCTGCAGACTACTCTGCTTTCGTAGTTACCACAGTAATAACTTGTATCTTCTTCCCGATACTATTTGAAAAATTAATTACACTTAATGGAGATACTAATGATACTGTAGAAGAAGATGAAAAAATAATAATCCGTGAAGTACTTGTTAGTAGCCAATGGTATATAGGTAAAGCCTTAAAGGATTGTAAGTTACCTACAGGATGTAGGATTTTCTCAATGGTAAGAGATGACCATGAGTTTATGCCTAATGCTAATACAATTCTAGAGGAAAATGACCTAGTAATCCTTGCTGGAGTTAAGCATGATGTAAATGAAACCCTTAATATGCTTTCAACCTGCGATTTAACTTTGCCAGAAGAATAAAAAAGGCTGTATCAGAATAACTTTTTATAAAACTTACAAACAGTATGAAGAGAATATCTAGATGAGCTTTAGAATTTAAATTATTATGGAGAAGATATTACGTAAAAAAACTGAGACTGTTCGAAACGAAGCAAGTTTCGAAGTTTTAGTAATATCTTCGGAGTAATAATTATAAATTCTTAGCGAAATCTAGTAATTCTCGGAATATGTTTGTAAGTTTTATATTATATTTTGATATATGCCATTTTTATTCTTTACATATTAAATCACTTAACTTTCTCATCTCTTTTATCACATAGAAAAGCTTATAAAGCAATACAAGTATTAATCTCTCTTCTTCTGTTTTTGCCTTCTCTAAATCTTCTATTGCTAAATCTTCAAAGTCTTTTTTCTTAGTATAATTTTTAAAGTCTTCAAAGCTCTTTTTAAATAAGCTTTTATTATTATGTATCATAGGGCTTTTTATTAAGAAGTTTACATCTGATACAAAATCATTTTGCAATATCAATAACTCTTGAATTTGCTCTGATTTCATCTCTTTATTGTTATAATTTATCTTCTTCCATATTCTATAACTTTCAAAAAAAGATAATATTAATTTTTCCTTATCTGAATTTTCTTCTATTAAACCATCTAGTATTCTCTCATTTAAATAAACATATAATTTTATTGCTTTATTAGTTTCATCCTTCATTTTATAAGGGAAAATATAATTCATTACTATAGCAACAATTATAGATGCTATTAAGATAAAAAATACCCTATATTCACTTAGCACATAATAAGGAGTATGTGATGGGTCCATTACCCCAGCCATTAATAATGCATTTAATGTTATAAATATACATCTAATTTTATAAGAAACAACAGACATACTTAAGTATATACAAACAACTATAAAAGCAAATATCAGTATTACATTTGACTGAATAAAATAAAAAATTACATTAAATAAAATTGCTCCTATTATAGTTCCTAAAACCCTTGCCTTTGCCTTCTTATTACTTTGTTCCGCATAGGGAATTAATAATAAGGAAATAGTGAATAATGCCCACTTACCTTGAAAAATTTCAAAGTAATTTACTATAAATACTGAAAAAGCCAATGTTATGGCTGCTTTTACTGCCAAATTAAATCTTAGGGATCTTATGTTTAGGCTTTTTCTAAAATTATTTGAATTAGATTTTAAAGCTTTTAAAAAATTTGCAATATAATTTGAATAGCTTTCAATCTGATTTTCTTTCACATTAAGTCCTTGTAAAAACTCCTTTACACTTAATTTAGCATTGTAATAGCTATACCTATCTAAATCATCTCTTAATTTAAAAGAATCTAAATAATTATAATATTCATTTAGTATATTTTTTAACTTTTCCTTATTTCCATCCTCTATAAAGTCTTGCACATTTTTAAGTAATTCAATGGTCTTTTTAATAAGTTCCTTATTAACATCTCTCTTCATGGCTTCAGATGAAAGACTTGATACTCTCTTTAGAAAAACTACTATTAAATCTTTTGAATATATAGAATAAACTTGATTTTTATCTAATTCCAATCTTTCATAAACCTTTATCTCAAGTTCTTTAATCATTAAAGCTACCTTTTCACTATTATTTTTTTCTATACAACCAGTATTTATCAATTCATTTAAGTTCTCAATTAATGAATTAATACACCCTTTTATTGATTTGTTAAATATATTATTAAAATTATATCTAGCTAAGATATAGTAAAGTGTCATTATGACTATACCACCAAAAACTAAAGCAAATACTCTTTTTGGTAATTCGCTAGTTGTAACTGGTTCATATAATAAAAATAAATATAACTGTATAAATCCTAAGGCTTTAGTAGGCTTTGTATCATAAGTAAAAGAAAAGTATATAAAGAATGATACAATTAAAGTCATTATGGCCCCTAAAATAGGATTTAATCCTGCAAAATATGCTCCTAAACCTACAAAAAGTTCAACTCCAGTAAAGTATAATGTATGATGTATTGGATTTATTGTATAATCCTCTCCAAACATTGTAGTAACTGTAATAACAGCGGCTAATCCAATAAAAAGATTTTCTTTTCCAAATAATAAAACAAATATTAGTATAGAAATTACCACTATCAAAAACATTTTAAGATACATAATTTGTTTCTTCCACATGTTTTATCACCTCTTGTCAAAAACTTATACTATTTTTATAGTAAATTCTAGAATAATACTATAATTAAGTTTTATATTTATATTATAAGCTAAAAATATACTTATAAAAAAATAAACAATAATAAATTAATTATTATTGTTTATTAGAGTAAACACTTTATTTATTTTTCTTTATCTTTTCTAAATAATCCCTTTCGCTAACTATATTCTTTTCAAAACTCTTAACCGCTCCCTTTGTATAATTTCCTAGTGCAAATTTATTCTTTACATTACTCACTTTTATCACTACTCCTTATCTTTCACAATTTAAAATAATTCTTTCATAGAATTTCCTAATCAAAGAATTATTAATTGTATTATTAGCTGATAAAAATGAGCTTATACTTTCATCCTTTCTCCATGACATAATAGAATTATGATATTTATTTTCTCTTAAATTTATTAACTCCTCTAATTCTTCTAAAAGAACTAAAAATTCATTTTTTAAGCAATTAAAAATCTTGTTATTAATATCATTCTTTCCTTCATTGATGTTTAAAAGTATTCTAAATAATTCATTTCTTATGGAATTTATTTTAGCTAATATTTTTTTATTACTCTTTATTATGTCTAAAAAATCCCTATCAAAATATTGATAAACATCAGTTCCTATCATAATAAATCTATCTATGCTATTTAATATATCTAGAAGAATGTATATATACTCCTCATTTAATATATTGGAATTATTAGAAATATTGATAAACAACCTTTTTTTAAGTTCCTTTAAAATGTATTCTATTTGCTCCCTTTGATTATTACTCCTGTAATTTATTATTTCTTTATTTATAAAATCAAAGATTTCTGATTCCCATAATTTATAATTACAATCTTTGTCATTCATTATTTCATAGGAATTTACATTGTTTGCTATACCATTATTATTTAAACTTCCTGAAGATATATAACAAATTTTATCCGTTAAGATAAAATTAGAATCATTTACTGAATTTAATATAATTGCTATATTATTTTCAGGGAAATTTTTCATAAATTTAATTTCATTAACTATCTCTCTTTGATTTCTAAACCTATAGTTAAAGGTAAGTATTAAAATCTTAGGACAATTAGCATTGTTTAAAGCTTTCAAAATTCTTTCTGTAAAAGGAATTTCACTACACCCTAAAATAATATATTCTGGATTACAATTTATTATATTAACTATACTTTTCTCTAAATTTTCATCTAAACTTTTTATTCCTAAAGCAGCAACTGTACGATTATTTATTTTATTAACTCTACTTCGCATAAATACTTATCAACCTATTTAAAGCTGATAATTACCTCCTTTCATAAATATAAAACTAGTATAAAATATTCATATTAATCTTCATGTTTTAAAGTTAAATTCTATAAATAATTATAAAAATATACACTTATTTATAAATTCTCTTACTATTTATTTTAGTCAAATCTTGTATTTTTGTGAATTTAAACACATTATTTATTAGTTTTTAAAATTACACAAATTATATATCTATTGATTTAAAGTGATTATTTTTACCCCCTTAATTTCATGTATAATCCCTATTATTTAATTAAAAATAAAAAGGCGTACTATAAAAGTACACCTTTTTGTATTATAAGTTCTTTTTCTTTGCTATACCTGTCAGCATAAGAGCTATTGCTCCATCACCAGTTACATTACATGCTGTTCCAAAACTATCTTGAAGAGCAAATATTGTTAACATAAGAGCTGTCCCAGCCTCATCAAAGGCTAATACACTAATTATTAAACCTAATGATGCCATTACTGTTCCCCCAGGGACTCCTGGTGCCCCGATTGCAAACACCCCTAATAATACTATAAATAATATCATAGTTGGTAAACTCGGAATCTTACCATATAAAATTTGAGATACTGTCATTACAAAGAATACTTCTGTAAGAACTGAACCACATAAATGTATGTTTGAACATAATGGTATTGCAAAATCCACTATATCTTCTCTTAAAGCCTTTGATTTCTTTGCAGACTCTAAAGCTACTGGTAATGTTGCTGCACTTGACATTGTACCTACTGCAGTAAGATATGCTGGTCCATAATACTTTACAACTTCCCATGGATTTTCTTTTGATATTGCTCCACCTATTAAATATAAAATTGTTAACCATATAAAATGACCAAATAATACAATTAATATAACTTTAAAGAATACAGGAAGTTGATTACTTAATCCTCCTTCATAAGCTAAAGCTGCAAAGTTAGTTGCTATGAAAAATGGTAATATTGGTATTATTATTTTATTTACAATACTAAGTACTATAGCTTGAAATTGATCTAAAAGCTTTTCTACTAAATCAGCCTTTGTCCATCCAACAGCTAATCCTAAAAGTAATGCTAAAGCTAACGCACTCATTACACTCATAACTGGTGGTATATCTAATTTAAATATAAGTTCTGGTAATTCCTTTAATGATGCTATATTAGATACTATAGATAATTTAGGTATTAATGCATATCCTGCAATCATTGAAAGAATAGCAGCAAAAACTGAAGATAAATAAGCTATTAAAACAGCATATCCTAATAGTTTGCTTGCGTTATCTTTTAATTTAGCAATAGATGGAGCTATAAATCCTAAAATAATAAGTGGAACAGAGAAAAATATAATTTGTCCCAATACATACTTAATTGTCACAATTGTTGACATAAGCCCCTCTGAAGAGTATGTGCCTATTATTATTCCTAATATAACACCTAAAACAAGTTTAAAAATAAGATTATTAAATAATTTCTTCACAATTTATCCCCCCTTTTTATTTAATACTTTCATGTAAAGAATTATTTATAAATAAAAAAACTTCTACCCCCTATACAGAGGCAGAAGTAAAATTCCACGGTTCCACTCTGATTTTAAGTAGTAAGCTAAATTAAACTACAAAATCTCTTTAGGTACAAATATACCACTCTGCTATAACGGGCATACCCGCATTCCCCTACTCTAACCTAAGATTATTTCTGGAAACAAGCTCATAGATGCACTCATGAAAAAATTCTTTAAAGTCTTTTTCAGCCTAGAAGACTCTCTCTGAATAAAGAAATTAATTCTACTTTTCTAATCACAGCTTTTCATATTATGAAAGTTAATTCTTAGTATTCTTATATGAATTAACTTTATTATATTTTAAACTCTGCACTTAGTCAACATAATTTTTAAAAAAATGTAAATAAAAAGGTAATATATTAATAAATATTACCTTTTTAAATGCTAAATATTTTGTTGTATTTTAAATATAATCTATTAGTATAAATTTTGCTGTATATAAATGTCGAATATTATAGTTTAACTGTTGCTACATCTTTTTTAAATATATTTGGAACATAATTTAACTTTAAATCCTTAGCTCCTATAGGTTCTTGAACTACTATAGTTCCTGTAACCTCTTCTCCTGGTGCTAGTGTTCCCTTATCTAAAGCTTCCTTACCATCAATCGCAGTAAATGTTCTATCTTTTATTTCGCCTTTGGCATTTTCAATTTGGAAACTATATGGATTATAATTTAATTCTGAATCTCCATTATTTTTAAGAGTTAAATTTAAAATAAGAAACTCATTTCCCTCTTTTGGTTTATCATTTCCTTCACCCATACTTGTTTTAACACTATTTACTACTAAACTTTGATCCTTAATTTTTACTGTATCACCTATATTATAAGCATATTCACTGCTATGTTTACTTAAGAATATTTTGCTTAATCCTCCAACTACTAATAATGCTAATAATATGGTAAATATCACTTTTACTTTTTTCGACATTTTATCACCTTACCTATATATTTTTTCTCAATGACGTATTTGATTATATAAACCTGAATATACTAAGTCAATTAGCTTAATTCCCAATTATCCTAAGATAAAAACATTTTCATCTTTAGTATCCATTAATTTCATTTAAAATATACCATAATTTAAATTCTAAAATTTTCCTTTAATTTCATTATTAAACTTAAATTTTTATATAAATTATCAAAAAAATATTATCAAAATACAAAAAAGTTAACCATTCATCAATTTTATTTTAGTAACTTTAATGTTAACTTTTTATCACTTTTATGACTTTTTATTAATTTAGATTATATAAAAAAGCCTTTCTAAAATTTAGAAAGGCTTATTAAAAACTAAAATTTTAATTATTTATTTTTTCTTCTTAATAGTTTTACTCCTGCTAAAGATGAAATAATTCCAATAATAGCAAAGTTAATAACACTTTGTCCTGTATTTGGTAATCCCTCAGAATCTTCTGGCTTATTATTTTCATCTAAGTCATTATCATTTGGTTTTTCTACATCTCCAGGCTTCTCATCATCTTCTGTAGAATTTCCATTTAATTCAAAGTTTATTTTATAAGTTTTCATAGTGCTTGCCTCTGAAATAACCTTAATATAACTTGTGCCAGGAATACTTAATGCATCTTCAATAAACACTTTTGAATTTTCATTCATTGCAATAGCTTCAATCTTAGGTATATGAGAATCCTTTGAAAGGTTCACATCATATTCAAAAGTATTTGTGTTAAACCCTTTTAAATTTTCTCCATTTACTTTTAAAGCTTTTAAGGAAGTATCTTTATTTGCCTCAGCTTTTATAAATTTAGCATCAGCCCAATTTCCATGATCATACTTAATATTATTGTCATAGTCATCAATATATAATGCTAATTTTTCAGCACCTTTTAAATCTACTTCAACCTTATGACAATTAGAAGTACTATATATTTTCTCACTATTGAATACCTCCTTGCCATCAACCTCAACTCTAGCTACTATAGAAGATCCATATCCACTTACTCCTCTATCCATGCCAACATAAGCTTCAAATTTTTCATAACCTTTTCCTTTTAAATCAACTACTATTTCTGAGTTTGAGTTTACTCCCACACCTTTATCAAAAGTTTTTATTTCTCCATCAATTTTTAACACTAATGGATTATTAACTACAGACCTATCTTTTACAGGTTCATACATGCCAGAAGTTGCGCTTTTCCAACTTATATCTGAAAGATATTCCACATTATGTGTTCCAAAATTTATAACATATTCTTTAGTATAAATTTTATTTAAAAGCTCATCCTTATGATTAACCTTAATGGTTGCTTTTCCTGGTATTGTATATACATTTTCTACCTCTACATCTATATTATCATTAGCTTTTACAACTTCTATTACTGGAGGTTTTTCCAATGTTTTCTCTAAGTAATCTATGTTATACTCTGTAATATTTTCATTAAAGCCCCTTAAACTAACACCATCAATTTTAATATCCTTAATTAAATCTTCCTTTAAATTCTTTTTACTTATTTCCATTGGAGAAGAACTTTTGTCGATACCTTTAATTTTAAAAGAATAATTATATATTTTACCAGATTCATTCATAAATTCTCTATGTGGAGTTGCTCCCCAGCTGTTATCTCCTCCAACACCCATTTGTCTATGATTAATTCTTAAAACTATACTATCTTCTTTTGCTAACTCATGTGGATGACGTTTACCGGATGAAAGTTCTTCTGGAGTATACTGTAATGCATTAAATTCTATACTAGGTATTCCAGATGCCATTAATCCTACTCCATTATTATTAGTTAATGTTACCCATCTTGTATCTGTTCTATTTCCTGTTTCGGATGGTTCTAAGTATGGGAAGAAGAAATCTTTAACATTCTTGTTATAAACACCAATATCATACCCAGTATTTCTATCTATATAATTTTCTTCTGGTCCTCTTCCATACCAAGTAATACTATCAAATTCTTTAGGAAGTTTAAGCATCATTCCTATTTCTGGTATTTCTGAAAGACCTTTAGAAGCATTAAGTGTATTATTTACAGAAACTTCTCCATTTCCATAAACAATATATTCAACATTAAGTTTAGATTCTATATTAGTTGGTAATATAAAGTCTACATTTACTTTTACAGCCTTATCTCCTACTTCTATAACTTCTAGATTTTCTACTTTAGCATTTGCACCTGCATATCTCCAAGTATCAAATCTTTCTTCAGCACCAAATCCTTTGTCATTATCATTAGGTGCTCTCCAATAATTAGGTCTTATAGGTTCTTCTATAAGCTCAATTTCATTCCCTTCTTTATCTATTTTATATGATTCTAAAGCACCAAGTTTCTTATCAAAAGAAACCTTAAATCCATCACCTATAATTTGCACATTATTTTCATCATTTTTAAGTTCTATTGAATTCATTGAATTTAAATCAATTCCTTTTTCCATTTCATTATCAAAAGGAAGTTTAAATTGTTCTTTTGATATTACATATCCTTTTTCAGCCCAAGGCTCATCATCCTTTAATTCAAAACTTATATTTAACCAATACTCAACCCCTGGACTAAGTTCTGGCTTTTTAAATGGAATCGTAAATTCCTTGCTACTTAATGGATCAACAGAAATATCTAACTCCCCATTTTGTAATATATTATCATCGGCTCTTAACTCCCATTTTCCTTTGTATTTATTTAAATTAGTAAATAAATGTTCATTTACTATCTTTACTTTACCATTTAAAATATCAATATCCTCTATCTCTATTTCTTGATAAACCTTTTTTACTTCTTGAAGTTCAGGTTGAACTGTTCTATCAGCTGAAACTAAGCCATTAGCACAGAAATTCCCATCCGTAAATTCACTATCTCCCCAATCGCCACCATAACTTAGAAATTCTTCACCTGTGTTTTTATCTTTCATTCTTATAGCTTGATCAGCCCAATCCCATATAAATCCACCTTGCATTATATCGTATTTATCAAAGACATCCCAATATTTTTGTAAATTACCTATACTATTTCCCATTCCATGAGCATATTCACATTGTATATATGGCTTTTTATTATCAGGATCATTTGCATAGGCTTCCATTTCTTCTATAGTTCTATACATTCTACTATATACGTCTCCTACAGTCCTCTCCGCTTCATAATGAACTAATCTAGTAGGATCATTTTCCTTTATCCACTTTGCAGCTATTTCAAAATTTTCCCCTCCACTTGACTCATTTCCTAATGACCACATTATTATACTTGTTTCATTTTTTGATCTCTCTAACATCGATCTCTGTCTATCTATAACCGCCTCGGTCCATTCTGGTCTACTCTGAGGAATATCATCTAATCTTCCATGAGTTTCCAAATTAGCTTCATCCATAACATATAGTCCATACTCATTACATAAATCGTACCATCTTGGATCATTAGGATAATGAGATGACCTTACTGCATTTATATTATTTTTTTTCATAAGCTTTATATCTTCTATCATACTTTCTTCCGTAAGTGTTCTACCAGTATCAGGTAAAAATTCATGCCTATTCACTCCTTTAAATGATATAGGCTGTCCATTTATACATACTTGATTATTTTTAATTTCTATTTTTCTAAATCCAAACTTGTTACTTATAGTTTCTACCACTTCACCATTTTCATTTTCTAAAGCAATTACATAAGTATATAAATTAGGAGTTTCCGCTGTCCATTTTTTAGGATTTTCAACTCTAGTATTAATAGAAAGTAATACATTTTCTTCATCATTTAATTCAAATTCACTAATATCTTCATTTACTATTTTTTTATTTTCATCATATAAAATACCTTTTATTTTATATTTTCCAGCTTTAATACCATAATTAGAAATATCAATTTCAACATTCAAATTAGAATCTCTATATTTATCATCTAAATCTGTAACTAAAGTATAATCTCTTATATGAGCTTTAGGTGTAGAATATAAGAACACATCTCTAAATATCCCACTAAGCTTTATCATATCTTGTGATTCTAACCAACTTCCATCACTCCATCTGTGAACTTTTACAGATATTTCATTTTCTCCCTCTTTTAAAAACTTTCCTATATTAAAATCGTGTCCAGTAAATGAATCCTCACTATAACCCACATATTCTCCATTTATATATAAGTAATATGCAGATTCAACTCCTTGAAATGATACAAAAACTTCTTTATTATCCCATCCTTCAGGAATAGTAAATTTTTTCTTATAATATCCAATTGGATTATAGTCTGTTGGTACATCAGGCGGTTCTGGTATATTATCTTGATATTCCCAAGGATAAGCTGTATCATTATACCTTGGCTGATCATATCCATGCAATTGCCAACTAGATGGAACAGGTATAGTATTCCATGAACTAGAATCAAAATCGGTTTTATAAAAATCTTTTATATCTTTATCATAAGTTTCTACTAAATTAAATTTCCATTCTCCATTTAAAGACATATAATTCTCTGAATTAGAATAATCAGAGTAGTTAGGATTATTTAATGCTTCTTCAATACTATTAAAAGGCATTAAAGTAGCATGTGCTTTTTCCCGATTGTCTTCAAATTTTTCAGGATTATTTGCCCAAAAAACACCATCTTCAATTTTTACTTTTTTTACATTTGCTAAAACTTCGTTAATGCTAAAATTATTAATTACAATATTTGAAAATAAAGCAATACTTAATATATTAGCAATAGTCTTTTTGCTAAACATAAAATTCCCCCCTTAGCTTAACTCCTTCATTATTTTACCATTTATTGGTAATAATGTAAACAATATCAAAAGTGAGTTTAATGTTTTTATATTTAATGATTTATTCATCTTATATACATTTATTTAATATTTATGGTATACTTTTTTTTGTTATATGTTAATGAAAAACATAAATTCTAACTTTTACGAAATTTAGGAGCATTTATGAAAAATAGAAAAAAGAAATATTTTTTAATTTTATTAATTTTTTTAATAGTTATTAATTTATTTATATTTTCTTTTTATAAATTTAAAGTAAATAAAAAAAATGAAAAATATATAAAAAAAACTAATGTAATTTTATATGAATCTAAATTAGAGATGAAAAAAAGAAATTTTAAAGATTCTGAAAATAAACTTTATTCAATTATAGATAATAAAGATATGTTTTATAGTTTACCTGATAATTTAAAGTTCGAAATTTATAATTATTTAGCTATAATAAATCTTCAACAAGAAAAATTTTTAAATGCTTTATCTTATTATGAAGAAGCCTTTAAATATGCTGATAAAGAGTCAAAGATAATTATTAAACTAAACATGACATCTGCTTATAGATATATGGGGGCCTATGTTACTGCTACTAATATTTTAGATAAAATGCTAGATTCATCATTATTATTTAGGAATGAAGATTCTTACCTTAAAGAATATACTTTATTAAACTTAGCTGAAACTTATTTTGCTGTAAATGATATGACTGATTTTAACTCTACAATAGCAAAGGCATCTAACTCTTATTATTATGGCCCTGAAAATGATTTAGAAGACTTAAAAATCCTTTTAGATTCCTATTTAATAATAAAAGCAATATCAGAAAATAATCTTGATTTAGTACCAAACTATATTTCTGAAATAGAAGAATTAGAGATTAAAAATAAAGATGTTATATATTCTGAATTAGAAATGATTAAAACTCGTTCTTATGGTATGTACTATAAAAGTATTGGAGATTTTGATCTAGCATTAGACTACTTTTCAAAACTAGAAAAATTAGCTGATAATGAAGGTGCTTCTTATGTTTCACTTTTTTCTATCAGCGAAAGAATATCAATTTATAGAAAACTAAATGATAATAAGCAGGTAGATTCTTTAATAAATAAATATTATGAAAAACAAACTTCAATAAATGATATAAATAACTATGAATTTAAATATTATATAGATAATAAAATTATAAACAATCACGAATTACCATTTTTAAAAGAGACCATTATTATTTTGATAATTCTATTTTTAACCTCTATTCTATTAGTGCTTTTTTACTTAAAAAAAGCTAGGGATTCAAAATTAGATTCTTTAAAAGATGGGCTTTGCAATATTTATAACAGGCGTTTTTTAGACTCTTACATAAATAATTTAAAAGAAAAAGATTTGCCTATTTCTTTTCTAATGATAGATGTAGATTATTTTAAACTTTATAATGATAATTATGGTCATCAAGCTGGTGATTTTATACTAAAAAGTATAGCCTCTGTACTTGAAAAAAACTCTCGTAAAGAAGATATAGTTGCACGTTATGGAGGGGAAGAATTTTGTGTTTTACTAAAAGGTGCTTCTAAGTATTCTTCTATTAACTACGCTAAAAGAATCAAAGAAAATTTAGATAATTTAAATATAAAACATAAATATTCAAAGACTTCAGACCATGTAACCTTTAGTATTGGAATATATACTACATATACTAAAAATGATCTGAAAAATGCAATTAAATTTTCTGATAAAGCACTATATATATCTAAAACAAGAGGAAGAAATACCTATACTTATCTAGAAGATAACTCTTCTGATTCTTCTAATTAACTTTAATATAAGGAAAGGTAACTTACTATAAGTTACCTTTTCTTATATGATTAAGGATTACTATTAATTTTTTTGGAGAGAACTCTTAGTCTACTTAAAAGTTTTTGGAGTGAATTCATCTCCCTTTGCTTTTGGTTCTCCAAAAACAGCTTTTACACTTTCACTTTGAGGATTATGATTTATGTGTTTTTTGTTGTTATTTTTTTTACTCATTAATATCACCTCAAAAATAGTTTGTGTACTTCCCTTCTCTTTATTCCTAGCATATATTAACTATTTATGAAATTATATTTTCTAATAAGATAGTTTACTCTAAAAAATACCTATGTATCTTTTAAATTTTTCTTCACCTTAAAAACAGTAATACCTAATAGAAAAGAATTTATTATACTAAGCCACCCCAAATATGAACCTTCTATAAGAAAAACTATAGTTACTATAAAAAAATATACTACTCCTAAAATCCATAAATATCTTTGATTTTTTAATGACATTAAATCACCTAAAAATTACATATATATAAATTATATGATTACAAATCTTAAATTGTCAGTTTATTATAATTAAATCTCAAATTTCTATTTATTTAAAATAATTTTTATATATTATTTAATATCTATTACATTAACCCCTACTTTAATAGTAAATAATATAAATTAAACTCAAAATTATACACTTTAATTAATTTTATAAATTTTGGTAAATTTATTACTTTTATATGAAAACCATTTAAAATTTACTTATTTTATAAAAATATATTCTTTTACAGATATTTTCTCCTTCTTTTTATTAACAAACCATTAATTTATTAACATACTTTACTTTAATTTAATGTGTATTATTTGTATACTTAAGAAAAATAAGGCTTTAAAAGTATATATGAGAGGTGATTTTATATGGAATCAAAAGAAAAAAGTAAATTAACCCTAACAGCCTTAATCCTTATGATCTTTACATCTGTTTATGGCTTTACTAATATGCCAAGAACCTTTTATTTAATGGGTTATAGCGGAATCATATGGTATATAATGTCAGCTATTTTATTTTTTATTCCTTATGCTTTTATGATGGCTGAATATGGTGCTGCCTTTAGAAAAGAAAAGGGAGGAATATATTCTTGGATGGCTAAATCAGTAAACCCTAAGTTTGCTTTTATAGTAACCTTTATGTGGTTTTCTTCAAATCTAATATGGATGGTATCTGTATCATCATCTATATGGATTCCTTTATCTAATGTATTTTTTGGTAAAGACACAACTTCCACTTGGAATATATTTGGTTTAACAGGCCCTCGTGCAATGGCTGTGCTAGCTATAATATTACTAATAACAATAACATTTATTTCTTCTAAAGGATTAAATAAAATTTCAAAAATTACATCCATAGGAGGAACAGTTGTTGCCTTAGCTAATGTAGTTTTAATTCTTGGTGGTTTTTTCGTACTAGCAAGCAATGGTTTTGAATCAGCTCAAGGTTTTAATATTGAACAGTTCATACATTCTCCAAACCCTGCATATCAATCCCCTTTAGGCGTACTTGGCTTCGTTGTATTTGCAATATTTGCTTATGGTGGAATAGAAGTAGTTGGTGGATTAGTTGACCAAACTGAAAATCCTAAAAAGAATTTCCCTAAAGGAATAAAAATTTCTGCCTTTGTAATTGTTATTGGTTATGCAATAGGAATTTTATGTATTGGTTTCTTTGTTAATTGGAATAGAGACTTAACTGGTCCTGATGTAAATATGGCAAATATAGCATATATTGTAGTAAATTATCTTGGTTATTACATAGGAGAAGCAATTGGCTTAAGTGCTAATGCTTGTACAATGTTAGGTAACTTCTTTGCTAGATTTATAGGACTTTCAATGTTTTTAGCACTTATAGGTGCATTCTTCGCTTTAAGCTACTCTCCTTTAAAACAATTAATAGAAGGTACTCCTAAGGATATTTGGCCTGAAAAATGGACAAGATTAAACAAAGAAAATATGCCAGCTACAGCTATGTGGATTCAATGTATAACAGTAATTATATTTGTTTTATGTTGCTCAATGGGTGGCGAAGATTCATCTAAATTCTTTAACTATTTAATACTTATGGGGAATGTAGCCATGACATTACCTTATATGTTTTTATCCTTTGCTTTTTCATTCTTCAAGAAGAAAAAAGAAATTGTAAAACCTTTTGAAGTATATAAAAATTATAAGAGCGCTTTAGTTTGGTCTATCATAGTAACATTAACAGTTGGTTTTGCTAATATATTTACAATAATACAACCTCTTACTTCAGAAAATAAAGATTATGTTGCTGTAATCTTCCAAATTTCTGGTCCTATTATATTTGGATTCTTAGCATGGTTAATATATAGAAGATATGAAAACAATGTACTAAAAAAACAAATTTCAAATATTGATAATAAAATTGATACAGAACTTGAAAAAATAGAAAAAGCTGAAGAAGAAGTTACAAGTGAAACAATAGGAGTAATAGATATAGAAGTTCATGATGATGATTCTAAATAAGCTAGAAGGACTATACTTTATAGTTAACTATAATAATAAAAATCTCTAAAAAAGTAATTGGTCATAAATTTCTATGACCAATTATTTTTTTAATAAATTTATTTTAATTCTTAAAAGTGTCAACAATACATTTTTCTTCTCTAAAAAAAATCATAGCAATAGTTATAAATATAAAGCATCCTATAGCAATTTGAAATGGATAAAACATTACTTGTTTACTAGTTAATAGCATTGGCAAAACAGCAATTGCTGCAACTGGTGGAAAGTACATATTAAATATTTCAAGACATATAAATAAACTAATTAATAGGAAAATAGTACAAAGCCATAAAGGCAGTCCTAAATATTCGTTAAATCCAATTCTAAATATAAATCCTAAAATAGCTACAACAATAAACAAGAATAATAAACTTTTTGAACGCTGCCTAAATTTACAATGCTCATTTGTAAGTTCTATAAAAGCAACTATTAAAGGTGGTGCTATTAATAAAGTAATATTAAATTTAACAGAAAAATATGTTAAAATACCCACAGTAATAAATATCTTAAATAATCTAATAAATTCTTTTTTTCTAAGTGAAGTATTTCTTTCAAGTTTAGCAATTTCTTCTTTAAATTCTTCTCTTACCTCTTCACTTACTCCATAATCTTCTATAAAATACTTAATTGAAACTATAAGTATAGTAAGTATAAATACTGATATTGGATAAACCCAAGTCTCAGTTCTAAGTACAATAGGTAAAATACAAGCTGAAATAATTGGCACAAGAGTTGTTTTTGATAGCTTTAATATAAGCCCAGTAAAAACTAATCCTATTAAAACTTCCATAGTTAACCCTAAGTTAACATATCTTACAATAAATACCCCTACTATAGAACATAGTGTCATAAGACCTACTAATCCTACTTTGCTAACCTTCCAAGGTTGCTTTTCTAAAACCCAAGATCCCACAACTAAAGCGGCCACCTCTGGAAATATTATCTCTCTTTCCCCTGTAATTTCTGCAATACTTACCATAGCTAAAATAAGTACAAGTGATATAAAATATCTTTTATATTTCATATTATGACATCCTTTGTTTAAAAATTTCAGATTAATTTTATCATACCAAAAGTATTTTGTTAAAAATAAAACAACTATCTCTATACTATTTTTAAACATTTTCATTTTTTAATCTATCAATAAATATGCTATATAAAAATTATTATAATACTTAAAATTAGTTTTATTAACAAACTTCCAATAATTAATCTCCTATATATTAAATAACTAATTTAATATATAGGAGATCTCTCTTAACTCATTTATCCCAAATCAAATTTTGATATACCACTATTATAAAAAACAGTTCTCTTTAAATTGTTATCAGCAGGTAAATAACAAGGTTCAAAGGCTAATGCTGCCCTATAATATCTTTGTGCTAACAAAACATTTCCTCTTTTTTCTTCAATTACTCCAAGTAAGTTTTCTATTTCTGCTGAACTACTATTAATTATTAAAGCATTTTTTAATAATAATTCAGCCTTATCATATTCTCTAGAGCAAATATACTTTCTTGCTTTCTTTAGAGATTCTTTTATATAGGTACTCTCTTTTAATCCCTCTACCTTTTTCATTATAAACTCAATTTGTTCTATTAAATCATCTATTAAACACTTTGAAATTATAATACTCATATTAAAGTTCACTATCCTTATCTTGAATTCTAAGTAGCCTATATCCAACCCCTATATGGGTTTGTATATAATTTGTATCCATAGCCTTTTTGCTTAATTTTTTTCTTAAAGTTGCCATAAAAACTCGTAATGAAGGAATATCACTTTCACAAGTGCTAGACCAAATTTCTTTTAATATATAATTGTGAGTAAGAACTCTTCCAACATTTTTAGAAAGTAAACATAGTAATTTATATTCAATTGGAGTTAAATGTATCTCTTCTTCATTTAAAAATACACATCCTGAAGTATAATCAATTTTTAAGTCTCCATTTACAAACTCTTGTATTTCCTGTGTATTATTTCTATCATAGTTCATTTTTCTTATAGCAACTCTTATTCTAGCCATTAACTCATCTACACTAAATGGTTTAGTCAAATAATCATCAGCTCCTAAATCTAAAGCTTCAATTTTATCTCTATCTTCACTTCTTGCACTAACTACAATTATTGGACAATTTGACCATTCTCTTACTTTTTTAATTATTTCTATGCCATCCATATCAGGTAGTCCCAAATCTAGTATTATAATATCTGGTCTTTTTGATATTGCTAAAATCATTCCTTGTGAACCATTAAAAGCCGTATGACACTTGTATGAATTTATTTCTAATGTAGCTGTTACAAAATTTCTTATGGCTTTTTCATCTTCAATAACTAAAATTGCTGGTTTCATTATTATTCACCTCAAATCTCTGCAAACTAAAGCCAATTATAGTTCCCCTAGGTTTATTATCTCTAACATATATTTCTCCTTCATGTACATTTATAATTGATTTGCACAATGCTAATCCTAACCCTAATCCTCTTCTACTATCACTAATATTTTTCTTAGATGTAAAAAACATATCAAATATATGTTCCTTATCTTCTTTACTAATTCCTACACCATTATCTGCTATCTCAATTATTACATTATCTCCTTTTGAAAAGGCACTTATTTTTATATTTGATCCTTTTTCTGTATACTTTATTGCATTATCAACAATATTTATTATTACTTGTATTATAAGTCTTACATCAGCATTAACCATTAACAATTCATCTTTCAAATCAATTTCTATATTATAGTCACAGGCATTTCTATTAACATGTTGCAAAGCCTCTAAAATAATTTCTTCTACTAATTGAGCTTCTCTATTTAAATTTATATTTCCATTATCTATTCTTGAAACAGAAAGTAAATTTTCAACTAAGTTTATTAACCAAATTGAATCATCATATATATCTAATGTTAACTTTCTTTTAGTTTCTTCGTCAAAATTATTATTTAAAAGCAAACTTGCACTTCCAGATATACTTGTTAAGGGTGTTCTTAAATCATGAGAAACAGCCCTTAATAAATTTGCTTTAAATTTTTCATTCTCAGCTTGCATTAAAGCCTGCTTCTTTGCTTCTTCTAAAATATAATTATCTATGACAAAAGATACTTGATTTATCATTGCAATTAGTAAGGATTTTTCTCCTTCCTCTAATTCCTCTCCTTCTTCTAAAATTATCCCTATTACTATGCCTATATCCTCTTGTCCTAATACAGGAATATACATAGCTTTAGCTCCAGGCAATGTTTCTGTACCCTTTCCAGCATATTTTCTATTATTGATAACCCAAAGTACTACTCCCTGTTCGTCTAAGTTAATATATTTATCACTTAATTCACTTCCATCTTTGAATTTATAATTATATATATTTTCAATTTGACTATTCTTCGCCTTATAAACTACTACAGGTTTTTTTACTAATCTACTAACTTGCTCTTGAGACTTTAAAATAATTTCTTCTAAATCTGAACATCTTCCAAGCTCACTACTAGATTCTAATAAAATATTTGTTCTATATGCTGTTATTGCTGATTTATTAGCCTGTACTTTAACTTTATTTGTAAGAGTACTAGTTATTAAAGCTGATACAAGCATTATAAAAAACGTAAATATATAGCTTGAATCATAAGCATTAAAAGTAAATTTAGGTTCCGTGAAGAAAAAGTTGAAAAGTAAAACACTAAATAAGGAAGATATAACTCCATATATTCTTCCATAAGTCTCCTTTGCTATAATTAAAACACCTAAAATAAATACTATTATTATATTAGCTTCACTAAAACCTAAATTTTCAAAGAATAAGCTTATAATAATTGTAATAATTAAAATCCCCAAAGTTTTTAAAGAATCTTTAATTGTTATTTTTTCTTTATTTAAGCAAATTTTATTTATATCTTCTACATTTTCTTCTTCATCTGGTATTATATAAACGTCTAGCTCTGGAGCTAATTCTATTAATCTGTCTACAATACCAAATCTTGACCATAGATGTCTTTTCTTCTTTGTTCTCCCTATTATAACTTTTGAAACTGAACTAATCTTAGAAAACTCTGAAACTTGATATGCAACATCATCTCCATAAACTGTTTCTATTTTAGCCCCTAAATCTTTTGCTAATTTAACATGTTCTCTTAACCTTTCAATATTTCCTTCTTTTAATTCTCTTGATGAAGTTGTTTCAACAAATAAAGCAGTAAACTTTCCATGAAAGGCTTCTGCCATTCTTGCTGATGTTCTAATTACTTTACTATTTGAAGGGGAAGAACTTAAACATACCAATATATGCTCATTAGTATGATAAAAATTTTCATTTTTATTTATCATAACCTCTTTATTTACACTATTAGCAGTCTCTCTTAAGGCTAACTCTCTCAAAGCAACTAAGTTTTCTCTTATAAAAAAGTTTTTTAATGCCTTTTTTGCTTGATTTTTAACATATATTTTTCCACTATTTAATCTTTCAATCAAGACAGATGGATCTACATCTATTAATTCAATTTGAAAAGCATTTTTAAATATTCTATCAGGTATTCTCTCTTTAACAACTATATTAGTTATAGATGCCACTACATCATTTAAACTCTCTATGTGTTGAACATTAAGAGTAGTATAAACATCTATGCCAGCATCTAATAATTCCTCTATATCACTATATCTCTTTTCATGTCTAAGTCCCTTAACATTGGTATGAGCTAACTCGTCCACAATGATTAAATCTGGTTTTCTACTTAAAGCTAAATCTAAATTAAATTCCCTTAATACCAATCCTCTATATGCTACTTCTAAATTAGGTAATAATTCTAATCCTTCTAAAAGTGCTAGGGTTTCTGGTCTTGTATGAGGCTCAATATATCCAACTACAACATCTAGTCCCATAGCAATTGCTGAATGTGCCGCTTCTAACATTGCATATGTTTTCCCAACCCCAGCAGCATATCCAAAGAAAATTTTAAGTTTTCCTCTTTTACTATCTTTTTCATTCTTATTTATTTCTTTTAATATTTCCTGTGGATTAGGACGAGTTTCCCTCATTTATAATCCTCCTATTCTCGTAATATACCATCTAAAGCAAGATTAACTTTTAAAACATTAACTGTTTTTTCTCCAAAAATACCTAAAAATCTTCCCGTAGTATATTTATCTATTATTTCATTAACATAATCTACACTTAAATTTCTCTCCTTAGCAATTCTATCTACTTGATATTTTGCTGCTGCAACAGATATATGTGGATCTAATCCACTACCTGATGAAGTTACCAAATCTACAGGAATAGGTTCTTCTTCCTTACCTTTATTGTAACTTCTTATTCTCTCTACCCTCTCTTTTACTAACTTTTCATATTCTTCACTTGCTGGACTTAAATTTGATGGAGATGAATACATTAATGGTTTTCCATTGCTATCCTTAAACATTTCTACATTTATATTCATAATCCTTCCCCACAAATATTTATTATCTGTAAATTGTTGACCTAATAACTCACTTCCATATTTTTTACCATCTACTTCTATAATGCTTCCATTTGCCTCTTCTTTAAATAAAACTTGTGCTAACACAGTCGTTGATACTGGATAAATTATTCCACATAATATTGTAAAAACCAAAACAGCTAAAATAGACTTCCTGATAATTTTCATATTAATCTTCCTCTCTAAACTATTCCTAACATTGTTATTAAAATATCTATACCTTTTATAGCTATAAATGGAGCTATAATACCTCCTAATCCATATACAAATAAGTTTCTTGATAATAACTTATTTGCTGAGACCTCTCTGTATTTAACGCCCTTAAGAGCTAAAGGAATTAAAAATATTATTATAAAGGCATTATATATAACTGCAGATAATATTGCACTTTCTGGACTTTGAAGATTCATTATATTTAACCTTGATAATTCAGGAAATAACCCTATAAAAAGTGGAGGAATTATGGCAAAATATTTTGCTATATCATTAGCTATGCTAAAAGTTGTAAGTGCACCTCTAGTCATAAGAAGTTGTTTCCCTATTTTTACTATCTCTATTAATTTAGTTGGCGATGAATCTAAATCTACCATATTTCCAGCCTCTTTAGCCGCTTGTGTTCCTGTGTTCATTGCTACAGCTACGTCTGCCTGTGCTAGGGCTGGCGCATCATTAGTTCCATCTCCAGTCATGGCTACTAAATGCCCCTTCTTTTGAAAGTCTTTTATCATGTTTAATTTACCTTCTGGAGTTGCTTCCGCTAAAAAGTCATCAACCCCAGCCTCTGCTGCAATTGCTGCTGCAGTAAGTGGATTATCTCCAGTTATCATTATTGTCTTTATTCCCATTTTTCTTAAATCAGAAAATTTTTCTTTAACACCTCTTTTTACTATATCTTTTAAATATATTATTCCTAAAACTTTATAATTTTTAGCTACTACTAAGGGAGTTCCTCCTTTCCTAGCAATTTCTTCAACTTTTTTCTCACATTCATCAGAAAAATCCCCACCATGTTCAGTTATATATTTTTTAATAGATTCTGCTGATCCTTTTCTTATTTCATCTCCATTAAAATCAACACCACTCATTCTTGTTTTAGCAGTAAATTCAATAAACTTAGCATTTGAAGAACTTAAATCTCTTCCTCTAATTCCAAACTGTTCTTTTGCTAAAATAACTATACTTCTTCCTTCTGGAGTTTCATCTGCTAAAGATGATAATTGGGCAGCATCTGCAAGTTCTTCTATATTAGCCCCATCAACAGGTAAAAATTCACTAGCCTGTCTATTTCCTAAGGTAATTGTTCCAGTTTTGTCTAACATTAAAATATCAACATCTCCTGCAGCTTCTATGGCTCTTCCACTCATAGCTAGAACATTAGCTTGGTTTAATCTACTCATTCCTGCTATACCAATGGCAGATAATAAGGCTCCTATTGTTGTAGGTGCAAGACAAACTAATAAAGCTAATAATGATGTCACTGAAGTGCTATTTATAACTCCATTCTGATTAGAAGCAAATTCTGAATAAGCATATAATGAGGCTGTAACAACTAAAAATATTATTGTAAGAGAAACTAATAGTATTTGAAGAGCTATTTCATTTGGAGTTTTCTTTCTAGAGGCTCCTTCTACCATAGCTATCATTTTATCCATAAAACTTTCTCCAGGGTTATTACTTACCTTAACTACTATATAGTCTGATATAACTTGAGTTCCTCCAGTTACGGCACTTCTATCCCCTCCACTTTCTCTTATAACAGGAGCTGATTCTCCTGTTATTGCACTCTCATCTACTGATGCAGCTCCATAGACCACATCACCATCAGCAGGTATTTGTTCACCGGCCTTAACTATTATTAAATCTCCTTTTCTTAGCTCTGTTGAATTAACCTTACTAACCTTTTCCTTTGTCTCTATGGACTCTATTCTGTTAGCCAAAATATCTTTCTTAGCAGAGCGCAAAGCATCAGCTTGTGCTTTTCCTCTACCTTCTGCAATAGCTTCAGCAAAATTAGCAAATAAAACAGTAAACCAAAGTAAAATTGAAATAAATAATATAAAAGATGGTGAGTTATCTTTTATTCCAAATAGTGAAAAAACATATAAAACTGTGGTTAATATAGAAGCTATATATACTATAAACATTACTGGATTCTGTAATTGAATCTTTGGATTCAATTTTATAAAAGAATCTTTCATAGCTCTTTTAATCATTTTACTATTAAATAAAGAATTTTCTTTCTCCTTCATACTTTTCTCCTCCTTAAGCAATCATCTGTAAAAACTCAGCGATAGGACCTAAAGCAAGTGCTGGGAAAAAGCTTAAAGCACCTACTAATAAAACTACAAAAATTAGTAATCCTATGAATAATAAATTATGTGTTGGCAATGTTCCTACACTAGTTGCAACTTTTTTCTTTTTCACTAAGGAACCTGCAATGGCAAGTGTTGCAATCATAGGTACAAATCTAACAAATAACATGATTAATCCTATACTTACATTTATGAATACAGTATTAGCTCCTAAGCCTGCAAAGGCTGATCCATTATTTCCTCCTGCTGAAGAATAAGCATATAAAATTTCTGAAAAGCCATGAGCTCCTGAATTAGTTAAACTATTTAGTATTTCTGGATTAATAGATGCTAAAGCGCTTCCTATAAGAATAGAAATAGGAGTTGCTAAACATATAAGCATTGCCATTTTCATCTCATAAGGCTCTATTTTTTTACCTAAATATTCTGGAGTTCTTCCAACCATAAGCCCTGCTATGAACACAGTTATTATTGCAAATGCTATCATTCCGTAAAGACCACACCCAACACCTCCAAACACAACTTCTCCAAGCTGCATTAAAAGCATTGTAACCATTCCACCTATTGGAGTAAAACTATCATGCATAGAGTTTACAGAACCATTTGATGCTGCTGTAGTAAAAGCTGCCCAGGTACTAGAACCAACTACTCCAAATCTACTTTCCTTACCTTCCATATTTCCACCACTCTGATCTATATATCCTAAGTTTACATCTCCATTTTGAGCTAATTGTGGTGTTCCATTAGCTTCACTTACTCCGATTATGCATAATGCAATAATAAGCAAAGTAAACATAGCTATAAATATAGCTCTCCCTTGTCTTTTATCCTTTATATTTCTACCAAAGGTAAAACAAAGAGCCGCTGGAATCAAAAGTATAGATAACATTTCTAATAAATTTGAAAAAGCTGTTGGATTTTCTAAAGGATGAGCTGAGTTTACCCCGAAGAAACCTCCTCCATTAGTTCCTAATTGTTTTATAGCTACCTGGCTTGCTGCTGGTCCTTGAGGTACTATTTGACTAGTAACTCTATTTCCATCATCTAAAACAATTTCCTCTAGTAAAGCTACCTCTTCATAAGGTTTAAAATTTTGTACTGTTCCCTGCGAAACTAATAGTATTGAAAGAACTATTGAAAGAGGAACTAATAAATAAAGAACAATCCTTGTTAAATCCCTCCAAAAGTTTCCTAATCCACTTTTGTTTACCCTTGTAAATCCTCTTATTAAAGCAAACAAAACAGCAATACCAACTCCTGCTGATAAAAAGTTTTGAACTGTTAATCCAAGCATCTGAGTTAAATAACTTAATTGACTTTCACCAGAATAAGCCTGCCAATTTGTATTTGTAATAAAACTTGCTGTTGTATTAAAACTCAAATCCCATGAACTTCCACTTATTCCTTCAGGATTCAATGGTAATACTCCTTGTAACAAATTCAAAGCAAATAAAAATATAAATCCTACAGCACTAAATGCTAAAACTGAAAATGAATATTTTTTCCAATCCATATCCTCTTCATTGATTCCTAGAACCTTATATATAAAATTTTCACAAGGTAATATTAATTTTGATAAAAATACCTTTTCTTCATTCATAACTTTTCCGATATATTTTCCTAACGGAATTGCTAATAGAACTAAAATTATTAAGTATAAAGAATACTGTAAAATTGCATTACTCATTTCTCTCCCCCCTAAGCAATATATACCAAAGGTAAATAAATAGTATTAAAAATGTTAATCCAGTGATGATTAAAATTAAATCCATATTTCTCTCCCCTTTCTTAAATTATTATATTTAAAAGCGTATTAAGATGGCGTTAGAGTTTATTTGTTAGTATTAAGATTGTATAAAGATTTTCTTCTTAAAATTTTATAAAAAAAGTCTTTAAGAATTAATCTTAAAGACTTTATGTATACTTCTATTTATTTTTTGCTCTTGTCTTAACTAAAAAATAAAATTTACTATATAACACGTAAATTTATCCATATTTAATATAAAAAAAGCATATATATATGCTTATATACATGCTTTTTATTTTAATATTTCTAGTAATGAGTCTAAATTTTTCTTAAGTTCTAATATTTGCTCTTTTTCTATTCCTAAAGAACAAAAAGCCTTTCTTGGCACATCTATCATATCATCTTTTAAATTTCTTCCCTCATCTGTTAATTCAACTATTACAACTCTGTCATCCTCTTTTGATCTATATTTTGTTACAAGATTCATCTTTTCTAACTTTTTTATAAGAGGTGTTAAAGTTCCAGAATCAAGATGCAATTTTTCACCAATCCCTTTAACTGTTATTCTTTCATTTTCCCACAAAACAAGCATTGTTAAATATTGTGTATAAGTTAAATTATATTGATCTAAAATAGGTTTATATTTCTTTATAACTTCTCTTGAAGAAGCATATAATCTAAAACAAAGTTGGTTTTCTAACTTTAAAATATTATATTTATCCATAATAGCTCCCTTTAATCCTTTAAATATGCTACATTAAATTTTATACAATTAATTATAAAATTAAGATATTACTTTTTTATTATATTGTCAATATAAATTCGATTTATAATATCAGTTTTTAGTAATGATTTAATGATATAAGTATATAGGCAAATACTCTCCGATAAAGGTAAGTAGATAATTACATTTTATCTGTCTAGCTCTATCTATTTTATTATTATATCTAAAAATTTACTTAATTCTAAAGCTTGATAAGCTGTAAAAATTCCACCTTTTAAGTTTTCCATGTTTAAATCTATATCTTCTATATTACAAGTTCTAAAATCAATATCCTTAATATTTGTTCCTCTAAATATAGACTCTTTTAAATTCACATTTTGAAAATTCACTTTTTTTAAGTTAGCTTCTTGAATAACAGCTCCTGTTAAATCACAATCTTTAAATTCCACCTCTTTTAAATTACTAAAAGATAAATTAATATATTTTCCTAAACAATCTTTAAAAGAAATATTGTTTAATGATGATTCATCAAATCTACTTCCTATGATTTTACAGCCTTTAAACTCTACTCTATAAAACCCACCATCAAAAAATTCGCAATTAGATAAATCACACTTTTCAAATTTTACATCTGTCATATCTATTCTATTAAAATTGCAGTTTATAAATATAACATTTTTAAATATACATGAATCAAGCTTTATTGAACTCTCTTCTAAATTTTCTATAATTACATTTTCTATTATAACTTCCTCTAGTTTTTCTTCTTTCAAAATTTCTTCTGCTACATCATCTACATTATTTAATTCTAAAGGAATTTTAGGTAACTCTATTTCCCAAACTTTCATACTTGTATCTCCTAAAACAAAAATTATATTTAATATGAATTATATCATACAAATATGGCTCTAATTTACAATATAATTTTTAAAATTTTTTACATACTAATAATATAAACATATAGGGAGTTGATTTTATGAAAAGTAAAAACAAAAAAGAATATTCTAAAGAAAATTACTTAGCTAATGGCCATAAAACTCAAAATCAATGGGCTAAAAATCATATTAACACAAGTATAGAAGAGCCAGGAATAAATGAAAGTGGAATAGAAGCAAAAAAACGCGGCTTCTAAATATCTTCTTTCTTATTTAACTAAAATCTAAAAGCCATAATATTTAAATTTTTAATTTTGAACTTAAATATTATGGCTTTTAATATAATAAAATTTAATCAAATTTAGGCTTAAAGCTTGGGTTATTATATGCTTCAAAACACATCTGTATTTGTTCTTTTGTATTTCTAGTCAAAGATAACTTTGGAAGATTATTTAGTTCAAAAAATCCACATGTCTCAGTCTCAATATTATCATTAAAATTAACATCTAAAAGATCACAAAGAATAAAAATTTTATAAATACTTTGAACCATTAAAGGTTTATTATGTTTATTTCTATCTAAAATTGCAATTATACTTTTAGGTTTAACCTTTGCCCCCGCTTCCTCATATGCTTCTTTTTTTATGTTTTCAGATACTGATAAGTTTATATCAGCCCATCCTCCTGGCAAACTCCAAGTGCCATCTAATTTTTCTTTTACCAATAAAATTTTATTTTCTTTTATTATAGCAGCCCTTACATCAACCTTAGGGGTTAAATATCCTCTTTCTTCAAATAAAACTTCCTTAACTTTATGTAATTCTAAATTAGTACTTTCACTAATAATATCAGCTGCAATATTCTTTAATTGATTAAATCTATCTATATCATACACATCTTTAGAGTAAGTTAATCCTGCTTGAGCAATAGAATCTATCTCAGTAGCCCATTTTAATAATTTATTCACAATAAAACCTCCAATTCAAATTAAAATTCTCGCAAGTTAATTATAATAAATTTTTCAAAATTAAAGATTACATTTTACATACTTTGCCCACTTTTACCTGTTTTTTGACCAGTTACGCACAAACTATTCCATCATCTTTAAATTATTGTTAGAATACACTTGTAATATTTCTTAAGTAAATATTTATTTTTATTAAGCAAGGGGTGATTTTTTTGAAACATACAAAAAGGATTTTAACAAGTGCAATTTTAATTACATTAATAACTCTTTTTTCTCCCTTAATACTTAAAAATAGCATAGCTTTATATATTGAACAAAGAGTATCTTATTTTACATCTTTAGAAGTTGTTTCAAGTATTATAAGTCCCATACTTGCTTTAATATCAATATTTTCAATTGCATATTCCATAATTGTAATTAAAAATAAATAATTACTTATTAATGATTTTACTTTAATTTAGTAAAAAACCTTACATAAAATTACCACCATAACTATTGATCCTAGAAATAGAACTGTCCACTCTATTTTTAGGATTTTTATTTTTTTCTTCTTTATGTAAAATGAATATTATGATAATATTTTTAATATAAACTAATGATAATTATTTTTAAAGGAGATTTTATGACAAAAGAAACTCATTCAACTGGAGGCGTATGCATTTCTTTAATAATGCTAAATACAATTTTAAGCCTGTTCTTATTTCCATATGATATAGCTTATAAAATTTTATTAATAGCATTATTTTTTCATTTTTCTTATATAGGATCTCTATTTCCTGATATAGATCAAAGAAAATCTTCAATTAGTCAAATGTATCCTTTTCTTTCAAAGCATATAGGTAGTAAATGTAGACATCGTGGCTTTACTCATAGTTTACTATGTCTATCTTTAATAGTATTAACCTTATATATTATTTTAAATGTTAGTAACTTCAACATAATATTATTAATAATTTCAATAGGATTTATAGCTGGATATATATCCCACTTAACTTTAGATTTTTTAACTTCAGAAGGAATAGAACTTTTCTATCCTTGGAAAACTAACTTTAAAATAGCCAAAATTAAAACTGGATCAAAAACTGAAAAGATAATAAATAAAATACTAAAAATATTTAATTTCCTTCTCATTATATATAACATAGTCTTAATTTTATCTGATATTTTAGGAATAAATATATTAAGTTTTATAAGTAAAAGCACTCTATTTTGAGTGCTTTTACTTTTTATATAAAATATTTTGGAACAACATAATAAAAATTTCATAAACTGATATTATAAAATTGATTTTAATAGTATACAAGGAGTTTTGTTATGATAAGAAAAATTTATAATCCTAATAGATATTATGATGATTACAATAGATATAATTGTTACGATAGATATAATTGCTATGATGATGAGTATTGTCAAGATGATTATTATTGCAAGGAAGACTGTTATTGTAAAGATGATTGCTATTTAGAGATAAATTGCAATTGTTGCGATTGTTGTAAACCTGGACCAAGGGGTCCAAGAGGACCTCAAGGTCCTAGGGGTCCTCAAGGACCAAGAGGTCCTATGGGATGTCAAGGTGAGCGTGGTCCAATAGGTCCTATGGGCCCTATGGGACCTATTGGACCTCAAGGTCCACAAGGTGAACAAGGTCTTACTGGCCCTCAAGGCCCTGCTGGTCCTCAAGGCGAACAAGGTCCACAAGGTGATCAAGGTCCTGTTGGTCCTATAGGCCCTCAAGGTCCTCAGGGTGAGCAAGGTCTTACTGGTCCTCAAGGTCCTGCTGGTTCTCAAGGCCCTGAAGGTCCTACCGGTCCTCAAGGTGCTACTGGCCCTCAAGGTCCTGAAGGTCCTACTGGTGCTCAAGGAGATCAAGGTCCTGTTGGTCCTCAAGGAGCTCAAGGTCCACAAGGCCCTCAAGGTCCTCAAGGTGCTACCGGTCCTACTGGCCCACAGGGTCCTCAAGGTAATCAAGGTCCTGCTGGTCCTCAAGGCCCTGTTGGTCCTCAAGGTCCTCAAGGTGAACCTGGAGTGGATTTTGATGATACCTTATTAGTTAGTTATTCCTCATTAACTTCTCAAAATGTTAATGCTAATGGTATATTCACTTATAATATCCAAAATCCTAATGGCTCAACTTTTACAGCAATAACTGCCAATATAGCAAACGGAACATTTACAATAAATGAACCTGGAAGATATTTATTTATGTGGTCATTTAATTTAGATAACACAAATAATACCACAGCTAGCGCTATAGTATCTTTATTTAGAAATGGTTCTAGAGTATTTTTATCTGGAACTCCTAGAGTAGCTCCTGGTGAAATAGGCGTAGTAAATGGAAGTATTGCCGTAAATGCTAATGCTGGTGATGTATTTGCTTTAGTTAATAATTCTACAAGAAACGTTTTATCACAAATAATATCTTCACCAATTTCTGTAACTCCAGCTATCTTAGGAGAATCTACAGGAATAAATTCAGGAATAGGATCTTGGGTTCAAATAGTTAGAGTATCTGATTAATAAAAAATTGACTAAATAATTAGTTAACTTTAAATTATAAACCGCACATCAAAATATTAAAGATGTGCGGTTATTTTATAAAAAATTATTTTCTTTATCTTATTGCAGTTATTACATCAGTTTTAGCCGCCTTTCTAGCAGGAAATATCCCTGCAATAAAACCTATAACTAAACAAAAAACAAGAATTCCTAAAATCAATGAAAAACTCGGAACTGATATTTTCTCTATAGGTTGTCCCATCATATTTTCAGTAATTGATTTTGCAACAGAATTTATTCCTAAAGTTGCTAGTACTCCAAGTATTATTGAAATAAATCCACCTGTAATAGAAATTGCACAAGCTTCACCAACAAATATTTTTATGACATCCCTTACACTTCCACCAATTACTTTAATTACTCCAATCTCCCTATTTCTCTCATAAATAGCCATATCCATAGTATTAGTTATTCCTAAAGCAGCTACTAAAAGTGAAATTCCTGCTAAGGAACCAAGGATTATATTGACACCTAGTAACATTGACCTTGTTTGTTTTTCAAACTCTTTAAAAGAACTTGTTTGGTATCCCATATTTCTTAATGTTCCCTCATAAGATTCTAACATTTCTTTATCATCTACCCTAACATCTATTCCTTCATATGTAGTAAGTTGTTCTTTTAAAAACTCTTCATCTACTAATGGCGCTCCCTTTATTATATCTTCAACAAGTTTACGCGAACCTTGTATTTCATAATTTTTCTGACCATTTCCACTTGATAAAATCCCAACAATATTACAAGTTATTTGTTTGCTTTTAAGAGGATTTCCTTTGTCATCAGAACCAAAATCTTCTCCTCCTAACTTTACTCTTTTTCCAATAAGTTTTTGAAATTCAGAATCATCTTTAACCTTATCTTCCCAAGAGTATCCTAAAAGTTCCTTAGCTACATCATAACCAAGTAATAATTCTTTGCTTCTATTTTTAGGTACTTTTCCAGCTAAAAGAGAACTTTCAGAAATTAAATTAGCCTTATCATTAGCTAATATTCTTGCATAAGTCTGATTTTTCCCATATTTTATTTGAGTATGAGCATACCTCTTAGGAATAACTTCTGAGAAATATCCTAATTTATTCAACTCTTCAACATTTTTATCTGTTAACTTAGTTTTGGTGGTACTATCTTTATTATCTTCAGTTTCTGATTTCCAATTAGGATAAATACTTATTACTGAAGTATCCATTAAACTTTCCATTTCATAGGTTAAGTATCTTTCAAAACCATTTGTTATTGAAATTATTATAAAAATTGCAAGACACCCAATTATTACTCCCATCATAGTAAAAATTGTTCTTGTTTTTCTTTTCCACATATTTCTCCATATTATGGATAACAAATCATTAAACTTCATAAATTCTCACCTAAAATCCGAATAAACTCTTTATTAATGATATTAACCCTAATTTATTCTTTTTTGGTACTGTCTCTTCCACAGGCATCATAGCTGGTATAATACATGAACTTGTTGAATTATATTTCTTACCTGTAGCATCTTCATAAGTAACTTCAATGGAAGCATTTCTTTCTTCTTCAGAAGGAGTTATTGCTACATCCATATATTCCTCCCCTTCTACATCAATAGTTCCTATATTTTGTTCCATGACCTCAGTGCCTATAGTAACCTTAGCATTTACATTTTTTATTTTTGTTTTACTATCATTCCTTAAGGCAGCACTAATAGTACTTTCAGTTGGAGTAACTCCACTTATACTTAAACTTGGAGTGTTCTGAATCATTACCCCTATAACTTTTGTTATTTCTTCTTGCTCTTTTCCTTTTTCATTAAACATAAGGCTAGTAACAAAATTGTGTACACCAGCTTTTATATTAGGATCACTTGCTAAAGTCACGCTAACATATTTAATATCATTACGTGCAATGCTTCCTACATATATTTCATTTGTTGTCCCAACTGGCATGAATCCATCTAGTGTTCCTTTTCCCTCAACATTTACAATTTTAAGAGAAACTCCATATAGACTACTTCCACTTATATTTTCAACTTTAAAGGTTAATGTAAATGGTATTCCTGGCTCTATAACTTCTTCATCTATTGATACTGAACTTATTATTAAATCCTTTGATTGAATATTGCTTATTTGAGTATTTAATTGCTCTCCCCCACTTGAATTATTATTTTCACTGTTATCACTTTGATTTTGAATTTCAGATAGTGCATTAGAAACCTTATCTGTAAAACCTAATGCTTTTTGTGGAACTGATACAGTCGTCAATATTGTAGTTAAAGCTAAAACTAAACCCAAATTTCTTTTTTTCATAATTTCTCCCCCTAAATTCACCTAATTTATATAAATATTAATTTTAATTATTTTATTAGCAAAGAAGACCATCTTCCATTTTTATAACTCTATCTGCGTATTCATAAACCACTTGTGAATGAGTTACCACAACAAAAGTTGTATTAAAATTTTTATTTAAATCCTTTAATAAATCTAAAATTTCTATGGTAGTCTTACTATCTAAATTCCCCGTAGGCTCATCAGCTAGTATTACACTTGGATTATTTATTAAAGCTCTTGCTATAGATACTCTTTGTTGTTGTCCCCCTGATAATTCTGATGGTTTATGATTCATCCTATCAGCTAATCCAACCTTTTCTAGCATTAATTTTGCTCTTTCTATTCTTTCCTTTTTAGAAACTCCTGAAAAAATTAGTGGCATCTCTACATTTTCTAAAGCTGTAAGTTGAGGCATTAAATTATAACTTTGAAATATAAACCCCATATTTTTTCTTCTAAATAAAGCTAATTCATTTTCATTTAAGCCTTCAATATGATGTTCATTTATTACTATTTCTCCTTCATCACAAGGCATTATACCTCCTAAAATATTTAAAAATGTAGATTTTCCTGATCCTGACTCTCCTATAACTGCAGTAAATTCCCCCTTATTAATTTCTAAACTTATTCCCTTTAGAATTTCAACAGAAGTATCTCCAACCTTAAATGTTTTCTTTATATCTTTGCATTGAATTATCATTCTTCCCCCTACTTTAACATTTCATATTTACTTTTCTACTATGAAATTTTACAAATTATCACAATTAAGTATATCTTTATTAGAATTCGACTTAATAACAAATTAATTACTCTATGATGAATATTAAGTTAATAAATATTAAATAAAATATTAAAAGGCTTATGATTAGTATTAACAATCTAATCATAAGCCTATTTCTTAAAAAATATATTATTCTTCTAATAATTCTTCTATTAATTCATCTAACTTTTCAGGTTCAAATGTAGGTGCAAATCTAGCAACAACTTCACCATTTTTATCTATTAAAAACTTAGTGAAATTCCACTTTATTTCTTCTCCTTCTGTAGTAAATCCTAAGCCTTTTAATTTATCATAAAATCCTAAAGATGTTTCATCTTCCTTTGCCATTGGAGCTTCTTTCTTTAAAAATTTGTATAATTCACAAGCATTCTCTCCATTAACCTCTACTTTTGCAAAGGTCTTAAATGTAGTTCCATAATTTAACTTACAAAATCCAACTATTTCTTCATTACTTCCTGGTGCTTGCTCAAAGAACTGGTTACATGGAAAATCTAATATTTCAAACCCTTTATCATGGTATTTTTTATAAAGCACTTCTAATCCTTCATATTGAGGAGTAAATCCACATCCTGTTGCAGTATTAACTATTAAAAGAACCTTTCCTTTATACTCCCCTAAAGAAACCTCATTTCCTTCAATATCCTTAACTTTAAAATCATATAGCATAATTAAATCTCTCCTTTTAATGTATTTTAATACCTTTTTAATTTATCCTATAAAAATTTTTTTAATACAAAAATACTGAAAATTTTTTAAAATTATATAAAAATTAACTAATTCCACCTTTAAAATATAAAAAACTTACAAAGAGATTTTGAGAATTAGTAGATGAATCCTCATATCCTTTGTAAGTTTTTACTTTGACAATTTTAATTAAAGAATTTAAAAATCACTTCCTGCTAAGTATCCTGTTGAAAATGCCATTTGAAGATTATATCCACCAGTTTCTGCATCTATATCTATAACTTCTCCTGCAAAATAAAGATTTTTTATAATCTTTGATTCCATAGTAGAGGCATTTATTTCTTTAACCTTAACGCCACCAGAAGTTACCTGAGCTGCCTTTATAGTTAAAGTTTCTCTTACAGTAAGTTTCATCTCTTTAATATATGAAATTATTTTATTTTCATCTTCTTTTTTCAAATCACTAGCCTTAATCTCTGTTAATCCTAGCATTTCAAATATCTGTTTTAAAAAGTTTTGTGGTAATGTTCCTTTTAAATTATTTAATACAGTTTTATTAGGATTGCTTCTTATTATCTGTGATAATTCCTCCTTGGATTTATCACTTAAAAAGTCTAAGCTTAGCTCAACCTCTCCTTGATCTAAAGCCTTAGTTATATAAGAAGATAATTTTAGTATTGCAGGACCAGATACTCCAAAGTGAGTAAATATCATATCTCCAAATTTCTCATACTTTTTCTTTTTTATTTTAGCTGAAACAACCACATCTTTCATAGCTACTCCTTGAAGATTTTTAACGAAGTCTTCTTTAGTAACAAGAGGAATTAAGGCTGCATGAATAGGAGTTATTGTATGTCCATATTTCTCTAATATACCGTACATTTCTCCATCTGACCCTGTATTAGGAAAACTCTTTCCACCTGTAGTTATTATTATTTTATCACCTAAAATCTTTTTACCTTGCTCTGTTATTATTCCTTTTATTTCATCTTCCTCAACTATAAAATCACATACCTTAGTATTGTATAAAACTTTTACTCTACAATCATTTAATTCATTTTTAAATATGCTTATTACTTCTTCTGCTGTATCGCTTTTAGTATATACTTTTTGATCTAATTCAACCTTATACTCTAAGCCCTTTTTACTTAAAAAGTCTAAAAGTTGATAGTTTGAAAATGTATATAATGCACTATACATAAACTTGTTATTTGTAACTATCTTATCAAAAAACTCTTCTATTTCTCTATTGTTAGTTATATTACATCTTCCGCCACCAGTAAGTCTAAGCTTTTTACCGATCTCATTATTTCTCTCTATAAGCACAACCTCATTATTAGCTGATGCTGTTAAAGATGCCATTATTCCTGCTGGGCCTCCCCCAACTACTATTACCTTTTTATTACTCATTTGTTGCCTCCAAATTTTATTTTGAAAATATCTCCAAAAATTTATATCTTATTCTTTATGATTAACTGAAATTAAATTCTACTTTTAATAATTTAATTTTAAAAAATATATAAGTATTATACACTAAAAAAGGTGAGCAAAACTACATAATAATTTAACTCACCTTAATATTTTTTACTTAAGGTCAATTGCTTTATAATCTTTTATTTAACTTAAAATCACTTCTAAAGTTCTTAATAAAAAATTTTAAGCATATATTATACTTAGTAGTTTAATTTACGTTTTAAGGAGGTTTTCTTATGAATTCAATATTACCACAAGCAGTTAATCTATTAAGTTATATAAATTCTGGAGAAACATTCATAATAAAAGATCTTTTTCCTAAAATAATTTGGGATAAGCTATCATATACAGAAAAGAGAACCTTAGAATCCGCATTTTTAAAGCATATAAATAAAAAAGTTGATCTAAGAATTAAAGCACTTAATGAAATAAGAGAAGGACTAAAAGTTTACGAAAAACTTTAGAATTATATTTATTAAAATAAAAAAATAAGCAATTTAATTTCAAATTGCTTATTTTATACTTCTAAAAATTAATTTTTCTATTCTTTCAAAAGTCTAAATCCTTTTAACTTTCTAAACTCCATATTATATTTATAACAAGCCTATTTCCAACCTTTTTAGCCTCTATCTTTTGTCCTTGCTTTTCTACTAATAGTTTAACTATGGCTAGCCCTAAGCCAGTATTTTGCCCTGTTCTCATTCTATCCTTAGTAAAGAACTTTTCAAAGATTCTATTTACATCCTTAGGTTCTAATTCTTCTGCTTTATTAGAAAACTCCATTACTATGTATTTATTTTTCTTCTTTAAGGATATTTTTACTTCCCCTTCACCATGCTTTATGATATTTTCAATTAAATTAGTAAATATTCTATTTAAAGCCTGTTTATCACCTAATACAGGTCCTAAGCCCTCTTCAATATTAATTTCTGGTTCTCCAAATTTATAATCTAAGGTTTCATAAAAAGCCGCAATAATTTCACCCAAGACTAATTCTAAATTAACAGGTTCAAGTTTAATTTCATACTGATCTGCTTGTATTCTAGATAGTCCATAAAAATTAGTTATTAAATCATTTAAAACTAAAGATCTTTTTTCTATTATTTTTAAATATTCTTTTCTTTCCTCTTTATCTAATTTATCATCATTTAATAAATAAACATATCCCATTATAGAAGTTAAAGGAGTTCTTAAATCATGAGACATATTTGCAATGGCTTCTCTTAACTCCATATCCTTTTCCTTATAAATATTCTCCATTTTTCTTTTATCATCTATTAATGTATTTATCTCTACTATTAAATTTTCAATATTTTTATTTGGAAGTGATAATCTTAATTTTTCTATTTTCCCCTCACTATTTAACTTTTTTAACTCCAAGGTTAATCTATTTATTTCTTTAGTTTTTAAAATAAATATTATTAAAAGCACAATAAGGATTGTCAAAGACAATCCTATTATAAATCCTTCCAATATACCTCCTCCTTTATTTAACTTCTTGTTTTCTTATTACTAAAATTCCTAAAATTAAAAATACTACTGTATTTATTATTCCTACTATAATATTAGTTCCTATTATTTTTGTAGTTAAAACTTCACTGACTAAACTCTTTAAAGGATTAAATAATAAATAAGGATAAATTAAAGTGAAAATTCCTTCATATATACTTGATAATATAGAAAATATCATTGGTACTCCAGAAACAATACCTAAGATAACTACAACTGCTAACCCTTCCTTTTTAGTTATTATGGTAATAAAATCATATATAGCTAATGCACTAATATATATTGGGAAAGCTATTAGTAATCTTAATATTACTTCCATAAAATCTGAAAATCCATTAGGACCAACTAATCCTAAGGCATAAGAAGTTCCTATCATAGTTAATACTGCTGTTATTTCAATAACTAAAAATATAATTACCTGAACTATATATTTACTTAAATACACTTTTTCCCTTGATATACTTGAAGAAATTAAATTTTTAAGAGTATTTTCTTTATATTCTTCTAAAACTATATCTATAAACATAAGCATTATCCATGGAATAGCTCCCATAAAGTTAATTGTTATAAAAACTAATGCTGAGAAATCAGGTATTCTAGAATTTTCTAAGAAAGCATAATGCATAGCTATTCCGGCTAAAATTATAAGTAAATTAAATATTATACAAATTGTAATATATAAAGGTCTTCTTGCTATCTTATAAAGTTCTGCTTTTATTAAATTAAGCATTATATTCACCTCCAATTAAATCTACAAAGTAATCTTCTAAATTAACTCCTACTCTTTCTAAAGAATAAACTTCAACTCCACTTTCTACTAACGCTCTGTTTATTAATTGAGGTTCATCTAACTTATTATAAATCTTAATAAATCTATCAGGTAAAACTTCATATGAGTTATTATCTAAAACCTTTTCCAATATTACTGCAGCCTTTTTACAATCGTCAACTTTAATAAGCAAATGATTCCTACATTTCTCATTAAGTTCCTCTGATGAAATCTCTTCTATTATTTTCCCATCCTTTAAAAAGCCATAACAATTTGCAAGTTGTGATAACTCTCCTAAAATATGACTTGATACTAATATTGTAACTCCATTTTTCTTATTTAAATTAATTAATACTTCTCTTACTTCTTTAATTCCCATAGGATCCATTCCATTAGTAGGCTCATCTAAAATAAGTAATTCTGGTTCTCCTAAAAGTGCCAAGGCTAATCCTAATCTTTGCTTCATACCTAGTGAAAACTTTTTGAACTTTTTATTTCCCACATCTCCAAGTCCAACCATTTCTAAGATTTCATCAATAGATTTTTCTCCTACTATTCCTCTTTGAATTCTATAATATTCAAGATTTTGCTTTGCTGTAAGAAAAGAATAAAATGATGGAGTTTCTATTATATTGCCTATTTTCTTATGCTCATAAAGCTTTTTCTTTTCATCAATTTCACCAAAAAGTTCTATTTCTCCTGAGTCATAGTTAGCTAAGGATAAAATAATTCTTATTAAAGTTGTTTTACCAGCACCATTTTTCCCAACTAAACCATATATATCGCCTTTTTTTAGATTCATACTTAAATTATCAATAATATTTTTCTTACCATAATTTTTGTTTAAATTTCTTATAGAAATTATATTTCCCAAAATATTTACCTCCTAACAAGTTTTCTCTTTATCTTTCTCTATGTTTATATAATAAACCTTAAGTCTCAAAATACCTTAAAGAAAACCTTAAGAAAGTCTTAATTTTTCTATTAACTCTTAATTAAATGTATATTTAAAATATAAACTCCTCTATATTTTGATATTTATTCAAATCAACTTATTAAGGAAATTATGAATCATCAATGTAGCTAATCCATTTTAAAGCCTACTCCCCAAATAGTTTTTATATAATCATTTTCATTATCTAAAAGATTTATCTTATTTCTAAGATTGCTTATGTGAACATTTATAGTATTATCATCACCTAAAAACTCCTCTTCCCATACTGTTTCAAATAAGTTTGCCTTAGTAAAAACTTTCTTTGGATTACAAACTAAAAGTTCTAATATTTTAAACTCTTTAGAAGTAAGTTGTATTTCCTCTCCCTTAACCTTAACTTCTCTACTTCTAGGTTCTAATATAAGGTTCTTATATTTTATTGTCTCTACACCTTCACTTGAATTTGTTATTTTACTTCTTCTTAAAAGCGCTTCAACCCTAGCTAAAACTTCATTAACATCAAAAGGTTTACTTATAAAATCATCAGCACCTAATTTTAAAACATTTATCTTATCCTCCATTGCAGTTTTTGCTGATATAACTATTATTGGAGTGTTCTTTATCTTTCTAATCTCCTCTATAAATATTTCACCAGTTATACCTGGTAGCATAAGATCTAAAAGTACCATATCAAAATCAAAAAATTCTAAACACATCTTACCTTCAGATCCTGAAAATGCTTGTCTAACTTTAAACCCTTCCTTCTCTAAAATTTTACTCAATAAATTATTTATATCTATATCATCTTCAACTATTAAAATACTTTCTGAATTAATCATAATTTTAACTCCCCTAAAAATTAATTTATAATTGTATTTTTAAAACTTTCTATACCAAAATAATACCATAATACTATAGTTAGATTTATTTAAAATAATCTTAAATTTAATTTAACCCTTAATATAAAAATAAAATTTATATATTAATATCAAATTAAAGATTGGAAAGAATGTATTCCATATAAAAAACAATAAATTTTCTATACACTTATATCAAATAAAACTTAAAGGAGCTGAACAAAACTTTAGTTTAAAACTTATTAATAAACAAGCTTTATTAAGTCTTTAATTCAACTCCTTATATTAGATATTTATGTATTATATTTTAAAATAAATTTTTAATTTTATGCTCTTTGTACTGATTCTTCAACTTTATATTCTTTTCTTTTTTCTGTTTGATCAACTATTAATGCAGCAACTGAGGCCCCTGTTACATTTGTAGCAGTTCTTATCATATCAATTATAGAATCCACTGCAATCACCATTGCTAGTGCTTCTATTGGTAACCCTAAGGCTGCTAACATTACAGTTGTTGACATTGTTGCTGATCCAGGTACCCCTGCTATTCCTATAGAAGATATTATAGCAGTTAAAACTATAAGTATATATGAATAAATAGTAAGTTCTACATTAAAAACATTGGCTGCAAATATTGCAACTATTGCTGGATAAAAACCTCCACATCCATTTAATCCAATTGTTGATCCAAGTGGTGCTACAAAGCTTGCTATATTTTCTGATACTCCTACACCTTCTACTAAAGATTTTATTGTAACAGGTAAAGTACCATAACTACTTTGGCTTGTAAAAGCTACAACCTGCGCTGGGAAAATTCCTTTAAAGAATTTTAATGGATTCATCCTTGCAACAAAGCTTATTAATGGAGTATATACAAATAAAAATTGAAGAAAGGCAGCTATATAAACAGCTAGTATAACCCATATTAATGACATCAAAGTATCCATTCCATTTTTAGCTGCCGCTGTAGCTATTAAGGCAAATACTCCATATGGTATTATTCTTAATACCATTTTAGTTATTCTTAAAACTATATCATAAGCTGATAAAATAAAATCTTTAAATGGCTTTGCTTTTTCTTTATTAGTATTATCTTCAATAACTAACGCAATTGCTATAAACATTGAAAAGATAACTATTGGTATTATTTTATTTTCTACAATAGCTGCTAAAGGATTTGATGGTAGCATATCTATAAGTACCTTAGAAAACCCTGGTATTTCTCTTGCCTTAAAATTTTCAGCCCCTATAAATCTTAAACCTTGTCCAAGATTTAAAGAACTAGCTACAATAATTCCTATAAAAGCTGCAGCTCCTGTAGTTCCTAATAAAACAGTAAATGTTTTTAATCCTATTGATTTTAATGTATCTAAATTTTCTAATCTAACAATACTAGTTATTAAGGATGTTACTACTAAAGGAACTACTATCATCTTAATTAAAGACATATAAGCCTTTCCTACTGTATCTAAAAATAGTATATTCTCCTTAAATATAATTCCAAGTACTACCCCTAAAGTTAATGCTGTCAACGTAGCAAATGAAAATTTATTTGTAATTTTTCTTATTTTATATATAGCATATGTTGCTAATATTGAAAGCACAATTGCTAATATTAATTTAATATTAATCATAAAAAATTTCCTCCTATAAAATTACTTTTAATTTAATATTGCTAAGCTTTTATATTAAAAGCCAAGCTTAAAAAGTATAATTTTATTGTTATATGCTGGCCAGCAAATATATAATAAAAAAAGCCCTCTGCCTCTGTAAATTACAGAGGCAGAAGACTATACTTCCACGGTTCCACTCTGATTAGATATATAATATCCATCTCTATTTAGGTACATTCATACCCTAACTCTATAATGGGAGTTCCCATAAACACCTACTTAATTCGGCACTTAAGCTCCAAGGGGCACTTCAATAATACTCATTACAGGTTATCTCAGCAAACTAACCTCTCTCTGTAGTAACTTATAATATTTACTTTCCCTCTTCAACGCATTTAAATAAATATTTTTCTTGTTTTAAATAATATATTATTTATTTTTTAAAGTCAACATATTTTTTTAACTTAAATTATTTCTTGACAGTTTCATATTTTAAATGGTATTATTATTAAGCAGTTGGTACGTATAGTGCTAATTCTTTTGTAGAGCTTGGTTTAGTCCTTCGCCGGATGCCAAGCTCTACTTTTTTATCCAAAATTTAATTTAAAGATTTTAATTGTGAATAATTATTATAAATATTAATTCTTAAAGGAAGTTCCTATATAAACAAATTAGAATTCCTATGCATATACTATAGCGATGTCTACATTACTATAGGAAGGGAGGCCTAATCAATAGGTGAATATTATCTAATGATTTTATACTCTTATTGAAGATTTTATGGAAAAAGATCTGTTTAATAATGAAGCCTTAGATGATATTATTTTTAGGTTATCAAAAAGTACTCTTTCAGATTTTTTCTATGAAAAAATTGGTGAACGAAACATGATAATGGGCGGGCTAAATTCTGATTTTTCTGGAGTAGCTTCTACAACCTTAACTGGCTGCTCTTTTCAACTTCAACAATTAACTCTTTTTAAAAGATTACTAAATGAAGGAGAATTAATTTTAGAATTTTTGCTTGAAAATAAAGATGAATTTAGAAATTGGTTTAATAACAATCCTTATGCTTATTTTAAACACTGTTCTATATTCAAAAACTCAACATTAGAAAAAGATTACTATAAAGATTTTAAATCTTCATACAATGAGCTAACCTCTAAGTATAATTTAAACTTGCTTAATTTCATATCATCTCTTATTTTTCTTTCTTCTTATAATTGCTGCATAAAGAAAAAAGCAAACTATGAAGAAGCCTTTGTTAAAGCAATTTTAGAAAACCATATAGATAAAGTCTATGAAAAATCTATTGATATAAAAAATTTTCTTGAAAAATTAGAATTAAAACCTCTAGAGTTTAAAGATGAAATAAGAAATTTATTAGTATTAATTTCATCTGAATCCTTATATTTTGAAGATATCCCATTAAGATTATTAGATTATGCAAATGCAACTGATATACTTACAGTTATAATCTTAATTGTAAACGTAAAAGAATACATTTCAGAAAGTAAGGTTATTCCTCTTAATCTATCTAAAAACTCTTTTATGAGTATAGAGGAATATAAAAAATTTATGAATTCTATAAGTGAATCCTATATTAGAATATATGATTTTGATGAAGAGGTTAGAAAAAAAATAGAAGAAGATCTTAAACTTTAAGTAAAAAGGCAACTAAAATTTTATTTAAGTTGCCTTTTTATAAGAATATTTATATTAAAAGCTTATAATCTCTTCTCTAAGAGTAATATTATGTGATAGAATAAAAAAATATGACTTTTAAATTAGTAATTATATAATTTATCTTTATAAAGTTATTTTAAATAAATTAAAGGTATTTTTATTAGAAAGGTGGTGGATACGTTACTATATTAGTTAAGTTTATAATATATAACTAATACTTAGTAACGATTATTATGACACAAACTCAAAAAAACACTCAAATTTTCAAATACAATAAGGCAGAAAAAAGAAATAAAAATTTTATGTATATGGATTTTAGAAGAGGAAACTGCTATAACTGTGATTTCTCTTGTTCTAATTTTAGTTATGCAAGCTTTAGAGGTGCACATTTTAAATCTTGTGATTTCTTTGAATGCAAATTTGACTCTACAGAATTTATAGGTAGTAACCTTAAGAAAAGTAAATTTAAAAAATCTAAATTTAAAAATGTAATCTTCGAAGGGGTTAACTTAGATGGAGTTGATTTTTCAGGTGCTACCTTTGAAAATGTAATATTTATAAATAGTGATATAAGTAAAACATCTGGCATGAAATTTAAAGAAGATGAAGTTAAAATTTATGAAGATATGCCATCTTTTGAAATTAGTGATTCTCTTAAGGAAGCTGCTTTAAAGGCTTTAGAAAATAAATACATAAAAAAATCTAGGGTTTTAGATACAAAAGAAGGTGACTTAAATACCTTAAGTTTAATTAGACTTCTTGAGAATCATAAAGAAAATATGCTTATAGAAGGTCTTAAACTTTCTGCTGAAAAAATAGATAGAGATTTCTGTACTTTAAGCTACATAGATAAAGCTATTACTAAGCTTAAAAATGAAGGTTTATTATAGGAATTTATGAATAGTTAGGATATTATCAGAGAGACATAAACTCTCTCTGATAATATACAATTATACCTTATTTTAAATTTTCAAACTTAATCTTCATATAGATAAAAATTTAAATATCTTATTTAAATAATCATAAAGAATTTCATCCTTTTCAAAAAACCCCTCATGTTTACTTCCCTTAACTTCAATAAGCTCACAATCCTTAGCTACCTTTTTAAAATCATCATGAAATTTAGTGTCAACATAGGAATCAAACTCACTTTTAAATAATAAAATAGGTGTGTCAATTCTCTCTATATTTCTCTTTTTCATTAAATAATCAGTTGCCCTTGCAGCTTCTTTATACCAATGAATAGAGCCTCCACCTCTTCTCAAAATAGGATTTTCTAGGAGAAATTTATGATATAAACCATGTCTAAGTTTATCTGATGTTCCTGATACCTCTAAATTCTCCTCTTCCTCAAAGGGTTTTTGTCCAAAAATAAAATTCTCTCCTTTTCCCATAAGAATTAAAAATTTAGCTATTAATTTGCATTTTATATGAGAGTATTCTCTTGTATTTATTCTAAACATTGGAGAATTTAAAATTACCTTCTTAAAATACCCATGATTATTTTCTAAAAATATAGTACCTATAGCTCCCCCCATAGAATGTGCAAATAAATATAAATTATTATTAAACCTCTTATCTTTTAATACAACCTCATTTAAAAATGTCTTTAGATCTTTAACATAGTAATCAAAGGATTCTACTTCCACCTGTGTATTACAAGATTTACTTAAACATCCTGATCTCCCATGACCTCTATGTTCCATTATATAAACTGAAAAACCTTCATTTAGAAAATAGTATATTATTTCATGATACTTCTCTATACATTCCGAAAACCCATGACATATAACTATTGCTTTATTCGATTCTTCCACTATGTATTTTTCATAATATATATTAGCAAAATTCTCTCCTTTAAAAGTTCCACTATTTCTCATCCTATTTAGCATATTTTCAACTATTTCTACATCCTCTTTTTTCTCCCCATATTTATAAATATATTTTCTATTTAAAGTTTTACACATAAAGTTCCCCCTTTTTTATATGTTCATAGATTATATATTTTTCCTAAGATAATTATACTACTTATTAAAAACAAATATTTATAAAAGGTTAAAATCAATTAAAGACTTTATGCTATACTATCTATATAAAATTGAATAAAAAAATAATTTTTCTACAATCTAAATATAAGGGGTGAATTTAATATGTTTAGACATATCTTAGAAGGTGCTATATGGATAATAAATGCAGTATCAATAATGGTTCTTTTATGGGGAGTTCTCTTAACCGTAAAGAATTTTGTTATATCTGAAATAAAATCTAAAGATAGAATTGAAGCTGTAAAAAAGATTACTATTGTCAAAAATTGCTTAGGAACTTATATATTACTTGGATTAGAAATTCTAATATGTGCTGATATAATTGAATCTATATTAAATCCTACTTTCCACGATATTATAGTTTTAGCATCCATCGTAGTAATAAGAACTGTAATTTCTTACTTTCTTAATAAAGAAATAGAATCTAATAAGGAGCACCTTGAAAATTAAATTCTAGATTATTATGAAGGAAGTGATTTCTTTGGTACACAAAACTTTAGAATGGTTGATTCTTATTTTGCAAGGAATATCTGTTACAGTAATTATTTATGGAGTCCTACTAACTATATTTAAATTCTTCAAAATTGAATTTTCAAAGGAAAATAGAATATTAAAGGTTAAGGCATTAAATAAGGCTAAAAACTTTCTTGGTAGTTATATATTATTAGGTTTAGAAATATTAGTATGTTCAGGTATTATATTATCCATTTTAAAACCTACATTATATGATATTTTGCTTTTAGGATCAACAGTTACACTAAGAACTGTAATCTCTTACTTTCTAAAAAAAGAACTTAAATCAAGCAATGGAAATTCTAATTTAAAAGAAGAAAACTCTTAAGGAGTTTTCTTTTTTATTTAATAGGTTTATATTAAAATTTATTCATAATTATACTATTTCTTAAAAAGTAGCAATATGTATTAAATAAGCAATTATTGAGGTTAAATTAAATGAATTTAAATTATATTTTTTCCATATTTATTTTGTATTGCAAAGATTTATTATCAATAAAATTTACCAAAGTATTATTTAGCTTTTTATACTGTCAAATTATTCTTTTAATAACTACTCCAAATAAGCATACTACTAAACACAAAAATAAAATTAATATAAAAAATTTTTCACATATATATAATCTATCAAAAATAAAAAATAAAGATAATACTCCTTCTAATAAAATAAAGGTATCAATTATTCACCTAAAAAACTCTACTTATCTACAAAATATAAATAACAATATTTTAGAAAATAAAGCTAATTTTAAAATATTAGAAGATAAACTTCAAGAATATAAACTACCTATTTTTTTAAGCCACCTCTCCATAATTGATGTCTTTAAGGGAGGTGTAGAATTTCCTAAACATATTACCTATATAGATTCGATAAAAAATACTCTAAACTTATGTTCAAGTTCCTTAATTTTAGATGCATCTAGTAGAAAGTCTGGATTTTTATATTTAGATGGGTACTTAGAAATAGATTTAACATATTCAACACCAGAAAACAACAAAATTCCTCTTATATCTAAACTAAATAACTATGTAATTAGAATTCCTTTTAATAGTTCTATTCACATTAATTTTATTTATCCATTAATGGGGAATAAGGTGTATTTTAATGAAACTAACATATCTTTAAAAGAAACAAAATTTACTACTGACATAAAATCTAGCAACATAAAAGTTATAGAAGACTGTATTCAATTGCACAAAACCTTTAAATTCTCCATAATAGCTAATTATTCTATTGAACTCTACGATTTTTTATAAAATTTTTAAAGTTTCAACAATAAAAACAGAACCTTTTAGGATAAAATAGAATACTATATAACATAAGGTCATTAATTAAAATTTTATATTATGAGGTGAAATTAAATGAGTTCATGTTGCGAAAGAAGATTTCCTGTTTGTGCTGATGATATAGATGTAAATGTTGATAATTTTGATACAACACTAGGTACAGCTCCTGTAACTGTTGGAAATGCTAAAGCTCTAGTTAGGGTTGCTGCTGTAAATATAAATCATCCTTTAACTGATTCAATTGTAATTCCTGAAGGATTTTATAGTATAAAAGGAATATCTAGAAGATTAGTTTTAACTCAATGTTATATCGTTCCAATTTCAGCAACTCCAGTAACAAGTGGTCAACTTTTTGTTGAAGGATATATTTTAAAAAATGTTCAATACGCTACTCCAAGCGCTGATCAAAATGCTGCTGACCCATGTGAAGATTGTGTTGTTATGAGAAATGACTATAGAGATTTAACAGCAAAAATTAACTTTAATTTTTCAGTTCCAATAACTTTAACTAATGCTAATGTAGTTACTCCTGTAACTGAAACAGAAAGAGCATTATTAAAAGACTGTATGAAACCATGTGATAATGGTACTATGAGTGAATCTGATTGTGAAAGATTATTCTCTCAAGCAGTTGTATTACAAGAACCATTCTCTTGTGAATTAGATAGATATACTATTAATGAAGCTGTTATAAGCAAAACAAATTGTTCACTTACTAACGAAGATTTATTTGATACAGTAGTAGAAAAATTAAATCTTAACTTAGTAATTTCTATATTCCAACTTAGACCTGTTACAGTAACAGTTCCTGGTATTCCTGCTGCTTTAGCTGATGAAGTTGAATAGACTCTAAAATTTAATTAATTTATAAAACAAAAGTACTGGCATAAAAATTCCAGTACTTTTATTTTGTCTAAAAAGACTTCAACACTTTTTCAAAGGCTATTCTTTCACTTCCATCCCCTAAATATATTATTCCACATCTTTTAAAATCATTTTTTACTACTGCCCCCTGCATAGAAATATTATCTCTATGAGTATCTATTTTTATGCTAAAAATCCCTTTATTTAAAGCCAAACTCTCTGCCTCTTTTATTAATTCTTTGAAAATTCCTTTTCCCTTGTATTTGTCATGAACAGCAACCCTATGCATAACAATATATTCATCATTGGTAATCCATTCCCCATTAAATATTGAATTATAGGTACTTTCACCATCTAAGGATATTACAGTGGTAGCAACAATTTCATCTTTATTGGTTAATACATAACTATTTCCACTTTCTATATCTCTTCTTAAATCTTCCTTTGATGGATATCCATCTTGCCATTGATCAACCTTAGTTTCTTTAAGATATTTTTTAGATAATTCTATTATTTCCACAATCTGATCTAAATCAGAAATCTTTGCTTGTCTAAATTCCAAATTTACTCCCCCTAATTTCTAAAGTTTAAATGAAATTTTATATTAAAACTTCTATTTTGTCTACCTTAAAATAAAAATCAAATTTATCTTAATTATAAAAAATCAACTATTAAATCTCAAAAATTAAATTAATCTTAATAATATATAATTATAAAAACAAACTCTTAAATATTAAAAATCAAACTTAATCTTAAGAATGTAAAAATCAACTCTTACTATAATATAAAAATAACTTATTTTTGTCTCTTATACTATTTTATCTTTTAACTATATAATAAAATACTCCCTTTATAGTAAAAATTTAATTATTACTACAAAGGGAGTTTGTAAGAATACTAACTTTTATATTATTTAATAGCTTTTTTATTATTACATATTCTTAAAATAAAATATCCTAAGAATATAACTGTATATATTATTACAGCATTTAAATTAAAAACTTTCTTATTAAATAAGATTAATATTATATGTACATACACTAGAAAATAAAAAGGATATGCCCATCTTTGAACCATTTTCCATTTACTTGGTGACATAGTAACTCTTACTTTCTTAAATGATGTTATAAATAGAGGTATCATTATTATAAATGCTATTAATCCTACTATTATAAAAGATATGTATAAAATGCTTAATGGCTTTCCACTAAATAATCTTACTAAGAACTTATAAGTATAGATTATAAAATGAGGTAATATAAGTATAGATGCTAAAATTGCCATTTCTGCTCTAACTCTTAAAAGTTTTTTAGTAATTCCCCATTTCTTACTTAAAGCTCCTGCAAACATTACTAAAATAAATAATGCTGTTGATACAAAGCCTTTCATAAAGCTTCTTTCTAAAACAAATATAATTCCTTCTAATTTAAAGCCTGTCCATATTTTAAAAATCTCATATGATGTAACTACTACTGATATTAAAGTAGCCAACATATAAAAATATTTAGATTGCTTTTTAAAAATGTTGTTTAGACCTACTGTTAAAATTATTACTGCTATTAATGAATAAATTAGATATTCCATTGATTTCTCCTTCCATATGTTACTGACAATCATTTTCATTTAGAATAATACTATACAATTCATTAAAAGTCAATTAAAAATTTAGAAATATTATTAATAAATATTTATTATTTTTAATTTAATTATCATAAAATATAAAAAAAGATGGATAAGTTCTTTAATCCACCTTTTTTCTACATAAATAAAATTACCATATTTAATTTATAAAAAACTATTTCTTAATCTAAGCTATGAAGTTATATGAAAATATCACACACTCTACCTTATTTTTTTAAAACTATTGTTTAATCTATTCACATATACTCTCTTCAACAATTTCAACTTCAATATCCTCTTTGCCTAAACTCTTATTTTTATATGACTTTTCAGATAAAGCTCTTAAAACAAGACCTAAAGCCATAAGAATAACAGGTCCACCATAAGTTTTTATTATTAAAATGGTTGCCTCTTTCCCTGAGCTTCCAACAATGTCTTGAAGGCCAGCACCAAAGAATCCAGCACAAGAAAGCACTAAAGCTATTCCTGCGACTGTGTATGCTAAGGCATCACTTTTAAAAAATTTAAAGTCTAAATCTTTATTGTGTTTTCTAAAGGATATAAATGCACATATTAATACTACATATGGAACCACAACTGCTAGAGATGATAAATCTGTTAATAATTTAAAGAAATCATTAATTGATCCTATTCCTAATAAAGGTATTGATATTAATACTACTAAAATTGCACATTGTGTCCATAAAGCATTTACTAAAGTTCCATCTTTTCTCTTATTAGTTAAGAAACTTGGAAATGTTCCCTTTGGAACTTCTCCAAACATGGCTCTTATTGGTGATTCCATCCAAATTATATAGGCTGCTATTGATGTTATTAAGTTAATAGCTGCATATACTTGTACTATAACCTTACCATTTATTCCAAAATTATTAGCTAATATATAATATACAACGTAACCGGCATCTTGAATTCCTGCCTTTTGTAAAACTTCTGGTGATGCTATAAACTGTATAGCTACAGAACCTAAAATGTATGAGAATGCTATTAAAGCTGTTGCAATTATCATAGCCTTTGGAAATGTCTTTTTAGGATTTTCAGTTTGCATTATATAAGTACCTGCAACTTCTGATCCTGACACTGCAAATAATAACCATGAGAATGTAGAAAAATAACTCACATTAAAATCAGGAATTACATTTTGAACTGTAAATTCTGTTGCAGAAGGTGTTCCCATGAAATATCCCACTATTGCCATTAATATAAAGATAACAGTTGCCCCTAAAGTAAATTGTCCTCCAAAGTCAGCAAGTTTTGAAAACTTACTTACCCCTATGGTGGCTATATATGTCATTGCTATACATATTACAATTGATAAAATAGGTAATAAATATGCATTAGAATCAGTAAATACATTTCTTCCAAGTATTGCCCATGATGCAGCTACTGGTATTCTTGAAAAAACCATTTGTAAGTAAAATAATATTCCTATGAAATAAGTCCAAGTCCCTACAAAAGCCCATTTCTCTCCTAAAGATTTATTTATCCATGAATATATTCCACCCTCTTTATCTCTATTTGCTGAAGCCATTTCTGCTATTATTCCACATAAAGGTAAGAAATAAAGAATAGATACTATTACCCACGATGGAATAGCTGCTTGCCCTAAATACACAGCATTACTTGCTATATTACCAAACCCAAATGTTGGTACGAAAATAAGCATTACCAATGCCCATAACTTTATTTTTTTATCCTTTCCCATTTTAAACTCTCCTTAGCTTACATTTTTAAATTTAATTTAATATTTGTTAATTTATTATTCATATTTAATATGTTAAAATTATACTACTAACATAATAAATATACAATATATTTTTTGAATAAAAATGCATAAACTATGCATATTTATTTATGAAATCGTTATTTTAGATTCGAATACTTAGTATATTAAGGATTTTCATATATAATAGATTTTTCTTCATGCACAATTTATACAAAATACTGCATAATTTTAAAGTGGAAAATAATAATAAATATATTTAAAAGACTCTTTCAATATTGAAAGAGTCTTTTAAATATATTATGAAAAATTCCTTTTTAAAATAATTTAATTGGGTATATAAAAAATTATTTTAAACTAATCTTTTAATTTAAGTTATTGGGTATTTATAACTTAATTATTTCATTTATCCGATTTACATATATTAATTTTTACTGTTGTTTGTTTATTAAGTTTATATAAAAAGTCTATTGTATTTATGCCTTTTATTATTTGCTAGCTCTAATTATTAGAGCTAGCACTTATTATATTTTTAATTATTTTTTTACTATAAAGCTAATCTTTTATTAGAATGCAGCTTTGAATATTTCAACGATGTCTCTTTCGTTACCTTTTCTTGGGTTACTGAATGCATTACCATCTTTAAGAGCCATTTCAGCCATGTATCCGAAGTCTTCTTCTTTTACTCCCATGTCTCTTAATTTTGCTGGTATTCCGATATCAGTTGATAATCTGAACATTGCATCTATAGCTTTTTGAGCAGCGTCCATTACTGATAATCCTTCTATGTTTTCTCCCATGAATTCAGCTATATCAGCGAATTTTTGTGGGTTAGATATTAAGTTGTATTTACATACGTGTGGTAATAACATAGCGTTAGCTACTCCGTGAGGCATGTCATATAATCCACCTAATTGGTGAGCCATAGCATGTACATATCCTAAGTTAGCATTGTTGAATGCCATACCAGCTAATAATGATCCATAAGCCATGTTTTCTCTAGCTACTAAGTTTTCTCCTAAAGCAACAGCTTGTCTTAAGTTGCTTGATATTAATTTTATAGCTTGTATTGCAGCAGCATCTGTTACAGGGTTAGCATCTTTTGATACGTATGCTTCTACAGCATGAGTTAAAGCGTCCATTCCTGTTGCAGCTGTTAATCCTGCTGGTTTTCCAACCATTAACATTGGGTCATTGATTGAAACTAAAGGTAAGTTTCTCCAGCTTACTATAACGAATTTAACTTTAGTTTTAGTGTTTGTTATAACACAGTGTCTAGTTACTTCACTTGCAGTTCCAGCTGTAGTATTTACTGCTACTATTGGAGGAAGTGGATTTGTTAAAGTTTCTATTCCAGCATAGTCATAAAGATCTCCTTCGTGAGTTGCAGCTATACCTATTCCTTTACCACAATCATGTGAGCTTCCTCCACCAACTGTAACGATCATATCACAGTTTTCGTCTTGGAATATTTTTAAACCATCTTTAACGTTTGTATCTTTTGGGTTTGGTTCAACTCCATCATAATAAGCAACTTCGATTCCTGCTTCTTTTAGGTATTTTTCAGTTAATTCAACTGCTCCACCTTTTAATCCTCTTAAGAATTTATCTGTAACTATTAAAGCTTTCTTTCCACCTAATATTTTACATCTTTCACCAACTACTGATATTGAGTTAGCTCCCATAAAGTTTACACTTGGTACTAAATAATCGTACATTCTCATTTCATTTTCCTCCATTTTCAAACATTTTATATCTATTAAAATATATTTTAAATATTTAATCTATTATATAGGTTAAATACTATTAGCTTTTTATTACTTATTGTTAAAGCAATCTACTGCTGCTTGTGCTATAGCCATATCTTCTTCAACTGTTCCACCACTTACACCAACAGCTCCTACAACTTTTCCATCAACTATAATTGGGAATCCACCACCAAATGGTACTATTCTACAATTGTTTGTTAATTGAAGACCATAAAGGCTTTGTCCTGGTTGAACGCATTCTGCAATTTCATGACTTCCTTGCTTTAAACATGCAGCTGTATAAGCTTTGTTTATAGCTATATCAATACTTGTTAAAAATGCATCTTCCATTCTGTGCATAAGCATTAAATTAGCACCAGCATCAACTGCTGCAAATATAACTGGAACATTCATTTCACAAGCTTTAGCTTCAGCAGCTTTAGCCATTTCTTTAACTATTTCTAAGCTTAATTCTTTTACATCATTTAATTTTTTCATATTTTTCTCCTCCTTTAGGTTAATTATTTTTCTTCATAATATCTTGCTAATGCAAATAAAGTATCTGATAATCTATTTATATATTTTTTAATTTCTTCTCTTAATGGCTGTACTTCGTTTAAAGCAGTCATTATTCTTTCTCCTCTTCTAGCTACAGTTCTAGCTACATGAAGAGTTGCTGAAGGTTTATTTTTACCTGGTATAACAAAGGCAGTTAAAGGCCCTGCTATGCCCATGTATTTATCTATTAATTTTTCTAAATACTCTATATGCTCTAATTGGATTTTATCTTTTAAAAGCTCAAGTCCTTTTTCATCACTAGCAAGCTCGGCTCCTAACATGAACAATTCCTTTTGTATTTTATTAAGTATTTCCTTCTCTTCTTCATCAGTTAATTCAGCATAAGCAAGACCTATGAAAGATATTAATTCATCTATTGTTCCATAAGCATCTACTCTTAAATCACATTTATCTACTCTACTTCCTCCGAAAAGAGAAGTTGTTCCTTTATCACCAGTTTTAGTGTAAATATTCATGTTAAACACCTCTTCAATTTAAATATTTTTTAAAGGCATCCCCTTAACTAATCTTGCTCCATTAGCTCCTAAACTTCTTAAACAGGTATTTCCTTTTTCTAAGTTTATAAAGAATAAAGGTTCTTCTTCCTTTAACTTATTAATAGTTAAACTTACATCACCTTTACTATTAACTCCTATTCCAACTGAAAGTTTGGAATCATTGGCAGCTAAATTAGCAAGTTCCTTAGCATCATTTAAATCTTTATTTTTTAATATGAAAGGGATTCCTTCTTCTTCTATTCCCCATAGAATTTCTTCTATATCCACTTCATTTATTCCTAAAGAACAATATACAAATATGCTTGGATGATTATAATCCTTAATCATTTTCCTTGACACCCTTTCTGTCAAAGGCTAATACTAATCCAGTTGCAACTGCATTTCTTGGACCTTCACATCCTCTTATATTTCCTCTTCCTGCAACTACTCCATAATGAGATAAAGCATCTGTTACTAATTCAGGAACCTCAAAGTCTAATGATGATCCTCCAACTAAAACAACGAATTCTATATCTCTTATATTTCCTGTAGGTGAAACACTTTTTAATGCTCTTAAACAGTTAATTACAAAAACTCTTTCCTTAGCAGTTTTTCTAATATTTTTAATCTTTTCTAAAGAATTCTGTCCATCTACCGGAATAAGCATTCCCTCTTTAATAATTACAATCTTAGCAAAAACTGAAGAATCTAAAGGTTTTTCAAAGAACTCTACAGTTCCATCTTCATGTCTTATATGGAACAAACTCTCAACCTTAGCTAAAGGATATTTCTTTATATCCTCTGCAAGTCCAAAGTCTTCTATACCTAATTCTGATTTAATAAGCATAGTTACCATGTTTCCTGCACCAGCTAAATGTATTGATGTTATTTTACCTTCTTTATTTATAATAGAAGCATCTGTAGATCCAGCTCCCATATCTAAAATAGCTAAAGGAGTATTTGTACCTGGAGTTGTTAAGGCTCCTCTTATTGCCATGTCAGCTTCTACTCCACCAACTTCTACTGGAACACCTAACTTTTCTTCAAGTTTATTAGCTATTATTTGCATTTGAAGTTTATGAGCTTTAACCATTGCTGCTATTCCAACAGCATTCTCCATTGAAAACTCTTTTGCAAGTCCACCCTTAACCTTTTGAGGGATAAAAGTATCTACTGCTAATAAATCCTGAATCTTTATATCTGAAATGCTTTGATTAGTTAAATCAGCCATAACTTGTCTAACTTTTTCAAGCATTCCTCCAACATTAGAACCAGCATCTCCTCTTAAATCTTCTATTGGAGAACAAAGGCTAACAGCCTCCATTATTTTATCTGCTCCCTCTTCAACATCCACAGACTCTTTTCTTCTCATTCCTGTTATATTAATCTTACCAGCTGGTATTTTCTTTTCCTTAACATCCCCTTGAGGAGTTTTTATTACAACAGCTGATCTATTTCCTATTAAGGCTCTTGATACAGGAACAATCATTTTTGTCTCTTCTGGACTTAAGTCAAAAACAGTAGCTATTCCATATGGATTTGATAGCTGTCTTATTACTGAACCTTGTGGTGCTACTTCAACAGCTGCTTTCATATCTACAGGAACCTTTTCTAAAAGAGAAACTTCATCAACTATAGGTATTTTTTTATCTAATCTGTTATTGATTAATACTCCATCATCCTTTTGAACAATGGCAGCAGTTATATTAATACCTCTTCTAGTTGCTTGATTTATTCTAAATACAGCCTCTAAAAAACTTATATTTCCTAAAACCAATGGAATAAAAGCATTATCTTCCTCTTTGATTTCATTAATATTTAAAGTTTCTAAAGTTTCTAATCTTATAGTTTTACCTATTCCTACACCTAATCCTCCTGGAGTAGACGGGTTATGTCCTATCATTGTTGATTCAGTTATTATTGTTTCAGTTATTGTTTCCATAGCAACATCCCCTATAACAGGTGCTGCTTCGTTAATTCTAACTAAATCTAAATCTTCTAAAGTTAAGTTAGCTTTCTTTAAAGCTTGGTTTAAAGAAGCTATTACCCCACTTATATTTTCTTCCGTTCCTTTGATTCCTGTAGTGGGAATTATCCCACTAGACAGAAATTCAACATTATTTTCATAAACCTTACCTAAAGCAGTTTCTGTAGAAGAGTTTCCTATATCAATTCCTGCTATGATTTTCATCTTTTCACCTCTGATTTTACTCTTCTATTCTTAATTTATTTCTAGTTTCATATACTTCAGCTGCTTCTCTAACAAAATCAGCATTAACTTTAGCATCATATTTTGTTTCAAGTTCATCAGCTATTTTGAATAAATCTTCTTTTGTTGAACGATATGGTCTTAAAGCATTGTACATCTCTAATATTCTATCGTCTGGAACTCTTATAAGCTCCGCAGCTCTTCTAAAGTTTCTAGCTATAGCATCTCTGTTCATGCTTTCAGCTATTTGAGCTTGCATTTCTAAAGTTTCTGGTGAAATTCTTATATCATCTGCATTGATTTCTCCACTTAAAACTTTTTCTAAAGTTATATCTTCTAAAGCTTTTCCTGTAGGAGTTTTTATATCTCCTTTTCTCTTAGAAGTTAAAGGATAATCTGCAGCAGTCATTCTCTTATTTTCCATGATTTCAATCCTTTCTAAATTAAAACTTAACTTCTAATTGAACTGGCTTTTTACCTGGTTCAACGTGTTTAGTTTCTTTTATGTGTAGTAAAGCTGCCTTTGCCATGAATTTAGGTCTAACCATTTGGTCATTTTTTACTGGTACTGGTGTTGGTGACTCACCTTTAGCATATTTAGCAGCATTTTTTCCGATTAATCTATATGTTTCTGGAGTTAAAAGCGGAGCTTGTGAGAATAATTCTAAGTTATTTAATGGTAATAAATCTTTTTGATGTATTACTGTAGTACCTTTTGATTGTATTCCTATACCTATTCCTGATCCACTTAAACAAGCTGCATCATGAGCTATAAAAGATACATCAGATGTTCTTAAAATTCTAACTACTCTTGCATGTAATCCTTCTTCTTCGATACCTGCTATGATTTCAAGTAAAGTTTCAGTATGAGGAACATCTACTATTGTTTTATTTTGATATTTTAAAAATGCAGGTGCTAATCCTATAACAACTTCATCTGATCTTAAACCAACCTTAGCTTCTCCAACTTCTTCAACTGTTATTTCTGGTATAAAAGTTCTTTCTTCCATTGTCATTCTCCCCCTACTCTATATCCTCTGGTCTCATTACTGTAGGAACTTTTTTGATTTCTTCCCATCTTTGACCATCTAGTCTATATCCTGTTCCAGGTCCCATATAGTCATTTACATCATTAACAGCACTTATAACATTGAAATCTTTATCTAAAATTGCTGAAGTTTGAAGATAATCTCCAGTAACTCTTTGCTTAAGCATGTTTAATAAGTTGTTTGCTATATCTTCCATACCATTTTTGCTTAAAGCTTTTATTATATCTAATCCTGTTATTCTTCTTTCTAACATTTCTTCTGCAGCTTTTAAGTCTTCAACTACATTTCTGTTTGGCATTTCCTTACTTCCATGACAGTAAGTTGCAGCTTCTACTTCTTCATCAGTAACTTCTGGGAATCCTAATTCTCTAAAGATTATTTGTATGCATTTAGCTGCTTTATTTCTAACCTTTATAGTTTCTTCTTCTGTAACTGGTCTTAATCCACCGTCAACTTTTAAGTCTCTTTGAAGTATGTTGTAATCATCAAAGTCTTCTGCATCAAAGTTTGATCCAGCAAACATGTTATCGTAGTTTGGAACTGCACTATATCCTGAGAATATGAAGTCTGTTCCTGGAAGCATTTGCATTAACATTCTTGCTGTTCTTCTTATGTCTGAATGTGAGAATGTTTGGTCATTTGCTGATGCAACCTCTATATCAAGCATTGCAGCTATTAAGTTTTCTCCAAGAACTGCTCTTATTCCTGATGGAACTGCTCCTGTCATACCTATACAACTAACTGCACCATTTTGTAAGCCTTGAACTCCAGCTCCCTTAGTTATATATATACATCTTGATTCTAAGTAAAGCATTGATCTACCTTCTGAGTATCCCATTAATGCTTCTGAACCTGAACCTGATGTAAATCTCATCTTAAGTCCTCTTGAAGCATAAGCTGATGCTAAGAATGCTTTTGACCATGGAGTATCATCTCCATCTGTAAATACTGATTCTGTTCCATAAACTGAAACTGTTTCTGCATAACTTGTAAGTCCTCTCATTCCTAGGTCAAGTTCAGTAGCTTCCTCAACTGCACATTGAGTTAAAACTCCTCCTCTACCTACTTGTGAACCTACTAAGATAGCTAATGCATTAAAAGGTGCATATCTAACTATACCTACTGTAGTTTCTTGCTCTGCAAATCCTCTTAAAGCAGCCTCTGCAGCATCTGCTGCTATTTGAACTGGGTTGTCTTTTACGTTAGTAACGTGACATTGGTTAGCAGGTGTTCTTCTTGCTCTCATTTTTTGAAGAGCCATCATCATTTCAACAACGTTCATTTCTTGAATAACTTCTACAGCCTTCATTGGTGTTATTGAAGTAGTGATTTTTACTATTTCATCTCTACTAACATTTATATCAACTAATCTTCTTGCTATTTCTTTAGATGAAAGTTTCATAGATGCTTCTGCGTCTTCTATATTTATAGCGTACTCTGCTATAAATTTATCTATCATATCAAACTCATCTCTTGATCTGCCGTCTAATTCAGTAATTATTCCATTTTCTATTTTTATTGATGATTTTGGATCATTTGGACTATCTAAAGCTATTAAGCCTTCATCAGCCCACTCTCCTATAAGTCCATCTTGGTTTACAGGACGTTCTGATAATACTTGGAATCTTTTAGATTTCACTTTAACGTCTCCTCACTTTCAAATTCAAATTCGTTTGTTAATTTTTTGTCTATGTCTAGATTTTAATATAATTTTAATCAAATTCCATTGGAAAATCTTCATGTGTTATGTTAAATTTTTGTCGTATTTTAAATAAAAAAATAGGATTATTTTATCTTCACTTACGTAAAAATTAAAATAATCCTATTTGTATGTCATTTTTTTAATATATTTATTGATTTATAACTATATTTTCCTATAAAAGTTGCTTTATTTATAACAATATATTATCTTATATTATTTTTTTCTTCTGTAACATTTCTCACAAAAATATCATGTTTGTTAATTTAATAATTAATTATTCTTCTCTAAAAGCCTTAGGAGTTAAGCCTGTTATCTTTTTGAATACCCTTATAAAATACCCACAATCATCAAAACCTAAGTCTAAGGATATATTGATTATAGGGTCTTTACTTTCTTTTAAAAGTTTCTTTGCTCTTTCTACCTTTTTCTCATTTATATATGTTATTACAGTTTTGCCAGTTTCCTTTTTAAAAACCCTACTAAAATACCCTGGGCTTAAATTACAGATTGAAGCTAATTCTTCTAACTTCAGCATTTTATCCATATTATCATCAATATACTTAGAAACCTTATCTACTATTTTCTCTTCATTTGTTAAGTTTCTATCTAGAGTCTTTTCATCACTATGATTTTTTACTCCTAATTCTATATTCTTATTTTCAATCTTATCCATAATATTATCAACAATTTCCATTAATTTATCTGGTTTTATTGGTTTTATTATGTAGTCTGATCCTCCTAACACTAAAACTTTGTGTATAAACTCAAAATCATCATATGCCGTAAGCATTATTATTTCCTTATTAGGATTTTCGTTTTTTATAAGCTCCAAGGCTTTAATACCATTTATTCCTGGCATCTTTATATCCATTATTATTATATCTGGATTAAATTCTCTATTTAATTCTAAAGCTTCTTTTCCATTTTTTGCTTCAATAATTTCTTTAACTCTTACATTCTTTTTTAATATAGAGGTTAAAACTCTTCTTTCTAATTGTTCATCATCAGCAACCATTATGCTAAACACAAAAATACACTTCCTTTATTTAAAGTTTTCTAGGTATTATAATTTCTACTTTAGTACCTTTTTTAACTTTACTATCTATATTTATACTATATTCTTCACCATAATAATGAAACATTCTCTTATTTACATTATTTATTCCAACTTTATCTAAGTCTAGTTTATCTCTACTTTTTATTTCATTTCTAATTTCACAGAGTTTTTCAACTGGTATTCCAACACCATCATCAGAAATAGTAATAATCATATCCTCTCCTCTACTCTTAATTGATAGGTTTATGACTCCTCCCTGTTCTTTTTCCTCAATTCCATGCAAAACTGCATTCTCAACAAAAACTTGAAGTGCCATAAATGGAATTTGTACATTTGAATCCTCTTCATCAAAATCTATATTATATTGTATTCTTTCACCAAAACGAACCTTTTGAATTTCTAAATATGCCTTAACATGATTTATTTCTTCACTAAGTCTTACAATTTTATTAGCTTTCTTTAAAGTGTACCTTAAAATATACGACAAATTATAAATTACTTCTTGAGTTTTAGGGGCATCCTCTATAATTGCTAAAGATGCTATGCTATTTAATACATTAAATAAAAAATGTGGATTTATTTGAGATTGAAGAGCTTTTAGCTGGCAAGCTTTGTATTCCTCTTCAAGTTCTAACTTACTTCTCTCTGCTCTTGCAATTTCTATATTTTTTGTATAAATCTCATTTTGAGTTCTTTTAAGTAAGGCTTCCTCAACAATGTAATTGCTTACATGAGACATCATCTCTGAAACAGCTTTTATTTTATCAAAACTAAGAACTGGTATTTTTTCATATGCATCAATAATTTTATCTTTTATTTCTGAATCATATTCTAACTCCTTAGTCAAAACAGCTTCTAATTCATGGTCATCTGCATCCATCAATAAAACTTGTCCTACCATAACTGCCCCTAGATATTGTCCATCAATTATTATTGGAACAGCCACATCCACAAGCCCTCTATGACATTTATATATGTAAAAACTTCCCTCTCTAGCAGCTTCTAATCCACCTCTTGAATCACATTTTTCACATAATTTCGAGAACTCTTTTTGTTCTCTTATTAATCTACAAAACTCACTACATCTACTATGCTTAGTAACTGGTATTCCTTTGTAATCTACTGTAATCATAGCAAACTCAGTTGCTTTAGCTATATCATCTTGTATTTTTTGAAAGGAATTAACATCTAAAATCTCTCTAATATCTAATAAATTTGCCATATTTCCTCCTCTTAAGAGCTTTAATAATATACACACTATATTTTACTATAAAAAAATAATACTTAAAAACATAATATTAAATAACGTATTTTTAAAGTTATAAGAAATTTATCATTTATAATTAAAAAAAATTATTATCTATATTGATCTATAGATAATAATTTTAAACTTATTTACCTTGGTTTATTAAAATATATTTACATAAACTAAGGCTCCACATATTGCTCCTATTATTGGTGCAACTATAGGAATCCAAGCATATTCCCATTTAGAACTTCCTTTTCTAGGAATCGGAAGTAAGAAGTGTGCTAATCTTGGACCAAAATCTCTAGCTGGATTTATTGCATATCCTGTTGGACCACCTAAGCTTAATCCTATAGCCCATATTAAGCATCCTATTATAATTACTTTAACACCATAATCTATATTTTGTGCTCCTATTCCTAATACAGCAAAAGTTAAAACAAAAGTTCCTATAAACTCTGTTAAGAAGTTTATTTTATGATCTTCTATTTCTGGAATAGTACAAAATACTCCTAATTTTGAATTTTGATCTTCTGTTTCTTCAAAATGATTATAGTAAGTTATATAAACAACAACTGCTCCTAAAAAAGCTCCTAAAAGTTGTGCAATTATATAAGGAATAACTTGAGACCATGTAAATTGGCCAACTATAGCTAATGCTATTGTTAATGCTGGATTAAATAATGCTCCACTTACACTAGTAAAAATAGCTGCTGGTATAGCAACTGCTAAAGCCCATCCAGTAGTTATAACTATCCATCCTGAGCTATTTCCCTTTGTTTTCTTTAAAACTACGTTTGCAACAACACCATCACCAAGTATGATAAGTAGCATTGTTCCTATTAATTCTGCTAATAATGATGCCATAAATTATACTCCCTCTATATTTATGACACAAATACAATTCTTTTTAATAAACATTTAATATTCTTTTAACAACAATTATACTATAATACACATGTTAAAAAATAGTCAAGCTTATAATTGAAAATTTCTTTTATTTTTAATAATTTTGTTAATTTGACTAAAAAACACTTTCTATTACAAGAAAATTTATCCATGTAAATATTTTAAATTAGTTAAATTTTCAACATTTTAATGTTCTTTTTCTTTTAAACTTTCTGAAATCTCATTTAACTTATTTTCTATTCTCTCTAACCTATTGAATGACTTTATGATGTGTCTTACTATTTTAACTACTACATATGCAATTAAAATTATTAAAGCTATATTTAATAAGGTAAAAAACATTCTTAAAAAATCTAATTCCATTTCACTCCTCCATTTTACTCTTTTATTTATATTAATATTGTAATTAAATTTCATACTTTTTTCAAATTTAGAAATTTTATACCACAATAAAAATATTATTTAATAAATAAACAAGGGATTATATCAAATTCTTAATTTAAAAATTTTAAATCCTTTTAATATAATCCCTTGTATTTTATATATTTAAAATTTGTCCAGTAGAAATATATTCTATCTTATCTTGTAATTTTTCTTCTAACATTTTAAATGCTCTCATTCCTGTGCAGTGGCAAGTATAAAACTTAGTATTTCTTTTATTTAAGTTATCTCCTAAAGTATTTATAAATAAATCACTTTCACTTATTCCTGTGCTAGGATTAAAAATATGGAAACCACTTATAACATAGTCTAAGTCTTTTCCTATTATAACCTCTGCCTTATCAATTATATTTCTTATATCATTATGAGCACAACCACCCATTAGTACATTCTTATTATTTTCTGTTATTATAAGACTTTGTTCATGTACAAAATCATCTTCTAAGTACATACCATCTACTCTTTTATAAAGGACTTTATTAAATTTAGATACTTTATGTCTATTTTCTACTACTGAAAATAAATATAACTCATCATCTATTTTCATATCTCCCTCTGTCAATATTATTCTTGGATTTTTCTTTAATTCTTTATCTAATCCTATATACTTTTTGAAAATTCCTGCCATACTATAATACTCATTGAAAGCATCCTTGTGTATATAAACCTTAGCTTTATTATTTATTTTTAAAAATTCTTCTAACCCACCACCATGATCATTATGACCATGAGATATTACTACAATATCAACTTCTTCTAAGTTTATATTTAACTTCTTTGCATTTGTCAAAAATGTATTTTTAGGTCCTAAATCAAAAAGTATGTTATGTTTTTCTGTTTCTATATGAAATGATAAGCCATGCTTATTTTCATATTCATCTGATATCTTTGTGTTTTCTACTAATGTAGTTATTCTCAATTTACTCACTCCTCTTGTATCTCAAATTGCCTTTATACTAAAAACAACTAAAATAAACTATAAAAATATTAAAAATATTATAATGGTAATAAGCTTATATTCTTAGAAAATTCCTTTTCCTCTTCACTTAAATTTCTTGATACATATTGATAACAATTTAAAATTAAATCTGAATATGCATTAAAAGCTTCTTGATTTGCAAAGCCTTTTCCTTCAAACATCCTATCCATCATCTGCATAATATTATTTATATATAAATATGGATTTACAAAGGTTATTAAGTCTCTAAATCCATTTCCTTCTGACTCTTTAATCTCATCTTGTAAAATCTGATCGCATTTTCCCTTGCAACAAGGAATAACCCTTACTATTTCATCATTCTCATCAGTTATTATTTGTACCATAGACATTTTTATATCTTCCATTAAATCTTTACCACACACGGTACATCTTATTATTTCATCATTGGAAAATACATTTGACTTTTCCATAATATTTACATCTCCTTTGTTTATAATCAATTCATATCAGCTAACAATTTATTTATTTTATAAATTGTATTTTCTTCATTGATGTTATCTTCATAACAAGTTACATAAATACTTCTTCCTGATTCTAAATGTAAAACCCAATTATCTAACAAGTTTAAATAAATATATTTAATATACAAGTCGCTAAATTCTCTTCCAACAAATCCATTTCCGCTATTATAAACTTCATTGCTAACAGCATAGTTAGAATGATATATTATATCTTCTGGATTGCTTTGTATTAACTTCAAATTGCCTTCAAAGTCTATTATTAAGGAATTATTATATCTATCATCGCCCTCGTTTAAAACTTTCCTTACGTCTTTTTCAGTAAAAATATTAGGCTTTGTTTTTCTATGTACTACTATTTCAATATTAAAGTTCTCAACACCATAGCAATTTAACTGAAATTCTGAAGTATTGACCTTTTCATCATTTATAAAAAGAATATTATTATCAGCAAGCCATTTTTCAGCTTCTTCATGTGTGTTAAATATCATATCATTTTCAAAATCAATAGTTAAAAAGTGCTCTTGTGGCTCCCAATTATTATTTTTCTTCAGTCTATAAACTGACTCTAAAGGTATTTTATAAGCATTAATTGTAAAAACCATATCCTCACCCCTAGTCATTAAATATAAAAACAAAACCAAATAATTACATTTTAATTATATCATTCTATTAACCTTTTGTACACATTTACATACCATATAAAAACATCTAATTTCTTAAAATTGTAAAGTAGCTCTTTATTCTCAATTTTAAAAATCTAGTAATAAAATTAATAATACAAGCTGACTTAAATACTATTATGTTTCAATCAAATTAAAGATTAAGTGAATTATCTTTTTAAAAAAGCAAACTAGCTTCTTATTTGCTAGTTTGCTCTTTACTTATTTATATTTATTAAAAGAATAAATTTCATCAATATTTTTTCTTATTTTTCTTCTTGCAACTTTTTCATCATAGTATCCTAATGAAATTACTAAATGGATTTCTTTATTTGTAGGAATATCAATAAGCTTTTTGATTTTTTTTCTTTAAACCATCCCATCATACAGGTTCCAAGTCCTAGCTCGGTGGCTGCCAAACATAAATGTTCTGATGCTATTCCTATATCCATAGAAGTATAATCCTTCTTCTTTATAAGCTCTCCCATTTTAGATGTTAAATTTCTCTTTTCTCCAACCACAACTATAAATGCTGGTGAGGTAATAGCAAATTTATTAATCCCTATCATAGGATCATATAAATTCTCTGCAATTTTTCTAACTAAATTTTTATCATTAACAACAACAAATTTCCAAGGTTGTGCATTGCAAGCTGATGGTGCTACCCTTGCTGCTTCTATTATTTTTATTATCTTTTCTTTTTCAACTTCTTTATCTAAATACCCTCTTACACTTTCTCTTTTATTAACTAAATCAAAAAAATTCATTGTTCCACTCCCATTAATTATAAATTTCATATTTATCTTTAAACAATATTACAAAATTATAAGATATATTTAAATTCTTTTTAACTCTAAAAATTCCTCTACAATCATAGGATCAAATTGAGTACCAGAATTCTTTTTAAGCTCCTTTTTAGCTTCTTCAGCACTAAGGCTTCCTTTATAGACCCTTTTATTTGTCATAGCATCATAAGAATCTACTACATTTATAATTCTAGCAAGTAGTGGAATATCATTACCTTTTAGTCCTAATGGATATCCAGTACCATCATATCTCTCATGGTGAGCTAATATGCATGGTGCTATTTTTTTTAACTCTGGATTAAACATAGCAATTCTATATCCTTTTTCAGCATGAGTTTTTATTATTTCATACTCTTCTTTTGTTAACTCACCTGGCTTAGATAGTATTTCCTCAGGAATTCCTACTTTGCCTATATCATGAAGTTTAGCTAGCATTTTTAATTTTTTTAATTCCTTTTCTGATAAGTTCATCTTCTTACCTAGTTCAACAGCATACTTTTTAACTCTATTTATATGATCTTTAATATCATCATGTCTTAAAAAAAGCTCTTTATTTAATGAGTCTATTATATTCTTTTTTATACGTTTTTCATTGACTAATTTTTCTCTATAAACTTTATCTTCAGCTTCTACTAAAACTTCATCTATTGGTTTTTTAGCCTCTTTTTTACTAGATACTCCAAGTGCTATACTTAAAGGAATTATAGTTTTATGATTGAGCTTGCAATTTTTCCTTATTCTATTACATATAGCCTCTGCTTCTTCCTCTGTTGTTTTAGGCAAAAGAATACAAAACTCATCTCCACCCCATCTAAATATAAGATCATCTTTTCTACAAGAATTTTTTATTACCCCTGAAATTTCTTTTAAAATTTTATCTCCCTCTAAATGTCCAATAGCATCATTTATAACCTTAAGTCCATTTAAATCTCCCATTACAAAGCTTAAAGGGAAAAACTCTTCATTATTTAATTCTTCTAGCTTTTCATCAAAATAAGCTCTATTATAAAGTCCTGTAAGTTTATCTCTGTAACTCATTTTTTTTAATTTATTTTCTAAAACAACATTCTCAGTTACATCTCTCACTACACCTACAATACCTGTTACACTGCCATTGTTATCTATAACAGGCACTTTAATAGATTCTATATACTTTACTTTTCTATTAAGCTTTACTCGTATTTTTTCCTTGACTTTCTTTTTTGTATTTATAACTTCTTTATCTTGAGCTATAAAATCATCTAGTATTTTTTCTCCCTTAAAAAGGCTATTTCTATTAGAAGATTTTTTAGAAATACTCTTTATGTCTTTCCCAATTATTTCTTCTCTATTTTTTTTATAATATTCATTAACTAAAGTATCATTACATTTTAAATATTTTCCATTCTTATCTTTATGATAAATCCCATCTGGAATAGATTCCACAATAGTATTTAAAAGTTCCTTTTGATTTATGAGCTCTTCTTCATACTTTTTTCTTTCACTTTGATCTTGAAGAATTCCTAAAAAACACTTTATCTCTCCATTTTCTTTTATAGGTGCTAAATAACATTCTAGAAAAGCTCCATTTGGATATCCTAATCCATTTTCATATCCTGAAAAAAGTTTTGGCTTTCCTTCTTCTATTACTAACTTATAACTTCCAATATATTCATCTGCCACTTCTTTAGTATAAATTTCACTTAAACTCTTTCCAATTATCTCTTCTTTACTCAACTTTAAAGCATTTGAGTAATATTTATTTACAAAAATAAATCTACTATCTATTCCTATTAACCATACTGAATAAGGTATGTTATCTAATAATACCTCTAATAAATTTGAATTCATAAACTTCATCCTTCTTTACTTATATACTATTAGAATTTAATTTTATCATAAAAAACAAGTGTATGATTAAATTAAAATTATTATCTATATTAAATATATAAATTTATAAAAACAACATTTATATATATGTACAAATTTAATTATATAAAATATAAAAAATAACTATATCTAATTAAATTCTAACACTTAGATATAGTTATTTTTTATACTCAAACTATTTAATTAATTTTTTTAGCTTCTTTCTTAATTCCTTTAATTTTTCTACAGATGGATCTGGAAATTCTTCCTCTAATGCATCATCAATTACAGCTATAGCCTTTCTATATTCTCTCCTTTTTTCATAAGCTAAGGCTAAATAATAAGAATATATCCTCTTATTACCATAACTCTCTATAAGATTTTTATAATAATCTACTACTTTTCCATAATATTCTTTATCAAATTTATTAGTTTTCTTTAATCCATTTTCTTTAATAGAGTAAATCTCTATTTTGTAAGCTTCCTCTATTTCATTTATCCAAATAATAAGTTCAGCTTCCTTATCCTTATTTAAATTTTCCAAAAATACCTTACTATAATAGTACTCATTTTCATTAAAAGCCTTAACAAACTTTCCATCTTTTACTTTCAAAATATGAAGTTTGTTTAGTTTAGTGTCTACTTGAAAACCTATGAATACCAATACTTCTTTTCCTAAATTCAAAACAAATAAATCCTTTATAGTAAAACCCTCACCCCTAAAATTATGTTTTAGCATATAAGATTCATAATTTTTATTTAATAAGGCTAAATATGGAGTTTTATCTAATAAATAAGGTATTAAGATACTTTCTTTTTCTTCATCTACTATTCTAAGAAGATTACTATGCTCTAAATTCTCTAAGGTTAAAAATTCAGTTTCAATTGGGAACTTATTTGCTATATTAAGTGGAATATTATTCTTTTTTTCATTTCTACTAAAGGAACTTGCCTTTCTACTTTCAATAAGATTAGAATTTTTTATTAAATTATCTTCTTTATTTAATAAAAGATCCTCTTCTTCATAAGTTTTATAAAAATCTATAAATGAAGAATTCATGGTTTTTATACACCTTAATCCACTTAACTCTATAGGAGATTTTTCTTTTAATTCCTCATCTCTATCCTCTTTTGATATAACATTTCCTAATTTAGAATCTAAAATTATTTTATCATTTGAATTAATCATGTAAATTCTTCCTTAATATTATTAATTACACTATATTCTATTTTAAAACAGATAAAAAGTTTATATAATATTTAAATCATATTTCTATTTCTTTGTTCTTATTATTTTATACCAAAGTTTATTGCTTTTAGGAAACTCTTTCTTTTGTAAATATTTCAAAGTTCTCTTTAAGTCCTTTTCATGAAGATTTAAAAACACTTCCCTATTAAACCCATTTTCACTTACATTGAATAACCCCTTATCTATTTTTTCTATTTCAACTTCTCTATCTTTTTTAAATGTTTTAAAATTAACTTTATCATTTATTTCTATTCTTTTTACTGTATATAAAGCAACATCTACAAAATCTGCTATACTTACCAATTTATATATCCCCTTTTATATTTTCTTTACATCCTTTAATTTTGAAACTAATTTTGTGAATTCATTTTTTATAATTATATTTGAAATAAAAAATATAATTATCTCTTCTTTATGAAAAATATATGCAACCCTACAGTCCAATCCAGCTTCTAATGGAATCTTATATTCATATATGGTTTTACCCTTATACTTATATCCTCTTACCTTCTTAATCTTATGAGGATTATTATTTATTAAATCTAATGTACACTTATATATTCTATTTCTTATATAATCTTCATGTTTTCTATTGTGTTCAAAAAACTTTTCTAAATAACTGTTCTCTTCAATGACTATTTTCTTATCAATCAAGCATATCATCTCTTTTCAAAATACTTATAGTAATATTTAAGCATTAAATCTTTTTATTATATTTTTTTCAAATTCTTCTTCTCCAATTCTTTCAATAATCTCTGCTAACCTTTTTTTTTCATCTGCAAGCTCATTATAATAATCTATAGTGCATTCTAGAAGTTTTAATAATTCTTCTTCCTTAAATCTTCTCTTCATCGGCTCTGCCTTCCTAGCTTTTCTCCCAGCTCTTCCACCTATAAAAACTAAAAACTCTACTTCCTTACTTTCTGAATTCACAATTGGTACAATACCAAAATCATTGCTTTGAGCTTTACCATAACTATTTATACATCCGAAAACTCCTATTTTAAATTTTGATGGAACCTTTCTTCCTAAAAACTTCTCCTCAAATAATTCTCCAATTTTTCTTGTATCAATAAGTCCATGCTTACAAACAGTTCCCTTACATGTAACTATAGCCCTAACAGTTTTTCCTGCTCCTCCAATTCTAAGACCTTTTTTTCTTGATATTTCTACTACTTTATCTATATTTTCTTCCTTTATATAAGGTATTTCCACAGTTAATCTACTAGTTAAACTTAATTCTCCATTTCCATATTCTTTAGCAATCTCAGATAAAGCAATCATCTCTTCTGCCTTAAAATATCCAACTTTACTTAAAAACCTTATAGCATAGAATTCTTCTTGCTTTTGGTTTAATATACCCTTAGCTTTTAATATTTGCTTTTCTTCTACTGTTAATTTCTCCATTTATATTCTCCTCTTAAATCATGTAAAATCATGAACAACTATTCTATATATTTATTATAATATTTAAACATTAATAACTAACATACTTTTTATTTAGAATATTAATAAGCAATAACTTATATAAATATCTAAATATTAGTAGAATCAAACCAATTACTGGATTCAATTAACATTTTATTCAAAAAATTAATGAATAATATTTAAATTAGTAATATAATAAAAAATAGATTTATTCATTTTAGTTAGGAGATTTTTTATGAACTTAATAAGCAATTTTTTTGATTTAATATTACATTTAGATAAATATCTAGGTGTTTTTATCAATAATTATGGAACCTTGACTTACTTGGTTTTATTTTTAATAATCCTTGCGGAAACAGGATTAGTAGTAACTCCTTTTCTTCCTGGAGATTCAGTAATATTTGCATCAGCTACTTTCTGCGCTTTAGGTATGATTAATATTTATATATTAGTACCATTACTATTAATTGCAGCCATACTTGGAGATACTTTAAACTATAGTATTGGTAAATTTTTAGGTAGCAAATTACTTGCTAATTCTAAACTTATAAAAAAAGAGTATATTGAGAAAACTAATACTTATTATGATAAATATGGTGGAAAAACCTTAATAATAGCTAGATTTATTCCTATAATTCGTACCTTTGCACCCTTTGTTGCAGGTATAGGAACAATGAAGTATAAAAACTTTTTAACTTACAATGCAGTTGGTGGATTTATTTGGGTTATACTTGTATCAAGTTTAGGATATTTCTTTGGTAATATAAAAATTGTTGCTGAAAATTTCTCAATAGTTATTATAGGTATAATAGTTGTTTCTATTTTACCTGCTATAGTAGGAATACTTAAAGCTAGATTTTCACCTAAAGCTGCTATGTAATAAAAAATTTATCTTAATTTAATAGATATTATAAAATTTATAATCCGTACACTTTAATTAGTGTGCGGTTGTTTAATTTAACCTTAAATCTTTGAATATTATCCTAAGTAATTTATATAAAAATACTCCCTAAAAAGTAGATTTTAACGAATATTTTTCATATACTTTTCAGAGAGAAATTTAAATTATTATTCTTATTTTAAACTTTTTAATATGTTTATTAATATTAATTAATTAATCTTGATAATGGATATTTTTCAAATAAAGAATAGTATTCTTCTTTAAAAAATACTTCAACAACTTCAACTAATTCATTAATTGGTATATTTCCTGAAAATTCATAAAAAGCAGAATCATTTTTAACCAAAATTTTATTTTCATTTATTTCGTAAAACCATGTATTATCAGAATTAGATTGTATATAGTTTTTATATACTTCTTTAGAAATAAATTTTACTGGGAATTCGCTAAAAGAAAAATTTAATTTATCTTTTTCATAGATATATCTAAATTTAACATCAAAACCATTATTTATATAACTTTCTTCAATTTTTTTTAATTCAAATCCATTTATAATTCTTATATCTTTTTCACTACTTTCTACTTTTTCAATTGCTTTTAACCCTTCATTATAATTATTTAACTCTAAATTACTAAGAAAATTAGTAATTATTTCACAAAAATCTTTTATAATTTTTGTGTCAACATTATTAATTTGTGTATTCTTATCTTCTAAATCTAAATTAAAATTAGATTTCTCATTTGCAAAAGTCACAACTGGAATTTCTCCCATATAAAAAGAAAGATCATCTGAAAAACCACCTTCACTTAATAAAAATTTATCACCTAAACTTTTACTTATTAGAGAAGAAATTATGTTTTTGTTACCACTAGTTGTTTGCATTACTATATTTCCAGCATTTTTTTCTCCAACCATATCAACATTTATACAACCAATAATATTGTTTTTTTCTTCATCAGATAATTTTGAAACAAAATATTTAGATCCATATCTAAAATATTCTTCTGCATCTAAGAATAAAAATTTAATATTTATATCTCCCTCAAAATTTTGTAATACTTTTGCTAACTCAAGTAAAACAACACATCCAGTCGCATTATCAATAACTCCAGTTGTGTAATCTGTTGAATCATAGTGAGCACTTAAATATAAAGTTTTTTTGTTATTGCTATTATTATTCTTCTTTGCAATTATATTTCTTCCTTTACCTAAAGAATCTGAATTATATGGATTAAAATCAAAATAATCACTACTATGTTTTACATATAGAGTTGAATCAATATTTTGCTTATATATATCAAATTCTTGAAATTCAACATCATAACCATATTCATTAAGTTTATTCTTAAAAAAATTTGCTGTAATTTGACTACCATCACTACCAAAATTTCTTATATTTGATCCTATCTCATTTAAGTTATTGATTATATTTTCTTCATCAACTGATATATTTTCTTTTGATGATGTATTTTTTTCTAATGATATATTTTCTTCTTTTAGTTCATATTTAGTTATAACATTATTACTAACACTATCTTTCTTAAAAAGAATTAATATCATAATACTTAAAATTAGCACGATAATTCCTATTCTCTTCAAAACTTTCATAAACTCCCCCTTAAATATTAAATTAATTATCAACTCTATCTTAACATAATTTTACTTTTATGTAAATATTTTCTATAAATTATTAGTCAAATATTTTTTAAACAGTTAAATCTCAGTTATAAATATCTATAATACATATTTAATATATTTTCTCAAATATAAAAAGAAGCAAGTATATTCTTGCTTCTAATAACTAACATATTTATTTAAGAAACCATCTATTGTTTCCCAATAAAGTTTAGGATTAACCTTACTTGCCTTAGCATGTCCAGCTCCTTTTATTATTAATTTTTCCTTTTCAGCAGAAGAGGCATTAAAAAGTTCTTCTACCATAAAGGAAGGAACAAAGGTGTCTTCATCTCCTTGAATAAATAGTGTTGGTGTTTTTGATTTTGCAGTTTGATCAATAGGTGACGATTCATTTATCCAATAGCCAGCTCTAATTTTTGTTATTAAATTTGCTATATGCATCATAGGGAAAGCTGGAAGACCAAAAAGTTTATTTAACTGATAAGCAAATTCATCCCATGCACTAGTATATCCACAGTCTGCTACAACGGCCTTAACATTCTCTGGAAGTTCTTCTCCTGATGTATTAAGAACTGTAGCTGCCCCCATTGATATACCATATAAAACTATCTCTGCCTCTTTATCTTCTTTTATTATATAATTAATTAAATCTATTATATCTAAACGCTCGTCCCATCCCATTCCTATATAATCACCTTCACTAGTGCCATGACCTCTTAAATCAGGGATTATAACATTATATCCCATGTCAGAAAAGTTTTTTGCATAGTATGATGTTAATTTTCCTTGAGATGTATAGCCATGTACTGTAATAACCCACTTATTAGAGTTTGGTTTTTTTATAAGATAATTGTGTAATTTTAGCCCATCTCTTGAAGTCATATATAAATCTTCATAACCACTTTCCTTTAAAAGCCATTCTTCACTTGAAATACTTACTGGTCCACTTGTACTATTTATTGTAACCACATCTTTACTACTTTCAGTTGATTCAAAGACTATATCTTTTGGTGTATCTGGATTTATAGCTAAATTATATAAATAGTTTCCTCCAAATCCTAAAGCTAAAATAATACATATTATTATTCCTACTAATATTCCACAAATCCATTTTTTAAGCTTACTCGATCTTTTCTTAGTTTTATTTTCTTGTTTTATATGTGTTGTATTCATATACTCTCCTTCATAAAAGAATTTTGTAAGTCATTATTATATCATGAATTATTTTGATTATCAAATATTTATTATAGCAAATAATTTTATTTATAAAACATTAAAAATCAAAGGTACTTGATGTAATAAAAAACAGTCAAGCATCAAAGCTTAACTGTTTTTTATATCTTGTTTATATTAAATAAATTCTTTAATTAAATACAATACTAAATCATCATCATTTCTGCACTGAGCATTCTGCTCTAAAAGCATATTATTATACCAAACTCCACTACCATCAGGAATGTACCCTCTTTTTACATACATTCTCTGAGCAGAACCATATCCTGAATGAAGCCCAACCCCTAAACAAATGCTTTTAGAATATTCTTTAACAGTATCTTCAATTTTATCAAGTAAAGCTGTACCTATACCTTTATTCTGATATTTCTCAAGAACATTAAAATCACGAAGAGTAGGAATTTTCTTATTGGCAAAAGGTCCATTTTCATCATTTGGAATTAGTGTTGCATAGCCAAGGACTTGCGTATCATTACATGCTACAAAAACTCTTCTAATTCCATTTTCTTGCTCTTCATAATACTTTTCAAATAATGAAATAGGTTTTTCCCACCCTTGTAATTTAAACTCTTTATTAAAGTTAATAATATCTGATTTTATCATATTTCTAATTTGAATATTCAAAACTATTCCCCCTGTCATATAAATCAAAAGAATTTATTTATAAAAATTTCCAACTAACTAAATAATAACATTATTTTAATCATGAACCCCTAAAAAAACTATACTTTTTCATTAATTTTACAAATGAAAATTTAATATATTAATTTATTTCTTTACTAATTTTACTTTCTAAAAAAATTACTAACTATTTATAAAACTAAGTGATAAAATATTAAGGCAGTATAATTTTACACGAAAGATGGTGTTGTTTTGAAAACAAATTTTTTTATTCCAAAATATATGAAGACATTTAAATGCATAGGTCCTAATTGCACTGATACTTGTTGTGCTGGTTGGGACATTAACATAGATGAAAATACTTTTAAAAAGTATGAAAATGATAAAGGAAATCTAAAAGAATTAATAACTGGAAAATACATAAAAAACTCTCAATCAGATGATTCTTTTAATTATGGATTTATGAAAATAACAGAAGATAATAAATGCCCCTTTTTAAATGAAAACTTACTTTGTGAAATTCACGGTAAATGTGGCGAAGAAAACTTATCTATAACCTGTAGAAGATATCCTAGAGTTTTTAATATTATAGATGATATATATGAGAAAAGCGGACTTCCTTCCTGTGAAGAAATTTGTTCTAAAGCTTTTTTAAATAAAGAAAAAATGGAATTTATAGAAATAGAAGAAGAACTTCCTGAAGATTTCCTAGAAATACGCAGAGTAATAGATACTGAAGCTTTTATAGGTTCAGATAATTTAATTCAATATTTTTGGGATATAAGAATTATATCAATAAATATTATGCAAAACAGAAATTTCTCTATTGAGGAGAGACTAAGTCTATTAAAAGCCTTTTATAAAAGTCTAGAAGATCTAAAAACTGAAGAAAACTTTTATGAAATTGAAGATTTACTTGAAAAAATAACTGAATATCCATCAAATATAACTGAATTTATTGATTCTAAAAAAATTATTCCACTTAGTATTACCAATAACTTTTTTAAGATTATCTTAGATGAAAATCTTTTAAGAAAAGTCATTGGTACTAGGCTAAAGAAATTGTTATCAGATTTAAATAAGGATCAAAATTTATTTAACAATATACATAAATATGACTTAAAATCCTTTGATACTTACTTTAAGAAGTATTCATACATATTTGAAAATTACTTAGTAAATCAAATTTTTAAGGATATAATACCCTTTAATACAGGTGGTAATTTAAATGAAAGTATTCATAAACTTATAAATACTTATAAACTAATAAAAAGCTATTTAATACTTTGGAACATCTCATCACAAAATGAAATTTCAGAAAAAAATATAATATATATAATTCAAGCTTTAAGTAAGGATCTAGAACATAATAAAGTATTTAAAGATATTCTAAATTATAATATTTAAAATATAATTACTTCATATAATAATAAATAAAGTGTATTAAAAAGAAAAGTACAATTAAATACAATTTATTTTTTAATACACTTTAATTATTTTATAAAATTTTTTATTAAATAAGGTACAGTATTATCTAAAATTAGAAAAGTTATCCAAATGATATAAATTCATTCAGCAACTATAGTTTATTTCCTTTACTCTACTTATATTTTCATTAGCTATAAGGCCACTTATAATCTCATTTATTGTTACAAATTGTGGTGCTTCTATTTTATATTGATAAACCTCTTCACTAATTGACTCAATATTACTTATTTTTATTTGATATTCCTCAAAAAAATCATTTATTTCATTTAATGCTTTAAGATCTTTACACCTTATTTCTATACTTAAGTTTCTAGTGTTTATTATAAATCTATCTTCAAATTTCTTTAGAGAAATTAAAACTATTAATATACTAACACCACTTAAAATGCTTATAACATAGAATCCCATTCCTATAGCAATACCAACCCCTGCTACTGCCCACATAGAGGCAGCTGTTGTTAAACCCTTTACAGTACCTTTAGTTTGAATTATAGCTCCTGCTCCTAAAAATCCTACCCCTGATATAACTTGGCATATAACTCTTCCTACATCAACATGTAATATACTTGACATAGCTTGATTCTTGGCTATTTCTTCAAGTACAAAATAACCAACTTGTACCTGAATTAAGGCTGCAATAGTGGCTCCTAAACATACTAACATATGAGTTCTAAATCCCGCTGGCCTATTTTTATACTCTCTATTATACCCAACAAGCCCTCCTATAATTATAGATAATATTATCCTTATTATTACTTGACTTATGTTCATTTCCTCCCCAACTTCCTTTGTTAAAAATATAATTATAAATAAAATAATGTTTATTATGTAAAAACTTGTAATATATATTTTAAGTTTATACCTAGCAGCTAAATAAATCAAATTTTAACATATTATACTTTAAATATAAAAAATTAAGGATACTTATTTTAAATTAAGTATCCTTAACATATAATTTAATTGATTTTAAATAACTTTATTGCCATGAAATATTTATTACTTAAGATTTAAATCTATATACTTTGTGTGTTAAATTTAAAATATTAAAGTACTACAGAACCATCTACAGATAATATTTCTCCACTTATATAACTTGCCATATCAGAGGCTAGGAATAAGAAAGCATTTGCTATGTCTTCTGGCTCTCCAACTCTTCCTAAAGGTACATTTTGAGCTATTTGATCTACTAATTTCTTATCTAAAGCGGCAACCATATCTGTAGCAATAATTCCAGGTGCTACAGCATTTACTCTTATTCCATCCCTTCCAAGTTCCCTTGCTAAAGACTTTGTTAATCCATTTACTGCAAACTTAGATGTAGGATATCCTACTCCTGTTTTTTGTCCATATAAACTTACAACAGAACTAGTATTTAAAATTACTCCATATTTTTTATTTTTCATTATTTCTGAAACAGCTTTTGTGCAATTAAAAATAGCCTTCACATTAATATCAATTATCTTTGAAAAATCCTCATCACTTTGGGTATATATTGACTTATTATCACTAACTCCTGCATTATTTATAAGTATATCTATAGTTCCCCATTTTTCTAAAACCTTATCTACCATTTCTTTTACTTCATTACTATCTAATAAGTTAGGATAAAATCCAATTGCATCATAATTAGGATTAATATGATTTAATTCTTCTAATGCTTTATCCACAGTTTCCTTTCTTGAACCACATAAAGCAACCTTAGCACCATGGTCTAGAAATTTTTTCACAGTAGCAAATCCTATTCCTCTAGTACCACCTGTTACTATAACCACCTTATTTTTTATGCTTTTTGATAAAATATCCATTCTCATCACCTCTTATAAATACTATACATTTAATAATTTTCTTATTTATATAATAATACAATATATATAAATATTATTCTAAATAAGTAGATAAATTTACATACATTTTTATAGTAACTCTCCATAATGTTTTCTAAATACACTCTTCATTATTGTTGCAAGAACCATATAGCATACTACTATTCCTAACAACCAAGGAAAATAAGTATATGGCAATCTACTCATGCCTAATGAATTTCCTAAAAAAGTGTAAGGAATAATTGTTCCAATAATTATTGATAAGGTTGTAATTGCTAATACTGGTAATGATGCAATACTTTCTATAAATGGAAGTTTAGGAGTACGAATCATGTGTATAACAAGGGTTTGAGACCATAAACTCTCAACAAACCATCCTGTATTAAATACTGAAATAAATAATAAATTATCTACGCCAGGTGCACCATAATGTCCTCCTGCAACGCTTGGACAAATTATAAAAAACATAATAATATAAGTTAATATATCAAAAACTGAACTTGTAGGACCTATCCATATCATAAACTTACCTATTGAGGAAGCATCCCATTTTCTAGGCTTTCTTAAATAATCCTCGTCCATATTATCCCATGGAATTGAAATACAAGAAATATCATAGATTAAATTTAATGCTAGTATTTGAATAGGTAACATTGGCAAGAATGGTAAGAATACACTTGCTATAACTACAGATAACATATTTCCAAAGTTAGAACTTGCAGTCATTTTAATGTATTTAATTATATTTCCAAAGGTTCTTCTTCCTTCAATAACCCCTTGTTCTAATACCATAAGATCCTTTTGTAAAAGTATTATATCTGCAGATTCTTTAGCAATATCAACCGCTGTATCCACTGAAATTCCTACATCTGCTTCACACATTGCTGCTGCATCATTAATTCCATCTCCCATAAAACCAACAGTATGTCCATTTTCACGAAGTATTCTAACTATTCTAGCCTTTTGACTTGGACTAAGCTTTGCAAAAACATTAATTTTTTCAACTTTTTTCTTTAATTCCTCATCATCCATTTCACTTATTTGTGATCCTAAAAGAATATTTTCTACTTCTATTCCAACTTGTTTGCAAATGCATTTTGTAACCCCATCATTATCTCCTGTTAAAACTTTTACTGATACTCCATTTTCATTAAGAGCTTTAATTGCAGATAATGTAGATTCCTTTGGTGGATCTAAAAAAGCAAGATATCCCATTAAAACCATATTAGATTCATCAACTGCTGAAAAAACACTCTCTACAGAAGGATTAGTTTTTTGTGAAACTGCAATGACACGCATACCTTGACTATTTAATCTCTCAACTATTTCTAATATCTCTTTTTTTATTTCCTCTGTTAAACTTTCAACTTTTCCTCTATATTCAACCTTTGAAGAAATTTTTAGCATTTCTTCAACTGCCCCTTTAGTAATTAGTTGAGTTTTACCCTTCTTATCTTTTATTACAACGCTCATTCTTCTTCTATTAAAATCAAAAGGTATTTCATCAACCTTAGTATATTTTTCTTTTAAATAACTAAGATTTAATTTGTTAGCTTCATCTATTATTGCTAAGTCCATAAGATTTTTTAATCCTGTTTGGAAAAAGCTATTTAAAAAAGCATGTCTAAGAACTCTTTCATTTTCATTTCCTTGAACATCAAGATGATATTGTAATACAATTTTATCCTCAGTTAATGTTCCTGTTTTATCAGTACAAAGCACATCCATAGCTCCAAAATTTTGCATTGAATTTAAACTCTTTACAACAGTCTTTTTCTTTGCCATTTTAACAGCACCCTTTGCAAGGTTTGTTGTAACTATCATAGGTAACATTTCTGGAGTCAAACCCACTGCAACTGATAATGCAAATAAAAATGATTCACCCCAATCTCCTTTAGTTAATCCATTTGCAAAAAATACAACTGGCACCATGCACATCATGAATTTAATTAATAACCAAGAAACTGAATTTACTCCTTTTTCAAAACTAGTGACAACTTTGTCATTAGTAATTTTATTTGCCATAGAACCAAAGTAAGTATAATCTCCAGTTGAAATTACAATACAAATAGCAGAGCCACTTATTACATTACTTCCCATAAAGCCTAGATTTGCACTTTCTAAAGGACTATTTATATTAGAATTTATTTCTTTACTAAACTTTTCAACTGGTTCACTTTCACCTGTTAATGAAGCTTGACTAACAAATAAATCCTTAGAAGATATTATTCTTACATCTGCTGGAATCATATCTCCTGCAGATAAATAAACTATATCTCCTGGTACAATTTGTGAAAGCTCAATTTCTTTTTTACCTATTCTTTCAACTGTAGCTGCTACTTTTATCATATCCTTTAATTTTTCAGCTGAATTATTAGATTTGCTTTCTTGAACAAACTTTAATATCCCACTAATAGTAACCATTGTGATTATTATTACTACTGTGCTATAGGACCTATCCTTTGGAGCTTGTAAAATAATATCTGTAAATGCTGATATTATTGCAAGAATAAAAAGTACAACTGTAAATGGATTAACAAAGGATTCAATAAGTCTTTTTAAAACTGAATCACCCTTTTCATGTGAAATTACATTTTTACCATATTTACGAATTCTTCTTTCAACTTCTTCTTTGCTATATCCATTTAAAGTATTTTTCATTTCCTTTAATAAATTTTCTTTGCTCATCTTGCTTGCTTTTATTAATCTTTCATTGATTAAAACTTCACTTATAACTTTTTGTTCTGTTCTCTTTTTCATCCTTCTTACCTCCTAATTTTCTAAATAATTTTTAGGAAGTAAAGACATTGTACAGGACAAAAGTATACTTTTACCTTATTTAATTATATTAAGCTAAGTAAAAAATGGCAGTAAGAATATGAAATAAAATATTCTTAAAGCATTTTTTATAAAAAGTACTTCGCCTGTGACTTTTATGCCTCTACTACTCTCCGTATCCATTACTACCACCTCAACTTTCTTAAAATAATTTCAAATAATTTTTGATTTAAATATAAAAATCCTCACCTAAAATTAGGTAAGGATTAAATTCAAACAAAATAAAACTATAAGCAAAAAATTTGCTTAAGTATAATATCGTTCAAGTTTTAGCTTCACTGGGCAATGAAATTGCATTAGATTATGCCTTGTTTCTCGACATAGCCTGCTAACCTTCTCATAGTGTCTCCACTATTTTGCGACAGCAATCCGTATCCCGGTGGTAACCTCACCTACCGATTAATATTCTATTGTTAATTTTATTCTATGCAATAAATTTCAAAGTGTCAACCCTACAAACTATTTTAATAAATATAATTTTCTAGTTTATTTTGAGCTTTTCATTGTTTTATTTAAACTTTATGAAACTTCTTATTACTTTTAATAAAACTAGAAGCAATAATAATATAAACTAATAAAAACATAAATGTACCTAATGCACCTATAAAGTCAAACTGTTCCATGGCATACTTCCCTAATATTATTTGATAATAAATCCATGAAAATGAAAATATTACTCCAGGAATAAGAAAAATTAAATTTAAAAATGGATTTTTCTTTTTCATAATCCACTTTACTTTACCATCTTCTCCACAAGTAGCCTTCATACAAACAGATAATAAAGCAAATATTAAAATTTGAACTGTTAGTAGCATGTAATTAATTCTATTTAAAAGATATTTTTTATCATTTATAATTAAAAGATTATAATCCTTAGAAGAATATTTAACTTTCACTTCATCTCCAACAAAGTCAACTAAGTCTTTATCAATTTTATTTAACTTTGCAGGAACATCAATCTCTTGTCCGTAAACCTTTATCCTTACAACGGGAGTATATGATTTTGACTTAAACTTTCCCGAATTAATCTTTTCATTAAAAGTTATTAACTTTCCTGTTGTTTCTACTCCTTTAAATTCAAGATAAGCTATTTTATACAAATCAGATGCAATTGTATAAATAATTAGTACAGACACTAAACTTACAACTAACTTTAAAAACCACACTTTAACCTTATTATTTTCCATTGTTATCCCCTTAATTATTTTATAAGTTTTTTTAAAATCTCAATTTCTTCCCTATTTATATATCTCCACTTTCCATATTCTATGTCTTCAAGAGTTATATTAAGAATTCTAATTCTCTCTAACTTAACTACATTAAAGCCAAAAACCTTACTCATTCTTCTTATTTGTCTATTTAACCCTTGAGTTAATATTATTGAATAGGTATTTTCATTTATTCTCTTTAGTTTACAAGGTTTTGTTACTTGTCCTAATATTTCAACACCACGCTCCATCTTTTCAATAAAATCATCATAAAAAGGTTGATCTAAGGTTACTATATATTCCTTTTCATGGTTATTTTCTGCTGCTAAAACTTCATTTGCTAAATCTCCATCATTAGTTAAAATTATTAATCCTTGAGAGTCCTTATCTAGTCTTCCTATTGGAAAAACATAATCATCTATCCCTAAGTAATCTATTATATTATCCTTAACTTCTTCTGCAGCAGTACATACAACTCCTACAGGCTTATTAAGTGCTATATAAATCTTTTCCTTTGGAACTAAGGGTTTTCCATCTAAAAGTATTTCATCACTTAATTCAACCCATTGCCCCTCAATACATGGCTTGCCATTAACAATAACCCTTCCCTCTCTAATAATTTTATTAGTTTCTTTTCTAGAGCATATCCCAAAATTGCTAAAAAGCTTGTTTATTCTCATTAGTAATTATAAACATTCCTTCCTAAAGTTAAATTCTTATTTATATTAGTTCTAAATTCATCTGCTTAATTATAACAGAATTACTGAATAACTTTCAAAACTAATATACCAGAAAAAATATGTAAAAATTAAAGGAACTAACATAATTTATTAGTTCCTAAAATCAAGTTAGTTAACATTAATTTTAAATTAACTATTCAAAGAATTTATAATAAAATCTAACCCCAATAATTATTTTTTATTTTAAGAAAATTAACTATTCCCAATAGATATACTCCTATTATCAACAAAGATAATATTAAGGTTCCCGAAGTAAAACCTAGCCCATTATATTTTAATGTAATAAAGCCATAGTAAAAACTAAGAAATGTCCCTATAACTCCTGGCAATCCTGAAATCAAAAATATTACTTTATTCTTTGTAGGAACATTAAAGGTTAATTCTCTTCCTCTATATGTTTCTACAGACATTTGACTTAGCATAACCATTAATAAAAAAAAGCCAACAACTACTAAAGAATTAGATATCTCATATAACCAAAATAGTTTATCATCTATTATTACCTTAGATGGAGTATTTTTCAAGTAACTAACCTTAACATCTAATCCTATTATATCTAATTCTTCATTTAAGGAATTCATTGTTACAGGAACCTGTACAATTTCCTTTCCATCAAAAAATTCAATTATAGGGATATACTTATAAGAACTCCCTCGTCCACTTCTGCTACTTCTTTGAATAAAATCATATGCAACTATTTTTGCCTCTGCAATTTCTCCCTTAGCTTTAATATACAGTAACTCCATTACTGGATTTAAGGCGTTTAAAACAAAAACAACTCCAAATATAAGAAATATTATCCCACTATTTTTTCTTTCTAATTTCATAAATTTCCCCTTTTCATATTCAACTATAATTTTAATAGTACTATTTCCCTCTTACTACTATTAAAATTCTGTTATCTATAAATCCCTTAGAATTCCCTAAATAATAGTTTCTTTCTAAGATAAAATTATCCTTTTTTTCTTTAGTAAAAATATTTATTTTAACCAAATTTTAAAAATTAGTTTATATATTGCAAATAGTAGTTTATAATGTAATTATAGTATATTTAAATTTTAATAACATACTTTAGGAACGTATGGTTATACTATAAACTTTTCGGATTTTCTGTTAGCCTGTTTTTTATATTGTATTTTTAGAGTAAACAACCTTCTTTGCTTTAAAAATAACTTGGATGATTTTTATGTATAAATAAGATTAATTTTAGTCTTATTTCTTTAAACTCTCTAACTTGGTTTGCCACCAACTACAGATAATGGTAAGATTAGAAAAAAAGCTAAGATGTTTAAATATCTTAGCTTTTTTTCTTTTATTAAATTCTTACTCAAATAATTTACTAATTTCTTCTTCCGTAAGGCGTTTTAATCCCTTACCATCCATAGTTTTTCCATCCATTAAACTTTGAATAAGTTCTCTTTTATCCTCCTGCATTAATACTATTTTTTCCTCAATAGTATCCTTTGCAACTAACTTTATAACTTCAACTTTATTTTCTTGTCCAAATCTATGTGCTCTATCTGTAGCTTGGTCTTCTACGGCTGGATTCCACCAAGGATCAAAATGTATAACCACACTGGCAGAGGTTAAATTTAGTCCAACTCCCCCAGCCTTTAGAGATATTAAAAACACTTTAATATTACTATCCTCATTGAATTTTTTAACTCTCTCTACTCTATCCTTAGCAGAAGTTCCTCCATCTAAGTATAAATAAGAAATATCCTCTTTTTTAAAGTCCTCTTCTATTTTTTGTAGTACTGAAGTAAATTGAGAAAATAGTAAAATCTTCTTTCCTGATTCACTAGCATCTTTTACAATTTCTTTTACCACAGTAAGCTTACTACTTTCTCCAGTATAATCTGGTACAACTAGTGAAGGATCTAAACAAATTTCTCTTAATTTTGTCAAATAGGCAAATAGATTAATTTTATCTCTTCCACTCTTTTCAGAACTTTTATTTTCATTTAATTGATTCTTTATTGCCTTTACATAGAAACTATATAACTGTTTTTGTTTTCCTTTCATTTCTACTAAGTATTTTTTCTCAAGTTTTTCTGGAAGTTCACTTAAAACATCTTCCTTAAGTCTTCTTAAAATAAAAGGAGTTATTAAAGATTTTAATTCACTTAAATTGCTTTCATCTAAAATAAATCTTTCTCTAAATCTCTCCTTAGTAAATAAATATCCAGGCATAACAAAATCAAATATTGACCAAAGCTCCATTAAATTATTCTCTATAGGAGTTCCTGTTAAGGCAATATTGCATCTTGATTTAATATTTTTAACAGATAAAGTTGCTTGTGCTGATGGATTCTTTATGTTCTGAGCCTCATCTATTATGCAATAATCAAAACTTAAGTTTTCATAAGCTTTTTCATCATTCTTTAAGGTTCCATAGGTAGTTAATAAAACATCATATTTTTCATAGGATTTTTCTTTTAAATTCTCCTCTTCTATCTTAATACCAAGTCCTCTTTTAAAATCTCTTAAAACCTTATCCCTCTTAGATTTACTACCGTGAACTAATCCAACCCTTATACTTGGAGCAAACTTTTCAAACTCATCCATCCAGTTATATATAACAGAGGTTGGAACAACTACTATGCTTTTGCTTTTTTTCTGAGATAATAAAAAAGCTATTATTTGAAGGGTTTTACCAAGTCCCATATCATCTGCTAAAACTCCACCAAAACCTAAATCAGTAATTTCATTAATCCATTTAAAGCCCTCTTTTTGATAAGGTCTAAGCTCTGCATTTAAAGCCCTTGGAACAAGCTTTCTCTTAAATTCTTTATTTAGAAGCTTTCCTACTATTTCTTGAAGAACATTTCCCCCTTTTATAAAGGAGAGATTTCTATCCTTTAATTTTTCTTGAATATATAAAACCTTGCTCTTATCTATATAGACTTCATTATCTTTTATATTTTCTAGTCCTAAATCCTCTAGAAGATTTAAAAAGTTTACTATACCAGGATCCTCTAAATCTAAATAAACCTTCTTAGTTCTATAAAAGCGGTCTCCCCTTTTCATAGCCTCTATGCTTTCTCTAAGTTCTCTTAATTCAAAATCTCCAAAGTCAAACTTAAGCTTATAGAAATTACTAAGCTCTTTAAGTTCTGATGAAATAAGGGATGAATCTAAAACCTTAAACTCCTTAAGTTCCTCTGATAATAAAACTTCTCCAAGTTCTCTAAGCCTCTTAATTCCCTTAGAGAAAAGCTCATATATTTCCTCTTCATTTCCTATAAAACAAAAATCTTCTTCTCTCTTTATGAACTTAAATCTTTCAAGTTGAAATTCTATATATTTCTCACTTTTTAAATCTCTTAAAAAGCTATTATCTTTTTCATCTCTTATTAAATCAATTATGTATCCACAATAATCAATTTTTACATTACAATAAATTTTTCCCTCAATTTTATATAAATTAAAGGTTGTTTTCATAAGCTTTTCTTTAAAAACTCTAATATTTTCATCTAGAACTATATTCTTGCTTATGTTTTTAAGTTCTTCTAATAGGTTTCTTAGACTCTCTAAGCTCTTCTTATATGTGATTGTGTTATTTTTCAAAAATAACTTATGAATTGGAATGTAGTATTCTAACTGCCTCTTCCTTGGAAGATATAAATTTCTATCAAAAAACATCACATCTCCTAAGTTATTTAAAAGAACAGGGAATTTCTTATGGTGACTTAATATAAATCCCTCTTTACCTTCCTTTAAAGTGAGAGCTACTGGAACATTTTCTTTTTTAATCTTAACCTCATAATTAATTGAGTTAAAATTAAAATTTATTTTCTTTTTTTCATCAATTAATTTTAGAAAATCCTTTAAATTATTTTGTTTAAGCCTTAAATATCTTCCACTTATCATATCCTTATGGCTTGCTACAAATTGAAGAACTCTTTTATCTTCTTCTAAAAATTCATCTCTTAATGGATTATAAGTAAACCCATCATTAAATTTCAAAGGCTTTTTCAAGATATTTTTATATAAAAAATCTTTTAAATCCAGTATTAAATTTAAATTTCCTGCACCAATTCTAAACTCACAGTTAAATAAAGTAATTCCCTCTTTTACCATGTGCTTAATATTTATATCTAAGGATAAAAATCTCTTTTCTTCTCCTTTATGTTCCTCATTTTTCTCTTTAACCAATTGAGTTTTATTATTACTTTTTAATTTATTCTTTTGTACCTTTTTCCTTACTAAAGAATAAAAAATATCATTAGTTGCTGAAATGTGCTTACATACATAATTTTTTATATGTTTACTATTCTCTTTAAAGGTTTCACAACTACAATTAGTACCAATAATATCACTATTTTTCATATTTATTTTTATATGTGTATTATAGTCCCAGTTTTTATCATCATTTAATACATTCCCATAAATATGATAAATTCCATCTATGCTCTTACCCTTAACATCTTTAACATATGCTTCCTTAATTAACTTTTTACCTTGTTCTCTAGTAAAACTGGAAGTTCGCCTTACTAAGTTCTTCATAAAAATATCTAAGTTCAAAGGCATATCCCTCCTTATTTTCAATAAAATTATTCTAACCTACTTATACCTACTATCTACTCTACTTTTAAATCTATATTATAAAATAATTCAACTAAAAAGTTAATTACTATTTTACCTAAACCTTATTATAAAAAATTTAAAGATAGAGATAAATACATGAAATTACCCCTATCTTCTTAAACTTTTTAATACATTAAACTTATATTTAATTATACTGTTATTAAAATATATTTTTAATTTATACTCTTTGGAAAACCATTAAACATTTCAAAGGTTTTTCTACTTCGTTCTATAATAGGCTTAAATTCATCTTTATATTGAACTGGAAACTTATAAGAAAATCCTTTTAATCTATCTCCATCTAAAACTTTTAAACTATATATAATCTCACCATTTTTTTTAGTATATGAGTAAAACCAATCATCACCACACATAGATTCTAATACCTCTCCATAGCTAGTTTCTTTTTTATAAAGAAACTTACTGTCATCATCATTATAATTTTTAAGGTTAATTAAAGAAAATTCGATTAGTCCATCCTTACTTTTAAAAGAAAGTGCCGATTTATCATCTAATTGATAGTTTTTATCTAAAACAACTATATTAGGATATTCAACCATCACCCCTTTTATTATTACCGTTTCAAAGTAATAACCACTATCTAAACCACCTAGACTAATTGGTTCTTCTCCAACTAAATAACCATAAGTATTTTCAAGCTCTCTAGTATCATCATAATCATTGACAGCTACCTCTAATTTAACTCCACCATTTTCATAATTACCTTTAGTAAAAATTCTTAAGCTCTTATTTTTTTCTCCAAATTTTATGTAACCATCTTCAATATAAGCACCATATCCATCTCTAATAACAGAATCCTTTAAATGATTTTCTCTATTAAATCTATTAGTTTCTAAATATGCATTATCTTCTTCCACATTTGAACTATTATCTATTAAGTCTTTCTCAATATTATGGCTAAATTCTTTATTAGATTTATCTAATAAACTTTCAAAATTTCTTTCTAAAATAAATTTTTCTAAACTAGCAGAATTATATATTTCTAATTCATTTAATTTATCTTCTGAATAGTTCATTAGTTTATTATCTTTGCCAATAATTGTATTAACTGCACTACTAATCAATATAGTTATGCTTAATATAATATCGATTATTCTCAAATAAGTCCCCCCTTAATAATATATATTTCTTTCCAAATAGTCTTTTCTTAAGTTAATTGTACCATATGATTACAAATAAATGATTATTTTCATAATTAATGAATACTAAAAAAGGATTTTGTAATACTAAAATTATATTAAAATTTGGAAAGGTAGTGATTTATTTATTATGAATCCATTTTTAGAAAAAAGCTCAAAAATTCAAGACCATTTCACAGACTGGAGAAATATTTACGCAAAACCTTATAATAAAAACGAAGTTGATCCTTATACAAAAACTAGAATAATTTTAATGAATGGAGCTGAATTTGAAGCAAACTGGTTTTCTCATCAATTCTCTAGAAATTGTAATAACAATGAACTTAGAAGAGAACTTGCCCTTGCTAGAAGATTAGATAAACAGCAACAAATGCTAATTAGTTCACTAAGACCTGCTAATGAAAGTATTTTAGAGACTACCATAAGTTATGAACAACTAGCTGTAGATTTAACTGCTAGACTTGCAAAGCGTGAACCTAATGAACATGTTAAAAAAGCTTTAGATTTTGCATTACTTGAGGATTTTGACCATTTATATAGATATTCAGATTTATTATTTATGGAAGAAGGAACAAAAGCAGAAAATCTAGTTGGACATTATACAGAAATTATGCCAGGTAGACCAACTATCGCTCATCATAGATGCCCTAATGATAACATAAGAAACTTTGTTGATTTTAAAACAGCAGATCTTATTACTAAACTAGATATATCAATAATAACTGCGGCAGAACAACAAACTATGAATTATTACATGAATATAGCAGGTTTCTATACTAGTGATATTGGAAGAAATCTTTATCAAGAAATAGGCTTAATAGAAGAACAACACGTTTCTCACTATGGAAGTCTTTTAGATCCTAATTGTACATGGCTTGAAAATCTACTTATGCATAAATACACTGAAGCATATTTATATTATTCTTGCTATAACTCTGAAGTTGATCCATATATTAAAGGACTATGGGAACAATGCTTCGTTCAGGAAGTTGCTCAATTACATAAAGCTTGTGATCTTCTTAAAAAATATGAAAATAAAGAATGGCAAGAAGTTATTCCAAATGGTGAATTTCCAGAACTTCTAACACTTGGAGAAAATATATCTTACGTTAGAGATATATTAGATAATACTGTTAATAATACAACTATAAAAGATGATTACGTTGATGTAAGTAAATTAGGTCCTGATTCATCATTCCATGAATTCCAAAATAAAGTTAATAAAAATGTTGAAGATGTTCCAAGTCATAAGGTCATAGTTGACTTTATTTCAAAAAATAATGAAGATTATAGATTTGAAACAAAAGAAAATCCAATTGTTGCTTTAAGAGATAGAAAATCTGATAATACTTCTATTGGAAGAACATCTTTAAGTTAGTATGAAATTATAAAAAATTAAAAGTGGATTCCTTAAGAATCCACTTTTTTAAATACCAAACTTAAAATTTTAATTATTATTTTTTACTAAATTAATGAAAATAAATCATTTAAAGCTTCACTCATAGTTGGATGAGTAAATATATTATCTCTTAAGAAAGTATAGTCTTCATCAGCTTTCATGGCTAAGGTAACTATATTTATTATTTCAGCTGATTCTGCACATAAAAGTGTGCAACCTAATATCTTATTTGTCTTTACATCTACTATAGCTTTCATCATTCCTTCAGTTTCTCCAATAACTTTTGCCCTTGGAATAGTATTAACATCTAATTTAGCAGTTTTTATTTCAAAGCCTTTTTCTAAAGCTTCTTTTTCACTTAATCCAACTCTAGATAAGTTTGGTTCAATAAATACTGAGTATGGAATAAATTTTCTATCATCAGTACTTCTCTTTCCTTCTCCAAATAAATTGTCTTTTATAATTCTAAAATCATCTAAAGATATATATGTAAATTGAGGACCACCATTAACATCTCCAATAGCCCAGATATTAGGGACATTTGTTTTTAGTTTATTATTAACTGCTACAGCACCTCTATCTGTTACTTTAACACCTGCAGCCTCTAAATTTAATTCTTCAGTATTTGGTTTTCTACCTATAGCTATTAAAACTGCATCTCCTTTAATTTTATTTAACTTACCTAAGCTATTTTCATAAGAAACTTCAACTTCTCCATGTATTTCTTCAAAAGATTTAACTTTTGATCCTAATAAGAATTCAATTCCTTTTTTCTCTAGAATCTCTTTTATACTTTTAGAAATATCCTCATCTTCTCTACCAGCAATTCTATCAAAATCCTCTATTACTGTTACTTTTGAGCCAAAACTTGCATAAATTGATGCAAATTCTAATCCAATATATCCACCGCCAACTATAACTAAATGTTTTGGTAATTCTTTTAATTCCATTATGGTAGTACTGTTATATATTTTACTGCTACTTTTTATTCCTTGTATATTAGGAATTATAGTAGTAGCCCCTGTATTTATAAAGATTTTTTCTCCCTCTAAAATTATATCTTCTTTTTCACTATTAATAAGGACTTCTGTATTTGAAATAAATGAAGCTGTTCCGTTAAATACATCTACATTTTCATTATTATTTAGCATATTATAATTTTTATTTCTTAAAGCTTCTATTAAAGAATTTTTTTCTTCTATAGCTTTTCTATACTCTCTTGCCTTTTCTTCAAAGGTATTTAACCCTTTGTATAAGGACACTTTTGCTTTATGTACTAAAGTTTTTGTAGGAATACATCCAACATTTATACATGTTCCACCATACATCTTATCTGATTTTTCTATTATAGCAACCTTTTTACCTAGTTTTCCTAAGTAACCAGCAAGTGTTTTCCCACCTTTTCCAAATCCTATTATAATATATTCATATTTATTCATTTTTCTCACTCCAAACTTTTAATATTAATTTTTATATAAATTCATCCTAAAATCTCTTTTAAAATACATTATTCTCTCTTAAGTTAATTTAATTTTAGCAACTTGTATTAGTTTAAACAATTAGGCACTTTTTAGTTACCACATATTAAATAAATATAAAAAATAAGGATAGTTTAACTATCCTTATTAAAATTACTTTATAAATATAAATCTTAAAGTTATATTAAAGGTTCAACATGAACAGTAACACCTTTAATAAATTTCATTTTTTTTAATATTAGATTCTCTAAATCACTAGCAATCCTATGTCCCTCAAAAACTGAAATATCTTTATCAACACATATTACTAAATCTACATAAGCCATAGCCCCATACTTTCTTGTTCTAATCTCTCTTAAAGACTTAATTCCTTCAACTTCATCTACTATAGTTTTTATTTCCTTTTCCTTCTCCTCATCAATAGAAATATCCATAAGCTCATTTGCTGAACCTATTAAAATTTCAATTCCTACCTTTGCTATAAAAAGAGCAACAACTATTGATGCTATGGAATCTAGTGATTTAAACCCTAAAATAGCTCCACCTATTCCTATAAAAGCTGCAACTGATGATAATGCATCTGACCTATGATGCCATGCATCAGCCTTTAATGCTGGTGAATTTGTCTTCTTAGCTACCTTAATAGTAATTCTATACTGATATTCCTTTATAAGAATAGATATAACTGATACAACTAAAGGAAAAGTTGTTGGAATTTGCACTTCATTTAAATGAAAAAGTGAATAAACCCCATTATACCCAATCTTTATAGATAAAATTACTAGTAGGATAGCTAATAAAAAAGAGACTAAAGTTTCAGCTTTTTCATGTCCATAATTATGTCCCTTATCCTTTGGTATGCTTGCTATTTTATTTCCAATTAATACTCCTACAGAGCTTATAATATCTGATGCTGAATGTGCACCATCTGCTATCATAGCATTAGACTTTCCTATTATACCTGCTGATATTTTGATTATAGCTAAAACTATATTCCATAATATAGATATAATTGTTACTTTATTAGCTTCACAATATCTTGACTCCATATTTATCCCCCTAATATTATCAATTAATATATTAAAACTTAAATAAAACATATAAAATCAAGGCACATATATAATTTATATTATCAATTGATAATTAATTATTATAAAAATACTTTAGTTATATAATATGTAATTTTATTTTTATATGTTCCTAAAAGAAAAAGCTACACATTTATGTGTAGCTTTTTAATATACTTAGTATCTTTTTCTTTTATACTTTGTTACAAATAAATATTTCTATATATAAACATTTCTATATATCTCTACCATTTTCTAAACTTTTCATCATTTCAATTATATTTTCAAAATCTTCATCCGTTGTTTAGCATTCCAATTATTATACCACCACTTCCTTTACACAAGCTTAACGATTTTAAATTAATTAAATATCCTGTTAGTTTAATTTTCACCTTAAAATTTAAAATTAATAAAAAAAATGCATAACTAATAGTTACGCACTTTTCTAATCCATATATTTTATATACATATATTATCTTATCTCTAATTTAAAACATTACTTTAAACCAATATATTATTTTAAATTTAATCATCATATAAAACTTTTTCTAAAAATTCTACTAAATATATTGCTCCCTTTTCTTTGGTAAATTCTATTATTCTTTCCTTTTGAGTAGAGTCTAAATTATAATGATTTTTTAAGTGAAGTAAATTTTTCTTAGCTGAACTATTATATAAATATTTTAGATCAATATTATCTCTATCCATCTTTTTAATCATTAGATCACTATTTATTTCTTTTATTATTGCCTCTATAACACATTCTAAAGAGCAATATGGTTCATCTACCATGAAGTATCCTCCATCATTTACACTAAAACCTTTTTCACAATTAAAACAAAAAGCATCTGCACTTTGATTTTTTTCTTCAACTTGCTTTAATTCATCATTACTTTCCTTATAATTGCATCTTAACTTTAACTCCATCTCTACTGCTACTCAAAATATGGTCAAACATATCCATATTGAGAATTTTCCTTCTTCATAGAACCTCGCCTTGCATTAAGCTACTACGATTTTGTATGGCTCTCCAAAGGCTTAAATTCCGAAGTTAGCCCTCCGTACATATATAAGTGCTTTTGATTTTAAGCTATCTTATATTCTTTAGCATTTTTAAGATTAATACTTGCGTTTAAATCTCTATCAATAGCTAATCCACAATCACATTTATAAATTCTGTCTGATAGTTTTAAATCTTTCTTAATCTTTCCACAATTACTACAAGTCTTTGATGATGGATAAAATCTATCAACTATTCTAAGTTCTATATGATTTTCTTTACATTTAACTGTTAACTTAGTTTTAAATTCAAAAAACTTCTGACTTGCAATAGCTTTAGATAAATGCTTATTCTTCATCATTCCTTTAACATTTAAATATTCAATAGTTACATAGCTTGGTTTTTGATTAACTATTGAAAATACTGTTTTATTTATATAATCAGTTCTTATATTTGTTAATCTCTGATGAAGTTTTTGTACTTTGACTATTTGTTTTTGAATATTTTGACCAGTAGCTCTCCCTTCTTTTATATTTTTATTTCTTATTTTTAAGCTTTCATATTTCCTTGAAAGTTTTCTTTGCTCTCTTTTTAGTTTCTTTTCGATTTTCTTAACTGTTGAAGTTTTATTTATGTTTTTAAACTTACTTCCATCACTACATACAGCAAATTCTTTTACTCCTAAATCTATACCTAAACCTTCATTAGTAGATTTATATACTTTTTTATCATCTTCTTCAACAAGTATAGATACATAATATCTATCTGCTTTTTGACTAACTGTACCACTTTTAACTACTGAATTTATAGGAATATATCCAAACTCTTTTAATCTTACCCATCCAAGTGTTGGTATTTTTACTCTATGTCTTTCTAAAGTCCAATCGGTCTTATTATTCTTAGGAAAATAAGCTTTTACATCTTGGTTTTTCTTTTTCTTAAATTTTGGAAAACCTTTAGCTTTTTTAAAGAAATCTCTAAAAGCTTTATCTCCATTCATAATAGCTTGTTTAGTAGCTTTTGAAGATACTTCTTTAATCCATTTTACCTCTTGATTATTAGGGATATATTCATTATTTAACCATTTTGAAAAATCCATCCCACTAATAAACTTTCCTTTTCTTTCGTAAATTTCTTTATTACGAGCAATATAAAAATTATACACAAATCTTGATACGCCAATAGTTCGGTGTATTTTAGACTTTTGTTCATCAGTAGGATTAATCTCCATCTTATATGCTCTTTTCAACTTCTTCATCCTCTCTAATCTTTTATTAAAGCCTCAATAACTTCATCTAATATTATTCCTTTATCATTATAATATTATCTAAGAAATTCAATTTAATTTTTTAAATCACCTTTTAGGTCAGAAGTTAAAACTCGTGTATAAATAATAATTCCGCAAACTCTTTTGGTATATAGTGTTTACTAATATAATGACATACTTTTGTGATTATATTATACAATATTAGAATATATTTGATTGCATTTTTAGTAACTAAAGAGCATCTCCTCCTTTAAGTCTTACCTAAAGATAAAATTTAAGCAACTATTATTTATATATGCATATAAATGATTAAATATGTTAAGTTAAGTAAAAAGTTAATTTTATTTTTAAAATAAAGGATTTTTTAAATTGAATATTAAAATTATTATCTTAATTTATTATTGTTTTCTTTAATACATTTAAATTCTTTTCAAGGTTATAAACCCTGTCTACACACTTAATTAAACAATAATTCTTATAATTATCCTCATGGTCTATTAATTGAATGTTTTTACAAAAGCTTCCTATGTAATTAGGATTATAAAAAAATTCTTCCTTAAAACTCCTTAATTTTTCTTCAATCAAACTTATACCCTCATTTATATACTCATAATCTAAGGCTCCTTTATTTGAATTACTTAAAACAACTGCATAGTTTATAATTGAAGTTGTAAATTCACTATTTGAAAGCATAAACTTTTTAATTTCTTTATCTTCTTTTTCATCACTAGGATTTGTATGCATTTGTATTCTCCCACTAATTAAATATGAAGAATAAATAATTCTTCTTAATTCCATTTCATCAAAATCTTTTTCTAGTGCTTCTCTTACTTTAGTGATCATAACCTTATCTAAATCAATTAACCTTTTCACCATATTTATAAGTTCAACATGATTTTTATTAGGAAGAATAAATTTATTAGCAAATAATACTACTATAGCAGCGATTCCTGTGTATAATAGTCTTAATATAACCGCTTCCCCATCACTCATAGATATGGTAGTTATGGCCAAAGCATAGCAAGTTACATATATACTCATTGTTGCATAATCTTTAAAAGCATACATAAAAAATGTTGTAACTAAAATTATAACAAAATGCATCTCTTGTCCTTTAAAAACAGAAAATAGTAAAAATGCTACTATAACTCCTAAAATAGTTCCTCTAAATCTAGCGTAAACCCTTGCTTTACTATCTTCATAAAAAGGAAGAGCTAAAATAAAGACTGTCATTGGCAACCAATATCCCTTTGGTAAGGAAAATCTTCTAATTACGAAAAAAGCTAAAGTTACTATAACTGACATTCTTATGGCAAATCTAAGTTTAAATTCATTAAGTTTAAAGTTATATTTACTATAAACTTGAAAATAATCCTTGTTATTTTTAAAGTTTAAAAACTTCCTTAAGTTAAATCTATGATAATTCAAATGTTCTATAGATTCTGATAAATATCTTAAAACTAAACTTGTATAAAAAGTGAGATTTTTATTGTGAAATTTAAATTCTTTTTTAAATCCCTCTAACTTTTCATCACATAATTTATAATCATTAAAATTATTTTCAAGATATTTAAATAACTTATAAAACCTTTTAAATTCCTTTTTATTTTCCTCAATTATTTCCTTTGAACTTTTTAGATCATGTATAATATTATTTATATGTTGAAAAGCAATCATAATTTGATAGTACTTTCTTCTTCCACCTGAATACACAAATCTATTAAGCTCTCTGCAAATATCAAAAAGCTCTATCTGTTCACTTTTAACTTTATCTATATCATCATAATAAAGATTTTTAAATTGAGAATGAATATTTTCAAATCCACTTTTTATTAGTTCTTGAATTTTATTATCTTCTCCCTTAGGTGATACAATCATTAAAGCTAAATAAACTATTATGTATGATACAAAAATTCCTAAAAGCCTATTAGAAATTTGATCAAATTTTACTGGAAACATTTGAAGAAGAACGAAGGCCATTAAGTAAGGAAAATAACTATCTGGATTATACTCATCTGTAAGTAAATAAACCAATATTATTATTCCAAAAAAGTTTATTAATACTTCTAAAAGTCCTCCCATACTTGCAACAGAGGCTAATACCCCTATGGCTAATTGTATAAATAAGGGCTTAAAAATATTATTTTCAATTATTAGATATGTCCTCATTCTTATAAATGTTAAAGTCATATAAGTTGCAATAATTATATTACTTAATCCAAAAAACTTTAAATTTACTAAAAGTAAAACCATAGATAAAATAGTTGGTGGTAATGCCTTTTTTAAAGTTTTTCTTATACTATTTACTTCCAAGGCTTTCTCCTTCTTTCAAACTCTTATTTGCTTATTTTAAATATACTTCTATAAAAATTGTACCACATTTAGTTACAATTTGTTCATATTTTATTTCTTATTCAAATTATATTTTATAAGTAAATTTTAAAGATTGAAAATTAAATAAAAAAATAAGAAGTTTTAATATTCCTACCTAATTTGGATATTAAAACTCCTCTTTTAAACCTTAATTTTAAACTGTATTTTAAGTAAATTTTGACTTTTTATATTTTTTATTCTAATGTCTTTTTGCCAAAATCCTCTAAAAGCCTTATTATAGGACATAGACTTCTCCCTAAATCAGTTAAAGAATATTCAACATGGGGAGGCACTTCATTAAATTGAGTTCTTATAATAAGATTATTGTCTATAAGATCCTTTAAAACTCTTGTTAGCATAAGACTAGATATTCCTTCAACGTTTTTCTGTAGCTGATTAAATCTTATGCTTTCATAGCTAGAAACTTCCCATAAAACTTTTAATCTCCATTTACCACTTAAAACCTTTAAAGCGTGTTCTATATGCTTTTCATTAATCTTCCTTTTATTATGTTTTTTCATATAACACCGGTCCTAAAATTTATTTTACTGCTTAATGATATCACATAATAATATTTCTTAATAGTCTATTTTACTTCTTCTTAAATAAAGCATTTATACAAATATCTTCCACTTTTTTCTAAAGTCTTATTTACTTTAAATCCATTATAAATTATATAATATTAAATTAAATAAAATTAACTTCAATACTTAACTTTTTGTAAGTAACTAAATAAATATTGCGTACTTGTCTTAAAAATTCATGATTACTATAATTTTATTTAGATATATAAATTATTAGATAGGTAGGTTGATTTATTATGATGAATGTAGATACTAGTAAATGTATAGGCTGTACTCTTTGTATGCAAGACTGTATAGTTAGTGATATAGAAATGGTAGATGGTAAGGCCCATATAAAAAATAAAAGTTGTATAGAATGTGGGCACTGTATTGCTATTTGTCCTAAGGAGGCTGTTTCAGATTCAGATTACGATATGAGTAAAATTCAAGAATATAACAAAGAAAGTTTTGATATTGATTCAGATAGACTTTTAAATTTTATTAAGTTCAGAAGAAGTACAAGACTTTTCCAAAACAGAGATGTTGAAGATGAAAAACTTGAAAAAATAATAGAAGCAGGAAGATTTACTCAAACAGGTAGTAATCTTCAAAATGTTTCTTATGTTGTTGTAAAAGATAAGATTCAAGAACTTAGAAAAATAGTCCTAGAAACCTTAAAATCTCTAGGAGAAAATTTATTAAATAAAGAAACTACTCCTGAAAATATAAAGAGATATTGTTATATGTGGATTAAAATGTATAATGATTTCTTAGAAGATCCAAATGGTGAAGATAAACTATTCTTTAAAGCTCCTGCACTTATAATTGTTAAATCAGAATCTACTGTAAATGCTTCTCTTGCAGCATCTAATATGGAGCTTATGACCAATGCTTTAGGACTTGGAACATATTTTAGTGGATTTTTACAAAGAGCCTCTGAAGTAAACCCTAAAATAAATGAATTCTTAGGCTTAAAAGAGAATGAATCCTTAGTAAACTGTATGGTTATTGGTTATCCTAAAGTTAAATATAAAAGAACTGTACCAAGAAAAGAAGCTAAAATAACTTGGATGTAGTTATACAAATAAAGGAATCTATATTAAAGTGTTTATTATAGATTCCTTTATCTTACTTATGCTATCAATAATTTTAATAATATAATTATTCTATTTCTATTTCAAAAACTAAATCAAAGGTTTTTATACTTCCATAGCTACTAAAACTAGTAGGTATTGCAGTGATAAATTTAAATCCTCTCTCAGCATATTCATCAATAATTTCTCTATGATTAGCACTATTAAAGAACCCTTCTGCTTGTGCTTCTACATATTCATATCTATACATTTTCTCCCTCCTTATTAAATCAAAATCCCAATTATTCCATCAGTTAATTATACCATTTATTGCTAAATATTTTATAACTTTTATTCTAAAATTTATTTTAAAAGAAAAAGAGCGTGTATCAAAATAATTTCATATTTTAATATCGCCCTTAATCACAAATACAAACTTCCATTCCATTTTTGTTAAAAATACTTTTTACTTTATAAATTAATTATATAATAAATTTTAAGCTAATTATTCTGTAACAGTTATATCAACTTCTTCAATGGTAACACTACCAGATGAAGCAATTGCAAATACATCCTCTAAGGATTTATCTGAAGATTTCTTTATAATCTTTAGCTTAGAATCATCCTTTAAATTATCCAAATATTCCTTAACCACTAAAATTAAAGCCATAATATTTCTAGCTTTTTCATCCACAGTAACTGATCTAAATCCTTCATTTTCTTTTAAAGTCTCTGAAACATCTAAAACATTTTTACTTAACTTATTGTAATCATCAGTTACAAAGGCTGCTATTCCTAGTATTGGAAGATAAGATTTCTTAAACTCAACCTTATTTTCTTTTAAATTGGTTGCTAAATCCCTTACTTGTGCACATTTTATATCAACAGGCATATTTATTATTGATAACACATTGCTTAATAATTCTAAATCATTATTTTTTGAAAAACCGCAATCTGTTAAAATATCATAACATTCATTGATTTCATCAAAGGTTTCTTCAAGATTTTCTGAAGTCATAGCAATCATTGCTGCTGAGCAAAGATCTTCTCTTTTAGTCTCAAATCTATGATTTTTCTTCATATACTTGTACGCAGTTTTTGTATTCATTATCACTTCTTCAACATTAATAAAATTTCTTGAGAAGAATATTTCTTCTGCTGCTAACATTAAATATCTACTTTGTGAAAATTCACTTTTAAGATTAATATAAATGTTTTCTATTTCACTTAAAGCTTTGTCCATATCCTCTTCTAAGGATATATTTACAGATAAGTTCAATAAATTTCTGCTTCTATATTCTGAAAAAGCTGAAGTATTTTCTTTTATAAGTTTTATTGCTTTTTCTATTCTATCTATGTTAGCAATTTCATTTCTTAATGTTAGGTTTAAGGCACTATATTTTCTATCAATATTTCTCTCAGAAGTCCCTTCAATCTCATCTAAAATCTCACCGTTATTAATTAATAAATCTACCCTTTCGCTAATCATAATAATCATCCTTTCTTTTTCAAAAAAATAATTATAAATAAGTGCAAATTAACTACTGTAATACAACTAATATTTAGTATGAATTTATGTACTATATTACAGAAATTAACTTACATAACTTTATTAATAAAATTATACTCTTATTTTTAAAAGGCATTATTTAATAGCCTATTATACCCCTTAAAAAAACACCATAAATTTTACATAATTATCAAAATAAAGCACATTAAAATGACTTTCTTATAAATAAAAGTATTAAATATCTAAATACTTATATATTTAATACTTAACTTCCATACATAACCTATTATTCTATATTTTGTTGTATAATGAAAGTATAAAAGGGGATTAAAGGGGTGTTGTTTTATGAGAAATTCTACTTATAAACAAAACAAAATTTTTATTTTAGCCTATGTTATATTTGGATTGTTCATGGGTCTATTTTTTGACTTATTGTTATCAACTCACATATACACATTAAGTCTTTTAAGTATATTTTTTGGCTTTTTTATACTAGGAGTAATCTTTAAGATTATCCTTTCATGCCAAAATAAAAAACATATTTAGAAACTAAATATTAAAATCTTATATTATTTAATATAAGTTAAAAGAGATTTTATGATTTAACTCTAATCATAAAATCTCTTTTTTAAACCTTTAAAGATTGTCTATTAAAAATAATCTAATATCTTAATAAAAGATTATTTAATCTTCTAATATTAACTTAAGATAATTTCATTTCTCCATCTACAAGAATAATTTGCGATTGTTGAACCCTATTAATTTTCTTTATGGATATTTTATTTCTTTCAAGTTCTTTTAATATAGGATATTGTCTTGCTAAAACATTAAATGCATCTATTTCATCTAATCCTAGTACCATAGCAGATTTAAAAGGAATTATTTTGCTATCATTAAAGTTTAAAACTATGTTAAATAACTCTTTAGGAGTTGAAATTATTCTTTTATGCTCTGAAAGCAATCTACTTACTCCTGAAAAATCATTAGCTTGTATAAGCTCATTTAACTTAATTTTTTGTTCATCTGAAAGAGTAACAACATAGTCTAACATATTTTCACCTTGCTTAACTGGTGTAGGTATTGGATTTAAAAGTTCTCCTTGTTCATCTACTTCATTATTTTTTTCATCTTTTTTATCATCTTCTAATTCTGCTTCTAAATCAACACCATATGCCACAGCTTCGCTTTTGTCAAAAGTAACATTTTCTACATTACCCTTTTCATTTACAGCAACTTCTACAGCACTTTTCTCTTCTACAGCACTATTTTCTTCTTCATTTTTATTAAAAAAATTCATGGTGAATTCCTCCTAATTCTAATTTTTATCCATTGAGTAAAATAAAACTTTAACTTATTATATCATTTTTTTTATTATTTTTTCTTTAAAAAATAATAAAAAGCAAGTAAAATTACTTGCTTTTTATATTAAATTTTTTCTTAATTATATATGCCTAAACTTATTATATATACATTTAATTTATTTTTCTTTAAAAAACCAATAAGAATTTAACCCAGAAATTTGAACCATAGCATCTTTAGGAACTTGTTTTATGGTATTATAAATATTCATAAAATCTCCAGACCCTATGGTTAAACTTATAAAACCAAAAGTAAATAAAATTCCTGATATAAAACTCATATCACTAGGTATAAAAATCCATATTATAAGAGGTAAAAACCCAAATACTATGTTTGGAAAAAGACTTAAAAATATAAATCTTTTCTTTGTTATGGCTGTATTAGATGTAACTAGAGCCAACCTTTGCTTAATAGAATACCACATTTCAACCTCTGCATCTTTTGGGAAAAATATAGCATGCAAATATTCATGTGGTAATATACTAAATGGTATTAAGATAATTCCAAAAATATTTAGTACATCACTCACTCCAAAAAATCCATTAGTTTTTATTCTAAGAAAAATAACTATAAGCAAAAATATTACAACGGGTATTAAAAATCTTCTAGTTTCTTTAGCTAGCTCCTCAGCTGATTCTGGTTCTTCAAACCTTACAGCGTTTTCAGGCAATTCACCTATTGGAAGATCCTCTACACCGTTAAACTTCCCTTTCCAAATTAACTTCAAAAATTTAGCCACTAATCTAATAAAATCTTTAAATAAGATTGTAATTTAATTAAAATTCACTACAACTTATCCTAGTATGTCTTAAAATACATTAAATATAAAGTATTCTAAATACTTACTTTATAATATTAGTGACATTCACCTCCCCATTTGTTTTAAATTATAGATAAAATTCAAATATAATACCAAATAACAACTCACTATACTTCTCATTAATAACTTTTTAATGAAATTCTAGGCACATAAATATAAACCTTATATAGAAATATAAGGTTTATGAAATAACTTTCCCCTATTCCCTTATTATACCATAAAACCTCCATTTTTCGTCATGGTAAATCAAACCAATTGAAAATTATTTAATTTAATCCATATATTAATATATCCTTATATAAAATCATATATATAAATATATAATTTAAAACTCATACTTATTAAGGGTTCTCATTTTAAAATCTCCTTCTATATTTAAGAGAACCCTACTTTTTACTTAATTTATTTTACTTAATATATAGGTTTATAATTTTGAAAGGAGGATTTTGATAAAGTTTATATTTAAATATAAACTTTACATATTTAATTATGAGTATTAAAATTTATGAAATTGAAAGCTTTAAAGATTTAAATCTATTTTGGAATATGTTCCATGATTATATAAACTATATTTTTAAAACAAGTCCAATCTCTAAAGAAACCTTTGAATATTTTTTATCTAAAGAATATAAAGATTCTGTTTTAGAACTTTCTGAAAGAGATTTTAACCCCCTAAAAATAATATTTTTTAAGGAGAAAGATAAAATAATAGGTTTTGCAACTTACATTATATACATTGATGAAAGTGGGAAATCTATAATATTAGAGTATTGTATAAACAAAGAATTTAGAAATAAAGGCTTAGGTAAAATTGCATATAGTAAGCTTCAAGAAAAAATGATAAAAGAAGGTGCTAAAACTATAGAACTTACCCCTACTAACAAAAGAAATGAACTTTTTTGGAAATACAATGGCTTTTCTAACACTAGAATCTTTTTGCAAGATGGTAGAACCTTATTAATAAAAAAACTAAGGTAATAATAATCCTTTTTAAATTTTAAAATTATTTTATGTAAATTGTATAGAAATCTAAAACTATGTCTATAATCCTTAATGAAGATATAAAAGTTATATATTATAAAGATTAAACCTAAATAGTTTATATTTTTATTAATAGACAATTTTCAAAATAGTGTTGATTTTATATAGACATGTAAAATAACACAACTAAAAATATAGTTAATTAAATGTGTAGCTATGTTAATGCTCTCCTCTAATTCTTTTTTGCTAATTAGCTACGCATTTATTTTACAAGCTCAATTATGGATTTAATCCATTTTACATAATTACATAAAGTTTATGATAGAATAAACTATTTAAATAATAAGAAACCAAAGAACTTTATATTTAAGTAATCTTATTTATCCAGTACCTAAGAATTGCTTAAAAGAAATTAACCAAAGTATAAACATAATAAACTAAAGACTCCTATAATAATATTACCCTAAAATCTCCTTTAAACTAATCTAAATCTTAATCAAAATAAAAAGTATAAACCTATAGACTTAGGTCTTGCTTTTTAAAATCACTCTTAATAAGAGAAAGAATTAACTTTCTCTTATTTTTTAATGTTATAATTTAAATAAAACTCATTTCTTCCTTTTTGATATGACTTCTTAATATTTTATTATAAATTTTGTCTTAAACAACTTTTAAGATCTTCATCTGGAGTGCTTATTGGTTTAAGGTCAAAATTATCAACTAAATATTGAAGTACATTTGGTGATAAAAAAGCTGGTAATGATGGTCCTAAATATATTCCTCTTATTCCAAGAGCTAATAGTGCTAATAAATCAGCCACGGCTTTTTGTTCATACCATGAAAGTATTATGCTAAGAGGCAATGAATTTACATTGGTATCAAAAGCATCAGCTAAGCTTGTTGCTATTTTAACTGCTGAATACAAATCATTACATTGTCCTATGTCTAATAATCTTGGTAACCCTGCAACCTCTCCAAACTCTAATTTATTAAATCTATATTTTCCACAAGCCAAAGTTAAAATTATACAATCCTTAGGTACTAATTTTGCAAAGTCTGTATAATAATTTCTTCCAGGTCTTGCTCCATCACATCCTCCTATTACAAAGAAATGTTTTATATTTCCATCATTAACTGCAGAGACTATTTTTTCTGCATTACTTAAAGTCGTTTTGTGTCCAAAACCAACTAAAATTTCTTTATATTCTTCATCCTCATCATAACCACCAAGTTCAAGAGCCTTGTTTATAATCTCTGAAAAATCTTTATATCCATCTTCATCAGCTTTTATATGTTTTATTCCTTCCCAACCAACTACACTGGTACTATATATTCTATCCTTGTAGCTTTCCCTAGGTTGCATTAAACAATTTGTTGTCATTAAAATACATCCTGGAATGTCATCAAACTCCTTCTGTTGGTTTTGCCATGCAGATCCAAAATTCCCAACTAAATGCTTATATTTTTTTAATCCATCATAACCATGAGCTGGTAACATCTCACCATGTGTATATATATTTATTCCTTTTCCTTCACTTTGCTCTAAAAGCATTTCTAAATCTCTCAAATCATGTCCTGATACTATTATAAAAGGTCCTTTTTTTAAAGTTATATTTACCTTATGAGGAGTCGGATTCTTATATTTACTTGTATTAGCATCATCTAATAACTTCATTACTGCAATAGCTATATTTCCAGTTTTCATAGTTAATTCTATTAAATCTTCTGAACTTAGTTTATTATTAGTAGTGGCTTCTAAGGCTTTAAAATAAAAATTATCTACTTCCTTATCTATAAAGTTAATAAACCTAGCTTGATGTCCATATGCTGCTATTCCCTTCAATCCATATAAAATTGTTGATCTTAAAGATCTTATATCTTGATCTAAGCTATCATCATACATTATTCCAGCTTTAATAGCATCTTTTAACATCTCATCTTTACTATCACTTAAATTATATATAGCGTGCTCTGGATATTCTCCTTTTGGAGCAATCTTTCTAAGTTTTTCTTTTATTTTTTGAGATTTTTTCAGAAGATTGATATGAACTTCTGGATCAAAGTTTACATTGGTTAAGGTTGTAAATAGCCCATTTTCTACAAACTTTACCACCTCTTGATCAATATTTCCTCCTTTATCAAGGATTTCTTTTGCATAACATGATATTCCCTTCAATTGGTAAATTAATAAATCCTGAAGATTTGCTATTTCTGGCGTCTTACCACACACCCCTCTTTTAGTACATCCCTTTCCTCCAACTGTTTGCTCACATTGATAACAAAACATTAATGAATTTTCCAACTTAATTCCTCCTTTAAACTTTATTTATTATAATTAACATAAAATCAAATTGTTAGATTTAAAATTAAATCCTTCTATAAAGATTATTGCTTAATATAATTAAATCTATAAATTATAAATATTATTTGTTATTATGCGAAATAATGTTAAACTTAATTCAAAATTTTAAATATAATAGTATATTTAAAATTATTCACCAAAACCTAGAAATTACATATAAATAATCATATAGGTTTATACATAAACACCTCCTTACTTTTGTACAGTATGGTTTTACCTAAAAACTTTTTTACTATCCACATCTCCTTTATTTAAATTCCATACAAATTTACTTACACAGCAAATTCACTTTAATAAAATTATGTATAAACCTTATATTGCTATTTTAGTAACCTCATTTCAAAACTTATTTTTAAATTAATTTATTTTACTATTATGTGAGAATATATTTCTCACTTTTTTTATTTTCACTTCAAATAAAATTTATTTAAATAGTTTCACTCATAAACTAATATCTTTTATTTTATATCATCCCTAAATAACTTAATTTCCTACTTATTTTATTCCTTTAAAATAAAAATCTAAGTTAATACCAGTATTTACTAGGATATCTATTTCTAAAGGAGTTATTTTGCTCTAATAGAAATATTCTATAGCAAAACTCAATTGAAAACAATTATCAAATTCCTTATAATAGCAATTGAGATTAATTATCATTTGTTTCTTAGATATGTAAAGAGGTGATATAATGTTAAAAGCTATCTTAAAAATAATGAAAATTTCAAATGAATTCTCATCCTCTACTATTGCTAAAGAGCTTAATATAAGTGAAACAATGGTTGAGATTTACAAAGAACAACTAGAACAAAAGGGATATATAAAGAAAATCTCTTTATCTGGCTGCTCTCAAGACCAATGCTCATCATGTGGATGTGGTTGTGGGAGTTCTAAAAGTTTAAATTCTATTTCAGGCTGGGAAATAACTGAAAAAGGGTTACTAGTTTTACAAAAATAATTTTAATTAGATAAAATTAAGTTTTTTATAATTAGGAGGGATATGCAAAATGGATACTTTAGAAAAAAAACAAGTAGGTGAAAAACTTATTGTTAAAGGAATTCAAAAAGACAGTATTGTAAAAAGAAGATTATTAGATATGGGAATTACCCCTGGCGTTACTTTAGAAATCACAGGTAAGGCTCCTCTTGGTGATCCTATTGAAGTTATTGTAAGAGGATATAAGTTAACTCTAAGAAAAAACGAGGCTAAAAGCATTTTAGTTTAGTACTTAATATCTTAAAAGGAGGAACTTTTTATGATACCTATGTCTTTGACTAAAGAAGGCAGTTCTATTCAGATAGAAAGAATGCTTATTAATGATTCCCTAGGAAAAAGACTTATGGAAATAGGAATTTCAAAGGGAAATATTATAGATGTAATTAAAAATGATACTACAGGACTAATAATTAGTATAAGCGGATCACGTCTTGCTTTAGATAAAACTTTAGCAAATAAAATCTTTGTTAAAGAAATCTAAGCTATATATTTTTGTTTTTAATTGATAATGAATATTATTATATTTTAAATGGTGTATTGAGATGTTTTATGTATTAATAAGAAACATACTTTAATATAATAATTTATTTTTTAATTAATATATAAATGGTTTATCTAAAAGACTAAATAAAAATCTTTTAGAGTTGGTATTGGGTATTTTACTAAATTTAAAACTTTATTAAGGGGGAAAATTAATGTTAACTATTGCGTTAGCTGGTAATCCTAACTGTGGTAAGACAAGCCTTTTTAACTTGCTTACTAAATCAAGACAACATATAGGAAACTGGCCCGGTGTTACTGTGGAAAAAAAAGAAGGTACTTTAAAGTTTAAAGGTGAAAGCTACAAGGTAATTGATTTACCAGGAACTTATAGCTTAGGAGCATACTCAGAAGATGAGATTGTTGCTAGAAATTACATATTAAAGGACAAACCTGATGTGGTTATAAATGTTGTGGATGCAACTAATCTAGAAAGAAACCTTTACCTTACTACTCAGCTTATAGAAATGGGAGCAAATGTGGTTATTGCCCTTAATATGATTGACCAAGCTGAGGCTTTAAATATAGAAATTGATACAAATAAACTTTCTAAAAGATTAGGTGTTCCTATTATAAAAACATCAGCTTTAAAAAATAGAGGAATAGAAGAATTAATAGAAACTTCTATACATTCAAAAAAGAATGAAAAACTTATTAATATAAATTATGGTGAAGATATTGAAAATGAAATAAAAAACCTTTCTTCTTTGCTAGAAGCATATAAAAATAAATTGGAGTTCCCTGTTAATTGGACAGCTTTAAAACTTTTAGAAAATGATGAATATATAAAAGATAAAGTAAAACAATTAAATTCTCCAAGTATATTTAATAAGCTTGAAGAAAGTAATAAGACCATAGAAAAAAATATAGGCTTTGAAGCAGATATGTCTATTGTTGATAAAAGATATTCTTTTATATCATCAATTACTGAAGATGTAATAAAGAAACCTAGTGAAAAGAAAGTAACAACTACTGAAAAAATAGATAAAATAGTTACAAACAAATATTTAGGAATCCCTATTTTCGCACTTATTATGTATTGTTTATATGAATTAACCTTTATTATTGGTGCTGGAATTCAAGAATGGTTTGGAGATCTTATAGCTAAAGCAGGTGTAATTGTATCTGAATGGTTTTCTAATATGGGTGCTCCTGAATTACTAGTAGGATTTATAAATGATGGACTATTTGGTGGTGTAGGTGCTGTTCTTTCTTTCTTACCATTAATTATGGTTATGTACTTCTTATTAGGACTTTTAGAAGACAGTGGATACATGGCAAGAGCTGCTTACGTTATGGATAGACTTATGAGAGGTTTAGGATTACATGGAAAAACCTTCGTCTCTATGATAGTTTCCGTTGGATGTAATGTTCCTGGAATAATGTCTACTAGAACCTTAGAAAACAAAAAGGATAGAATGATAGCTATACTTATTAATCCATTTATATCCTGTGGTGCTAGAATGCCTATATATGCTGTATTCGTTGAAGCATTCTTCCCTACTCATCAAGGTTTAGTATTATTTAGTTTATATGTGCTAGGTATTATAGTTGCCTTAATAAGTGGAAAAATATTTAGCAAAACTCTATTTAAAGGTGAATCTTCATATTTTGTAATGGAGCTTCCTGCTTATAGAATGCCATCTATAAAGAATGTATTCCTATTAATGTGGGAAAAAGCAGGTGCTTTCTTCAAGAAAGCTGGAATGATTATATTCCCAATGATGATAGTTCTTTGGGCCTTATCTGTATTACCACTAGGAGTTGAACCAAATAGTGAACACTCTATTTTAGGTATGATTGGTAGCTTTGTTGCTCCATTATTTGTACTAGCTGGATATGGAACATGGCAAGCTGGTGTATCATTAATAACTGGTATATTAGCTAAAGAATCAGTAGTTGCAACAATGGGTATGGTTTATGCTGGAGTTGAAGAAGGGGAAGCCTTAATAAATGTAATTCAACAGGTATTTACTCCACTTTCAGCAATTTCATTCTTAGTTATGACTCTTTTATATACTCCTTGCTTAGCAGCCTTAGGGGCAATAAAAAGGGAAACTAATTCTATGAAATGGACTATATTCTCTGCTGTATATACATTTGTAATTGCCTTAGTTTTATCAACACTTGTATATCAAGTTGGATTATTGCTAGGTTTTCAATAAATTAAATATGCCTTCTAATTATAATTATTTATTTTAGTTATAATTATTATAAGAACCAAGAGATCTCCTTCCAATAGTCTCTTGGTTCTTTCAATTTAAAATATTATATATAAACTTAGAAAATATTCTTTTTTAAACCCCTCTATTTGCTTATATACTACTAACCTTATATGAGATTAACTAAATAAAAAATCAAAAAGATTAAGAGAATTATTTTTAAATCTCTTAATCTTTTTAATTTATATATAAATATAAAATTTTACTCATCTACTGGAATTAAAATTGCATTTTGAATACATTTTGCACCTTCAGGTGTTAAATTTTGATCTCTTAAATAATATTTTTTGTCATCAACTATTAAATGATAAAAATCTATTACTTTACAGTCCCTATCATTTTTCATTAAGTATCTAACAACAGCTCTCATAAAATCGACTCTACTTAAAAAATGTTCATTAAAAGTTATTTTTATTTTTTCATTGCCTTTGTGTAACATATTACAACACCCCTTTTAATAATCATAAATTCCTTATAAAATGAATCATATTAGTATGTAAAGTCCTAAAAACACATAAATTTTCATTAAAGCTATATCTTATGAAAAGAGAATTAGATCACTGTTAATTAAAAAGCAAAATTCAAAATCCAGGACTCTATAAACGTTTACAAGTTTTAAAATAATCCATTTTAGGTTTATATTCTAAAATTTTTAAACCTTATTTTGTAGTAATACCTCTTTCTCTTTACACTTTTATTATACTACTCCACCCTATTAATGTAAACATTTTCTATTGAATAAATATGGTATTTTTTCCTTATTTAAAAAGCATCATTTTTATAAAAAATATATACTTAAAATTGCAAAAAGAAATTTATTATTACACTAAAATAAAGTCTAAAGTTATTAATATAATCTATTTTTTATAAGATAATCATCTTTATTAGTAAGAAAATAAAGAGCCTTCCTAAGTATAAACAAATTTCTTTGTTTACCCTATAAGAAAACTCTTTATCTACTTTATATTTTTAAATAATCCCCTTAAAATATCCTAAATTTATTAATTTATTTTAAATACTTTCTATTAACTATTCTTCCTTGTTTTTATTTTTTCTTTTTAAGAAAACAGCTCCAACTGAAGCCATTATAGCTCCTAATAAAGATAGCATAGATCCTCCAAGAACTTGTCCTGTTGTTGGCAATGTTCCTTCTTTCTTAAGAAGTTTTTCATCTTTAACTGAGTTCTCTTCATTACTTTTATTTTCTTCACTAACTTTATTCTCTTCTTTAAGCTTATTAGCATTTAATTCCTCTTTTGAATCAGTTTTAACTTCAGGCTTTTGTACTATTTCCTCATCAATAGGTTCATTATATTTCTTATTGTTATTTGGATCATCCTTTTCTGAATTTTTTAAGGAACTTCTGTCTATAGCAAAGTTAATAACTTTTTCTGATGGGTTTCCTGCTTTATCTAAAGCTTCAACCTTTAAGATATACTTACCATCTTCATCTATTCTTGATTTTCCGTCATATTCTTTTCCATTTAAAGTATATTTTAAAGTTGCATCCTTATCATCAATCTCAATTATTGGAGTAACAGGTTCATTATAAACTTTACCCTCTTCAACTCCAGTTACAAATATATTAGTAGGTGTTCTATCTATAGAAAACTTAACTTCTTTATTTGATACATTTCCAGCTTTATCTGTTGCTTGTACATTTAAAACATAGTCACCATCTTCTTTTATACTAGATTTACCATCATATTCTTTTCCGTTTAAAGTATATTTAAAAGTAGCTTCTTCATTACTAGCTATTTCAGGAATAATTTCTTCATTATATACTTTTCCCTCTTCAATATTATTAACGGAAATATTTGCTGGTGTTTTATCTATAGTAAAGTTAGTTTTTACTTCTGTTTTATTTCCAGCTTTATCTGTAGCCTTTACAATTAACTCATAGTTTCCATCCTCTGAAATAGGAGTTTTTCCATCATAATCTTTTCCATTTAATAAGTAACTAATTTCTACATCTTCATTAGAAACTACCTTCGGAGTTACATCACTATTATATATTCCTTGATCTGATACTCCTCCAATTGTCACTTCTGGAGCATTTTTATCAACCTTAACAGTAAGCTTTCTAAGAGTTTCATGACCTAATACATCAACGGCCTTTAATACTATAATATCTCCATCTTTTACAGGAACTTCATATGAAAACTCTCTTCTTGTGCTATCATTTCCTGGCTTAGCTCTCTCTTCAACTTCTAATTGAATAGTATCATTTTTATAGAACTTATATCCTAATGTGTTATCCTCAACAGTACCTTTTATATTTATTTTATCTTCATTAGTTATAACTATACCATCTGATTCTATCTTTGGAGATGATAAGTTTATTATAGGTGCTTTAGTATCACATAATATATTACTAGCATAATTATATAATACATTTCCATTTTCATCTTTAGCATAAATATTAACTTTATTCATACCTTCTTTTAAAGAAACTTTATGTATAAAAGTTCCATCTTCATTTACCTTAACATCTTCATTATTTAACTTAAATTCTTTTACTGGACCTAAAACTACTCCCTTTACTAGATATTCTAAAGAATTATCAACACTTAAAGTAGCAGTTCCAAAGTTACCTTCAAATTTTATTAATGGATCTGAAGATTCAACCTTTATATTCTTAGATACTTCCCCTAAGTTAAATGCTGTATCATTCATAGCTATCTTAACTTCGTTTAAAGCATTATTTTTTAACTTTATGTCACAACTATAAGTGCCATTATTTTCACTTATATTAGCTCTTACACTTTTACCATTTACATATACTGTAGCTATATCTGGTATAATAGAAACATTGTCCTTAGCAGTCCATTCTAATTTATAATCTACTTCATTATCATCCTTATTACCTAATACTTTGTCTCCTGAAGTTATTTCAATATTAGGTGCAGTAAGGTCAACTTGTACTGGAACAACTACCTCTTGATCTTTAGCATTATCATAATCAACTTTTGATTTTATATTTAAATAATATTGTCCTTCTGGTACAACTTCCTTTTCTCCTGTACTTTGGTTATATAGCTTTCCATCCCAAGTTAAGTTCTCAAATAAGTTTGGAGCTTTTCCACTTCCACTTGGTTCACTATATTCCTCTTTTCTTATATAATCTTCATGTCCTATAACTCCTAAGGATTTTTTATCTTTATCTAATAACTCTAATTCAGTTACCTTAGCATTTCTTAAATAATATAAATATGGAGCTATGATATCACCATTTCCATTTCCATCTGGAGATATTGCTATTTTACTAGGATCTACTTTAAGATTTCCCTTTTCATCCTTTGCTCCTAAACCTAGCTTGTACCCAATTGCTCCATTTAAATTTGTTAATACTTCTGATGGAACTATGAACTTTTGATTGTTACTATCCCAATTCATAGCTTCTATTATTTGATCTTTTCCCCAGTCTCCATAATATCCTATGAAAGGAACTGATAATGATGGAACATCTTTTCCTGTAAGTTTAATAAATCCTTCAACAAATCTATCCTCTGAAACGACTTTAGGTATTGTTAATTTCACTTTTAAAGTTTCTGTACCCTTAGCTGGAACAATAACTTTATTTTTATCAAACTTAAGATTTGCCCCCTCAATTCTTACATCATGAGACATAGTCTTTAAAATATCACTAGTTTCTGTTAAAACTCCACCTAAATTTTCAACATCATACTCAGCTTCTTTATCTCCATAATTTTTTAATGTTAATGTAAATTCTTTCTCATTTCCTATTTGCTTTAATGCCACAGTAGAATTATTATTTTCATCTAATACTACAACCTTATTTTTAAGAGCTTCCTCTATTTGCATAAGACCAGCTCCTTGTCTTCTAGGTGAATAAGGTATCTTAGGATTATTTTTATCCATCTCTATCTTAGAAGTACTTATTGCTGTATTTTTTGCTAATTCTACTAAATCTCTTCCCTTAAGATTTGGATTTTCCTTTTTAAGCCCTTCAACTATTAATGTTTCTCCTCCAGCAACATGTGGCGCTGCCATTGATGTACCAGTCTTAATACCATATTTATTATCATTTATAGTTGAATATATATTTCCACCTGGTGCAGATATTTGTGGTTTAAAGTCTAAGCTTGGAGTAGGTCCCCATGATGATGATTCAACAAAATCACCAGCATCACTACTTGCAACTAATATTTTATTGTTTGTAAACTTTATTTTTAAACTTTTATTAATAGCATTTTTAAATTTTTCCCCATCTGAATTTTTAACAAATACTGATGGAATTTTAACCTTTGGATCTGTTGCCATATTTATAAATGACTCATCACCATCTCCATTGTATATTATTACCCCTTCAGCACCAGCTGCCTGTGCATTTAAATTTTTATCTATAAAAGTAATTTCCCCTCTTTTTATTAAGGCAACTTTTCCCTTTAAATCTTTTCCTTTAAAATCTTGTACCTTTCCAAGTCCACAATCTACTAAATCAAAGTCTTTATCTAAATTAAGACTATTTTCTTCTCCTGATAACATAAATGGTATATTAACTGCTTCACCATTATCTTCAAAGCTTATTGTTGGTAATAACATCTTACTATTATGATAGTTTGCTACTGTAAGTGCATCCTTTGCAGTTCCAGGAGCTCCTACTAAACCAGTATCCTTTATATCTGGAACCTTGTATGGAGCCGTTGAATATTGTGAATTTCCAGCAGCCACAACAACGACTACCCCAGCATCCACAGCCTTTTTAACTGCTATTTGTTCTGGATCATCTTCTTTTTGGAATCCAGCAGAAGATCCTAAACTCATATTTATTATGTCTGCTCCTTGATTAACAGATTCCTCAATGGCTGCTACTATATCATCCTCAGCAGCTCCTTGTCTATTAGGATTGTTTGAAAAAACTTTCATAGCTAATAATTGTGCTTCTGGTGCTACTCCTTTTATTGCCTCATTTTTAGCAACCTCTTCATCACTTCCATTGGCAGCAACTATTCCTGCTACATGCATTCCATGCATATCTACTTTTGGATGTGTATCTATAATATTTTCATTTTCATCAGCAAAATTATATCCATATGGAATTTTTTCTGTAAAATATTTTCCTGGTCCATCTTTTAAATTTTCTTTTTTAAGCTTAGCTTTTGATGAATCTGTTATTTTCATATCTTTATGATTTGGATCTATTCCTGAATCTATAATAGAAACAACCATTCCTTCACCTTTTAAGCCTAACTCTTTCCAAGTTTCTACTGCCTGTGTTAAATCTTTAGCAGAATTCATAGCTGGATAATAAGTCTTTACAACTTTTACGCTTTTTACACCATCGATTTTCTTTAATTCCTCTATATCTTTTACTTTTGTATCGATACTGAATCCATTTATTAAGGTTCCAAAGCTTTTATTTATCTTTTCTCCTGTAATTTCTTCTGCTTCATCCTTAGCATCTTTTTGTTCTTCTTTTACTTCTTGAATTTTTGCTTCAGATGGTTTTTTCTCACCTTCAGCCTTAGCTTCCTCTATAGCTGCTGGCTTTTCAAGTTCAACTATAACTCTTACTACTTCATTTGGATTTTGATACTTAAAATAAAGTTCATCCCTAGCAATATTCTCTAAATTTCTTACTGTATGGCTTGTCCCATTTTGAATTTCCTCTGCCATTACATTAGTTCCTACACTACTAGGCATTATAAGAGCCAATACCACCAAACCATTGAGCGTTGAGGATAAAAACCTCTTCATCTGTTTTTTCTGTTCCTTCATTAAATTTGTCCCCCTTTTTATTATGTTATTTATAAAAATTTTTATAATAAATACTTAGTTGCCCCTACCAAATATTTATATTATAAAAAAATTTTAAGCTTTATATAGAAACTAATGAATTTTAATTATTACATTAATTCCTTAATCTTTTAATTTCTCTTAACACTTTATTTATATTTTAATAGATTATACATTATTAGTTAATTTTTTGAAAGTGTTCTTTTTATTAACTTTTTGTAAATAAATTCTATTAAATCCCTTTAAAAGGCAGTATTACTTTGATTCCCCCACCTACTTATATATTAATTTTTTTAAAAAATATCAATTTTGCTGTTTCATAAATTATAATTAACATTATTAATAGTTTATTAATAAATCATTGATAACGTTAATTATAGTAATAAAAATAAACTCATTAGGTATAATATTTCATTACACCTAATGAGCTTATTTTAAACTTATCTCTCTTTATAATTTTTAAAATCCCTTACGAAATGGAGGGAATACATAATCATCTTTTTTTCTAAGTGAAATTAATACTTCTTCTCCACAGATATCTTTGCATACCACTGTACCTCTAAAAACCTTAAGGTTATCACAAGCTCCCATTTTTAAGAACTCCATAATAGCCTCTACCTTTGTATCATAATAAGCTTCTGGAACTTCTTTACCATTAGGAGTAACTTCTGCTAATATATATTTCTCTGAAATATATTTACACCAAGCATTTTCTTTATCCCAGTCAGCACCAAATTTTTCTGACATAATATCATACCAATTTTCAGCTAGTTTTTGCTTTTCAGACTTATTCTTTCTTCCAACTAATTCTTCCTTAAGTTTCATAACTGCATATCTAAGATAAAAAACCTTATCTACTTCATCTTCAAATTCATATAAATTAAGATCAAATCCATAAGTTTTATAAACCTCAGTAACTTTTTCATTTAGTTTTTTAGAATCAATTATAAAATTTCCATTCTTTGTCTTATATGTAGTAACTCCCATTATTGCTCTCCTTCATCTAGAAATACTATTTCTTTAAATATATTTAATCTTTAGTAATATTAAGTTTTATAGTTTATTAATCAAAATTTTTATTTCACTATATAATATTATTATCCATAACCAAATTTTCCTATTATATAAACTAATACTTATCCTTAATAAAAGCTTAAAACACAATAATAAAATGACTTTTGTTAACATTTTGTTATTATATTTTATATAATAACATAAACAGTAAAACTTTACCAGTTAACTGAAATCACTACATAATTTTTATTTATGAAAAACATCAAAATTTTGGTTTAACATCTCCATTTATTAAATCAATAAAATCTTTAATATGCTTATTATTCTCTAAATTCATGGATATATCATATATAAGCCATCCAAAATCATTATTAGACAATAACAACTCTATTCTTTCACGCTCCACTTTCCAATAATACTCTAAATTACAAAAAGCTCTTAACAGGGTTATTTCATTATCAGTGTAACCCCCTCTTCCATCCCAAAGGCCAACAATCTCCTTACAGGCTTTCATACTAGCATAAACATCCTCATTCCTTTCTTCTCCACTAGAATTTAAGGTTGCATATGCAAATTTACTAATATTGTACTTAAGTTGTTCCTCTAATCTTTTTTCATATAAATATACCTTTGTACTTTTATAAATACCAAAGAACATACTTGCTATTAATAATACTGATAAAACAACTACTTTATTTTTCTTTAAATACTCCCTTAATTTTTTAATAGTCATTGACTCTCCCCCTTATTTCATATATACATTTAATTATATATATTGATATTTTTCCCACAATATTTTATATATCTTTTATTAAAAAAATTACAATTGAAGTAAAAATAAAAAAGATGTATTGTTTTTATATAGGTTAATTTAACCCTATAATTTTAAACTTTATATTTAAAAGGAGAAATTAAATTGAAAAGAAGTAATTCACCAAATAATAAAAAAATTGAAATAAAAGAAATCTGCGAAATCTGTGGAGAAGAGATGGATGAAAATCCTTTTGCATATGACTATGATTCAGAAAATAAACTTGTCTTTAAATGTCCAGCATGTGGCCACAGAAAAGTTAGAAACTTATAAAAATTAAATATTCTTATTTTTAACATTAAATACTTACAAAGAGAGTATAAAATAACAAAAGAGAGAGCTTTACTTAAAATAAAACTCCCTCTTTTGATTAATATATAGGTCAAACTTAATTTTTTAATAAAACACTTTTAAAATTTTATTTTTATTCTACAGGAATAAGTTGCCATTGACTTGTCCAATAAGTATTTGGAACATTTCCATACTGTAAAACGCCTTCATAACTTTCTGTATGTATTGACATATTAGGCTTCCATCTGTTAACAAACCTTGTATATCCATCTACTGGTACTTCACTCCATTGAGCACTCCACCAAGTTTTTGGAACCTTACCATGTTCTATATATCCAGTTTGGTTTTCTATATTTAAATATTCTCCTGTTTCATTATTCTTTAATAAAGTGTATCCATCTCTATATTCTTTACTCCATTTTGCATTTTTTTCATTTTTTAAAGTTATGTCCCCATAAGACACTTTATCATTATTTTCTTCAATATAAAGGAATTTTCCTGTTTGTCTATTTCTTATTAAGTAATTATTTAAACTTTCACTCTCTTTATATCCATCTACTGGTTTCCAAACTCTCATATAATCAATTGCCCATTCCTTAGGCCAAACATCATTATGAACACCTGAACCTGCATCTGTGTATATATTTAAAATTGTCCCCATTTCATAGTCTGGTGAACCATATATAACCTTAAATAATTCATTATCATAATAAAATTTCAAAGCAGTAGGAGTCCATTCCATTGCATAAATATGATATTCAGAAGTTGGATCTCCTGATGGAACTTTATCTTCTGAAATAGTCCAAGATGTTTGGAAGTTTGGATCATTCCATCCATATGCAGCGATTCTCCATGTATCTTTTTTACTAAAGAAAGTTTCTAATATATCAATTTCACCTGTTTGTTTTGAATTGAACCAATCATTAGTATCATCCTGCATACCAACCATCCACCAAGCTTGATGGCCTCCACCACCTGTGTTAGATAACTTAGCACGAATTTCAAAGTATCCATATTTAGTTGTATAACCTCTCCACTCATTTCTTTCATGATTATCAGTTGTTCCACTAAAATTATGTATCCAACTTTTATCAAAAGACATTATGGCAGATGATCTAACAGTTCCATCATGCTCTGGGCACCATGGTTTCTGATCTTCAGTTATATATTCAACAAGTGATCCATTTTCAAAGCGATAATTAGCCTTAGCACTTTCAGGATCCTTGCACCAATGTGGTAAATAATAATCAGTCCATTTTTCTCTATCTAATGTAGGACCATTGAACTCATCAGAAAAATCTAGTTTATATCCAGCTTTTTCAATTGGATTTGCTGGAAAATCCTTTGCTTTTGAAATAGTAAACGGTAGCAACAATAGTAACATAAAGACAAACATAAATCTTAATACACCTTTTCTATTCAAAAATACCCCTCCATTTAAAAGTTTGACCTATAAAATATATTTATAAAAAAATTATAAATATCAAAACTTTATAAATTTTCTTGTGAACTTAAAAATTCCAAGAATCTTTCAACGCCCCCTGATAAAATTATTACTTCTTCTGGTCTTTTTCCTTTTAAATTAGAAACATCAAAGAAATCTCCACTTTTTGATGAATCAGTAATCATAAAACTATCACTACCATATAATCCCTCATCAATTCCTATGTATTCATCTCCCCAAAAGCTACATTCTTCTGGTAATATTCCAAATTCATCTTTAAAATACCTTAAAATTGTATTTACATTATCACTTTTGCTAGAAACTCCAACTTCTAAGTATTTAGCATCTGTTGTTACTACTAAATCTAAGCCGTATTTCTCTCCTATTTCCTCAGAGATTTTAATAAGTCCTAAAATCCCCTCATTAAATCCATGCCTAGTTAAATTTTCTTTTAATATATCAACCTCATTTTCTTGAAGAAATAGTTGCTCTCCTCTATTATTATCGACCATAAGATCTATTTTACAATAATTAGGTCTGCTAAAAACTATATCCGTCTTATAATCATAGTCTTCTAAAAGCTTCATATGAATATCAAAACAAGCCTTATGAACATCTAAAAGAACTGATTTTTCTGGTATCATATTATTGAATAACTCTAAATTTTTATTTTTATTAAATTTATAATTGTATGCCCCTCTACCTAAGCCTAAAAATAAATTTTCTAATTCTTTTTCAGTAAAGTAATCTTGTAATCTTCCACCAGCAATATTTTCAATAGTAGTTCCACTAATTATTGCTAGTTTTATTCCCTTATTAAGTAAACCCTTCATTCTCGAAACTATTTCATCTACTGGTACCTTCCTAGAAGTTACAGCAGTACCATCCCAATCAAAAAAGATAGCTCTATACCCCTTATTCATAAAACACTCTCCCTTTTTTCTTATTAATAATAAATTTAAACAAAGCAGATTAAAAGTTTTATTTTTAAATAGCTAAACTATTATTTAGCTGGTATTTTTATTATTTCACTTAAATTTTTAAGATAAACTTTTTCTCCATATACATATAATTCTAAATTCTCGCCCTCTAATAGTCTTATTTCAATTTCATCTTTAGAAATTTTTATTTCTAATAGATTCTTCTTATAGAAAATTTTAAAACTATATGCATTCCACTCCTTAGGTATTGTAGGATTTAATTCTAAAATTCCTTTATTAGTTCTAAGTCCTGCAAAACCATTTACAATGCCTTGCCAGGTTCCTGCCATATTTGCAGCATGAATTCCAGCATAAAAGTTATTGTGATAATCATCTAAGTCCATTCTTGCTGACTGTGAAAAATACTTGTAAGCCTCCTCATCATATCCAATTTGACTAGCTAAAATACCAAATATACAAGTTGATAAAGAGGAATGATGCAATGTTACTTCTTGATAGAAATCATAGTTTTTTCTTAATTCCTCTATACTAAAAAGATTACTATGAAGGTACATTGCTAAAATTGCATCAGCTTGCTTTGACATCCTTTGTCTAAATATAAATAGAGGATGATAATTTTCATAAAGAAGATGTCTCTTTTCTTTAGGTATTTTTGAATCATCCCAATGCTTCCTCTTCATAAAGCCATCATCTAAAGGATACACCCCTCTTTTCTCATCATACGGGAAATACATATTTTCAATTATTTTTTTCCAATATTCTATTTCTTCATCTTTTAAATCAATCTTTTTAACCAAATTATCATAAGCTAATTGATCTTTTTCTTTAATCTTATTTAATGCCCATATTGCATCTCTAAGGTTTTCACGGGCCATAAGATTAGTGTAAAAATTATTATCAACTATAGCATTGTACTCATCTGGCCCAGTTACAGCACAAATACAATATTTATTTCCTACATACTCAGAAAATGATCCTACATCAGCCCAAACCCTTGCAGTTTCACATAAAACCTCAGCTACTTTATCCTTTAAATAGTGAAAATCATCATTAACATCTACGTAAAGCTTAAAGGCATATGCTATGTCTGCATTTATATGATATTGAGCCGTTCCTAAAGGAAAATATGTTGATGCTTCCTCTCCATTAATTGTTCTCCATGGATATAAGGCTCCTTTATCATGTCCTAATACCCTTGCTCTCTCTCTAGCTTTATCTAAAGTAAAATACCTATAATCTAGTAATTTCTTAGCTAAATCTGGCTTAGTATATACAAATACAGGAAGTACATACATTTCTGTATCCCAAAAATAATGTCCCTCATATCCTTCTCCACTTAACCCTTTAGCTCCCATTCCGGTTTTACCATCTCTCCCAGCTGATTGCATAAGGTGAAAAAGATTAAATCTTATTCCCTGTTGAAGTGCATCATCTCCCTCAATAATTACATCAGCTGTTCTCCAAAATTCTTCAACATATTCCTTTTGCTCTCTCTCAGCTTCTATATATCCTTTTTTCTTGGCATCACTTAAAATAGTTTTTATAAAGCCATGTAACTTTTTACAATTCATATCTAAAGATGTGCTATATGCAATAAACTTATCTAATATAATTTCTTTATTTTCCTTAGCATAAAATTCATAAGATACCCCAAAAAGCTCATAATTTTTAAAATTCTTTCTTATAAAGTTTTCTGCTGATATTTTATTTACTGCTCCACAAGCTATTGAAAGTTCACTATTTAATGTTGTTCCTTCATAATAAAGTTCATCTTTTATGGAATCTATATAATCATTTGCAAGCCTTTTACCAAAAGGACCATAATCAACTAAAGGATTAGTTTTTCTTGTATGATTTTCTACATTTGCATCAATAGCAGAGATAAATTTTAAATTTCCACTAAAGTTTAAAGGAGTAACTTTATAACGTATTTCCATTAAATTTTTATTATTAAAACTAACAAATCTACTTATGCTAATTTTTATTTTTTTACCCTTAGGTGATACCCATATAAGATCTCGAGTTATCCTTCCCTCTTTCATATGCAAAACTCTCTTATAATCTTCTATTTCACCTGTAAGCATACTGAATTCTTCATCTTCTATAAATAGCTTTATTATTTTAGCATTTGGAAGATTTAAAAGTGATTGACTTTCTGTAGGGAAACCAAAATTCCATTCCCCATATCTTATATGCTCACTTTCATAAAAGCCATTTACAAAGTTTCCTTCTAATCCTGTTTCAACATCAAAATCATATTCCTCTTCAAAGGTGCCTCTAGTACCTATATATCCATTAGCCAATGAAAATGTTGTTTCATTTCTATAATTATTTTTTAAAAGAAATTCTTCTTCTGTTATATTCCAAGGCTCTATTTTATAAATAGGCTCTCTATAATCTTCCATATTACTCTCTCCTTACCACTTTATTTTCCAAAAAACTTCATTCTTTTTCACAAAGGAATATAAAAACTCAATGGCATCTGGTTTCAATGCTGTCCTATGTTTTGAAATTGCTTCTCTCTTTAAATTTTCTTTTAAATTATTACATTGCATTTCTTTAGGTACAATAAAACTTAATGCTTCACTCCATTTTAAGTTTGAAGTTTCTTCTAGAAGTTTTGGACATGTAAATTCACTAACTTCTTCAGTAATAATAGGCCAATTTTCATCCCCATCACAAGAATGTACTATGCCACTATATAAATTAGGTTCATAGTTATTTTTTTCTCTAAGTTCTTTTAGTATTTCAACTACAAAACAATATAATCCGCTATGATCTCCGTGGGTATCAAACTCAGAGGTTGTAAAAATATTTTTTGGCATATATTTTTCTATTACTCCTAATAAATCATCATGAAAATTCTTTCTAGTATATTTACTATGTTCATTAAAATTTTTAAAGTGATATTCTTTATGATTCTCTAAAGAATAAGTTTCCTTTGAACAGCTAGACTCTAAAATTTTATTTTCATCCTTCTCTTCATAAAGATTCCATATAAAACTTTCTTCTTTAGGCATTCCAGTGTCCGCATATCCAAGGACTATTAAATTTTCACTTTGTAACCCTAAAAGTTCTAAGCCTTCTATACTTTCGCTAATTCTTGCCCTTCCCACAGAAAAATCTTTACAATCATAATCTCCATTAGTAGCCATTACTACCTTCACATCAACTCCACTTTCTATGGCATTTTTTATTATTCCTCCTGTCATAAGTAATTCATCATCCTCATGGGGAACAATTATCATAATACTTCCAAAATCTTTGTCTATATTAATATTTCTCATAAAATTATCACCTCGCCATTTAACCTTTAACAGCTCCAGTTGTAACTCCACCTATTATGTATTTTTGCATAAATATATAGAATACCATAAGAGGTGCAACTCCTAGCATTAACATTGGGAAAAGTGCTGTCCAGTCAGTTGAGAATTGACCTATATTTCTAGATACTTCTTGTAAAATAACTCCATTTTCTCTACTTTGTAAGAATAATAAAGGTGTTAAGAATTCATTCCATACATTTAAAGTTACTATTATAACTACAGTTGAAATAACTGGTTTTAAAAGTGGTAATATAACTCTAAAAAACTTTTTTAATACTCCGCATCCATCAATATCTGCAGCTTCCTCTAACTCCATTGGAATAGTAGCTTCTATAAATTCTTTAAATAAAAATATTGCTTGAGGTGTGTTTATGGCTACGTTTACTAATATTACAGCAAAGGCACTATTCATAAGATGTAAACTCTTTACGATTTTATATAAACTTACTATATTCATTTGGAATGGAACTATTAATCCTGCAAGGAAAAGCAAAAACATACGATTTCCAAGTTTAGTTTTTGTTCTAGCTAAAGCATATCCAGCCATAGATCCAAAAACAACAATCAATATAACCGCTGTGGCAGTTATAAACACTGTATTTCCAAAAGCTCTTGGAAAACTCATCTGTTTCCACGCATTAGAATAATTTTCAAAAATCCAAGTCTTAGGAATTCCTAATGGACTAGCGGTTGCTTCTTGAGGAGATTTAAAAGTTGTTACTATAAGATAATAAATTGGTATAAACCATATAGCAGCTAATAGAATCATTGCTAATTCTAATCCCCATAGTTTTTTGTCTTTTTTCTTAATTCCACTACTCTTCACTTTATTCATCATGATATAGACTCACTCCATTTCCCCATTAATTTCGTTGTTATTCCACTTATTACAAGAACTATAATAAAGAATAATACTCCAAAGGCTGCCCCTGTACTATAGAATCCATCTGAAATACCTTTTTTCATCATAACAGTCATAACTGTTTCAGTAGCATTTCCTGGTCCTCCTGAAGTCATTGAATATATGATATCGAAAACCTTCATACCACCTATAAGTCCTGTAACAACTATTATTTTTACTGATGGACACATTAATGGAAGTGTTACATGAAAGAATTGTTTTAAACTTCCAGCTCCATCAATACTTGCAGCTTCATATAATTCTTTAGGTATTGATTGTAAATTTGCTAAGAATATAACCATTGCCCATCCTGTCCATTGCCAAGCTTGAGTAAAAATTACAGAAAATAAAGCTTTATTTGTTGTGAAGAAATTTATTGTGTCTAATCCTAAAGAATGTAATATATTATTTACTAAACCATAATCTGATGATGAAAGTATAAAATTCCATAAGTAACCTATTATTAATGAACTGAATACTGCTGGAAAGAAAAATACAGCTCTTAATAAATTACGGCTTTTTAATTTTTTATCTAATAATACTGCTAAAGGTAATGCCAAAACTGTTTGTAACCCTGTAAGAGCTATAGCATATATTACTGAGTTCTTAATACCAGTCATCATTACTGGTGTTGAAAATACCTTAGCGTAATTTTCAAATCCAACAAAACTTAAATTAATAGGATTTATATCTGTATAATTAGTAAAACTATAAAATATTGTGTATAAAAATGGTACAATACTAAATATTAAGTAAATTGCTAAAGCTGGTAATACAAAAACATAAAAGTATTTTCCCAAAGTTCCCGGTGTTCTTCTTTTCTTTTTAACTAATTCCATGTAGTCTCCTCCTTTAAATGCTAGATAAGTTTTTTAAAATTGCTCATAACTCTAAACAAATTAGAATTATGAGCAAAAGATTTAATTTTATTTATTTATAAGTTCACTTGCAGCAGAATCTACATTTGATAAAGTTGTTTTTAGATCTTGGTTTCCAAGTAAATAATTTTGCATTTGTTTACCGTAATCTACATGTGCTGATCCTGCATCTCCCCATTCATTCCAAGGACAATAAATATGACCTGCATTTATAGCTTTTTCAGCTCCCTTAAAGGCTTCTGGAAGAGTGAATGAGGTTCCAGTTAAGTAAGAAGATCCTCCTTGATTGTTTTCCCATAAAGCTTTTTGTCCCTCTTCTGTAGATATAGCTTTTAATACTTCCATTGCTGCATCTTTATTTTTAGATTTTGAATTTACTGCAAATCCACATCCAGGTCCACCTATTAACCATCCATCGCTAGGTTTTGTTCCGTAAAATGGCATCATATTAAGTTTTAAATCAGGATTTTTTGACATAATTGCTTCTAAATCCCATGGTCCTGAACAATACATTGCAGCTTTTCCAGTAGCAAATTCCTCTAAAGCTTGATCATGGTCTATTCCAGTCATATCTTTAGTGTATATTCCATCCTTTATCATTTCTGACCATTTATCTAAATACATATTCCATGTACCATCTAACTTAACTTTTCCTTCTCTATACTCTTGTCCAAAGTTTTTACCAGCATCTGTTGATAAATACTCTGCTGTTACAAAGGCCATAGAATTCTTTAATAAAGGTTCCCATGATTTTAATCCTGCTGCTAAAGGTTTTATTCCTAAGCTTTGGAATTTCTTACAAACCTCAATATATTCATCAAAAGTCTTAGGTATTTGAATATTATTTTCTTCAAATAATTTTTCGTTATAATATATTCCTTCAAACCAACTTATTCCTGGTAAAGCATATACATTATTATCGTACTTATAAACATTAGTACCTGAATCTGAATACTTCTTAGCCAAATCGTTTACATTTTCTAGATATCCTAATTTAGCATGTTTTAAGGCTGATGCTGGAGATTCACAAATTATATCTGGACCCTCTTCAGCTGATAATTGAGTATCTACTATTGTGTTATAGTTTGAGTTATCAATAAATTGATACTCTATTTCCACATTTGGTAGTTTTTCAGATAAATACTTTAACATATCTTTCATTGTATCTTCATTATTCCAGTTAGTCATACGAAGCTTTACTTTACCACCATCTTTTGCTTGAGTAGAATCAGTTTTGTCACCACATCCTACCATTGCAGTTGCTCCAATCATCATACATAGAATTGCACTTAGAATTTTTTTTCTCATATCTCTTCCCCCTTTAATTTATCCATCCCTTTAATGATGTCATAGCTTATAAATTATTAAGTTCCTCTTATGATTAAATTATAAAATCATTTAATTTATTAATAAATAATACATTTTTTCGAAACATTGTACAATTTTACGTTATTTTTTATTAATAAAAAAATGCTGTATCAAAATAACTTTTAATAAAACTTAAAGCCTTATAAAGAGAATTTTAGTAATTTTCTCAGTATGCTTCTATGTTTTATCTCTTAACTTTGATACAGCACCTTAGTTTATTTTTAATTTAATTTATCATTTATTTTAGGAAGCCTTAGTGCAATGCATATATAATTATTTTCAACTAAAGAACACTCTAAATTACACTCTATACCATAATATAGTTCTATTCTTTCTTTTACATTATATATACCATATCCTTTTCCTGGCTTATTTAACATCTCCTCTATGCCCTTAATATCATTATTATTACTACTATTATAAATTTTAAAGATTAAAGAATCTTCATCCTCCTGAAACTCAACTATAATCTTTCCTCTTTCTTTTCCTTCATTACAATCAATTCCATGCTTAATAGCATTTTCAACTATAGGTTGTAGAATAAAATTTAACATATTATTTTTTAATCCCTTTTCATCTATTCTATATTCCACATCAAAACTATGTGAATGTGCTATTTTTTGAATTTCAATATAGGATTTTATATTATCAATTTCACTTTTAACATCTGTTATATCTTGTCCATTATTTAAACTAGTTCTATAAAATTTAGCTAGATACCCTGTTATATCACTTATATCATCATTTCCTTCTCTAATGGCTTTCCACTTTATAGTAGATAAACTGTTATATAAGAAATGTGGGTTTATCATAGCTTGTAATGCTTTAAGCTCAGTTGCTTTCTTCTCAAGCTCAATTTTATAAACTTTATTTATCATATCGTTTAAGTCCCTTGTCATATGTCCAAAGCTATTTGTCACAATTCCTATTTCATCAGTATCCTCTGTAAAAATAGGATTATTGAAATTCCCCTTTGAAACATCTTTAGCCTTATCCTTAAGCAATAATATTCTTCTACTTAAGACTTTAGATAATATATTTATTAATATAACTACTGCAATTAAACAAAAAATTACTATTAATAAAGTTGAACCTATTATAGGGATTAATTCCTCTGTTATTTTCTTTTTATCTAAATAATAAAATACCTTCCAATTTGAAGCATCAATATTATTTTCACATATTAAATACTCCTTTTCTTTCAAATTAGCTCCAGATTTTATATTTAATATATTTTCTAAAACCAATTCATTTATTTTACTATTTTTCATCAGCTTTTTAAAAACTATATTTCCACTATTATCTTTAATAATAATTCCATTATCTAAGAAATCCATATTTTCTAAAGGCTCTGTTATAATACTCATAAACAATTCAATTCTAAGTACACCTATAACTTTACTATTAGTTGCAGTGTCTAATATGCTTCTAGTTATAAATAATTTTCCATCCTCATAACTCCAAAAGGGCTTAAAACTCTTTTCACTTTTTTTATACCATTTCTCACCCTCTACAAAATTACTTGGCTTTAAAAATGATCCTATCTCTCCACTTACATTGGGAGTATATATATTTATTTCCTTTATGTAATCATCGCTGGTTATAAAATACCAAAATATAGGCTCTACAGTATCATTTAAGGTTTGTGCTATTGATATATTATCATTAGGCTTATTTTCTATAACCTTCCTAAAATTCAAGTTATAAGCAAGATATTTTGCATACCCTTCTTCCTTTTTTAATTTAAAGTCTATCTCATCAGCAATTCTAAGACTATTATTTTCCATTGTCTTCTCAGTTTGTATTAATAAATTTTTTCTTGATTCACTAAAACTATAAACTCCTAAAACTATTATTGGTATAGATACAGATATGCTAAAACTAATAATTAACTTTTTCCTTATAGATGCTTTTCCTAAAAACCATTTTATTAATTTTTCAATCATACATAACCTCACTTATCTTAACTATTATTACGTTTAAATTGGTTTGGAGTTACTCCAAAATAATTCTTAAATATACGGTTAAAGTATGATTGATTTTCATATCCACAGGCCTTACCAACTTGTACAATTTTCATATTACCTTCTTCTAAAAACTCCTTAGCCTTATTCATTCTAAAATCAGTTATATATTTAACTATATTTGATCCTGTTTCTTTCTTAAAAACATAGCTTAAATAGGTTGGCGTAAAATTAACCTTATCTGCAATATAATCTAAACTAAGTTCACTGCTATATTCATTTTTTATTATCTTTATCACTTTGTTAGCTATGCTTTTTTCGTCTAAAATATCATTATCACATTCCTTTGCAATATCCTTTATAATAGATTCAAAAGCTGCTTTTAAGGTTTCACTTGAGTTACATTTTAATATCTTTTCTATAAATCTCTTTTTCACTTCACCATTATATATATCAAAGGCTTTACAAAGTTTTTCTATTAAATCATAAAAAAGGTGATGTATGTATATAGTACTAAGTGAACCTGATTCTAACATGTATTCTATAAGCTTATTTATGTAAAATTCAATATCATTTAAATTTCTTTCATTTATAGAGTTTTTAAGATTTTCCTTTACATTCTCTATTTCAAGTGTGTATAAATCATTAGTTTTATCCTTATTAACCCTAATAATCCTTGATTCAAAATCATAAATATTTTCCTTTATATTATTTAATCCCTTTACCTCATCATAGATTTTTTCAATTCCACAAAATACATTGCTAATAAAAAAAGAAGAGTTTTCATTAGCTAATAATTTAATTTCTTTAGCTAATTTAGAACAAACTTCATCTAAAAAGTCCTCTTTTATTTTTAAATTACTATAAAGTAATAAATATGATTCATTAGGATAAAAATTTATATATTCATATGGAATTTTTAAATATGTATTTAAGAGGTTAAAGAAAATCTCCTCCCTCTCCTCAAAGAAATTATCCCTTGTTTCTATGTTTATAAGTACTAAATATTTATCTTCTAGCTCTATATTGTATACGTTTAACTTTTCATTAATATCATTTTGATTGTTGTGATTAGCTAATAGCTTATAAAGTAAAATCTTCTTACTTGATTCCATAAGTAATTCTTTTTCTTTCTCTTCTTCCTTTCTTTTTATGCAGCTTTTTATTACCTCTTCCATAACTCTTTTAAATTCATCCACCTCAATAGGTTTAAGTAAATAATCAACCACTTTTGCTTCTAAGGCTTTTTTAGCATAGTCAAATTCACTATATGCACTAAAAATTATTATTCTAATTTTAGGATCATACTTAAAGGTTTCCTTTGCTAATTCTAGTCCATCCATGAAAGGCATCTTTACATCTGTAAAAAGAATATCTATATGATTTTTCTTTATGTATTCTAAAGCTTCTTTTCCATTTACAGCTTTAGCTATATTTAAAGGAAATTCATATCTTTTTATAAGAAATTCAATTCCTTCACGTTCTGTAGCCTCATCATCTACTAATAGTATTTTTAACATATCTTCTCCCCCTTTTATGCTTAAAAACTTCTTTAACTTTACATAATTATTAATATATAAAATTAATTACTAATTCTACTTTAATATAATGTATAATAAAAATTCAATAATAGTTAAAAATTTTTCTTTATAATAGATTTGTTAATACCTAAATTTAACATAATTATTAATAATAATTTTAATGCATAGTTATTTTATATAATTTTATTATAAAAATAATACTTTTTATCATACTAAGAACAATATAGTAAAGATATTCAAACTTATTTAAGGAAGTGAATTACTTGAAAACACAAAATAGGAATTACTTAATTGATAATAGTAAAGGCCTTTTAATATTTTTAGTGGTCTTAGGACACAGTTTAGAATTTATTAGAAAAGATTATGAAGTGGCAAGACTTTTATATGTATTCATATATGAATTTCATATGCCTGTATTTGTTTTTATTTCAGGATATCTTTCAAAAAATGTAGAAAAAGGACGTAGAAATGCCGTAAGAAATTTTCTCACTCCCTTTTTACTATTCAATATAATATGGAATTTAATCACATTAGTAGGTCCCTTATTTTTAAGAGGTGAATTTACTGAACTTCCTAGTGAACAAGCATTTTCCTTCTTCACTCCTGGTTGGGCACTATGGTATATATTTGCAATGTTTTTATGGAAAATCCTTTTACCTGATCTTTTAAAGTTCAAAAATATTTTTATACTTAGTATTATTGCTGGTATTTTTGTAAAACTCTCTGGTGAGTTTGGCTCTTATATGGCACTTTCTAGAACTATTACCTTTGCTCCATTTTTCTTAGCTGGTTATTATTCTAGTGAGGAAAAATTAAAAAGATTTAGGAAGTTTACAAGATTTAATATTCTAAACAAAGTTCCTTCAATATTAATTCTAATTATTGGAGTTTTAATAGCCTTAATTTTTGTTAACTATTCAAATATTGCAGATGAATTTTTCTGGGCAGATAGGTCCTATAGTAATTTTAATATAGAAATATTCACTGGAATCTTACTTTATATTGCAGTTTATATAATTGGATTTGCTTTTGTATATGTCTTTATAAACTTAATGCCAGAAAATCAAACATTTCTATCAAAAATAGGTAAAAATACTCTTTCAGTTTATTTTTTACATACTTATTTTATAGGTAGTATTTTAGGATTAACAAGCTTAATGTCAAGTAATTTAGGAAAATTACTTGCACTAATAGTAGGCTCCTTAATAGTAACATTTATTCTCTCTAGGGATTGTGTAGCTAGATTTTTCAATAAATTTTTAGATAAATTTAACAGACTATTATTTATAAAAGAATAGAATATGTATAAAAATAAACAAATAAAACTTACAAACATATGCCGAGAATTACTAGATTTCTCTTCATAATGTTTGTAAGTTTTATAAAAAGTTATTTCGATACCAATACCTTATAATCCTTATTAAAAAGCTTAACTAGATTTAGGTTTTAGTCCAAAAATCTATAATTTAATCTATTTCCATTTGTATAATCATATGAAATACTCTTTTTTCCAATATATCCTTCTACAAATAACTCTCATTTCTTAGTACTTTCTATAGATAATACTGAAATCAATTTCAATTTTATTTGCTCAAGTTTCTCCTTTTGTTCCTTTGTTCTTACCCTTCCATCTAAACTCTTTGTAAGCAATACTGCATCTGAATAGTTTTTATTATCAATAAACTTTTCTAACTTTTCCATATCACTTTTTATATCTTTATCATATTCAGATTTTTCATCTATATTCTTATTTAATGCATCTACACATTTCTTAAAATTAGGGAACTCATTAGACTTCTCCCCAACATTTTGAATTTTAACTTCAGCTTTTCTTATCTTTCCCTCATCTAAAGCCTTACTTGCCTCTAAATAATTTTCAATCATATCTTTTAGTTCTTTAGCCTCTTTATTTTTAGGATTTTCGTCTAAAGCTAACTCTAAAGATACAACCGCCTTCTCATATTGCCCTTCATTAATAAGTTCTTTCCCCTTATCTAGTGCTTTATTAGAACTACTACATGCAATAAGATTTAATGATAAAATTGTAATTAATACTACTAAAATTAAAGCCTTAATACTTCTTTTCACCTAATTACCTCCTGTGACCTAATCTATATTATTTTAATTTAGCTTAGCAAAATAATTTAAGCAAAATTATAATCCTATAAAAAATCCTATATTTCTATAATTTTTCAATTTCCTTTTTATCCCAAATAAATAGTATCATATTTTGAACAATAAGTAAATATTCTTAACTAACAAAAATAATAATGAATAATTAGTAAAAATTTTAAATACAAAAACCAAATATAATTGAAACCTAGCAAAATCAAAGGGAGTAATTTAATATGATCAAATTACTCCCTAAATATGTAACATTATTCTCTTTTATTTTTGTAATATCCTACAAATACTATATTAACTTTATGTAAGAATTTAATTTTGACATTTGGATTTCATTTTTAATTTTGTAAACTCCATACTTCCTTTCAACCATCTTACCTCCAAGCTTTCTAACATGCCATTGTATGTTCATCCTATCTTCTAAACCTTCTAATTCCTCATATTCATCACTTTTTATTTTAAGATAACATTCTCTAATAACCTTACAAAACTCTCTTGGTATTTTTACATCTCTCATAGCTCTAACTATCCCTTCTTTTCCTTCAATCAAAAGGATTTCAAAGGTATAATCTAAATCTTCTGATAAATAAAAATCATCGGAAGCAAAATTTAAATCCACTGGAAAAGCACTGCATTCCAAAACTCCATCTATAGTTAGAGTAAACCCTATAAAATCTCTTGAAAGTCCAAACTCTTTTTTTGGATAAATCTGAAATCCAAGTTCTAACTTCCCGTAGTTAATAGCAAAATGATCTTCTTTATTTGAATTATCCCATCTTAATAATAGGTTAAATTCATCTTTATTTTGAAGAACCATTGCACTATCTCCCTTAATATCCATATAGGTCTTATCCCCTATACCAACAATAACCCCCTCATCTTCATAACATGCCTCTTCTTCGCTCTTTTTAAGCTCATCTCTAGCATTATTAATAGTACTTAAGAAAAGTTCATCTTCGAATTCATCTGTTTTAATAAGTTCTCTGACGAAATCTCTAACATCACTAAGCTTCTCATTCATCATAAAAACCTCCCCATTTATTACATGTCATCCCAAATCCATTATATACCAAAATCTTTTTTTGGTACAGACAATGAAAAAGACTATATCAAAGCATTTATTTAATCATAAACCTTTCACAAGATATAAGTATTTATAATTAAATCACTTTTGATATAGTCTAATATAATTATAGTTTTAATCTTTAATGTATTTATCTAAATTAGATTCTTCTGGTTCATCTGTAAACTTATATAGGCTAAAACTTTCTTCTACCTGCTTTGATGTTATTCCATCAAAAAGTATAGCATCAAGGTTTTCTAAGTCTTCTAGAGCAACTTCTCTATTATAATCTTCCCTTGTAATTTTTAAATAATACTCCCTAATAATCTTACAAAGCTCCCTTGGGAATCTAATATGTCTCATAGCTCTTACTATATGCTTTTCATCTATAGCAATTATATTTAAAGCGTAATTCATTTTCTCAGAAAATTCAAAACCTTCAGGAGTAAAATTAAAGTCTAGCCTCATATCACTATAATCAACAGCATCCTTTATTGATAAGGTAAATCCAACAAAATCATAATTAATATCAAAGTCTTCTCTCTTAAAAAGTTGAAATCCAAAATCAACCTTTCCTTTACTTACGCCTCTAAAACTCTTCTTAGCTTCACTTGGAAACCTTAAAATAACTAGGAGACTATCCTTATCCGTCAAAAGGCTAACCATGTCTTCCGAAAGATCTATAGAAAGCTTGCTGCCAACCTCTAAATAACACTCTCCATATTCATCATTAGATTCTAGTTCCTGAAGGTTGTCCTTTCCTAAAACCTGATACAAATAGTTTTTAAATTCAATATCAAATTCATTTTCCATTCCTTAAGTCGTCTCCTTTATTTTTAAATAACCTTCAACTATTATATATCAACAACATTATAGTTACAAACCATATTTTAACCATTTTTAATTCTAAAAAGACTTTAAAAATAGCAGAGACACCATATACCATAATAATTAATTAAGTTCTTCTAAATAACTAAGTATTACTTTATCTTATCCCTAAGCTTTAAAAGTACCTCTCTTATTTCCTTAACCTCTTCATGTGTAAAGTTTTCAAATACACTATCAAAGCTATTATTTATATCACACCTAAAAGTTTTTGCAAAGTCTACTCCTTTTTTAGAGAAAACTATATATGTATTTCTCTTATCCTTTTCATCCTTAAACTTCTCTACATACCCCATATTTTCAAGTCTTGACACTATTCCTGACACAGTTCCCTTAGCTAAGGACATTTCATCACAAAGTTCCTTAACTGTAACCTTACCTTTATGAGCTATAAGTTTAATAACTGTTATTTGTTGGTGAGTAAGTCCACTTTCTTTAAGTCCTTCACTTACTTTCCCCATGGTACTTGAATAAATTTCCTTTATCAGCATAGCTATTTCAAATGAATCATAATTCATATAAGTCCCTCTTTTCTAAAAAAATAAATTTCAAATTATATTTCTCCATGCTCTAGAAAAATATATAAAAGATTCTACATATAAAATTAATGGTACATAAAGTCTTCTAAACTTTATGCACCATTTAATATCTTTATACTAAATTAGCTAATTTTATATTTTACTTTTAAATTATCAAAGGTGAAGAATCCCACAAAGAAATATACGCCAGCCATAAATAGTGCTGCTCCTAATCCCATATAAAAATCTCCTAAATAAACTGGATTAAATATTCCTAAGTTTCTAACTGAAATTCCAAAGAAAATCATAAATCCCATTATAAGATAACTCTTAAAATCAAAGAAGGAAAATACACAATGTTTATCAAGTTTACTATTTACTATTCTTGTTGTATGTTTCTTAAACATTTTACTAAATATAAATTTAAAAAACACAAAAAATATAATTGCTGCAAAAATGATTGTTATGATTAAGTTTCCGTGATGTGACATAACATCTCCAAACCCTAAAGTAAATACTCTAAATCCTGCAAATCCCCATACTAGTCCTGCTATAAAAAGTAAAATTCTCTTACTAACTCTTGGAGTAAATTTTTTAATTCCGTCCATAATTTTCATCTCCTACAAAATAATTTTATTTTATTAGATGCAACCCACCTTAAAATGGTTCGCATGAAAACTCTTTGTTCCTATGCAAACTATTTTACTCCTAATAATAATTATTGTCAAATAAATTTTTTTATTTATTTCATTCTTTATTTATGCAGATCAATTACTGAAATTAAGGGTACTAAAATTTTATTACTTAAATTATAATCTCTTTCATAAGACTCTTATTAACCCCCAAATTATCCTTTCAAATATTTAGTATAAAAGATTTTTTTAAGGGAAACATAAGGGTGTATCCTTATAGAAGTTAAGACTTCATTTTTGTGATTGATGTTCATCACCTCCTAAAAGTCTTAATTTCTCAAATTTTCTATATGCCTTTTTAAATTAAAGATGGCTATACCTTATATTTCCCCCTTCTAAGAAACTTCAGGTATAGCCATCTATTTTTATTTAATATTATTTCTTATAATTTTAAAAGATGTAAAAGCAAAAATCACAAAGCCTACAAAGGATAAAATAGAACTTAATAAAAGAATTATATCTCCTATTACACTTAATCCAATAAAGCTAAAAATCTCCAATGATCTTTGAAACATCTCTGTTTGAAGTAACACAAGCATAAAGGATCCTAATGCTACTAAAATCAACTTAATATTTTTATTTTCCATTTAATAATCCTTCCCTATATTTCACCTTACTTTTTCCCTATTTTCCACTTAAAATATTTATTTACAAAAATCAAAAATATAACTAATAAGATACTCATTATAAAAGGCTCTAAACCCTCATACAACCTAATAAAGGTATTCAACTAAAAAACTCCTCCTTTAATTTATAAAGCCTAAATAGTCCTATTTTTAAAGAATATTATTTCTAATAAGATTAATAATTTTTCATATCATAACATCTCCAATTTAATTATTTTATCCATTGCTTATACTTCTGAGTTTTGTATAATAGAAACTTATTACCAGCTTAAAATATTTTGTGTTGCTATTTTTTGGTATTCATTGCAACATATAAGCTTACAATCATCTCCCCCAAAATGTTCAGAAAAATAAAGTCTTTCCTCTTCTAGTTCTTCTATTTTATCAATATTTCCTTTAAGATAAGCTTTTATTCTATACATAGTTGAATCACATCTTGCCATAACTCCACCAAGTCTAATATCTATAACTTCAAAGCCTTGTCCTTTGCATTCCTTATACCATAGATCCCTAAAACTCTTATGAAAACTCTTTAGCTTTTCTTGTATTTCTGGAATAAAGTTATATGCTATAAGCCTTAAGGCATCCTTATCCTTTTCTAAATAAGCTTTTCTTATTTCTAATCCTATTTCACTTTTAACTGAAAGGTAAGCAGCAAGTTTAGAATACATAGTAAACATTAATTTAAACCTCTCACTTTTCTCTCCTATTTCCTCATATTTTTTAGAAAGATTAATATAATGTTCTTCTAAATCTAAACCCTCTAAATGCTTATCAAAGGCTCCTAAAAGCAAATCTTGGTAAGCTATATATTTTGAAGGATTGCAAACCTCCATATTAGGAGTTTTAACTGATGGAACAAGATCTAATTCTTCTAAAGAAGTAAAGTCCTCCATACTAAGCCCTGTTAAAGATTTGCATCTTTCATCTATCCATTCTTTCTCTACCTTGTTATAATAGCCATGCTCTCCAAATAATATAAGACCTACTATTATGGAATATATTGGCGTTTCTGATCCATCATCTCCCCAAGCCGTTGCAAAGACTTCCTTTATTCCTTTAGCCTTACATTGATTTAAGGCAGCATTTGTTGTTTCAAAGGTCTTTGAATAGTTTGGAGCAAATCCACTCCACCTCCAGCATCCTCCTGCAAAGATAATATTATTATTAAAATCATCTCTAATATCTAAAAGCTTTTTATATTTTTCTTTATCAGAATTATAATAATCCCAATAAACTAAGGAAACTTCCTCTGGAATATTATTTGCTATTTCAGGAGTTATAACTATATCTAAATCGTAATATCCACCATCTGGAGCTCCACATCTTAAAAACATATCATCCCAAATCATTGGCTTAAAATCATATTTTTTTGCTATTTCATTAACCTTATTTAAATGCTCTACCATAAGCTTTTGGTGAGGAACATGTCCATGTTTAGTTAAATAATGGCCTCTTCCTAAATCAAAAGCCTCATCCATACCTATATGAATATTTTTACTTCTAAAGCACTCTCTTAAGGAAGAAATCATTGCCTCTATAAACTTATAAGTCTTTTCCTCTCCTACTAAAAGTACATCTTGGGTGTCTTTCATCCCTTCCCCATAAGGCCATCTTAAAGTTTGTTTTAAGTGAGCTAAAGTTTGAATACAAGGTACAACCTCTATACCTAAAGAGTATCCATAATCATCAATTTCTCTTAACTCCTCTTTACTATATCTTCCTCTCATATAACCAAAGTATGGATAACCATCAATCTCATAAGTATCTTCAGTATAAAGCATACACCTATTATGTCCCATTAAGGCCATATATCCTAATATCTTTTTAACCTCAGCAACTCTATAGACAGCATTTCTTGAGGCATCTATCATTGCTCCTACTGAATCAATATAAGTTTTTTCACTTTTTCTAAAACTCTCCTCTCCCTTTTTAAGAAATTGAAGATATAAACTAAATGCTCTAAAAAAGTGGTGTTTTTTCTTATATCTTATTTCATTATTTTTTCCTCTAAGGACTTCTATTACATTTTCTGATTCTTCAGGAAGCTTAGAAACATTTATAACTTCTAAATTTTCATTCTTACTTCCCTTCTCATTATAAAGCTGAAAATCAATTAGTTCTTCTAATCCCTTGACAGCTTCTAACATTTCCTCATTTAATCCAACTAATTTAACTCTCATCTTTATTCCCCTCTCATACTAAAAATAGGTGTTTCCTATATAATTCCACATTTAAATCAAATATCCTACTAAAAAGATTATTTTATGATAAATAAAAATAAATTGTTATAAAAATGAACTTTTTGTTGACTAAATTACAACTTGCATATATAATCTAATTGAAATTGATTATCATTAACAGAAAGGAAGACATAATAATGCTACTTATAATTTCATTATTAATAACAACATTCTTGAGTATTGTTTTTTATAAAGAAATAAAAAAATATTCTTCAATACTCTACATAATAGCTACTTTAATAGCTATATTTTTCATAGTATTTATGAAAACCGATCTACATAACTATATTCCTAAACACATAAGTAAATACACCATAGGAGTATTCTCTAAAAGTACTTTTTCCTTAGCTTTATTTACTATAGTAATGTACACTGGAGCTTTAAGTAATTCATTTAAATATAAGAAAAACCTAATGGCTATAAGAGGCGAACTTTCAATAATCGCTTGTATCTTAACCTTAGGTCATAATATTTTATATGGAATATATTATTTCCCTACATTCTTTACTAACCCACATTCTTTAACTTATTATAAGTTTTTTGCAACTTTATTAAGTTTAATCATGATATGCTTAATGATTCCTTTAATGATCACTTCATTCCAATGTGTAAGAAAAAAAATGAACTATAAAACATGGAAAAAGATTCAAAGGTCAGCATATTTATTTTATGGTTTAATGTACATACATATAATGCTTTTATACATACCAAAATTTGATAAGAAACTTTTTGAAATAATATTATATAGTATTATATTCTTTGCATACTACTTATTACGTATAAGAAAGTATTTTAAAGATAAATCTAAAACTTGTTTTAGCAAATAAAAATTACTCTAAAAATGGACTAGCTCTTTTTACCATTAAGAGCCTCTAATAGTTTTTAAAATAAATAAAATAACCTATACATAAATAACTACACATATAAATAAAACTTATAAATAGATAAAGAGCTTATATTTTTTAAACTCTAAATCTATTTATAAGTTTTTTAATATATCTAACCCATAATATTTAAGCTTATTAAATTTATAATAAATTTTCTTTATATATCCTAATAATAATTATATTTTTATTTTCTATTTAAATTCCTCTGGATGTCTTCTCTTAAGTTCTGGAATTGCCCATCCTCTTCCTGTTTGCTCTAATCTTTTACAGTACTCTTTTAAATGACCTTTAGCATGATATGGTCCTCCCTCTCTTATTACAGTCCAAAGGGGATCAACATCACTTTCACTACTCATCATCATTTCATCATGCCACTGTTGAAGAAGATACGCTCCTTCCATGCATAGTTCTTTTCTTATCTCTGCTAAATTTCTTATTTCGTGAGGATCATCCTCTACATTAAAAAGCATTTCCTTTGGAAATAAGTGATATCCATCATGATAAGTTCTAATATAAATATAATCTTTAAATCTTACAGCTCTTTGACACACATGAACACATTGCCCTAAAACCAAATAATCTCTTCCTGTATCTTCTCCATTTAAAATACTTTGTGCATAGCTTCTACCATCCCAGTACTCTTTCTTTTCCTTATTAAATAACTCAGCTAAAGTTGGTGCTAAATCTAAATTATAATGAAATCCATCATCTCTATAATTTTTCATAGCCCCAGGCCACTTTATTATCATTGGTATTTTAGTAGTTGCATAATCAGCAGTTCCGTGCTCTGCATACATACCAAATTCACCTATTGCCTCCCCATGATCTGATGTTATTATAATAGCAAGGTCTTCGTATAATCCCTTATCTTTTAATAACCTAAGTATTTGTCCAATATGAGAATCCATATAATTTATTCCTGAATCATATTGATCAAAGAATTTTATAAGATCATCATAATTTTTAATTTCTCCCATATGTTTTGGAAATCTTGGTGATGTATCACTATTATACATTCCTATTTCTCTAGCTCCATGTGGTCCAATTTTATTGTTACGATGTTCATTAAATCTTTCCTCACTTATCCATCTCTTTAAACCATCTCCTTCAAATGGATTTTCATAAGTATCTGGAGTTCTATAAGGAGTATGTGCATCCCAATAGTTTACATGAAGGAACCAGTTATCTTTATCACAATTATCTTCTATCCATTTTAATACAGTTGGAGTTACTTCTTCTGCTGACTCTGCTCCACATCCACCTACATTATGAAGCTCATTAAACCCAGCATTAAACCACCACGCACTATGCCTCTCAGCAAAAGTACTTATAGAAGCTGTATAAAACCCTTCACTTCTTAAAAACATAGGAAGGCTATTAAATGCAATTCTATCATTAAAGCCTCTATTATCCCCATCTATTCTAAAATCAGCACAAACTCCTCCATGATTTACAACACCAGTATGTATTCCAAATCTTCCTGACATAAGTGCAGCCCTTGAAGGAAGACATGGTGCATCTGAACAATAATAATTATCAAAAGTTATACCCTCCCTTGAAACACTATCTATATTAGGAGATGTATTTCTTTCATATCCATAGCAACCTAAATGATCTGCTCTTAAAGTGTCTAAATCTAACATTAATATTCTCATTTTCTCAACTCCTTTAATAAAACGAAAATTTAATTTCTTTAATATATAATTCAACACAACTTCAAAAATTCCTATAAAAACTCCTTATTATAATTAAATTCTATAATTATCTCCTTAAATTAATATTTTCTCATACTTAATTTAAAGTTATAAAAAAAGGAATGTATCAAAATATAATAAAAGTTATTTTGATACATTCCCTTTTGAAAAAATTAATAGTTATATATTTATTATAAAACTAAATTTCTTTAGTTTTATTGAATCTTCTTATATGAATTTCAGTACAAATTATAGGACTAACTAAAATTAATATACCCACCAAGATATACCCTATATCAGAAATTTCTAAATTAAAAAATCTAATTATCAAAGTGAATATTATTGAGAATATAAATACAAAAACACATGGCTTTAAAATATAATTATTAGCCTCTTCCCATGTTTCTTCATTTCTCATTGCATACTTTAGTTTATACCCTACAAAAAGATTGGGATATTCCTCATAGTCATCATGAAGCTTTTTACAAATAAGCCCACTAATAAACATAACTATTCCCATAAAAATTATAACCAAAAATATTTTCCCCCTTCTTGTTTAAACACCAATACTAAAAAATATAAAATTGCAATCGCCTTTATATAATACCACTATTTACCACAATTTTCATTTAATAAATTCTTTTAAATTCATTCATTATCCTTTAAATCCATTCATTACCATTGCTTTTTTTTATATTTCTCATGTTTTGGATAATTTGGATAATAAGATACAAATTTAAATAAATTAATTGCATATTTGAATATAAATTTAAATTAAGCAAATAATAATTCATGAAGAAGGAATGAAATACTCCTTCTTCATAACTACTTACTTTTTTAAGCTTATAGGTTTAAGATTTAATAGCCTATCTCTTACGATTATTAAAAGTGTAATTAATTAGTCAATCAACTTTAACTCTCTCAAAATTATTGTCACTTCATTTAATTAAGGAGAATACCTCTCTTTCAAAGAGATTCTTAAACCTATAAGCTATTTGTTTTGAAAAAAAGAAAAGCTATTCCTCCCACTGAATAGCTTTTCATTTACTCACTCAACAATATATACAATATAAATTAATACTTTATTTTACTTATAAATGTTACCACTCCCTCTTTAATTTAACAATGTTCTAAAATTAACAAATTGTTACGTATATTACAGTAACAAATTATTTTTTGACATTATTCTCTTCTAACTTTTAATTTCGTTAAAATATTCATTTTATTTATGCACTCTATTATCCAATTCGATTTCGACAATTGAAATTGGTCATACCACCTTTCAAATAGCCATTTTCTATATGTTCTTATTTTTTAAATTTACAAGAAAAAGCTTCTTACTCTATAAATATTTCAATATAAAAAATATTTAAAAATTTTCCTTTTTATTTCTCTATGTCATTGTTTCTTTGAACAAAAATACTATATATTAAATATTGCAACTTTTTAAAATACAGGTTATAAATTTATCAATTAATAATAAATCTAAACTTTTCTTATAAATAAACTTGAAATTAAACTTAAAAATTAAATTTCTTACTTTTTTACACAATGTTTAAAATTTGATACTATGTACAAAGGAAATTATAATTAAATTGTTAATACTTAAAATAAAATATAGATTTAGGAGAGTGAGATATATGTTAGGTAACATAGTGATTTATCTTAATTATGTTATATTAGTAGCGATTATTGTAGGTGGTATAGCTTTAGTAGTTGCAAGCTCAAAAAAACATGAACATAAGTAAACATTTAAGTTTTGACGGAATCTCACATATAAAAATAATCTATGCATTTAAGTTTTGGCAGAAAAAAAATCTCTAGCTTATAGCTAGAGATTTTTATTTTTTAAAAGTATTATTTCTATAGATAATAAATCATGTCTATTTTTAAAATTTATATAAAAAAGAATTCTTAATAATTTATATTAAAAGAAATTATAAATCATCTTTTAAATACTTTAAAAGTACAATAAAAAAGAGTTATATGATTTTAATTAAAAGTCTTTTTAAGCAAAAGTTAATTTAACTTTTAATTCCTCTATCATATAACTCTTAAATATTTTTAAGTTGTTTACTTTAGAGTATCTTACTCTATTTACTAACCTCTTTGTTAGTAAGACTTTTTATTTATATTAGCCTTTAAAACAACTTAATTTAATTTTTGATTCCTCTTTGAACCTTGGTACTTCTAAAAGCACCTTACTCACCATTGAGATTTTTACCTGTTTTGGATTTGCTTTCTGATGTTATTTTTGAGCAATCCTAGCTTAAATTACCCAAAAATAAAAGATAGATACTCACTTTGAATACCTATCTAGGAAAATCTCTACAAGTTAATTGATGAATCTCTATATTTTAATCATACTAATTCAAGCCACCTCATTGTAGCTTACCATAATTAACTTAAATCTTACTTTAAACAAACTAACTCATAAATAGTCAGAACTTTATTAATATGGCTCTATTCCTCTTCAGTATGATAAAATTTCAATCACTTGTCTCTTTCCCCAGAAAGATAAACTATTCGCTTTGAATTAGGCAGGTCTCCTGGCTCATAACTATATCTTCTTAACACCTTCCCATGATCAATCACAGTGGTATATCGTTAAGTCGAAGTCATTTACAGTTGCTGGGGGCAGCTTTAGTTTTACACTAAATTCCCTATTAAGCATCACTGCACCTATTTCAAAAGTAGATTTTAAATCTCTACTTAATTACATTATATAAATAAATCCTTCAATTATCAACACTTTTTCTTAATAGTTAAATTTATTAAACAAAAATTTACTAATTATAAATTATAATACAAATTTTTCATGTTATATTATTATTAAAATTCATAATATAGGAGGATTTTATGAAAGAAAGAATTAACTTTAAAATTCTTAACCAAGCTGCTTGGATAAGCTTACTTTTAACCTTTATAACCCCCTATGAATTAAGCTCTTCTGGCTTTAAAACTTGGGGGTATCCAGTAAAATATTTTACAACATATGAATTTCCACAAGATAGTACCACTCTCTTATTTTCTACTTCAACTAATTTATTAGGATTAATATCAAACATACTAGTTATATATATTATGATTAACACATTTATTCTTTTAAAAGAACGCTTAAAAAAATATAAAAGTTAACACCCTATAAAAACATTTTTCTAAAACTTTTTTTATTAATATATTTTTTAATCCCTATTTAGAAATGAACATAATTTAACATAATATAATTTATCTATGCTAACAAACACAGAGTATATAAGATAAAAAGCTATAGTATATACTAGCTAATAATAAGCTAGACTATACTATAGCTTTTTATTTTCCAATATTTGTAATTTATTAGAATTTAAGTTATAATTAATATGTAAACTAAAAAGGATTGGAGGTGCTTATTATTCTGTATTTATCTTTCTTTCTAATAATTGCAATAAGTATTTTCTTAGGTAGAGGAAAAAGCTTAGTAAAACAAAAATTATTTTTAACTTTATCCTCTTTCTTAATATTAATTGGAATAATTACTTCATTTCTAATAAAAAGTATATTTTTAAATAACTTAAGAATCCATAATGAACTTTATGATTATGTAAGTCTTGAGTTTATAAATTGGGCCCTTAATAAATTTAATTCTTACTTTAAATGGTCTTATTTATATGTTCTTATAGTTTTAGGAGTTCTTTTATATACTCTATATACAGATCATAATATAAGGAATAAAGAAAACTTAAAACACTTTAACTATACTTGTGTAACATCTATGGGGGTTATATTAACTGGTGCAATAATCTATTCCTTTAGCTCCATAAATAAAGTCTTTGACATACCATTATATTTAGAGGTAACAGCTTTTTCTCAAATATTTATACTTTATATTCCACTAGTAGCAATGAGACTTTATATAGGAAATCCAGAGGTTGAAAATACAGTATTTGAAGTATAATAACATTCTTATATTTTTCGTGCATCTAATAAGAGTGTATTATTTATATATTTAAGCTTAATAATTATCTAACTCTTTATTTATTAAGCATATTCATAGGTATTTATCACTTTCATAATTTTTCAAAACAAAAAGTCTGTAGCAATATATTCTTGCTACAGACTTTTTTACTTTAATGCTTCCTTATCTCTTTAATATTTATACTAATTTAAAACATCCCTATTCTTTTCATTTTTTAATAAGTTAATTATTAAAAGTATTGAAATTATAATAAATACCATATAAGCAATTAAAGGAATATATTTAGGATAATTTATTGTGGTCATATGATTTAGTCCTATATTATATAAAAACATTATTAAAGCTCCTAAAATAGGTACTTGTACTCCTATTAATGCTACATAACTTTTAACTTTACTACTTACAAATAATGATATGCTAGTTACCACAAAAGTTATTATATATATAACTAGAATAGTTAACATTATATATTGTCCAAAAGTTAAATCAAACCAAGAAACCATATAATTAAATTTAGAATTTATGCTACAATTCCAAAATTGCAATGTATTATTAGGAATATACATTAAAAATAGACCTATTAACTCCAAAGTACTTATGCCAAAGGCAGTTATCATGGCTGAAATAACTTTTTTACTTCCAATCTTTCTTCCAGTTTTTGATGAATACTGAAGAAAGTTTACTTTATTTTTTTCATCCCTTAAAAATATTGGTGATATTATAAAAGCTAAGGTCACCACAACAAGTATTGAAAAATTAGTTATTAAGGAATCATAATTTAAAAAAGTAACATAACTCAAAACAGATTTTAATTGATCACCTTTTTCAAGTTCTTTTAACCTTTTATACTTATTGGGTTTGCTACTATATAATTCAGCGTTTCTATTTAAAGGATTTTCATATGACGCTATTAAAGACTCTCTAGATTGCATTTCCCAAAACAGATATACATTATCCTTAAAATATATTTTTGAATGAAGAGCCTCAACCTTTTCATCAGTTTTTCCCTTATCTAAACTTTCTCTTAGCTCTCTATATGATTTTATTCCAAGCTCTTGTGCCTCTTTATCTCCCTTTAAATATTCATCTGCCTCTTTTTCTCTTAAAGCTGACTTTTCCTTAAAATCTTCAAATTCCTTTTCATCCATTGTTGTTCCATAATCTTTAAGCATTTGTACGCTTAAATTAAAAGTTGGTGTGTTTGAACCATTTGGAAAAACTTCTATCCAAAAACTTATAAATATTTTCCATATTATAAAAACTATTAATCCAAGAATCAATAGAATTTTTAAATTGAAAAGTTTCTTTATTTCATTAATTATTATTCTCATATTTTACCTCTTCACTTAAATTAATATTTTTCCCTTATAATATATCTACCTTCTTAAATCTTTTTATTAAAATTAAGGAAATTATAGTTACAATAATTCCATTACTTATTAATGTTCCTTCTATATAATATTTTGAAGTTAGTAGTGCTCCAGCCTCTGCAAACCATTTTTGTGGATTTAAGGTTAAAACAAATATGTTAAAATATGACCATATAACTAGTTTTGAACTCATACTAAATAATCCTGGCAGCATAAATAATCCTCCAAAAAGTATAAAAAAGGCAAAAAAAGCTTTATAACTACTCTTTAGAAAAAGACATAAGGATAAACTTATTCCCCCTGAAATAAGTGATATTATTAAAACAACTCCTATGGAAATAAGTAAGTTTTGTAAAACTGTAAGGTTATACCAAGATATATGAGGACCTACTTCCCAATTTAAAGCACTACTAATTGGAACATTCCAAATCTTACTATAATCAAACACACTAAAATATAAAATTAAAGTAATTCCTAAGATGATTATTGCAACTAATATTGAATACATAAGTCCAACTATAGCCTTATCTTTAATAAGATTACGCCCTCTTTTTGTAGCAGAAACTAATCCTAGAGTTTTATTTTCTCTCTCATAATTTATTAAAAAAACTACTCCTAATACTACAAGTATCATAATTTCAATTAAGCAAGCTCCAATTACTTTTTTATATAATAAATTTTGAGTTCTATAACTTTCTCCAAAGAAAAATAAATTTTTATGTTCTCCATTACTTTTTAACTCTTGAAGTCTTTTCCCTAAATCTTCATAATTTTTTCTAACTAAATTAGCGGCTTCTCCTTTAAACCCATACTTATTTATGTTACTTTCAGCCATTTTTTCAGAATCTAAGCTTTCTATTCTATGAATAAACTCTGGAGTTATATTTTTATATAAATTAATTGCACTTAACTGATTTATTAAATCCATATCCTCCTTTGAAAATACTTTTTCCTCATAAGTCCAATTATGAAAATCCTTATTAGCTAAAAATTCATCCATAGATTCAAAGATTTTATGAAGTTTTCTTTCTGTAAGCTCATTTAAATCCTTCATCTTCTCATCATACATATTTTCTAACTTTTTAAGCATATTCTCGTCTACTTTATATCCAACCTGACTTATTAGCTTATTAGTTTCCTCTAACCCCTCTTTTATATAGGAATTGTCATTAATTAAAATAAAATTGTATATTAAGAAAATACCTGCAAGAACTATTAACACTGGATTTCTAAAAAGTTTTTCCCATTCACCCTTTTTAATACTCATAAGATTATCCTTCTAACTCCTCATCTCTATATTGATAAAGGAATACATCCTCTATATTAGGATTAACCTTAATCCATTTTTCATCATTATTCCCCTGGCTTATGAACCTAGCTTTCATTATTCCACCATCTTGCTTTTCTGATAATAAAATATATTTCTTTCTAAACTCTTTACTCTCCTCAAAGGTCATTGAGGTTTCATAAACCATGCCCTCTAAAGTGCTACATATATTTTCTATGGAATCCTTATATAAAATCTTATGATCCTTAATCATAATTACCTCATTAGAAATAAACTCAATATCTGAAACTATATGAGTTGAGATTATTACTATTCTATCTCTTGATAAATCACTTAGTAAATTTCTAAATCTAACTCTTTCCTTAGGATCTAAACCTGCTGTTGGCTCATCTAAAATTAGTATCTTAGGATCATTTAACAAAGCTTGAGCTATTCCAACCCTTTGAATCATTCCTCCTGAAAAACCCTTCATCTTTTTATTCTCAACATTTTCTAAAGAAACAATTTTTAATACCTCTTTTACTTTACCTAGGGCATCCTCCTTTTTTATTCCCTTTAAGGCTGCTAAGTATAGTAAAAACTTTCTTGGTGTGTAATTTCTATAATATCCAAAGTCCTGAGGTAAATAACCTATAATATCCCTATACTCTCCATCTAATGAAACTATATCTGTACCCTTATAAAGTATTTCTCCACTAGTTGGAAAAATTAATGTGGTTAATAGTTTAATTAAAGTTGTCTTTCCTGCCCCATTAGGAGCTAAAAGAGCATATATCCCATTATTAAACTCTAAATTTATATCCTTAAGGGCACAAAAACTCCCATATTTCTTACTTACATTATTAACAACTAACATAAAATTTCTCTCCTTTTTTTATACCTATAATCTATTAATTCCTTCAAATTCTTCACATATAGAAATATACATACAATTGAAATTACTATGTGAACATATATTGGAACCTCCATTAAAAAATCTAAATAATACTTCTCATTTCCAAAACTTAAAAGTAAGTTTCCTAAAATCCACCCTACTATAATAAAAGCCTTTGAAAATACACTTTTAAACCTCATTAGTGCATATATAAATACTGTTGAAAATAGAAATAAACCTGTAACTGACAATATTATTAGCCTTAAGGCATTTAAATCTTTATTTGATATACTCATAAAAACTATAACTATTGTGTTTATTAAGATGCTTCCAAGGCTAAATATAAACATTCTTAAAGCTGAAAGTTGATACAAATTATATTTGCAAGTCATTTCTAACTGAAAAACACCCTTTGTTTTTGAATTATAAAATGAGAATAAAATCACGCTAAGATAAAGTATTGGTGAAGATATAAATATAAATTTATATAAACTTCCTACCTCTCTATTATTTAAACTGGTCATTGAAAAAAATAATACAAATATTCCAGATAGCAATATAATTCCTAGTTCAGTTTTATCATGAAATATATTATTAAATCCTAAATCTTTAAAAGCATTTCTTAAGTAAGCGAAAAATGTTAATTTAGGTTTAACCCCCTCATTAAGTATTTCATCTAATTCCCCTAAATTTAATTCTGGAACCTCTATTTCTAAATCCATATTATCAATATTAAACTCCTCTTTTTCTCTGTTCATTCTTCTTCACCTCCAATATCTTCTTTATCTTTTTAATACTTGAATAATATTTAGTTTTAACTGTAGATTCTGACATATCAATTAGAGAAGCAATCTCTAAAAATGTCATTCCTCCAAATATCTTTAGTCTTAAAATTTGCTGAATGCTTGTATTTAAAGTATTAATAATCTCTAATATCTCCTTAGCATCCTCCTTAAGCTGAAATGATTCTTCCAAATCATTTTTATAGCCTACTAATCCTTCCTCAAATTCATCTACAACAGTAACATATTTATAATATGTAGATCTGTAATTATCGATTATCTTGTTACTGGCTATTTTATAAAGCCATGTCCTAAAGGAAGCTTTTTCATCATCAAATCCCCCTAAGGATTTAAGCATAGAAATAAATATTTCTTGAGTTAAATCCTTAGATAACTCCTCATTAGAGGTTTGTCTAAAAACATAAGCAAATATCTCCTTATAATAAAACTTAACAATCTCTCCAGCTGCTTTTTTATCATTATTCTTTTTTACAAGGGTTATTAATTTCTTTTCATTAATCCGTCTCACCCCACCATCTTCAGTAAAATTCATCCTAAACTTTAACAACCAAAAATTATATATAATTTTCTCTTGAATATCTTTACACTTATTTATTCGTAATAGATAAGGAAATAGTTTTACTTTTTTAGAAAAATTTTATAAAAAATTTCTCTAAATCATATATTAAAATATAACAAATAAAACTTACAAACATATTCCGAGAATTACTAGATTTCGCTAAGAATTTATAATTATTACTCCAAAGATATTACTAAAACTTCGAAACTTGCTACGCTTCGAACAGTCTCAGTTTTTTAACGTAATATCTTCTGCGTAATAATTTAAATTCTAAAGCTCACCTAGATATTCTCTTCATAATGTTTATAAGTTTTATAAAAAGTTATTTTGATACAAACCCATTATTCTAATAAATTTTAATTTATTATCTCTTTTAAGAAATTTTTATCCCTTAACTATAAATATAGTCAACTACTTAAAAAAACATCATAAATATTCCAAGTAAAACTGAAATTGTTACAAGTATATAGGGAATATTTGTTTCCCCTAATTTTTTAACTTTAATAATAATTGCAATTATTGATATAGATCCAAATAACCAAGATATAATTTGTTGCACTACATAATTTGTTGGTAAACTAGTTGCATTAAGGTATGCTATAAGAATTGACCATATAACTAAAAAATAAAATACTACATTTTTTAGTTTGCTGTTTTTCAAGAAAAAAAGCAAAGAAATTCCTAATATACTTAGTACTAATATAAATACAGATAATATTAATAAATATCCAAGTGCCATATTTCTTCCCTCCTTTAATAATGTTTCTCTATACTTTTATAATATCCTGAAGTTATTAAAACAATTATGAAGTTAATTTATAATCTATTCAAATGTTAACCTATACTTTTAATTAATACCATAAATTTTCACTTAAATTTCTTTAAATTTTATCAATTAATTAAAAAAACAGTGTATAATGTATTTATAATATATGGTATATCTTACATAAATATCATATAAAACTAAAGTTAAAGACAATAAAGTAATCAATAATGTTAAATTAAGATACTTTAATTAATATAAACTACTTAAGGAGATTCTCTTATGAAAGTTTGTCCTAATTGTAAAGAAAGCTTTCCATATATGGATTTAATGTTTGCATTATGGGGATTTGTTGGTTGTGGGTATATTAGATGTAAAAATTGTAATACTCAATACAAGGTTACAAAAAATTCTAAAGTATTCATTGCCTTATTAGCCTTATTCCCTTATTTTATAGAAGGCTATCTATTTTCTTTTGATATTTTTTATTACATTATTTATCTAATTATTATTGTTCCCTTATCTCCATTTATGATTAAACTAAAAGAAAATAATGATAATGAGAAGTATATAAAACTTTAATTAAAACTAATTTCAATATATAAAATTATATATATTGTAACAATAAGCTAATTTTTAAAATAATAAACTAATTATACTTTATAAACTAAACATATAATTTTTATATTAAATTACATAAGTTTTAAAATTAAGGCTATAAATTTAGAGAGGTTATAAAATGAGAATACTAGATGATATAACTAAATTTATTTTTGTTTGTGATGAACCAAAGCCTTGTGACTTAATCTTTATACCAGGTTCATCCAAATACGAGGTAAGCGAAAAGGCTAGTTTATTATATAAACAAAGATTAGCAAAATATGTACTTCCTTCAGGCAAGTTTTCTTGTAAACTAGAAAAATTTCCAAATGAAAAAATAATAAATAAAAAGTATGCTGGTAAATATGAATCTGATTGGGAATTCTGTAAGGAAGTTTTATTTAGAAATGATGTTCCATTAGAATCCATTTTAGTTGAAAATAAATCAACTAATACCTCTGAAAACGCCTTTTTCTCAAGGAAAGTTACAGATGATTTAAATATAGAAGTTAAAAGTGCTATATTATGTTGCCAAGCCTTTCATGCCAGAAGGGCTTTAATTACTTACTCTTTAGCATATCCTAATACACAATTTTATGTTGTTCCAGTAGAAACTCAAGGAATTTCTAAGGATAACTGGTATAAATCTGATTACGGCATAAATAGAGTTCTTGGTGAGCTAAGAAAATGTGGCTCTTATTTTGAAGAATATATAAAAGATTTAAATAAAATTATATAAAATTAACGCCTTATTTTTAAGCTTATTAATTTAAATATATTAAAAGGAGTTTTTATATGTTTTCTAAGAAAGAAAAAAGATTTGAAAATAAGTTTATAGAAAACTTAGATTTTGGAACAATAATTGTCTTAGTGGATAAAAAAACTGGAGTAAATTATCTTTTAGCTCAAGGTCTAAATGGCTGCAGTTTAACCCCTTTACTAGATTCTAAAGGAAATGTAGTTGTGGAAAAATAATAAGATTAATTCTTTAAACAATACTATATGAAAACCACTTTAAATTAATATTCAATTAAAATATAGAGTATAAAAAGAGATATCATATATTTTGATATCTCTTTTTCATTGATTTTACTATTCAATTAATGATATTTTTATTAATTTTCCTTTAAATCGAAGAAATTAATATTAATTTATAATGATTATTTATCCTGCCTATTTTCTTCTAATTACTTTTCTTTTGTAAAAAATCATTGCTATACCTATTCCAATAGCTATAACACCAATTATTACAATAACTATTCTTCCGCCTACTGAGCCAGTATTAGGTAAGAAACCTAAGTGTTTAACCTTAACTTTACATGTAGATTTAAATCCACCATCCTTAGTTGTTACTGTTATTTCAGCTTCTCCTGATGACTTAGCCTCTATATTTCCATTCTCATCAACTGATACAACCTTTGGATTACTTGATATCCAAGTAACCTCCTTGTTTGTTGCATCTTTTGGACTTATTTCAGCCTTTAAAACGTATTTTTCACCTTTTTTAAGGTTTAAATCTTTATTATTTAATTTAACACCAGTTACCTTAATTTCTTCTGGAGGAGTAGTTTCTTTTTCATTTACCTTAACATTGATTTCCTTAGTTTTTGATGCACCTTCACTATCTGTTACTTTGTAAATTACTTTATAATCTCCAGACTTTTCTGTGTCCACATTATTTTCTATAACCTTAATATCCTTTGTTATTTCTCCATCTTCCTTATCCATAGCTATTACACCCTCCATTGGATCAAATTTATCCCCAACTGTTAATGTAACATCTTTAGCATTTATTTCTGGAGCATTATTTATAACTGAAGGTGATATACTATTATTTTTACGAGCTAAGATAGCAGTTCCTCCTTCTTCTTTTGAAGGGGCTTTTACAGTTACCTTTCCATCTTTGCCTATTGAATATTCCTTTCCACTATATAAGTCTTTAACCTTATCTCCTTCTTTGAAATTTGTTTTAAAACTTATATCTTTACCTTCATTTTTAGTGTTTAATACAACAAATAGGTTTTGTCCATTTGTAATATTTTTCTCTTCATTATTTTCACTTAAATTCATAGGAGTGATTTCTTTTCCATTATAGCTTCTTAATACTACTGAATATCCTTCTTCATTGTTTCCTGCAATAGTTTTTCTATTTCCCTTTGAAAATACCTTAGAGTATTCTTTTCTTATATTAAGAAGTTTTTCATAATGATCATGAACCTTTTTATACTTAGGATCATTTAATCTTTCAAAATCCATATCATATCTATTTTGATCTCCTTGTTCAAAGCCATTCCATCCTGACATTCCAAGTTCTTCTCCATAGTATATAACAGGGATACCCTTATCTGTTATTTGAAGAGAAGCAGCAAGCATTTGTTTGCCTAAGTCATCTCCTACAGTCTTTAAGAATCCATCTTCATCATGACTACTTAAGAATTGTCCCATTAAATTGGTATTGCTTATTTTACTTGCTCTATCATCTAAATAAACTGAAGCTCCCTCAATATTTCCATTTACAAAATCTCTTGCTTTTCCTTTATAACCAAAGTCTAATAAAGCATCCATTTGACCATTTTGAAGTTGTCCTCCATCGTTATTTATATCAGCACCAAAATATTCACCAATAGTTTTAAAGCTTGGATTTATTTCTGTTAATTTATTTTTAAATGCCTTCCAAGTTGTATTATCAACATGCTTAACTGTATCAACTCTAAAATAATCAATAGTATTTCCTTTTTCAGTCTTTGATCTTTCAATCCATCCTGTTTGCCACTCTATTAATTTTTCTCTTACTTCTGGATCCTCTGTTTTAAAATCTGGAAGTCCTGCTGACTCTTGAGTTATAAAATCATTTCCTGGATTTTCTCTAAACATACCTTTAAACTTAGCTCTATCTTCCTCTGTTGGATAGTTATTAGCTCCACTATTAGCCTCTTTATTCTTCATTCCATATCCAGCATGATTTAAAACAACATCAACCATTATTTTTATTCCACTATCATGTGCTGTATCTATTAATGTTTTTAAGTCATCCATTGTTCCTAAATGTGGATCTAATTTTTCAAAATCCTTAGCCCAGTAACCATGATATGAGTATTGAGTTTTCCCTTGTGAGAACATTTGATTAAAATCAGTATTCTCAACAATAGGAGTTATCCAAATTGTGTTTATTCCAAGTTCTTTTAAATATGGAATCTTATCTGTTAATCCTTTTAAATCTCCTCCATGATAAGTATATGGATTCTTCTTATAATAGTTATTTCCATGAGGATCATCATTATTCTTATCTCCATTAAAGAATCTGTCTGTTACTGTAAAGTAAATTCTAGATTCATCAAAACCAAAGTCTAAAGGTCCAACTCCAACCTTTGATTTAACAGTTAAATTTCCTAATGCCTTATGATTTTCACCATTTTTATCAACTATTGTAACTGGTATTTCTTTTTCTCCAGCTACTACATTATCATTTATTCCAATGCTTTGGCTTAATGAATTATCCTTTAATAAATTTAAATCCATTAACACCTTATTAGGACCACCTACATTTGTAAGGTCCATATAAACTTCTTTTATATTTTCTTTTTTAGCATCACTTCCACTTAATTTAAGATTTACAAGAGCATTTTCATCATAGTTAACCTTATTATTTTTGAAAGTAACCTCTCCATTTATTTTTAATGGAGAATATTCTATTTTTTGTTTTTCAGTTTCAACGGTTTTACCATCCTTAGTAACTAAGAAATTATATTCATAAGTTCCAGGTTTTATATCCTTTAATGAATATGCAAAGAACTCATTTTGTGAATCATAATCCATGTCATAAGTTTTTGTATCCTTAAACAATATTCCTGGTGAAGTAACCTTAACTTGAACCTTATCTATGGAAGATTGATTACTCTCTTCATATAAAGCTTCATCCCTATATTTAAAGTTAATATTTCCTTCTTGTATTTCAGCATTTTTTATAGCTGGAACTTGGAAGAACTCTCCTACTCCACTCTTAACAGTTACCTTTGTTACATTCATTGATGGATCTATTTGTATATATCTATCTGATTCATATGGATCTTTTTCATCCCAACCAGTACCCTTTCTTAAAACAAATCCAACTTGAGTTACATCTGGTGCTATTTCAAACTTTGATACTGCTTTTCCATCTTTTATTTGAGTAAAATTTTGTTGACCATCATTTACCCCTGTTTGCCAAGTCCAAATATTCCATCCATCATAGTCTTTATCATCTCTAACATAAGTGAATTCTATATACTTTTTAGTATATTTTTTAACTTCTATTTCCTTAGTAGCCTTAGCCTTTCCACTCTTAGCTGTTATTTTAACCTTGCCTTCACTAATTCCTTGAAGCACTCCTAGAGTTGATACCTTAGCTATGCTTTCATCTGAAGAGGACCACTCTATGTTTGCCCCTGAGATTATTTGTCCAAATTGATCCTTAACAATTCCATTAAGTTGAATATCCTTCCCTGTATAAACTTGATTTGGACCATCTAATTCTAAAGAGCTTGGAACAAGATGAACAACCTCTACTTCTACGTCCTTAGTTAAACTTCCAGAGCTTAAAGTTATAATTGACTTTCCTTCTTTTAAAGCAGTTACTTTTCCATTATTTGAATCAACCTTTATTACTGAGTCATCTGAAACATTCCATTTTATTTCTGCATTAGAAATTATTCTTCCATTTTGGTCTTTAATTACTGCCTTTAAGAAACTTGAAGCTCCTATATCTAGTTTTAAGCTTGAAGGAGTAACATCTATAGATGTTGGAGTTTGTGCTTCTCCTTCTACGCTTTCATCATAAAGAACCTTAGCTGATAAAGGTGCAACCTTTACTGAATTTACTCCCTTAAGAGATTCTAAGACACTTGTTCCGGCCTTGTGTTCATTTACTACCACATTCCAATCGCCTTCATGTGGAAGAGAAATTTCCTTCTCAGCATTATTTCCATTATAAGCTACAACTATATTCTTCCATGAATCTCCATTAACAAAGTTTTTAAGTTGGAATACAACTATATTATCATTAGCTTTAGTTACTACTAAATTGCTTTCAATAGCAGCCTTTGTATCCATTCTAAAGGCTGGATGTGATTTTCTTAAAGCTATTAATCCTTGGTAATAATCAAATACTCCACTAAACTTTTCTTTATTTTGCCAGTTTATTTCATTTATAGCATCTGGACTCTTATAGCTATTGTGATCTCCATATTTACTTCTTAAGAATTCATCTCCAGCTTGGAAGAATGGAATTCCTTGTGAAGTCATTGTAATAGCAGTTGTTAATATACTTCTTCTTACATATTCATTATCTAAAGGATTAGTCTCTGTTATTACACTATATGGTTTAGCTTTCTTTTCAACAGCCTCTTGAACTGAAGAATACTTATTAGCATCTTCCCCTGTTAAAACTCCATCTCTCATTTCTAAGAAACCTGCAGCTTTTTCCTTGCCTGCTGCCTTTATAATCTTATCCCAAAGATTTAAATTATCATGAGCAGTTACATAGTTTATTGTTTCACTTGGACTATCAGTAAAATCATCAACTGATCCTTTAACCCCAGCTACTATATCTCCTTCTTTACTACTAGCTCCAGTGGCAAATCCTTGTCCTGCTCCATCACTATCACCTTTTATAGCGTTTCTAAAATTATCATTAAATACGGCAAAGCCCTTACCTTTTTGGCTTCCCTTTAAAGTTTGCTGTTCTTGTGGAAGTGCACTTCCTCCAGCTTGCCATGGTTCACCATATATTATTAAACTTGGATCAATTTCATTTCTTAACTCAGTTGTTAGTTCACTCATAGTTTTTGTATCTATTAATCCCATTAAATCGAATCTAAATCCATCAACGTCATATTCTTTAGCTAAATACTTAACAGAATCTTTTATATATTTTCTAACCATAGGTCTTTCTGTTGCAACTTCATTACCACATCCTGATCCATTAGTATATTTGCCTTCATCATTAGTTCTATAAAAATATCCTGGTACAACTGGATCAAAAGGTGAGTTTTGACCTATTCCATAAGTATGATTATAAACTACATCCATAACTACTCTTATTCCATTTTTATGAAGAGCTTGTACCATATCTTTAAATTCTCTTACTCTTGATTTTGGATCTTCAGCATTTGTTGAATATGATCCCTCTAAGGAATTATAATTTTGAGGATCATATCCCCAGTTAAATTGAGGCTTATTGCTTATTTCATTAACTGAAGCATAATCAAAAGATGGTAATAAATGAACTGTTGTTATCCCTAGCTCTTTTAAATGATCTATTCCTGTTTTAACATCAGTTCCTGGAACCATTGTTCCTTCTTCTGCTATACCTTCAAATTTACCTTTATTCTTTATTCCTGAATCTTTAGATATTGAAAAATCTCTAACATGCATTTCGTATAAAATTGAATCTGTAGGATTTAACATAGGAGGTTTCTTTACACTTCCCCATTCTGATGGATTTGTAGATGAAAAATCAATTATAGCCCCTCTTTGGCCATTAGCTGAAACAGCCTTGGCATATGGATCTATAGCATAATTTGTTTTTCCATCTGAAAAGCTTACTTTGTACATATAGTACTTACCTTCTAAGCTTTCATCTACTTTTAGGCTCCAAACTCCTTTATCCTCCTTCTTCATAGAAATTTCTCTTCCACCAGGATTATCTGTTACTTTTCCATTTTCATCATAAGTTCCCTCATTATCATATAATACTAAGCTAACATCCTTAGCTGTTGGTGCCCATAATTTAAATGTTGAAGAATCTTTTTTGTAAGTTACCCCTAAGTCATCTCCATTGTAGAAATATTCTGGATCATCTAAGATTTTTCTCATAGTAACCTTGGTTGCTCTAAAGTTATTACTACTAACTTCATAATCATGGCTTGGATCAATTTCTGGAGTACTAAATAATTCTTTCTTTAAAGTTAATTTAACTTTATTATCAGATACTTTAATTGCACTTGTTTTAATTTCCTTATTATCAGTCTTATCAATTAATTTGAAAGAATCTAACTCTGAATCTTCTATATTTCCAGCAGAAGTAACTAACAGGTCTGTTTTACTATCCATTAAGGCAGATACTAATTTAGGTGAGGTATCTACATCCTTCTTATCATAATAAATATTTTCATCCCCTTGTATTAACCATACCTCTACATTACTTCCCTTCTTAACTTCTATGGTTCTATCATGTCCAACATCTTTATCTTCCCAATTTCCTTTTCTAATAAGGAAGTTTAATTTATCAGATGGGAATTTATAGACTGCTCTTGTAAATCCTTTTTCAGCTTCATCTTTTTTATTGAAGTCATAACCTTTTCCTTCTCCACCTGTTTGCCATAACCATAAATTCCAGTTATCATAATTACCATCAAATCTATAATAATTTATTGTATAGGTATACATTTGAGATAAAATAGTAATTTCTTTACTAGATGCATATTTTCCATCAGTAGCTTTAATCTTTATTTTCTTACTTGAATCTACATCCTTGGAAACTTTTAAAGTATTTTCTTCAATTGATACTCCACTTACTGGTTCCTCTAAAGACCAATTAACATTAGTTTCTTTTTTATTACCTTCAGTATCATAGATATATGCAACTAGCTTTGTATTGCTACCAACTTCAACACTTGATTCTATGCCTATTTCTAAACCTGGCATATTTAATACTGAATTTCCATTAGCCATAGCCTTATTAGATGGGTCTGTAAATGAATTATCCCAATTATCCTTATTAGGTTTAAACTTATATTCATAAACTCCACCAGTTAAAGGTATTGTTACTTTAAATACACCATCTTCTCCCTTTTTCATTTCAATTTGCTTACTTGTATCCCAAGATACCATAGATCCTATAAGATACAAGCTATCACCATTAAACTTAGCACTAAAAGTTACTGTTCCATCCTCATTTACTACAGGACTTTTTACTGAATCTGGCTTGTTTTCACTTTCTCCTTGATTTCCATCATTATTATCTTCACCTGTATTTTCATCACCTTTTATTCCTAATGCCTCATTTATTTCTTTGGTGTTATTTATTGAATCGTATATTTTATTATTTTTTAAATCTGCTACAAAGATAACATTTCTGTCCTCTGGCACATTTAAAGTAACATTTCCTTGAGATGGTATTCCTCCATTATCCCAAGAATGATTTACAAGGCCTTTATACTCATAAGTTCCTTTTTTCATTACCTTAGAATATAAAACTCTATTTTCATCAAGATTATGCATTTCAAAATTTTTGTTATTTACATCCCAATCTCCATTTCCTTCTCTAACTGTTCCTATTAGGGAAACTGTATTAGAAAAACTTGGATTATTTATTGAATCCTTAACATAATTATCTAAATAATTGCTTAGAATAGTTATGTTTTTAGTATCCTTTGGAATTACTACCTTAGCATTTTCTGCTACTTCGCCATTATTCCACTCTCCATTATATGAAACTTTGTATTCTAAACTTATATCTTTTCCTTGTGCACTCTCTTTTATAGGGAAAGTCTTTTTATACATACCTCCACCTATATAATCAAGTTTCTCGGTATCGTTACCAGGATTCCAATCAGAAGCCCCATCAATTATATCCTTTATATTACCTGCTAAAATAGCCTTAGTTTTAAATTGATCAGGATTATTTATTGAATCATATACCTTTTTATTTTTATAATCCAACCTAAATATTACCTCTGAATCTTTTGATAAATTCAAAGCTATGTTTTGACCATTATTACCATAGCTCTCATCCCAAGTTCCATTCATGGCAATTTTATAATTATAATTTCCTGCCTTTAACTTTAAAGCCCCTTCATATAAACCATTTTTATACTTTTTCAACACTCCTTTCATATTTCTTGGATCCCAATCGGAACCGTTACCACTTTCTTTTAAAAAATCTCCCACAACTACAGCAAAAGCTTCACTCTCATTCTTAACTAAAGTCTTTTCATTTGCTTTAGCATTATTATTTTCTACTTGAGCCATTACTGGCATATGAGGTAAAAAACTAAATAAGAATGTTAATAAAACTAGCATAGAAATAGACTTAATTTTTTTACTACTATTCACTTTATAAACCCCTTTCTTATTTAAATTTTAATAATATATTTTAATATTAACACTTTAATCATAACGTTTTCAATATTTTTAGAAATTTTGTAACATTATACAAAAGCAACTAAATTAAGCTTATATTTTAAATATACTTTTATTGATTATTTTTTTAAATATACATATCTGCTTTTCCATTTTATATATTTTAAATAAATATATATATTATTAAATATTGCTTTTATTCAACAAACTTATTCCCATATAAAAGAAAAAATGGTATATTATTTTAGAAATCAAAACTATTTTATAAAATTATATATATTGATTGAAAAATTTAAATCTTAAAATCATATTTAGTGAACATACTAAAATCTATGGTAAATATAAAAAATCCATAAATCACTTTAAAATATAAAGACTTTATTGCTTATTTTAATATAAAACTATTAGCAAATTACAAAGTATAATACTTTAAACTTTAAAAATAAAAATTACAAATAAATTAATAAGGGGGAGAATACAATTAAGGTAATAAGAAGATTAATAATTTTAGTTTGCTTAATTACTATTTGTTTTATAGGCTTTATTTGCTTACCTAAAAGCAAATATTATTTTAAAGATATAAGATCACTTGTTAATGAAGGCAAAGCTGAAGTAATAGAACCAAATCAAAAGATAAAAATAGATGATGATTACTTAATAATAAAAAGAATTATTAATACTGAAGATGAGTCATATATTAGATATAAACAAGTCAGAACTACTCTAGGCTGGTCTTTCTCAGAAAGTATCTTTAGAATATTTGATGACAATGGAGAAGAATATATAAAAACAGCTATAAGCTCCTCTACAAGTTTTTGGGTAACAGAAGGATTAATACTACTTGATAAAAAGATCAAGGAAGACGTAAAATATTTAATTATTAAAATTGACTGGTATGATAGACAAAATAAAATAAAAATTCCACTTAACAAAGAAGGTGAAGCTAATGAAAATTTATAAAAAATATAGTGCTATTATAGAATGGTTTTTGGCAATAATACTTATCCTCATTTGTTCTAAAATAATTTTCCCTGGAAGCTTCACTCCTCTAAAAGCACATGAGCAATCAGAAAAGTCAGTTTATTATGGCCCTTCAAATATAATTAAAACTATAGACTTAGGTAAAGAAAAAATATATCTATGTAAATATAAGGATTGGTTTTCAATAGATGTTATTAGAAAAGGGCTAATTAAGTGGCATCCAGTTAATTATCCAGCTGGATATCCAATAGACTACTCTAAGCAAGTAACTTTTAATACTTATACTTCAAAGCCTATAAAAAACTCTGAACCTATAGCTAAAATATACGGTTATGTAAATGACCCTCAAATAAAAAATATTGTATTAGAGGACAATAATAATAAAATCATTTCAAATTATGAATTGGATGAAAATAAAATGTTTATTCTTACTTCACATACAAATAATGAAAAAAATAAAGCTAACTATATAAAAGGCTTAGATACTAATGGAAATATTATATACGAAGAAGAGCTTAAATACTTTTAACCTAAATAGAAACAAGGTGATAAATATTAGCACCCTGTTTTATTTTTATCCATTAAAGATTATTAACTATTTAATATCCTAATTAAAATTCATCTTAATTATTTATTGTAATAAAGTAATATTTATCTATAAAGCCAATTCCATACTTATATTTCTTTTTTTCATTCCCAAAGCTTCATAAAATTTAATAGCTCCTTTATTAAATTCCCAGACAACTAATTGTAATGTGTTTACTCCTTCTTTTTTTGCAAAACTTATAATATGCTGAAATAAAAATTTTCCTATTCCTCTTTTACGATACTTTTCCTTAACACAAAAAGTATCAATTAAGGCAGTTTTTACTGGAGTAAGTATTGGTATGTTTCTAGGTCCTACTATTTGTATAAGACTAAAAGCTACAACCTCTTTACTTTCTCTTTCCTGAACTAAAAACATCTTGTATCTATCATCCTCTAGAATTTCTTTAAATTCCTCTTCTAATAAAGGTTTATCAGTTTCATTGTACACATCTGGTCTATTTTTAACATGTAAGTCATGTACCTCTCTAATAATTTCATTTATCACCTTGTAATCTTCTTTATCTGCAAATCTTATTTTGTATTTCATTTTGTCCTCCTTAGAGTAAATTTAAAATATAACTTCTAGCTTAACTCATAGTAATTATAAAATTATTTATCATGTGTATTAAAGTTAAAATCCAAAATGAAGATAATTTTTTAGGTTTATAATATGTATAAGAAAATACCATTATTATTGCACTAGGTATCACACAAAAAATATATATTAGACTGTAGTAATGCAATAAAGCAAATATTAGTGCAACTAATAATGAATATTTAAATTTGCTTTTAATAATTTTTTTGCTTAAATTTATTAATCCAATTATTAAAAATGACTCTATTATGGGTCCTACTATACTAGCAAAAATAATTCTTACACTAACACTCTCATTAATTACATTGCTTCCAATAAATTTTCCACCTAATTTAATATATATATCTATTAATTGTCCTAAAACAATATCAATTAATAATATAAGTGCAACCATAGAGATAACAAATAAAAAATCCATTAGTATTTCTTTTAATAATAAGTTCTTACATTCTTTTGTTTTTTCCATTATAAATCCTCTTTTCATTAATAGTATAAATCTTTAAAACAACTCCATTTAAATTTTTCCATATTTGTTTATATAATATATAATACAAATTTATTATATATTTTTCAAATATATAGAAAATTTGTATAAATTTAAATACTAATTTTTAAATAACATCACTAATTAATAAAAAAATATTATAAATTGGTATTTTTTTAAGTAATGATAATATATACATAGTTAAATATTATAAAATAATAATAAAAATCTAATTAATGAACAATTAATTAATATTATTTACTTAAAATTTAATTTTTATCAATATTTTATACATTTTATTCTAAATTTATGTTATATTAGTTAATGGACATAAACGTAAGAAGGACAAAATGAATAAATTCACATCATTTTTAAAGAAAAGAAAAGCTTTTGTTATAGTAGCTTTAATTGGTATGATTTTTGGTTTTACTGTTTTTGGTACACCTCAAAAAGATATTAATAAATTAAAAGCTGAAAAAACTACTGTATTAGCAAAAATAGATAGCTCCAAAGAAGAACTATCTACTTTGAATAAAGATATAGGTGATTTGAAGGAAAAAATAAATCAACTTAATGATGAAAAACAAAAACAGGAACAACTTTTAAAAGATACCACAGCCAAAGTAGAACTAAAACAAAAAGAAGAAGCTGAAAAACAAAGACAAGCTGAGATTGAAAAACAAAAACAAGAAGAAGCAAATAGTATTAGTCAAAGTTCTTCAAATAATTCTAGTAAAAAATCTACTAGTAATAACTCATCTAACGCTAAATCAAACTCATATAATTCTGATAATCCACAGCCTTCTAAACCAGTTGGTGAGATGGTGTACATAACTGCAACAGGTAAAAAATATCATCGTAAAAATAAATGTGGTAATACAAACCCAGCTAGGACAAGTTATATTCCACTATCAGAGGCAGAATCTATGGGATACTCCCCTTGTTCAAAATGTTATTAATAAAATTCAGAAAGGACTTTACTATATTATGAAAAATACACCAAAAAAAATATTAAAATTCTTACTAGGAATATGTATATTTTTTATAGCTCTTTGTATTTGTTCTTCAGCAAAAGGTGATTCAAGTTTAAATAATACTCATAATGAATTAGTTACCACAATTAACAATTCAAAAGAGGATTTAACTCACAAAGAAGAGGAATTATCTAAGGCTAAGACTGAAAAAGAGGATTTAGAAAAACAATTAAGTACTCTAAATGATTCATTAAATAAAACTAAGGAGTCTATTAAACAATTAGAAAATAGCACTAATAATTAATTTTTTATAATCTTAATTATTTTTAACTATATACATTTCATAAGGACCAGTTTTTAAGTTTTAATAACTGGTTCTTTATTTTTTCCTTTGATTAATTTTCTAATTGCTTAAAATCCCTAAAACACTTCTAATTTGTAAAAAAGTTCTATATTAAATTCCTTATAATATAAACTCTTTTATCTTAAATAATGTATAATTTATATAAGAAGTAATTAACATTAACTAAAACTGATTAATTCATAATTTGTATTTTTACTTATATTTAAAGAAAAATCGAGGTGATTATTATGAAGGTAAGAATTATAAGGCCTTCTTAAAATACTAATATCAACTTATAAAATTAAGAAAGTTTTTAATAAAGGAGGAACTTAAGATGAAATCTTTAATGAGTTTTATTCCAATGATTTTATCACTAGCAATTGCAACTTTTATTTTTATACCTATAAATAAAAGTTTAAAGTTATCAGATAAAATAGCAAAAATTATTCCTACAACCCCTAAATTTAAACCACTATTTTTTGTGGTATGTATGTTTTTACTTTTACTTATAATAGGGCTACTTGGTTTATATGTAATACCAATGAATGACTTAACTTACTACATATTAACTGGAATAATAGCAGGTATTGGTATTAGCATAACAGTTGAAATTTCACCAAAACATCACAAATAAAATAAGACTATTAAATAGATAAAGAGGGTAAGTGAAAACTTACCCTCTATTTATTAATAACACTAATTATTTTTTGCTTTCCATTCATTTAATTGTTTTTGTATTTCATCTTTAACTTCATTTATACCTGAATCATTTAATTTCTTATTTAAATCATTTAGTCCAACTTCAGGATCTATTGAACCTGTATATAATGCTCTTTCAAATTCCTGTAAAACATTATTTATAGCCGAAATTTGATTTGAAACGTTTTCGGAATTAAATTTAAATCCTAATATTGGAGAAACCTTAGCTGAATTATTGAATTTTTCAAAAGCCTCCCACTTATCTATAGGGTCATTTTCTGAAACATAAGTACCAAGTAAGTTTCCATATGCCCAGCTAACAACATCATATTTCTTACCATCAAATTTCTTTATTTGCTTGTCATTTATTTTTTCATAATGTTTTCCTTCTATTCCAAACATCAATAAGTTTCTTAAATTTGTATCAGTATTTACTAAAGTCAATAACTCCATTGCCTTCTTAGGATGTTTAGAGTTAGCAGAAATTGCAGTCATTGCACCAGTTGTTGAATTATTAGTTATATATGGTGGTATTATTGATGAAGTTACTACTTCCCTACCTAAAGATTTTCCCCATATATTTTCAGCATATGGTTGTCCATCTGCTTTCCATACAAATCTTTTTACTTCTGGTTTCATATCAGTTACTGCTGCATCTTGATTTATGTATCCAGCTTCATAATATTCTCTTAATTTTAATAACATATCCTTCATTTCTTTTGATTCAAATTTATTTGTTACTGTTAAACTCTTATCATTATAGAATATGCCTAATGGATTTACTATATCATCAAAGTCTAAAGGAATTGAATCTCCTTGAGTATAAAATGGAATAAAATCTGGTTCTTTTTCTTTTACTAATTTTAACCAAGGTTCTAAATCGTTTACTGAATGTATATTTTCATAAGGAATATTATACTTTTCAACAAGCTCTTTATCAAATACCCACATAGGTGCTAATGCTATTTCTTTTTGATTTGGAACAGCATATATTTTACCATCTATCTCTGCACCCTTCCATAACTCTTTGTTTATTTCTTTCTTTAATGGTGCTCCTTCTGTATCTAATAAATCATTTAACTCTAAAAAAGCTCCTTTTCTAGCATATTCTAAATAAGGAAATGCCCAAGAACATGTAAAGGCAAGATCATAAGGTTCCCCTGAATTACTAATAACACTCATTTTCTTAGTATAATCCCCAAAAGGTATATGTTTTATATCTACTGTAGCATTTATTTTATCTTTTAAATATTTATTTACTTCTTCTTCAACAATGTCATTATCAGCTGGCTCATCACCTATAACATACCAAGTTAAATTAACAGTTTCCTTACTTTCCTCTTCTTTGCTATTTCCACAGCCTGTAAGTATTAAAGATGAACATACAATACCACTTAAAATCAGTGACAATGCTTTTTTTCTTTTTATCATATTGTCCCCCTCCTAATAATATCTTATCCGCTTTCGAAAACGTTTTATATAAAGAATTTTACTATTTAAACTATTTAATATCAATAATTTAAGTCTAATATTTTAATACAAAAAGAATACTTTATATAATTTGTTAATAAATTATATAATTTGTACATACATTTAAAGAAATATTTCTATTTCACTTCCCCTGTAAAATCACTTAAATTTATCTTTTAAAATCCTCTTTCTCTATTTTTAAACTATTATTTTAATAAAACATAGTTCATCTATGTATCATTTCAAATAAAAAAATACTCCCTTTAAAATAGATTTTTATAGTTTCTTATCTACTTTAAAGGAAGTAATTTACTTATACCTATATTTTTATAGTGACAAAGATTGTTTTTATAATTTATAAGCTTAAACTATGTAAAATAAATTATTATTAATAATTTTCAGCTCTTACTTCAAAAAATCCTTTGGCATAATTACATACTGGGCAAACCTCTGGAGCCTTTCTACCAATAACAAGATATCCACAATTTAAGCATTCCCACATAGTTTCTTCTGATTTTTCAAATACCTTTTTCATCTTTATATTGTTTAAAAGCTTTCTATACCTATCTTCATGAGATTTTTCTATTTTAGCAACCTCTACAAATTTTTCTGCTAAATCAAAAAATCCCTCTTCTTCAGCCTCTTTTGCAAATCTAGCATACATATCTGACCATTCATAATGCTCTCCTTCTGCCCCATGTAATAAATTTTCTTTAGTATCTCCTAAATATCCTAACTCCTTAAACCATAGTTTAGCATGTTCTCTTTCATTGCCAGCTGTTTTTAAGAATAGTTCATATATTTGTTCATATCCTTCATTCTTAGCTACCTCTGCAAAGAATGTATATTTATTTCTAGCTATGGACTCCCCAGCTAATGCATCCATTAAATTCTTTTCTGTTTTTGTTCCTTTATATTTATTACTACTTTCACTAGATGATTCTGATTTGTTAGAATCTTTATCATCTACCTCTGATTTCTCTTCAACTTTTACAAAGGCTGAAGCTGGACTCTTGCAAACTGGACATATAAATCCTTCTGGTAATTCTCCTTCTTGTATATATCCACAAACTGTACAACGATATTTTACTGATTCACTCATTTTTTCTCCTCCTAAATCTTTACTTCTATCAAAATAAGTTGTATGTAACATTTCCTCAGCAAGATTGCTTAAAGGTTTTTCATAAAACTCCTCATATAACTTTTTAATCTCTTCATTTTCATAGCTAACTCTTAATTTCATGTTTGAATCTCTTTTATATAACCCATCTATACGTTTTTCTCTAAGCTTATCACCTTCAAATTTTTTATCTTTAGGTTGTCCACCTCCACCTATGCATCCGCCTGGACAAGTCATAACCTCAATAAAGTGATATTTCTTATCTTCATTTTTCATCTTTGAAATAAACTTTGAAGCATTTTCAGTTCCATAAATAACAGCTATGTTTATTTCTAAGTCATTTATTTTGAAACTAGCTTCACGAACACCTTCCATACCTCTTACAGACTCTAAATCATAAAAATCTTTAGGCGGATCTTCTTTAGTGATATATTTGTATGCTGTTCTTAAAGCAGCCTCCATAACTCCACCTGTATTAGCAAATATAACACCAGCCCCTGAAGCTTCTCCCATTAATTTATCAAAGTTACTATCCTCTAAAGAATTAAAATCAATTCCTTTTTCTTTAGCCCAAATAGCTACTTCCCTAGTTGTTATAACATAGTCCATATCACGCATATTTTCTATGCCATAATATCTACCTGATGCATTCATTTCTTCTCTTTTTATTTCAAACTTTTTAGCTGTACATGGCGTTAAGGCTACATTTACAATCTTAGAAGGATCAATTCCCATCTTCTTTGCAAAATAAGTCTTTATTGTAGGCCCTTGCATTCCTATAGGACTCTTTGAAGTTGAAATATGATCTAATATTTCTTGATGAAAGGTTTCAGCATATTTTACCCAGGCAGGACAGCAACTAGTAAATTGAGGTAGAGGTTTATTATTTTTAGTTATACGCTCCACTAATTCACTGGCCTCCTCAACTATAGTCATATCAGCAGCAAAATTAGTATCAAGAACATAATCAAAACCTAACTTACGAAGTAATGCTATCATTTTACCTTGGACAAAACTTCCATCATTCATATTAAATTCTTCACCTAAAGATACTCTAACAGCAGGCGACGTAGAAACTATGACTATTTTATCTTTATAACTTATTGCATCTTGTACCTTTTTATAATCAAAAACCTCTGTAATACTAGATGTAGGGCATACATTCGCACATTGACCACAATTAATACAAACAGCAGTATCATTAGTTTTTTCCAAAGAATAATGACCATTTACACCTATATAATCTGTACATATATTTTTACATGAACCACATTTTATACATTTCTCTTCATCTCTACAAATAGATGGATTATCCTTCTCAATAGCTACACGTATAGTTGTAGCTAAGTGTTTACCCATAGATTTTTCCTCCCCTTAATATTAAACTTTTGTTTCCTTATTTCATATAATATTAACCTCAAATACATATTTTTTCAATTAATGTATTTAAATACTATAATTTATTTTCTGAGCATTTATTAACTTTTTGTTAATAATATGAACTTTATTTTAATATACTTCCAATTCTCTATAGCTTTTATCTATAAATTTTAATTTATAGATTTCTAGTTTATATTTATTATATCTATGTTACCTAATATAGTAACCTTATTAAACTTAAGCCTATTAGAATATTTAAGTTTTAAATCCTCCATGTCACTAATACAATAACCTTGTTAAACTTTAAGCTTCTTCTTATAACAAAAAAATCTACCATTAAAACTTTATTGTTTAAAATGCTTTTTAATAAAAAATTAGAGTAAGCCCTAATATATTGCCTTAAACCTACTTAATCAAAAGTATAATAATTTACTGCAATATACTTTAAAACCTACTCTCTACTTTATTCATCTCTAAAATCATATTTACCATTTGGTAAGTCTATATTATGATTGTTTATTGAAATAGTATCATTATCAATCCAAATCATATTTGCCTCATTTATATGATAATCCCTATATATCTCTTTTTTAATATCTCCTTCCCTTAAATAACATTTAACTGACCAATCTACCGTAGCGCCTCCATTAATAAGATAAGCTTCAACCTTATACTTTCCGTCACTAGATACTGTTTCTCCTAAAAGCTCTTCACTTACTTTAAACCTATCATTAAACTCTCTTATTGATGATGTTATTTTAAAAGTAGCTACACCTAAAAATATTAAAGTTACAATAATATAAACTCCTAATCTAAAGTTAAAATTCTTATTCTTTAAATATTTATTCTCTCTTTCCTCCATAACATTTCTCCCAACATATTAAAATATAAACCTTAGATTAATTTTATATAATTTCCCCCATTAAATCCACCAATATTTAACAAACTAACCCATTAATAATATATGTAAAACTCATCTAATAAACCCTTAATAAAAATAAATTTATTAATATTACTTATATATTAATTATCTAAAATTCATACCTTATTAACCCTCTATTAATACATTTACTTACTTTTATGCCAATTTTGTTAACTTTTCGACCAGTTGCGCAAAACCTATTGATTAATTTATTATTATTTTTTAATATAAGATTAAAATTTAAATTTAAATAAATATTCTAAGTAAGGAGGAAAGATGTAGATGCTTATATATTATTGTATTTCTTTAATGATGCTTTTAACTATGCTTATGACTGGAATTATTAATCCAATTTGTTCATTCCTTAGTGGCGATACTGAAATTAGATTTAATGGAATTCTATATACTAATTTAAACGAAGAAAAATATAAAAAGATATTATTTTCAACTTTTTTAAATTTTATTATTTTAATATTATGTCTATGTATAGTATGTTTTAAATTTAACCCTTTCTTTCCTATATTCTTAGCTATATTGTGCATAATATGTTTACAACACCATATATTAAAATCACTAAGATAAAAGTTATTTATAAAATCTTATTTAAATGAATAATAAATTAAATAGTAATGTAAAAACTAAATACCATTTCAAATATTTTACTTTATATAAAACTAATAAGGGATTCGTATTTAAAATACGAATCCCTTTCCTTTTACTTTAATTTAAATATTCTGCTTAAATAAATTATTTTTATCTACTTACTATAGTTGAAAGAGTTGCTACATATTTTCCATCTAAATCCTCATACACTGCTGCTATACCACTAAAACCTTCTTTAAAAAGCTTAGTATCTAGTTCTAAATTTCCATTATTTAAAGAACTTTCAACATCAACATTTGATATGTCAATACTTTGTCCACCTGTATTTCTTCTTATATTTATTTCTTTAGGTGATAATCTTTCTCCATCTTTTCCTACAAAGGATTCATTTATAACATATTTTCCTTCAACTTCTTCTGGTGATCTTATAACTATATATTGTTCTTTTATGCTTACATTGTTAAGCTTCTTTAAATCTTTTATTTTAGATATGTCTCTTATTTCATTGCAGTCAAGATTTAATTCTTCTATATTTACAGCATATTGTAAACCTTCTAAGTTTGCTATTCCATATCCAACTGCTGATAAGCTTGTTAACTTATTCATATCGCCTCTTGTTATTACATCCCTTGATAGATTTAATTGATCTTTTATAGCCCTTTTTAATTCATTATCTGGTATATTAACTTCCTCTGTTAAATCAATAGCTGCCTCTAAATTATCCATAGCCTCTCTAAGCTCTATAATAGTAGAGTCTATTACTTCTTGTTCTGGATTAGGGTTTTCTAATACTTTGTTAGCCTTTTCTAGAGCAACTTGTAATTTATTAAAGCTTTCTTCAGTATATAGATTTCCATCTAATCCTCTTGCTTCCTCAACTATTTTTTCTAAAGCAGTAAAATCCTTAGAGTCTGCATATAATAACTTAGCATCTGCCCAGTCTGCATGATCTCCTCCATTTCCATTGCCACCATCTTTAGCTACTAATTTAAGTTCACTTACTCCAACTATTGGAATTAAAACATGCTTTCTTGTAGTCTCTGAATTCATAACCCCACTATCAAATACTTTTTTTCCATCAACATAAACTTCAAAGCTTAAAGATGATACATCAGAATTTCTCATCTCTCTATCTACACCAACATATGCTTCAAAGAACTTATAATTTCCCTCAGATAAATCATATACTATTGTTGAAGTTGCATGAGTTCCAATACCCTTCTTATACTCCACTTCTTGTCCATCTTCACCAAGTAAAGTTATGGTATTATTTTCAACACTTCTATCTTTTTGTACACTTCTCCAACCTGAATTAGCTGATTTCCAGTTCTTATCACTTATATAATCATAAGCATTAACAACTGATACTTTTCTATCTAGTGTAGTTTTATTTCCATGAGAATCAGTAACTTCATAGGATACTATATAGTTACCTCCTCTTTTTGTATTTACATTATTATTTATAACTTTTATATTCTTTGTTATGTCTCCATCTTCAGGATCATTAGCAACCATTCCTTGTAATGGGTTAAATAAATCACCTATATTTAAGGCTACCTCTTCCCCAGTTAATATTGGTTTATCGCTTGTAGTATAAACTTTTGCATCTGCCCAGTCTGCATGATCTCCGGCATTTCCATTTCCACCATCTTTAGCGACTAATTTAAGCTCACTTGCTCCTGCTATTGGAATTAAAACATGCTTTCTTTCAGTGTTTACATTCATAACACCGCTATCAAATACTTTTTTTCCATCAACGTAAACTTCAAAGATTACTGATGGCTCATTAGAGTTTCTCATTTCTCTATCTACACCAACATAAGTTTCAAACATTCCATAATTTTTACCTGATAGATCATAAACTATCTCTGAGTTTGCATGAGTTCCAAGACCTTTATCATATTCTACTTCTTGTCCATTTTCACCAAGTAAAGTTATTCTATTATCTTCAACACTTAAGTCTTTTTTTACATCTCTCCATCCAGATGATGCTGATTTCCATTCCTTATCACTTAAACTTTCAGCTGTAGTTATTGTGTATATTTTTCTTTCCTTAGTAACTGTGTTTCCGTCTTTATCTGTAACTTCATATACTACAGTGTATATTCCACCTCTATTTGCTTCAAAATCACTTGATTTTACTTTTATGCTTGATGTTAAATCACCATCTTCTACATCATTAGCAGTAACACCATCTAATATATTAAAATTATCCTTAACATTTATTACTGTATCTTCAGTTTTTATTGTAGGCTTTACATTATTAGTTGATAACTTAGGGTTTACTATTATACCGTGGTCTGATGTATTTCCATTTCCACTATCACTAACTTGTATTTCTAACTTATTAACGCCCTTAACTGGTACACTTATTTCTACCATATTATCGTTATATCTTAAAACCTTAGTTGTTTCTAAAGTCTCTCCATCTGCTATAACCTTAAAAGAAATACTTGAATTATCGTTAGCTCCTATTGTTTGATCAACACCTAATAAAGCCTCAAATCTGTCATAATCTTTTCCTGATAAATCATATACAACTTTTCCATTAGCATGTATTCCTATGCCCTTCTCAAAGGTTTTAATTTCTCCATTTACTCTACCTTTTATATTTGTATTTCTTCTTGGAGTTCCCCATTGAGTTTCTACTGATTCCCACTCTTCATCTGATAAATAGTCATAAGCACTAACTACTTCAACTTTAAGAGTTTTTTCTTTAGTTTCCTCTTCATCAGTGACTTTATAAACAACTTCATATTCACCTTTCTTAGTGTTATCAAAAGTATTCTTAATTACTTCAATTTTATTGCTTATATCATTTCCTTCGTAATTATAAGCTTTTACGTAATCCAATGGGTTAAACTCTTCATTAAGCGCTATTAAAACCTTTTGTTGTGCACTAATACTTGGAGCATGTAATTTAAAATTATAAGGCTTACTAGGATTTATTTCATTGTCATAAGCAACTATACTGTATTCATGGTTTTCATCTATATTAGCTCCGTGATCAACAAAATTATTTGTTGATGTAAATCCTATTGTTTTGCCATCCCTAGATATTTCATATCCTATAACATTGTTTTTATTTTCATTATCTATATCAAAAGAAATTGATACATCATTTCCGTTTACTATTTTTGCTTCTGCCTCGAACTTAAGATTTTCTGTAAATACTCCACCTTTATTTAAGTACATTTTATCATTTGCGTACCATAATTTATTAGATGGTTTAGGATATTTAGATGTATATTCCTTAGTCTCTTTCCATACATCCATTCCATGTCTTTCAAAATGCTCTGATAAGTCTAACTTAAACACATCTGATGCAGCCATAACCCATGCATTGTGTTTATTTTCCCAACTTCCACCACCTATATCTCTACTTCTAAATTCTTGTTCAAATCTTGGCCAGAAAGTTTTATCATATAACTGTAATTGCCATAAAGGGGCTACATGAGATAATAAAGATTTATCACTTTCTGGATAATATTCATTATTAGAATAATCATCTAAAGCCACCTTTGGTAATATGTTTCTTTCCCATAAATTTTGTCTAGTTATATTAGATGGTACACCTTTAATTCTCTCAAAATGAAGTGGAAGCATATTATTAGTTACCTCTACTATAGTTCTATTATTAGTGTCAAAATTATGACCCATTTCATGCATAAATCCCCAACCAGTATCTACGCCTAACGCTCCACCTTGCTCTGCTTTATTAAATCCTGTTATTCCATTTCCAGCATTCATAAAGCCTCCATTGTCTAACCATTTAAGCATACTTATATATCTAAAGTTAAAGTCAGAGTTAACCTCACTAGATTCATCAAATCCCCAATATTTCATAGTTTCTTTAATTACTTCATCACTTTTATTTGCAGTTTCACTTGGTAATTTATTATTATTTTTATACCAATTTAAAGCATAGGTTGCAGTTACGTTAACTAATGTTTTATCACTAAATACATCAAATACATCTGGTAATTGAGGATCCTTTTTTAATAAATCAACATATTCTTCAAGATCATTCATAACTTCTTCATCATTATCAATGCCTTTTATATAGTTTGGATAGTTTATAGCACCCTCTATTCTTATTTTAGGCTTTCTTCCTTGTTCTTCTGAAGTGTATGGGTTACTTGTATAAAGTACACCTGCCTTAGCTGTTCCTGGTCTTAACTCATTTGTAGGTTTTTCTGGTATAGTTATTACATTTTTACCTTTGCTTAAACTTATAGTAACATCTCCGTTATGCTGACTATCCATTTGTTTAAATACTAATTTTGGTGTTGGCTTTCCATCTTCCACATCAACATAAACAGTTATTACTTGTCCAGATTTTACTGCATAGCCAGTTGGTTGCCAGTCTTGGAAATTCCAAACCTTTCTTTTTTGAGATTCTTTAATTGAGTTTCCTCTACTTTGTAATTCAAATACAGTAGATCCTGTATTTCCTGCTAATACTTCTTTAGCAAGTTCTAATTTTTCCTTATATAAATTTACTAAGGGATGATTTTTTACCTCTTCCTCTAATGAAGCTAATTTTTCTTCTGTATTAAAGTCTTCTGATAATTCATTCATTAATCCATTTGTAAATAGTTTATCAACTTTATCTGATGTTTTATCTTCTTTATATAATCCAAATTCACTAGCACAAGCCCAGTTTTCATAACCTTTTTTGAATACAAATTTAATTCTCTTAAATTCTGTTGGATTAAATTTTATTTCTACAGAATTTTGAGTTATATTAGCATTGCCACTAGTTACCTTTTGATAATTATCTCCCTTAGTTGTTCTTGATGCATAAATATCAAAAGCTTCAGCAAAACCTCTATTTGAACCACGAGGTGCTGTATATACTATTCTATCTAATGTAGTTAATTCTTCTAATTCTATTTCAACTTCATTTGTAAAGTTTTCTGTATTTTGCTTTCCTGAATGCCATTTTGTATTGAAATCTCCGTCTATAGCTTTATCTATAGATTCTGATGCATATTGTCCACCATTAGTTTTTATTGATTTTATTTTGCTCTTATCTAACTTATAGATAGCATCATAAGCTTTAAGTAATTTATTATCTGGATTTAAAAAGTCAGATACTTTAGCATCAGTATATTGAACCTCTTTATTTTCAATAATTAACTTAACATTCTCTATCTCTTCTTTATAATCATTATAAAAAGGATGCTTCTTAGCTTCTGATTCTAACTTTTCTATTTTTTCTAAAGTATTAAATTCTTCAGATACTTGACTCATAGTGCTATCTGTGAATAATCTACTCATTTTATCTCTTAACTGATCTTCTTTATAGAAAGTAAATTCTGATGCTAAAGCCCAATTTTCATATCCTTTTTTAAATACAAATTTAACTCTTCTTGCCTCTGTTGGATTAAACTTAATTTCTACTGAACCTTTTGTTACTTCACTGTTTCCTGAAGTAACTTTTTCAAAGGTATCTCCAGAAGTTGTCTTTGATGTATATATATCAAAGGCCTCAGCAAATCCTCTCATATTTAAGTTTGTGTAAACTACTCTATCTAAAGTCTCTAATTTATCTAAAGTAATTATTACCTCATTTGTAAAATCTGAACTATTTTGCTTTCCAGAATGCCATTTTGTATTAACATCTCCATCAATAGCTCTCTCTATTGTATTTTCTGCATAACTTCCTCCATTAGTTGTTATTGATGATGTATTTATCTTAAATAGTTCATTATATTTTTTTAATGATTCATCATTAAAATCTTTAAATTTACTTACTAAGGCATCCTTGTAAACTACATTGTTTCCTTGTAAAACTAACTTAGCATTTTCTATTATTTCTTTAAACTTTTCATAAAATGGATGATCTTTAATCTCATTTTCAAAAGCATCTAATTTTTCTATAGTGTCAAACTCTGGATTCACCTTATTTTTTCCTTCATTTGTGAATATGGAGTTCACCTTATCCATGATTTTATCTTCCTTATAAAACCAAAACTCTGAAGCACTTGCCCAATCTCTATCAGCTGATTTAAATACGAATTTAAGTTTTTTAGCTTGTACTGTATCAAACTTAAACTCCATAAGACTTCCTGTTGACTTACTTGTCCCTTGAGAAACTAATTTAAAGTCATTATCATTTCCAGTTTGTGAAGCATATATATCAAACTCTGTTGGATATCCCTTTCCTCTTGCTCCATCTTGTCTTGTTGCATATGCTATTCTATCTATTGATTCTAACTCATTAAATTCTACTACAACTTCATTTGTGAAATCAGAACTATTTTCTCTTCCTGTTTCCCAGTGAGTAGCCAAGTCACCATCTATAGCTTTGTCTATAGAACTTGTTGAATATTGTCCCCCATTATTTGTTATTGAAACTATTTCATTTCTCTGTACTTTGTACTTTTGATTATATGCATCAAAATTCTCGTAGCTATTTAAATTGAATTGATTTATAGATGCTTGATTTATTACGCTTTCTTCTATAGAACTTATCTTTTCCTTTATTACCTCACTAGCATAAACATTCAAAATAGGACTTGCATTTGACATTATCATTGATGCAATAAGAATTTTAGATATTTTTTTCTTCATAATTTTCCCCCTCATATTATTATGTAACCACGAGTCATCTCTCTACGCCTATACCATTTAATAAAGTATTTTTACTAAAAAAAACTATCCTTAATATTAATTAAAGGATAGTTGCATAAAAACAGTTCTAAAAATAAATATATACTTAAGTATATATTTATAAATTAACTCTATTAAAACAAAGAATATTAATTCTTCGGCAACTGGCTAGCATAGTTATCATATAACCTTAGCCCCTTTAGCTTTGCGTCTCTAGATTTCCCTAGGTTTGCCAATATATTATTTTAGTATTTATATAATACAAAAATTTAATCCTATATTCAATATAAGATATTCTAATTTTTTATGTAATATTATAAAAAACGACTTGTTTTTTATACTTTTTACATTTTATTCATCTTTTATAAAATCACTTTATAAATAAAATTAAACTCTAAAAACATTAATTTATAGAAGTTATACTATAAATAAAAAGCTAGCAAGATTTTTTATTTTTTTCTTGCTAGCTTTTCATTTATTAATTATATTATTAATTTGTAAAATTAAATAAACACATGTATTTTTATAGTTTTATATTAATTTAAAGCTATATTACTTTAAATCTTCTACTACCTTAGCCATAGTTAATGCTAAATTATCACCTTTTGAATTATCTCTAAAAAGATTAAATTCCTTATTAGCAGTTACTATTTTTACTTCTTCATTTTCATCTTTAGTAGTTACTGAAAATTCTTTTAAATCTTTAAATGGTATCTGATCAACCTCTCTTGTTTCTTCAGCATAACCTAAGGATGCATGTCCTACATGCTCTAAATAAAGAGAATCCTTAGTTACAATTAGATTTACTTTATATGCCACATCTCCACCAGCTCCAGTTACTAAATTTGATACAAAATTTATAGCTGCATCCTTATTACTCACTTGTTTCATAACTGTAATCTTCATTAGAATATCTTCTTCTTTTAGATTTAATTTAAACATAAAAACACCCCATCTTCATATTTATTTATAATTAATTTTTACCACATTTAAAGAATTGATCATATAAAGCTTTTATTAATCCCAAAACAATAATAATTCCTTGGGTTATCATTATAGCATTATAATATTTCTTATCTATAAATATACTAATAAGAGCAATTATTATTACACTTAATCCAATTATCAAAAAATCCATTCCAACAATTCTAGATACTTTCTCTTTATCATGCTTCTTTTCATAAAAGCCGTTTAGTATATCTCCACAATTAAAATATTTAATTATTACCCCTAAAAAGGTTAATATTCCTCCCCCTAAAAAAGCAAGTACTAGAATTCCTGTTAAATCTGCTGGTTTCATAAAATCTCCCCAATCTATATTCTAATAATTATATTAATTTATTTTACAATATATACAAATTAATTAAAATCTTTAGATTTATTAAATTCACTTAAATTCTATACAATTGGGGTTTATTATAAAAAAATTCCAGTAGAAATATCTAACTACTCTACTGGAATTATTTTTAAATATAAGAGATACTTTATTATTTCTTTATTAAAAAGTCTTAATCTAAAGATTAAACTTTTTATATAAAAACTTTATATTAAAACTTTAAAACCATATTAATTATTATACGTAATTTTTAGACTTACAAAGTTTCTTAAACTCGTCAGCTACGAATTGTACTTGTGTTCCAACTATAACTTGAACACTTGTTTTTCCAGGTCTTATAACTCCTGAAACACCAGATGATTTTATCTTTTTCTCATTAACTAGTGTGCTGTCTTTTACTTCTAATCTTAATCTAGTTATACAGTTATCAATTGAAGTAATATTAGAAGGTCCACCTAGTCCTTCTAAGATGATTTTTGCAACTTCAGTGTAGTTATTATTTGCTAAAACTGCATTTGAATCATCATCCTCATCATCTTCTCTACCTGGAGTCTTTAAGTCAAATTTCTTTATCATAACTACGAATACTAAGTAGTATATAACTCCAAATACTAAACCTATACCTAATAAGTATAATGGGTTTAATGCCATTGGTGATGCAAAACTTAATATCCAGTCTACTAAGCCAGCACTAAAGTTAAATCCTGCTCTTACTGGTAAAGCAGCAACAACTGCCATAGATATTCCTGTTAATAAAGCATGAGCTACATATAAAGCAGGTGCTAAGAACATGAATGCAAATTCTAATGGTTCAGTTACTCCTGTAACGAATGATGATAAAGCAGCAGCTAATAATATACCAGCAGCAGCCTTCTTTTTATTAGTTTTTGCACAACGATACATTGCAAAAGCAGCAGCAGGTAAACCAAACATCATTACTGGAAAGAAACCTGACATATACATACCAGTTTGTCCTAAAGTACCTGTTCCAGCCCAGAAGTTTCCTATATCATTTATACCAGCAACGTCAAACCAGAATACTGAGTTTAAAGCATGGTGTAAACCAAGTGGTATTAATAATCTATTGAAGAATCCATAAACACCAGCTCCTATTGGTCCCATAGCTATTATTGATTCACCAAATGAAACTAATGCGCTATATATTACAGGATATACAAAGTATAAAACTAAAGAAGCTACTATTGAAGCAAGTGCTGTTACTATAGCAACACATCTTCTTCCACTAAAGAATCCTAAGAAATCTGGTAATTTAGTATTTTTAAACCTATTATAACAACCAGCTCCTATTAAACCGGCTACGATACCTATAAATTGGTTTTGTATCTTTCCAAAAGCTGGGTTAACAGCTTCAACATCTACTCCTTGCATCATTGCAACAACTGCACTAGATAATAATGTAGTTATCATAAGCCATGATACTAAACCTGCTAAACCTGCTGCTCCATCATTATCATCTGACATACCAACAGCTACCCCAATAGCAAATAAGATTGCCATGTTATCTATAATAGCTCCACCAGATGTTAATAAGAATGCTGATACTACACTATTAGCACCCCATCCAGATGGGTCTAGCCAATATCCAATTCCCATTAATATACCTGCTACTGGAAGTGCAGCAACTGGTAGCATTAAAGATTTACCTAATTTCTGAAAATATTTCATCATATTAATATTCCCCCTATAAATTCCACTAACTGTTAAATTGATTCTTTAAGAACCCCTTTTTTTCTGAAAGAATCAAACTAATTTTTCATAGTAAATTAACAGATTATAAATTAGAATATATTTATTTATGATTGCTTTAAAACGTTTTCTTAAACTATAAAATTCATAATGAATTTTGTAGTTTACATAATATCAATTTTCCCCTCTATAACACCTCCTAAAATAATCTAGTAAAAATTAAACTTAATAAACTTATTAAATCTAAATAACTAGTTCCCTTATAACTAATTAATATATTATTTAATTGTTTATTAATTGTACACTTATATTAAAAATGTATTCTAAACTTTTAATATGTTGATTATATCGTGTGACAATATTAATAAAATAAAATCATAGCCTTAAATTTAATAGTTAAATAAAAGTCACCCTTCATCTAAAGACTATACTTTAGTTTAAAATACACCTTCAATATTTATATACATATTTTTACTTTTATTACAACTTTATTATAACATGTAAAATTATTTTATATTATGTATTTTAAGTAAACATTTCATTAAAATTCTTTATAAGTAACACTATCCTGATATAATGAATGTAAATATATAATATCTAAGCATATAATTTTATAAAAAGGAGTGATTTTAATAATGAAACTTTTTAGGAAAACCTTTGTTGTTGAGCTAAAGGATTCATTACAGTACCCTTCAGCTAATACCATATGCGATACGATTTTAAAGCAAGAAAGTAATGTTGAATTTATAAGTAAAGAAAAACCTGTAATCTTTAAATTAGACAATGTGATCTATGAAGTAGAAATTACAATGGCTCGTGGTGGTTATGAATTAGCTTGTAAAGAGATTAAATAGCTTTTTATTATATTTTTTAAAAGTACCAATAGATAGAACTATTATATTTTTAATCTCTCCCATATAATAAAATATAATTAAAGAATACAATATATTGATTCTTATTCAAGTTGTAAAAAAATATAAATAAAGGGCATTTATCAAAATTAATTTTGATATAGCCCTTTTGTTCTACTTATTTTTTACATTTCATTTTGTCTTGAACATCCATTAATGCTTCACCAAATCTTTGGAAGTGAACAATTTCTCTTTCTCTTAAGAATCGTAAGATTTCCTTTATATCTTGATCATCAGTTAAGTTTATAAGCCATTCGTAAGTTGCTCTAGCCTTTTGCTCAGCTGCCATATCTTCATGTAAATCAGCTATAACATCACCCTTTGCTTGAATATAAGTTGCTGTCCATGGATTTCCTTGAGCATCTGCATAATATAATGCCTTTCCATGATCTGTATAATGACCAGCTAGTCCTGCTTTCTTTAAATCTTCAAGGGAAGCATTATCCATTAATTGATAAATCATAGTTGCAATCATTTCTACGTGAGCCATTTCTTCTGTTCCTATATCAGTTAATAATCCCTTTGCTTTATTAGTTGGCATTGTATATCTTTGATTTAAATATCTAAGTGCTGCACTTAACTCTCCATCTGGTCCACCATATTGAGATATTAAAAACTTTGCCATTCTAAGATCGTTACACTTTAAGTTTATTGGATATTCTAAAGTTTTTACATAATACCACATAATTAAATCCTCCTAACATTTAATTTCCCAAGGCCAAGGTTGTTCAATCCATGCAACTGGGTTTTCTACATAAGCATCTCCAAAATTTCTTATAGGTCCATATTCACATTCAAATCTTTCTATTAATTCGCTTAATTTTGAAGATATTTCTTTATAGTCCTCAGTAGCTTTTCTGTTTTCTGGGAAATTATCAAGATAAAGATTTAATTCCACTGCATAAAATTGTAACTTTTGTATATCATCTAATAATTCTAGTGCTTTCATAATTTCACCTCATTAACATTCTTTCTTTTCTTTATATGGTCTGTATAAGTCTTTAAAGATTGTTCCCTTCCAGAAACCTTTACAGATTGAATATAAGTTTTCATATTTCTGAGGTAATATATATGCACGTGCATACTCTAATTTAAATTTGTCATCAGTACAATCATACATATTATTTATCCATCCTTTACATATATGGTAATTTCGTTATAGTAATATACTATGCCTATATATAAAATGATGTTACATATTCCTTTTAATCCAATTCATTTATTCTAAAAATAAAAGACCTTCTTAATGATTCATTAAAGTTTCATTATTTATAGAAACTCTTTGAAAAATCAAGTTAGGTCTTAATATAGACTTTAACAAGGCCCCATTGTTAATAAAAAGGCAAATATTATCTTAGGTATTAATATACTTTAACTTTCACTTAAGCAAAAGCTAATTTTTTAAATTCTATAGAATATAGCTTACTACTTTATTACAAAGATGTATTTTTATATTTTAAAATCATTTTTAGTATATGCCTTACTATACTGCTTATTTTAAAATCTTATAAACTTCTTCTACCTTTAATAGCTTAATTATTGATTAACATAAGTTTTATTGCAAACTATGCTTTAGAAGGTTTTCTTCTAAAGAACTATTAAGATTTTTGATTAAAATACTGTTTATTGCAAACCATATTTGCCCTTGAAGTTTTCTAGAGCAAAATTATAATTTTTCTTATCATCATCAGTAAAATCTCTTAGATTCTTAAAGTTGTCTATATCTGAGCAAATATCAAACCCACACTCTTCACTCATCATATATTTTAAGAAATCTTTGTATTTTTTATTGATTACATCTTTCCCAAACCTTTTAAAAATCTCATAATAAAACTTTTCAAAGCCCTCTGTTGTCAAAGGATTTAGTACCATAAATTTATCTTTAATCTTTAAATCTAATAAAATAAATTCAAATCCAATTAAGCTTTCAAAGGCATCATTAGCATCCTCTCTTACTCTTCCAATCTTCACCTTTTTTACCTCCTAAAATAAGACTAATTACTTACTTCTATTCTTCTTACTTATTTCCTTTAAATATTTACTTATTTTATTATTTATTAAATTAAGTAATTATATCCATAAGTTTATTCTAAAAGGTATAAGCTTTTAAACTTTTAATATCTAATGGCTTTGAGAAATAATATCCTTGAATATAAATTTTTTCATAAAGAAAGGTTTTTATTATATCAACCTGCTCTTTTTCCTCTATCCCCTCAATAACTATAGACTTATCTGATAATCTACATATATCTAATATAAAGTCTATTACTTTAAGGCTTATTTCTGAATCATTAATTCCATCTGCAAAAAACTTATCTATTTTAATAATATTAGAATCTATTTTCTTTAATAAATCTAAATTTGAGTACTCCACACCAAAGTCATCTATTGCGATTAAAATACCATTGTCTTGTAAAAAGTTGATATTTTCTTGTATTTTTTCTATTTCACCTACTACAAACTTTTCTACAATCTCTAAACAAATACTATTTTTTATTATTTTGTTATCATTAACTATTTCAACTATTTTCTTTAAAAATTCTCTATCTTTTATCTCATTAAAAGATACATTTAGAGAAATATAAAAGTCTTTTTCATTGATATTGTCGTAACACCTTATAATATTGTAATCTTTAATTACTCTCTTTAAGACCCACAATGTAATTTCTTTCATCATATTGGCGTCTTCTATCACCTTCATAAAATGATATGGAGTTAGTAATTTGCCGTCTTTCCTTAAACGCAATAAAGCCTCAACGCTTCTTACTCTATTATGTTTAAAATCCACTATTGGTTGATAATACAAAATATAATTATCTTTTTTTAGATCATTATATATTTTTTTCTTTTTAAAGATTTTAACTATTCTCTTTTTAACCCTCTTAAATATAATTATACATATAATAAAAATAATTAAAGTAATTACATTCTTATTAGTAATAGCAATGATAAAGTTATGAGTTTTTTTAAAATAATGGTTATTATCAAGATATCCATTAAGATTAATTGTACTAAGTGATCCATCAAATTTTTTTATTAACTCATTATTATTCTTATTTGCTACAATATATTTTGGTCCAGATGAAAATTCAAAAATTTCTCTAATATTTTCTCCTTTATTTTTTATATCACTATCTGGATTATCTACAATAAAATCCACCTTATTATCAGCTAATAAAGTTTTTATTGCTTTATAAGAAGATCCCTTAACTAGTTCAACATTTATATTTCTTTTTCTTAGATAATCTAATATCCATTCATTATCTAATTCTCCCTCTATATATCCCATTTTCATGCCATTTAAGGCTTCTAAATCACCATATTTTATATCAGTATTAGTATATATAAGCTTTAGCTCATTATTTATAGATTTATTTGTAAACTCAAAGAATTCTTCTCTCTCAGGAAGTTTTTTTATTCCAAATACTAAATCTATTTCTCCGTTTTTAAGTTCTTTTAAAAGATCTGGAGCTTTTCCATTTACATATTCAATCTTAAAATTAAGTTTTTCAGCTAATTTTTCAGTTATATCCTTATAATATCCACAGATATTGGCTTTATGGTCAATATAAAAATGAGGGTAGTCATCATAAAATCCAATTTTCAATAAGGTTTTTCTTTGCTCTTTATTTATAATTAATCCATGACATAAAAATAACATTATAAATACAAGAAAAAAGAGTATAAGCATTATAAACCTCTTACTTTTTTTCATAAATTAACTCCCACTATATTATTTAAATTTATCCATTATTCTACAGATTATAGCATATTTAATAATTTTTTTAAAACAACTTTTAACATTTTTAACACTTTATTTTAAAATATAAAATTAAAAAATATAGCAAGATAATATTTTTATCACAAAAACAAACGATTACACTTTAAAACAAGAATAAATCTGAAGTTAAATATAATTAAAATTTATTCAAAAAATTTTCAATTCATATTTGAGTATAACTTTAAATATATAAACTTTAATAATACTATTGGATTAAAAATTTAACATTTATTGCAAGCTATTTATTTTTATTCTCATTAATAATACCAAGAATTATATAATTTTATATTAAAATAAGGTATTATTACATTTACATAAGAAAGCTAAAAAAATGCTCCCTTTAGGTGAACATATTGAAGTAAATGAATTGCCTAAAGAAGCATATATTCGTGAAGCAAAAGAAGAAGCTGGATTAAATGTAACTTTATATAATCCCATAGACATAAATCTAAAAAAATCATGTGATTTATCTGGTGAAAAACTACTCATAAATCCTATACACACAATTTTGGGCGATGTAAGTCCTAATCATTCACATATAGACTTTGTTTATTATGCAACAACTACTTCCTTTGAGACCTCACCTGAAATTGGTGAATCTAAAATTCTTAAGTGGTATAGTAAAAAAGATTTAAAAACGTAAATAATATTCAAGAAAATATTTTAGCTATGGCTACTGAAGCATTAGACTTATTAGGTGAAATTTGATTTACCATTGTTTATATCTTTAATTTAATTAATAGGCATAATATAAATCTGACAAGGATTCCATTGGTCCCAAAGTGTAGGAAAGCATTCAAACTCTTTAAGTCCAAGCTTTTTATAAAATGAATTTGTTCTATCTTAAACATCATAACATCCTTCTTTTACTGTTTTGACTTGCATATATAAATATCTCTGTTCTTTGGCATAATCATAACAAGCTTTAAATAACTTAGTACCTATTTTATATCTATGAAATTCTTTTAATACTCCCATAACATAAATCTCTAAAGTATATGGACTTGTTTCTTTTAGTGCAATAAAGCCTCTTACTTGTCTATTTTCTATATCAGCCCCAAAAGACATTTCCTTACTATAAGTAATATATTCAGCTGTACTCTCTGGCAACCCAAACCACTCTTGAAGTTCACATAGTATTTCTCGTGATATTTTTTCTTTTCTATCTCTATCCTCAATTTTAAATATCATAGTTATTCTCCTTCGTAATCATTAAGTTTATATTTAAATACTAAAAATTTTAATTTTTTTTCATATGTTTAACCAAATATCTTTTTAATAATATCAAAAGACTTTATTGAAAACAATTAACATAAGGTAAATCTTATCTAAGAACACACCTTTAATAAATTTTACATTCAGTTTAATTTTTTAAACTTACTTTATGATAAAATCTTATTATATTTCCAATTTTAGTATGAATTTATTTTTAAATAAATCTTTTTAAATTTCAATATAGACATGCATAATAATTTAGAAAAATACATAATTATTGGAGGTGAACTATGAAGTTTCAAAAGATTTTTGTGGTAATTTATGCTTTGCTCTTAGCCTTTCTCATATTTTCACCGATTAAATTAATAGGAAGATCTGCTATTGAAAATGGTGATATAAAGCTAAAGGTTTATTATCAAGCAGTTACTGGAGCAACTCACTATCTTAAAGAAGATTCAAAAAAGTTAAAAAAACTTTTAAAAGATACTTATCCAGAAGCAAATACTTCTCTTATAAAACTTGTAGGCAATACACCCTATGACCTCGTTTCTGATCCAGCTGAAATTGGTTCCCTTACTGTTTATGGGAAAGTAACAGATATAACTTATGAATTCTCTGGTGATGGTGCAGTCCCTGTCTTTGAAGTATCCTATTGGGATGTGCCTTTTAAAAGACTATTTTTAATACAGTATCACTGGTTTTTCATAGGAATGTTTGTACTATTCCCTATTTTCATAATAAATGCTTTACTATTACTTAAATCTTATAAAATAAAAAAAAGGTAAGAAAAGTTTATCTATTTTTCTTACCTTTTAAACATCCTGTTATTAAGTATTCATCCCTATTTTATTATATGGTCAACAATTTCATGAACATAGTCTACGTGATTATTTGCATGTGCCTTTACGCCCTCTTCTGCTCTGTTAAAGGTATAGCTATTATCTGTTATTTCAAACATAGATATATCATTAAAAGAATCACCTATGGTGTATATATCATTAAGATTTTTGTTTTCTAGTTTTAAAACTTCCTTTAGACCCTCCCCTTTTGAGGAGCCTTTTGAGGATATGTCCACAAAGAACTGATTTCTGAATATGGAAAGCTCATCACCAAAGATTTCTATTAATCTTTTCTTTATTTCTTCTCCTCTTTCTACAGAGGCATCTGAGGTGCATATACTTAAGATTACTGCTCCACTTTTTAAATCTAATATCTCTTCTTTTTTTACTAAATCAAAGTCAATTTCTTCAGAAAAATATAGATTTTTCATATCAACGCTTTTATTTTCTATTAGTTTCATTCCACTTCCATCATCAAAATAAATCATTATTTTATCTTGATCTGCAAACTCTTCTACAATCTTTTTAACTGCCTCAAAATCAACAAGGTTATTTTTTATTACATTTTTATTCTTATCAAGTATTACAGCTCCATTGCAAAGAACCAAATAATCAAACTCTAAGTCATATTTTTCAATTACTCCCTCCATAGTTAGAAGTGTTCTACCTGTAGATATAATGAATTTATGACCTTTTTTACGTAAATTTTTAATTCCTTCAATATCTCTCTTATTAATTTTTTTATCTACTAATAATGTTCCATCAAAATCACTTGCTAATAACTTCATATTCTCTCCTTAAATTTCATTATATAATATATGCTAATCTTATTATTAATTTTTACAATCACAACCATGGTGTATCTATCCCCTATAAAGACACCATTTTCATTCTATTAAATCCAATTTAGAACTATATTTGCTACTTAATATTTTGTGGTAAGTAAACAGTTATCCTTGTTCCTATTCCTTTTCTACTTAAAACACTAAAGTACCCTTTGTGGTTATCAATTATCCACTTTGCTATAGAAAGCCCAAGCCCTGTTCCACCATTTTTTCTAACTCTTGCTGTATCAGCCCTAAAAAAACGTTCAAATATATGAGGCACATCATTCTCATCCATGCCAATTCCATTGTCTTGAATTGAGAAATAAGCTTCTCCTTTAGAATTCTTACCTACTTTAAGCGTTATTGTTTCTCCTTCTTCTGTATATTTAGTTGCATTTTCAACTAGTATTCTAGCTGTTTGTTTAAGCAAAGCCATATCACCCTGAACAGTTATATGTTCTGATTCAATGTAGTTATATACATGATTTTTATCTATCATCTTAGACTCTTCAAAAACTTCATCTATCATATCATTTAAAGAAAATTCCTTTATTGTAAGCTGAGTCTTTCCATTAATACCTCTAGCTAAGAATAATAGCTGCTCAACTAGATTTTTCATATTTTCAGATTCACTCTTTATTGCTATAATAGACTCTTCTAATACGCTCTCATCATTTTTTCCCCATCTATCTAGCATATTAGCATATCCTTGAATTACAGAAATAGGAGTTCTAAGTTCGTGAGATGCATCTGATACAAACCTTGCTTGTTGCCTATAAGAATCCCTCATCCTGTCTAAAAGCTTGTTTATTGCATCCTCTAATCCTTTAAGCTCGCTATCACCTATATGTATTCTCTCATCAGATGTTACAGGACTTATTTTGGAAATAGCATCTTCAAGACTTTGAAATTTTTCCTCATCAAAGTCCATATTACTAAGCCTACTTGCTGTTTCTGCTATTTCATTAAGTGGTTTTAAGGTCTTTCTAATTTTAGCTGTACCAAATATTATTTCTTCTAATAAAAATACTCCTTCTACTATTCCTAAAATTATAACTATTTTTCTAACATAATATAAAAAAGCACCAGCTTCTTTAACCATGGTCTTTCCATTACTCCAAACAACTGTATAGGTTGAATTTTCTATAGGGAAAAAGTTAAATGACCTTTGTGCATTTTTTACCAATTCTCCATAGAAATCTTTTTCAGCTTGAATACACCAAAGAATAATTAAAATAATTATTAAACATATGTCAATTGCTAAAAATCTAAAAAATAAATCTCTAACAGAAATAGCATTAATCTTTATTGCAATAGAGGTAACATTTTTAGGTTTATTCTTTTTACTCATCTTTTATTACGTATCCTACACCACGTACTGTACTTATTATTTTAACCTTAAAAACATCGTCAATCTTTGTTCTTAAATATCTTACGTAAACATCTATTACATTTGTTTCTCCAACATAGTTATAACCACATACCTTTTCTATAAGCACATCTCTAGTTAATACTATATTTTTGTTTTCCATTAATATTTGCAACAAAGTAAATTCTCTATTAGTTAATTCTATTTCTGTATCACCATACATTACTTTATGTCTCATCTTGTCTAAGGTTAATAATCCACATCTTATTACATCTTCATCTTTTTTCACTGTAAATACTCTCTTTTTAAGAGCTGTTCTTATTCTTGCAAGCAATTCCTCTATAGCAAAAGGCTTTGTTATATAATCATCAGCTCCAGCATCTAGCCCTGAAACCTTATCCATTACAGCATCTCTTGCTGTAAGCATTATAATAGGAACTTCTGATACCTTTCTGATTCTTCTTAATACTTCAAGACCATTAATTTCTGGAAGCATAACATCTAGAATAATTAAGTCAGCTTCTCCTCTCTCTGCAATTTCAAGACCTGTTCTCCCATTATCTGCTTTTATTACTTTATATCCTTCATGAATTAACTCTAATTCTATGAATCTTGCTATTTTTTCTTCATCTTCAACAATCAAAATCTTAATCATTCATTAACCCCCTTAAGTAAGAATTCTTTTTAGTGCATATGGTTAGTAAACTTACCTTTTACGTCTTTAACTACTTTTGATGTTTCCTTAAATACTTTGTTTATTTTATCTACATCAATCTTTTTAGAAGATACTAAGAATTCCATATTAAAGAATAGTCCAATTATCATTAAAGGTATAACTATCCAAAATGCAAAAAACAAAAGTACAATTAGTACAGTAAAAGGAATTTTTAAAATCACTCTACTATTTCTTATTATTTCAATAAATATATTATTGCAAGTATCTATAGCTTTGCATATAGCTTCAAAAACTCCTTCAAAACTATTTTTATTTTCAAAATTATTTTCATTTGTATCTTTTTTAAGATTAACTTCTTCTCCATTTTCATTGTAACTTTCTTTGGATTCATTGGTATAAAATATACTAATGGAAGGCTTTTGCACCTTTCCATGTGCTTCTAAATATAGCATAGCCTCTAGCATATCCCAGTTGCTCTTTTCTAAAACATCTTTAGCTTCTTCATAGCTTATATTAGCTTTATTTTTTAACTTATCTACAAGTTTAAGCTTTTCCATAAATAATCCTCCATATTTACTGAAGCTCATTACTCCTATATTAGTATTAAAGCTTTTAATCTCCCACTTTAATTCTCTTTATAATAATTAAATTATACCATTCCCCTGATATTTCCACACCACAAAAATAAAGGAGCTATATCAAAATAACTTGTTAATAAAACTTTATAAATAATATAAAGAAAATATCTGAATGACCTTTAGAATTTAAGCTATTACGTAGAATAATTTGCGTTAATAAGCTAAGCATCGTATTAATAGGAATACAATGTCACTTATGTTCCATTGCATAAGTTCAAATTGCCAAATTAAAATTTGGATTTTCACTTAAGTTCTGAGCTTTATCAAATTATTAGAAGTAATTGCTATAATTAATGACTACAATATAACTAAAGTTCCATTTAATAAGTTCAAGAATCTAAATTAAAATTTAGACTTTCACTTAAAATTCAGTAATTCTCGGAATATATTTATAAAATTTTATATAAGAGTTTTGATGTAGCTCCTTTAATAGTACTATCTAAAAACTATTTTTCATATCCTTCTTTAAAATCTTTTTTAATATGATTTGCTGACTTTGATACTTCTTCAAAAATATTGTTTACTCCATCATAATTAAAGTCAGGTCCTGAAATTGAATATTTATATCCACAGAATAATCCTACGATTAATAAAACTATAGTTGGTACTGATAAAAATATTAAGAAGAGGATTGATATTGTTAAAGATATTCTTATTGGTTTTTCCTTGTCTTTTCTAATCTCAAGGAAATTTTTAGTTCCTTTTCTTATAATTTTACCTATAAACCTAAACATTCTTCCAACAATTTCTCCAATGCCACCAAATTTCTCATCCTGCTTTTTCTTATCTTCTTTTTCTTCCTTCATCTCAACTATAGTGAGTGCTGTAACTTCATTATTTTCTACTTTTCCTCTTCTCTCTAAGTAAACAATAGCATCTAAAAGATCCCAATTACATTTTTCTAGCACCTCTTGTGCCTCTTCCTCATTTATATTAGCCTTTCTAATTAAAATATTAATCATTTCATTTCTTTCCATTTATATTACCTCCACGAATTAATTTCCTTATTCATCTTGGTTATATAATACTTTTAGAAAATTAATCTAAAATATAAGAAAGATTAAAATCAGATTAAAATTTAACCTCTTTTATTAATTTCATCTGTTATTAATGATTTTGAGTTTAATATATGGTAATGTTTTAATTTCCCTTAAATAATAATTTTTATATCTAAAGTTTTATTATATAGATGAATTTAATAAATTATTAAATTCCTCATTATCCTTTAAAAAATCTAATTCACCATCGCTATCATTTTTTAGAATGTTTACAAAGTTAGAAAGAAGTTGCTCATTAAATCCCTCTTCGTCTCCTTTACTTTTTATATGCTTATATAATTTAGATTTTGATGGCTCCCACTTTTTGCCCATTACATCTAATATTTTCTTTAATACAAGTAAAAAGTTTTCTACATCTTTTTCTGCTTTGTATACTTCAAAATACCCACTATATGAATTATACTCACATAAATCATATAATTTTGTTGTCTTATCTATAACTTCTGCAAAATAATTAGCATCCTCATTGCGCCCTTCTTTTAAGGCTATTTCAAGCATAGAAATTAAACTTATAAATATATCAGTAGTGGCTGAAAGTAACTTCTGTTCAAAAATTTCAGCAGCCTTTTGAAATTCACCAGATTTATTATAAATATTTCCTTGTAATACTTTTTTATCGTAAGTAATATCAGGTAATTTATCCACACACTCCTGTGCTTTCCCATACTCTTTTCTTCCTAAATATATGTTTATAAGCATAGAAACTGCTTGATTTCTAATCTCTATATCATCACTTCTTGTTAATTTAATATAAAACTCTTCTATCTGCTCTTCATACTTCTCCTTACTTTCAACTCCAAACATATACAGGCTTCCTTGCATCACTGTAGAAACTGTTAAAATCAATTTATCACAGGTAGGATACTCATAGATTTTGTCCATGGCTTTTTCAAAAGCTATATGAAATCCATCATTATTAGCTATCTTTACTAACTCATTAACAAAAACTCCTATCTCTTGCTCTGATAAATCTTCCTTAAATGAAAGTAAGGTATTTAAATCAACCTTTAAAAGCCTTGCTAAAGCTGGTAGTAATGTAATATCTGGATAGCAAGTTCCCTTTTCCCATTTATTCACTGCAGGCGTTGATACTCCAAGATACATGGCAACTTGTTCCTGAGTTAACCCTTGAGCATTTCTTTTCTCTTTTATAATCTCATTTATTCTCATATAATCTCTACTCCTTGATAAAATAATAATAACAAAAGCTTTTGATAGTATTATTTTATCAAGTGATATACTAAGCTACAATTGAATAGTAGTTAATTTAAAATTAAATAATTTAACTATAGGTTAAACTGTTAAAAGTTAGATTGTTTCTTCCTTAAACTCAATTAATTTTTAATAATAAAAATATATCCTTAGGCAACTTATCTAAATGCCTAAGGATATAAAATTTATTATGTATTTTTTAATTATAAAATATAATTATTAATATAGAGTCCTCTATTAAATAGATTTTATTCTTTTTAAAACCTATTATTTTATTATAACTTATAAACTTTAAAGTTAATTTAAATTCAAAAATAACATTTATTATCCTAATAGAATAAATAACTATTCAATCTTCATGGTTTCCATCTGTGATTTTGTAATACCATTTCTTTTTCCATAGTTAATCCAATAATTTGTAGAGGCCTTAAGATACATCTTTTTTGATATAGGCATGGTAACCCTTAAGTTTTCAGGAGTGTTATTATAAATAGACTTTCCTAATTTTTTTATTTTCCATTTTACAAAGATTTTAAAAGGTGTTCCTAAAATAGCTTCACCACCACCAATTGATAGTACTGAATTAAACTCATATGTATTTTGTTTGCAAAATAATTTAACCATATCAATACAAACATTGTTTTGCTCTGGCTCTATGAATCCACAATTTACTATTACACTTACTTTAGGTTTATTTTTTGGTGGATTTTCTTCAAGAACCTTTAAAAAGTTAAGCATTGTAACTGGAAGTCCATCTGCATAAAGTGGAAAAACAAGTAGTATATCTGTATACTCTCCTATCTTACTACAAATCTCTTTATGATTATTTTTTGTAATATTAAAAGTATCAGCTTGTCCTTTGTAATAACTGCTAAAGATTTCTCCATACTCTTTAGAATTAGATCTTGGTGCTCTTGGACTCCCATTTATAATAATTACTCTTCCCATTTTCTAACCTCCTTATCTACTACCTCTTCTAAATTCTCTTCACCTACAAAAATAACATTAAAACTTTTGAAATTCATATTGTGAGAGTTACGCTCTACTAACCTTTTAAATATTTCTTTTTCCTCATCTTCTATATTTCCATATGCAATAATAATAGCCTCCTTCATAGCAACATCACGCTGAACATGATGAGCCTCCCCATTTAAAAGACGAATAAAGGCTTGCTGAATTGGAATAGCTCTCTCAAGCATAGTTTTCATCACTGTATCATAAGAACCATATTTAACTTTGCTTACATAAATAACCTTATCACTCTTTGCAATAATAGGATAAACCTTTACTGCATCATCACGGATAACACACTTTCCAGGAGTTTTAGTCCAACAACCAAAACATCCTATACAATTTGAAATTCTAAGCTTAGATAAATCAATATATTTATTTTCATCACTCTCTAAAAAATTAATATTTAACTCTTTATCACTTAGTAATAATCTCATTTTCTATTCCTCCTATAACACCTAAATAAACTGCTTCAAAGATTTAATTAACTTCTGCTTAATCTTTTTCTACAGTTTCTATAGCAATCATAGTTAAAATACTATGAAAATAATCTCTATTAAATTAATTACTCTTGTAACTTCACAGTTATCTTATAAACTTTGGTACAAGTATTTATATTTTTATTATATATCCTTCATGGATTATAAATTGAATAAAATGTAAAAAATACTAGAAATATTTTTTTATAAGGAATAAAATTAATCTTAAAGTATAATTTTGAGAGGTTTAATATTATGGAATATGATTGTGGTTTTGTAAAGGAAAGTAACTGGTTTCGTTATCGTGCTGGTGCAATTATTATTGAAGATGAGTCTGTTCTTTTCGCTAGTAATGAAAGGGAAGATTACTACTATTCTATTGGTGGTGGAGTACATATGGGAGAATCAGCTGAAGAAGCTGTAAAGCGTGAAGTCTTTGAAGAAACAGGAGTTGAATATGAAGTTGATAGATTGGTATTTATACATGAAAACTTCTTTAAAGGTGATGGAAGTTTGGAAGGTAAAAACTGTCATGAAATATGTTTTTATTTTTTAATGAAACCTAGAGGAACACGTAATTTAAATAGTAATAGCTATACTAGTGAAGTTAAGGAAATAATGTATTGGATTCCAATAGAAGAACTAAGTAATTATCGCGCTTATCCTACATTCTTTAGAGAAAAGTTAACTAATCTTAAGAATGAGATTGAACACATAGTAACTTATGAATATTAAGATAAAAAATAAAACTGATAAAATACTATTTTTATATTTTATCAGTTTATTTTTATATTATAAACTTTTGATTTTAAGATTATATTTTTTAAATTATATTGGTTTACTTTTGATTATATTACTAGCTTTTAACTCTATCATAATTCTTCAGTATATAAACAACTAATATAATAATAGAGAAAAATACTGAAATATTTTGAAATATGTAAAATGTACTTCCTTTTACCTTGTCCTTTTCATCAAATAAATATGAAACTGGCCAAAAAGACATGAAGCATAGAACTCCATAAATACTTATAAATAATCTTAATATAATATTAAAGTTTTCTCCATACATCCATACTAAAAGACAAAAACTTAAAAATAAAGCCATTCCAAGATTCATAAGCCTTATAAAAATATTAGACTTTTCTATATCTTGCCAATACCAGAATTTCAAAATATTTTTTATAATAAAAGCTAGTTTTTTCATATTATACCCCTACTTAATTATAAAACTTTATATAGAAAGACATTAAGTAATTATATTATACTGAAAAATAATATAAATTAGATACTTAATTTTTAGTGAATTCAGTATTAATATTTAAATACATATCATATTAAGTTTTAATGCTTGTAAAATAGCTATTTCTTCATAATTAATGAAAATTAATCTAAAATATAAAAAAGATTTAAATTTAACCTTTTTTATTAATTTCATCTGTTATTAATTATTTTGGATTAATATATGGAAATTTTTTAAATTCCCTTGAATAATAGTTAATTTAAAATTAAATAAATTAACTATTAGTTGAATTATATACTATATAAATAGTATATAAAAAAAATTCTCAATTATCAGCTTAATGTAATTGAGAAATTTTTAATTTTATATATTATTTTTTATTTAATTATATATATTAGTTAATACTATTTTAGTAATATATTGCTTTTAAAAATGAATAATAAAATTAAGTTTATGTTAAAAGTTATCTAGTTTTAAATATTTATTATTAGCTATAAATAAATTCTTTAATGCACTTATATTACTACAAAATAAGTATCAACATATGCCGTCATTTGGTCTCCTAAAGTAATATAATGATATATAGGTATTAAATAACTTGAATAAACCAGTTTTTTTGCATCTACTTTTTTTTCTTGTAATGCAATTATTAAGTTTTGTTGTTGTCTTAAACTAACAATATAACTTTCAGCTATAAATAAAACTTGCTCAGAAAAAAATTTATCTGAAAATGAATTTGTATATGTCTTTATATTATTATCTAAATTTTTTTTAATCTCAATGAACTCTTGAATATAAAAGTCTAAACGATTATATACATCTTTTAACTCATTAGGTGTAGAACTTTCACTTATATTAACAGCAGTTAAATTTCCTCTTATTCTCTTTATTTCCTGTAAGTTATTTATAATAACATCCTTACTTTTTAAATCTTCTATTTTAGGGCCATAAGGTTCTACAATATTTGTTTTTTCTTGTTCATATCTCATATTAGTTTTTGCATATGCTATATTGGGAATAGTTATAGTTATAAGCATACAAAAAATTATTAAGCGTTCTATTCTCTTTTTCATTATTCCAACTCCTCTATAATAACTTTTAACACTATATCTATTCTTAGTAATTCTTAATATTTTATTCTTGTAAAAATTAATATAACCTTTTATATTTGAAATTTTTCATATAGGGTTTTTAATTGTAATTGAAATATGTATAATAATTCAGTTAATTTGATTTAGCCCTTATACTATGCTAAAATTAACTTATAATTTTTTATTTGTTAATTAAAGTTTAATAATATATGGTTTTCTAGGGTTCCGTAGCTTTTTAGTTAGTCTGGTCCAAGAGAAAACGCACAGATAAACTGTGAACACGGAAGGATAAAAGCCTGGGAGATATTTTTATAATATTTCTCTGGCTTTTTTATTTTAAAGGAGGTATATTGTTATGAAAAAGTTTATTATTGAGGATGATTTTTGGGAGCTATTCCCTAATGCAAAGATAGGTATTATCACTTGCAATGGCATAGATAATACTATAAAAGATGAGAACCAATATAAGGACATGATTTCTCAAGGAGAAAAGGAAGCTTTAAATCACTTACCTAACGAAGAATTTAGCAGCAATGAAGTTATTAAGGTATGGAGAGATGCATTTAAAAAGTTTAAGACTAAAAAAGGTGCTAGATCATCAATTGAAGCTTTATTAAAGAGGGTTTCTACTGGTAAAGGATTAGGAACAATTAACCCACTAGTTGATATTTACAACTCTATATCATTAAAGTATGCCATGCCTTGTGGTGGAGAGGATATGGATAAGTTTATTGGAGATATAAGATTAACTAAGGCAACAGGAGATGAAAGTTTTATTACCTTAGGATCAGATAAAAGTGAGCCACCCTATGAGGGAGAAATAGTTTATAAAGATGATGAAGGAGCTATTTGCAGATGCTGGAATTGGCGTGAGTCAGTAAGAACTATGTTAACAGAAGATACAAAAAATGCTTTCTTATGCATTGAGTTAGTTGATGAAAATAGAGAAAAAGATTTTGAAAATGCCTTAAAAGAGTTATCTCAATTAGTAGAGAAAAACTTAGGTGGAAAATCTGAGATTTCAATACTTCATATTAACAATAAGGAAGCTATAATTTAAGTATTTACGGAGGATAAGTTTATGAATAATTTTACCTATAAAGAGGTTTATATTGAGGATGGAAAGAGAGTTTTAGAGATTAATGTGCTTCCAGAAAAGTACTGTAATTTTGATTGTATATTTTGTCCTATAGGAAGATCAAAGAATAAAATAGATACTCAAAAATCCTTTGATAATGTGGATGAGTCATTAATTGAACTAGAAAATATGATTAATGATACAAAACCTGATCTAATCTTTATTAATTCAAAGGGAGAAGCCTTAATAAATGATAAAATTCAGGATATTATAGATTTTATAAAATCAAAGGGAGTTCCTGTAAGACTACTTTCTAATGGTTACATGCTTGGAAAGGATGAATATATAAAGATTGCTAATAAATGTGATGAAGTTATTGGAGAAATAAAGGTAATAACAGAGGAAGATTTTAAGAAGGTTCAAAGACCAATTGAAGGCTATACCCTTCATGAATACATATCAAATATGGCTTCCTTTAATAAACAATATAATGGCAAATTCATATTTGAAATAACCATAGTTAAGGGATATAATGATGACTCTGAATCAGTTAATAAACTGAAGGAAGTTATAAAAACAATCTGCCCTAATGAGGTTATTGTTGCTAGAATTGATGATGATATATTTAAGAAAAAACTTGGTATATCTGATGAAAGATTTGAAGAAATTTCAAGGGAGCTATTAGATGTAAACTGCTAAATACATAGATTATTAGATTCAAAGTTCTAAATTTAATAAGTATATATCAATAATTAAGTAAAAATGGACAGATATCATGTCCATTTTACTTTTCAATTCTTATTATATATAATTAACAAATTCACCCTCCTTTTATTTACTGTTTGTTTAAATTTTAGTAAAATATACATATAAATTACGGTAATAAAAGGTGGGGTATTTATGATAATAATACATAGAGATAACTTACTTGACGTTATGAGATCTTATAAAATAATTATAGATGATACCTATTATGGAAAGATAAAATGTGGTGAAACAAAACAAATAAATTTAGAGAAAGGGGATCACACAATTTATCTAAAAATAGATTGGTGTAGAAGCCCTAAATTGAATTTTTCTAATTCAGATAATGAAACCATATTTTTTGATTGTGGTAATTATATGAATGGTTGGAAACAACTTTTATTCCCACTTTATATAACTTTCCTTAAGAATAAATATTTATTTTTAGAGGAAACTAATAAAAAACTCTCCTAGTGTGAAGTTAATTTATAAAATAAAAAAATGATACCTATGTTGGTATCATTTTTATTATCTTTGTGCATTGATATTTTTAGAACTCTTATAACTTTATATTTAATTATTACCCTTAAATCTATTTTAGATTTAATGAGTTTACTATTTATAAGTGTATCCTTATATTATTTACCTTAATCCACATCTAAAATTTTGGAGAAATACTTCTTGTTTCTCTTTGCTGCAATGGTTATTTTGAAGGGGCTTTTGTCGTATCCTTCTACAATGATGTTTCCTGATTTATCTCTGTAAGCTACTTGTATATTTTTAAAGTAGAAAATGTAGTAGCCAAGTATAATTCCATCTTTAAAGTAGCCTGTTGCTCTATTTAGTGCTTCATTTCCAAATATGAATTTAACTTCTTTGAACTATGCATTTAAGCACTCTCCCTCACATACTGAACTATTTCCTTAGCCAGATCATCATTTAAACCATTGCTACAGTTTAGTCCTACTTTGTGTTTTTTCTTGGCCATTGTAATGTGGTAAACATCCTTATTTTTTGTTTTATTAATGCTAAAATCATCTAAATCCTCAAAGCCTATTTCACTTAAGGTTTCAATGTGTTCTCCCTTTTCAAAATCATTTAACTTTGCTTTTAAGTAAATCTTTCCATTTTCTATTTCAAAAATAACCTTGCCAGCAGGTATCCCACAGACAGGTAAAGTGTAATATGTAAATGGAGCAATGTTATTATAAAAAAATTGCTTTACTAACTCCTTGTTGTCTAAATATACTATAAACTTAAATTTTTTATTGTTATTCATAATATTTACCTCTTTAATCTTCATCATTATACATAAGTAAACATCCTTTACTATTAAAAGATGGTTTCTTTACTACTTTTATCTTTTTCCCATCAAGAAATCTATATAAATTATTCTCCATAAGAGCATTTAATAATACTTCATTTCCATAATAATTTCCTTTGCTATCCATATAAAATGTAGTATTAACTTGTCCCCATCCTTCAAACATATATATAGGTTCATTCCCTATAAAAGCAACAGGAGATATCTCACACTCTGGTTTTTCTATATATACCATATTATTATCAAAATTATTTAATATGGTATCTAAATTATCATAAAATACTGATATATCAGCACTTTTATAATTCTTAATTAAAAATTTATCAACTTCATTTTGTGTTTTTAATCCTTTAGGATCATTTTTATAAAATAATTTTATAGCCTCATCTGGAGTTAATCCGTACTCTTTAATGTCCATTGTTTGAGCGTTATCCTTTGACTGAACATTATTTGACTTCTTATCATTTACCTTATTAGAGTTATTATTAACCTCTCTTGGAAATCCTTTAGTTGGTACGAAGCTCTTCTTTGATTCTTCAATTATCTTATCAAATGTGTCTTTATATTTAGCAGGATATCTATATATAAATACTGGTATATCTGAATCTGGTCCTTCTACAATTCCATATTCATAAATTATTAAGCCATTTTTTTCACAAGCAAAGGTATATGTATTTCCTTCTAGATTACTAATTAATATTTTGCTATCTTTCTCATTACATTTATTTTCAATATCAAGCTCATCTTTAGCTGTTTTTCCATCATGATTATCATTTAACCCTGCTGAAAATTCTATTTTTTTATCTTTACTCTTAAGAGTTATTCCACATTCTAAATCTGGCATTTCACTTTTTTGTATTTTAAAGAAATTAGGATACCTTAATGATAAACCATGCATAAGAAAGGTGTTATAATTCCAATCACCATCAATATTTCCAACCTCCAAAGGATTTTTACCTATTATAGCTCCATAAATATTTTCTTTGTCTAAATCAGAATAATTTTCAACTTCATTAAGTTCTAATATATTCTTTCTATTGTAATTAAGTTTTATCTCAGCAATCTTAAACCCCTTTGGTATAGTTATAATTCCATTCTTTACAGTAACAACTTCTTCATTTTCTGAAGATTTTTCTTCTTTTTTTGCTTTAGTATCATTTTCTGAATCCTTTGATTCCTTTTTATCATTATTATCATTTTTAACTTCTTCTTTATTATTCTTTTCCTCATTAGAAATATTAGAGCTGTTTTCATTATCACTTACTTCTTTTTGATTGTTTGTGCTACAACCAATGAATGCACCGCTTAATATTCCTATTGAAAGTAATAGACTTACTAATCTTCTCATAATATCCTCCTATATTTAACAACTTATTAACATTATATAACATTTTTGTTAATAAGTTAAGTTTATTACTCTTTGCAAATAAAAAAATATATAGAAAGCTATGAACTTGAAAATGCTCTTGTAGAAATAGATATTAACGATAAAAGCTTCTGCCCTTTCCCTTATATTGAAATAGAAACAGATTCCATTGAAAATTTAGAAAAGGTTGTTGCTTCTCTTGGATATACTTTAGAAAATACTACTTCTCAAACTATTTATGATATTTTAGCTGAAAGAGGAATCACTGGAAGTACTCTTGGAAAATAATAAGTTTAAAATGTATACTATTATATAAAAATAGCTAGATATTGGATAATTCCAGGTAATCTAGCTATTTTTATTACTTATATATGACACAATTATCTAAGCATATTCTAATGTTAAAATTGCAAACTTTTATTTTGTATATCTACACTTTTGAAATATACTATATTTGATCTAATTTACTATATTGTTTTACTTCATCCCATGTTGGAATTGATTCTAATGCACCTATTCTTGTAGTTGTAATTCCTCCAACTAAATTAGCTGTTTTTATTATATCTTCTATGCTTTTATTAGGAATATCAAGCACTTGTGCAATAACAGCACCTATAAAAGCATCACCAGCACCTGTTGCATCTACCATTTTCATTTCGTTTGTTGGTATTAATATTTGTTTTTCTTTAGTTGTAAGAAGTGCACCTTTTTTACCTAAAGTTATTATTAAGTTTTCACAACCTAAATCTATTATATATTTAGCTGCTTCTTCTATGTTTTCCATGCCACTTATTAAACATGCTTCTTCATCACTAAGTTTAACTATTTTACTGTCTTTTATAAAGTCTTTACAGCAACTTACAAAAGTATCTTTATCTTCACCAAATAAAGCGTCTCTGTAGTTTGCATCAAAAGTTATTATCTTATTATTTTTTAATGCATAGTCTTTTAGCTTGTAATAAGTATTCTTTAATTCTCCTTCAAGAAATGCTGTTGCACTTCCAAAATGGAATAAATCAAATTGATCAAGATTATTCTTTATTTCATCAAAAGTTAAATCTGAATCTGCATTTCTCATAAACTTAAAATCTCTATCCCCATCTTCTTTAAGTGAAACAAAGGCTAATGTAGTGCTTTTATCTTTTAATTTAATCATCATTTCAGTATTAATATTATTTTTCTTAAAGGTTTCCTCTAAAAACTCCCCAAAAAAATCATCTCCAACTGTTCCACAAAAATATGCATCTGCTCCAAGCTTAGATATTGCAGCAGCAACATTAGCTGGTGCACCTCCAGCTTTTCTAATAAATCCACTTGTATCTTTTAAAGCTTTTCCATGCTCATTAGATACAAAATCAATTAATGCTTCTCCAGGGCAAAGTACTTTTTTCATCTTCCATTCCTCCAATAATATGCTAGATAAGAGTACTACTATTTTAAAAATGCGGTACTCTTAAACTTTTTCAATTTATAAAATAATATCAGGATTATTTATCTCAAATATTTCCAATTCATTAATATTATCATATTTAATGTATGATTGCATATTGTATACTACATTTGTAATTACATACTTTCCACCATTTATAAAGATTTCAATTATTCCGTTATCTACAAATATGTCTAAATCATATATTCCATCTAATTTAGATGATTTAAATTTTACTCCTTTAAAATCAGTTTCTACAAACACACTGCTTCTATCAACTGCTATGCTATCCTCTTCTACACATATTTTGTATCCTCCAATATTTATATGACTTTCTTTGTTTAGCTTTACTTTTATTCTGCATGGATTATTAATATCAAAATCTGATCTATTTATTTCTTTTGTAAATAAGTTTTGTATATTTTCTGTAACTGCAAAATGTACTTTATTATCTATTACATTTATTACTCTTGGAAGAGTCATCATACCTATCCATTCTTCACCTTCAAACTTCTTAGGCATACGAACCCAGCCAATTAAAATTCTGTTTCCATCTTTGTCTAAAGTTGTTTGAGGTGCATAAACATCAAGCCCTTCATCTAAATAACTATATCCATTTGTTATTTTCATTTCACAAGTTTCTTCATCAAAATCTACAATTGAGTAAATAGAATTATTTGTATAGTTTACCCCATCATTTGTTATATGTTCAGGAGATATAATTAAAATATATTTTCCATCTACATTAACTAAATCTGGACATTCCCACATATCACCTATACTTTCATCGTAGCAACGGTTTTTGTATTCCCAAGATTCGCCGTCCTTACTTGTGTAGAAAAGAGCCTGTCCTATATATCCTTCTACACCTTCTTTTTCAAACTTACTTCCAACTATCATTGAATATCCATCTTTATATTTCCAAACCTTTGGATCTCTTGTATGAGTTTTATTACCTAATTTTCTATCAGTTATAGGTGGAATAACAACTTTTTTATCATTAAAGTTATCAAATGTATATCCATCCTTACTTTCTATTTTCACTTGGCACGCTTCAAATGATTCATTATCATATGGTTTATGAATATTTTCATCTTCAGTCCTTAAATATTTAATTCCAGTATAATAAAATTGTAGTTTATCATCTTCTATTAATGCTGTTCCTGAGAAACATCCGTTACTGTCAAATTTCTTACTTGGGAATAATGCAATACCGTGATGTTCAAAATTTACTAAATCCTTACTAGTTGCGTGTCCCCAATGTGTAGTTCCCCACTCTGCAGCATATGGGAAGTATTGATAGTATAAATGATATTCTCCTTTATAATATATAAATCCGTTAGGATCATTTATCCAATTTTTAGGTGATGTGAAATGTAATTTAGGTCTTCTCATTAATTTCCCTCCTAGTTCTCTAAAGTTAGAGTATTTCTTAATTTTAATATATTTTTTTAATTATGATCTAAAGTTAGGGTATTTCCTAAGTTTAGTATATTTTCTTCAGTATCCAAGTCAAAGAAATGAACTTTATTTACATTGATTACAAATTTGAATTGCTCTCCAATTTCCTTTACGTCTTCTTTTCCTACTCTTGCTACTGATGTAGTGTTTCCTATTTTAAAATACAAGTTATTTTCATTTCCCATGATTTCTGTATTTTCTATAGCTGAAGTAATAATACTGTCTTCAAATAATCCAATATTTAGATTATCAAGCTTTATATCTTCAGCTCTAAATCCCATACATAATTTGCCTTGTCTGTTGTTCATTCTTTTTAATATTCCTTCTGGAAGCGTTATTTTGCTTCCATTTTCTAATATAGCTTTATTTCCTTTAACTTCAACATTAAGAAAGTTCATTTGTGGTGAGCCTATGAAGCTTCCAACAAATTTGTTTCTAGGATTGTCATATAAGTCCATAGGTGTTCCTATTTGTTGTATTATTCCATCTTTCATAACAACAATTCTATCTGCCATAGTCATAGCTTCAACCTGATCATGGGTAACATAAATTGTAGTACTTCCAAGTTCTCTATGCAATTTACTTATCTCATTACGCATACTGACACGTAATTTAGCATCTAAATTACTTAAAGGCTCGTCCATTAAGAATACTTTTTGATTACGTACTATTGCTCTTCCAAGTGCAACCCTTTGACGTTGTCCTCCAGATAAATTCTTAGGCTTACGCTTTCTGTATTCTTCTAAACCCAAAATCTCAATTGCCCAGTTTACTTTTTTCTTTATTTCATCTTTTGGAGTTTTAATATTCTTTAATCCAAAAGCTATATTATCTTCTACTGTCATATGAGGATATAATGCATAGTTTTGGAACACCATAGATATTCCACGTTCTCTTGGCGGCGTATTATTGACTATATTTCCATCTATTGAAATAGTTCCTCCAGTTATTTCTTCAAAACCTGCAAGCATTCTTAAAGTTGTTGATTTACCACATCCTGATGGTCCTACAAATACTATAAATTCTTTTTCATCTATGGATAAATTAAAATCAGTAACTGACTTCTTTGTTGCATTCTTATATTGTTTTTCTACATTCTTAAATTCTATAAAACCCATTTTATCGCCTAACCTTTCTTTTATTTATATAAATTTTAGCCCTCTTTTGATCCTGATGACATTGCTCCTTCTACTAATTGCTTAGAGAAAAGAGAATATACTATTAATATTGGTATTGTAACCAGTGTTATAGTTGCAAGTACCTGACCTGTTGTAACATTATCATTTGCAGTAATTGAATTTAATCCTATTTGAACTGTTAATAAATTGCTTGATGTAAACACCAATGATGGCCATAAAAAATCATTCCATATTCCTAAGAATGTGAATACCCCTACTGTTGCTACTATAGACTTTGACATAGGTATAACAACTCTGAAAAAATATTTTAATGGACCACAATGATCTAGCTGCGCTGCTTCATATAAATCATCTGGAAGCTTCATAAATACTTGTCTAAATAAGAATATGTTAAACGGACTTACAATCATAGGAAGAATATATCCAACTACAGTATTTAATAGTCCTGCTTTTGCAATCATTAAAAAGTGAATAATACTTATAGTTTCCATGGGTACAATCATTAATAATAGTATTATAAATACCCATACTTCTTTAAATGGAAAATTTATTTTTGCTAAAGCATATCCTGCTAGACCATTAACTATAATACTTAAAACTATAAGTATTGCTGCATAAACTAACGTATTAGTCATATATCGCATTAAACTGCTGTTTGTAATAATAGTTATATAATTTTCAAAAAAGTTATCAAAGCTAAGTGGTGGAAGAAATGCTGCTATACTGTTCATATCTTGTGTTATCATAGCATCTGATTTAAAAGAATTTACAATCATCCATATAATAGGAAATAAAAACAATAGTGATAATACAAGCATAAAAACTATAAGAATTCTATTAAAAATTTTTCCTTTATTTGAAAGCATATTAATCCTCCTTTTTGTTTGTAAGTTTATATTGAATACCTGCAAGTGCAATTACTATAATTGCAAATACAATTGCCATTGCTGAAGAATATCCCATATCCCAATTAACTGTACCAGTATCATAGATATAGTACACAAGTGAATATGTAGAGAAGGCTGGTCCTCCTCCTGTCATCACCATAGGCTGAACTAATAATTTAAATGCTCCTATTGTAATTGTTAATAATATATATATTGAAATTGGTTTAAGCTCTGGAACTGTTACATTCCAAAATTTGCCCCATCCACTTGCATTATCAATTTCTGCTGCTTCATATAAACTAGGAGAAATAGCCTGCAAGCCACCTAGAAATATAATCATCTGATATCCCATTCCTTGCCATATACTTAATGCTGATATAGAATTAAGTGCTTGATCTTTACTGAATATAAATGGCTGAGATGATATTCCAATAGCATTTAACATATTATTTAATATACCTTCAGGGCTATAAATCTGCATCCACAAAGTTGATACTACTGCAAGTGACATTACTACTGGAATAAAAAATGCTATTTTGAAATATTTTTTACAATGAGTAACTTTATTTATGCCAAGTGCTAAAAGTAATGCTCCTCCCATCTGCAATGGTACAACTACAAGTGCAAATTTTATTGTATTAAAAAATGCTTTTCCAAATAACTCATCGTTAAATAATCTTGTATAATTTCTAAGTCCAACAAACTTAGTTGCGCTAGGATTTAATGTAAAAAAGTCTGTAAAACTAAATATCAAAGTTAAAATCATAGGAATAAACAAAAATAATGTTAGTAACACTAATGCTGGACCAAAAAAAGCCATTCCCATTATCTTTTCTCTTATCTTATTCATTACTTTCCACCTCCAATTATATTAATCTTGATAACGTATTAACTTATCTTCTATTCTTCTCATTGTTTTATATAACGATTCTTCTGGTGTTTCATCATTTAATAGTACACCTTCAATAGCCTGCTGATATGATGTACTTATCTGAGGATAAGCTGGTGATTTTGGTCTTGGATGACCATAGTTAACAAGCTGATAATATGCTGTTTTAAATAATTCATCAGTTTTAAATGCATCAATATTTTCATAAGCTTCAAATGTAGATGGTAAATTACCTGTTAAGTTATACATATCTATGCCACTTTCTGCATTAGTTAAAAACTTGATTGCTTCTTTTGCAGCCTCAGGGTTTTTACAAGTTGTAGTTGTTGCAAAAGCCCATCCTCCTGTTGGTGTATACTTTTCTCCATTCCAATCATTTCCCACTGGATATGGTGCTATTCCTAAATTAAAATCTGGATAGTTATTTCTTATATTTGTAATAGCCCATGCTCCATCAAATTTAAATGCAGCTCTTCCCTTTTCAAATAAATCACTTATTGTATATTTAGGTATATATCCTTTGTCTGTAATTTCTTTAAAATAACTAATAGTTTCTACATTCTTTTCAGAATTAAATACTCCATTAACCTTTAAACCATCAGAGCTTACAAAATCTCCACCATTTGACCATATAAATGGTGCATAAAAATAAATAGTTGTTTCCCCTGCTGGGAATGACATATCTATTGGATATCCATTTTTTTTATCTAAATAGTTCTTAACTTTTTCACAGACCTTATTTAATTCGTCCCAAGTCCATGGATTATCAAATGATGGTACTTGTATTCCTACTTCGTTTAATATATCTTTGTTATAATAAAATAACGTACTAGATTCCATTAGACCTAATGCATATAATTTATTGTTTATTGTTCCTTGCTCTATTACTGACGGTAAATATTTAGCCTTTTCATCATCAGTTATACCTACTAAAGGCTGAATTATGTTGTTTGCAACATAAGCTGATACATTGGGCCCATCAACAGTTATTATGTCTGGAAGTCCTCCAGAAATTACTGATGAATTTATTTTATCAGTATATCCTCCTCCACTTTCATTACGAGGTACAAATTCAACACTTAAACAATACTTACCATTGTATTCTTTATTAAACCTTTCTACTGAATTTTTATAAGCTTGTCCTTCTGAAGTTTCTTCTATAACATGAACCCACATTGTTATAAGCTCCTCGCCTTTGTCATATCCTTGAATATTTTTATTTGATACTTCTGTATTTCTAAAAGAACATCCAAAAAGATTAAAACAAAATATTAGTAAAACAAAACCATAAAATTTCTTCACTATTCATTCCTCCTATTTTAAATTACCGGTAATGTAACCGGTTATCTTAATTAAAGTATATCAGGAAAACATTTACAAATCAATATATTTTTAATATTTTTGCTGAAATTAATATTTAATGATATAATTTCATTAATTTTAATATTCTTTTACTTTACATAGTTTTAATACATATTTTAAACCTTGTATTTATAAGCTTAATATAAGGATTATTGAAATAGGAGGTAATTACATGAAAAAAAACATCACTTTTAGTGATATAGCTAAATATACAAATTTTTCTAAGACAACAATATCAAGATATTTTAATTCTCCAGAAACTTTGACTCAAGCTTCAATACAAAAAATTGAAAAAGCATTATCAGAATTAAATTATACTGAAAATAAAGTTGCCAGAAGTTTAGCAAATGGTAAAACTGAAATTATAGGAATTATTATCCCTAACTTATTTCTTCACTATTATTCTCAAATATTAAATAATATAATAGATACCTATAGTAAATATAATTATAAATTTTTAGTATTCTTAGGAAATTCTGATCCAAATGAAGAAATAAAATATATAAAGGAACTAATGGCTTATAAAATTGAAGCGCTTATAATATTAAGTCATTCTATAAGTTCACATCAATTAAAAGAATTTAATATTCCAATTGTAGCCATAGAACGCGAAGACAATTATATATCAAGTGTAAATAGTGATAATTATTCTGGTGCTGAAAAAGCAACTAAATTACTAATTGAGAATAACTGTGATATATTAATACATATAAATGGAAAAATAAATGGCAATACTCCTGCTTACAAGCGTATTGAAGCATTTAAAGAAACTTGCCAAAGGAATAATCAGGATTTTAAGATTTATATGTCAGACATTAAAAGTTCTTTTGAGGAAAGCTATAATTCTCTTTATCAAATTTATTTAGATATTGAGAAAAATTATCCTTATGTAAAAAAAGGAGTATTTCTAAGTAATGATACACATGCAAATATCTTTCTAAATATTCTTATAAGAAATAAAAAAAGTATACCAGACGAATACGAACTAATAGGATTTGATAATTCTCCAATTTCTACTGAAGCAATAATTCCTATAACAACAATAGGTCAAAATATTGATAAAATATCTGACTATGCTATAAAGTCTCTATTAAGACAAATAAACCTTAAAAAAAATAATAAAATTGCACCTATTGAGCATATTGTTGTACCAACTGAATTAATAGTTAGAGATACTACAAGTAAGTATTAAATTTTCCAATGAATATTAGTTTTTATTATTTGGCTCTGTTAAACTACTATGGGTAGAGGTAAAAAATATACTGAAGATTATAAAGAAATGATTTATATAAATCTGATATGACAATTTCTGAAATAAGTAGTGAATATGGCATAGCAAAATCAACTATAAATGGTTGGGTAAAATCTAACAAAGAAATAAAAATATCTGAAGATGAAGTTATAACATTAAAAGAAGTAGCCAAATTAAAGAAAGAAATGGCTAGAATTAAAGAGGAAAATGAAATATTATAGTAATAAAAAGCCGTAAGAAGGTTTAGAAAACCTTTTGAAGCGTGATTTTGCAACAACAAGCATAAATGAGAAATGGACATGAGATATAACCTACATAAAAACGCAAAAAGATGGTTGGTGTTACTTGACTTCTGTACTTGATTTACACTCTAAGAAAATAGTGGGATACTCTTTCGGTAAAAATATGACAAATGATCTTGTTATAGCAGCACTAAAAAATGCTTATTATCTTCAAGATATAGGCAAAGATAATAAAATAATATTTCATAGTGATTTAGGCTCACAATATACAAGTAATTATATGAAAAATCTATGCAATGAATTTAATATAATACAATCCTTTAGTCAAAAATGGTGTCCTTATGACAATGCATGTATAGAGTCATTTCATGCTGTTTTAAAGAAAGAAGAAGTTTATAGAAATACTTATGAAAAGTATGAAGATTCTAAAAAATCAACTTTTCAATATATGAAAAGTTTTTACAATAGTAAAAAGCTACATTCAGCTCTTGATTATAATACTCCTAATGAGGTAGAATTTAAGGCTTTGAATGCAGCTTAAGTAAGTTCGAATTTTTATGTCCAAGATATTGAAACAAATCCAACCTTTCATATGGCCTAAAATTTTTTAAAATCAGTATAACTTAATATATTTATATTATTGAAATAAAAAAGAAAGAGTAACCTATGAATTAGTTCTTCTTTCTTTTACTTAATAAATGTAATTACCTAATATTTCATAATAATAAGCTCATATAAACAACCTTAATACCAGCTTTTTTAGCAAAATTTCTTAATTTTTCAAAAAAGTCTGTATCTGAAAAGAACTTTGAGTACTTTTCTAAATTTATCTTATGATTTTTCCCTTAAAATTCTATGATTATTACTCCTTGTTTGTATAATTAATTATATTTTTTATTGTATTTTAAAAAAAGGGCGTGTATCAAAATATAATAATAAAACTTACAAATATATTCCGAGAATTACTAGATATTCTCTTCATACTGTTTGTAAGTTTTATTAACAAGTTATTTTAATAAAGCTCCTTTTTCTATAATAGCTTCTATTTCTTCTTTTAATTCTTCTTCTAAAAGTTTTAAGTTTTTACCTGGCTTGACTTTTATGAATTTTAAATTATAATCTTCTACTTCATCTAAATTAATAAAATCGTATTTTGATTTTGGATATAGTATTATAACTTTATTTACAGGGAAAATTGGATGTCTTTTTTCTGTACTTTCATCATTTCTTTTTAAAATAAATTTACTTGCACAACTTGTTCCATATGCAATTAATTGCTTATAAATCCCTTGGTCTAAATGTTTATAAAATGTATCATTATTCCAAAGCATTTCTCTTATTCTATATTTAAACTCAAAGATTATACTTCCTAAATAACGTTCATTTTTATAGAGATCTAATCTTCCATCTGGTTTATTATTTGAGGCTCTTATGAACATTGGATTACTATAAAAATCACTTTTTTCACTACAATTTGGTATTTTAGAATCATAGTAAAATCTTATTTTTATATCATCTTTTTCAAAACTTCTAAAGCTGTTTTCTTCTAAGTCATAGGAGAAAGAATTTTTTCTCCTTTTACTAGGATTAAAAATAAAATCTTTAGGCTGACACATAGAGTTTAATATACCTCTTGATGAATTTTCAAGCTCACTGCTTATGGAGTATCCTATGTTCTCTAATATGTTACAAACTTTTATATAACACCACATTTCATAAAGCTTGTCTGTTCTCTTCCACTGAAGGGAAATTTTCTCATCATCATTAAAGTTAAACTCTTTAGAGTGTAATCTTTCATAGACCTTATACAAAATATTATATCTAGAATCTTGAATGAGAACGTGGGGTAATGTATATGTTTCTACACTTTTTATGCTTCCATACCATTTCGTAGATTTTAATATATCTATTGAACTTTTCATCTTAAATGCCTTATTTCTAAGTTCTATTATATATTGTAAGGCGTTTTTCTCTTTATTTAAGATAATATTGTTACTTCCCTCATAAGAGTATCTCTTTATTTCTTCTATTCTCTTATTCTTTTTTATAGCTATAATCTCTATTTCCTTTATAAAATCATTTAATAGGGATAGCATTTCTAAAACTATTTTCTTTACCCATCTATTTTCTGGCAAATCATATTCCATAATTTTTATTGGTACCTTCATAAAACCAGGTTTTTCAGAATTGCTTAAATGATTTCTAATAGTTACATTATCTATATATTTAACTCTCTCCTTGCTTATTTGTTTATAGCTTTTTATAATTTTATAATTAGGTCTTACCCTAAGTTCCATAAGAGAATTCATAATATTTTTAAACTCATTAACTATTACAAAGAACTTATAAAGCCCCTTTGGTAGATCTAAAAGTAATTCCTTGTCATAGACATCAAATTTCTTTTTTATAAACTCAAAGCTTATTCCCTCTACTTCTTCCTCTAATTCTCTTCTTATCTCGTTTGCTTCATCACAGGTTATCATCTTATTTACTACTTTAAAAGCACCATAAAATTCCTTCCCAAAAGAAATAACTTTTATTAAATATATACCTGGTATAAAGGGAGAGACTCCCTCCTTGCATAAGGGAATTTCCTCCTCTGAAGGACTTAAATAAATCTCTCCATTTCTAAGAAGATGTATATTATCATTTTTATATTCATGATTTTCTAAATATTCAAAGAGAATTAAATCAAGTTCATCCATATAAAGTTGTGCACTTTTATCTTCCCCTTGAAACCTTAAATAAATTATACTATTTTCTTCTATTTCAACTATTTTTTCATAATCTATGCTCTTTAAATCCTCATAAAAATTTAAGTAATTAACTTCATTGTTATATTGCTTATGAAAGCTTACTTCAAAATTATTATAATGTGTAGCCATAAATACTAAGCTCTCTTGCCTTATTTAGAATATATTTTCTTGAGGTTTTAAAGTCTGATACATCCTTGTAGTTATCTAAAATTTTAATCAATTCACTATTTAAGCTTTTAGAATATGAATTTTCATCATCATAAATATCATATTCACCAATAAATTCTCCCCATTGCTCCTTAGTTCCCCTTATTTTAGGAAGAATTCTTTGAGTTAACTGAATGTCTATTCCCTCTTCTCTTGAAATTATTGAATCTTTTGGAATATTTCTTATATAGTCATCTATTTGAGTTATTATTCTAAATCCAATTCCCACATTTTTATTTAAGAAGTTCATTTTTTCATTTATTTCTGATAGAAGCTCTAATTCCCTATCTTTTAAATCAATTAAATCACTTGAATCTATCATTTTTTCATATTCTCTAAAAGAAATCTCCTTGACTTTAACTAAATTTTCTTTATTTCTTTGTAATTTTTTAAGCTCTAAGAAATTAACTTGATTTAAGGTTATAACATTAGCTCTATCTAAGACCTTGTCTGAAAAATGATAAGTTGACTCATCTAGGTTTACAGTTCCAACTAAAAGTATGTTGTTACCTATTTTTATATTTGCTTTATATTTATTAGAATTTTTTATTGTTCCTTCAAGTTCTTCATTATATAGTTTCAGTATTCTATCATCCCTATCAAGCTCTAGAACGGATAATATTTGTGAGAAATAATGCTCAACTCTAGCTAAATTCATTTCATCTAAACATATTATGTAAATGTTCTCCTTGTTATTTGAAGCCTCTATTAATGTATCTATAAACCTAGAATCTCCTGGTCTATAAATATTATTTATACTATCTACATATCCTAATAAGTCACTATCATCTCCCCAAGAAGGTCTTACAGAGATAAAATTAAGTCTATTTTCATCTAAGCCTAAAGCTTTTCCATAAGCTTGTACAATTTTTGATTTACCAGTTCCACTCATTCCTGATAATATAACAAGCTTTGAAGATTTCATTGCTGTGTGAAAGTTTATTAAATCTTTTTCCTCATAAAGTAAATTCATAGCTCTACACGTATTCATAAATGTTTTTAGGAATACCCCTTCATTTATTGAAATCTCTGAATTTATCTTTTCTTTATCTTCATCTTTTACTGAAATATCCCAAACAGCTGAGCCAATAGTACCCTCCTCAAAAATATCACTTTCACCTTTACTCTCTTCATCATTAATGTTGTCTGATAAAGTTTTAATATTAGATTTCTCAACCCTCTCCTCTTGTACGGGCTTCTCATCTTCTCTTGTCTCTAAATCACTAATGAGGCTCAAATGGTCAATAGCATTACTCATCCTTGCTAAGTTTTCTATTTCTAAAGCTGTATTTTCCTCTACAAAGATTATATCTTCAAGCTCTGCACTTCTGACAAAGTTTTCATACCAAGCTTCATTTTCCTCTACAGCATAAATCTTATCATAGTCATAAATAACCTTTCCATATCTACAAAGCTGAGTAGTAAAACCAGATAAGGCATATATTCTTTCTTCATCTTCAAAGAATATTATATTAGGCACAGACTCTTTACTTTGTGAAAACCCTTCAATCTCATCTATCCACTCTTTATTTATTAATTTTCGCTTAAATTCCTCAAAACTTATTTTTAAGTTTTTCTTAGAAAATACAGGTATAGCTTTATATACAAATTCTTCTTTAAAATTCTCTGGCTTCTTCACAAATATTTCATTACATGTAGATGGATTATTACTATTTATAATTGGATTAAATATAACTAATCTATCCTTTAAGAAGTCGTAAAATCTGTCTTCTTTACTTTCTCCTTCACCTTCTATTAATCCATATTTATAAATCGATTCTACAAAGCAATTAAATTTTTCTTCTTTTACTATATCCTTATAATCATCTATTATTGATTTAACGCTAAATTGCAAAAATTCTCTTGAGTTTTCAAATACATTACTATCTAATTTTCCTAAAAGGTATATATTTAAATTATCCATTATCAATAACTCTCCTTATCTGACATTATCCATGTGACTTTTTACTTCTTCAAAATTTTTAAATTTAAAGACCTTATATTTATTTTCTTTTCTATTTATTACACTTTGATCTAAAGAAGATAGTTCATATAAAAGGACCCATACCTCCTCATAACCTTCTCCAAGAAGCTCATCTAAATTCTTGACCTTTTTTAAATCTATTTTTTCAAATTCATAACTACTTCCCTTTAAATGTATTTCTTCCATCTCTCCAATAAGAGCTATCTTTTCCTTTGAAGCTTTTTCTAACATTTTTTTAATGGTTTCAATTTCACTTGTAAGATCTTTGTTTTTTGTTTTTAACCCTTCTTCTCTTTTTTTAACCTTATTACCCTCTTTTACTAAATTTTTATTTTCTTCAATTAATTCTTTTTCTTTCATTATAAGAAGATCATATTTATTTTTTAAGTTATTGTAATTTTCAATACTTTTTGATATTTTATTATCACTTGCTTCTAACTTCTTTTTTAAGCTGCTAATATCTTGGCTTAATACATTAATCTGCTTGCTTAAAGAAATTTTCTCATTGCTTAGAGTCTTTTTTTGCTCCTTAATTTTTTCTAAATCACTAGTTAATTTATTATTATTTTTCTCTAGCTTTACTATTTGCTTTTTCAGCTTTTCAATCTGATTTTTAGCTGATTTATTAGACTCAGTGCTTACTTCTTCCTTAGATACACACACCTCGTTATTTTCATCAATTTTATCATTACTATCTTCTAAATTATCTTCTTCTAAATCATTACTATCTTTTAAGTCAAGAGTTTCATTTTTAATTTCATTAATAAAAATTTCTTTCTCCTCTATATATTCATCCTCATCGCTACCAATTAAAAACTTTAAAATAGCCTCTTTTTCTTTTCCTTCCTTAATTAAATTCATTAACTTACTCTTGTCCTTAATTCCCATAAGCTCAATTAAGGATTCTGAAAGTAAATACTCCCTTACCTTCTTATAGTTTGTAGTATTTAACATATTTTTTTTAGCTAATTGGGTAGGTATTGCAGAAACATTTTTCTTACTTGTAAATCCTTTGATGCTTACAGAAGCTCTATTGATTATTTCATCCAATCTTTTTCTATCAATATAATCTAAATACCATTTTAAAATTTCTTTATTCATTTTTATAACCTCTCTTATTAATTATTTTTTAAACTTGAACTCATTTTATATTTTGATATAAAAAACCTTGCTTTTCTCCTGTACAAGAATATTATAATAGGTTTAAAGTACAATATTTATCCTTCAAAACATTTTTTTATTTAAAGTAAGGTTTCTTTTAACTTTCCTTTAAAGTAGTTTTAATTTATATCTAAATACTCCTCCCCATTAAAATAGGGTCTTTTCTTAAAATGATTATCATTAAATATATACTATTTTTATACATATAATATATTTTATGTATTTTTAATATTAACATCTGTAATTATACACAAATTTAACATTAAATTCTATTTATTATCAAATATTAATTTAAATCACTTAATATAAATATAAAATTTGCTATAGATTGTAATTATGATAAAATAATCTTCGAGGTGAGAAAAACATTATGAAAAAAACAGTAAAAGTAGTTGGTGCTATAATTGAAAATGAAAAGAAAGAAATTCTTTGTGCCTTAAGATCAAAAGATATGACTCTTCCTAAGCAATGGGAATTCCCTGGTGGAAAGATTGAGGAAGGGGAAACTGTAGGACAAGCAATAGTTAGGGAAATTAAAGAAGAATTAGATTGTGATATAGAATACATATCTACATTTAATGATAATACTCATGAATATGAGAAAGTTATAGTTAACTTAATAACATTAAGATGTAAACTTGTTAATGGAACTCCAAAAGCTAGTGAACATGCAAAACTTATATGGCTTCCAGTAGATTACCTTGAAACTCTTTCATGGGCTCCTGCTGATGTTCCAGCCGTAGAGCAATTAGTAAGTGAGAAATAAAAAAACAGTGGATAGTATTTGTTTTCATACAAATCTATCTACTGTTTTTAATATATCGTTCTCTTTACTTAATTATTAATAAATTTTATTTCATCAAAGTTTTCAGAATTATTGGGCCACACTAAGTGTTTACTTAATTCATATATTATAGTTTCCCCAACAAACCTTTTTTTCTCTCTTAATTTATCTCTATATATACATTTTTCTATATTAGTATTAAAACAAATTGCTTTTTTTATTAAGTTTTTATTGACAGCACTTACTTCCCTTAGAAAAATATTTCTATAATCCTTTTCATTAAGAAAAGTGGTATCTATAATTAGGTTTTTATTTTTTTGTAATGCTCTAATACTTCTATTTATTAATTCTTTAAATACTTTAGCTTTTATTCTGTCACTAAAAGTTTCTCCAAATAATTCTTCTCTTATATCATCAGTAGCTAATATAACATCTTGTTTGTTTTTTACTGTTTCACAATAAGTAGATTTTCCTGAACCTGGTAATCCTATTAATATTTTAATTTCCATTATTATCACCAATTTCTTTTATATAATATTTACCACTTTTAAATAATCAATAATTAAACTTACAACTTCTTCACAGGTTTTTTCTGAATTATCAATTAACACATAATCCATTTTATTTTTTTCTAAACATTCCTTCATTTTTTCATATGCATGTGGATATAAATTAATTTTATTTACATCATCGTCTAATGGATTTCTCTCTATTATTCTTTTTAGTCTAACTTCTTCATTTGCATAAAGCAAGAATGTTATTTTTGGAATACTTGCATGTTTTAATATAACATCAAATATATCTTGAGTAGTCTCATCACAATTCCAAAAATAATTTGACACAAGATGCCTATCTGTAACTATATTTTCTCCTTTAAATTTACTTTTCACAAAAACATTTCCAAGACCATAAAAAAGAGTTTTTATAGCCATTTCACTTTGCTTATTAACATCTTTTGAAACCCTCATATAATTATCTAATGTTCCATCTTCATCTAACATATAGTGTAATGGTTTTTCAACAAATTTAAATCCTATTTTTTCAGCTAATAATTTTGCTACACTAGTTTTTCCTGCTCCATCCATACCTTCAATTGCTATATGCATCAATATCACTCCTTTTATACTAAATGTGCAACTCTATCACAAAGTTCTGCTTTTTTTCCCTTTGTAAAATTACTTGTTGATGATAAATATCCTGACACTCTCCTTAATCTTAAAATATCATCTGATCCACAATAATCACAAACCATATTAAATTCACCAACAGAATCACAGTTATTACATATATCTAAAGGAAAATTAATTCCAATATAATTACAATCATTTTCACATGCAAAGTCTATTATCTCTTTGACACCTTCAATATTATGTGATGGTATCTCTGATAATTCTACATAACTAATAGATCCACCATCACATAATTTATGAAATATACCTTCTATACTCAACTTCTCAAAATAATTAAGTTCTAAATCAACAGGTACATGAAAGGAATTGGTATAATATTCTTTGTTAAACTTACTATTAAACTCCTTATATTTTTCTTTATCATATGCTGGAAATCTTCCAGAAACTCCTTCTGCTGCTGATGCTAAAAGTGAAAAATTTAATAAATCTTGCTCCTTATAAGAATTTATTATATCTTTCATAAATTCAACAATACTATAAGCTAAGTCTCTATACTTATATAATATATCATCTTTAGTTAACTTTTTATCAAATAATACTGAAATAGAATCCCAAAGACCTATAAATCCAATAGATAAAGTCCCATTTCTTAACATTTCTTTATTAGATTTATCGTAGTCTAAATATATTCCTAACTCTCTTATACAATTAAAACTACCACTTTTACACAATGTATTAAACCTATGAACAAGAAGTTTCTTTGCCTTATTCATTACATTTTTAATTTCTTCTTTAAAGGCATCTATACTTCCGTTGCTTTTTATTGCAGCCTGTACTAAATTTATAGTGACACAAGCTATATTACCTCTGTTTTTAGATGTATCTTCACCAAATAAATTGTTATAGACTCTAGTTCTACACCCCATTACGCCTAATTTACTTGCATTTAAATTTTTATTTAATGAAGAATCACAATTTAGATAAGTTGGTATCATATTTTTTGCTGTTAAACTACATGAAAGATTAAATATGTCAAAATTTTTATCACTTTCCTTTTTATTTACTCCATCTTTAATTTTAAAAACTAAATTTGGAAATACAAATGGTTTTGAATTTTCATCTCCAAGTTCATAAGCTTTCAAAAGAAGTTTACTAAACCTTCTACCATTATAACTTTCATCAAGTCCAAAATTAAATGTCACATATGGTCTTTCGCACCCTTTTCTAACAAACATATTTAAATCATTAAAAAATTCTGATATTAACTCTATAATTTCCTTATCACTTTCATCCTTTAAATAAGTTGACATATCTGTATCAAAATTTATAAATCCTATTCCACCCGATTGACTATTTGTTATTTTCACTATTTCTCTATTCAATTTCCTTATTGCTCTAGAGAAGCTATATTCTTTATTTTTTATAATATCTAAAGCGCTTATTCCAATACAATTGTAGGCTAATTCATAAAATTCTAAGTCATGTATCCAATATGCTCTATTTTTATGCCCTAATGCTAAATCATCTAAAATTATATTATTTAAAATATATTCTTTATTTACTTCCTCTCCAATACCTACTATCTCTCCAGAAACACATTTGTTAGAATTTGCTATTTCTCTATTTCTATTAAGCATACCTCTCGCCCCTTTAAGACTTTATATATTTTTTGATTACTTGAACCTCTAAATGCTAATTTTAAATCTTTTAAATCTTCTCTAAACTCTCCTACTTTTATATAATTTAAATACTTAAATATATCTTTATTAACCTTTTCTAATGTTAATCCTGTATATAAACAAATATTAAAGTTATCTTCTGAAAGCTTTTTTACAAGATACTTAACAGATTCATATTGTTCTAGAGGTTCTCCTCCTGATATAGTTATCTTTTTATTTAAACATCTTTCTTTTACATAAATAATAAGTTGATCAATATCATATAATATTCCGTCTCCTACATTTTGCGCCTCTTTATTATGACAATTTTTACACCTAATAGAACACCCCTGTAAAAACAAAACACTTCTTATACCTGGACCATCAGAAATACTTGTACTAATAAAATTATTTATTTCAATATTCATAATAAACACCTTTAAACTTATTGTTTATATTTATATTTTTTATCCTTTGAATTAAAATCTAAATATCAATTAACGTTATAATTTTACATTATTAGATTAAATTCCTCAATATGTATAATAAAAACTTTAGAGTTTTAATATAAAATTATATAATTTGAATTTTTTAACATTAAATTATATCTAAATAAAAAAAGCAGGACAAAACTCCTGCTTTTTTACTATAGAACTAAAAGTTTTTTAAATTCTTCCTAAGTCTTTTAACATATTTTTTAGCCCTTTAAACATATTCTTTATATCTAAACAGTCTGATATGGACATACTTAAAATTTTATAATTTCCTTTATACTCATTATAAAATGGATATCTTACAGCATTATATAATACTGAAAGCTTTACTCCTTTCAGTATTTGATACTTAATTTGATTGCTTATTTGCTCTCTTAATAAATCATCATTGCCAGCTACAATTTCTATAAGAAAATCAATAGATTTGTCTATTGAATGTCCTGTTTCTCTTATTTTGTTGGCAAAATATTTATTAGAAATATCTACTTTCTGAGATATAAAATATTTAACGTATTTCTCCATAGATTGTATATAAAAATAAGTAGCTTCATTATAATTCCCATTTTCACATAGAACATTAGCTACTTTTTCATCATCCTCAGAAATTTTCAAAAAAACATTTGCCATATCAATCCCCGTATTAATATATGTATATTTTCCAAAAACTCTTTTATCTCGTGCCATTAATACTCTCCTTAATCCCTATAATTTATATTAGCAATAATAATTAAATACCTAGTGTATTTTAATAAAATTTTCTTACATAAAAAACTTTCTAACAATTTGATTTTTTCTTTAATTTTAATTTCCATGGATTTTTTGAAATTTCTATTTCATCATATCCCTTATATATTGATGTTACTAATGCTAATCCAACAAATGACACCGCTATTATAAGTGCTATATCTGCTCCAGTTAATGCTGCTATAGGTGCTGCTGCTACTAATGATAATCCCCCTGTTATTGGTGCTGTTGCCGCTCCAACTGATAATGCTGCTGCTAATACTCCAATTGTTGCTCCACTTAGTTTTTTTATATTCTTAGCTTTATTTAACTTTTTTGCTAACTCTCCATTGACTACTATTTCATCATAGTTTTTATCTACTGCTTCCTTTAATTGATTTTTTGTAGTTACTTCTATACTCTTCATAATTTGCCTCCTAATATAACTTTTCTAATTAAATATAAAAACTAAATTATTTAATTAGATTTTTTCTCATTTTAAGTATTAAAACACCTTATTTCCCAAATTAACTTAATATTACAATATTTTTCTCTATATTAATATAATAATTTATTTATGTCTACTTTTCCATATATGATATAACTTAATTTTTAATAAATAATAAACTTAGAATTTTAAACTTTGGTCTTATGTCTGTATTTATTTGTTTAATAAAACTTAGTGATGTAAAGATAGCAATTCTTGGGATGGCTTCTGAAATTGTAGGATATGCTCTTATTGCAGCATCAGCTATTTTCACATTCTATCCTTTTTTCATAGTTGGCATGTTTATATTTGGTTTTGGAGATTCAATTTTTGGCCCTTCATTTAATGGAATGCTATCTAAGTCTGCTGATTCTAGTGAACAAGGAAGGATTCAAGGAGGTAGCCAAGCTCTTCAATCTCTAGCAAGAATAATTGGCCCTATTTTAGGAGGACAAATCTATGTATCTCTAGGTCATTCCTCCCCTGATTTTATGGGTATGATTCTAATAATATTGGCAATACCAATTTTGTATAAGAGTATTATATAGATCTGTAGCATATTAATAATGGCTCAGAACTAAATGACAAGTTCTGAACCACTATTTTTCTATTCTCTAAGCCAATTCTATCTATTTTTATAAAAAAGACTTTAATATTTTCTAAATTTTTGATTATTATTCTTCAACTTTATACCAAAAGTTTTTTTAATGTTACTCATAACAAAAATATCTTTTATGGGAATTCTAATAACCTTAATTATATTTAAGTTATTTCCCTTATAATCTGTTCTTTCAGTTTCTCCACTCTCTATCTTTAACATGTTAAACTGTGTAAAATCATCATAATAAAGAGAATATTGTCTTTTTACTGTGGTTGATTTAGGAAATATTCTAGTAAAATTATCTGGCTCATTAAGTTCCCCATTTATTAGTATAGCCTTGTCTGTCATTATAACCTCACCATTAGAATTTATATTAGTAAAGTAGAAAAACATTGTTTTTATAAAGTTGTAAATCAATACTAATATAGTTACTAAAAAACCTCCTGCTATAAGCTTAATTATAACTGGCTTGGCAGTATCAATAAATATATTTCCTTCTATAGCATCTAGTATTATTGGCTCTAAAATAATTAGAGCATACACTATATACATTATATAAATATACTTCAATTCATTACCTAAGCATTTTAATCTTTCCTTTGTTTCATTATTTATATATCTTCTCCACTCTTCATTAGTAAAAGACCATCTTATTATTTTTTCATTTTGTAGATTCTTTCTCACTCTAATAAACTTTAAAATATTTATACATATAATAATAAAGGTAAAGATAATTATACCTGAAAATAGCATTGTAACAAATATATTTCCTAATGCCCCATCTATTTTTGATATACTTTTCATTATTCCCATTGCTACAGCGAAAATTGCAATTGAAGTTATAATATATCTATAATATTTCATTTTACTTCTCCTTAATAAAATACCAGTAAATTACTTTTTAATATTATAGCATGGAAAGTAAATGAAATATGTAAATCTTCTATTACTAAATCTTAGTTTAAATACAAATTAAGTTATAAAAATAGAAATGGTAACCGTCTTTCTAATAACACCAATACCAAGTTTAGATGTAAATCAATTTATAAAAATATAGAGCTAAATTTATATGGTATTGGGAAATAATTGAAAAGTAGTGTGTAATTCGTTACAATAAAGGTATATAGAACATTTTGATAAGTATAATTTTTAAGAAGGTGATTTTATGTTTGAGTTTATCATTATAGGAGCTGTAGGAATACTTTTCTCTGTTTTTGGGTATTTAATAATGGTTAAGAAAAAAACAAGCTTAATACATGATTATCACCTAAGGGGAGTAAAGGACATTAAAAATTATTGTAGCTTTATGGGAGGATGTTTATTCCTTTTAGGCGTAGTATTTATAGGCTTTTCTATTTTAGGCTTTACTGAAATTTTAACTTTTGCACAAATGCAAATTAGTATATTTATTCTTTGTATTTTAGATGTTGTAGCACTTTTAGTTATACAGGAAAAGTTTGCAGGGCATATATTTTAAGAAAATTACTTTATTTTATTATATACTTTTTCATAATTGGAGGAATTTAATTGAAAAAATTAATTATAGATAGTTTACTTTTGTTTTTAATAGATTTTCTTTTAGCAGCTATTGTTTAGTGGACTTTAGGCTTTAAATTTGTAACAGTAGCCTTAGTAGGATATGGTTTATTATTAGAGGCATTTTCCCTTTTTAACAGTAAGAAAAGAAGCCTAAGAAAAAATAATTCTTAAATTACTTTTTAACAATTAGATTTTTACAAATAACTTTAAATTATTAAGCTTTAGCAGAAAAGTGGATAAAGAATAATCTTGTCCTCTTTTCTGCTAAAGCTCTTTTAAATTTATTACACACAATCTAAATTGTCTATGTATAATGGAAGTGGTAGCCAGCTATTTAAAAAGTTTGGAATATCTTTGTTGAAGTTAAAGTAGGATTTTATTGGTGAAAATAAAAATTCCATTGCTTCTAACTCATTTAGTTCAATATTAAATTCCTCTTCACTGGTATTTAAAACTTCCTTATCTTTATAGATTTCTTCTCCACTGCTCTTTAAAGCTTCCTTATCTTTATAGGTTTCCTCCCCACTACTATTGAAATATTCCTTTGCTTTATAGTTTTCATCTTTACTATTTTTTAAAATTCCTTTAGCTTTATAGGTTTTCTCTTCAATTTTTTTGACTTCCACTTGATTTTTGTGGACTTTAATCTTTAAAATGCCATAGTTTATTATTTTTATGTTATATTCTCCATCTTCTAGATTTGAGTAAGTGGCTTTTAGCTTTAGCATTATTCTCACTATCTTTTCATAGTTAAATATTCTAAAATTATTATTCTTAGTAATTGAGTAGTTTTCACATATCTTTAAAAGCTGTGATATTTTCTCTCTTTCATAGATTGGAACCCTTACATTTACTTCCCTATGATTAAAAGTTTTTATGTATGAAGCTATGACAAAGTTTAAATCATTGTTATCCTCTATAACTATTTCTTCAATAAACCCATTATTGGAGGAAATATATCCAGTAAATTCGCCATTTTTAAACACAGAGTAAATTCTGCAATTCCATGATTTTAATATATCTAAGAATTCTTCTTTTTTTCTTTCTATTTTTACATTTTTCTTACAATGAAGTTTGTATGCCTTTTCTACTATATTAGGATCATTTTCATCTAATAAATGAATGCTTATTCCCTTATTAATTAATTCATCACGCTTATAGTTTATATTTACATGTAGAATATTAAAGTTTATATGTTGTCCACAATGTTCATATCCAAAGTATTCATACCTCTGTCTATACCCATTAAGAACACTCATATCCACATTCTTATTTTTCATCTCACAAATAGCTTTATTCATAAGTTCCTTCATATAGCCTTGTCCCTTTGAATAGGGATGAGCTGATACACTTCCAATTCCTACTACATTTACTTTTTCACCTAATAAGCTTAAGGTTAATGGAAAAGCCCCTACTACGCCCTTTATCCTGTTATCTACTTTTATTATATGGTGGTACTTAATTTTATCCTTGTTCTTATATACCTTAGGCAATAAGGATGGAAAATCCGTTTTTCCACCTGAATGACTAAATACATAATTTATAAAGTCAACCAACTCCTCATAATCCTTTTCATCTGCTTTTAAATACTCTTTCCCCATAACTCTCTCCCTTATTATTAAAAATCTAAGTATTTCTCTTAATCCTATGTTTAATTATAAAAATAGTCTATACCATGGTTATTATAAAAATCAATAATCTTATGAGTTAAGTTATAAAAAATAGATAGACCTTAAAATGTGATCTACCTATTTTTCTTTTATTTTTTAATTTATAATGTACTAAAACTATGAAGATAAATTAATATTAGTCTATTTCCCTACAACTTAAAACCCAGCAGTTAAGCAGTCTAACAGTTTGATATGTCTTTTTGATTTCATATTTGGTTCCATCAATCATGGCAATTACAGGTGAATTTCTTTTAATAAACTCAAAGGCCAAGCCATCTTTTCCACAGTATTTTGCAACTTCTAGGCAAATATCCTCATCTGTTTTAGGTTCAACATCCAAATCAATTAAAAAGCCTTTTTTAAACATAAATTCTAATCCCCCTTAATAAAGTTAATTTTTAAGTTTATTATATTGGATAAAGTAATTTTAAAATTAACTATTTTGCACCATTTGAAAGTAGCTAGTACATGTGCTATTTTAAATTAGCTATTTTATTATAAATACAATTTCAAATTAACTGTTTTACACTATTTAAAAGTAGCTATTTTCTATGATATATAGTTATTATAAGTAGTTCACTACTCTTTTCATTAAACATTTATGAATTCTGTTATATATACTATATAATTATTATCCATATTTTTCAATATATTGAGAATTTTAAATAAAGTTAATGCTTTAATTTATTCTTTTGCCACTTAAAAAGGTAGAATCATTTTTAAAACCCACTACACTTTAAACTTTAAGTTAATAATTTACAACTTAAAACAGTAGAATCATTTTCAAAAATCCATCACGCTTTATGCCTTAATTTACTGCCTTACAGCTTAAAATCCAACGATTAAGGAATCTTCCATTTTCATATTTCTTTGTAATTTCATAATTATTATCCTTAATTTTAGCAATTACAGGTGAGGTTTTTTTAATAAAATCAAAAGGCAAATTATTCTCCCCACAATACCTTTCAACTTCTAAACAAATATCTTCATCAGTTTTTGGCATATCATCTAAATCAATAAAAAAACACTTTCTAGCCATAGTCTCTACTCCCTAAAAATTTATTTTTCTCTTTTTTCCTAAAAAGATTTTTCTTATAAAAAAATTTACTTCATTTATTCAAATATATATAAATACCCATAGATTTTATTCCTTCATATCCTATAATTTTCTGTAAAAGTATTTTTACTTGAATGTATTTTTTAACTTTAAAATATATTTGCTTTAAGAGATTTTTACTTGAAAGCATTTTTTCACTTGAAATACTTTTTTTTACCTTAGATTTTTGGGATTTAGACTGTTTTTTACTTGGTAATATTTTTACCTAGGTTAGATTTTCGCTTTAATTAATTATCACTTAATAAAACTTTTAGCTGGCTTTTACTTGGATTGATTTCTTCTAAAAAAGTGATATGCTCTCTAGTTCCCTTTTAAGGAACTTTTTCACTATATCTTTTGATTTTAGTATGTTTACACCTTAGAATATACTTTTCCTTTAAGATATGCTCACTTAATAACCCCTTTGACTTAAGGAGATTTTACTTTATAGGAAGAGGTACCTTAGAGATACTTTTTGATTTATAGATTTTTCTTAGATGGATGTTTTTTCACTTTATATTAAAAAGATTTGCAATAAGGTTTTTACTGCAAATCTTTTATGGATGTCAATTTAATTTATATTTACTTCTTTTGTCAACTTAATTTATCTTTACTTCTTTTATGGATGTAAGTTTAATTTATTCTTACTTCTTCATTGGTTTTCTTGTTTATTAGATATATTTTTACATTGTCCTTATTTACTTCATTTGGATTATAGAAGATTTTTCCCATGTAGAACTGGTCATACTGGGAGTTTGCATTGTAACTTGGGTCTATATTACTGTATCTTTTTATTACCTGCTCATAAAATCCAACCCATTTTTCTAAGTCATAAATTGCATTTATATTTTCCCCTTCAACTCTAAGGGCATATTTATTTTCTATTTCTTTACCTTTTTCCTCACTTATATTTCCTACAAATATAGGTATACAGCTTCCAAAGTCAAAGTCTCCTATGCTTAAAACTTCAAAATCAATATCATCTAGTTTAAAAGTCTTTTTAATCTCCTTGTAGTTTTCCTTATCTGGATAAACTACTCCATCAACTTTTATAGTTGTATCTACCCTTTTTTCCTCAAAGAGATTTTTACTACTTCCCTTTTCTCTAGCACTTACTAAAAAATCAAAATTATTAACATATTTATCATAGTCTTTTCTAGCTACAATTATTCCAACATTAACAATTCTCATCTTATTATTCTCTACTTTTCTTAAAATATCGTGGGCTGATACAAAATATGCTGTGTCTGGAAAGCTTGGACTACCTGTAATGTGAAAATCATCCTCTTCTATAGGAGAATTATCCTTTGTAGAAATAGTGTAATCAAAGAGAATGTAGTGATTTACTACCTTAGGCTTTTTTATTTCTATATTATAATTATCAAATTCTGTATTGTAAGGGAATTGTGCCTCCACCACTTTTGGCTCTTCATTGATTTTTATCTCTAACCTCTTTACCAATACTTTAAGCCCTAAAAATATAAGAATTAAATTTAAAATTGTACCGAAAAAAATGATACTTAGAAAAAGTCTTTTTCTTTTTTTCATTCTCTATTCCTTTCAAATATATTGTATTTTTTAATTTAAGATATTTTAATAATTATAGCATAAAATACCTTTTTAAACTTTATTCTTATATTACACTTAACACAATTTAAGTATCTTATCTTAATCTTTTTCTCAGTTAAAAATTTTATTTTAGGCTCTGTTTTAAATAGTGGTTGATATATGATAATTTTACAAAAATAGGTTATTATATGTATATAATCAATTTTTAGGAGGTATCACTATGAGCAAAGCAGTCTAACATCATTATTGGCATAAGCAAAAGCCTTATCAGGGAAAGTACAACAAGAACTATTGACTCAATTAGAATTTAATTGTTTTTCTATAAGAAAATCAGCAGAAGAAGTAGAAATTAATATTGCAACTTCTTTTTACTGGCCACATAAGATACTTAATTGTATCAGTAAGTTTCTTGGTGTAGGTTCTGTTGATGGTGTGGTTGAAGCAGATGAAGTTTTCTTTGCTTATTATTATAAGGGAACTAAACCTGTGAATATGCCAAGACCTTCTCGTAAGAGAGGTAAGCAATTCAAAAAGCGAGGTATTAGCAAAGATAAAGTTTTGAACAATCGTATTAAATTATTAATTAATAAGGAGGGATATATGCATAAAGTTACAGATATATTTATTAGTTTTATATTATTTATTTGGGGTACTTTAAATTGGATATATGCAACAAGAATTACTATTGATATAAACGCATTCTCTTCATTAAAAGAAGTAATAATTTATATTATAGTAACAATTTTATATCTAATTATTCAAGTTCTTTATATTAATAAAAGTAAGATTCATATTCTTAATATTTTATTATTAAGCTTACCAACAATAATTTGGTTTATTATTTTAAAAAATTCATTGAGCATTGATGGATTTTTTAAATATGATGGAATAGCTTATACATTTGGATTCTTTGTTATGATTGTTGTATTATTTTATAATTTTCATAAAATAGTTCTTAAATATAATGTTCACTCTTAATATATTGCGATTTAAAATAAAAATCCACTAGCTTAGCTGGTGGTATTTCCTTAGCCCTATAAGGGCATACTACCTGCGTTGCATCTTAAGACGCTTAAATTTTAGTCCGCCAGCCGCATACTTCTTTACATGCTACCCTTAAAAGGGTCCATATATTCTTTTAAACTTATTTGATCAGCTATCATATCTTCTTGTTCTTGATTTCTTATATAGTCTTCAATTGCCTTCTTATTTTTTCCGACAGTATCAACGTAAAATCCCCTACACCAGAAATGTCTATTTCCATATTTATATTTTTAATTTGCAAATTTCTCAAAAATCATAAGACTACTTTTACCTTTTAGAACCCCAACGAAACTTGAAACACTCATTTTAGGTGGTATTTCAACAAGCATGTGTATGTGGTCTACGCAAGCGTGCGCTTCGACTATCCTAACCCCTTTCCATTCACAAAGCTGCCTTAATATCTTACCTATTTCTTGTTTTTTCTCTCCATATATTTCTTTCCTTCTGTGTTTTGGTGCAAAAACTATATGATATTTACAATTCCATTTTGTATGTGCTAAACTGTTTGTATCCATTTAAAACCCTCCTTTTGTTATGAAAATTGGCTGCGAACCTATTTTCATTTTAACAAAAGGAGGTTTTTTCTTACATCGCTAAAGCTCTTCTGAACACACTCGCATAGCGAGTGGTTTTCATTACACAAAAAAAGTTACTTAACTTTATTAAAGATTATCGTTAAGTAACTTTATGTTCTTCATATTTCTATATATTCAATTATATAAATTTAGTAAAAGCATTAATTAATTATGCTATGATATTTAACTGTAACATCAATGTTTAATCATATTTATTTAAGCCCCTAAATAACAACATTTTTTTCATTTAATTACATATTGTGTATTTCTTTAATTAAGGCTCTGCACTCAACTTGTAAATTTTCCATTTCATTGCATAAAATACTTCGATTAGAACGAGTTTTTCTTATCTCTCTGATATTATTGTCAATCTCCTGAATAGAATTATCCAAAGAATTATAAATATTCTCTCTTATGAATTCTCTTCCATAATCCTCTAATTCGCTTGCCGCTGAATTAAACTGACTTCTTATATTCTGACGATTCTTTCTTAAATCTTCTCTTATTTTTTCTTCATCTTTATCAGATTTTATTTGCATAAATACAGATAAGCCAACTCCAACAATAGCTAATGCTTGACCAGCAATAGCTACACCTTTAGTTATCTTAATTGCTTGCCAAGGTTTGAATTTATAACCTATACTATGACCTGCCTTTATTACAATATTGTGAATAGAACTTCCAGAAAAATTAGTAAGTTTCATTCCGCCCTTACTTCCTAACTTATAAGCATTTTTCACAACTTTATTTCCATTCTTTTGTGCTTCATTACCCGCCTTAACTAGAATTCTTTTTATGTTATCTGGTAATCCATCGAACTTACCATCTAATCTTAATTTTAACTCTTTTGAGAATTTTGAATTTTCTATAGAGTCAATTTCTTGTCCTATTTCATTCAAACGAACTTCAAGTTTTTCCATAGCTTCTTGCTGACACTTTTCTATAGTTTCATTAGCATAACATATTGACTTTTTAAACTCTGATTCAATATCTTCTTTTTTACACCCCTCAACTAATAAATTAGCTGAACTTACTCCCAAATCTCTTATTTTTGATACTGAAGATGTAAAAATACCACTTATTTCTTCTTGTAATCTATTTCTTGATTCTGATAAAACATATCTTTGTTGTATAAAATTTTCTTCTAAAGCATTAATATCATTATCAGAAGATTTAGGCTCAAGTAGCTGAATAGCTTTCTGAAGCCCATCATCCATTTTATATAACTTTGTTGTAAGCTTTGATGCTAAACTCTTTTTCTTTACAAAATAATTTAATGTTTCAATAAAATCTGTATAACCGCTACGACTAAATAATTCATCTGCTAATTCAATATCTTCATCTCTTTCCTCTAAACTATCTAAATAAGATTCTGCATCTAAAAAGCAAAGATTTAACTCTTCTGGTGTATATGGTTCAATGACTTTTCTGAGATCTTCTCTTATTACACTTTGTTGTACAAGGGTATTTCCCTCAGATGATCTTTCCATTTTGTTTACAACAAGAATCATTTCTCCTGCCTTGTCCTTATCAATGGCAAGCTTTCTAAAGTGCTGTGCAAGATGAGAATCAAATAATTCATTAGTTACTACAAAAACTAGCATATCAGCTGATGCAATTGCATCATAAGATATTTCATCATGATCTGGCCTTAACTGTGTGTGTATTCCTGGTGTATCTACAATCTCTAATCCATTCCATTCATATATATGTGCCTTTTGTGTTGTTATACCTGCACCAACAGTAATATCTTCTCTACCTGTCAACATTCTTATAATTGATGATTTTCCAGCGCTATATTGTCCTGTAAAAACTAACTTAATAGTATTCTTCTTATCTTCTTCAATATTATATTCAATATTAGCATTTATAAATTTCTGCTTTATTCTCTCTTCTATATTTTTTATCTTCTTAGAATATTCTTCAAATTTAAACATAAATCTTATCTCCTATCATTTTGTAATCAATATTTCTGAAAGCTGTTGTGCTAATTTTACTCGGTTAAGAACATCTGGTGTAGTATTTTCTAATGGTATGTGAGCTATCCCTATATTTTCTTCAATGTTAATATCGCGTCTATTAATTGTCTTTCCTATAATCCTAGAGATTAACACTTTCTTATTCTCATCATAAAAAACATATCTTATTTTTTCAGACATCAATAAATATAAATTTTTTGATATATCATCAGGAAATCTCTTTCCATCATCTAACATTATAAGTGTAGAAACACCAGGTATCCTAGCTACAGAATTAATGTGAAATTCTAATCCTTGAGCACCAATTAAATGAATTGCCTCAGTTACAATCTGTATATTTAACTGAACAAGATTACTATTAATTTTCCATGCAAGTTCCTTTTGAGTATCAGCTAGTCTAAAAATTACTGAATTAATTCTATCTAATTCTTTTGTTAATAATACTATTCTTTTATTAACAAGCTTATCAAGATTAGCAAGCATCTCCTTTTGTAAAGAATCACAAATGTTTTCTACATTTTTATTTAAATTATTTTCAAGTTTTATACGAGCTTCATTTTCTTTTTTATCTCTACTTTTAAACAAAAATGATCCAACTATTCCAATTATTGATGCCCCCAATGCTGCCCAACCTAATGGCGTGAATAAAGTTGCTCCTGCAAGAAATGCTATTCCCGCACCAATTGACAATCCACCCCCTAAGATAGTTGTTGTCCAATCCCATAACCTTTTCTTATCTATTATTTTATTCATTTTCAATGAACTATCAGATGCAATATATGATGAAAACTTTAATTCATTTTCTATTTCTCTAGATAATTCTTTAATTCTATCATTACATTGAGTCTCTAAATTATCTAATAAATCTTTACACTTTGTATCTATTCTTTTTTCTTTAAGTATCTTATTCCAAGCTTTGTCAGCATGTTCATCAGAAAAATGTTCTTCTGCAAAAAGTGCAATTTCAGATTTCAACTGACTATTTATGTTTTTAATAAGTGATTTAATTTGTTGTCTAGAATCACGATAAAATTTATCTTTCCAATTTTCAAGATTCCTTTTCTTACTCAAAATAGTTCTACCTTGTGTACTGTTTATTAGACTTTGGTTTAATAAAGTATCTATTGAATTCATCATTGGATTAGAAATAAGATCAATAAAAGTCTTTATTCTATAAAATTGTCCTTTATTTATTACCTGTTCAACGATTTTCTTTTTCAAATATGATATCTGACTAATTTCGTATAAGCCATGAGATTTTTCTTTGTCATCTATATGTTGAGATAAAAATGCAGCCTTTAAATGTACATATACAAAAGGGATATAACCCCATTCTTGTCCCATCTGCTTTGAGTATGATAAAAATTGATCCTTTATTGAGTCTAATCTTTCTCTATCAAATCTCTTACTTATATCTCTCATCATTAATTTAATGCTTTTATTTTCAGATACAGTAGCTTTCACATTCATTATACATATAATTGGTTTACCAAGACTTACAATTCTCGCAAAACATTCTGCTTCTATTGCTTGTGGTGCATCATCTGTTATCAAAAATAAAATTAAATCAGCTGACTTTGCTGCTTCAAAAGCGATTTCTTCGTCTTCTTGTCCTTCAAAGGCACCAATCCCAGGAACATCTGTAATTTCAAGATTATTCCACCTATATTTTCTAACATCTCTTGTTGTTCGTTGAGCCCCTAAACCTATAGATTTTCCTTCACCATTAGTTAAAATCTCCATTAAAGTAGATTTTCCTGCCATGGTTCTACCAAACAATGTAATAGAAAAATCTGAAAGATTTTTCCTGTTTTTTTCTAAGTCATTACTTAACTTTTTAGACAATGAATCAAATGATATTTTAATATCATTCAGCTGAGTTTCAAGAGATTTTGTTGCATCTGAAATACAACAATTTGTCTTATTAAAATCATTTTTTGTATCTTCAATTTGTTTTTTTGCATTATTTAAAGTTTTATTTAAAAGTTTCTCATGCTTTGAAGCTATGTCATATCCATTTGATGCACTTTTTTTACATTTCTTAAGTACGTCTTCTAAATCAAACTTCTCTAATTTCTCATGTTCCAAAACTTAATCTCTCCTTTTTATATAAGTCAACTCTAATCATAATCAATAACTTAATAAGAAATAAGTCTCTTCACCAAATTATTAATTAATCATTCAGTTCTAAATTTAAATAGCATAGGCAATATATTTAAATATTCTGTGTTAATCAGCTGTAATATTTCTTTATGTGTAATTATATCTAAATATATGAAAATATTAAAATTTATTTATATACTCATTAAGCAACTTAATGATTGATGATTCAACATCTTTAATTTCATCTTTTTTATGGTTATTCCATTCTCTCCATTCATCAGTTTTAGCCGCCATAATTTGTATTTTCAAACTTTGATTTTTAAAAATACTACGCCAATTAGCAAGTTTTGCCATAGGGTCTAAATTACTAAATTTAGAATTCTGACTTGCAGATATAATGCCTAAATTACCAAAAGAGTGTAGTAAATCATTATCCATCTTGCGACTTTCATCATTTTCTTCCTTATTTTGTGGATACCAATGCTCAATTGATCTTCTATATTTAAAAGAAAATTTTTCAAAATTAATGCCTGGATAATCCTTCTTTAATATTAAACGGTTTTTCCATAAAACATAATCAGTAAAGTTAAATGCGTATACAGGAACTTCTTTATCACATCTCAATTTTACTGGGTCTATAATTTCACCACTACAGAATCTTTCCTTAGCATAAGTTATGCTCAAGTCTTCTAAAAATTTCATGAATTCACTACCAAATTTTGAAGAACTTAATTTACTTGCATTTTCAAATAAAAATTTCAATATTGTATATACCCATTTTGTATCTTTATTCGCAGTAAAAGTAATAGCAAACATTGATTGCAACATTAAAATTTCTCTATTATTTGTTTCAAAGGAATTCTTATCATATCTAGTCTGAACATATAAATGCCCTCTTTGTTTATCATTCTTATCCACCCGATATGCTTTTTGTAAGAACCATTCCCCTTCAACTCTTGTCCTATTAGTTTCAAGTGAATTACGTATTATCAAATTATCAAAAATAAATTTCAACTTCAATAGATTTTCCCCAAATTTTAAAATCCACTCCTTATTCCTAGTGCTTACAGCAAAGTTTCTGTTAAGTTTCTTATCATCTAACTGAATTTCATTAGGTTTCTTATTATCAGTTAAATATAGCACGTAATATAAAAAGGTATTAAAATTAATAATACATCTATATTTAATAGGCTCATCCGTTTCATTCTCTTTACCACTTTTATTATCATCAGATGTACAATTCTCGCTTTCTAAAACATCTAAAAGTGATTTTTTATTTTCATCAGCTACAGTCATTGAATCATAAATATCATTAAATTTAAATTCATATTTCCATGTTTTTTTTCCTGTCTCATATTCATTACATTTATTTAAAAATATCCTCTCACGTTCATCATCAATATCTGAAGATTTAGTTTTCTTTTTAAAGAAGCTAATTACAGGAGTTTCAAAATCTGAACAAGCATCCCAAATTTTTGCAAACTTTCGAATTACGGTAAGGTCAGTATTCTCAACTAATAACTTTTGCATTAATTCAGCTTTTATAATTTCATGAAATTCTAACTGCTCACCTCTTGAGTTAAATCTTTCAAAATATAAATTCAAATCTAAATCAATAGGCATAATACTTAGAAAGATTTTAACTTTATTGAATAAATATTTATAAAAATCCATCATTGTAATATCTGAATACTCTTCATCATTCATAACATAAGCACTAAGAGCATTTCTAGCATTTTCGTATCCTCTACTTAGTTCGTCATTATCAATATTATCCTTACATTCAAATAAGTTTTTTAAAGTTATATCTGAACGTTTTCTTGCAGAAAACTTCAAATTAATTTTATTGATATATTTTAAATTTGCACTATCTCTATAATTATTTTGAATAGCAAGACTTATTAAAAGTAATGCTGTAAATCTTTGTTGCCCATCAATAATAGAATATTCTCCATTATCTTCACTAACAACAAGAGTTCCTATATGGTATTCTTCTCTTCTAGATTTTATAGAATCAAGTACATCAATTATGAGCTGACTAATTTCATCATATGTCCAAGCGAAATTTCTTTGATACAAAGGAATTGAATATTTATTATTATTCATAAGCTCAAATATTGAAAGTGGTTTTCCCATTTAATTATTTCCTCCCTGATCATTTAATCTTGAGATAATATCATTTGAAGTATAGTTTTGAAATAAATCAGTATTAATCTTTGATATGAAATCATTTGGTGTAGTTGATGAAGCTAATAAATGAAACAGTTTTTGAGCAGGCTTTTTCAAAAACTTTTCACCTGCTGCATAATTTGCCTGCATTGAATCACCAATATATTTTGCCATGACACGTGGATAAAAAGCCCAAACAAAAATTTTCTCATTTATCTCCCTAGTGAGAGCCTCACTACCAAATCTATCTTGAAACAGAGCTATCAAATTAATAAATAAATTAATATTTCTTGAATACTTTCCAACCTTACTTGTAACAAAAGAATATATCTCATCTGATAAATAATTACGAGTAATATTTTCTTCGTAAAAATTTTTATTGAATAATTCATAAGAATACTCAATATATTTAAAAAAGGCCTCCCCATTAATTATGGGCATACATAGCGAATTAGGAAAATCAATTCCATGTTCTTTTAACTCTTCATATAATTTTAAGTAGGGATAGGATTTTTTATTTAAATCAACGCCTTTAAAATCGTCAATGTAATTTGCAGTAAATTTCAGTTCACTAGTATTGCTATTTTTCCTCTTTGTTAAACCTGTTTCTCCATTTGCCCAGCGTCTAACCCTAAACAAGTGTTTATCAAACAATTGTTCTAGATTTAACAAACCATTATATGCCTCTATATCATTATACTTTTCCCATTTTTCCACAGTAGTTTCATCTGCCAAGCTCCCTATAGCTCTCAAATGATAAGCCTTTAAAAGATCATGAGCCTCTAATTTCTTACCACGATTGTTTTGCGAATCAAATAATTGAAAGGCCTCTGCAAGTTTATCTTCTGGCATTTCAATAACAGATACTTTACATTTATTTAAAATATAATAGCTTAATTCATACAACTCACTATCTGATATAAGATTACACAAACTACTCCATTCATTGTAATTTTCTTTTGCATGATTTTGTGATATACCTGAATATTTTCGCGATAATAGATTTTTTGCACCAACTGGTAGTGAATCTTTATTAACTAACAACAAGAATAAAACTATAGAGATTAATCGTTGTTGACCATCAACAATATCTAATTCTTTTTCGCTTTTATTATGTAAGATTACTGTTCCTATTCTATAATCACTAGTATTTCTATTAATTGCTTCTCTTATATCATAATATAAATTTCTAATATGCTTTCTTTCCCATTTATATGGTCGTTGATAATTGGGTATATTCAATCCTTTTCGAGATAGTATCTCTAAAATAGATCTAACTTCAAACTTGATGTTACTCATCTTATACCTCCAGAAACAAAACATGTTTTATTTTATTTAAACCCTCTTTGTAAACTCCACATACAAACTCTCTGGAACCTTATTATGTAGTTCTATATGAACTTTTATTGGTTTCTCTCCTTCATACTTTACTACATCTCCTTTTCCTATATAGATATAAGGCTGTACTTTTCTGTCTATCTCCTTATATTTTCTAACAAAAAGGTGCAGGTTAATTCCTCTTTCCTTATTGAATATTATGTTTTTTCCTCTTTCAGATGTTTGTGCTGTACTGTTTGGTGTTTCCCATTGGAACAAGCTTCTACTTAGGAATTCATCTTTATAGTTAATGCTTTCCTTTATATCTTCATCCTTATTTAGGTCCACAAAAAGGAAGTATTCCTTTCCATTTGCCAGTAGTCCACTTCCTCTAAAGGAACTGTGTATCTTTTCATAATTAGATAGAAGTGCTGCATCCACCATTTGATATTGCTCATATAGCTTAAAAAATGGAACTCCAAAGTTTTCACTACCAAATCTCTTCTCATAGGTTATAAGTCCATAGTTTAACAAGTCCACTATGATTTCCTTATACCTTTTATCTGCCAATATCTTTTCAAAGCTTATTAGTTTTACTAATCTCTCTCCAATTAAATCAAATAATTTAATACAATTACTCTTTTCCCTTGAATCATAATAATCTTGGTTTAGTGTTCTAAAGGCATGTTTAACTGTTTCTTCATCTACAGATTGAATATACTTTCTTATTCCCTTTGAAGCTTCATCTACATTTAACTCACTTTTATTTATTAATTCCTTGATTATAGAAAATTCATGAGGTCTTTTTAGAGGTAATTTATCTGATAATTCCTTTAACACCTTATAAAAATTCTCATCTAAAAGCTCTTTAGCCTCATAAGTCTTTTCAACCTTATTAAGAAATCCCTGATATGTCTTTCCATAATTAATAAACTTAAGGGGATCTGGTGCTCCATCAAACTTAACATAGTCCATTAACTGATAAGGAATCTTTCCACCTAAAAGAGATTTAAACTCATTATATTCTTCCTTTAAATACTTTAAGCTATTAAAATTCTCTGTGTTAAGCTGATTTAATATTCTCTCCTTAGAAATTCTATCCATCTGAATATTAGAGCATCCTGGAATATCAGAAAAATCTGTAGTAACTGAAACCTTTAAACTATCCTTATCATAGTATCTTCCACCCTTTAAGGCTAAAGCTATTAAAAAGGCTTTGTTATGATTTCCTATAAAATCTAAAACAGTTAAGAATTCTTTACTCCTATGCTTTCTTAATCCTCTTCCAAGCTGTTGTATAAATATAATTGGTGAATTAGTTGGTCTAAGCATTAAGACCTGATTAATTGAAGGAATATCAACCCCCTCATTAAATATATCCACTGTAAATATAACCTTTAATTCATGATTTTCATTTTCAAGATTTTTTATTTCCTCTGTTCTCTTGTCTATGGAGTGATCCCCAGTTAAAGCTATGCTAGGAATACCAGCCTCATTAAATTTACAAGCCATATAATAGGCATGTTCCTTATTTATGCAAAATCCCACTGTTTTTTGCTTACTTCCATCAAAACCATAAAAATTCATCTTATCTATATTGAACTATCTTTGGCATAAAGCCACAAAGATTCTTTTAGCGTAGTTTGATATTTAAGTTTCCACTTGTATTAACAAGCCACCCTTATACGCTTGGGAGAGTCCAATTTCCCATTATCCCTCACTAATTTAATTAAATCGGGAATACATTTTTCTGACTTTCTAAGTATATTTAGACTTCCATTTATATCTGAATTTATAAGTCCATAACTACTTAGGAATAGACCTCTAACTATTCTTCTTGATTTATCACAATTCTGTTTTGTAATAGGTTCTAAATCTAATGCACTACAACCACTTGTATAACTTTCTTCTTGAAATTTAACTTCTATACCCTGTAATTTAGCTTTATAACATATTAGCTCTGCTAAACTTTGTATTGGAACTTGAACAAAAGTTTTATTAAAATCCATATTTTGCTTTATACCTTTTAGTTTTCCTATTACTATTTTACCTACATTATTCTCAATAGCTTTGTTAATTATAGCTTTAGAAACTTTATGCATATAGTCATTAATATAGTTATTTCTGTATCTTCTTATTTTGTTAATTCTTTTGGTATTTTTGAATTTATCTGAACCATATTTAAACATTTCTATTGATTGTAAATGTGCTATTTGTTTATTTGTATAAGAATTAACTGACTTAAGCTTTTTACCACAAAAGATATATTGATTTATTCCATATTTAAACGTTAGAGTTGCTAAATTATCTAATCCCAAATCAATACTCGCTACATTAGTTTTATGATTTTCTAACTCTTCTTTATTGTAAATTACAATTAAATCCCAACATTTTTGAACTTTGTCATAGTTAAATCTTGCTTGTTGTAAGCTATTCCAATTTATAATGTCTTGAAGTTTTTTAGAAACCTCAAAATTAAGACTTTCCACATTAAATAATGACTTTATAGCTTTTGATAATGATAATTTTAATAGTCCATTATCATATCTTATAGCAAGATTTGTAAATATAATTTCATTCTTATTCTTATCAACATTCTTAAATTTTGGTGGTCTTGGTTTTGCTTTATATTTGCTTGGATTTATTCCAAAGTCTTTAATACTCGCAAAATAAGACTTCCAATTTTGCTCTAATACTTTAAACATTTGTTGTCTTGTATGACTATGTAAGAAATCACAATGCCAGTTTGACTTATATTCCTTTTCAATATCATAATAAGTTTTTTTTACACCCTTTTCTCTCAAATCATAGTTAATAATATTGTATAACTTAGTTGTATGATAAGATAGTTCTTCAATTATTTTTAACTGCTTATGGCTTATATTCGGTTTAAATTTAAAACTTAATTTCATTTATTTCACCTCCTTACATAATTATCTATATATTTATTATAACTTTATATTGATATATATATACCCGAATCTTTGTTGCACACCTGCTTATATCATATGAAATGATAGAAGAACGTAAAGAGAAAAGTGTATACGATATATCTAAAAATTCACCTTTGGATTTGTTTTTGATTAAATTAAACTCTTAAAATATATATACTAAAAATAAAAACTCTTTATCCTAAGTGATGCTTTAAGATAAAGAGTTTTTTGTGTAGTTTTATTAAACGTATTTTATTTATTTTTACTATCAAAATTATCAATAAATCTAAATACTATTTCTTCTATATCTTCATATTCTAGTGCATCTAATAATTTTACTGCACCAATTCTATTTATTTCAACAAATAAAGGTCTATGAATATCTCTATTTATCATAATATTATCTCTAAATTTCTCTTCATATTTACATACTGCTTTAATTATATTCTTGACTATATCTCGATTTCTAGAAAATGATCTTGTTAATAATGACTCTCCAAAATCTTTTTCATGCAAAAATAATTTCTCAGTTAAATAAAATTTATTATCATAATTCTCATCATAAGTAGTATAGGCAAACCACCAAAGTCTAGATATTCCATTTCTAACCAATCTTCTATCTTTAGATTCATAATGCAAAAAATATCTACTTTTTATTCTATTTATTTGTTTATCATTACTATTATCTTCACCTATAGGCCAACGTTTATTCATATAATCCCAAAATACACTATGAGTTAGATATATCCAAATTTGTGGTTCTGTCGCTTGTTGGATTGTTATATTTTTAAAAGCATTATATACTCTTTTGCAGTTTTCAAGTTCATCCATATTATTATCAGAAGGTATTAACTCTAAATCTTCAAATTCAATGTCAGTATAACCTTTAAAATCACTTTCAAAAAAATCTTCTAACCAGGCTTTACTTCTAAAATAATTCCCAGCAAAAAAATTTTTAGTTATGTTATCTTTTAAAAATTCACAACTATCATGCTTCAAAAAGTTTAATTGCATTTTATTTATCCCCCAATTTTATATATTCAATGGACTTGTCCACTATTTCTTCTAATATTTTATTAACAACATTGCTTATACAAATCTCATTATTTAAATCTAAATTCAACCTTAATAATAAGCTTTTTAAAGATTCAGCCCAATACTCATCTTCATATTTCTCTTCATCAAATTTTATTTCAGTTAAAATTTCCGTTAATACTGGTGCTATAAACATACTTCCTAATATACATTCAGCTCCACTCCCAATATTAATCTTAAATTCATTAAAATAATCTTTATATATTTTAATATCTATAAACTTATCATTAGCTTCCCACGATAACATTTCATCTTTTTTTTCTGATATTTTAAAATTAAAAATAGATCTTGCCTTTTTTACTCCAATTTGATTTTTATTTACATTTATCTTTTGTTGATTTGTGACCGCTAAAATATCACCTTTATCAATTTTAAAATGTATATTTTCAAAATATTTATTAAACTCTTCACTATAAAAATCTTCTATCTTTTCATTTGCAATAACAAATAATACTACTTCAACACAATCATCAACTAGACTTGAGTCAATCTCTAATTCTTTTATATTTTCTTGAAAAATGTATTTTTTTCTAAACCTACTTCTTATACATTCTATATGTAACATATAACTAGCTTTTTTTTCATTAATCAACTTCTTCAAAGTTTTAGATCGTAAATCACTTCTAACCCTAAGCTGTATAATTTCACCATTTTTTTCAAGTGTTATATTTTGATAAAACCTACATTTCTTATAATCATCATTAAAAAATGTTAATACTGGATGTGGGTAATCTCTATCTTTTATCTTCATATCCTTTAACCTCCAATGAACATTTGTTAATTACATCTAATTTAACCTTTAATCTAACCAATTTATTTTTCTTAAAAATTAAAGGACCAATTATAGAACCATTAAACATTATATCCTCTTCACTTTCTATGTATTTTGCCCCAATTATAGTAGCCTTTTCTGCTCTACAATCTTCACCAATAATTTTAACTTCAATCTTAGATTCACAATCATTAGAAGTTTCTATAAAAACTATATATTCATTTACATTACCACTAGAAAAAACTCTACTTTTCTTTATATTTATTTTATTATTATATTTTTTCGACTCTACTTTTTCTTCTTGAATAAACTTTGCGCTTTGCTTATCTATATTTCCTGAAGCCAAATTTTTCTCTTTAATTCCAGTAGATAATCTACTTTCTTCATAAACATCATTATCTCCGCTAGAATAATTAGTTATATTACCATGTTTTAGTGGATCACGAACTTTACCTTGCAGTTCATCTTTTCCTTGAATCCAATTTCCAACTATTGCTCCCTCTTCATTAAAACCTTCGTCTAAATTACTATTCCCTTTTATATTTCCTTTATATTTTACATCATCCAAATTATTCGACTTTTTGCTAGTAATCTTCTTTTCAGACTTTTTCTTTATTTTATTTTCTAATAAAACCAAATCACTTAATATTTTGTTTATACTCTCAGTATCATTAGATGCTTTATCATTTTCAAAATTACTAGGTAATTGTTTTGCAAGTAAGCTAAAATTAAAACTACTTTCGTTGTTCTCACCAATAACATCTTTTATACTCTTTTTAATAAAATCATCTATCTTTTTCATAATTACTTTATTGTATTTTAAATTCCCACTTTTCCCTAAAATAATATCGTCATGGGAAACATTCTCAAGTGATTTTATAAACTTATTTAATCTATTACCATTTAATTTCAATACTCCAATAAAAGATTTTTGAAATCTAAATCCTTTGTCTATTATCTTCATTCCATTGCTTCTCACATATGCAATTTTCTTATCTAACTCTTCTCCTACTAATAAATAGAGTTTAACACTCCCTAATTCTTCTATTTCCTCATTAAAAACTTTCCCTAATTTTAAAACTTCATTATAACTAATTGTTAATCTATCTTTTTTATAATCAAAATATTTATCTATAATTTCTTCAATAGTATCTTTATTAATATTAACATCTTCTATTTCTACTTCTAAATTTCCATTTAAAATTGCAACAAAATAGTTATCAATAGTAGCTTTTATAAAATCTATTTTCCAATCTTCATTTTCATTAAAACCCAACACAAACAGGCTAGTTCCAACTTTATTTCTAATAAAAGTATTATCAAAAATATTAAGTTCTTCGCCTATAAAAGGTCTAAAATTAATATTTTCTCCATTTTCTTCTTCTATTGCTAAATAACCTACTCCTTGTCTATCTATACCATCACTAGTATGACTAGCCCATCTTGATACTCCTTGTAAAGCTAAAACATTTTCATCATCAAGACTTGAATAAATTATTGTTCTAAGCTTAGAACATAGAAAAGGTGCGTTCTTCCCTATTCCAAAAGAACCACCTGCTTCATCACTTTTATTACTTAATCCTGATGTTCCAACTAAATTCTTAAAATCACTTTTTTCTCTACTATTAGCACCCTTTAATCCAGTTGTATTATAATCTGAAATTTCTAAAACGTATATTTCTTCATTATCAAGAATTTTTAGTGCATCTTCAATTATATTTTGAGCTTTTTCACTTTCATCAGATTTTTTGCAACTTTCTAAAGTATTTTTCATACCTTTTATATCAGGTATACTTTTATTATTTAATTTTAATAATTTAAATGAAACTTTTACAGGTAAATTATTATACTTATCTTTTGCATCTAAGGAATTTTGTATGACTTCTTTTACAAGATGCCCATTAGGATTTTTAGAAAAATTCTCCATACCAGAATTATTTATTCCTGTAAATTCACCTCCATATAGATACGGATATATATATTTAACCAAGTTTTTCCCACTTGTTGTATAAGTTTGTTTATTTTTCATAAATTCAAACCTCCTTTTATTTACACTATAAATTCTTACCTTTTAATTATATACCATATAAATTTTTATAAATAAAATAATTTTTATTTTTTCTATAAACAAAAATACTCCCTTTAAAGTAGGTTTTAACAGTTCTTTTTTATACTGTCTACTTTAAAGGAAGCAGTTCAAGGAGAAATCTCTTTTTTATTTTAATGACTTTAATATTTCTTCTGCTATAAGTTTAATAATAGGAACTGAAACAGCATTTCCAGATTGCTTATATAAATGACTTTCTGGATATGCTCTATTATTAAACTTTTCTGGGAATTCATATCCTTCTCCTATTGGGAAACCTTGAAGCTTAAAAGTTTCCTTAGGAGTTAACTTTCTTATACCATCTTTCACTTTAATAAGTGGTACATTATGTCCACCAGTTCCCATATTAGCAGTTAAAGTAGGACATACATTACTCATATTTTTTCTTACGTACATACCTCTTCTAACTTGATAAAACTGATTTTCTTCAATAATGTCTTCAACTAAGTTTATTCTTACCGATTTTCTTTCCTCCTCTGGCATTGCTAGGTATTGTGCTTCTTCTATAAAATAATTTGGATACTTATCTTTAGTATAATAATACTTAATATTTTCTTCTTTATTTATGCTACTATCTAATATATTTTCTATATCTTTAATCCTTTCGTTAGGTGTCTTGGATATAAAATAATCATTTATATTTTCAAACATAGTAAATTTATCCGCTTCTTCTTTGTCTAAAAAACCAACAATATAAATTCTTTCTCTATTTTGAGGTAAATGTGAAAAATTCATAGTATTTAATACTTGTTCTTTAATTATATATCCTACTTTTTCAAGTTCATTTTTAATAACTTTGTATGTATTTCCAGAATCATGACTCATTAGATTCTTAACATTTTCTAAAAGTAAAACCCTAGGCTTTCCATGTAAAGGTTCAAGCATCTTTATTAAATCTATTACGCTCCAGAAAAGATTTCCTCTGTGGTCTTCAAATCCTTTTCTCTGTCCTGCTATACTAAATGCTTGGCATGGAAATCCTCCATTCAAAACATCTATTCTATGACTTAATATTTGTTCTTTCTTTTCTTCATATAGTGTTTTTTCGAACTCACATTTTTCTACTAATTTTCTGAACCTCTCTTTTTCTTTCTCATCTTTAGCACTAGCCATTAATTCTATAAATTCTTCTTTTTCATTTTCAATTATATTAGGATTTAAAATTTTCTCTATATCCCCAACTATTAATTCATGTTTAAAATTATTATTATATGTTGTCGCTGCATATTCATCCATTTCATTAGCCCATACTAATTCATATCCTAAATCATTATAATTAGCCTGTTTAAAACCTAAACAAATGCCGCCTACACCAGCAAATAAACTTCCTACTCTTAATTTTCTTTTAATCATTTGTGTCCACCTTCCTTACCTATACCCCATATACTTCAAAGTTTTATTATAACATATGTATTTATTTTAAGTAATACAAAAAGCAGCATTATGCCGCTTTTTTATTTTCTCCAATAATTTTTAATTTTAATCTTCTAATTTAAATATTTTTTCACCGTTAACATATTGAAAAAATTGTGGTGGATAAAACTTATCGATATACTCTCTTGGATCAATCGGCTTTTCTAACCATTTAAAATTTCCAACTTTCAATGCATATACTAAATTCTTTCCCTCAAAGTAATTCATAAGACTATCTTTTGTACTACTTGAATCTTGTCCACACCTATTCCAAACATCTTCTGGACTTCCTTCTATAATCTGAATAACATCAAATGTAGCCACTATCTTTTTTATTGGTACAGTTGCATATACATATGCTTTTTTTTACTGTTTTATCTTTATAAATACATCTTCTGAACTCAAACTTTTTAACTCCAGAAGCAATATTTTAGGGTAAAGCGATGAAATTATATCCATTTTCCTCCTATACATTAACTAGGGATGGAAATATATCCTTAATTATTTTCTCTTGATACTCATATATTTCTTTATTTTCTACTAACTCTCTAATGTTCACAGGTTCTGAATTAGATTTTAATTCAAAATCTATTGTCATATTGTTATCCACCCAGAATTTAGGTCTTAATCTTAATTCAATTCTCTTTTTTGATTTATATATCTTAACACTTCCATAATTCTCATCTATAAAATTGTTTATAAAAACACTATTACTAGTGACTTTTCCTACCCCTATATCTTTAAGCTTATCTATATCAACCTCCATAGCACAAAGTCTAAAAGTAGTTCCAGCTCTTAATATAAATATATAATATATATTTTCTACATTTTGTTCTTCTTTTACCTTATTTAATTTATTGTATATAATTTCTTTCCAACCATCTACAATTTCATCAAATCTCTTATTTTCAAACATAGTATCTAAAGAATCCCCAGTATCTTTGAAATTTTGGGCTAAAGATGTTTCTCCTGATTCAGAATCTGTTAAGTTTCCCTTTTTAGAAATCTTGCATGAAAGCATTTTTATATCTGCTCCAAATTCACCTTCTTTTATTACATCTACACCATAATTTCCTGCACCAACTGGTAAAGCCCCAATAGCTTGTACAACCCATTGTTCTAGATGTTCTTTAGGAACTTGTATAGGTAATATATCTTGTCCTATTATTCTTTCTGGTTGTGAAAACATTGCTTTTCTCATAAAAAATTCTAAAACTTGAATTGATGTTTCATCAAAAATCTCTTTAAGTTCTTCTAAATTAAAAGGTCTTAATACCATAACACACCTCTTCTTATTATTTTTTTCACTATATCATCTCAAATATATTCTATAATATTCAAGTCCTTCAGTAAAACATTCCAATTATTTTTAAAATTAATTGTTTTAACATAAATATATTTAGATTTAATTATATATTCACTATTAATGTTATAGTCTACAGTTGGATATAAAAGCATTCCTTTACCCACCCTCAAAATCACTATTATTTACATAAGCTAATATTTGATATAGATGGCTTGTTATTATTTTCTTTCTACTTTCCTATCCGCTTGAAACTAATGTTTCTTCATAATATTTTGCATCTATTATTAATTGAGTTTTTTCTATCTTATTTTCTATTACAATATAAGTTCTTATTTCTGGAAATAATTCTAAAGCTTCTTCATCTATTTCTCCCGTAAGTTTCCACTTTATCTTTGGAGAATAAACCTTATAAACTTTACTATCTAAATTTACTTTATAGAAATTCAAAATAAACTTTTCATATATTATGTATTAATGATATAATTAACACATTGAATTGCGGTGGTTGTCTTCGGACTACACCTAAGAGAATTGGATGCGTCCGATTCTCTTTTATTTTTATTAAATACACTATATAAATACTATCTTCTCAATAATATTAAATAATCCTCTCTCACACGCTACTCTCTTTTCTCCTCACTAAGTCCATCAACATACTCCTTAGCTTCCTTTAGGCCAAGGCCTGTAATCTCTCTGCACCTTCTTACAGCTTGGACGTTTTTTCCTTCTGAAAGCAACCTCTTTAATTCCTCCTTTTCTTCCTTTGTTACTATCTCAGTTACTCCTACATTTTCAGCAATCCTATTTAAAGTTCCTCTCATAAGTTTAACTTCATTTCTTAGCTGACCTACTGAAGCAATTAAAAACATAAATGCTCCAAAGCCTAAAATCATCCATCCCATATCAATAGTCATCTTTTTCCCCCTCCTAAGTTCTAACTTTTCTTCATATTAATAGAGCCATAGGCATTTTCAGCCTCTCTATATAACTTCTTATAGCCTGAGCCCACTTCATTTTTCTGCAATATATTTGAAAGTAGCCATGTATTCTCAATATACACAAACTTCCAATACTCAAAGTCACTTCTGCTATAATTATCATTTCCCTCTATTATACTTCTTTTCCCCTTTGTATTAACTATGTAATCTATCATGGAGAAATTAACCTCAACCCAAATAAATCCCCATTGCTTTTCATCCCCCTCAAAGAGACTTATTATTCTACACCCCTTAAACTGAATATCCTTTAAAACATTTTTCTTATTTTCCCTCTTAAGCTCCTCTAAAACCTTAAGATGCTTATTATATAATGAAGTTGTAAGTAAACTCTCTACCCTTTCATATTCATCATCATTCCAAGCATACTGAATACTATAAAAGGTATCCTCCACAACAGATTTTATATAATTAATATTCCAGCAAGGATCCTTTAAGGCTAACTCCTTTAGCTTGTCACTTTTACGCTTAACCACTTTACTATACCTATCCATCTCAACAAACATTAAAACTCCCCCTCCAGACAGCAAGAAAAAAGCTACTGATCCAAAAAGAAGTTTATGTTCCTTTATAAATGTAAAATCTACACCACTAGACCCATTTCCCCCACCACTACTGCTATTTGCGGAGTTAAAACTGACACCACCGCCTCCTCCACCTCCACCGCCTCCTCCTGCTCTTGCATAAATAGGCTGTGAAGGCACTATTAATACTAATATAAATAAAATTTCTATAATTCTTCTTAAAAACTTTTTATTCCTCATTAACCTCTTCCTTTTCCTACCTTAATATTACCCTTTACAACGCAAATAAACCTTTAAACATTTCCATAAAGTATATTACATATTTTAACTACTTCTCCATTTACATTCATAACTATAGATTTCCTTAGTATTCCTTCCCTTTCTTTAATAGAAGAAATATCCTCATATAAAAAGCTTTCTGTATGCCAAAAGCCTAAATTCAACTCATAAAAAAACACTCTTTTATTTGCTATAATGAGTATCCCTTATCTATATCCTCTTCTTCATACAAAAGTTAAAAGAGAACCTAGCTTCACTCCATGCTGTTCTTTAATAACCTTTTCTGCATACAAAAGCTAAAAAAGAACACTTTAAATAACATAATGGTCTTTCACCACATAATCAAGTTTCTTAATTGCTTCATCATAAAATTTACTCATTAAAAATCACCCCATAAACCCCCATAATATTACTAATATTATATAACAAAACTGTTAATAATTTAAATTTATTACTCTTTATTCTTATAACCCTTCCCTATAAATTTTTTATAACTTTCTTTAATTACATACTCATTTAAGACAATAAAATAACTCATATATGTAAGATAAAGCTTTATAACTTTTTTCAAAATTATACACTCACTCTAAAAATTTAACTAAATCTCCCTTTAAGCTTAAAGCATAGTCTCTTAACTCCTTATTAATCCACATATACAAACCATCTCAATCCTCCCTAAAGTTTCAATCACACTAAATTATTATTCATCATAGTTTATTATATATGGACAGTACTGTTAATTAATAAAAGCCCTAAACTTCTTTCATAAAAAATAGTCTTAGATTAAGCCTTAGGAGGGAATAAAGGTGAAATTACATGAAGCTAAAATATTGTCAACTGTTAAGGTAATTGACATAAAGGCACAGGGAGAACTAAGGAGAAGATTTTTTGACTTAGGAATAATAGAAGGAACAGATATAAAAGTTTTATATGCTGGTCCCTTTGGTGACCCTAGAGCCTATTTAATAAGAGGAACTGTAATAGCCATAAGGGAAGAAGAATGTGAAGAGATAGAAGTAATTTAATAGTAGGAGAAAAAGATATGAGTTTAAACAAAAATTCTACTGGAATTAGCTTATTATCTAAAGACAAATCAAAAGGAAACACCAAGGAAGACTATGTTGTAGCATTAGCAGGAAACCCCAATGTAGGTAAAAGTACAGTTTTTAATGCTCTAACTGGTTTAAATCAACATACTGGAAACTGGCCTGGAAAAACAGTAGCTAAAGCAGAAGGATACTATGAATTTAAGGATTCAACCATAAAGATAGTAGATTTACCTGGAACATACTCATTGCTATCAAATTCAGAAGAAGAAGAAATTGCAAGGGATTATATATGCTTTAATGATCCAGATATAGTGGTTGTTGTGGCTGATGCAACCTCCCTAGAAAGGAATCTAAACCTTTTTATACAAATATCTGAAATAACAGAAAAGGCAATCCTCTGCGTAAACTTAACTGATGAAGCAGAAAAAAATAACATAAAAATAGATTTAGATTTGTTATCAAAGGAATTAAATTCCACTATTCTTTCCTCCTCTGCTAGAAATGGAGTTGGCATAGAAGAATTAAAAGAAGCCATCTTTAAAGAAATCACCCTAAAAGTTTCCAAAAAAAATGCAATAAATTATGATTCTCCTATAGAAAAAGTAATAGAAGAAATAGAAATCATACTAGATGAAACCCTTGAAGTTCATAAAAGAAAGAAAAGATGGATAGCCCTTAGAATGCTAGAAGGAAATACAAGCATCTTAAAATCCTTATACAATAAATATAATATTCAAGAAAAGTATATAAATATGATAAGTAAAATAAAAGATGAGCTTAATAAAAATTATAAGGATGAATTAGTAGAAGATATAATAATAAAATCCATAATAAAAGAAGCTGAAAGAATAGGAAATAAGGTTGTTAAAGGTGGAGAAGAATATACTGACTTCCAGAGAAAAATAGATAAAATACTTGTGTCAAAATCAACAGGAATACCTATTATGATAATGACCCTATTAGTTGTCTTATGGATAACCATAACCTTAGCAAATTACCCATCTGAAATGCTTGCTAATATGTTCGCCCATGGAGAAATTTACATTAGAGACTTCTTCTCTGGACTAAACTTACCTTCTTGGATATCAGGAATATTAATAGACGGCATTTATGTTACTTTAGCTTGGGTAATTTCAGTAATGCTACCTCCTATGGCAATTTTCTTCCCTATGTTCACTCTCTTAGAGGACTTAGGATACTTGCCAAGAATAGCATTTAACCTAGACAAATGTTTTAAGAAATGCTGTGCCTGTGGTAAACAAGCCCTTACCATGTGTATGGGACTTGGATGCAATGCAGCAGGAATCATAGGATGTAGAATAATTAACTCTCCTAGAGAAAGGATTATAGCTATACTAACCAATGCCTTTATGCCTTGTAATGGAAGATTTCCTATGCTAATTTCCATAGCAGCCATATTCATAGGTGGAATATCTGTAGGAATAAAAGAAAGTTTTATATCAGCCCTTACAGTAACTGTAGTTATAATTTTAGGAGTCTTAATGACATTACTAGTATCAAAAATCCTATCAAAGACAATACTAAAAGGAATGCCTTCAAACTTTATATTAGAACTACCTCCATATAGAAAACCTCAAGTAGGAAAGGTCATAGTAAGATCAATATTTGATAGAACTCTATATGTTTTAGGTAGAGCCATAGCAATTGCAGCTCCAGCAGGGGCAGTTATATGGATATTCTCTAATATAATGATTGGTGATGCCTCAATCCTAACAATATGTGCTGACTATTTAAGTCCACTTGCCAATGCCATAGGGGTAGATGGATATATATTAATGGCCTTTATTTTAGGATTACCAGCAAATGAAATAGTAATGCCTATAATAATAATGAGCTATTTGAGAGCCACCACAATGTTAGAATTAGATAATCTATATGAGCTTAAAGAATTATTAGTTGCTAATGGATGGACAATCCTAACTGCAATTAATGTTATGATACTATGCCTAATGCACTACCCTTGTGGTACAACCCTCTGGACAATCAAAAAGGAAACTAAGAGCTTTAAATGGACAGCCCTAAGCTTCCTAATCCCAACAGTGGCAGGCATAGTTATTTGCTTCATCACCACTCAGCTTTGGAGGCTCTTTGCCTAAAAAACTAAAAAATCCAAATTTAATAAAAAAGCTTAAAACTCAAGAATTAAAAAACCATAAAAATTAAAACCATAAAACCTCAAAAGGTTAAAATTCTAAAAACTTACTTTTAAATTAGAGCTTTGCTTGAAAAGGAAACCCATATTTTCTTTCAAGTAAATGCTCTATTTTAAATTAAAACTTTACTTTAAAACCTAAAACTTACTTTTAAATTAAGACCTTGCTTTAAAATCTAAAAACTAATTGTTTTTTTGCTGTATAATATATTTAATTATAAACACTGTTTAGAGAAAAAAATTTATTTTAAAGGGGATAGGTATATGAATGTAGGTATGATAGCATGTTTAACCTTAGGTATATTTTTCTTAATTTTTTCAATCTGCTTTGCTATTTTAAAAGAAAAAGGAGCAATCCTTGTTAGTGGATTCAACTCATTTTCCAAAGCTGAAAGGGAAAAATATGATCAAAAAAGAATAAGCCTAGATATGAGAAACTCTTTTTTCCTATGGGCAATGATTTTATTTATAGGGGCACTCTTCTCCTATTTTGTAAGCCAATATTGTGCAATTATAGCCTTTATTATTTGGCTAATTCTCTTCTTTAAAGATGTCCATATTAGCGCAACAAAGGCCTTCGAAAAATATAAATTATAAATTTTACTTTTAAATGTATAAAATTCTTATTTATGTCTATAATCAAGATATAAAACACCAATAAAAATTTTTAAAGTCATAAATTAACTTTTATAAAACCACAAGTTAACCTTATTTAGGTTGGTTTTATTGCTCCTAAAATGACCAAAGACTAGTTATTTTTTATTAACTAGTCTTTTTTATTGTTATCTATACTTTTTTAATTTCATCCAAATATACATCGCTTTACAATGTATTTCCCAAGATTATTTCTCTTAAATTTTCCTTATACCTAAATGAATTTTATTGAATTTATATATTATTGAAATTATAAGCCATAAATTCTGTATAATAAAAACATAAACTATTGGACAAGTTTATTTAATTTTACAAAAAATACAATCTTTACAAAGGAGATTCTCATTAGTTGATAAAAATATAATTAAATATAGTCTAATATGATATAATATAGTCACAAAAGCATGTGATTATATGATTAAACATTATAAGCCTAAAGAATTTGCAGAATTATTAAATTTATCAATTATTACATTACAAAGATAGGATAATAAGGGAAAATTAAAGGCATTTAGAAATCCTATAAATACAAGGTAATACACTTATGAACAGTATCTTGAGCATATAGGAAAACATAAAGAAACAGATAGTAGAAAAATAATTATTTATACACGAGTTTCAACTTCTAACCTAAAATGTGATTTAAAAAATCAAGTAGAATTTTTTAGATAATATTTTAATGATAAAGGAATAATATTAGATGAAGTTATTAAAGTTTTAAGAAAAAGGTTAGAGAGGATGAAGAAGTTGAAAAGGGCTTACAAGGTGGAGATTAATCCTACTGATGAACAAAAGTCTAAAATACACCAAACTATTGGTGTATCAAGATTTGTGTATAACTTTTATATTGCTCATAATAAAGAAGTTTATGAGAAAGAAGGAAAGTTTGTAAGTGGTATGGATTTTTCAAAATGGTTAAATAATGAATATATCCCTAAAAATCAAGATATGAAATGGATTAAAGAGGTATCTTCAAAAGCTACTAAACAAGCTATTATGAATGGAGATAAAGCTTTTAGAGATTTCTTTAAAAAAGCTAAGGGTTTTCCAAAATTTAAGAAAAAGAAAAATCAAGATGTAAAAGCTTATTTTCCTAAGAATAATAAGACCGATTGGACTATTGAAAGACATAGGGTCAAAATACCAACTTTAGGATGGGTTAGACTAAAAGAATTTGGATATATACCAACTAATTCAATAGTTAAAAGTGGTACAGTAAGTCAAAAAGCTGATAGATATTATGTATCTATATTGGTTGAAGAAACAGATATAAAAATATCTAATAGTAATATAGGTATAAAAATATTTAATCATAATAATGAAGGGATAGGGATTGATTTAGGTATAAAAGATTTTGCAATATGTTCAAATGGCAATAAATTTAAAAATATAAATAAAACTTCAACGTTTAAGAAAATCGAAAAGAAGTTAAAAAGAGAGCAAAGAAAACTTTCAAGGAAATATAAAGATTTAAAAATAAGAAATAAAAATATAAAAGAAGGGAGAGCTACTGGTCAAAATATCCAAAAACAAGTAGTAAAAGTACAAAAACTTCATCAGAGATTAAGAAATATAAGAACTGATTATATAAATAAAACAGTATTTTCAATTATAAAGCAAAAACCAAGCTATATAACAATTGAAGATTTAAATGTTAAAGGAATGATGAAGAATAAACATTTATCTAAAGCTATTGCAAGTCAGAAGTTTTTTGAATTTAAAACTAAGTTAACAGTTAAATGTAAAGAAAATCATATAGAACTTAGAATAGTTGATAGATTTTATCCATCAAGTAAAACTTGTAGTAGTTGTGGAAAGGTTAAGAGGGATTTAAAACTATCTGATAGAATTTATAAATGCGATTGCGGATTTACTATTGATAGAGATTTAAATGCAAGTATTAATCTTAAAAATGCTAAAGAATATAAGATAGCTTAAAATCAAAAGTACTTATATATGTACGGAGGGCTAACTTCGGAATTTAAGCCTTTGGAGAGCCATAAAAAATCGTAGTAGCTTAGGCAAGGCGAGGCTCTATGAAGAAGGAATAATCTCGATATGGATATATTTGACCATATTTTGAGTAGCAGGAATTTTAATGTCTAAAAATCAAATTGAACTTATAACAGCATTAATTTTATTGTCATTATATTTAATAGCTCTTATAGTATTAAGGTTTGGATTTAAAATCAAAAGAAATGTAAAACTAGAAGGTAAAATAAGAAAAACCTTACCAAAGGCCTACAGCTATATCTATATATTTTTATTAATTATAGGCTTTGCAGAATATGTATTTTTAAAAGGGAAAATCAACTTACTCTTAATAATACTGTTAGGTGATCAACTAGTATTATCAAGTAGACTTTTAAAAGAAACTAAAAATTCAAAGGAAAAATACTATGACTATTTTTCCATAGGCTTTAGCTCCATAGCTATAGTTTTATTAATAATAAACATGATATTTTTTTAGGAAATAAAAGACCTTTATAAGATTTATAAATCTTTATAAATTTTATGTTTTTCTAAGCTTAATTGGGTTAATTTTATTTTTGGTGGTAAAATTTATGAAGGAAAAAACAGCAGAATATATTAATGTGCTAGGAAGGTTTTGTGGAAAAAGAGACATTCCTTCTTTAAGAAAAGAAGAACTAAAAAAGAAGTATGGTATAGATCAAGCTGATGTAATGGTACTCTTTGGTGGAAGCATCCTCTGTGGGGGTGACCTTTTAGCAGAAGGAATTAAAAATAATATTGCCAAAAAGTATGTAATTGTTGGAGGTGCTGGTCATACAACAGAAGTATTACGTAAGAAAATGCATTCTCAACTTCCAAATGTAGATACTTCAGACTTAACAGAGGCTGAAATTTTTGATAAATACTTAAAATACAAATATAACTTAAAAGCAGATTTATTAGAATGTAACTCCACAAATTGTGGTAATAATATTACATATCTTTTAGAACTATTAAAGGAAAATAACATCCAGTTTAATAGCATAATAATCATGCAAGATGCAACTATGCAACACCGCATGAAAGCTGGACTTCGTAAATATGTTTCTAGTGATGTTAAGATTATAAACTTTGCTACCTATGATGCAAAAGTAATCCTTAAAGATGGTGAACTTGCTTATGAAAATGATATTTTAGGAATGTGGGACATTAACCATTATATAACACTTCTAATGGGTGAAATTCCAAGACTCTCTGATAATTCAAATGGATATGGGCCTAAGGGGAAAAATTTTATTGCACATGTTTCTATACCTCATGAGGTTAATCTAGCATTTTCAGAGCTTAATAAAGAATTTAAGGGAATGGTTCGTACTGCAAACCCATTATACGCTTCAAAAGATTCAGCAAACTCTAACAAGTATGTTACTAGTTTATAGTTTCCTTCCATAATTAAAAGATTTTAGGATTAGGGAGGCAATTTACATAATATATGTTAAATACTTGAAATTGAACACTTATATATTATATACTCAAGTAAATGAATAACTGTAAAATATTGTGTAAATAATAAATAACTATGAAATATATTTTTGGGTATAAAAGGGAGGTAGCAATAATGAAAATAGTTTTTATGGGGACTCCTGATTTTTCAGTTCCCTCATTGAAGAAAATGATAGAGAAATATAATGTAAGCGCCATTGTAACACAACCTGATAAGCCAAGTGGAAGAGGTAAAAAGGTATCAATTTCACCAATCAAAGAGGTCGGACTATCTAATCAAATTCCAATTTTTCAGCCCGAAAAAATAAGAACAGACTCTGTAATTATTAATAAATTAAAAGAAATAGAACCTGATTTTATTATTGTTGTAGCATATGGTCAAATATTAACTAAGGAGATACTTGATATACCAAGACTAGGATGTATTTGTCTACATGCCTCTCTCCTTCCAATGTATAGAGGATCAGCACCAATAAATTGGTGTTTAATAAATGGAGAAACAAAAACTGGAAATACAACCATATTAATGGATACTGGTATAGATACAGGTGATATGCTCATGAGAAGTGAAGTTGAAATATCTGAATCTATGACAGCAGGAGAATTATATAATTTATTAAAAATAAACGGTGCTGAACTGTTAGAAGAAACAATAAATGGAATTATAACAGGTAAAATTTGTGGGGTAAAACAGCCTAATGATGGAAGTTCTTATGTAAAGATGTTAAACAAACAAATGGCAAAGATTAATTGGAATGACAGTAGTACTAACATACATAATTTAATAAGAGGATTGAGTTCTTGGCCATATAAAAATATAAACTCATGGCCAACTGCCTATACTTACTATAAAGATATTCCATTTAAAATATTCAAATCTAAGTCATTAGAAGCAAATATTATTGACCCGCCTGGTTGTATAATAGATGCAAATGATGAAGGAATTAAAGTGGCTACCAAGAACGGTATTCTGATTATAGAAATATTACAAATTCCAGGTGGAAAACTTCTTGAGGTAAAAGAATTTTTAAAAGGAAATAAAATAGAAAAAGGCATTATATTATCCTAAGCATAATTAATAGGCTATATAAGACTAAAATATTATTATTGCTTCGTAATATTCTTAATAAGAATACAATATTATGATTGTTGATTCGTAATATTCTTAAGTGGTAGAAGGGTGAGAAAATGTACATTAAGGGAACTTTTTAACAAGTTCCCTTAAAAAATTACATACTATCAACACTATTCTTAAACATAGCCAGAAACAAAGCTATAAATGACAATCTAATGCCTTAACTGCACCAACTTCATTGTATAAAAATAACCTAAAAATAAAACTTATTATAAGTTTTATATAAAAGTTTTGATACATCACCTTTTATTAAATCTTAATTCTAAAATGTTATTTTAAAAGAGCATTTCTTAAGCCAAGTAGGATTAACCCCTATCTTCTTTCCTATTTTTTCACTAATTCCAAAGGAATTATCTATTTCCAATATATAAGAAGCTTCTCCTTTACCTAAAGAATTTCCCTCTAAACTTTCCTTCTCTCCTCTTTTATTAGAAGCCTTAAGTTCCTGAACCTTATTAATTAAGCCTTCAAAATCCTCTATCCACAGAAATTCATTTTTACCATTTAAAATTCCACTTTCTAAAATATTTCTTGCTTTATCTTCCTTAAAAGATTTCTCTCCAGATTCCTCCAAAGGGTTACTGTCCCTTTCTTTGTTTAAACCATTAGCATCTTTCATCCCCTGCTTAGCTTCATAATCCATTGTATCATTTCCACTCCACTTAATCTCTAAAGTCTTATCTTCCTTTAGTTCTACTTTCCCATCATCATTAAGATTCATTTCCTCAAGAACTATATTAGTATAGGATGAAAAGTCATTTCCCTCTTCAACCTCTATCTTTAAAGAATTTATATTAAGCTCATGATGCAAGTAATTTGCTATCTCCAAAAGTTGCTCTCTAACTATATACTCATGAAACTTACTAGCCTCCAAAAGATAATTTTCTCTCTCTTTCTTAGGATGACTTATGTAATATTTCTTCTTTGCCACCCATCTATCCCCCAAAGGATTATAAAACTTCTCAAGTTCCTCTTCCTTATCTATAAAATAAAGATTTCCCTCCAAATAAAAGTCCTCTATTCCTCTCATTAAGTTACCAATTGAATAAAAAGAATTAGTTTTTCCTCCTATAGGAAAATTGCTCCTCTTATCACTACTAAAATTTCTTCCTGTTATTCCTGTATTAATTTTGTATATTCTAACATTCATTCTCTAATCCTCACCTTAATGTTTTATCTTTTAAGTTTAAAATAATTACCTTTTCATGTAATTAAAACGCTTTCTTTAAATATACCATGTGAATTAATTACTTTCCACCTCCATAAATTTGTTTATAATAATTATCTAAAAAAATTCTTAACTCTATTTAATTTCTCATTATTTAAAACTTCCTTATAGAAATCTTGTTTTTTAACATCTTATCTTTAGTAATAATTAAAATTTTAAAAAAGCCATTATTAGCCTTTAATTTTTAATATAGTTTTGAATAATGGTTTTATTCTTAATTAATTGGAGATAATAAGTCTGTTTACTCAAATTTTTAAAAATGATTTAAATTTATGAATGTGATAAAATAATAATATTACCCAAAAAAAGAACTTTGAAAGGAGAACATAAATGAAACCAGAAGAATTACTAAAAGAAGCTAATTTACTTCAAGAAACTATTGTTTCAAACAGAAGATATTTACACTCACATGCTGAGACAGGATTTGATTTAAAAAACACTCTTGCCTTTGTAAAAAAAGAGTTAATTGATATGGGCTATGAGCCAATAGAATGTGGTAAAGCAGGACTTATTGCTTTAGCAGGTGGAAAAAAGAAAGGAAAGGTTTTCTTAATAAGAGGTGACATGGATGCCTTACCAATTAAAGAGGAATCAGATGTTGAGTTTTCTTGCCAAAGTGGAAAAATGCATGCCTGTGGCCATGATATGCACACATCTATGATGCTTGGTGCTGCAAGATTATTAAAAAAACATGAGGATGAAATTGAAGGAACTATTAAACTTATGTTCCAACCTGCTGAGGAAATTTTTGAAGGTTCTAAGGATATGATTAAAGCAGGAGTATTAGAAAATCCAAAGGTTGATCAGGCACTAATGATTCATGTAATGGCAGGAATGCCTTTTAATGCAGGTACTGTTATTGTTCCTGTACCTGGAATTGGAGCTCCAGCTGCTGATTATTTTGAAATAAAGGTTCAAGGAAAAGGATGTCATGGTTCTATGCCTAACACTGGAGTTGACCCACTTAATGTAGCTGCTCACATTTTAATTGCATTACAAGAAATTCATGCTAGAGAACTTGCCATAAGCGATCAAGCAATTTTAACAATTGGAACAATGAATGCTGGTATTGCTGCCAATGTAATCCCTGACACAGCTACTATGGGTGGAACTATTCGTACTTTTGATGAAGAAACACGCTCATTTATAAAGGAAAGAATTGAAGAAATTACAGAATGTACTGCAAAATCCTTTAGAGCTTCAGCTGAGGTAATCTGGGGAAGTGGATGCCCAACCTTAGTTAACGATAAAGACTTAACTGTATGCTCTGAAAAATACATAAAAGAACTTTTAGGGGAAGATAAAACATTCTCTGTTGCCAAACTAAATGCCATGGCTGGAAATCAAAAATCTGCTAAAACCTCTGGTTCAGAAGACTTTGCTTACATAAGCCAAAAAATCCCTGCTATCATGTTAGTTTTAGCTGCTGGAACCCCAGACAAAGGATATCCATACCCTCAACACCACCCAATGGTTAAATTTGATGAAGAAGTTTTATCAAGTGGTAGTGCAGTTTACGCCTACACAGCAATGCGTTGGCTTCAAGACCATAAGTAAACTTAATTACAAACCTATTTTTGAAGAATTTGATAATATACTTAGATAAAAAAGTTAGCTTAAAAACTTTCTTCAAAAAATTCCCCAAAACATAAACAAAATAAAAAACATAAAAAGTTATAGACTATAAATTATTAATTTATAGTCTATAACTTGCAATCTCTAACTTTATAATTTAATACTCTATGTTATTAAATATTATGTATCTAACTGAAATTTAAGTTCCAGTTATAGCCTTTGTTATTAAATGATAGATTTTAAAAAACCGCTAATTATAACAAGTTATCTCTAATTCATTATAGCCTTATCAATAAACTCACCTGCATTTTTTACTATGTCAAAAGGCTCATACTCTTTCCACATTGCTAAGTTAGATAATAAAACTACTTGCTTACTTTGACTATCTAATTTATAGTTTAATAAATCATCTATAATATCTATTTCCTTTGAATCTTCTGATGCATATACTACTGAACCAACAGAATTAAAATCTTTTACTAATATATAATACATTTATTAAATTCCTCCTTAAAATCTTCCTCTATCATAATTATATTTTTATCATATAATTCTCTTAACTTAATTCCTATACTATTATCTTTGTATTTATAAACATACTTATGAAGCCACATATTAAATATATAATCTCTTTCTGTAAAGAATTGAACTTCTATAGGGTTTATATCCATAAAGTCCTACTTTCCTTAATTATTTAATATATTTTATAAGTATATCATATTATTACTATTTCTTATAAATATATTCTTCTAATCACTTCTACTTCAATTCAAATTACACCATACTTATCTATATCTTCTTTTGAGTAATATTGTTCCATATCAGTATAATGTACAATCTCATCTTCCCTATAGCCAAGTTTTACTTTATTGAATTCTTTATATAATTCTTCAAAATTATTGTACTTATAAATATCTATTACCTTAACCTCTAATTACTTCTTATTATTCATAGTGCTTATAAAATTTATATAATCACCTTTTGAAATTTTCTTTCTCTTTTCATCATATAATCGCATTTCTATTGTTTTTATTCCAACTTCTATCATTTCAAATGAATCTGGACTTAAATTCATAACATGCCTCTTCACTTTACCATCCCCTTAAGTTAAAATTATATTTAATCTTAATAATTTTATATATCCTCTTTTTCCACTTCATACTTAACTTTTTTAATATAATCTAATATGTTCTATATTAAATATAATCCATCCAAAATTATCTTACAATATTTAACTTAAGATCAATAAAGTTATAAAACTAAAATACACTTAAAATAATTTAAAACTAAATTCTATATTTTAATAATATTTGAATATAATGTTAAATAATGTTAAAATATTTCATATAAAAGAATTCAAAGGAGGGATTTTGTGACTTTATCTAAAAATAAAACACTAGAACTTACGAAAAGTATTTTCTCATTAATATTTATTTATATAGGAATAGAATTTTTAGCTGCTATTATTCTTATTCCATTTGCCATAGTATTAGATCTAATATTTAAAGTAAATTTGTTGGGAAATCAGTATGATAGTATTTTAGATCTTATAGTAAATTGCACCGATCAAGTTTTAGGAATATATTTTTTTACTAAAATCTATAGAAAAAAGGAATTCAATGTACCAAAGATTAATAATCATATGTCCTTAAAAACCCTTGGAAAATATGCTTTAATTTCTCTCGGTGTTAGTGGAATATCAAATTTATGGATTTTTCTTATGCAATTTCTATCAACCTACTCCCCTACTATTAAAAGCAGCTTAGAAAGTTTTATTGAGCATGATGAAATATTTAACGCTAATCCTATTCTTGCTTTTATATCAGTGGCAATACTTGCTCCAATTGTTGAGGAAATTATTTTTAGGGGAATAATCTTTAATGAAGCTGCTAAATATAAAGGTGGTTCCTTTCCAATAATTATATCTGCATTATTATTTGGACTAGCTCATATGCAACCAATACAAATTGTATATGCTTTTATAGTTGGACTTATTTTTGGATTTGTATATAGTAAAACTCATTCACTTCCTATTGTAATGTTTTTACATATGCTAAATAATTTACTTACCCTTTTCCCTGAACCATTTTCAACATTTATTTCTATAATACAAATACTTTCAATAATTCCAATGATATATTTATTAAGAAAACTCTACAAAGAAAGTAAAGTCTAAGCCCCTAAAAGACACTATTAATAGATAAATTTTAAATTATTAAAAATCAAAACTACATTCTAAATTATCTTCAAAACAAAATATTCATAAAGATAAGTTTTTATAGGTTAGATTTTTGTAATAATCTCTTACCTATAAAAACCCTTAACTTCCCTAACCTTATATCTTCTTACTATCTACATAAAAATATTTTATTTACTACTATATTTTAAAACCATTAATTAAAAGAAACCCACTCTACCTCAACGTTCATTGACTCATATTTATAAAAAAAGTGATTTAATATAAAATTAAACCACTTCTTTTCTTCATAAACTATATTATAAAATTCCTATTAAATTAATAACTTTCTTCTAAAGAAATTATATGTAATATATCTCTACTTCATATAATTATCTATTAAATAATAGCATCTTTCCTTACTTTCCTTTGCCACCTCTGAATTTACCATAAGAGGAGTAACTGAACCACCTTCATATTGTTTCTTTATTTCAGCTATATTACTTTCTTTTTCTTTAATCCAAGCCATTTCACTCTTTTCAAGTTCCTTAGATTTTTCTTTGCTTAAATTTTGTTTTAAGTAATCATAAATTTGATTTAACTCATTATCATATAATTTAGCTTGTTCACCACTTATACCATTCATTCCTGCTTGTGTTGATCCTCTATTACTATCATACTCTTTATCTAACTTCTCAGACTCACTATCTATCTTTTTCATCTTTTGAAGATACTCTGATTTTGCTTTTGCTAAGCTACTTTCATCCTTTGAATTCTCCTTTTTAGAAGCACTCTTACTCTCTTCCTTCTTAGAAGAATTACTTGATCCTTTACTTTCCTTTTTATTAGAATTATCTACTTTAGCAGTCTCCTTAGTGCTGCTATCATTCTTACTATCCTCTTCTTTCTTTTCACCCTCATCTTTATTTGTAGCTTCTTTATCCTTAGGATCAGCATCCTTAGCCTGTGCTTTATCTGCTTCCCCCTTATCCTTTACCACATCAGCAGAATCTTTTGAACTAGCAGCCTCACTATTTTCTGAGCTATTTACAGAAGCCCACTCATTAGAAGTGTTTGTCTTATCTCCACAGCCAACTAAAACTCCTAAACTAAGTACCACAGCCAATAAACTAATTAAATAATTTCTCTTCTTCATATCATAACTCCTTTTAAAATGTATTTATTCCTTTTACTTTTTCAATTATATACCAATGACAAAGATTAATTTCTTCCTTTAATTTTCTATTTAACCTTAAATCCCATGTATTTTTTTCTAATTTATAACAATAATTAACATTTACTTAAAAATAGTTATTTTTTATTTATATTTTTTACAATATATCAAAATCCAACTTTACAATAACTGTAATATTAAATATAAAAAGGAATCTTCATAGTTTCTTAGAATTATAATAGCTATAAAGTAGAAATATTCTAGTTTATGAAAAGGGGCAATCTATGGATAATCTAATACTTAAGAGATGTAAATACTGTGACAAAACATATGAAGGAACAAGTGAAATCTGTTGCTGCTCTGAGCCTTGCAATATTAAATACCAAAAATATATGAAACAAAGAGAAAAAACTGAAACTCCAGTAAAGATTTTTTCTATAATACTATTATTAATTTTCTTTATTAATATAATGTTTTTACCTAATAATCCTATATCAAAATATTTATTCATAGCTATTTCATTAATAGCACCTACTTTACATGTAATATTTCCCTTTGGAGAAGATAAGGGTTTGCAAAAAAGAGGTGTAAAAAAGACTAAAATACTTTTCAGAACTATTGGTATAGCTATTCTAATTTATATATTAACTTACTACTTTTTAGAACAATTGTAAGTTAATATATTTATATGGAATAAAAGGTTAGGAGAGTGGTAAAATGTCAAAAGTTAAATTTAATAAACTTCCTTTAGTTTATCCTATACCATCAGTATTAATAGGAACAGTTATAAATGATAAGCCTAATTTTGCAACTATAGGAAACTGCGGAATAATAAGCGTTAACCCTGCTGTTATCTATATATCAATGGAAAAGAATCATTATACAAATAAAAGCATAAGAGAAAATCAAGTGTTTAGTATTAATATACCTTCAGCAGATTTAGTTGAAAAAGTTGATTATTGCGGACTTGTTTCAGGAAATAATATTGATAAATCACAGATTTTTAAGTGTTTTTATGAAAGTAATAATAAAATTCCAATGATTGAGGAATATCCAATAAATATGGAATGTAAAGTAACAAAGATAATTGAAATTTATGATATGGAAGTATTTATTGGTGAAATAATAGAAACTTATGTTAACCAAGACCTGCTTACAAATAGTTTTCCAGATACAAAGAAGATAAATCCACTTATTTACTCTATGGACAATAATTATTGGGAAATAGGTAACTTTATTGGCAATGCTTTTAATATAGGAAAAAATATTAAATAGTAATTTACAAAGTTTTTATATAAAAAATTATAGGTGGACAATCCACCTATAATTTCTTTAATGAATCAGGACTAATCAATAAATAAAAAACTACACATTTTTTCTATTGCCATACTTATCAAAATTCTTCCTTAAAGCTCTCTCTGTAGGAAATATTGAGGCAACTAAAACTACACACTGAATCATACAAAGTGCTCCACCTAAGGTTCCTATAGCCTGTTCACCTCTTCCAAGGACAAATAACATAATAATAAAAGTTATAGCAAACATAATCCATCCTATTTTAAGCCATAGCCTTCCACAATATTTATGTGCAAACTCCCAAGTGTCCTTATTTTTCATTGACATTGAGGTTCTGTAACCATAAAAATGATTAATTTCCTTTGGTGCCTTTTTGCTAAATTGCTTACCCAAAATAATCATTATAAGTGGTATTAATAATTCCATAACCATCATAAAAATCCAAAATCCCATTTTCTATCTCCCCTTTTAATCTAATTTATTCTTCAACATACTTTCTAACTATTTTATCTAAGGATTTTAAAGTTTCTTTCTCATTTTCAAGGTTTACTGCATAAACTCTAAGCCTTTTATGCTGATCATCCTCTAAATACCAAGACTCTAAATATTCTCCATCTTCCCCCTCTATTCTTTCATTATAAGGATAAAGAAGTATAACTGTACTTGCATTCTTATATCTAGTAAGATAAGCATACATTTGATAAAGGTCTTCTCTCTTAACTCCATGCCTATTAAACTTACTCTCTACACTCTTCCACTTTGTATCTATTATTACCCTCTCTATTCCATTCTTTTCAATTACTATATCAGGAATAAGTTTAAACACTCCTCTATTGCTTTCTTCCTTTATTAAAAGCTTGTATTTTGAATGCTGAATATGAACAGTTTCTTTATAAAGAAGTTCCTTTAAAAGCTTTCCTATATAAATTTCAAAGATTTCATTCATCTTAAAAAGTATAGAATAAACCTTATTTTCTCCTAAGTTTCCAAGGGCTGACTCTCCTAAAACAATCATCTTTCCTAAGGTAAAAGCATCCTCAAAGGGTTTATTTAACCTGTTAAAACTAAAATTATTCACCTCATTTAAGGTGATACTTCTTTCATCAACTTCTCCTAAAATCATCTCTGAAATTCTTAAAAGCTTTAAAGTTTCTCTGTTTTTTATATTCTTCATGACTTCTTTCACAAAGAAGCTCAATATCTTATTTAATTTATTATCTCTAGAAAACTCCTCAAATCTACAAAAAGCCTTTAAGCTATGAGAAGCCATGTTCTTAATCTGCTCCTGAACCCTTAAGCTTCCCTTTAAGGAATTTATATTCTCCTCAATATAAACATACTCCCCATATACTCCTTTTCTAAGCTCTTTTTGAAGTTTTTTACTAAATAAATATGCCAGTATCTCATTTAGACTTTGCTTATATAACTTTAATGAACTGATTTCTGAATAATTAACTTTCAAAATTCCACACTTAGAAAGCATATTTAACAGGGCTTTTCTTTCAAGCTCTACACTACCATTTAGGCTTATTTTAGGAAGTATTTCTATAGAAACTGTTGAAAGTCTTATATACCCAACATAGTTTATGAATCTTAAGGTATCTCTTTCCCAAAGGATATTATCCATATCTAACTTTTCAGACATAGCATAATTATAAAGTTCATTAGCCTCTCTTCTGCTTATTATCTTTTCACAGCCATAATTCCCATAAAAATCTTCTCCTTCATAATCATAAAAATCCTCTTCTTTATCTCTATAAAAATCATTTTCTCTTTGAAAACTTTTCTCTTTAACCCTCTTCTTAAAATTCTCACCTAAAGACCGTTTCTCTTGAAATTCTTTCTTAAAGTTATCCTTTAAAGAACTTTGCTCTCTAAAAAACTCTCCAACCTTACTAAAACTACCCTTGTTGTTAGTAAAATTTTTGTCAAAATTATTATCAAGAAAGTCACCTTTATTTGTTAAACTCTCTTTTTCATAATTCTTCCCTCTATGATTATAGAAGTCATTAGAATTTTCATCACCTAAATTTAGCCTTTCCAAGTGATCACTATCTTTTTCAGAACCTTTTCTACTCCCTAAATCCCCTTGTTCTCTTATTGTATCTAATATAAAGTCATCTACAATCCTAAGTGATTCATAGCTTTCCTTAATAATTATATACCTCATTGTCTATTCCTCATCTTCATAGATATTTAGAAAGGCCTCTTTTTCTGGATTTTCCACTACGGAATACTTATACTCTTCTCCATAAGAATCCACCCTCATTCCCTTAAAAAGTTTTCTTGTGTCAATTCTACTCTTTTCTATGAATCTATTAGCTCTTCCCTTTTTGCAAGCACCTCCAAGGACTAGCTCTACCTTTTCCCAATCTCCATAGAAATACTCCTGCACTAAAGGAATAATCTTATTTTTCATTATAGAAACAAGCTCCTCAAAAGTAAGGTCTTCTTTTAAAAAGTAAGAATGTCCAATTGTATGTTCCCTATCAAATAAATACTCTATCCTCTCATTAATCACCCTTAAAAACTCTCTTAAATTAATCCCACAAGCATCTTCAGGTAAAAGTTCTTCCTTAGGCATGTATTCAAAAAACTCAAATCTTCTTCTTAAGGCTGTGTCTAGTAAGGCTATGGATCTATCTGCTGTATTCATAGTTCCTAATATGTACAAGTTTTTTGGCACTCCAAAGCTTTCATTTGAATATGGAAGAGTAACCTTAAGCTGATTTTTCTCCCCAAGTCTCTTATCATCCTCTATTAAGGTTATAAGTTCTCCAAAGATTTTAGAAATATTTCCTCTGTTAATTTCATCTATAATAAGCACATAGTTTTTAGGACTTTTTGAAGCTTTTCTACAAAGCTTTTTAAAAATCCCATCCTTAGGAACAAATCCTGCTCCACTTTCATTGCTTCTTAAGCCTTCCACAAAATCCTCATATCCATAACTTTGATGAAATGTACAAAAGGCTATTTGTCCTTCCTCTAAAAGTTCATTAAAAATCTTAATTACTTTTTCTCTTTCCCCTTCATTCCCTATTAACTCTTTATACTTTTTAAAATCAATAATCTCTAAAGCTCTATTTATGGCATTATAAGTTTTCCCTGTTCCTGGAGGACCATATAGAATTTGATTTTTCACCTTAAGAATCTTTGGTTCTTCTAAATACTCTTCTCCATCCTCATTAATTCCTAGCTCTTCCTCCCCTGATAAGGAATACTCTCCTTCAACAGCTAAGTCATAATAAGGCTTAAGCTCCTTAACTGCATCTTCAAAAAACTCTCTTATTTCCTCTTTGCTAATTCTTTTAATATCTTCATAATATAAGGTTCTTCCTATTTGAAGTTTTAACTCTTTTCTTTCCTTAACATCCTGTATTAAAGCCCTTATATCACTTGTTTTTCCTCTCTCTAAATAACTATAATCACTATAATTATCCCAGTACTCAAATTTATCCTCATAAGGATCTAACTCCTCTAAAAATCTAAAATGTCTAACATAGTCCCCTTCATCACTTTTTAAATCCTTAGTTTCTAAAACCACCCTAAATCTAAGCTTATTTCCCTCCTCAATCTTATCTGCAAATATGGATATGCTAGTTGAAAATCCTATCTTCTCTGGCTCCTTAAGCTCAATCCAAAGATAGTTTCTAACCCTTGTAACCCTTGCAGCAACTAACCACTTTGAAGCTCCCTTTTTTTCATAAACTAAGCCCTCTTCTTTAAATAAATCCCCAATAGCTCTAAATTTACTTAAAGTCTCCTGTGCCTCTTCTCTCAAAGCTATATATTTATTCTTTTCCTCAATATTTTCCTCATTTTCAGGGTTACTATATTCTTCCCCTGCATGATTCTTTAAAAATTCTAATATACTTAAATAATCCTCTTTTGTAAGACACTTAACTTCCTTAGTAACTTCATTCTTTATCTTATCCATATAAAAACACATTCTATGTAATTTTCAATTTGTAAATAATCCATCTATGCAACATTCTATCTATGTGTTCCATAATTTTATATCCTATCTTTATCTTAATCTATAAACTTCTTTTTTAACATCTTATCTGTAAAAAGCATAAACTTATATTTTCTTTTTAGATACTTAAAATTCTCTCTTTATCTTATAAATAATTTACCCCAAATAAAAATTCTTATCTTATAAATAAATATAAAAAAAGAGAATGAAAAATTCAATTCTCTTTTAAAATTATTTTCTGTTTTTAGTACATTCCCTTACCTTGCATTATTAAAATAATAACTAGTATTAAGCTATACATTGATTTATCTGAAAAGAAAAAGAATATTAAACTTATTATGGTATATCTTAAAGCTAATTTCTTATTGTACTTAAAGTAAATTATACTAAGTATAAATATAATTACATTTAAAATCATTAAGCAATCTATTATTAAGTTCAAATTCTCATAAAGTGTTGTAAAGTTAAAAAATATAAATGCTGTACAAATAAATTCTATTATTAAGCCTATAAATATTACTCTATCAATATTTATTTCAACGCTACCTTTTCCCATTACTAATTTCTCCATAATAAATATAATTATTTTTCTTTATTTTCAATAAATACAGCTATAACCCCACAAAAAATAGCACCGACTATTGAAATCCAAAGAGCAGTATTCATTTGAAATTCCCCCCCATAAAATTAATCTATATATTTAATCATATTCTTAAGACAATTTAACCTTTCTATTAATAACCTTCATTCTGTGTGAAACCTCCCCCTCTAACTCTATGCTTCCTATTTGCTCTAGAGTATTTTCATCATATATAAATAACTTTGAATCTCTAGTTAATATAAATAAGTAACCATCCAAACTCTCTATATAACTTATATCCTTTACATCATCAACTAATTTTTCAAACTCAAGTGTCTCCTTATTAAAAATAAGAAAACCATTATTCTTATTATGAATTTTTCCATTTAATACATACTCATATTTCTCATTGCCATAAAAGCTACCATTCATATCATAAGGAACCTCTTTTCTCTCCTTGATCTCCCCATGACTGTCCATGACAATAATTTCATTTTTATTTAAATCTCCACTTTCTTTTAAAGTTATATTAGTAAATATTACATTATTCCCTTTAGAATCTCCACATAGGGCATTAACAACATTGCATATTGGTTCTTTACTAATTACTCTTCCTTCTAAAGTTTTTCTATTTATGGCATATAAACTTCTGTCCTGTGCATCTAAAAAACCTAACTTCTTAGCCCCTTCTAGGCTTAGAACTATTTCTTTTTCTCCCACATAATAATCTCTAATATATCCCTTTAAATAAATTTCTTTAATTACTTCCTTGCTATTTGTATCAATCACCTTTAGCTTTAATCCTTGAGAATCTTCATGTTGAACAGTAATATTCTGCTCAAGGAAAATCCTATTATTTTCCCTGTCACTTATTACTGTCTGTGGATTTCTTATATCATCAAACTCTATCTCATCCTCTAACTTTCCCTCATTAAAAATTAAGAGTCTATTTGCATTCTTGGGATTTTCTATATCAGAGGAATAAGGAACATATATCTTTCCACTAGAGTCCTTCTCAATAAATAAAAAGTTAGCTGAATCATACTTTACATTGATATTATCTATCTTCGAGTAATTTATATTTCCCTTCTGAATATTACTAATTTGAATTAATCCTAATCCCTCACCATTAGTTATATAAATATCATATAATGAATCTTTAGAATAACTCTTATCAATATTTTTACCTTTTGTATAAATCCCCACTTGCTTCTTAATACTTGGTCCTATAGCTATTAAAAACACTATTATAAGTGCAGCTATAAACACTTCTTTTTTATGTTTCATAATTCCCCCTTACTTAAGTATTTTTTAATAATCCTAAACTCTTCTCCCTACAAATATTCCATTAAGTCTATATAAAAGTTTTAAGGAAGTATTTTAAAAATAATTAAACTTTCTTAATTTCATTTAGCACACCTTCTTATGTATATTCTACCATTTTTTTTATAAATTCACCACTCACTTTATCAATACAAATTTTTTATACTAAATAAAAAAGCTTCTATCAAAATTTAAATTATAAAACCTCTAAAAACATATTAATAAAGTCTTATACTTACTAAATTCTGATACAAGCTCTTTGATATATTAATCAAATATTCTATTTAATTATGCTAAAAAATACTTCTTCCTTCTTTACCTGCTAGTAGTGTTCCTTGATGAAAAGACATCTTCCACTTTCCATTTTCCTCTGTCCACAAAGAACTACGAAGGGAATATCTCTTTCTCTCATCTAACTCATCATGTTTTATTACCCTGTAAGTGGCTAAAATACAATTCTCTGCAACCTTCTTCACCTTAAAATTTAATATTTCCCAATCTAATGTTCTCTCATCCTCTTCATCTTGAAAAACATCTCCACATTTATAATGATATTCACTTCCTGAACTACTAAATTCAACAAAATCATTTGATAATATTTCATTTATTTTCTCTGCTGACTTTCTCACTTCAGACTTTATTAAATCATTCTCTAGCTGAAATATTTGTTCCTTAATAGAATCCATACTACCACCTCATCTTAAGATCTAATTACTCATAATTATTTTAAAAGCCAATCCCTTTTTATTACTGTTATTAATAAAAAAAACAATTTATCCCTCTAAATATATCTCTATTAATATTTTAGATAGAAAATATTACAAAATTAAGACAACGAAAAAATATAAGCAGTTATAAGACAAACTTTTAATTCATCCTACAACTGCTTAATTCTCTTTCTGAAAATATTAACTTTTAGTTAGCTCATAAAATTATTATGTCGAGTAATAATTTTGTATGTATTAGGCAGATAATATTAAGCTACCTAAAAATTAAATCTCTCAATAAAATTTACTACTCTTACATTATATACCATAAAACTTTATTTTAAAATAGTAATTATCAATAAATATAAATTATTACAAGTTTTTTCTTCTGAAACAACCATTTTCTTATAACATATTATCAATAAATATATTATAAACAGTAATTATCTTTTCTCTCTAAGCCTCCTTGTAAAATCCATTATTCCTAACACCATAAAAATTTTAGCTTTTATAAATAATATGTAATCCCATTGATACTATCAGTTATTCCCTAATTAATTCTATAAATAGCTAAGCTATTTTCCCCTAAACATTATGCATATAATTAGTTTATATTCCATATATTATCTCATCTAGGTTCTTTCCCAAGCTAAAAATTATGAAACTTGCAGCAATACTTAAAAATAAAATTAAGGATTTATCATAAGGCTTATTAAATTTAGATATAAGATCTTTATTATCTCCACAAAGAAAAGTAAGGGTTTGTAATAAAAACTTATTAAACTTATTTTTATATACTTTATATATTAACCTCCATTTAAAAGAGAATTTATAATAATATCTTCTTAACCCTTGCTATGTAAGTTTCTTTAATAAGAAAATTTAAGGAAAAGTTTATCACAAAAGCTCATTAGACTATTTTTTATAAATTGAGGTGAATCATGAAAAAAATCATTAAACTATTTCAAGCCATACTAAACATATTTATTTTTTTAGCTCTATATTACATTTTATCCTTTATAGGATCTCTTTTATTTTTATTATTCTGCTGCTTTATAACAAAGACTTCCTTAAGACTATTACCTCCTAATTTTATTGACTCAAATTTCTTTATGATTGATGGATTTGCTTGTTTTTTAACCATGTTAGTTTATCTCCTTATATATAAATGTAAGAAATACAACAAGAACAAAATTATTAATAAACTTCCAAGAAAAGATATTCCTAAATACGCCTTAATTTCAATGGGTATGGGAGGTCTCTCTGCTCTATGGCTCATATTTGCAGATACAATATTATCCTCTATTACCCTTGTAAAAAATAGCTTGCAAAATTTTTCTCAAATATCTGAAAGCTTAAATAATGAAGCCTATATATTTATATTTTTATCTGTAATTTTATTTGGCCCAATTGTTGAGGAGTTACTTTTTAGAGGATTAATCTTTAACGAAATAGATAAGATAAAAGGAGGAGCAGCACCTATAATTCTCTCTGGTCTTTTATTTGGATTATTCCATAGGGAGCCTGTCCAAGTTGTTTATGCCTCTATATTAGGAATTATTTTAGGCTTTGTATACAGTAAAACTCGTTCTCTTCCTTTAGTTATATTCATGCATATGCTAAATAACCTAGTTGCAACCCTTCCCCCTCCACTAGCTAAGCATGAAATATTACAGTTTGTTAATGGCTTTCAAATAATTAGCATAGTTCCAATGGCCTATCTATTATACAAGCTATACAAAAAAGGCTCTTTAACAAGCTAAGCTTAATTTTAATTTAAGGTTATTTATAATTATAAATTTAAGGATATTTATGATTATTACTTTTAAGATGTTTTTCAAGTGTACATAAAAACATCTTAATTTAATGCTCAATTAAAATTCCTTTATTAATAATAAAAACTTTTTAAATAACCTTAATTCCTAAAAGTACAACTCTTTAAAAAATTTTAAGCACTAACAATCAAATAATAAGACTTATATATAGATTCTTAAATTAACACAATAATATATTTACAATCATTTTTTAAGTCCAAACATATTTAAAAGAAGTTCTACCTCTAACCCCAAAAGTTTATTTTAGTAAATATTATTAAATACTATTAATTATTAGTTTATAATATATTTATAATACTTAATTTTGGAGGATAAGAAATGAAATATTTTATTGTTGAAGGTATATTAAAAGATTCAGATAAGATTAATGAAGATATAATGAAAAACATATGGCCTATACTCAAAAGGCAATGGATGAAGGAATGATCTTAGTCTCTGGACTTAAATCAGACATGAGTGGAGGTATATTTGTTATTAAATCAGAATCTGTAGAAAAATTAAAATCCTACTTATCAAAGGAACCATTTAAACTTTATGGAATTCAAGATTATAAATTTGTAGAGTTTAATGCTCACTATTTTAATCCATCTCCAAGTGAATGGTTTAAATAACCTTTTAAACAAAACTTTTAAAAAAAGAGTGTTTTAAATTACATAAATATATAACTTAAAATACTCTTTTTATTATTTAACTTTATATTTTAGCCTCTCTTTTAATTTCTCTTTAATTTTTTTAGCCCTTTAAAATATTCCAAAACCTTATACAAGATTACAACTTATTAAATAAACACTTTTAAATAAGTTAAAAGTTAAGCAAATTATATTATATAAAATCATTAATAAATTTAAAAAGCCTAAGTTTTTAAAATCTTAAGCTTTTTTATAACTAAAATTAACTCATTAAACCTGTAGCACTTTTTCAATTAATCATTTTATTAAATATCCTCTTTAATAGAAAAATTATTGAGGCTTAAATTATAAATATTTATAATTAAATTAAAAAAGTCTTTCTTAATACTTATAGTATTTTTTCATAAATAATATAATTGTTATTATCTACACTTAGAAGTCATTCATTAACATAGGTAGTATTTCATCAACTTCAAATATTTCTTCTGTCTCAAATATCTCTTGTAGATTTTCTATATTTTCATCTGAATGTTCAATATCTTTAGAGTAAATACGGCTAACCTCTACCATATCTTCCTCTGTAAATTCATTATTATTATCTATAAACCTTACTACAGCCAGTTCCTTAATCATTAATGTACTTATTATGGCTAGCTTTATCTTAGCTGAGACATCATAGTCAAAAATAGCTTTCATGAAATATCTAAATATAAAGTATACAAGTATGTTTTTAAACTTATATAAGTTTTCTTTGTAATACTCATTAAACTCCTTGTGCTTTCTTAAATAAAACTCTTCATTTCCTTCAAAATACTTTAATGCTTTTTCTAGTCCTAAAGGATCATTTGAATTTATATGTTTTATACTCTTATAAATCTTTAAATATTCACATAGATTTTTATGTTTTATGCTTTCTTTTCCTTTAAAACCTTCTAGTTCCTTTATAAGTGTATTTATGAAATTTTCATCCCTATACTCTTCCATAAGCTCTGGGATTTCATCCATATCCCCTAAATCTATCTTGTTTTGAACCTCTTTAACAAATTCAAGAGCTAAAGCTACCTTTGTTCCTAAATCTAAATCGTTTCTTTCTATAATCTTAAATACAATATTCCTACACTCTAAAAACTCTGAAAGAACCTCTTCATCAATGCCCTCATCAAAGTAGTCTTCATCCTCAGTTAAGCTATCCACTTCACTATTATTACCTTCAATATCTTCACTATTTTTTAAATCAAGGCACTGTCTATTTTCACTTTCACTTAAGTTAAAAGACTCTCTATTTTCATTATCTTTTGAGTTAGAACACTCACCTAAAGTACAATTTGATGAATTTATATTTTCACATGATAAGCTTAAATCATATTCCAACTCTTTTTGTGTCTTACTTTCACACTTATCCTCTTCACTTAAATTAAAAGTAGTGTTTTCAGCCTTTCTTAAAATAATTCTTGCAGCCTCTGGACATGATAAAGATAGTCCTACTTCTTTTAAATCTAAAAATTCTTCAGTATATCTAGGAAATTGCTGACAAGTATAACAAAGATGATTCTCTCCAAGATTAATATAAATCTCACACATCTTTTTTTCATTTAAGAAGGAACAGTTTCCATTATTTAAAAGGAAAATATTTTCCCCATCACTTTTAACTATCTTACTTCTTAGGATTTCTCCAAATTCACCCTCCACATTTTCATAACGCTTATGGGTTTCATCATCAATAACAATTTCCCATCCAGCACAACAAGTATCTTCGCACTCTGATGCTATACATTTAAACTCATTAAAATAATTTGGTACTCTTACTTTCATCTTTTTCCTCACAGTTTATAATAATTCTAAGTCTCACCTTTTAATTATATCAAAAAATATAAGTCCTTTGTTTAATACCTTGTATTTTAAAACTTTTAGAGTTCAATCCTTCTACATCATCCTAACTGTTAAAGAAGGCTAATTATCTTTAATAACTTCTCTAGAAATTATTACTTTATTAAAGATTCTCTGAAATATAAAATTTTTTCACTCCCATTTCCTTTCTTTAAAAACTATTATTTTATTAAAATCTCCTTAAATTAAAGCTATTAAACTTAAACCTTCTTAAAGTTATAAAAACTAAAATTTTATAGAAAACTCCAAAAACAATTATATTTACATTATTCCATAGTAAAGAATTTCAAATACTGTTATAATTTATTTGAAAAACTTCTATAATTTTCAATATAGAAGTTTTTAATAGTTAGGTTTCTAAAGCTATTTATATGAAAAATAACTTTTAAATTAATGGGTAAATATGAATTTATGGAGGAGATTATATTTATGTGTAACAAAAACAATACCTTTGAAAAGAATCTAGATATAAGCCATAAACCAGAACCACTAATACTATTTAACAAGGATAATAACACATGGAATTCAAAGTATTTTAGAATTCCCAATATACAATTATTAAATGATGGTACAATTTTAACTTTTTCAGATATTCGTTATAATGGTCCTGATGACCATGCTTATATAGACATAGCTTCTGCACGCAGCACTGATTTTGGAAAGACATGGAGCTATGACATAGCAATGAAAAACAATCGTATTGACTCTACTTATTCTCGTGTAATGGACTCCACAACAGTTATTACAAATACAGGTAGAATAATATTAATTGCAGGCTCATGGAATACAAATGGAAACTGGGCAATGACTACTTCTGCAAGAAGGAGTGATTGGTCTGTCCAAATGATTTATTCTGATGATAATGGATTAACTTGGTCTAATAAAATAGATTTAACTAAGGACTCCTCAAAAGTAAAAAATCAACCAAGTAATACAATTGGATGGCTAGGGGGAGTTGGCTCAGGTATTGTAATGGATGATGGAACAATAGTTATGCCAGCACAAATTTCCTTAAGAGAAAATAATGAAAATAACTATTATTCATTAATTATCTATTCAAAGGATAATGGTGAAACATGGACAATGGGAAATAAGGTTCCTAATTCAAACACTTCTGAAAATATGGTCATAGAATTAGATGGAGCTTTAATTATGAGTACAAGATATGATTACTCTGGTTATAGGGCAGCATACATCTCTCACGATTTAGGAAGCACCTGGGAAATATATGAACCTTTAAACGGTAAAGTTTTAACTGGTAAGGGCTCTGGATGCCAAGGTTCCTTTATTAAGGCTACTACTTCAAATGGACATAGAATAGGATTAATTTCAGCACCTAAAAACACTAAAGGTGAATATATAAGAGACAATATTGCTGTTTATATGATTGACTTTGATGATTTATCTAAAGGAGTTCATGAAATATGTATTCCTTACCCTAAAGATGGTAACAAATTAGGCGGTGGCTATTCTTGTCTATCATTTAAAAATAACCATCTAGGCATTGTTTATGAAGCCAATGGAAATATAGAATATCAAGACTTAACACCTTATTACTCACTAATTAATAAACAATAATAAAATTCTACATTATACTAAAACAAATCAAAGTAATTAATAGAATGCCACAAAATTTGAGACTAGAAGAAAATTTATATAAAAATAAAATTTCTCTAGTCTCATCTCATACTAAAATATTTCTGATTTCTCTAGAACTAATTAAAATAAAAATCTCATATTTGAGTAGGCTATGATTAGGTTTCATATTTGAAATTTTATTATATAACTTAACATTTTAGTCCTTAAAATATTCAGTTACATCAAAATAAATTTTATCAACTACTAACATATTACTTTCAAATTTATACTCTATTTTTATATTAACAAGATAATTCCAAAAGAAAATATCTCCACCTACAATTGCCTTAAGCTTTTCATTGTAAACTTCATATATTAAAAAATCTCTAAAAAATAACGTATCACCAAAGTTCTTTTTATTGTTTTGATCATTATATAATTCATTTAATTTTTTACTGCTAATGACAGACTCTTTTCCATTTATATTAATATAGACCTTAACACTATTTTCATCTTTATATACTTTTGTTTTAACATTTTTAGATATAATATCAAACGGATTCTGTACCTTAATTTCTTCCAAAGTCTCTTCCTTGAATATATGTACTTCTTGAGTATTTATTCCTGTGCCATGTCCTGTGGTTATTATTATAACTAATTCTTTTTTTCCATCATTATTAATATCAGTTAGTATCAACTCAGGTCTAAAAGATAATCCTGAATCAACAATCCAATTAAATCTTTTCTTTTTACCTTTAACATTAAGAAGTATATCTTCATATACACTCTTTCCCTCATCAGAATCTAAAGCATATAAATATATCTCTTCATTAGGTATTTCTGAAAGTAATACTTGATTTTTTGAATTAGCTATATCTAAGGCATAACTAACTTTACTATGCATAATATTATTTATTAAAAGTAAAATAATAATGCTAATTATTACCATTTTATACCTTCTCATAATAATCACCTCAAAATATTTTTTGTAATACTTAACTAAATTATTCTAAATTTTCTTTAATACAAACACTCTAAAAAAACTTAAACAATTTAATAAAATTAAGCTTTTAATATCTTCCTAAAATTTAAATGTATTTTATTAATTTATAAAAGTCCACCGAGGAAAATATTGTAATTTATGTTATAATATTATTATTAAGCAAATGTAAATTGTGAATTATTAAAAGAGGATGGAATAAATTATAGAATCTCTATATTTTATGCTAAAAAGAACTTTTTTACAAAATATAGATGAAGTTTTAAGAATAAGCGTACCTATATATTTATGTATACTAAAACTTACTTTAAATGATTGGAGAGATTACTTATGCCACAGTTAGGTTGTTTAGCACGATTTTTCAATAGATATAAGGATGAATTTAAATTTGCAAAAGAAAATAATTTTGACTTTATGCAATTATGGTATGACAATAGGGGATTATGCTTACATGAAGATGATAAAGATTTTATTAACACTATAAATAAATATAACTTTCCTACTATTATTCATGCCGTTTTAAACATAAATGAATTTGAAGAGCACATACCCAAACTATTAGATATCCTAAATAAATTAAATCACAAAGAACTAATAATCCATCCAATATGTGAAAATGAAGATATAGACGAAGAAACCTTAAACAAATTAAACCTAAATATTAAATACGCTTTAAATATACTTAAACCACATGGAATTAATCTTTTTCTAGAAAACAATAGTAAACTTGATCCAATTTTTACAACTACTGATGAAATTCAAAAGATATTTAGCCAAAATGCTGATTTAGAATTCTTATTAGATATTGCTCATATAGATAATATTAATCACTTACAAGATCTAATTAATATTAAATATCCTAAAATTCTTCATATTGCAGATAGACATTTTGATGTTATTCATGAGCATTTACCTATAGGACATGGAGAAATAGACTTCCAGCATATATTTAGTAAGCTGTTGCCTCAATATAATGGAAAAATAATATTAGAAATAGTAAATAAAGATTCAGATATAATAAACTCTAAGAATTTAATCCAAAACTTTCTTAATACACCAAATAAATAATAAACCATATTTATCTTATTTAAAACAAGAACATAGTGTACATAATATACACTAAGTTCTTGTTTTAAGTTAAACTTAATTTAATATAACATTAATTCACATTGAAAATATCAACATAAATTCCAGTAAAATCCAATCAAAAATGGAGCAAAAGTTTTTTGCTCCATTTTAATTTATATTACTATATAATTTCAATTTTTTCTTTCAAAATGATTTCCTGTATTTGCATATATTATTGTAAATATTATTGAAACTATTAATATAACAGTTCCGATATTAAATAGTATCTTCATCATAAAAATATCACTTAAGGTAAATAATGTTATACAAAAAGCAATTATAAACATAAGTTTACCCATAAATTTACATAAAGACATAACATCATATTTTGCCTTTTTTTCCTTGGTCATAGTATTAAATCCTGCTATTAAAAATGACCATTTACCTAAGGAGAACATTATTCCTAATAAAATAAATAAAGCAATCATCAATATCTTCATACTCATAAAATCACCTCATAAATTAGATTTCTATCTTCATTCCATCATAAGCAAACTCTATTCCATCTAATCCTTTCTCAAGCTCAACATAGTCATCATAGGATTTTCCCCAATCCTCTTCTAAGTGAGTTATTATCACCCTCTTAATATTATATTTATTTTTCAATTCTTCAATGTCACCTATAGTAAATAATTCATCTCTTAAAGGGTTATCTTCTTTCAAAATAAAACCATCCTTTAATACTTCCCCTACAATGGTATTTCCTATAATTAAACAATCTGCATTCAGAAAGAGTTTGCTTTCTGGAAATGGCTTAACATCGCAAGGTGCATATATTAATTTCTTTCCTTCCTTTTCAAAAACAAATACTGTTGCATGATTTACTTTAATAAAACTCACTTTTATATTTTTAATAAATATATAGTCCTCTACACTTTTTCTCTTAATAAGATTTCTCACATTTTCGTAATAATCTAAATAAGAGCCAAACTTAAATCCTATTGAATTTATATCTTTCATAACATCTTCTAATGCAAATACTTCTATTGGGTTTTCACAATTCTTACCACAAGATAATTCTAACCAATTTAGCCTAAGATGTTCAAAAACTCTCATTCCTAAAGTATGATCTGGATCAACATGACTAAATAAAACTCTATCAATCTCTTTGATATCACAATAATTTATTCCATAAGTAATATCTTCAGGAGTATCAACTAAAAGATTTATATCATCTAAAAACAAGCTACAACCACATCTTGAATAAGATCTTCCCTTACTCCTTGCCTCTTTACATACCTCACAATTACATAATGGCTTAGGTAATGAAACACAGCCTCCGCTTCCAACTATTCTAAATTTCATATTTCTCACTCCATATACTCAAAATAATTAATAAATTTATAACATTAACTTTTTCCATTTTCTTATCTTTGTTCTGAATGTACCAAAAGGAGCTACTGTATTGACATGAATAAACTTATATACTTCCCAGACTGCTGTTTTTGTGGCTTCATCTGCCCATATTCTTTGATGTGGTTTAAATAATTCATCATTTGACATAGAATCTATCATTTTATATATATTTTCTATATTTTCAGCTAAAAGAAGCTTTAATTGTGATAATGAAAGAAATGCATATTCTTCATTAAACCAATTGTATAAATCCCCTAATTGATTCCACTTAAATTTATCCGATGGAGTTTTTACTTTTAAACCAGCTTTTTCATCCTTTTCCCAATTCAAAATTAAAGTTGTCCATCCAATTTGATATGCAAGATTTTCAGCAGGTGTTCTATCAACCTCTTCACACCTTGAATCTTTTAAATCATTTGGTATATTATCAAATTCAGCAATATACTTTTTATAATACTTGTCAATTTCTTTTTTTAATTCTTCTTTACTCTCATATGTTCTCAATGCTAACTCCACCTTTACAAATTTTATTTAATTGATTGGTTATTTAATACACAAATAACTTTAATCTTAATAAGATTACTCTAATTTTAATTGATATTATATCCCCCTAAAATTTCATTTAGAAACGATTACTTATATTTGCATAGATTATTACAAACATTATTGAAACTATTAAATTATTTTCTATAAATCAAAATTTATCTAAAAGGCTCACTTAATATATTATAAATTTCAGTATGAAAATCACCCTTTACTCTTTTTAAAAATTCATCAGTATTTTTAGGAGTTGTTTCATAGGCTAACCTTAATAACTTATTTATTGTATCTAACCCATACCTTTCGTAAATTTTATCAAATAACAAAACTCCTCCAAAGTGTGCTGTTATAGGTCTTGATCCATCCTCTGGTTTCATTATAGGATATTCCTCAAAGGCTTTTCTTGCATATTGAATTTGTTCGTTATATAAATCATTCTTACCAATACTTAATATATATGATAAACTACTCCATTCAGCTCCAGTTTCATTAAGCCAATCATCATATGTTGTAACAGAATATCCCATATGCCATGCATGAGCCAATTCATGTCCTAAAAATGAATATATAAACTTATCATTATCCTCTAAGCAGGGTAATACAATAAATCCCTCTCTAAAATATCCACCACTATTTTCTATACCAGTAGAAATTAATTGTAGCTTATTATTTTCCTTTTCTCCTAATATTCTTTTATAATATTCATTTATCTTATGTAACTCTCCAACTATTTTATTTATATATCCTAATTCGCTTTCCCTTCCAGAATATATTTTTATGAAATCACATTCTGAGGAAAATACTTTATCCTTATTAAAGGCTCTTATATTGCAATCAAAGGGTATTTTATTATTAAATATCCAGAAATCCTTTTCTTTTACTGCATCTAATACTATAAAATTCTCTAAACCTTTTATAATTACTTTAATATCATCAAATAAAAAATCATCTAAAATTGGATACCAAGCACAATAAAATGATAATAAAACTTTTTCATCACTGCATTCAGTACAAAATCCATAGGGTTTTCCCCTGTATCTTAAAGTAAAATTATCAGTTTCTTCCTTTAAAATATATTTATTGCACTTGCCAATAAAATTAGGTTCCATAAGTTCTGTGTCATATTCAGCAGAAGAATATAACATATTAAAAGAGTCTTTTAATGCAAAACTAAGCTTCATTTCTTTTTCTAATGTCACTTTTGCTTCTACTTCAATTGTGTCCCCATCTACAATTAATAACAATTCACATCTATTCATTGTATTTCCCCCTATCTTACACCATAAATTTTCTTACTTTATCCTATAAAACATAACTTATTCTAACATTAATAAAAGTATAAATAAAACTCTTCTCATAATTTTCTTTAAAATAAACTACGGTATAAAACAAGTTATGCCTTACAAACTTTTATTCACCATTAATTAATCAAAATTAAATAATTCTTTAACCTTAATGAAAATATTTGAAATTAAGTAATTAAAAACTATTATATACAACCTACAAAATACTGTAAATAATTAATTTAAATGTTAATTATCTTTTTCACTAATATAAGCAATCATCCCAATTTATGATAAGATAATATTATAGAAATATATATTAGGAGGGTAATATGTATAATTTTCTAATAGCTGGACATACAAAGTATGGTTTAAAGAAAGATACGCTTTGTAAATCTGTATTGAAATGTGACGATGAAGCAATTAAAGAAAATGTTATTATAGCTCCTTGGTGGGAGCCAACTATATTTAAAGACATTGAATCTGAATTAATTGTGGATACTTCTATTAAGATATGGAATTGTAAGTTATTTGATAAAAATATTACATATATAAAAACTGGAATTGGGGCAAGTGTCTGTACTGATGTAATATTAGCCTTAGGAAACTCTAATTGTAAGAAGATTATATTTATTGGTTCTGTTGGTGCTTTAGATGAGAAAATAAATATTGGTGATATTATTATACCTACCTTATCAGTATGTGGTGATGGGGTATGCAGATACCTAGAAAAAGACTTAACAAAAGATTGTTTTGGTGAAAAATACTATCCAGATACTAAGCTTAATAAAATTCTAATTAAGAATACAGAAAAAATATGCAAAGATAATAATATTAGCTATCATATAGTACCCAATTTTAGTGTAGATACTATATTTGCTCAATTTGCACATTTAGATTATATAATGAAATTAGGTTGTAAAAGTATTGAAATGGAGACTGCTGCTGCTTTTAAAGCTTGTTCAATTTGCAATATACCAATAGCAGCTATTTTTAATGTCTCTGATAATTCAATAAAAAATAAATCAATATATAATGGGAAAACTGAAAGTGAACTAAAATATAGAAAAAAAGTCAGAAATGAAATTATTCCCAAAATCATATACAGCCTACTTTAAGATTAATTATTCCCTAGTTAAAATCAAAACTCACTTAAAATGAATTCTTATAAACTAAATAAAGATTTAAGCAAAAAAAAAGATTTAAAGCTTACTCTGCTCTAAATCTTTTTCATTCTAACATATACATAATAATTCTCTTTTCTAATCCTATTTATATTGTCCATCTGTCTTTATTATTTTAAGTCCTCTTTTTCGTCATATCCTAAAAATGTTACCTTAACTAATACTCTCACTAAATCCATGGCCTTTTTCATAATGTTATCTCTCCTTTTAATTCTTTATTTTTAAGTTTCTATTTTTTTCTTAAGTTTCAACTATTTTACTAGCTTGTACACTTTTTCTATTATCTTAAATCTTCCTTTTCGTTATATCCTAAAAATGTTACCTTAACTAATATTCTTACTAAATCCATTGCTTTTTTCATAATCTATTCTCTCCTTTTGTATATCTTAATTTATTTTCTTGTTTGTTTCTCTCAACCCTTGACTTAATTATATATTCTTAAGTAAAAATCTCATATTTAATTAGATTACACTTATATTACATATTTGAAAGGTATGCTGTAAGCAATGTCATACTTTTAATCACTATAAAACTCTATATTTGCCCAATTATTCATAAAATATTGCCAGTTTTACACATGTAATTGAAAATTTTAAAAATTAATGCAAGAATATATTTAATAATCTTAAAAAAAGGAGCTTTTATATGAAAGACGAAAAGATTAATATAAAATACCAAAATAAAGTTAATTTAATTTTTATCATATTAGTAACAATATCATTTTTATTATACCGATTCGGTTTTGATAGAAATGGTAATCTATTATCCTTAAACTACATATTAATGTATTTTGTAGTTTTAGTATTAGTTATATCTAGCTTAAAAAATTTCATTAGAGGAAAAACTAAAAATAAAAACAATTAAGAAGTTTATATTTCTATAATATTCTAAAAATCTTTTAGTAGATTTCTTTATAAAATACATAAAAAACTCAGTAATAACTGAGTTTCTTCTAAATATTATTTTAAATAAGATGCTCAAATCTTAAATTATAATCATTTATTTTTATACTTTTCAATAACCCATCCTTTTAAAATATCACCATAAATACCTTGCTTACTTATAATATTCAATATAAAAACTTACTACTATAAGCAACAATATCTTTTACACAAGTATTATCGTCATATAAACTAAGAATAATATTATTATGACCACTAAATTCTTTAACCAATCTATTACCTATAGCTTTTTCAATTTCATCTAGCTTAGAATTATTAACACTATATTTTATATAATTTATATCTTTTCCATCAAACTCAAGAGTAATATAATACATATCACCTTCAAATCCAAAATATATAAATTTTAAAATATCTGGAGTTTTCCTTATAATATTGTCCATAAACTCACATAATGGTAGTCTATAAAAATAACTGCCTACCTCTATAATCATATCAACATTTAAACCTAAATCTTTCTTATAGGAGATTGTTTCAGTAACCTTTTTATCATCCTTATATAATAATAAAACAATTGAGTCATTATATAATTCTTTTCCTAAGTAATTCCCTTTATATCTCTCAATTAACTTTAATCCAGGAGAATCATTAATTATCTGGCTTTTAGATACTATAATATTCTTTCCATCAAAATCATAATCATAATAATATTGAATTTCATCTAATGTTTCTATTATTACACTTGTATTAAAACTCTTTTTGCTAAGAATACTATCCATTAAATCACATAAAGGGAGTTTATAGTCTATAACTCCCTTTGAATTAATATGAACTGGTGCAAATACTCTTGAACTCCTACTATGATACTTTGAAGATTTTCTATCTTTCATAAATTCACCTTTTATTAATAATCTATAGTAAAATTATATGAATATTTATTGGGATATATATCATTTAGATATTATCTATAAATAATGAAACTTTTTTATTTAGTTAACAATATTATTCTAAATAATTTTTACAAAATAAAAGAACTATACCAAAGTATAAAAACCTATATAATACTTGGTACAGTTCTTTACCTTTATTTCTTTAATATCTTTTGATTTGATGTGGCTAACTTAACATCATATTGAATATTATTATTCACCTTTAATTTTTCATCATACTTTCCAAACTTAAAGTACATGTCTCCTTTTAAACCATATATATCAGGGAACTTTTTCTTAAAATCTTCTTCACTTAGTCCAGAATAAACTATAACCTTAAGTTTTCTCTTCCTTGCCGAATTAACCATTTCCCTTAACTCCTTAGGTTGAAGTGACCATTCAAGTCCTGCAAGTATAATTCCTTCATTAAAAGGATCATTTGTCACTTCATCTAATATATCTTCTGAATCCATCTCTATGTTTGGTAAATCCTTTAAATGTTGATTAAAGCATCCTTTGCAGTTTAAGTTGCAATCTACTGCACTTATTAATGCTCCCATAAAAGGTGCATCCTCTACTCTCTCATGAACAATGCCCTTTGTTTTTATAATCATAGGCTTAACTGATTTCTATCCTTAAATTCTGATTTTTTACCATCATTAAAGAATTCAACTTTTCTTAAGTAGCCTGTTATTCTTTGATATAAATCTAGCTTTTTGCCACATATAGGACACTCTTCTACCCTTTCCTTTACATATCCATGCTCTTTACAGTATCTATTTAAAGGAGAAATACTTACATAAGGTGTTCTATATTTCTTACAAACTGTATTTACTATGTGTTTTGACTTTTCTCCACTTATAGCTCCATCACAATAAATATGCACCACAGTTCCTCCTGTGAATAACACTTGAAGCTTATCTTGGTGATCAAATAATTGCTTTAAGTTTTTAACTTCATTAGGCGGCATATGACATGAGTTTGTATAGTATGGATATTCTCTTCCCCCTCTAACTATAATATCCTCAAAGTCCTCTACATCCTTTTTAGCTAATCTATAACAAGTTGATTCAGCTGGAGTAGCCTCAAAATTATAAAGATTTCCTGTTTCTTCTTGAAAGTTTATTAATTCTTCTCTTATGAAATTACAAACCTTTATTGAAAACTCCATTCCTTCTTCAGTTAATATATTATTTCCATTAAAGTTTTCACACATCTCATTTAATCCAACTATTCCTATAGTACTAAAATGATTTTTCAAAGTCCCTACATAAGTTGAAAATGCCGGCAACATATCTTTATTTATAATATTGTCATTTAACCATTTTCTCTTCTTTTCTAAGCTATCTTTTGCTATAATCAATATTTCTTTTAAAGCATTAAAAAACTCTTTTTCATTATTTTTGTGTTTATATGCCAATCTTGGTAAGTTTATTGTAACAACACCTATACTTCCTGTACTATCTCCACTTCCAAAAAGACCACCATTTCTCTTTCTAAGCTCTCTTAAATCAAGATTTAATCTACAACACATTGATCTTACATCACTTTGATCCATATCTGAATTAACAAAGTTTGCAAAGTAAGGATAACCAAACTTTCCTGTCATCTCAAATAACATATCATTATTAGGGTTATCAAAATCAAAATTACTGTTTATATTATAAGTTGGTATTGGATAAGAAAATGGTCTTCCATTATAATCTCCCTCATTCATAAGTTCATAAAATGCCTTATTTAACATGTCCATTTCTTTTTGACATTCCTTATATGTGAACTCTTGAATTTTATCTCCAATTAAAGCAGGGTCATTTTCTAAGTCTTTTGGTGGAAAAAGATCAAAGGTAATATTAGTGAAAGCTGGTTCAGCTCCTGCCCTACTATTACTATTTATACTAAATATAAAGTTTTGTAGATTTTGTTTAACCTCTTCATATGTTAAATTATCCTTCTTTATATAAGGTGCTAATAATGTATCAAATGAATTAAAAGCAACGGCTCCCATAATCTCATTTTGATATATTGTAACCAAATTAGCTATTTGATTTAATATAGCATCAAAATGTTTTGCAGGACTACTAGTTGGAATATTAGGAATTCCCTGTACTCCCATTAAAATTATGTTTCTTAAGGAATATCCACAACAATAAAGTGTTAATCCTCCTAGATCATGAATATGCATATCTCCATTTTTATAAGCATCTATTATTCTTTTATCCTTATAAACTTCATTAAGCCAGTAATCTTTAGAAACCTCAGCTATTATATGTTTATTGAGACTCCCAAAACTATATGGTGAATTGGAATTTTCATTGACTCTCCAATCTATTTTTTTAATATAATCATCTACTATTTTCTTACTAGATAACATATTTTTCACATCCTTTTTTACATCCCTTTTATTTATACTGACATTATACATCAGTTCAAAGTATTATAATAAATACTCATATACCTATATGTTTATAATCAATTAATTATTTGTTTTTTATGGAAATACTCTTAATGTCTCTTATAATCTAAGTTCTTTGAACCTCTTAACTTTTTTCAAAAAACTCAAAGAAAATTTTAGTTAAACTATTAAAAACCTAATGAAACATTGTATTTTCCTACTTTCTAAAAAGCATAAAATTTTTAATAATTTCTTTTTTATTAAAGTTTTATAATCTATTTTTTAACTTTCTATTGTAAAATTCTAAATCTTCACTTAAGGGAAAATTGCTTTTAAAACTACCTAATAAATTTTCATCTTTGCTTATTAGAACTGTTTTATCGCTATCCCATGAAATTATCTCTATCTCTGAAAGAGGATGTTGAATGCAAACTGGATTCTCCCAAATATCTTTATTATCTTCTACATAAGGTAAAGTATATTTCATAATCTCTTCTAAGGTAATTTTCTTATTGAACCCACTTAAAACACCCCAAGTCAATTGAAAATCCTCTTTTTTAATTATAGTGTCTAGTTCTTCTCCAGATATAAAGCAATATTCTCTTGATAATAGTTCCTCTATATCTTCATTCTCTGGATAAGCACAACAATCTGTAATAAGCCAGTTATACTCAAGATGAATGTTATTAAAAGCTTTAAAAACCTTTCTTAAATTTGTATAATATTCTTGCCCTTTCTCTAAAACTATTCCCCTCAAAATTATCTTCTCCTTATTTTAAAGTACTTAACTCTCATTATTCTTTTATTTACTATATAGAATCCAAACAAATATATCTCCTAAATATGTATTTAATTAATATTGTTATTTTATTTATAAATAAAATAAAGTAAGGTTTATTTAATATATAACCTTACTTTACAAATAAAAACTAAATCCTATAGTCCTTCTATTTCTCTAGCTTTCTCTTCTATCTTTTTAAGTTCCTTATACGTATGCCTAACTTTATCTCCTACTACTTCAACCTTTTCTAAATGTTCCATAGCAGATTCTCTGTAAATATCTCCTAAGTCACTTTCATGCCAATTAGTATTTTCAACTTCGTAACTCTTAATCATTTCATCATTTTCTTCATCCATATCATCAATGTAAGCTTTAACCACATCAGATATGTGAGTTAACTTAAACATAGCTTCTCCACTATATCCTGGCATTATATTTTTAAGAACAATAATAGCTCCATCATCTCTTATTTCCACTTCTTGCTCTGGTAATTCTCCACTTAGAAGAACCGATTGAACCCTTTCAAACTCATCTATAAGTTTTTTTGCTTTTTTAGCTAATCTCATTTCCTTTGATTCCATAGTAAACTCCTTAATCTTCTAAAATAAACCTTAAATTAAAATAAAACTACTTAATATATTATAATAAACAATAAAACACTTTAATCCCATATTATATATATTAATGTAATCATTTCCTTAATTATATTTTATCATAAATATTTTATAATTATCTATCTATTTTATTTTTTATAAGAACAATTTAAAACTGCTCCTAAAATTTTTGAATTTAATTTCTCTAATATAGATTTTGATATTAAAACATTTTCTTTAGATACTTTATTAGCTTTAATTACAAGTAAAGTTCCGTCTACTTTAGTTGATATAATTTGAGCATCTGTTACTGAAAGTAAAGGAGTACTATCTATTATTATTAAATCATAACTCTCGGAAAGTTTTTCTAGTAAAATATCCATATTTGTTGAACCTAAAAGTTCTGAAGGATTTTTAGGAATTTTTCCTGATGGAAGTATATCTAAATATTCATAATAATTTATTATTGACTCTTCTAATTTTGTAATATCTATAATCACATCTGAAAAACCTATTTCATTGGAAACTTCAAAAATTTCATGTATACTAGGAGATCTTAAATCACAATCAATTATTAAAATCTTTTTACTATCTTTTGCAAAAATACAAGCTAAATTTGATGCTATAGTTGATTTTCCTTCCCCTTTTTCTGTACTTGTTACCAATACTTTTTTTAAACTTTTATCCTTAAATAAATATTTTATATTAGTTCTTAATTTTCTATAGCTTTCTGCTGTAGAACAACTTGTTTCTTTATTTATTAACATTATTCTTTTAGCTCCTCCTTTAAATTTTCAATATCATTTCCTCTTATTTCCGGTATATCTCCTATAAGTATAAGCCCTATGTCATCTTCAATATCTTCTCTAGTTTTAATTGTATTATCAAAAAAATCTAAAACTAAAATTAACCCTATACTAAAGACTATTCCTAAAATAAAAGCTATAAATATATTTAAAAATTTATTGGGACTAACTGGTTTTGTTGGAAGTTTTGCTTTTTCTATAACTTGGACATTTCCGTTTGGAATTAATTCTTTTGATTTTTCAGTAAAATCATTTATAATACCATTTATTAAAGTTAACCCCCGTTCCTTATCAATATCTCTATACGAAATTTCAATAATTTGAGTCTCATCTCTTGGTATTACCTTTAATTTTTTATAAACCTCTTCTGAATTTAAATTTAAGTTTTTTGATTCTATAACATTAATAATTAAATCTTCCGATTTCATAATTTCTGAATATGTTCCTACAAGTCTTCTATACATTTCAACATCATTATTATCATAATTTCCATTATTTTGTTTATCTTCTTTTCCTATAAATATTTTAGACTTTATCTCATACTTTGGTTTTATTAAACAAAAATTTATTAATGTAGATGTTAATACAAAAATCATCATTATTAAAAATATAACTTTAGCTTTACTCCTAAAGATATTAATATATCTTTCTATACCTATATTATCCTCTCTCAAATCAAATTCTCCTAATTAATTTATTTCCAATTTTATAATATTATGCTTATTTCCTCTTTTATTTTTAGATGGAAACTTCATATAATCTCCATATACCTTTTTAAGATAATTATGGTATCCTTTTGGACAACTTATTTTTTCATTTTCAAAATCTAAATATATAGTTTCTTCAACCCATTTTTTATTGACGCAAACTTTTAAATAGTCATATGCACCACTTATATAAACAACTTCTTTTGATTCTTTTGTATTATATTTTTTTATATAGGTAAATATTTTTTTGAAAAGAAACTCTTTACTCCAAAATTTACACAACCACTTAAAAAATACAAATATAATTCTTTTTATTCCTCTTCTCCCCATGGATATATCATAATTAGTTTTTAATAAAATTAATCTTTTTAGTACGTCTATTCTCAAAGCTTGTAATATTTTAAGCAAAAAATTATTAGGTACATTATCAAAAGGTACTATATCTATAAATATTCCCTTTTTACACATTGAGGTTACTGTTGCTTTTTCAATTAACAAAGTATTATTCTTAAGCATTTTAGTGAAACAGAAACCAAAATTGCTATCTGTATCTTTATTCTGTAAAAAATAATCATTGCTTAATTCATTTTTACAAACACTTAAAAATTTTTCATAATCTTCTCTAAGCATTCCTATATCTAAATCATCATCCCAAGGTATGAACCCTTTATGTCTTACTGCTCCTATTAAAGATCCTCCAATCAAAAAATATTTTATATTATTTTTTTCACAAATTCTTTTTGTTTCTAAAAGCATTTCTAAATTTATTTTTTGAAGTTCTCCTAAATTTCTCATTTATTCCCCCGATATAATTTTATTTAATTTAAATATCTATTATTCCTTATATAATCCATTCCTTTTAAGAATTCATTTTTAAAGAATATTTTCACTGTTAATAATATAATTGCTAAGTAGATTATTCCTCCTAAAAACCAATTAAATAAATGGGATGATATCAAGAATCCTATTAAATTAATAGTTAAAAATTTTAATTCTTTCTTATCTTTAAATAAATAACTAAAATCCTTTAAAGAATAAAAATACCACGTAATAAATGAAGCTGTCGTAGATGCCGCTATTAATATTGAATTTTTAAATAGAATTGTTGTAATTAAATTATATAGAAATGCTATTCCAAGCATTTTTAATACTACTTTCAAATATTTTCTTTCTTCTTTTCTTGCCTTATACAAGTTAACAATTACTATATTTATCACTATGATGTAAGGATATGCAGAAAAAGATATTGCTATTATATTCAAAGAAGGTATATATTTTTTTATAAATATATTAATAACTGCTGCAAATCCAAAATAAGATAAACTTGCAAAAGCTCCTAAAATTAATAAATACCTCTTTAAATTATTTATTATAGTTTTATTTTCATCTTTAGCTATATAATTATAAAATATTACTGATATAGAATTTATTAAAATATTTATTAAATTTAGCATAGATATAGCAAATGAATAATACGCAAAATCATATTCAGTAAAGAATATTTTTATAAACCAACGATCTAAACCGTAAAATATCATTATAGATAAATTAGCAATTAGTATAACAAATCCAACTTTAAAGTTATTTTTTATTTTTTTATTATAAACACATTTTATACCCTTTAATTTTTTATAAAAATTTCCTTCAACATAAAAAGCTCCAGCTAAATTAATAACTATAATAGCTAAACAAAACATTATATAACTACTACTTTTTATAAAAAAAACTAATAATATATTTAATATTAAATCTAAAATTGTCTGTAAATATACTATTTTAGTGTATATTTTAAATTCTCCTAAAGCCTTATAATTAGCCTTAAAAAAAACTACTATATTATAAGGAACTATTGTTATTGCCATAAGAATTAAGATTAAATTTTCATTAAATACTCCCAAAAGAAAAACTATAGTTGAAAATACTATTTGTAATAATATATATAATCTATGTTCATACTTAAATGTTTCTAAATTTATTTCATTAAACTCTTTTCCTCCATATTTTATATACATTCCTTCTTCAAATCCTAATGTAAAAACAGTTATATATGAAATGTATAACATATATGTTTTTAAATTAGAATATTCAGTTATAGATAATATAATTGGAATAATAAAAGATATGATTATACGTGAAATAACTTCTAAAAAGTTAGCTGAAAATATCCTTAATATATTTTCTTTTATATTCATTTAAATACCTCTTTAAATTTGTATATTTATATAATTCTAATTCCAAAAAAAGCTATATGGAAATACTTTATTCCACTCTGGTTTTAAATACTGTATTGATATTCCATATAAAAAAAACATAACAATAACTAAATATATTGCAATAATCCTTTTCTTTTGATTACTTATTTTACTAATAACATTAGGGAGATATACTATAATAAAGACTTGAAAATAATCAGCAACTCTATCCAATAAATTAAACTTTAGTGATATTATACTTATTGATAGACTTGTAAACAAAAATAAACACATAATATTATAATCTCTACTCTTTTTTATATTATTTGATGAAATAATTCCAAATAATAAAACTGTACTTATTATCAATATATTGACTACAGTTGCTAATCTTACATCACCATTTAGATAATCAGTTTTTAAATAATATTCATACTTTGTTCCTAATAATATAAATCTAAATATCTTATCAAATAGAGCATATCCTAATATAGCAAACCAAAAAAACATCATAATATTTCTAAAATTAATTTTCAATTTAGATATTGGATATGAAATTAAAAATATAATTGAGGTACTATGAAATGTTGATGCAACTAAAATTAAAATTAAAAATTTAAAAATTTTATTTTCTTTTATATATTTATAAGAAATTAATACTAATCCTAAAGCAATTTGATGTCTTATTGTATTCATACTTGATGTAAAGTAACCTAATATAAAAAATAGAAATACACTCAACCAAACATTTGCAGAATATTTTTTTATAAAATATGCATAACAAATTAATATAATACAGCTGGTTACTATTAATATTATTTGCTGGTTATCAGATATTAATGAAAGCATCTTATTTAAATATAAATATCCTATTTCATACCTATCTTTTAGCTCAGTTATACTTTTAAATCTGACCTTATTAAATAAATCTAAATATTTACAAGTATCATTTCCTATATTTCTTCCCCTAAAAGCACTAATAAAAATAAACATGCTAAAATTTAAGAATAAATATATATTATTTTTTTCACTTAATTTTAATTTGTTTTTTTTGTTATATATAATTAATGCACATAAAAAGATATATATTATGAAAAAATAATAAAGATACATACTTTAAATATCCCTTCCTGCATAAAGTTTTTCATAAATGTTTTGAATTCTCAAAGCTTCATATTTGATATCATATCCTGCTTTTGTAATACTTTCATTAGTATCTACTCTAAGGTGATCCTCTGACTTTAAAATATATTTACACCATACTTTCGCATTAGTAATACTTAAAAACTTACAATCAATTATATTGACCTCATCAGTTAACTTATTAGAAATAATACAAGGTAACCCTGAAGTTTGCGCCTCAATTACAGATACCGGAAGTCCCTCATATAATGATGGTAATACAAAAACATCCATACCTTGTAAAATTTCATTAACATCTTTTCTAGAGCTTAAAAATAAAACAGAATTTCTTAGATTTAATTTTTCTAATTTTTTTTCTATACTTTCTCTTAAGTCTCCTTCTCCTATTAATAATAAAAAAGCATTTTCTTTTTTCTTTTTAACCTCATAAAAAATATCAATTAAAAATTTATGGTTCTTTTGTTTAGCAAATCTTCCTATATTACCAATAACAAATTTTTCTTCTAAATTAAGTTCTTTTCTTACTTTATTTCTTATATTCTCATTATATTTAAACTTATCAATTTCAATTGCATTATTAATTACAAATACTCTATTCTTATAAAAAGCTTTTTTCCCATATAAGAACTTTCCTGCCGCCTTAGAGCAAGCAAAAAATATATCTACATTCTTCTTTAAATTAAAACATAATATTTTATTTCTAATAGCCTTTATTTTGTTATCTGAATATTTTGTTGCATGGCTATGGGCTATTATCTTAGCACCTACTACTTTTTTCGCTTCATCATTTACAAATTTATTTAAATATACTTCATGTAAATGAATTATTTTATAATTTTCTTTCTTTAGAATTTCACTTAATTCATTTTTAAATTCATTTATATTCCTTAAATTATTTGGTTTTGTTATATAATTTACTTTTCCACCAAGCTTTAATATTTCATCTATATAGGTTATACTTCTCTCTTCCTTATCAAAATAAATGAAATCAAACTGAATTTTATTTCTATCAATATTTCTATAAACATTCATTATAAAGCCCATTACTCCACTTCCATTACTTAAAGTTGAAACCATATGCAAAACTCTAATTTTGTTCATTTATTTTTCTCCCCTTATAAACTTTAATCTTAAAAAATGGTAATTTTATAATTCCTATAAATGTACCTATTCCATAACTTAGATGTAATAATAAAAATATAATAGGCAAAAAAATATAAAATATATTAAATTTATTATTTTTAATAATAAATAAAGTATTTATTAAGATTAAAAAACTATATAATACTCCTAAAATTATAAATAGCCAGTATGAATTTAAAAATATATTAATGGTTGTAAATGCTACAGCTAATACAAATAAAAACGGAATTAAATGATATATAGAAATACATTTAGGACATACCCCTAAGGTTAGTCCTATCCAATAACCATTTAAAAATTTTTGCTCTAACATTTTTAAAAGATCATTTCTAGTGTATTGATATGATTTTATATTAGGGTCAAAGCATATTTTATATCCTTTTTTTCTTATTCTATAATTCATTTCATTATCTTCAGTTCTAGCTAAATTTTCATTAAAAAGTCCTGTATTCTCAAAAACTTCTCTAGAATAAGCACCATGAAATATAGAAGAGACATACCTTTTACTTATATTCCTTCTATATGGTGCAATACTACTACCAAAAATAGATTTTTCAGCTAATAGCAACGTCTCTTTCCAATGATTTTTATTTAATATAATATTTTCTCTATATCCTCCACAGATTTTTTCACCACTTTTTATACAATTAACATTTTCTTCAATAAAATTTTTAGGAATTCTAGAATGAGCATCTACCCTTAAAAGGATATCCCCTTTAGATTCTGATATTGCAATATTCCATCCACAAGGTAGTATTTTTTTAACATTGCTTTTTATTATTATTTTATTAAATTCCTTATTTGAATTTCTGAATTCATTCATTACATTCTTAGTATTATCACTAGATATACTATCAATTAATATCACTTCAATTAATTTCTTAGGATAAGTTTGTCCATTTAAATCTTCTAATAAATTTTTTAAGTTTTTTTCCTCATTATGAGCTATTATAATAAATGAAACTAACATAAGTTTACCCCTTAATTTATAATCAATTAATTATTTTTTTAATAGTTTTTAAAATTAGAAGAATATCATTTTTTATAGACATTTCTTCTATATACCTTTTATTTAACATTAGTTTTTTAGGCAATACTTCTTCAATATATATTTTTTCAGGATCACTATACTTAGATATAATTGTATTTTCATCTATATATTCTATTGAAGCTAGATCTGTTATCCCTGGTTTAATTTTTAATATTTCATCATATTCTTCTTCGTAAAACTTTACATACTTTTTAACTTCAGGCCTAGGCCCTACAAAACTCATATCACCTTTTAATACATTATATAGTTGAGGTAATTCATCTATTTTATATTTTCTAAGTATTCTTCCTATTCTTGTTATCCTTTGATCATTTATAACAGTTACTTGTCTATCACTAGCTCTATCATCACAATCTGTCATAGTTCTAAATTTATATATATAAAATATTTTTTTGTTTTTACCAACTCTCTCTTGTTTAAATATAATAGGTCCTTTGGAAGTAAGTTTTATCATAATACTTACTAAAATAAAAATAGGTATTGTAATAATTATTCCTATCAAAGAGAAAAATAAATCAAACATCCTTTTTGCAATATTTAACATATTATTTAAATTAAAGCTCCTTTTAACTCATTACATATATATTCAATTTGACTTTCTGTTAATATAGTATTAAGAGGAAGAGTTATTTCGTTTTTATATAAATTATATGCATTTTTATAATCTTCAATTTTAAATCCTAATTTTTTATATGCTGTAAACATAGGTAAAGGCTTATAATGTACATTAGTTGAAATCCCTCTTTCTGCAAGTTTCTTTATTATATTATTTCTAAAATTTTCATCTTTTCCATTTATATTTATGAAATATAAATGGCCACTAGATTTTAATATATTATTAAAATGATCTAAAACTTTTATATTTTCAACATTTAATAATTTATCGTATAATTCAATATTTTTTCTCCTATATTTAAGTATCTCATCATATCTTTCAAATTGTGCTAACCCTATTGCTGCCATTATATCTGTCATATTAAATTTATATCCTAAAGAGACTATGTCATACTCCCAATTTCCTACTTGAGTTTTAGATAAAGCATCTTTTGTCTGACCATGCAAAGAAAATAAACTGAATTTTTTATATAAAATATCATTTAATTCATTATCTTTAATATTCCAAGTTACTGCCCCTCCCTCAGCAGTTGTTAAATTCTTTACTGCATGAAATGAAAAACTAGTGAAATCTGCTATACTTCCACTTATTTTTCCTTTATAGATTGCTCCGAAAGAATGTGCAGCATCTGATATAATTGCAATTCTTCCTAAAAATTCTTGAATAATACCTTTGGCTTTAAAATTTTTCTTTTTATAATTTACAATTTCAAACACTTTATCATAATCACAAGGTATTCCTGCCAAATCCACTAAAATTATTGCCTTTGTTCTCTCATTTATTAATTTTTCTAATCTTTCATAATCTATTTCATAGGTATCTTTTGAAGTATCTGCTAAAACAATTTTAGCTCCAACATGATTTATTACACTTGCTGACGCAGTGTAAGTATATGCTGTTGTTATTACCTCATCATCCTCTCCTATATCCAAAACTCTTAAAATAAGTTCTAATCCAGCTGTTGCTGAATTTAAGCATATAGCTTTTTTAGTTTCACAATATTTTGCTATTTTTCTTTCAAATTCTTTGGTTTTATTTCCTGTAGTTATCCAACCTGATTTTAATACTTCAATTACATTATTAATTTCTTTTTCTCTAATATCTGGGGGTGAAAATGGTATATTCATTAAAATTTATCTCCTTTTTTATTTTAAAACTATTTTTATTACATCTTAAACTGATAAAAAATTAACAATTATGACAAAAGCTAATTTATAAAGTTTATATATTAATACACTTTTATATAAAATCTACTTGCTCTAAATCTCTATAATTTTTCACAATTTCTTTAAGCTTCTCTTTAATGGCTTTTTTATCTTCATTTAAAGCTACATTTAAAAGTTCTACTATTTTCTTTTTAATCTCTTTAATATCAAAATTAAATGGACTTAATATAAATATTTTTTCATTCTTAGTCTTTTTAAGCTCTTCTTCACTTAAAATAAGTTCCTCATAAAGCTTTTCTCCTGGTCTAAGTCCTACAATCTTTATTTGTATATCTTTATTCGGTTCAAACCCTGATAATCTTATTAATTTTTCTGTTAGATCATAAATTTTTACTGGTTTTCCCATATCAAGAACAAAAATTTCCCCACCTTTTGCATAAGCTCCTGCCTGAAGTACAAGTTGTGCTGCTTCTGGAATTAACATAAAATATCTTGTTATATCTTTATGAGTTAAAGTAACAGGTCCTCCATTTTTTATTTGTTCTATAAATAGTGGAATAACTGAACCATTACTTCCTAATACATTTCCAAACCTTACTGCAACGAAATCTGTTTTACTAACTTCATTCATAGCTTGTATTATCATCTAACCAATTCTTTTAGTTGCCCCCATTATATTAGTTGGATTAACTGCCTTATCAGTAGATATAAATACAAACTTCTCTAAATTAAATTCATCAGCACATTCTGCTACATTTAAAGTTCCTAAAACATTATTTTTTATAGCTTCTTCTGGATTATTTTCCATCAAAGGTACATGCTTATGAGCTGCCGCATGAAATATTAAATCTGGTTTATATTTATCAAATATTTTCTTTAATCTAGATTTGTCTCTTATAGAAGCTATAATAACTTCTAAATCTAAATTTTTAAAATTTCTTTTTAATTCATTTTCTAATTCATAAGCATAATTTTCATAAATATCTAATATAATAAGCTTTTTAGGATTAAACACTGCTATCTGCCTACAAAGTTCTGAACCAATAGAACCTCCTCCTCCAGTTACAATAACAATTTTTTCTTTTATATAATTATTTACCTCCTCTTTGTCTAATCTAGTTTCATCTCTTCCTAATAAATCTCTTAAATCAATGTCTCTAATATTAGTTAATTTAACATTTCCATCAATTAAATCATATATACTTGGAATTATTTTTACTTTTATCTTTGTATTTTCACATCTTTTTATAATTTCATCCTTGTCATTTGATGATAAATTTGAAATCGCAATTAAAATAATATCTACTTTTATTCTTTTACATATTTTTTCTATATCATCTCTATTTCCAAGTACCTTCACACCATTTAAAAAAGTTCCTTTTTTATTTAAATCATCATCAACTATACCAATAGGATTAAATTTATTATTTTTATTCATCTCATCTATAACAATACGCCCACAGTGACCAGCTCCAACTATAAGAACATTTTTTCTTAAGTTGGATTCAAGTTTATAAGGAAAATATATTTTCCTAAAAATTCTTATAGACATACGTGTAAGTAATGAAAACATACAAATTAAAATGCTACTATTAATTAAAAATACTATTGTTACATCCATATTAAAAATAAATTTATATAATATTAATAATATAGAACTTATTGAAGACGCTATTAAACACCTTATACACTCGCTAATCCCTGCCATGTGCCAAATATTTTTATAAAGATTAAAAAAGCAAAATATCAATATATTCGTAAAAATTGCTAATATAATTAAATTTCTAATATTAAAAAAATACTCTATTTTCATTTCTTTTCCATATTCAAAACATAAACTTATGAAATACCCTAAATTTATAAATAAAATATCTAAGAATATTAGAAATAAACACTTTATTTTACGTACACTATTCATAATCACTCTCCTATAAAATATATTTTTTAATTTTAAAGTTTAAATCTATATAAACATTATTAAAGACTATGTATTTTTATTACTAAAAAAACAAAATAATAAAAATAATATTAATTTATTTCCCTTATTGTTTTGTTTTAAAATATATAAATATTTTTATATGAAAATTTTAAAAAACAACCAAAGTATAATTATATAAAAAAATAAAGAGTTATATCTTTTGATGATATAACTCTTTATAGTTCCATTATCTAATAAAATTAGTTCTTTCTCTTTCTTCTAATTCTGGTTTAAGAATATTATTATTCTTACCTAATTCTATACACTTAATAAGCCATGCCATATTTCTTCCTAGCACTCTCATTGTTTGCATACCTTCTAGGTCCTTTTTAACCTCATCTGGAGTATTTCCATGAACCATATTCCAGTATTGTGAACTTACAACTGGCATATTGCATATTGTAAGATACTTACTTAATTGATCTAAAGTAGAGGTTGTCCCTGCACGTCTTGCGCTGCATATAACTGCTCCTGGCTTAAAGGCCATATGCTTGCCCCCAGAATAAAATGCTCTATCTAAAAATGAAGTTATTGAACCTGAAGCTGCTGCATAATAAACTGGTGAACCAAATACAAATCCATCTACATCCTTAGCTTTTTCTACAAATTCATTTACACCATCCTTCATAAAACATTCCCCTGTTTTTTTACAAGAACCACATCCTATGCATCCACCTATAGGCTTATTACCCACTTGAAATATTTCAGTATCTATTCCATTTTCCTCTAGAGTTTTACTTACTTCCTTTAATGCTGTATAAGTACACCCCTCTTTATTGGGACTTCCATTAACTAATAATACTTTCATTTTTTGTACCTCCTAATTATAACCACCTTATTATATTATAAATCCTTCTCCTTAATTCTTACTATTTTTATCCTTTAAAAATTAACTATCCTTAAATTTAAAATCCTTTAAAGTCTCAATATCTACTGGCTTTGAATAGAAATATCCCTGAATATATATTTTTTCATATGGAAATGCCTTAACAATGTCAACCTGATACTGTTCCTCTATACCTTCAAATACTATAGTTCTATTAGCTATGATACATATTTCTGATATAAATTCCACTGTCTTTTCATTTATAATAGACTTATCTAAATTATCAGCAAAGTACTTATCTAGCTTCACTATATCAGAATCAATTTTATTTAATAAATCTAAATTAGAATATTCCACTCCAAAATCATCTATAGCTATTAAAAATCCATATTCCTTTATTATTCTTATTGCACTTTGTATTCTTCCTATATCCTCCATACCAAACTTTTCTACTATCTCTAAACAAATATTACAATCATCAATCTTATAATCTTTTGCAATTTTCATTAAGGATCTTAAAAACTTAGGATTTTCTATTTCTTTAAATGAAACATTTAAGGATATATAAAAATCTCTTCCTTTAACCATATCATAATCTTTTATTATTCTGTAATCTAAAATAACCTTCTTTAAAAGCCATAAAGAAACTTCTAAAGACATATTATTGTCTTCAATTTCCCTTATAAAGCTATAGGGAGTTAAAATTTTTCCATCCTTATTTAATCTCAAAAGAGATTCAAATCCCTTTACTCCATTTGTCTTTGGATCTACTATAGGTTGATAATATAATATATATTTATCATTTTTCATATAGTCTCTAATTTTTCTTTTAGTTCTTATAGCGAATATTTTATTTTTTCTTTTTTTATAAATAAATAATGATATTATAATTAAAAATATTACAACTAATAACTTTTCATTTTTTAATTTATCTAAATGCTCATCAAAATACTTAGAATATAAATTAGTATCTTTTTGTTCCCCATCTTCTTCAAGCTCTCCAAGGACAGAATCTATTCCTTCAATTAATTTTTCATTACCTTTTCTACTAGTTATATAAACTGGTCCAGAAGAAAACTCAAAAATTTTTTTAATATTTTTATTTTCATAATTTATATTGCTTCTTGTATTTTCTACTACAAAATCTACTTTGTTATCATGTAAATATTCTTCATCTTCAGGATAATTAGAAACATCTATAGGTTTCACATTTATGCCTTTATCCTTTAAAAGCCTTAAAATCCACTCATTATTTTCTTCTCCTTTTAAAAATCCCATTTTTAATCCATTTAAAGCTTTTAAATCACCATTTTTTATATTCTTATTAGTATATATAGCAAAGTTATCATTATTTAGATAGTGGTCAGTAAATTCATATTCCTTTTCTCTATCAGGAGTCTTACTTATTCCAAAGACTAAATCTATCTGTCCAGATTTAAGCTTTTCTAAAGCATCTGTTACATTACAATCTACATACTTATAATTTAAATCTAACTTATTACATATTAATTCTAGTATTTCATTATAATAGCCATCTGGCATAGAATTTTTATTAAGATAATAATAAGGATAATATTCATAAAATCCTACTTTAACTGTTTTTCTGTTACAATTAACTTTCTTACCATCAAATTTAATTGTAATACCTAAAACCGTTATAATTATTAAAAATACTATACTTACCCAAAACACCCTTTTTTTCATAAAGTAACACTTCCCTAACCTCTCATATAACCTTATCTCTAAATAAATTTTTACTCTATTTAAATATTAACATAATTTTCTAATAAACTTGATTTAAGCAATTGATATTTTTATCTCTTCTTTTTTGAAATTAAAGCAATTAACTAATTTTTCTTTATCTAAATTAATAAATAAATATAAAACTATATTAAAATTTAAACAATATAAATATTTATAAAAAAGCACTAAATCTATTAAATAAATTTAGTGCTTTTTCTTATAAAACTTTCAACAAAACTCAAAAATATATTTATTATAAGACTCTTAATATAAACTAAAAAATTATTATTTTGTAAACATTATTAATCTGAGCTGGATAAGTTTCTTCTATTTTTCCATCATAAATAATTTCTATTCTATCTCCCTCATTTATACAATCTAGAGTATTTTCTTTTCCATCTCTATCAATTATTTCAGCGTCTTCAGTATCAACTGCAATAAGTCCATCTTCATAATTAACTAAAAGACCATATTGAGATTTTTCAACTACATCAGTAACTATGCTTTCCTCTTCTCTATCAAAAAACAAAAAGACTGAAATAATACAAATTAAAAACACTAAAACTCCAATTAAAACCTTCTTCATATTTTGCTCCTTTGCTATTAGTAATTTATATTAATACTCTAAAATCTACATCTTTTTTATTATAAATAAAAAAAACCTTTTTTTCTAGAAATTTAAAAAGCTTTTATACTAATCCTTCTAAAGTTTTGTTACTCTAAAGTCTATATTGCTATTCTATTATGCTTCTAATTTTTTAGAGTATTATAAAGTTTTATTGCTCTAAAAAACAAAATACAATGGCCTAAATTTAGTACCATTGTATTTTCTACTTAAATCAATTTCTATTTAGTTTATATAAAAATATACTTTAAACTAATTATTTAACCTATCTTTAAATTCAGAATACTTCATAACATCTCTTTTCAACAATATATTGAAAGTATCATAATCCTCTTTAGGCATATTATGATTAAAAGTCATAATCTTTAAACTATGTCTCTTACAGCCTTTTCTGTAGGATGGATGTGTATAATCAAAATCTTGCAATTTAAAACCTAATTTCAAATAAAAATTCAATCTTTTTATTGATATCTCATCTATCGGAGGATCTATCTCTAAAATTACATTTTTATTATGGTCACAAAACTCTTTTAACACTCTAGATCCGTAGTTTTTTCCTCTTAACTTAGAATCTATGGCAAAGTGTTCTATATACTTATACCTACCCATATCCCAATAGAGTAATATTCCTACTATTTCCTCTTTATCATATATAACCTCAAAATGATAGTTTATATCATCTAATGCCTTTATTTGATCATCCATTGTTCTTCTTTCAAATATTGGGAAGCTTCCATTGTATATTTCCATTGCCTTATTAAAGCAATTATCATTTGAATTTATTCTTTTAAGATTCATTTCAAACTCCTCCTAACTTCAAATAAATCACTAAATCTTACATGTATTTTTCATATAAGTTTAATTACACCTATATAAAAGAGAAAGTCTTGCTTTTTTAAAGCTTATCTCTTTCATCCAATGTTAATTATACCCTCTCCCCTAATACTTAAACAATGTCATACTATGTTCTCATTTAAGGATTTATGTGTGATTAAAATTTCTAACCTAAAATCAATATTCTATTAATAGTAACTACTAAAAAGCTGTTAGCACCTAAAAACAAATATTGTTTAAAAGTATCTAGTTTAGATTTTATTTAATATTTGCTCGTAAATAGACCTAAAAGCAAATATTGTTTAAAATCATCTATTGTAATGCCAAAAGAAAAGATGGTTTGTGCACCTAAAAAATAAAGCTTGTTTAAAAGTAATATTAAATTAATATGTAACCTTAAGCTAAAAGTTCCTCAATATCTTTTTCTATTGACTTTGGAGTAGTTTGTGGCGAAAATCTCTTTATTACATTTCCCTCTCTATCCACTAAAAACTTAGTAAAATTCCACTTAATTTTACTTCCAAACATTCCACTTTTCTGTTCTTTTAAGTATGAATATAATAGAGATTCATTTTCTCCATTAACATCAATTTTTTCAAACATAGGGAATGTTACACCAAAATTTAATTTACAAAAGTTCATTATTTCTGAATTGCTTCCTGGATCTTGTTCCTTAAATTGATTACAAGGGAATCCTAAAACCTCGAAGCCTTCATCCTTATATTTTTCATATAACTCCTCTAATCCATCAAACTGTTTTGTAAAACCACATTTACTAGCAGTATTAACTATTAAAAGAACCTTTCCTCTATATCTTTCTAAACTTACATTTTCTCCATTAATATCTTTTACGCTAATATCATAAATTTCCATACTACTCACCCCATATATTCTAAATTATATTTTTTAAAATTTAATTTTATACAATTATTTTAATTCTATATGATTAATATGTCAATATACATTTGCATTAATCTAAAAATAATATTTTTCCATTTTTTAGTAATAATTTTGAAATTCTCTGCATATAAATATCATAGTAGGGGAGTTTTTTGATAATGTACTAATTTGTCTGCTTCTTCATAAATTATGCAAAAAAAACTTCTCACAGCACAATATTCGCCAAACTCTACATCAAATAAAATCTTAATATTTACCTAACCTAATACCAAAATAGAGCTTACTTTTATTAAAAAGTAAGCTCTATGTTTTATACTTCAATCTTATTTTATAATAATTATTACGCTTGGCTTGCCCAATCTGCTGGATAAGTTACATAAATGAATCTAGCATAATCTGGAACTGAGAATTGAATCTTTGATCCTTTAGGTATTAAAATGATTTCACCAGCATCTGCTGAAATCTTTCTTCCATCTATTATTATATCTAAATGACCTTCTATAACATAATCAATTTCATCATAGTTTAAAGTCCAATCAAAAGTAGTCTCTTTCATTTCCATTATTCCAGCGCCTAGTCTTGGACTTTCTTCTAATGTAAATAAATCCTTAGTATAAACTACATCTCTTGGGTTTCCAGTATCTAATCTATTGGATTCATCAACCTTAACTGTTGGAAGCTTAATTGACATTATTCCACTTTTGTCTTTATTTCTTATAAAGTCAACTGAATCATTATTACCTGCTCCAGCAAGCTTTTCTTCAATTATTTGTCTTACTAGTTTTTCTAATAATTCCTTACTTATGTTTTCCATAATTATTTAGCCTCCTCTATTTTTCCTAAAGTTTTCTTTGCTATGAACATTGCAAGAATAACCGCTGTGATACCTCCAACTAATTTAGCAACTATCATAGGGAATATCATTTCTGGATTAAAACCAGCTGTAAATCCTAAGTGGTCTCCTAATACGAAAGAAGCTGATACTGCAAAGGCAACGTTTATTATTTTTCCTCTGTCATCCATGTCTTTTAACATTCCAAACATTGGGATATTGTTTGCTAAACTAGCAATCATACCAGCTGCAGCTATTTCATTGATTCCTAATATTTTTCCAAGTCCCATTAAAGGTTTCTTAAATACTTTAGTGATTATATAAACTAGTGGGAATGCTCCAGCTAAAACTATAGCAATATCTCCAACTATTTCTATACCTTCACTTATAGGATTCATTCCTGGTATTATTACTATTCCTGTTAAAGCTTCTATAATAGCAGCTGCTAAAGCTAAAGTTATAATTATAACAACTATCTTACCAAAAATATTAAATCCTTTTATCATAGCTTCTTCTGCAAAGGCTAAGCCTATAGCTATTAAAATTGCAAATATTATTATTGGAACTAAGTTTTTAAGAACCATCATTGCTGGGAATCCTGCTACTAATCCTCCAACAAAAGCTCCTACTGGTATAGTTATTATTCCTGCTAAAATTCCTGTTGCTAAGAATTTATAGTCTTTCTTTTCTATAATTCCTAAAGATACTGGAATTGTAAATACTATAGTAGCTCCCATCATAGCTCCTATGATTAAACCACTAAACATTCCTGCTTGTGGATCTTGTGCTAAGCTAGCTGCAAGTGGTGCTCCCCCCATATCATTTGCAAGTATTGAACCTGCAAACATTGCTGGGTCCGCTCCTAAAGCATTAAATACAGGTGTTACTATTGGTCCTAAAACAGAAGCAAGTACTGGTGCTAAGCATATAACTCCAACCATAGCTAAAGCTAGAGAACCCATTGCCATTATACCTTCTTCAAATTGTTCACCTATTCCAAATTTGTTTCCTAGGCATTTGTCTATAGCTCCTAAAGCCATACATGCAACCATAATATAAACGATAATTTCATTGATAGACATTTCTCTTCCCCCTTATTCTCAAAATATGGACTTAATTATTTTTCATAAATTTATTTAATTAAATTTTTTGCTATCTCACTATGTACAAAAGGAATTATAGAAACATTTATAATGTCCTTTTCTTGTAAAATAGCTTGTCCTTCTCTCATTCCATTTTCTACACTACTTAAATCTCCTGAGACTATATATACAAGCTTTCCACCAATTCCAAAAGCCAGTTGAAGCTTAACTAAATTAACCTCACTGCTTTTTAATGTTTTATCTAGGGCTAATATACCGGAAGAAACCTTTCCCGTTTCCATTATTCCAATTGCTTTATCCTCTATGTTTTTTTGAGAATATTTTCCCTTAAGAGCATTTATTATGTCATGGTGAATAGAGTTTATAATAAAGCTTCCAACTAAATATTTCTCTCCAAGTTTTTCTCCAAATTCTATGGCTTCCTTCACCTCTCCAGCATCTCCATTAACAATTAAAAAGAATTTCCCAGGACAAATACTTTTAAGGTAAGAAACCTCTACAAAAGCTTTCTTTACAACCTCATTTGAAACCTCAATGCCTTTGCTGATACTTCTAAATTCTAAAGCTCCTATACTTTTTTTCATATTAATCCTCTTCAATATCTATAGAATCTACAATACCTACTATGGCAGCATCTATAGGAACTTCTCTATTTCCAATTGATTGTCTTGCAGCACCACCCTTAGTTATAAGAACAATATCTCCAATTCCAGCACCAGCATTATCAGCGGCTACAAACAAGCCCTCTTTTTCCTTATCTTTACTTATAAGAAGCTTAACTATTAAAAACTTTTGTCCATTTAGTTTTTCATCTTTTCTAGTTGCCCACACATTTCCTACTACTCTTCCTATTTCCATAATAATTCACTCCCAATCATCTTATTGCCACTTTCCCTAAATACTTTAACCCTTTTTAAAGGTTGTTTATTTTAAATATGGATGATTCTTAAGTTTAATTAGCTTCATAAACAAAAATCATCCATATTTTAAAGAGTTAAGCTACTCTAAGAAAGCACAACATTTAAATTATTTATGCGAATATAATCCTTTGCTAAGGGAGTAATTATAGCTTTTTTATCAACTATTAAGGTTCTTACTCCATTTATGTGAGGCTTTCTTAGATCACTTTCTGATACTAATTTCTTATTTGAAAGATTTATTGTGAACTCATCTGCAATAGCAGTAGTATCTAAGTCCTTTTTTCCTTCAACCTTATTTTCACTACATAAACAAAGATTTTTACTTATTTCTTCTTTAATTCCACTAAAAGAAACTTTTTCATCCTTGCTTTCTATTGAAATCCTATTTAAATCATCTATAACTTCTATGCCATAAGCTAGAAGCTCTTCCTCAAACTTAATATATTTATTGTATAAAACTTTTGGAGCCGTATTTTTGTATTTTCTATACTCAATACCATCCTCAAGAATATAAACTTTCTTACCTTTTAAAAGCATTTCTAAAGCAAAATTTTCTGCCTTTGTTGTACATGTTCCTTGAGCTATGTTGCTAAGTCCCTTAATACAAAGCTTTGATATAAGTAATATGTCGCAATCTTTGCATTCTGATGTTAATGGATTAATATCAAATCCTTTTAAGGCTTCTCTGTAGAAACTTACATTACTCTCTCCAATTACAACAATGGATTTTCTCTTTTCTAAAGAATTACTTTTACTATTTTCCTCTTGAATTCTCTTGTATATTTCATCTACTAAAAATTCAACTAACTTTTCATAGTCCATATTATCCTTACCCCCTTTCATTTAGAGGCTTCCTCTCACTTACATTAGCTAAAATATTATTTAAATACTCCTAAGATTTTAGGTAGTTAAACTATATAATCCTTTACAAAAGCTTAATATACTAAATTAAGATAACTCTTTAAAACTTCTATATCATTAAATTAGTATAAAGCTTTCTAAAGCATAATTAACTTTTAACTTAATGTATAAGCTTAATATCTTAAATTATTATTTTTCATCTTTTCCAACAATTAAGGCAAAAGTTCCCTTTGAAAATCCGCAGGCATTTGCTTCATCATAATCAATATGCATAAATGTTCTGTAATCTTTGCTAACTCTTACAATTACATCATCAAATATTAAAGGTCTTTTCCCTAAAACCTTAACTTTTACGCTTTCATTGTTACTAACACCAAATTTTATTGCATCCTCTGGTGTCATGTGTATATGTCTTTTAGCAACCATTAGCCCTCTATTTAATGCTATAGAAGCTCTCTCTGTTGAAATTGTTATTTCTGGAGTATTCTCTAAATCTCCACTTAATTTAACTGGAGGTATAGATCCTAGTACTAGAGCATCTGTAAATGAAACTTCCACTTGAGTTTCATTTCTAGGTGGTCCTAAAACCACAACATTATCTATCTTACCTCTAGGCCCTGATATAGTAACTCTTTCTTTACAAGCATACTGACCTGGTTGAGATAAATCTTTTATTCTAGTAAGCTCATGTCCTTCTCCAAATAATATTTCTATATGCTCCCTAGTTAAATGAACATGTCTACCTGAAGCTTCAACTTCTATAAAAGCTTCATCCTTAACTCTTCTGACTACTTCCTCTATAATGTCCTGTAATAGATTGTCCATAGCTTCCTCCTATTTCTCGTACTTTCCTGTTCTAACTTTAAAGATCATAATCCAAAATACTGAGGATAGTCTATTTAAAGCTCTAATTAAATCTTCTCTCTCAACTTGTCCATATTCACCTTTAAAAGCTTCATAAGCTGAAAGCTCTGTTTCTCTAGTTAAAGTTCTTAAAATATTTAGTGCAGCCACTATTTCACCCATTTCATAAGTTGGCATTTCATGTCCTATACCAAAGTATTTTTTAGGGTTATGTGATTTTTCTCTAAGATCCTTTTCTGTCATTCCTTGAAGAGAAAAACCTTCTAAAGGCTCACTTAAAACCTCACATCTCAATATTCTTCCTATAAGATTTAGTATTTCTTGAAGGTCTTCTACAAGTTTATTCATTCCTTGTTTATGACAAAGAACTTGTGTTTCAACAATTCTTGCTTCAAGAGAATCTATCTTACCTCTAAATATTATTCTCTTATGATCTTTAAATACAAGAAGATTGCCTGTTAGATGAGTCATATGCTCTGGCTTTTCATCTAACTTAGCTCCAAAAACAGTTTCATACTTGTATTCTTTTTCCCTAACGACTTCTCTTATTATCTCTTTAGGTTCTGTTTCTTTATTTAATTTTTCTTCTTCAGAATTAACATAAACTAAATTTATATTATGTTCAGCTAAATAAGACTTTGCAGATGGAGTTATTATTTCTCCCTTTACAACCTTAAATTCTTTTAGAGCTTTTAGGTCTTCTCTACTTAATCTTTTTCTTACCTCACCTTCTGTCAAAACAGCCATTTTATCACATCCCCTATTAGATGTATAAAAGGAGTGCATAAAAGACTCTTTATGCAACCCCTAATTACAACTTTTTATTATTCAGCTTTTGGTGCCTTTGGTAATATAGCATCCACTTCAAAGTGTGGTCTTGGGATTACATGTACTGATATTAAATCTCCAACTCTTTCAGCAGCAGCAGCTCCAGCGTCAGTAGCAGCTTTAACAGCTCCAACATCTCCTCTAACCATAACAGTTACTAATCCTCCACCAACTTGTTCTTTTCCTACTAATTGAACATTTGCAGCCTTAACCATTGCGTCAGCAGCTTCTATTGCTCCTACTAATCCTCTAGTTTCGATCATTCCTAATGCATTTGCGTTTGCCATAACAAATTCCTCCTCAAAATATCCTTCTTAATTTTTTAATTTAGACTTTAATTTGTCTTTAATTTAATTTTAAACCTTTTTAGTTAAAATTTCACATAGAGCTTTTAACTCCAAAATCTTAGTATTAATGTATTTTTACATCTCTTTAATTTGAATTATTTAAAAATTTTATATTTATCTATTAGCCTAAAGAACCTTCCTTTAGACTTTTAATATAGCCTAGTCCTAAGACCTAATTTTCCCAAGACTAAAACATATTAAGCCTTTTTATATCTTTTCATTTCTATGTAATGAAAATTATCTATAATATTAAATAAGTCTTTAATTTATATTAGAATCCAATTATCTTAAAAATTACTTAAGTTCCTCAATAATCTTCTTAACTAATAAGTTTATTAATTCTTCCTTGTCACCTAAATCTAAACTTGCAGCAACTTCCTTTGTAGCTCCTACAGCTAACTCTCTAATATCTTCAAGTTCTCTAACTCCATAAGCTACATTTCTTGTATTCATTAAATCTAATGGTCCTATGTTATGTGATGTAGAACTTCCTCCAACTGCACCACATCCTAATGTTAAGGCAGGTACTAAGTTGATTGTAGCTCCTATTCCACCAAGAGCTCCTGGTGAATTTACTACCATTCTTGAAACCGGCATTTCTAATGCGAATCTCTTAACAAGCTCCTCATTATTTGCATGCATACAGAATGTATGTCCAGCTCCTTCATTTAGTAATATTTCTCTACATCTATTTAATACAGCATCTACATTCTCTTCTACAAAGAAAGTTAAAATAGTTGTTAACTTTTCTCTTGAGAATGGATACTTATGTCCAACATGGCACTCTCTTGGAATTAAAACTCTTGCCCAAGATGGAATTCCTTCTAAACCAGCTAATTTAGCTATGTCTTGAGGAGTTTTTCCAACTATTTGTGGATTCATAGTTCCATTTGCTCTCATTACAAATTTAGATAGTTGATTTGCTTGTTCTTCAGTTAAGAAGTAAGCTCCTTGTTCTTTTAATTCTCTAACAACTTCATCTTCCATAGCTTTTTCAACTACTATTGATTGTTCTGAAGCACATATTGTTCCATTATCAAAAGTTTTAGAATCTAATATTCTCTTAACTGCTAACTTAACATCTGCACTCTTATCTATGAATGCTGGTCCATTTCCTGGTCCAACACCTATAGCTGGTGTTCCTGATGAATAAGCAGCTCTAACCATTGCTTCTCCGCCTGTTGCTAGGATTAATGAAGTATCTTTATTCTTCATAAGTTCATTAGTTCCTTCTATTGAAGGTACTGTAATGCATCCTATAGCTCCTTCTGGACAACCTGCTCTCTCAGCAGCCTTAGCTATTATCTTAGCTGTTTCAATAATACATTTTTTTGCACTTGGATGTGGTGATAAAACAATTGCATTTCTAGCTTTTATTGAAATCATAGCTTTGTAGATTGCTGTTGAAGTTGGATTTGTTGATGGTATAAGTCCTGCAACTACTCCTACTGGCACCATAATTTTAAATGCTCTTTTCTCAACATTTTCCTCTACTATTCCAACAGTTTTTGTATCCTTTATTGATTCATAAACTGTTCTTGCAGCAAAAACATTTTTTAATACTTTATCTTCCCATTTACCAAATCCTGTTTCCTCATTTGCCATCTTAGCAAGTTTTTCAGAATTTTCATAAGCAGCATCAGATATAGCTTTAACTATTCTATCTATGTCTTGTTGACTCATAATAGCTAACTTGCTTTGAGCTTCTTTAGCCTTTCTTATAAGCCCCCTAGTTTCCTGTATAGAAACTAAGTCTTTATCTAAAAACTCCATTAACTGTCACCTTCTTCATTATATTTTAGTAATATATCTACTAAATCTTTCTTCTTTAGAGACTTAAGCTTATTAGAAGTTATGTTGATATTTAAGGATTTTATTTTCTTTCTTAATTCCTTAACACTCATTTTAGATATTTCTTTTATATCTATAGAATCAGCTTCTTTATTCTCTGTGGTCTTATCCTCTGTCAGTTCAGGTTTTATAATAACTTCTTCTAAAGATTCTTTTGAGCTTTCTTTATTTTGAGAGATTTCAAAAACTTCTATTTCATCTAAGTGAGATTCACCTTCTATTTTTTCAGAAATTTCTTCTACTTCAGCATTAACATTTTTAACATATTCAACAACATCTTCTTGTAGGCTTTCTTCTTTAGATTCTGTTTCCTCTATAATAGCTTCTGTAATTTCCTCTCTTATCTCTTCACAAACCTCTTTAATATCTTCTTCCAACTCTTGAATTTCTTCTTCTGAACTTTTACTATTCATTAAAAGATTCTCTACCTCATCATCAAGTCTTGGAATTACATGAGCACTTCTTAAACTTCCAATTCTACTTGCATAATTTTCAGCAGATTCCACTGCAGCTTGTACAGCATCTACATCTCCTGTAATTTTTACAGTTACAATTCCTCCAGTAACCTTTTCTATTCCAATCAAATCAACACTTGCAGCTTTTAAGGCTGTATCTGCAGCACATATGGCTGGTACATATCCTATAAATTCTATTAATCCTAAAGCTTTTCCCATATCTTTAGCCTATTAGAATCCTAATGGATTACTAGCTACTGATTGTACTGCCTCTGCAAAGGCATCACATGCTGCTTTACATGCTGATTGTGATCCTGTAAGTAAGGCTCCTGCAAAGTTTGTTTCTGTTGGAGGTGCAAAGAATTCACACATTTCAACATCTGCAGCCTTTAATGCTGCATCTAAAGCATACATTGCTTCTAATGGAGGAGCTACTAAGTAAGCTAAAGCTTCACCTTCTCTTATTCCTGCTGTTTTTGAAAGATATGATCCTGTTCTTGATACACATTGAGCATAGTAACAAATTGAATCATCTTCATTTGCACTTACAAATCCAACTCCACTATCAATGAAATCTAAAGTAGCATTTAATCCACTTCTAACTTCAGCAGGACTTGGTCCAGCTAAGATACCAATTACTTCTCCAGCTAATTTTGTTGAAGCATTTCCAGCTCCAGCATACATTGATCTAGCATAAACTACATCTACTTCTGCTGCCTTTGTAGCCTCATCTAAAGCTGTATAAGTTACATCATCACAGTCTGCTGTGATTAACCCTAAACTCTTGTGATGTGGTTCTAATTCTAATTTTTTAGCCATTTCTGGACTAACATTTGATATTATCTTAACGCTTAAAACATTAGGACGTATTAAATCATTTTTCATGCTTAATTCCCTCCAAACTTATTATTTAAGATCTATTCCTGAAGCTTTTTTATCTAACATTGTTTTTATTAACTCTGCAATGTGAGCTCCTGCTTCAACGGCAGTTGTTCCACCTTTATGAATGTTTGATATAACAGTTCTCTTAGCTTCTGGCATTCCAACCTTTGGTTTATATGCTATATATGCTGACATTGATTCAGCAGTTACAAGACCTGGTCTTTCTCCAACTAGTAAGCAAACAACATCTGCTCCAGTTGCTTCTCCTACAGCATCCATAGCTGGAACTCTACAATATTTAACAAATAATATAGGTCCAACATTTAAACCATACATTTTTAATCCTTGCTCTATTGAAGGAAGAATATCTTCTACGTTAGCTTCTATTGCAGCTGAACTTAAACCATCTCCAACCATTATTTGAACCTTAGGATTTTTATCACATTTTTCTTTTATGATCTCTGTTGTTTCTGGCGAAAATCTTCTTCCAAGATCTGGACGAGTTACATATTCATCCTTATCAGTACACATAGTTTTCACAGGTATAAAGTTATTTTTCTTTATGAATTCCTCTGAAACATCTGAGAATACTGAGTCTTGTGCAGCAGCATGGTCAGCTCTCATTCTTAAAGCTGTTATAGTTTTATATCTAGCTCCTGCTCTTCCTGATCCTAATCTAGCTGGTGTTTTAGCTTTCATTTCTAAGTAAGCCTCTCTATCAGCTGGATTATCAACTAAAAGTTGTTTCTTTATATCTATCTCTGTAATATCTGGTATAAACTCATCACTTTCCACTTGAGATTGATTTTTTGAAACTTCCTTAACCACTTTTTCTACTGATTGCATATCAACTTGTCCAACCATTTGGCTAACTAATTGCTCAACCATTAGTTTTAAATCTTTTTCGTTCATAACTCTCTTCTCCCTCCTATCCTAAAAGTACAGATGCATCTCCTGCTTTTTTAGTAAGCTTTCCATTTTCGTCTATGAATCCCATTTCAACTAACCAATCTTGGAACTCTTTAATAGCTGTTAATCCAAACATTTCTCTTAAAGCTGCTGTTTCATGGTATCCTGTAGTTTGATAGTTAAGCATTACGTCATCTCCATGTGGAATTCCCATGAAATAAGTACATCCTGCTGTTGTTAATAATACAGCTAAGTTTTCTATATCATTTTGGTCTGCTTTCATGTGATTTGTATAACATGCATCACATCCCATTGGTATTCCTGTTAATTTACCCATGAAGTGGTCTTCAAGACCTGCTCTTATAACTTGTTTTGAATCATATAAATACTCTGGTCCTATGAATCCAACAACGGTGTTAACTAAAAATGGTTGGAATCTCTTAGCGAATCCATAACATCTAGCTTCCATAGTTACTTGGTCAACTCCATGGTGAGCATCTGATGAAAGCTCTGAACCTTGTCCAGTTTCAAAGTACATTACATTTGGTCCTGTAGCTGTTCCTTGTTTTAAAGCTAATTGTCTAGCTTCTTCTATAGTTGCTGCATTAAATCCAAAAGCTTCATTTCCCTTTTCAGAACCTGCTATTGATTGGAATATTAGGTCTGTAGGTGCCCCTTGTCTTATAGCTTCCATTTGAGTTGTTACATGAGCTAGTACACAAGTTTGAGTTGGTATTTTAAATTTTCTTTTTATTTCATCAAATCTCTTTAATACTTTAGTAACACTCTCAACAGAGTCATCAACTGGGTTTAATCCTAAAACTGCATCTCCAACTCCAAAAGTTAATCCTTCTAATAATGAAGCCATTATTCCATCTGGATCATCTGTTGGATGGTTTGGTTGAAGTCTTGCAGATAAAGTTCCTTTTTCACCTATTGTTGTGTTACAGTGAGCTGTTACCTTTATCTTTCTTGCTCCATATATTAAGTCCATATTAGACATTAATTTTGCTACAGCTGCTACCATTTCAGAAGTTAAACCTCTTGAAATTCTTCTTATATCGGCACCTGTTGTATTTTCATCTAATATCCACTCTCTAAATTCAGATACTGTCCAATGTTTTATTTCATTGTATATTTTTTCATTTACATCATCTTGAATTATTCTAGTTACCTCATCTATTTCATAAGGAACTGCTGGGTTATTTCTTAAATCCTCTAAAGTTATATTTGATAATACAACCTTTGCTGCTACTCTTTCTTCTGAAGACTCTGCTGCTAATCCAGCTAATCTATCTCCTGATTTCTCTTCGTTTGCCTTAGCCATAACCTCATTTAAAGATTTGAAAGCATAGACTTTTCCAAATAATTTTGTTTTTAAAATCATTTCTTATCCTCCTTCCAACTAGTTGAAAACTAATGTTTTTATAACAACAGGTAATACTTTTCCATCTGCAATTGGTGTTCCAAGGTCTATGTAATCTCCATTTTCAACCTTAATACCATCAATACATATAATTTCTTTTTGGAAATTAAGTAAGGAATATATTGCTTGCCCTAAAACCTTAGCCATATCATTTTCAACAACTACTATTAGTTGTCCCTCTTTCTCAATCAAATCCTTCATTCCATTTACAAGACCTTTTGCATATTCCTGTATCTCTTTAAAGGATGGATTCTTTTTACCATTAATAGCTATTGCTATCTTTTGAAAATCATTTTCTAGCCTGAACCACTCTATTTTTTTCTTAAGAGCAGTTTCTAATTCATAAGCACCTTGACTTTCATCTTCTAAACTAAGCTTTAATATTGGTAAATTTTTTATTGGGAAACTATCCTTTGTGTAAGTAATTGTACTTCCACTTATTTCTGTTGTATGAGAGCCAGCTCCCACAACAGTTGCTCTTATGGTTTCAATAGATCTTACTACTTTAAGCTTTTTACATAAATCTGAATTTTTAATAGCTTGTCCTAGTATTATTCCTATATCTCCATATTTAAAATAGTCTTGGATTTCTCCCTCATAATATATATAATCTGCAACTCCTCCTGAGAAGGATATGCATTTTATCTCATTTTCTAAAGCTATACTTTTATTAGTTACTATGTAATCAAAGTATTCATCCTTAGGTCTTAAACCAACACTTTCCTCCAACCAAGCAACCATCATATTAACCACCGGTTTAATATTTTCTAAGGTTGCCTTAGTTCCTATTTCTAGTCCTAAATTCTTTTCTTTTATTATTCTTTCTATTTTAGGTGAAATATACATTATCTCTCTTGTATTTGGATTAATCTTTATAAGTCTTCCTCCTACATCTAGACAGCCAGTCTCCTTAACTTCACCTCTTAAAAAAAGTGCAAGGTTACTTGTACCTCCTCCAATGTCCATGTTTACAACACTGGTTGAATGTTCCTTAGAATAAATATGTGCTCCAGCACCCTTTCCAGCTATGATACTTTCTAAATCTGGTCCAGCTGTTGCCACAACAAAGTCTCCAGCAAATCCACTCAATGTGTGTAATACATCGTTTGCATTTTCTTTTCTAGCTGTCTCCCCTGTTATTATTACAGCACCTGTTTGAATATCATCCTTATTTATTCCAGCCTTTTTATATTCTTCTTCAATAATTTCTTTTATTTTTCTTCCATCTATTTCAGTATTTGAAATAAGTGGTGTAAAGTAAACATCACTTCTATAGATAATTTCCTTATCTACAATGCTTATTCTTGGAACGGTAAAAGCTGATGCTTCATTTTCAACTATTAACTTAGAAAATATAAGCTGAGTTGTACTTGTGCCTATATCTATTCCAACACTTAAAAGTTCCTCTCTCATCCTTTCACCCCCTTAATATTTTTTAAAATCCATAAGCTGTTATTTTTCATATCAACTTATAATAATTTAATTAAATTCTTTAATTTAGATAATTATTTTAAAGAACTAAAAAGGCTTAAAGCTACAGAAATAAACCTGATTTAAAAATCTAAGTTTTATTTTCTATAACCTTAAGCCTCATTGCTCAATTCAAACCACTACTTCGCAGTTCATAGTTATTTAAATTCTTCATTTTCTTCAATTTTAAAATTTAATAGTACCTTGGTTCCTTCTTTGTTAGAAGTTATATTCATACTTCCTTTTAGCTGATCCTTTATGTAACTATTAACTATGAATAATCCTAAATTATTATTGTTAATCAAACCTAAGTCAAATCCACATCCATCATCCACAACAGCTATGGCTTTATCTTCTCCATCACTTTGTATTAGAATCTGTATTGTACCTTCATCTTTATTAATAAATGCATGATCAAAACAATTTTGTATAAGTTCATTCATTATTAAGAGTAATCCAGTTAGCTTTTCTCCATCTATATAAAAATTATTTCCTGTTATATAGATGTTTATGTTAGATCCATACCAACTTTTCTTTATGTTTTCTGTTAGTACCTCAAGTGCATCTCTAACCTTAATATTATTTCCTTGAGATTTAGATAATAAATCGTGAGTAGTAGCAATGGCAAGTATTCTGTTTACACTTTCCTGTAAATATTCCTTAGCCTCTTCACTTTTGCATCTTCTACTTTGACTTCTAAGTAATGCGGCTGCTGTTTGCAAACTATTTTTAACCCTATGATGAGCTTCTCTTAGTGCCACTGATTTTAAAACTAACTCAGCCTCTTTATTTTTAACATCACTTATGTCCTTTATTATCTCAATTATTCTTAAATTTTCTTTATCTATAAAGGTTCTACTTAATTCAAAATAAGAATTTTTCACTTGAACCTCTATTATTTGTTTTAAGTCACTCTTTTCTCCAATAACATTTGAAAGATCTTCAAACTTGGAATTATCTAAAGACAATTTATTAAAATCATCTCCATAGTCTATACTTTTATATCCTAAACTACTATATATATTATCTGCTTTAGTATTTTTTATAACAAGCTTTCCTTTTTTATCAAAAACAAGTATTCCATCATGAAGATTATTTGTTATTAAAGTACCTTCTCTTAAAAGATTTAAAAAACCTTTTGATTCTGAACTTTCATTTGCAGAACTTATGTCAATTTTGAAATCACTTTCAAGCTCATTACTAATATCTTTTTCTACTATAACAACTCCTACAACCTTTTCTTCATTAAGAATTGGATGTATTCTTTGTTTTACAAACTTATTTTCTTGAGTCAGTGCTTTTATATCCTTATTAACTGTTCCATTTTTTAATGTTTCTATAACACCTGGCTCATTTTCCTTTAAAGCTTTTTTTCCAACTACTTTTTCTTTATATAATGAAGGCTTATCTTTTGGAATAGCATGCTCTACCACAATAGCAAAGTTTCCCTCTTTATCTAAAACATCTATAAATGCATCACTTTCATAAAAGTCAGCCATAATCTGTAGAGATTTTGAAACTTCTCTTATTTTATTTATCTCCTCTTCACTTAAAAGAGTATATTCTTTACATAGTGTTCCAATCATTAATTATCCCTCATAACCAACAATTATTATTTTTGCTATTTCAGCCATGGTAGTTCTTCTATCCATACTTAATTTTCTTATTCTGTTATAAGCATCATTCTCATTTGAGTTTAATTGCTTAACAAGTATTCCTTTTGCCTTCTCTATTAACTTTCTATCATTTAATTTATTGTTTATTTTATCATAATCTTTTTTTAGTTCATCAAATTCTTCTGCCTTTGATAAGCACATTTCTACAGTAGGAATAAATACCTTCTCATTTACAGGCTTAATCATATATCCAAAGGCTCCTACTTCTTTAGCCATTTCAATATACTTTTTGTCTTCAAATGCTGTTAATAATATTACGCCCCCAACTAATTTTTCCTTAGTTAATACCTTACTAGCTTTTATTCCATCTAATAAAGGCATATCTATGTCCATTAAAACTAAGCTAGGATTATATTTCTTACAAACTTCAATTGCTTCAAAACCATCAGAAGCCTCTCCTACAACATCGTATCCATTAGCCTCTAAAATTTCTCTTGTATCCATTCTTGTAATAGGCTCATCATCGACTATTACTATAGTTCTTTTCATTAACAGTTCACCTCAAATTAAAATTTGTTTAGATAATTAAATAACTCTTTAATTCCTACATCATCTACTGTATCAACTTTAAATATTTTACTTACTCCAGCTAAATTTAATCTCTCTTCTGCTACTTCTATTTCTGACTCGTCCTTAGCTAGATTTATCTTTGTGATAATACCTATAACATCTTTACAAAACATACTTGCAAACCCCGGAGCAATATAATTTTCCTCTGAGGTACAATCATATACTAAAGCTATAATATCAGCATCTGCTGCTGTAACTATTAAAGCAGTATAGTATCCCCTGTTTTCCATATATTCTCCTGGAGTATCTATGGCATTATCATAAAGTTCTATGGCTTGAGTTTTCTTATATTTTATTTCTAGATTGTTTAAGGCTTGACATAAGGTTGTTTTTCCACATCCTGTCTTACCCATAAATATTACTCTTCCCATATATTAAGTCCTCGTGATCTTAGTTGATGAGAAATTTAAAATGTTACCTAAAACATCTAAAACTTCATTTAAGGCTGACTCAACGGAACTTATATCACCAGTTACTACTAAAGATCCACTAAATCTATCTATAAAACCTAATGAAACTCCTGAAGCCTTTGTAGCAACATCTGCCGCAATAATAGAGGCTTCACTTGGTGTTATAGTTAATATTCCTATGGCATCCTTTTTATCCACTATAAGACCTAATTTTTTATATATGTCCTCATTAGGATTTGCTATTATATGAGCAAGTGTAACTTGTTTCCCTGGTACATATTCTTGTATAATTCTCTGTTTTGACTCTTCTCCCATATGCTTCTCACCTTACTTTCCCACGTTAAATTATTGACTAGTTAAATCCTTTTCATAACTATTTAATAAAAAAGCTCCTTAAAGTTTCATTCCTATCTTTAAGTAAATGAAATACCTTTAAGAAGCTACATTGCTCGAAAACTTAATCACACCTTTGTGATATCTTTATTATAAATTTTAATAGGCCCTTTGTCAATATATTCACATATTTTTCATATTATTTTGTCATATTAATAAATTTATTGTCTTTTATCTGATTCTTTATTAAGTATATATCTATGCCTATCTAAAATAAGCTCCAAAAAAGGATAATTTCTAAGCATATCAATCCTATTTTGAAGCTTATAAAAAAACTATTTAATTTTGTTTAAAATAGATATTATATCATTTTCATCTGGCACTCTTGGATTACTTTCTGTACATGCATCCTTTAATGCTAATTGAGCTATTTCATTTTCTAAACTCTTTAGTTCATCACAATTAACTTTACACTCTCTTAAAGTTGTAGGCATATTCATTGCCTTTTGCATCTTTTTAATTTCATTTATAAGATTTTTTACTAATCCTCTAGTATTTGATCCTTGTAATCCAACCATTTTAGCTATTTTAGCATATTTTTCTGCAGCTTCACTAAATTCCTTAGAATTATAGCTTGTTATGTTTGCATTATATTCTATTACATGTGGTAATAATATTGAGTTAGTTCTTCCATGAGGAACATGGAATTTTCCTCCTAAAACATGGGCAATACCATGGTTTACTCCTAAAGAAGCCTCATTAAAGGCTAAACCAGCTAAACATGAGGCATTATGCATTTTTTCTCTAGCTTCTATATCATTTCCATTTTCATAAGCTTTTAATAAATATTTAAAAACTAAAGTAGCTGCTTTTTCAGCTAAAGCATCTGAAAAGTCTGTTGCATTTTTAGAAACATATGCTTCTAATGCATGAGTAAGTACATCCATTCCTGTATCAGCAGTTATAAAATTTGGAACTGTTTTAACAAGTTCTGGATCTAAAATTGCTATGTCTGGTAATAATTCATCTGATACTAAAGGATATTTAACTCCTTTTTGCTTATCTGTTATTACGGAAAATGAAGTTACTTCTGAGCCTGTACCACTTGTTGTTGGTATAGCTATAAACTTAATATCATTTAATTTAACTAATTTTTTAGAAAAATCTATTATTGCCTTAGTTGCATCTATAGCAGACCCTCCCCCTAAAGCAATAACAACATCAGGATTAAAATCTTTAAGCATTTCTATTCCACTTACAACTAACTCAATAGGTGGATCTGGAACTATTTCACTAAATACAAAAACCTCAGATGATGTAAGGTTATTAGTTAATTTTTCTATAGTCCCTGACTTAACCATAAAAGGATCTGTTACTATAAAAACTTTTTTATTCTTAAGTTCCTTTAGGTAATCTAAGGCTCCTTCTCCAAAAAGTATTTCTGTCTTAATCTTAAACCTTTTCATTTTTAGCTCCCCTCTTTTTATTAATTATGGGTAAGAGCTTATTTATAAGTATATTTTTAGTTTACGGGTAGTTTTTTTGTTGATCTTTCTTGTTTAATATAATTAAGGTGAATTTTTAATTATAAATAAAAATTGGCTATTTCCAAAAATATACTTATAAAAAAAATAAGAAGCTCCATAGGGATTTCCTATGGAGCTTCTTTGCTCTCTAAACACCACATCGTGTTATTTTTAATATACTCTTTTTAAAAAAACTTGTCAATAAAACTTAATTCTCTTTTTTAAGTTTCTTTAATTTTAGATTTTTATAAATATAATATGAAAAAATAGCTATTACTATTATAATTATTAATGCTATTGAATAATGTCTTAAAGCTTTTTCTATAAATGATTTATTATCATATGCAAAATATCCTAATAGAAGATAGAAACTATCCATTATTGTTATACCTAAAGCTGAAAATATAACAAACATAATTTTATTAACCTTCTCAGCTCCTGCAAAAAGTGATATATATGTTCTTGTAAATGGTAATAATCTAGCTAGGAAAACTGTTATTTTGCCATACCTAGAAAATAACCTATCTATTTTTTCAAATATAGATTTACTTTTTTTATGCTTTCTCTTAGCAAATGAAATTACTTTTTCTCCTGCATACATTCCCACTGAATAGCTTATTAGGGGCCAACTACGCCTCCTATAACGGATATTGGCAAAGCATATATCATGCTATATTTACCACTTGCTACACTAGCACCTATTGCAGGTAATACAATTTCACTTGGAAATGGCAAACAAGCATATTCAAGCATGTTTAATATAAATATTCCTACGTATCCACAAGTGCTAGCCAAATAAACTATAAAGCTAACAAAGCTCTCTAAAAACCCCATAAACTATTTTCCTTCCCATCTGTTGTATTAATTTATAAACTAATTCTTAAATATGTATTTTTACATATAAATAATCAATATTTTTTAAGTTATTATTTATGATCATACTACATAAATAATAATAACAAATTATTCTTTTTAATTTATTACTAAAAAGTTTCTTATTTCTGAAAACATTTTCTTGCATTTTTAAAAACATTGTATTATAATTAATGTAAAGGTTTTATCGATGAAACCCTCTTTTCTTACTTTATCATCGATAAAAGCAATTATTTTTTCATTTTTAATGCACTTTTGTGTTATTTACGTATTATTGAATGTGATTAAAAAAGACAAATACTAAAAGTATTTGTCTTTTTTATTTTAGTTATATTTTTCTCCAATCATAAACCTCATTTTTAACATCTATTTTATGTCCATTTATTGAGACTATATTATCATTAATCCATTTTACATCAATTAATTTTATCTTATAATCCCAATATATATTTCTTACTTCTCCACTTATATTATTAACCACTTCACATCTTACGGCCCAATCAGGTACTCCTCCAGAACTACATATATAAGAATTAATAGTATATTTTTTGTTTGGAGATTTATACTCTTCTTGAAAGCTTCCTATGGGTAATTTCTCCATAGTAACATTATTGCATTTAATTTCATTGTAATAATACTTAAATGTAGAAATCCAAATTGCTATTAATGTAGCAATTGTAAGTAAAAATGTAAATAGAATAACCCTTTTATTGAACTTACACTTTTTCTCTAAACTTCTTTGGTCCACTTAATCGCTCCTTTAAAATGTCTATATATTTATAAAATTTAACAAAAACCTGTTTTAATACAAGTTTTAGTTTATTTTTAAATTACTATATTAAATATTTTTATTATAATGCTCCTTATATACATTTAAGAAATTTTCTAATATTCTAGCTGTCATTCCCCAAATCACAAAATTATTATATTTGTAGAACATAACTTTGTATCTTCCATCTCTAAATTTATAATCTTTACCACCTATTATATTATGAAAAGGAAAATCCTCCTTTGGCATATTTATAATTTTGCTGTAGGTAATTTCAGGTTCATAATTTAATAAATATTTTAAAGGAACTAATAATATATGAGATACTTCTTCTTTGTTAATTGAAATGAGATTTTTTATATCTTCTTTTTGATTTTTTTCAACTCCTAAAAAAGGATAAATTAATATGTTGTTAGGTGAAACATAAAAATCTAATTGGCTTATGATTTCCAAATTTTCTTCTCCTAAACCAATTTCCTCAAAGCATTCTCTTAAAGCAGCTTCTTTAGGAGTCTCTCCTTCTTCTATGGCACCACCTGGGAAACATATTTCTCCTGGATTACTATTTAATTTATTGTTTCTTATTTCAAAAATAATATTATCTTCTCCATCTATATTTACAACTGGGATTAAAACAGAACATCTTTTCATGTCCTCTTCCCCATTTATTCCTATTCTATAATCTCTAAAGATATCTTTTATATTCTCAATATTATTCATAATATAATTCACCTCTTAATACCACTAATGTATTTTCAATACTTATTATCAATATTATAAAATTAAATTTATTTTTATTACATTGAGTTTTGTTATTTTATTTATTGGTTTAAGAAACTTCATAATAAACTTAACTATAAAATTAACTCTATTAATCTAACTTCAATTATTTTATCATAATATGATAAAATCACAATATGATTTTAATGTTTACATTAAAATATATAAATTTTATTTTACATAATATTATAAATAATAAGATTTAACTACTTTGATAATAATATAAAGTATATAAATCTTATAAGAAAGGTATAAACATTATGAGTGAAAAATTTAATCCTGATAACTTAGAAAAACTTAATAATCCAGAAAGATTAAACTTAATAGATTTAAGAGAACTTTTAAAAATTTTAGACTTAAATAATTGTCCAAAAATTGCTGATGTGGGAGCAGGCACTGGACTATTTTCACGTGCATTTTTAGAAAAGATTCCTAATTGCACCTTGTATGCCCTTGATATTTCAGATGAGTTTCTAAACTATATGGATATAAATCTTCAAGACTATTATGGTGATAGATTAAAAATTGGAAAGATGCAAGAAACTCATATTCCATTAAAAGATAACTCTATTGACTTAATAGTAATGATAAACCTTCACCATGAGCTATTATCTCCTAAGGAGCTTTTAAAAGATGCTTATAGAGTATTAAAAGAAGAGGGGAAAATTTTTATTGCTGATTGGAAAGAAGGTATGCATAAAGGGGCCTTAAGTAAGGATTCTATTATATCAGATATGAAAGAAGTTGCCTTTTCTCCTATTGAAGAGGTATTACTTTCAAATGAACTTATTTGTCTAATAGGAGAAAGATAAAAAAAAAGAGCCTTCCTTTAACCGCTCTGGAAGGCTAAAAATAAATTATATAACTAAATCTATACATATATAAACCAATATCTTAATACGTTTACATTATAATTCTAATTTTAGACCAAATCAAGCTTTTTTCAAAAAATAGTTATTTTTATCCATAATAAAGAGGAAAACTTTAAATATAATATTTCTCTCCCTCTTAAATTTATTGATTATAAAGAATCTTAGAAATAATATTTAATATTTTTTAAGATTCTTTTTTATGTATATTTTTCTTATAGCTGTCAATAATCTCAGTATAAATTCATATTAGGAGGGCTATTAAATGAATAAAAAAAATATTTTAGTACTTGTAGGATCATTGACATGTGTAGCTTTATTAGGTTATTTTACATATTCAACGGTTTCTACATTAATGAAATCTAAATCCGTTTCTCAAGAGGTTACTGTTACTGAAGATACCTCCTCTGAGAATAAAGATAAAAACTCACAAGATGACTTAAGTGAAAGATTAAAAGAAACTGACCAAAAGAAGGAAAAAAATAAAAACAATACTGATGAAAAGAAATCAGAAAAAACTGCTAATAGTTCAGAAAATAAATCTGCTAATGATAAATCAAATAATTCTACTAATGAAAACAAAAAAAATACTTCTGATAAAAATACTAATTCAAAAGAAACATTAAATAATGATAAAAACAAATCTGAAAACTCTAAATCAGAAAGTAAAAATACAATAAGCTACTCTTCTTACTTGAAAGATTTAGAAACAGAAAAATATACTCTTAAAGAGGATGAAAAATTAAGTGACGTGGCTAAAAAGTTTAAGGATACTTGTACTGTTAATTCTAGTTTGAATATTATAAAATCTCTCAATCAAATAAGCAATACTTCATCACTAGAATCAGGGGATATAGTATTAGTTCCTGTTAACGCTTTTCAAGATGGGAAAAAATACTCTGTAAAAGAAGGGGATACTTGGTATAGCATAGCTAGAAAATACTATCCTAATTATAATCATGAGGTAGTTATAGATTTTCTTATGGATATCAACCCATTTAAAAATGATATTCTTCCATTAGGTGAAGATATATTCTTACCTAATATTTAAATATCTTACCACTTAAATATATAATAAAAATCTTAACCTTCTTAAAAATAAGGTTAAGATTTTTAAATTTATTTTTATATATAAAGTTAAGGTTAATTTTATTTAACTCTAGCTTATATATTCTATAACTATTAAACTCTAATTTGTTTTTATTTAATTAATTTTATGATATTTGCTCTTACTTATTATTGTCCATAAAATTCCTATTAATATTAACTCTATAAGGATAAAGATATATACTCCATAATTAAGTCTATTAATTATATAATGAACTACTCCAAATATTCCACTTAGCATAAAAATAAATAAGGTTATTCCTAAATCATCCATCTTTTCACCATCTTTAAAACTAACTGAAAATGGAAGATGTTTATCCATCAACTTAACTGTTATTAGATTTAGAATAATTATTACAAATAATATAGCTATAATTTGAGGAATAATCCTTAGTCCAAATACCCATAAATATACTAAAGCCAATACTATATATACAGGCAGAATCATTTTATAAAACACACCTTTATATACCCCTTTAAATATTGAAGCCATATCATCTATAGGAACAGCTTTATAAACCCAAGATGCTTTAAACTGATCTGAATATTTAACCATAAGGATTACAGGAGTCAACATAAATATACATATATACAATGTGAAAAACTCATTTGAACTAGCCATATGATTTTTCCAATCTGCAAAACTTTCATAACTTCTAATAAAGTTAAATAAGAATATGAAAGGGAAAACTAAGGACATAGCTATATTGGGATATGTTTTTAACTTAAAGTTTCTCTCACTTTTTATTATATTTACAGTAAAATTAAAGAAACTTTTCTCAGTATTACTTCTACACACCAAATTTCCAATCTTAAAGGAAAATGGAATTCTATCTTTACCTTTATAAGTATTATCATTTAATTTTTGAATATAATCTTCAAACTTTTTAGCTATTTTAAAATAAATAAGTATTGATAATATTGGTGACAAAATTGCTAACCCTGTAAATATTATTAATGTTCTATCTATTACTCCACTTTCTATTATTTCAAGAGGTGCAGCAAACCATAAAGGAGCTATAAATCCTTGCCACCAACTTGTTATGGTAAATCTACTACCTACATCTAAAATATCAAAAAGTCTTCCTACAAGTTGATACATAATCATTATTCCAACAGTAAGAACTATTTGAACTACATTTATTATGTCTTTAAGCTTTTCTCCATTAAAAAACTTAAGAACTAAATAATAAATAAATGCTGTTATAAGTATCATAAATAAATTAATAAGTATAATCTCAATTATAAAAACAAGAGTAAATAATATACCATGTCTTAAAGAAACAAGTATTCCTACTCCCCCATAAGCTAAACTTAGCTTAGTCATATAAATCAAAATATTAGTAATCTTAGCTGCATTTATAGTTTTAGAACTTACACCAGTAATTCCAAGTAGATTTTTATCCCTAACATCTAAAAGAACATAAGCAAAATCAGCTATAAAGCTACTACCTATTACAAACATAAAAAATCCAAAATAAACAGCCATTTGAAGCATTATATTTTGCTTAATAATTATAAGCATAGACATAAAAGCTCCCATTACTCCATAAAGAATTAATGCCTTGCCAAAACTATTATCTTTCTCATCACTACTTTTATTATTCATGTTTATTGTAGGTTCTCTTCTTTTGTCCATTGTAAGCTTAGTCTCTAATATTAATCTCATCATTTCATAATCAACACCAAGCTTTTCATAAAATCCCCTTAATCTATGAACTACAGCTAAAGATTTATCCTTTTTCATAAACTACACCCCTTTATAAGTGCAGTAAATTCCTCTGCTAATCTTTTATGATCATTAAAACCAGTTAAGTCATTAAATATTTCTTCTAAGGATTCTTCATTAGAATTTTTCTTAAGCTCTTCAAAACTACCATCAGCAGCAACTACTCCATTGTTTAAAAGAATTATTCTATGACTTATTTTCTCAACAACATCAATTATATGTGATGAATAGAATATGGTTTTCCCATTTCTAGCTAGCTCAGATAATATTTCCTTTATAACCATAACACTATTTGCATCTAAGCCATTTAAAGGTTCATCTAAAAATAATATATCTGGATTATGTATAAGACTTGATATTAAAAGAACTTTCTGTCTCATTCCCTTAGAAAAGCTTGAAATTCTTGAATTATAAACATCTTCTATGCCTAATATCTTCATAAGCTGCTTACTTTTATATAAAACATCTTTATATTCCATACCATATAATTGTCCCATAAAAGTTAAATATTCCTTAGCAGTTAAAGTATCATATATGTCTGCCATTTCCGGAACATATCCTATCTTTCTTTTATAACTTCCATCACTCTTTAAAATATTTTCTCCAAAAATTTCAACTGTTCCTGTATAGCCACTTATAATTCCTAACATTATTTTTACTGTTGTACTTTTTCCAGCACCATTTGTTCCAATATAGCCTATTATTTCTCCCTTGTGTATATCTAAATTTATTCCTTTTAAAACCTCTTTTGTTCCAAAATTCATCTTCAAATCTCTTATTTTTATAATTAACTCATTAGAATTTTCTAAAGCCACTAATAATTCCCCCATTTTATAATTTTTGTCCCTAAAAACCCTTACTAATTATCCACCTTATTTTAAAATTATTTTTCTTCTAGCTCTCTCATATAGTTAGCTAATTTTTCAGAAGTTTCTTTTATACCTTCTTCTCTTTTCTTCTCATCCTCTTGTTCTTGTAACTTTCTCATTTCATCTGCAACAATTTCAGAAGATTCTTTAAGAATCTTATTTCTAGCCTCTTTGTTACTTGTGTAATTATCAATATTTTTCATCTTCTTATCCTCTTTTCTAAGATTATTTAATATAAAACCAAACCTATTAAGTAATTTATTAATGAAGTTTTTTAAAAGAAATTTTAAAATTCTTTTTTCAATTTCAAAGCCTATTTAAATACACCAAAACCCTATCAAACAAATAACTTTTCAAGTAAAATTTTACATTATAGCATTATTTTACACTACCATTCTTATTCACACAATATTAATATTACATTAAATTATTTACAATTTTTAGCAATATATAAACTTATAGTTATCTTCTAATAAGTTTTTTAATACTATATATTGAATTGTACTTTAACTTATGATATGATTTATCTAACAATTTAGTTGGTTGATTTTTCAATTTATTATTTTATTAACTAAGTTTATATTTAGAATATATTTTAATTTAAAATATAAATATAAAAATACTTTCAGGAGGTATAAATTATGTTAGTATTAACAACTGAAACAATACCAGGCAAAGGAATAAAAGAAGTTAAAGGACTTGTTAAAGGAAGTACTGTAAGATGTAAAAATATAGGTAAGGATATCGCTTCAAGTTTTAAAAACTTAGTTGGTGGTGAAATGAATTCTTATACAGAAATGCTTACAGAGGCTAGACAAATTGCTATAGGAAGAATGGTAGATGAAGCTGAATCTTTAGGTGCAAATGCTATTATAGGAATGAGACTTGTTTCTTCTTCTCTTGCTGCAGGGGCTGCTGAAATGGTTGCTTATGGTACAGCAGTTATTTATGAAGATGCCTAGATAGGAAGTGTTTTTATGATTATATTAGGAATTATTGCCTTGTTTTATGGCTCTATAATCCTAGGCTCTATAATTTTAATTATTTGGACAATTAGAAGTAGAATTAAAGAAAAAAAACGTGAAAAAATTGATCACGAAAAATATAAAAAATATTAATTTTAATTTAGTGTATAATTATATTTTTGTTTAATACTGATTTTATATGTTTCTTAAGATCATATTTAATATAAGAAAAATTTCTATTAATAAATAGCTGTATCAAAATTAAAACTTATTTTGATACAGCTACTATATTATAAAATAATTTTATTTCTTTTTAATTACTTTTTCTTTTTAATAGTTACTCCTCCAAGTGTAGCCAAAGCTGCACCTACTAGCATTAACTCACCTGCTCCTAAAGGTGATCCAGTGTTTGGAAGATTTCCATTCTCATCCTTATTGTCTTCATTTTCATTCTTATCTCCAGAGTCTTCTTTGTCTTCTTCACCTTCAGAACCATTTTCTCCACCTTCTGGTTTACTTGGCTTATTCTCTTCTTCTTTATTTGGCTCTGAATCAATAAAGTTATTTATTTTATTTGTTAAATCCTCATATGCTCTTACAATCTCATCATCTGAAGCTTTATTATTTAATAAATTCTCAATATTTTTTAATGCTTCTTCTAACTGAGTTCTTTCTTTATTTTCTTTATCTTTATGCTCAACTAAAACATCTTTTCCACGCTGAATTTCATTTTTAATATCTTCAATTATAGAATCTAAAGATACAAAGGTAGGTTTTACTTCAAAGATTTCCACCTTTCCAGCATCTTTTTCCCACACTAACTTTACAGATACTAATTGTCTTGGATTCTTAAGAACAAGCTCATTTAATCCCTTATCTAACACTCCAAGGTCTAAAGTTTCTCCATTTACAGTCTTTCCAATAACTTTCGCTCCTGATAAATTATCTGTACTCTGAGCAACTGTAACTTTTGAAATTAATCTCTCATTAAAAATTCTGCGTAGAAGATAGTCTCCACTCTTAATTTCACCTTCTGGTATATATGCAGAATTTAAATTATTATCTCTTATATTCTCACTTCTATCTGTGTAGGTTCCTTCTGAAGTAGCCTTAGTCTCAAATTCTTTTACGGTTGTATTTACAGTAAATTCTCTAACTCTTGACCAACGATCCTTATATCCAGTTGAAATAACTCTAACATATCTAGCTTTTACATCTAAATCTTTTATTAAGGTATCAGTTCCTTCTACAACACCTAACTTTGTCCAATTTTCTCCATCTAAAGAATACTCAATATCTCCATCCATATAATCTCCGCCTGGTCCTTGAACTAAGCTTATATCTCTAATTTTCTTTTCTACCCCAAGATCTAATTGTACAAAGTCACCTTTTTTAATAGTATCTGAGCATACAAAAGATGTGCCATAATCATTATCAGCAACAAAATCAGGATGTATATTTGCATTTGAGCTTATTCTTCTATTTGTTGAAACTATTCCCTTAGAATATCCTTCTAATGAAATCTTAATTTCATTAATATTAGCTTCAGTTTTTTCCTTCGCTCTTATTCTAAAGAACTTTCCTACTAAAGGAGTCTCATCTTTAAAGCTAGTTCCATGACAAACTTCTTCCCACTCTATATTATCAAAGGAACTTTCTAATACAAATTTATTACTTTCTACATCTCCTAAGACTTCAAATCCAATTACATTTTTAACATCATTTATAGCAAGTCCTATAGAATCTCCCTCTTCAAAGGAAATCTTATTTATATTACTTGCAGATATAATTTCATTTTCTCCCTCTGAAGACTTATTAATATTTGAGTCTTTAACTTCTATATTTCCTATTAATTTTTCCTTACTCTTTCCAGTATTAACTTTAAAATCTCTAACATACAACTTATTTTCAGAGTCTGAAAGAGCTCTATATCTTATAAATCTAGCTTTTATTCCTGTTTCAACTAGTAATTCTCTCTCTCCCTTATTAACCTCTAACTCTGTCCAATTTTCTCCATCTAATGAATACTCTATTACTCCATTTGTTAAAACATCTGTATCATTATTATTTCTTCCCATAAGAAGATATATGTCTTTAATCTCTTCAGCTTCACCTAAATCAAATCCTATGAACTCATCCTTTTGTACTGGTGCTGCTGACCAAAAGCCTGTATTATCTTTATCATCAAACATATAATTTGGAACGTGCGTTTCTTCAGAAATAAACCATTCTGAATATTTATGGTCAGCAATATTTCCAATTGATGTATAAGAATATTCCTTGTCCTCTAAAACAGTAGTTTCCTTATTGAAATATTCATTTCCAACTTCATGGACTTTTCTTATAAATGGATCTACCACATTGTTAGCAATTGTAGCTTTTATTCCATCTAAATTTCTAAGAAGTTTTATTCCTTCAAAATTATCACTCCAAAACTCTGACATATCCTTATTTAATATGTCTTGTAATATTTCTATAGATTTAAGTCCAGCATTTCCATAAATCTCAAACTTTGATAAGTGTGAATCTAATTGATTTAATAAAGCTTTATTTTCTAAATTACTTCTTAATTTATTTGGTACCTGAACCATTTTAGAAAACTCATTTTGTAAATTGCTTAACTCTAAACTAATATCAGAACCTGCTTCCCACTTTTCCCATAAGCTATCTATAGTATTTTTAATCTCTGGTGAGTCTGGTCTTCCTGTATCTAATCTAGTTGAATGATTAGCAAAAATCTTAAATTCTTCTTTCATTTCTCCTGCAATAATTTCAATAGCTTTGTCCCATGATTTTTCTGCTTCATATGAAACTGAATTCCATCCATAATCAGCTCCTGTTAATGTAGAAATCTTTGATGCATCAGAAAATCTCATAGGATTAACTATAAATCCTGACACTTCCTCATCTAAATTTCTATCTAAATCATATATTGGTCCTAAAGCCATTTTATCCTCTTTATAATCATTAACAGGATAATTCCACCATAACATCATTTTTCTATTGTATACATTTGAAACCTTCTTTGCATCCTCTAAGCTAACTCCATTTGGAGGAATAACATCATTTCCTGTCCACATTACTTCAATATCCTTATCTAAAGTTTCTGCAAACTCTTTAGTATAAGTCTTTACCTCTTCCCCATTAAACATTGAGCTTCCCCAATATTCTACTGGAACAGTTATTAATGGCTTAACCCCTTCTTTATTTTTTATAAATTCTTTATTAAATCTATTTAAAACTTCTGCTTGTTGAACTCCACTACGATTTTCTATATCGTCCCAAAGAATTGCAAAGCTTCTAACTCCCATATCATATAGAGTCTCCGCTTTATTTATTAAAGCTTTAAAATCTGCTTCTCCCTCTTCTCCCTCAAACTTTATATCTAAACCTGGTGATATTGCAAAAACAAAATCAACCTTATTTTCATTAGCTGTTTTTATAAGTTCTTTCATTCTATCTAATTCAGAAGCTGGATACGGCTCTCTCCACTTTTCTCTATGATATGGATCTGACTTTGGAGCGTATATATAAGCATTCATTTTATATTCTCCATACATTTTTATTTGATCCAATCTTTCCTCTTGAGACCATGGTGTTCCATAGAAACCTTCAACTACAGCTCTCATTTTAAAACTCGGCTCATCTTTTATAACAACTTCATCTAAGATAACCTTATTATCTTCCTTTTTAATTAATTGCTTTAAACTTTTTACCCCATAAAAAGTTCCTGTTTCATCATTTCCTCTTATAACTATTTTATTTCCCTCTGTATTTTCATCAGTTACTAATACATAGCCCTCATCTTTGCTTATTGAAGATGTGTCTACATTCATTTCTTCTAATGTATTTTCCATCTCTTCAATATTGTCATCGCTCTCTCCTATATAAATAGTAGTAGCCCCCTCAATTTCTGATTCATTAATTTTTATGCCAAATTCAGTTAACATATTTTTCAAAAGTTCAAAGGCATATGTATCTGCTAAATCTCCTCCAACTATATTAACTGAATCTTCTAAGGTAAATTCACTATTTCCTACAGACATATCCTTAGGAGTTGGATATATGCTTATATCTTTAGTAATATCATTATTCTTAATCTCATTTTTTAATCCCTCATCAGCTTTTACCGATACACTTATACCTAGGTTTAAAGCCATAACAGATGCTAAACACATAGTTAACCTTTTTCTAAAATCCCTTTTAATCATAAAAATCCCCCAATATTTCATTTAATATTTAATTGTATCAAATCCTTTAAAAGTCTTTTTATTCTTTATTTTCCATTTAATACATTTTTATGATATCATACGACACTATGTTTTAAAATCGTTTTCAAATTAATTAAACAAAAGTTAACAGTATTAATAAATTTCTATTTAATGAACAAACTAATAAAAAATAGAAAGGGTGATTATATGAACCTATTTAAAAGATTTTATATAAGTTTATTTACTCCTAAAAGATATAAAGAACTTATTAAAACTTCTGGAATAAGCACTTTCTTTTATTTACTTATTTTATCTCTTTTATTAGGACTTTTAGCTTTTAGTAGAAATTACACTGAACTTAATAGATTTTTAATTTCTAGAAAATCTGCCTTTGAAGACAAAATTCCTCCCTTTGAAATTAAGGATGGAGTTTTAGACCTAAAAGATTCTAACTTTGTAGTTTTTCAAGAAGAAAATTGGACCTTTGTACTAAATGATAAGGAACCTGCAAAAGACTTATTAAAGGATTATGAATCAGGAATTGCCTTTGGAAATGAATCTTTAATAATTAAATATAACAATAATAAAATTACTGAAGCTAATTATTCAAATATGAATCTATCTTTAAATGATAATGACTTAAAAAATTATATAAATAGTTTAGAGAGAACCTTTGGAAATACATATTTATCCTTAATGGTTATTATATTTATTGCTTTCTCATACATTATAACCTTAATATTAGCTATAATAACTAAAATTCTATGTAGTATAAGAAATAATCCTATTGGATTTTTGGAAATAATAAAACTAAGTACTTATGGAATAACTCCATGCTTAGTATTATTAGCATTACTAAATTTATTAAGCTTAAATATGCTCATTACTCTTCCCCTAAGCTTTTTAGTATCAATAATATATGTTTACTTTGGAATAAATTATTTAAATAAAAATACTTTTTAAATATTATAAATAGATTCTATTTTAAATATTTATTATTATATAAATATTTAAACCCTAATTGTATATCGATGTGTTCTCCTATATCTATATAAAAAACAAAAGTTTAAAACTTTAATCTAAAAAATAACAAGGTGATTGATAAAAAATTATAAAACTTATAATTTTTTTATACAACCACCTTATTATTTTACCTTAAATTAATACAACTATAGTCTCAATATTTAATTAATATTTAAATAAATATATCAAAGTTATTACTTATTATTATCTGCTAAAAATTCATTGGCATATCTTACAACACCACTTATATTTTTTAAAGCTTCTTCATTTAATTCTATTGCCATAAAGTTTTCTTCTGGCACTTCAAAAGGAGCTTTTATTCCAAAATCTCCAGCTTTTTTAAATCCAAATTTAGGATAGTATTTATCATGTCCTAAAACTATTATTGAATCATATCCAAGTTCCTTAGCCATTCTCATACCTTCTCTTATAAGCTCTCCTCCAATTCCAATACCTTGATATTTAGGTAATACTGAAACTGGTGCTAAGGCTAAAGTTTCATATTTTTCTGTTTCATTTTCTATATTAGCTTTAGTTAATAATATGTGTCCTACTATTTCCCCTTCTCTTTCAGCAACTAAAGATAAACCATCAATAAAGTTTTCTCCCTTTCTAAGTTTGCTAACTAAAACATGTTCCATATGATCACTGTACTCAGCATCTTTAAAGGCTTCTTCTACTAAAAGCTCTACTGTTTTATGATCTTGTTCTAACTCTTTTCTAACAATTACTTTCATAACTATAACATCCTTTCTCATATGTTTTATTCTTAAATTTAAAAATTAAGATATATTTTATGTAAAATAATTACTTTTAAATTTAAGAACCATCTATGTATTTGCTTTCATTTATAGTATTTCAAATAAAAATAAATTTATATATATTAACCATTTATTCATTTGAAGTTTTCTTACTATTAACAACAATATTTTAACCTTTCGGAAAACCTTGTAAAAATGAACACTTTAAAGAAAAACAGATGACCACAGAGGCTATTTATTTCTATTAAAGAATTACCTCTTTAATCCTTATTACTCTTATTTTATATAGTTTGCTCTTAATATTTATTGAGATTATAATTAAAATATACAGTAATTTACTATAAAATATAATTTAAAATTCATAATTTTTTATTTCTATATAGTAGACATATGAGGTCTGCTATTTTCTTTATAGCTAAATTACCTTAATTTTAGGAGATATTATTTATTTAATAAAAATATAATCAAATATAGTCTAATATGACATAATATAATCACAAAAGGAAGTGATTATATGAGCAAACATTATAAACCTAAAGAATTTGCAGAATTATTAAATGTATCAGTTATTACATTGAAAAGATGGGATAAGGATGGAAAATTAAAAGCATTTAGAACTACTACAAATAGAAGGTACTACACTTATGAACAGTATCTTTAGTATATAGGAATAGGTAAAGAAACAGATAGTAGAAAAATAGTTATTTATACACAAGTTTCAACTTCTAACCTAAAATGTGATTTAAAAAATTAAATTGAATTTCTTAATAATATGCTAATGATAAAGGAATAATATTAGATGAAGTTATTAAGGTTTTAAGAAAAAGGTTAGAGAGGATGAAGAAGTTGAAAAGGGCATACAAGATGGAGATTAATCCTACTGATAAGCAAAAATCTAAAATACACCGAACTATTGGTGTATCAAGATTTATATATAATTTCTACATTGCTCGTAATAAAGAAATTTACGAGAGAGAAGGAAAGTTTGTTAGTGGAATGGATTTTTCAAAATGGTTAAATAATGAATATATTCCTAATAATCAAGAAATGAAGTGGATTAAAGAAGTATCTTCAAAAGCTACTAAACAAGCTATTATGAATGGAGATAAATCTTTTAGAGATTTCTTTAAAAAAGCTAAAGGCTTTCCAAAATTTAAAAAAAAGAAAAATCAAGATGTAAAAGCTTATTTTCCTAAGAATAATAAGACTGATTGGACTATTGAAAGACATAGAGTCAAAATACCAACACTTGGATGGGTAAGACTAAAAGAGTTTGGATATATACCAACTAATTCAATAGTTAAAAGTGGTACAGTAAGTCAAAAAGCTGATAGATATTATGTATCTATACTTGTTGAAGAAAGAGATATAGAAATATCTAATGGCAATACAGGTATAAAAATATTTAATCACAATAATGAAGGCGTAGGAATTGATCTAGGTATTAAGGAATTTGCTGTATGTAGTGATGGAATTAAGTTTAAAAATATAAATAAAATATCTACTATTAAAAAAATAGAAAAGAAATTAAAAAGAGAACAAAGAAAACTTTCAAGGAAATATGAAAGTTTAAAAATAAGAAATAAAAATATAAAAGAAGGGAGAGCTACTCGTCAAAATATTCAAAAACAAATAGTCAAAGTACAAAAACTTCATCAGAGATTAACAAATATACGAACTGATTATATAAATAAAACAGTATTTTCAATTATAAAGCAAAAACCAAGCTATATAACAATTGAAGATTTAAATGTTAAAGGAATGATGAAGAACAAGCATTTATCTAAAGCTATTGCAAGTCAGAAGTTCTTTGAATTTAAAACTAAGTTAACAGTTAAATGCAAAGAAAATCATATAGAACTTAGAATAGTGGATAGATTTTATCCATCATCAAAGACTTGTAGTCAATGTGGAAAGGTTAAGAAAGATTTAAAACTATCAGATAGAATTTATAAATGCGATTGCGGATTTACTATTGATAGAGATTTAAACGCAAGTATTAATCTTAAAAATGCTAAAGAATATAAGATAGCTTAAAATCAAAAGCACTTATATATGTACGGAGGGCTAATTTCGGAATTTAAGCCTTTGGAGAGCCATACAAAATCGTAGTAGCTTAGGCAAGGCGAGGCTTTATGAAGAAGGAAAATTCTCAATATGGATATGTTTGACCATATTTTGAGTAGCAGAGTGATATTTTGGAATCGAAAAAGAAGATCTTGAGAAGTGTTTTATTAATAGCACTAGGTTCAAGTATCTTAGCCTTTGGTAGCTATAACTTTAACTATCAAAATAATGTAACAGAAGGTGGAGTCTTAGGCTTATTACTTTTAGTAAAAAATGTTTTTGATATATCTCCATCTATAACAAACTTAATAATTGATTTTTCATTATTTGCAATAGGTTCTAAATTCTTTGGCAAAAAATTCTTAGCATGTTCAATATTTGCAACTTTTTGCTTCTCAGTATCCTATAGATTATGGGAAAGCATAGGATTTTTAACACCTAACTTTACTAATAATATGCTAGTTGCTAGTGTTTTAGCAGGTATTGGAGTTGGTGTTGGCGCTGGAATAGTATTACGTGGTGGTGGTGCTTCTGGTGGAGATGATGTAATAGCCTTATTAGGTAATAAATTTACTCCTCTTAAGGTACAACATGTCTACATGTTAACAGATGCCATTGTTTTATTAATGTCTTTAGTTTATTTAGACTTTAAGCAAATATTCTTCTCAATAATAGCAGTATGTATAAGTGGTAAACTAATAAGCGTAATTTATGAATATAAAAATGATGGTATTGATACTAAAGATGAAAATAAAGAAGCTGAAGTTTTAGAGAAAAATGGTTCTCTTACAGTTTAATAATATATAGAATTTAAATTAAATAGTAAAAAGAGCATGTATTAATGTTTTAAACTTATTACATGCTCTTTTATATCTTCTATATTAAAATTTAACATATAGTATTATTTTAAATTTTTTAATTTCTATGTGTATTAAAATAATTTTAATTGTCCACTAGAACTTCATTATTTAAAAATTTACTATTTTAACTTTTTTCTCATCATTATTAATTCCTTTGGAATTTCATACCCTCTCTTATTATAAAAGGCTTCAGCTGTGCTTCCTTTCATAGTCCAAAAGTGAATTACTCCTACTTCCTTTTCCATAAGTATATTCTCTAAAGCGTTTAAAAGTTTCTTTCCTGTTCCTTTCCCCTGTGAACTTGAATCCACAAAGAATTCCTTAACACAAAAATGCTCTCCATCATACCATTGCTCTAAATTTCCTAAGATAACACCTTCTATTTTTTCATCATTTCTTAAAACAGCACCCCTAAATCCTGGAGTTAAAACCACATCATTAAGTCTTTTTTTAGCATTTTCAAAATCCCAAGGTTCATTCCATGGTTCCTTACTAAAGGTTTTAACAAAAAGCTCAGCACATTCATTTAAGTCTTCTTTTTTAAACTCATATATATTACTCATAATTCTTATACTCCTATTATTTTAAAATTCAACTAGAATTAAATTAGGAGATGAGTCTCTTCATCCCCTAATTTAATTATTATTCTATAATTTATATATAATATTAAAGATTATATTTTTCTAATATTTCTTTTTTAAACTCTCCATTTTCATAGAAAAGTTCTCCATCTGCATATATTCTTCCACCATTTCTCATGTCACAAAGCATGTCCCAATGAAGTGATGATCTATTTTTACCACCAGCCTCTGGCATAGAATCTCCTATAGCCATATGAACTGTTCCTCCTATTTTCTCATCAAATAGCATATTTCTAGTAAACTTCTTAATTCCATAGTTTGTACCTATAGCTACTTCTCCAAAATGGCTTGCTCCTTCATCAGTTTCTAATAAAGCCTTTAATAAATCTTCTCCTTTTTTAGCTTTATATGAAACAACTTTACCATCTTTAACTTCAAGTTCTATCCCTTCTATTTCCTTTCCTGCATAAATACCTGGGAATGAAAAAGTTATGTGTCCATTTATCTTATTTTCAACTGGTGATGTAAATATTTCACCATCTGGAAAGTTTACTCTACCATCACAATTTATCCACTTTCTTCCCTCTACTGAGACCTTAATATCAGTTCCTTCTGCTAAAATATGAAGTTCTTTTTTAGTATCTAAATATTTAACCCATCTTTCCTGCTCTTTGCTTACTCTATTCCATTCTGCCACAGGATCTTCATGGTCTAAAAGTCCTGCTCCATAAACAAAATCTTCATATTCACTAAAACTCATTGAAGCTTCCTGTGCATCTGCATATGTAGGAAATTGAGTTCCACACCATCTTAAAGAACCATCTCCCATTCTTCCTGAATAGAACTTTCTCCATCCCTTTTCTCCAGCTCTGCTATCTTTTATTTTTTCTGAATCTATATTACTAAAGGCTCTAGTATTTCTAGCTCCCCATGCACTTAACCAAACATCTGCCTTTTCAAGCATAGTTTCCATTATTAAATTCCCTGATAATAATTGATCCTTTGTAGAAAATTTAAGTCTTGCCTCCTTAGCTTCTTCTGATTCTAAAATATACTCAACATGAGCTCCTGCCTTAGTAGCTTCCTTTACTACCTCAGTAAGCCAAGGATTTGCAACCTCATTACAAGATACAAAAACAAAGTCACCTTCCTTAACTCCTGTTGAATAATTTACAAGCAGTTTAGCTAACTTATTTAATCTTTGATCTGCCATATATATCCCTCCTAAACATACAAATTTATATATTTTAATTTCTGAACTCTATTTTAACTTACTATTTTTTTATTAATAACAATAAATTTTTAAAACTAGTTTTCTAATTTTCTCCTAATCTTTTTCTTGCTTTAATATTTAAATTTAAAAAATAAAAATTATAAGTAATAATAATTAAAGGTGCTAAAAGTGCCGTAATATTAGAGTAATTTTTATCATATATATTTTTTAAAAGTAGTATTGCCATTATTATAGAAAGAATAATATTTAATACAAATAATACCTTTATTCTCTTTTTAGATAAAATCTTCCCTTTAGCCAAACCTTTTTCTCTCTCCATAAAATCACCAATTTGTTTCTATCTATTTCATAAGTTTTATCTATTAATTTTATTATACTCCTATAAAAATTTGTAAACTATATAAATATAAAAGAAGGTGGAAGAATTATTCCATCTTCTTTTATAAATCTATTCATATGTTAAATTATATTTCCCTTGTTTCATTCTTTAAGAATTCTTTTTCCTCTTCATCTAAATATGGTGATAATAAATCATAAACCTTTTTATGATAATTACTTAGCCAAGCCTTTTCCTCTTCATTTAATAAACTTATATCTAATCCTTCTAAATCTATTGGACAAAGTGAAATAGTATCAAACTTATAAAATTCTCCAAACTCTTCTGAATAAGTATCTTTAACAACTACCATTGTATTCTCTGTTCTTATTCCATGTTTTCCTTCTCTATAAACTCCAGGTTCATTAGTTATGATCATTCCTGGCTCTAAGGCAACCTTATTTGGTACTGGACTTATGCTTTGTGGTCCTTCATGAACATTTAAGAAAAATCCAACTCCATGACCTGTTCCACATTTATAATCAATTCCTTCATTCCATAATGGCTCTCTAGCTTTTATATCAAGGGCTGATCCAGTAGCTCCCTTTAAGAACTTAGCTCTCATAAGGCCTATATGTCCTTTTAAAACTAAAGTATAATCTTTTCTCTCTTCCTCAGTTAATTCTCCTAAAACAAAAGTTCTTGTTATATCTGTAGTTCCATCTAGGTATTGTCCACCTGAATCTATTAATAAAAATCCTCTTGGTTCTAAAGTGTAATCACTCTCTGGAGTTGCTGAATAATGCATCATAGCACCATGTTCTTTATGCCCTGCTATGGTTTCAAAACTAATTCCTTTAAATAACTTATCTAAACTTCTAAGCTCTTCTAACTTATCTGAAGCTGATATTTCACTTATTTCTATCTTTCCAATGTTATCCTTAAGCCATTTCATAAACTTAACCATGGCTACTCCATCTCTAACTTGACACTTTCTTAAGTTATCTAATTCAACTTCATTCTTAATAGCCTTAAACTTAGTTGTTATGTTTCCAAATTCCACAATATTATTTTTATTCTTAATGCACTCGTATAAATAAGCACTTATCTTATTTGGATCAATTAAAATCTTTCCTTCTAAATTACTAATATCCTCTCCAATTTTCTCATATGATTTTAAAGTAACCCCTTCATTTAAAATTTCTTCATCCATTTTAGAAATGAACTTTGATTTATCTACATAAAGATATGCTTCATTTTCTTTAACTAAGGCATAGCTTAAAACTACAGGATTGCATTTAACATCATTTCCTCTAATATTATAAAGCCAAGCTATGTCATCTAAAGAAGCTATAATATAATTATTAGCGCCTAGTTTTTTCATTTCCTCTCTAACTTCTCTTAATTTTTCTCTCGCACTTTTTCCACAGTACTTAACTTCATGTAAAAATGCCTTTTCCTTAGGAAGAGATGGTCTCTCTTTCCAAACCTCATCTAAAAGGTCCTCATCTATTTTTATATTAAGATTATTTTCTTTCTCTAATTTTTTAAAATCTTTATATTCTCCTACTGAAAATACCTTTCCATCAAAAGCAATAGTTTCTCCTGCCTTTGCATTTTCTTTAAGCCATTCTAATAAGCTTGGCCATCCTGGAATTCTCATTTTAAACATTTCAATTCCAGAACCCTTTAACTCCTCTAAAGCTTGTATGAAATATCTACCGTCAGTCCACAAAATAGCATTTTCTAAACCGACAAGTAAAGTTCCTGCTGATCCTGTAAAACCTGACATATATGCTCTACCCCTGTAATGTTCGCATACATATTCACTTTGATGAGCATCTTCACTAGGAATTATATAATAGTCAATTCCTTTATACTTCATAATTTTTCTTAATTTTTCTAATCTTTCAGTCACCTTCATAATTATAGCCCCCTATTTTTTAATCTAAATTGTAATTTGATTTAACTTTTCAAACCTCAATTTAATTTTCTGCTTTCAATAATAGTAACACAAAAATATTCTCCTAAAAATACCAATTAATAAAAATTAATTAACTTTATAAGTATAACTTATTAATGTTATTAATAAGTTTTCTTAAAAAATTACATAATCCCTTATAAAATTACAATATAAAACATATATATTGGCTACATTATGAAAAAATTGTAAATATACCTTTAAAAAAGGAATTATCTTATGTAAATCAATTATTTTTTTATTATAATGTAAGCATATTACATTTATTTTAATGTTTATAAAAAATAGATAAGAGAGATTCTTTATGAGAAAATTTTTAAAATCTGCTATAGAGTATTTAGCAAAAGATCTTGACTTGGATAAAGAATTATTAGAGCAAATTCAATATGTTGTAATTGTATTGACCTTTGAATTTATTAAATGTATTTCTGTAATTCTAATTGCTGGAATACTTGGATATTTCAAAGAGAGCTTAATAGTAATTCTTAGCATGTGCTTTATAAAGCCATTTATTGGTGGATATCATGAAGATAGCCAATTAAAATGTTTTATTGCAACATTAATTATTACAACAAGTATAATCATGCTTGTTACTTTTAACAAGCTAAATCTATTTAGCATTGTTATTTTAAATTTGTTTAGTATTTTTAGTATTTATAATAAAGCTCCAGTAATAGATAGTAGATTTCCATTGACTAAAGAACATTTAATTAAAAAAAATAAAATATTAAGTGTTACAAACTCAAGTATTCTTTTTTTAATAACCTTAATATTTTTCAAAATTTCATGGATTTCTCAAACAATAACGTGGACTTTATTAATACAAACATTACTATTATTTAATAAGTATAAAAGGGAGGATTCTTAAAATGAGAAAATCAATATTATCAATGTTAGCATTATTAACTACATTAACTATCAACGCTTCAACTACTTCTTTTGCTACTATAGGATTAGAAGAAATGCCTGAGTCTATGAAAAAATCTAGATAAAAATGAATAAAACTATATTTTTAGCTGATACGATAAACACTTTTTTACAATGTGTATTATTTATAAGCACAATAAATTTATGTAGTAAAGAAGATTGCAAAAAACCAAAGTCAAAGATGTTATTTTATATATTTCTTTTGTGGACAATGATATCACTAACAACTTTTTTTATGGGAAATTCCAGTGTTGCAACATTAATTCTTCATTTAGTAATGTTAATCATTGGAGGTCTAATATATAAAGATGATTTTTTAGCTGCTGCTATTGGATTTAGTTTGATTTATTCATTCATTGTTATAACCTTAATAATTTCATCTTTTCTATATAATATCTTATCCCAAAATATATCATTAATAAATAAAAGTAATATATTTTTCATAACTATAATGTATTTTCCACAGTATATACTTGCCTTTTTAGTTTTATATAAAAAGAAAAGTATATACTCACTTTACAAAACCATAAAGTCTAGGAATAGCTCAATTATCTATTTAATACTCTTTACAATAGTACTAGACTTTATAGCTTCATTTAATGCTATTATTAATGCAAAGGATAATCCTATATTTACAGAAATAATATTAACTTTATTATTCATATTTATAATATTTATAATAATATATTTTTCTAATATAGAGAAAAAATCGAAAGAAATTGAACTACTAAATTCAAATTTAGAACAGAATATTAGCTCATTAAGAAAATTAAAACATGATTATGGCTCTCAAATTTCTTATTTATATGGATTACATCTTATGGGGAACTATGAAAAATTAGGAGAATTATTAAAAAACATAATTGATGGTAATGATAATATTATTAATAATATTGTTGTATCTAATGACACTTCAATTATATCAATGATAGTAAATACTATTAATCTAAAAGATATTACTGTATTTATAGATGAAAATGCTGATTTATTAGAAACCAATGTAAACGAATTAGACTTTCAACGTATAGTTTCTAATATATTAAGAAATTCTATTGAAGCTTTAGATGGTAGTGGTTCAATAAAAATTAATACTTATTATAGTTTTAATTATTTTGTGTTAAAAATCCAAAATAATGGTCCTGAAATTCCAGATAAAATATTAAATAAAATATTTGATAGTGGATTTACCACAAAAGAAAATAAAGAAAGTAATAATGGATTTGGACTAGCTATAGTAAAGGAGTTAGTAGAATCATATAATGGAAAAATTCAAGTAAGTAGTACTGATGAATTCACTGAGTTTACAATATACTTACCTACAATAAAATAAGAAAAGAAACAGAGTTCTATCCTCTGTTTCTTTTTAAACTTTATTTTATAATTATATTAAGTTTTTTATTACTTTAATACCTTCTAGGGTTTCATTTTTAATTCCACCTGGAAACTTTTCTTCAGTTTCAAATTCAAACCCTGCCCATCTATATAGCCTAATTGCTTTATAACTCCAAGTCTGAGTTGGTATGTACATATCACAATCTCCTTCAATAGCTATCATAAGTTTAACTCCTTCTGAGATAAGAGCTTTTCCTAATCCTTTTCCTTGATATTCAGGCTTCACAGCAACCCACTCCATAAATGGATGTCTTCTTTCCCCTGTATATCTCCACCAAGCTGTAAATGTAGCAATTTTTTCTCCATTATTATTTTCTATAAATATAGTTCTTCTTTCTAACTCATCTATATGAGGTAAATATTTATTTTTAAAATATTCTTCTCCATCTTTAACATTTTCAAATTCCAGTACAGATTTTTCTATTTCTGCCCAAGCTTTTTCATCACCTTTTTTAAACTTAACAAATCTAAAACCATCTGGTAAAGTTTCATCTTTTAATTCTTTTCCCTTTTCTCTCTTTAAAATTATTTTAAAAAATTCTATACTTTTATCTAACATTCTATCCCCTCCAGATAAACCATATAACCTATTGAAACTTAATTTTTATCCTTATAGATACTCATTAATAAGACTATAAATAATCGCTTATACCTTTCTATATTTAATTTTATCATTAAACTTATAATTTTAATATTACACTACTTTTTTTCATTCTTTATATCTAGATATTAATTGATCCAAAGAAAATAATAATTTAATTAAGTAAATACCTTTTCAACCTAGTATTTGTATATCCACAGAAATCCCTATTAATTTGTAGATATTAATTATAACATTATTGAACTCACTCATAAAAAAGTATGACATATTCTTAATATTGAAACCACTATATATAAAAATTACAATTATGGTGGTTCTTCACTTTATGATACAATATCTTATAATAGTATATGTAGTTAAGTTTTTTAATAAAAATATGGTGATTTATATGTAATACTTTATATGAGCATAATAATTTAGCTACGACTTATTAATTTAATGATTTAAGTTGAAATTAATTAAATAAAAGTAATAAAAGCTGTAATTAATTTGAGGTGTTTTAAATGGATATATGTGTTAGACCTGTATGGGCTGAAATAGATTTAGATATAATAGCAAATAATATGAAAGAAATAAGAAACCTAGTTGGTGAAAAGGAAATAATAGCCGTTGTTAAGGCTAATGCTTATGGTCATGGAGCTTTAGACATAGCTTCCACTCTTTTAGAAAATGGTGCTTCTAGATTGGCAGTAGCTATAATCACAGAGGCTGATGAACTTAGGGATGCTGGAATAACTGCACCTATTATGATTTTAGGTTATACTCCTATAAATTTTGCTGAAAATTTAATCAATAATGAAATTGAACAAACAGTTTATGATGTGGAATATGCTAAGGAATTATCTGACTTTGCCTTAAAGCTTGGCAAAAAAGCTAAAGTACACATTGCAATAGATACAGGAATGGGTAGAATAGGTTTCCTTCCAAATGAAGAGGGATTAAATAAAGTTTTAGAAATCTGCTCTTTACCTGGAGTTGAGGTAATAGGCCTATTTACTCACTTCTCAACATCAGATGAAAAAGATAAAACTTATACTTATGAACAATTTTCAAAATTAACTGCTTTTAATAAAGCTTTAGAAGACAATGGAATACACATTCCTTTAAAACATGCTTCTAATAGTGGGGCTATTATGGATTTACCAGAAACTTATTTAGACGGAGTTAGATGTGGAATTATTTCTTATGGATACTATCCATCTGAAGAAGTAAAAAAAGAAAACTTAAAACTTAAACCAGCACTTACATTAAAAACTAATGTAGCCTTTGTTAAAGAGTTAGATGAAGATATGTATGTAAGCTACGGAAGAACTTATAAAACTGAAAAGAAAAGTAAAATTGCCACTCTTCCAATAGGATATGCTGATGGATACTCAAGACTTCTTAGTGGAAAAGCCAAAGTTATAATAAAGGGGCAATTTGCTAATGTTATAGGAAGAGTTTGTATGGATCAATGTATGATTGATGTAACTCATATAGAAGATGTTAAAATTGGTGATGAGGTAATTCTTTTAGGTGAAGAAAATGGATTAAAATTTGATGCTAATGATATGGCTGAAATTATGGGAACAATAAACTACGAAATACTTTGTATGATCAGCCATAGAGTTCCTAGAATATATAAAAAGAATAATGAAATAGTTAAGGTAAGAAACTATATTTAATAAAAATAGGAGTGTATTAAAAGTTATTTTAATACACTCCCTTAATTTAGTCATTAAAATTTAAATAAACCCTAACCTAATTTAATCATAATTATTTCTAGCACTAATTTATATTTTGTTTTTCCTTATCATTAAACACTATTATCATTCCTAAAATAGCAAACATCACACTAGTGGATGTAACAAAACCATCTGCAGATATCCATGACATAAATGAAGTTAAAAAAACATATATTTCTGAAAAAATTAATCCTAAAATTGGACTTAATAAAATTATAATATACCCCATAAATCCTCTCCTATAATTAAACCTATTTTTCTAAAAATCTATTATTAAACAAGTTTTTTCTTTTTATTATATCTTTAAAATAATTAATTTCTGTTTAAATAAACCTCCCCTATTATATATATGCTCCCTTAAAAAATAAAATTCTAATAAAAAACAAAAGAAGCTGTATAAATATAGTTAAATAAATTAAACTTAATTGTACTTAGCTTTTTAATACAGCTCCTTTTCATATAAAAAATATAATTATTTAATTTTTATTTTATCTTTCAGTTCTTAAAGTTATGGATTCTTTTGAAGAAAGCTCTCCATTATTATATTTTGCTGCAATTTTAAAGTTATATATAGTATGTCTATTTAATCCTTTAAACTTATAGGTAGTCTCATCTTTTCCTAATTCAGCTACTTTTTTACCATCTTTATATAGTACGTATCCTTCTAATCCAAATGAATTTTCAGGTGCGCTCCACTGAACAGTTACATTTTTCTTTGAAATATTAGTTGCTTTAAAATCTCTAACTGGGCTTACTATAACTTCTGAGGAATCAATAGCTTTTAAAGCTTCTTCTATTACAATCTTTAATTCACCTAAAACTTTATCCACATCTACTTTTAATGAATTTTCATCATTTTTAACTCTTTCAGCCTCTAAAATAGCATCTTCTAACTTTATTTTTATTCCTTCAAGATGATCAAATCCTTTAAGTTTTTCTAAAACATCATATGCTCTTTCTATCTCAGAATTTAATTCGTCTTTATTAGGAACTTTTGAAAGTTCAAAATTAGCTTCTGCTTCAGTTAAATCAGAAATAGCCTTATTTATATCCTCTTCATTTGCACCTTCATTGTTTAACACTTCCTTAGCTTTATCTAAAGCTTTTTTAAGTTCTTCTATAGCATTAGGAATATATACTCCTTCTGCATTTTCTAATTTACTTTCTATTGAAGATATTATCTCTTCTAATTGTGCTTTATCAATTACATTAACTGATTCAACGAAAGTATCTATAGCTTCTTTTAAAGTCTTTGTTATATTTCTAATCTCTTCTAAGATTGTAGAACTTTCAAAACCTTCCTCAGCAATTCTTATAGCTTCATTTAAAGCATCTACAGATTCTTGAGAATATTGTCCATTTCCATTTCCCACTACTGCATTTTCTACTTTTTCCTTAGCTAAAAGTACAATTGATTTATATGCAGTTTCAGCACTTACAGCATCATAGTATGAATCTAATGTATTTTTTAACTCCTCATAAGCTGTGTCTATCTCACTTTGTGAAACTTGCTTTTTATTGTAAACTTCTTTAGCCTCATTATTTTCTAACTTTAGCTTTTGAATTTCTGCATTTACTATAGCTTTTTCATTATAGTTCATGCTATTCATAAGACTTGGTAATATTTCATTTAGTAAAATATCAACATCACTTATTAAAGCTGCAAGTTTAGTTCTGTTTATTTGAACAAATCCCTTATAGAATTCATTTAAGGCTGATTTTAAAGTGCTCATAACTTCATTAGCCTCTTTTGAATTTATATCATTTCCTAAAGCTAATTTTGCCTCATCTATAGCATTTCCAAGGGATTCCTTAGCCTCTTCAGTATAGTTTCCAGCCATATCCCCAACTACTGCACTATTATATATATCTTCAACTACTCTTATATAAGAAGCAAGACTTGAAGTAGAATCTCCTTTATAAATTTTGATTTCTCCAATTTTAACATTCTCACTATTAAAATTAAATCTTACAAATCTTCCTATTTTGCCTGACTTTAATATATTAGAATATACAGCTTTATTCTCTTCATTGTTGTTCTCATCAACTATCTTTGTCCATTCTGTTCCATCATTAGAAATCTCTATAGAGTATTTTAATGGAGAATTTCCCTTGCTTACTATATCTATTGCGGATATATCCTTTTCCTTACTTAAATCAAAAGTTACAGACTTTTCCTCTTCTTGTCCTGGAACCCAAAGAGTATTTTCATTTCCATCTCTTAAATTATTTGCTTCAGAATTATTTGAAGTCGTCTCAACCTTAGTCTCATCTTTCATAGCTAGGTTTTCTGGAATTGCAAATACATTTAATTCAGCAGCTGAAGCAAATCCTCCAACCCCTTCTAAAGCTACAAGTTTAACATGAGTTGCCTTTGTACTATTGAATTTTAATGTTTTTAAACTTCCACTATCATCCCAATTTCCTTCAGATATTTTTCTAAAATCATTTCCATCCTCACTTACATGAAGCTCATATTTAGTTATATTTCCATTTTTAGCACCACTTCTTGGTAAGTAAGTAAACTTATTAATTTCGTAACTTCCTCCAAGTTCTAAAGTAATACTTTGTGGTAACTCTTCTACAGGATTATATTTTGTATGCCATATAGTATTTTCCTTTCCATCAATAGCAAACTTAGCTAAGCCTTCATTTCCTACATCAGGATGCTCTGATGTTGCTGTAGCTTTCATATTTCCTTGTGGTAATGCTATGGAAGCTTGCTCAACTTTATTTATAGCCTCTTTGCTCATAGCTTTAATTTCTGCAATAGCTGCCCACGCTAAAGGATATTGTCCACCATCAGCTTTTCCTATAATAGTAGCATGTATTTTACTTATTTCTTTTTTTACAGGAATATTATATGACTTTTTATTATCCTCTGTATTAGAAGTCATATCCAATACTGTTTCTCTATTTCCACTCTCATCTTCAACTTCCACTTTAAATTGGAATCTAAATCCTTCCTTTTCAAAATGAAGCTCTAAGAAATCTACAAAACTATTTCCTTCTAAGTCAATTGTGGCATTAGCTGGCATAGCTCCATTATCACTTATCCAAAGTGAACTTAAATCTCCGTCTGTAATATTAGATAAAGGATTTCCACTTTGAGAGTTAGAACCACTTACATTTTTATTCTCTGCTATATTTACATAGTTAGCTGGTTTTTCTTTTGACATGGCCTTTACTTCTGCAATAGCTGCCCAAGCCCCTGGATGTTGTCCACCTTCTGCTTTTCCTGTCATAGTAACATGAACTTTATTTATTTCTTTTCCTACAGGTATTTTATATGATTTTTCATTATCTTCTTTATTTGAAGTCATATCTAATACAGTTTCTTTATTTCCATTTGCATCTTCTACTTCTACTTTAAATTGGAATCTAAGTCCTGGCTTTTCAAAGTGAAGCTCTAAGAACTCAACATTTTCTGTTCCTTTTAAATCGATAGATGTAGTTGCTGGAGTTTGTCCATTATTACTAACCCAAAGAGAATTTAAATCTCCATCTGTAATATTAGATAATGGTTTTCCATTTTCAGCCTCTGCTCCAGTAACTGGTTTTCCTAAAGCAACGTTAGTATACTCATCTTCCTTTTCTTTTCCTCCATATACCATTATTTCTGCTAATTCTGGTATTTTATATGATGGACTTAATTCTAGATTCACCCCACTTAGTGAAACCTTAACTTTTTGAGCCTTTCCAGTAAAATCAACCTTTTCAATGACTCCCTTACTAGAATAATCCTCAGATTTATCTGATACTGTTTTCCACTGTCCACTTTCATCCATAACTTCTACTTTATATGCTACAGCCCTATCACCAGCCTGATTTCTAAAAGCAAATTCTATTCCATCTACACTTTTAACCCCTTGTAAATCTACAGTTACACTTGCAGGATATCCCTCTTTATCAGCAACCCACATAGTTCCTGTATTTCCATCTGTAATATTAGTTAAAGGATTAGCTTCAGTTTCTCCATGAGTTTCACTACTTACAGGCTTTCCTAAAGCAATATTAACTCTTTCAACTGATTCATTTTCACCTAATATTTTATCCATATTAGTTACTGAATAACTTTCCATGGCTATCTTAGCAAGTTCTCCTAAGTTTTCATTAGAAGCTTCTGTAGGATAAAGCTTATCTGTATCACTCTTCTTGTTTACCCAGTCATACTCCATCTTAAACCAATCTATATTAGGGGCTTTAGCTCCTCCATCTAATTCAGTTTGTAATCCATTTATCCATTTTTCCCATCTAGCATAATAATAATCCTCAGTTAGTCCTGACCATTGTCTATTAGAATAATCTTTAAGACCACCACCGTCAGCATTATTTCTTGAACCCCAAGTTGTTACTAAAGCTCTAGCATTAAATTCAAATAAGTCCTTAGTCCAATCATCAGAGTCCTTAAGCATAGTTCTAGCATCTTCAATCCAATTTCCTATTAAGAATTCAGGTCTAGTTGATAATACTCTCTCTTGAAGCTTTATAAGTTCTAAAAACTTTCCTGAAACGAATTTAAATTTCTCTCCATTTCCATTATTATAAGCATTACACATAACCTCATAATATTCTTGAGCTGAGTTAGCTAATAATTGTTTTAATATATCAGCAAAGTCATAAAGGAATGCATCACTATCTTTGAATTCATCATAGTTCTTTGCAAATATTTCAATAGCTTTTTCAAATTCACTCTTATCATAAACTATTTTTGAATGTCCCCAAGTTGAAGCACTTTTTATTCCAAAGCCTGGTCTTGCATTTATAATAGACTCAGCAGCACCTTGGTAATAATTATTTCTCTTTTTGTAAGCAGTGTCTAATATAATATTCCAAGCCTCTAAAATCTCTTTATTAGTCTTACCATATCTTCTTTCAATATAATCTTCAGTCCATGTTCTAAAGTTTATTTGATCTCTAGTCCAAGCCATGTCAAATAAAAGTTCATACGCTAAAGGATTTGTATTTATAGCCTCTGGTGTAATACCTATACCAACCATATGCTCTGAATTAGCTAAGGCTTTAGGAATTTCTGTTGCAAGTTTTTCTGGTGCTGCATCCATTCCCATTCTTCCTCCAAAGTTATGAAGCATATTCCAAATCCATGGTAAATCCCTTTCCTCTAATCTATTCCAGTCTGGACTTACCTCTGAGAAAAGATCTAATACCATAGCTTGGTCTTTTTTAGTTAATCCTTCTAACTTATTATTACTAGGATTTCCTTGCCAGTTTTGTATAACCCAAACTGCATCATTATCATGCTCTATCATCTTATTTTGAATTATTTCATATATCTTTCCATTATCTAAATCACCAGTATTTCCTCCCTCATGGAATGGATCTACTCCATAGAAGTTAGTTACATCTCCAAACACTTCTTTTTGCTTTTCATAGAAAACATCTGCAACCTTTTGGAAATAATCTACCTCCCCTTCATTTACATATGTTTTAAGCATATCTGGTCTATCAAAGCCACACCATCCCCCTTGAGAAATAGTTTGCGCTTCTGGATTTTTTTCCTTAAAGTCTCTTGGAACCATACCTGAGTATCCTTGAAGAACAGGATTTATTCCAAAACTTTGCATTCTATCATGCATTTTTCTTCCAAGCTCTGCTCTTTGCTCAAACCAATCGTTAGGAAGTGGACCTCCAAATCCTGTCATATTTTGCATATAGAACCAAGCAAAATATGCAGGTCCTGAAATAAATTCTTTAACCTCTTCATCACTATATCCAAATTCATTTAAGGTTCTTCTTAAAACCTCTTCTTGTCCAATTATATCTAAAACTAAGTTAACCCCATTCATAGCACACCAATCTAGGAATTCTTCATATTGATCCCAATCCCAGAAAGACATTGTATAAGAATAGGTACAAAAGTTTAGTGCATATCTATGCTCATATGGAGTATCTATAACTACTCTCTCCCCAACAGAAGGCATCGTTTCAGGCATTTTTAAATTAGATCCCATTATTGGATTGTAACTTACATTACAATAATTTTTTAAATAATAGTTAAATCCTGATGCTAAGGAAACACCATTATTACCTTTTATTAAAACCTTTCCATCTCTTGAATCAGAAACCTCAAAAACATCATTTCCATTTAATTGATCTCTTATTTCAAAAATAAACTTGTCCTTAAATTCTTCTCCTATTACTCTACCAACTAAATTCTTTATTTCATTTAAAGTCTTTTCATTGGCATAGGCACTATCACTATTAAACTTTTCATATTCAGTAGCCCAAGGGGTTTCACTAAAATTACTTGTAGCAATTTTCTTAATTTCCGGTAAACTCTCTCCTGTATTTTTACCAAATACATTTATTTCAGCTATATTCACCCTATCACTATTACTATTTTGAACTACATCAATTCTAATCTTTCCTGCCCTTACATTATCAATGGTATGCACATTACCATTACTATCTGATACATTATCATTATTTTTATATGCTATTTTATTAAAGTTTTCTCCATCTTCTGAAGCATATATATTATATTTATACACAGCTTCATCCTTATTAAATATTTCAATCTTTGATAATTCGTAAATTCCACCTAAGTCAACTTCTATCCATTTATAATCATTTGAAGATTCCCAATAAGTAGATAAATCACCATCTATGGCTAAATCAGCTGTATTACATTCTGTATTTCCCTTTGCAGTTACAGTAACCCCTTCTGTAATTTCAACACCAGTTGATGCCCTTACCTTAATTGCACTTGGATTAACTAATCCAAATACAAAAGTACTTGCTAAAACATAAGCCATTTGCTTTTTAAATTTTTTACTAAACAATTTAAAATCCCCTTCACTATAATATATTCAATAAAACTACTTTTTGTTGTGCTTTACTATTATATTAATATGTTTAGTAAGTTAAAAAAATGTATGTTATTACAAAAAACTAGATGTTCCTACAAAAAATAACTAAATATTTAATTCTAATATTAACCAAAATAAACAAAAAATATTTTTAATCCATAGTACTAAGGATTTTTTTATAAGAACTAAATTTTTAATCACTACCACTTAATTAAAAGTAATAGCAAAAATTAAAGCTTATAGCTAACTTTAAACTTATTAAAATTAGCTACAATTTAAATTAAAATATTTTATTATTTTTTAATTATTGTGGTCCCATATATGGGTTATTTCTAGTTTTATCTTTTCCAAGTTTTCTTGATTCCTTAGAGTATCCTATTTCATTAGCAGTTTCATTTTTCATTTTCTCTACTTCTTTTTTAGTTTTTTGACTAGTCTTTTTGTTATCTTTGCTGTTTTTATTATTTTTATGAGACAAAGTTAAACACTCCTTTCAAATTAAGTTCTTAATTAGTATTTAACTTTAATAACTCATATATCCTTAAAACAACTTTCCAAAACTGCTTACTATTTCCTAAAAACCACTAACACTTTACTTCCTTAAATTCATAATCCTTAGTTACATCATTTACCCATTTTCCACTAATTACCCTATATACACTAGTAAGAGATTTTAATATTTCATCACATTTTATAACTAAGAATACTAAGGCAACTGGAAGTTCTAAAACAAATGCTACAAAAAATCCACCTGGAATAGCAACAAGCCACATAAAAATAAGATCATTTATCAAGACAAACTTAGCATCTCCACCACCTCTAAGTACACCCATCATAAAATTACTTGCAAGAGATTGAAATACTATTATTCCTGAAGTTACAGTCATTATTTCCATAGCTATTAATTTTGTTGAATAAGATACATTATAGAAATTAACCACAAATGGCTTTATAAGTAAAATCATAAGTCCTGATATACATCCCATGACAACACTGAAAATCCCTATACTATAGGCATATTCCTTTGCTTTTTCTTTTTTACCTTCTCCTATGGTATTTCCTATAATTACTGCTGTAGCATTAGACATACCAAATATAAAAACTGTTACAAATTGATGAGCAACTCCATTTATACTATTAGCAGCCACAACCTCTGTTCCCATTCTACCAACTATTACAGATATCATAGAAGCTCCAATTGCCCAAAGTAATTCATTACATAAAACAGGAGTACATAATCCAACATAATCTTTTAAAATCTCTTTATCTAGCTTTAATAAATGTTCTATCTTAAGACCAATCTTTCTTTCATATATAAACATAAACACTAAAACTATTGAAAACTCAGTAATTCTAGCACAGACAGTAGCTATGGCAGCTCCTCTTATTCCAAGTTCGGGAGCACCTAAATTTCCAAATATAAAAATCCAGTTTAATATTGAATTTACCACTAAAGAAGCAGTATAAACTATAATTGATATGCTAACAGTTTTTACTGAACGAAGCATCATTATTGTACAGTTTGTTATGGAATAGAACAAATATCCTATGCACACAATTCTTAAATAACTTGCTCCAAAATCTATAACAGCCTTATCAGTTGTGAAAATTCCCATAAAGTATTTTGGTAAAAATAATGCTATAAATATGAAAATACCAGTTATTAATAAACACACCCTATACATTATGGCCAAAATCTTATGAATTGTTTTAACATTTCCTTTTCCCCAATACTGAGAAATCATAATATTAGATCCTCCAGCTAGTCCAAACATTAAAATTGTAAGTACAAAAAATAAATTATTAGCTATAGAAACTGCTGATAGTTGAATTTCCCCCAAAGCTCCAACCATCAAAGTATCTACCATACTTACCATAAAGGTTATTAAATTTTGTACTGCTATTGGCAAAGCAATACTAAAAAGTAACCTATAAAATCTTTTGTCTCTAGTTATAATCATAATTAGCCCCCTTACTAAAAATATATTCTTATAAAAGTCAATGTACATTATAGCATTCTGTACTAACTTATAATATGTGTTTAAATTTAACAATATATGAATATTAAAGCAATTTTATTAATATTTTTATTTTTAAATTAATTCTTAATTAAAAAAAGCCCTAAGTTTTAAACTTAGAGCTTTAAAATCTAAACTAAACTATCATTTGCATAATAATAATTTCCATTTATAACTTCCATGTCTTTTAATTTTTCAGAATCAATATAAGTTCCTGGTATATAAGTATATTCTATTAGTTTGTTTTTCCCTAGCTTGTCAGAATATTTAGTAAAAGCTAGCATGTACACATCATTTATTTCTGAGGTGTATGTTTTTTCTGGTGCATAAGCATTCATCTCTTTAAAAAAATCGCTTACATCTTGGTATGGAGCTATTAAATAAACCTCATCCCATTCAAAAGCTATATTTTTATTTAAAGAAATTAAGTCTAGCTTTTTATCCTCTTCACCTTCTATAATACTTATAACTTCTTTGTTTAATGACTTATTTTCTCCAACATAGTCATTATGATACAACCCTAGATATACTATAGATATTAAAAATATTATTACTAAAGTTGTAATAGAGATAGCAACCTTTTTCTTCATACAGACCACCTCTCAAAAATAAAATTTCCTTTTAAAAAAGTAAGATATATTTTACTATATCTTACTTTAATTTTACCACATATTACATGGTCATTATATACTTCAAAACAATTTAACATTATAACTACTTTTATAATTAAATTAATCATAATATTTTCAAAGTAAAAACTTATAAGTCACTATTATTTTTACATGTACTTTAAATACAACATATAACTTAAATGTATTTTATCTTAAATCGTATATAATAATTTTATTTTCTTGCTTTTTGTATTTTTACTTTTTTACCCTTTATAGTAACTTCCTTAAAGCTCTTTAAAACTTTATCACCTTTTCCATTTAATATATCAACATAAGAAAAACCATCTTGAACATCTATTATTCCAATATCTTCTCCTGTTAAACCTGGTAAATTACTAAAACATCCAACAATGTCAAAGGCTCTTATTTTCTTTTTCTTTCCGCCATTAACATGTATTTTAACTATATCACCATGAACTTCTTTCTTAGGTTTCTTACTCTCTTTTAATTGAACCTTTTGACTTTCCTTAAATATTTTTCTTCCAGCTTTAACTTCTTCATCAGAAGGAAGACTTGCTTTTCTTATTTCATAGCCAATATATTCTTCAACATTCTCTAAATATTTCTTCTCATAATGATTTACAAAAGTAATAGCCTTTCCTTCTCTTCCTGCTCTACCAGTTCTCCCTATTCTATGAACATAGCTTTCTGTTTCCATTGGAACCTCATAGTTTATAACAAGTTCTATACTATCTACATGAATTCCTCTAGCTGCTATATCAGTACAAACTAATACTTTAAAGTGCTTATCTCTAAAGTTTTCCATAACCTCAATACGCTTCTTTTGCTCCATATCTCCATGAAGTTCATTACAAGTTATTCCCTCATCCTTAAGCATTTTGTAAACAGACTTAACCTTATTTCTTGTATTACAAAATACTATAGCACTCTCTGGATGATAAGCATAAAGGCATTTCCATAAAGCTTTACCCTTATTTTTCTCCTCTATTTCAATTGCACTTTCTTCTATTCTATCTCTATTGAATACTTTTGATTTAACCTCTAAAAGCATAGGATTTCTCATATACTCTTCACATATTTCCTCTATTTCTTTAGAAAATGTAGCAGAAAATAATGCAGTGGTTTTGTTTAATCTTAATTCTCCTAATATGTCCTTTATTTGATCAATAAATCCCATTGAAAGCATTTTATCAGCTTCATCTATAACTACATAGTTAACTTCACTTAAGTCTAAAGTTCCTCTTTCCATATGATCAAATACTCTTCCTGGAGTTCCTACTACTATATGTACTCTTTGTTTAAGCTCTCTAATTTGCTCATTAAAAGGTTGTTTCCCAAATATAGCCGCACATCTAACCTTTTTTATTCTTCCTATATTAGAAAGTTCATCTTTAACTTGAATTGCTAACTCTCTAGTTGGTGTTAAAACTAGACACTGAACCTTTTTTTCTTCAATATTTATCTTTTCACAAAGAGGTATTCCAAAACTTGCAGTTTTACCACTACCAGTTTGAGACTTAACTATTATATCTTCACCCTTTAATAACTTTGGAATAGAAGCTTCCTGAACCTCTGATGGATTTTTATATCCTAAATTATTAAGTGCTTTAATAATATCCTCACTTAAATTTAATTCATTAAATTTCATATATTGTTTTTATCTCCTTTTTTAAAACTTTATTAGTCTTCTTATAGTTATACCATATATTCATTTTTTCTACTAATTTTAATTTTTAAAATCCTAAGAAAATAGGATAATACTACATTTTTCCATATATCATAAAGAGGGAAACAGTTAAAATTCTTAAAATTAAAGAAAATAACATAATACTATGTTTTCTCCTTTATTAACTTATATATTTTAAAATATCTTAATTATAAAGAATTTTCTTTATAATAAAAAAGTGAACACAAACAATATATTTTTTATTGCTTATGTTCACCTTAAACTATCTATCTTTAAGCAAGTATTAAATTTTGTTTAATTCTTTATCTTCACTCTATGACTTTATAAATATAACTTTATAAAATTATAAACTTTATTTTAAAAGTCTAACTACATTTTCAGTTGTTAATTCTAAATTTCTACTTCCTTCTTTTAAAGCTTCATCTAAAGTTGAAACTCCAGTCATTATACTAAATATACTCTTTATACCTATTTCATAAAGGCCTTCTATTCCCTCTCCAACCTTTCCTGAAAAGGCAATTGTAGAAACTCCATTCTCCTTAGCCACAGTAGCAACTCCCATTGGTGTTTTTCCATATATAGTTTGATCATCTATACTTCCTTCACCAGTAAATACAAAGTCTGCTCCCTTTACCTTTTCAGCTAACTCTGTATGTTTTATTACAAGCTCTATACCTCTTTTTAATTCTCCACCTAATAGTAATAAAGCGGCACCTAATCCTCCAGCAGCACCAGAACCTTCTATGTGTGAAACTTCTTTTCCTAGGTCTTTTTTTATTACTGAAGCGTAATGAGCTAGATTACTATCTAATTCTTTAACAATCTCTTTAGTTGCTCCCTTTTGAGGACCAAATACTGCTGAGGCTCCTTTTTCTCCTATTAATGGATTAGTTACATCACAAGCTACTTCTATTGATACTTCCTTTAGTCTTTCATCTAAAGAACTTAAATCAATACTTTCTATATCTTTTAATGCTCCTCCACCAAAGGCTATTTGATTTCCATCCTTGTCTAAAAGTTTTCCACCTAAGGCTTGAAGCATTCCACAACCTCCATCATTAGTGGCACTTCCACCTATTCCTATAACTAAATGTTTTATTCCTTGATCTAATGCAGCCTTTATAAGCTCTCCAGTTCCAAAAGTTGTTGTTATTAAAGGATTTCTTTCTTCTCTCTTAACAAGTTGAATTCCTGAAGCACTAGCCATTTCTATGACAGCAGTCTTTCCATTACCTAAGACTCCATAAAAAGCTTCCACCTTATTTCCTAAAGGTCCAGTAACATTTACTCTTTCTATTCTTCCAAAGGTAGCATGAACTAAGGCTTCTACAGTTCCCTCTCCACCGTCAGCCATTGGAACCTTTATGCATTCTGCATCTTTAAAGACCTTTTTAATTCCTCTTTCCATAGCATTACAGGCTTCCATTGAAGTCATACTTTCCTTGAATGAATCTGGTGCTAATACAAATTTCATCTTTATTTCCTCCTACTAGATTTTATCTTAACCTTTCATTTTAAAATCCACTGTGCTTTTACTAAAAACTCTATTTTAAATCATAATTCTTAAAAGTTAATAAATTTCATACTAAGTTTAAATTAAACCTTACTAAAAATTTTCTTTATTTATTAAATAACTATTTTAATATTATTCCAAATATTATAGTTGATACAATTGTCATTGTTAATCCAACTAAAGATTCATATGGTATAAGTTTAAGTCTCTCTTTCATATCCATTGAAACACTTCCACCAGTAGCGTGAAAGAAGCTTCCATGAGGTAAGTGATCTAAAACTGTAGCCCCAGCATGTATCATAGCTGCTGTAGCAAGTGGTGCCACTCCTAATTGAACAATTGTTGGTCCAAATACTGATGTAGCCACCGCTGTTCCTGAAGTAGTAGAGGCAGTTGCCGCTGACATAAGTATTCCTGAAACTGGAGCTAACATAAAGCTTGGTAATCCTAAAGCATTTATTCCACTTATAATAACGTCCTTTAATCCTGAGTTAGCAATTATTCCTGCTAAAGTACCTGTACCTATTAAAAGTATAGCTACTCCACTCATCTTAGCTAGTCCATATGTTGCATATTTGTTAATATGCTTAATTTTTCCCATAGCTAGTATTCCGCATATACCACCTACTGGTAAAGCTATTAATGGATCTATAGCAATGCCTGCTATTGGTCTTAACATTAATAAGATTATTGCTACTAATGGTCCAACCATGGCTGGTAAAAATCCAGGCATATCTGTTAACTCTTTCATATGTTCATCAGATTCTACTAAAGAACCTTTTTGTTTTATTCTACTTGCTAATATACATGTAATTATAACTCCAAATATAGCTGGTACTATACCTGCTATCATAACATTAGTTAATGAAACTCCTAAATTATCTGCTGCCGCAATGGTATTTGGGTTTGGAGACATTATATTTCCTGCCTTACCTCCACCAACCATAGCTAATAATATAGCTGGTTTACTTAAACCTGATTTGTGAGCTATTGCTAAAGCTATTGGAGATACTGTTATTACTGAAACGTCTACAAAAACTCCAACCATTGTTAAAACCATAGTAGCTATTGCTAAGGCTATAAGAGCTCTTGATTCTCCAATCTTCTCAACTATTGTCTCTGCAATCTTGGCTGCCGCTCCTGATTCAATTAAAACCCCAGCTAGTACCCCTGCTGTAAGTATTCTAAGGATAGAAGGCATCATATTTTTGGCTCCATCCATCATTAAATTAACTGTCCCTGTTAGTCCTGCTCCACCAACAAGTCCACCTATTAAAGCTCCTAATATAAGTCCGTATGCTGGATGAACCTTTTTTATGATAAGAGTGATTGCAATAACTAATGCAATTACTGCACCTAAAGCTGTAACTGTTACATTCACAATAAATTCCTCCTTCTTATTAAACTCATTTATTCTTATTTATATTGACGATTTTCATTGTATAAGTTTTCATATTCAAAATCATTATTTAATATCACTAAAATAAAAAGGTTTTCTTTATGCAAACGCACAAAGAAAACCTTTTTTTATTTTAATTGACTTACTATATATGCAATCAAAAATTGAAATAAATCTAAATAATTATCAAAGCTTAAGCCTGTTATTTCCTCAATTCTCTCTAGTCTATAATTCAATGTATTTCTATGTATATGTAAGGATTCTGCGGTCTTTTTTCTCTCTCCACTATGCTTCATATAAGATATAAAGGTTTCTAATAATTCTTCTCCCATATTTTCCTCTAATATCTTGTTTTTAATAATTTTCCATTCCTCTTCATCTAAAAAATTATCTAAGTAACTAAAAACCTTTACTTTTTTATAATCATAAAAGAACTCATTTTTATATAATTTACTTCCTATATCTACTGCTTCCACTGCCTCATTCATAGATTTTGATATAATTTTATGTTTTGAGCTTAATCCTATCTTAGAATTTGTGTCACTCATAATTTCCTTTAATTCTTTCAACCTCTTAAAGAGCAAATTATTATCTAACAAAATTACAACTATTCTATTTGAAGTTAAATTTATATAGTACTCATCTTCTTTTATGAACCTTTTTATTTTTTTAATTATTTCCTTAAATTGATCTTTCTGAAACTCCAATACAAGTATTATTCTATCTAATGATATATCAATACCTACATTGGCTCCCCTTTGAATAAATTCTAAGTCATAGGCCTCTTTTGAATAAAGCCATTCATAAATAAATTCCTCTTTCAATCTTTCTTTAACTATATGTTTATTCAAAGTGTATTCTTGATTTATTAAAAGTTCAGCAGTAACAGTTACAAGCTGTGTAAATTGCCTAACATTTTTAGGATTTCCTGTTATACCAATAACCCCTATAGCTTTTTCTCTAAAAAATATAGGTGAATTAACTCCAGATTTCACCTTGTCCCCATCTTTAGATATTTCAACCACCTTTTTTACCCTTAAGGCTTCTAAAGCACCATTATGTATCATTCCTATTCTACTTGAATCACCACTACCTATTATTACTCCCTTATGATTCATTATGTTTACATTGTAAGGAATAACCTCCATCATTTTATTAACTATATTTTGAGCCAGTTCCCTATTTAACATTATATTGCGCTAAGTATATCCCCTGCTTAAACTTAGCTCCTCCTCTCTTTGAATCTCCCATAATTACACCTTGGAGTATTCTCTATAAGCTTAGATAAACTGATACTAGCAAAATATTTAAACATTTACAATACTTAAAATAAAAAAGGATATGTATCAAAACTAAATAATAAAACTTATAAAAAATATAATCTATTAATTCTCATAACATAGTTAAAAGTTTTATTAAAAAGTTATTTTGATACATACCATACTATTTTACATATAGTTATTTTCCTACTTGCTATTATTTATTTTCTTAAGGGTAAAATATCCTATAAAGCTAATTTGTATATTTCAAGGATGTCCTCTGTGTTTAATTCTACAAAATGACCTACTGTATGCTCATCATTATCTGTGCATTTTTTAGCCATTTCTTCTAATCTATCTTCACCTATTTCTAACTCTTTTAAAGTTACTGGAAGATTTATTGATTTGAAGAATTCTTCAAGTTTCTTAATTCCTTCTAAGGCAACCTCTTCCTTAGTTTTATCTTCAACTTGAACATCAAATACTCTAGTAGCAAATTGATTGAATCTATCTAAATCATGTTTATAAACAAACTTCATCCAAGCTGGGAATATAACAGCTAATCCTGCTCCGTGAGTAACATCATATATTCCACTTAATTCATGCTCTATATTATGTGATGCCCAATCTGTTTCTCTTCCTGTGCTTAAAAGATTATTATGTGCTATTGTTCCAGCCCACATAACCTCTGCAAAGCTATCATAGTCTTCCTTATTTTTTAATACCTTAGGAACATTATTTATTACTGTTTTCATTGTTCCCTCAATTAATCTATCTATAAGTTCAACATTCTTTGTATTTGTAAAATATCTTTCCATTAAATGTGCTAAAATATCTGCACTTCCAGCTGCTATTTGATATTCTGGTAAAGTAACACATAGCTCTGGATTTAACATTGAAAATTTAGGATATAAAAGTGGTGATCCTGTTGATCTCTTATACCATCCATCTTCATTAGTTATAACAGTTCCTGAGCTTGATTCACTTCCTGCCGCTGGTATTGTTAATACTGTACCTAATGGTAAAGCTTTTTCTATTTTAATATTCTTAGTAAAGAAATCCCATACATCTCCATCATAAGGAACACCAAGAGCTATAGCTTTAGCTGAGTCAATAACACTTCCTCCCCCAACAGCAAGTATAAAATCAACTTTACTATTTTTACAAAGTTCTATTCCCTTTTTAACTAAACTTAATCTAGGATTAGGCTTAACTCCTCCAAGTTCTATTACATGTAATCCTGCTTTATTTAAAGAATCTAAAATTCTATCATATAACCCATTTTTTCTAATACTTCCTCCACCATAATGAAAAAGTACTTTACTAGCTCCTAAGCTTTTAATTTCTTCTCCAACAGAGGATTCAACCCCTCTACCAAAGTTAATTTTAGTAGGATTATAAAAAGTAAAATTATTCATTTAACTCACCCTTTCTCTTTTTTCCATATTATTTAAATTAATTACGTTTACAATATTATATATCACTTTTAATTCTAAGTAAAAGATTATATAAATATATTTTAAAACTCTAATTATGTTTAAAATATGTATATTCACATAAATTTAAAATAAAAACCACCAATATAATAGGAAAATATTGAAATATACATTTTAAAGTATATAATATATTTAAATTATTCTTATGAGAGGTGATTAATTTGATAAATCATAAAGGAACAAAATGCATTTCAACGGAAAGAATAACTCTTAGACCTTTTTGTTATGATGATGCTGAAAATATGTTTAAAAACTGGGTAAACGATCCTGAAGTTACAAAATATCTGTCTTGGACTCCCCATGAAAATTTAAATGTGACTAAGGAATGCTTAGATACTTGGATTAAAGCCTATGAGTCTGATGAAAACTATAACTGGGCAATAACCTTAAAAGAAAATCCAAATGAGGTTATTGGAAGTATTGGTGCAGTATTTATTGATAATTATTTAGAACAAGCTCACATAGGTTATTGTCTTAGCAAAAAATATTGGAATAAGGGAATAGTAAGTGAATCTTTAAAGGAAGTTCTTTCTTATTTATTCCAATGTGGTTTCACAAGAATAGAAGCAATACACCATGTTCTTAATCCTGCTTCTGGACAAGTTATGAAAAAATGTGGCATGAAATTTGAGGGCATACTTAGAAAAGCTAGAAAGGATAATAAAGGTGAATTTTTTGATATAGCTCAATATGCTCTATTAAAAACAGATTTAGAATAAGTACTATAAAATTTCAGTAATACAATTTTTAATCAAACAAAAAAGACAACCCTCCCTCAAAGGTTGCCTTTTCATTATACCTAATTTCCCCCTTGGCAAGCTATACTTACCATTTTCTTTAAGTAATTAGAAGTGTTTCTTTTAATTCCCTTATTGTCTGTTAGTATTATCCTTCTATATAAATATTACTTAAATTCTTAATTATAATTTAAAGCTTAAAGTTCTTTAAAGGTCTTAATACTCTTTAAATTCTTAATTACTTTAATGTTACTTTTAAAGTATGAACTTCAAATGGTTTAAATGTAAGGTGCATTGTTTCTTTGTTTAATTCTTTTCCATCTATGCTATCTTCTATTAAGTTAACCATTTCTACCTTTTCATATGGAACATTTATATTAACTTTAGCCTTAGCATCTTCTCCATGACACTCATATAATCTGATTATCATTTGGTCACCATCTTCAGCTTTTTTAATTGTATCAATTATTACATTTTCACAATCTATTGAAGCCATTGCTTCTTTAACTAGGTTTTCACCTAAGTTTTCACTATAAATTACTTGTATTGGAGCATTAACTTCATGAGCTTCATGAACAACATTTCCTTCAATATAGTCTCCTCTGTGTGGGAATAAGCAATAAGTAAATTCATGCTCTCCTCTATCAGCATTTGGATCTGGATATCCTGGACTTCTTAATAGATTTAAGTCTATTTTAGTTTCTGAGACATTGTGTCCATACTTAGAATCATTTATTAAAGCAACTCCATAATCCCTTTGTGATAAATCTATCCATCTTTGAGCACATATTTCCCCCTTAGCCATATCCCATGAAGTATTTCCATGAGTAGGTCTCTTTATTGTACCAAATTGGATTTCACAATCTGCCTCTCTAGTATAAACATTAGTATTAAAAGATGTTCTAAGCATCTTACCATTTTCTTTCCAATCAACCTTTGTTTTAAAGTCGATTCGCTTACTACCTTCTAAAATACTTATTTCTTGTACTAAAGTAGAATCTCCATATTTATAGTTTTGCTTAATAGTTGCCTTTGGTCCATCTACAATAACTTCTGATTTTACTAACTCAAAAATTTCAGATGGTCTATCTTCATAAACTCCTGAGAAATCCCAAGCATCTCCATTATCTTCATAAACTCTAAGTTCATTTCCTTTTTCATCTCTTAAGACTTCTTTATTTAATTCTTTATCAAAAATTCTTGCAATTGTTCCATTTTCATTAAACTCAACTTTAACTAATCCATTTTCTAAGTTATTTTCTGAAACTTTTAAAGTTGAAATTTCACAATATGGCTCAATTTCTTCTTTTTTAATTATTTCTCCACTTAAAGAGTTTAAGTTAACCTTTGTCCATCTATCATAAAGCTTAATCCATTGCTCTCTACTCCATGATAAAGAGTTTACTAATATAGCTCCCTCTTCTTTACTATCTGCACTTTCTAAAATATCTCTATATAACTTTTCAGTCATTCCTTCTACATTAGCAAGCATCTTTTCATAAGCTTCTACTGACTCATCATAAACTCTGCCTATGGATGATCCTGGTAAAATATCATGGAATTGATATAAAAGAACTTCCTTCCAAACTTTTTCTATTTCCTCTTGAGGATATTCTCCCTTTCCTAAAACTTTAGCTTGCATTGCTGCTAACTCTAAGTTCTTAAGAGCTATTTCCATCTTTCTATTATATTTTTTATTCTTACCATGTGTAGTGTAAGTTCCTTGGTGTTTCTCTAAATATAACTCTCCACTCCACACACTGTATTTATCTATATCCTTTTCTATTCTCTTAAAGAAATTGCTTGAAGGTTCTTGCTTAACAGGAGCTATTCCATTTATATTTCTTTCTCTTCTTAATCTCTCTAAATGCTCTTCTCCTGGTCCACCGCCTCCATCACCAATTCCAAATAGCATTAAGCATTCATCTGATAAGCCTTTATCTAAGAAAGCTTTCTCTGATTTAGCAACAGCCCTTGGTGCAGCTGAGCTATTATAAGTTCCCTCTGGTGGCATATGTGATAATACTCTACTTCCATCTAATCCTTCCCAAACAAAGGTATGATGTGGAAATTGGTTATGATTGTTCCATGATAATTTAATTGTCATGAAATAATCTACACCACTCTTTTTAAGAATTTGTGGAAGAGCTGCTGAATATCCAAATACGTCTGGAAGCCATAAAGTATCCATCTCTTTTTTGAATTCTTCTCTAAAATATCTCTTTCCATATAATAATTGTCTTACTAAAGATTCTCCTGATGGAACATTAGTATCTGGTTCAACCCACATACCTCCTTGAGCTTCCCATCTTCCATCTTCTATTCTTTCTTTAATTCTTCCATATAAATCTGGATAGTATTCTTTCATCCACTGATAAATTTGAGGTTGGCTTGCTCCAAATACATACTCAGGATATTTTTCCATATTAGCTAAAACTGTTGAATATGTTCTAGCTCCCTTTCTTATAGTTTCCCTTATTGGCCATAACCAAGCTAAATCTATATGAGCATGTCCAATAGCTGAAACTGAAAGTGAAGGATCTCCACCTTTTTTATCTAATTCTTTCTTTAAAATTTCTCTGGCTTTTTTAACTTCTTCTTCATTTAAGATTGTAACTTCTTGTTGAGTAACAACTCCGTCCTTTAAGAAATCACATCCACTCATTCCAGTTTTAATACTTAATACCTTTGATGCTTCATAAAGAGCATTTAATATAGTATGATATCTAGCACTATCTTCTGGTAATTGATTCATAAGTTCATGTAAAACCTCTACATCATAATAAAGAGCCTTTACTTCTTCATTACAAGTTGCAATATATGCATCTTTTATAATTCCATTATCTCTATATTTACCAAACAAATCGTTACATGCACAATCTGCCCATATATCTATAACTTCTCCACCTTCAGCTCTCTCAAACATAGGAACCTCTCTCTTACCTGGCATTCCTAAGCTTAAATCAAACTCTGAGTTTAAAGTTGTAAGCCCTCTCATAGGATTTCCATTCTTATCTACCACAAAGGCTTCTCCACTTATATCTATTAAAAGGACAATCTTTTCTCCTTCATAACTTTTAGGTACTTCTCCCTTAAAGTTAAACCAACCACAGTCCCAAAGTTCTCCCCAAGACTCTCCTATAACTCCTTTTTTATACTCTCCAGTTAGTCTATTTTCATAACTTACTGGCTCCTTAGTTATATACATATCTATTTCTAAAGGCGCAACCACATTGTATATTGCCTTTTCTAGCTTCTCACACAAACCGTTTACAATATTCTTGCGTTCATTTATCTGAAATAACATTCATCTCACCCCTTGATAAATTTAAAAATCATAAAATAAATCTTTAGAATCCTACCTTAATAATTAAATTAATGGGCTTCTTTTCTTTCGATTCATCTAAATTCTCTATTTTAAAGATATCTTATAAGCAATTAAGTGTAAAGTGGACAAATATTAGTTTTATAGTTCATATTTTTAATAATTGAAATTCAATTTAAAATCTCTTAAATTATAATTTTAACTTTTAAATTTAGATTGTATTTTTAACAGTTTAATTTCTATATTCTTTAAATAACTAAAATTAAATTCAAATAAAACTTTTTAATTTTATATTTTAAACTTTTCTTCTAAAAATAATTTTTATCCTAGAAATAAAAAATGTATAAAATAAATAAGACCAAGGATAGGAAGAAATCTTAAAACCTAAACCTTGATCTCAATTTATTTAAAAAGGATTAAAATAAATCTTTTATAGGTAATATGCTAATTTGCGGAAGAAGTTAATTCTATAAAACAATATAATTTAATCCTCATTAAATACTATAATTAGAATTTATCGCAAACTAGTTCAAAGTATGCTTTTGGATGATGACAAACAGGACACTTTTCTGGTGCTACTGTTGATTCTAAAATAAATCCACAGTTTTGACATCTCCATAATTGTTTTTCATCTTTTTTAAATATTTCACCATTCTTCAATAGATTATATAATTCTAAATATCTTTCTTCATGGTGCTTTTCTATTTCTCCTACTTTTTCTAATATGAATGCTATTTCATTAAAACCTTCTTCTCTTGCTTCTTTAGCAAACTCAGCATACATATCTGTCCATTCATAGTTTTCTCCACCTGCTGCATCTTTTAGATTATCTAAAGTTTCTCCAACTGTACCATCATTTAAAAACTTAAACCAAATCTTTGCATGAGCCATCTCATTATGAGCAGTTTCTTCAAAGATATCAGCTATCTTATTATATCCTTCTCTTCTAGCTTTCTCTGCATAGAAAGTATATTTATTTCTAGCTTGTGACTCTCCAGCAAAGGCTGTTAAAAGATTCTTTTCTGTTTTACTTCCTTTTAAATCCATGAACTCCACCTCAAAATTTAATTTTATAGTCTATCGATCTTATTTCTAATAAATATCAATACAATTTAATTTTTCCCTTTTTGAGGTTTTATATTCTAAATTTAAAGTTAAAATTTTTAGCTAAAATAAAACAAAGTTCTCATTAATAAATACATAGTAAGATTCAATTAAAAAATTTATAAATAAAACCCATAAATAATTTCAATTTATTAAGCTTTTATATAATACGTATTTCCTCTTTAGTTCTATTATTAATTAAATAAACTTCCATATTATCTCTATGGACTTCATTTAAGTTATAGAACATTCTTGACATATAAAACTGATCATGCTTTGAATCCTTATTATATCTTTCATCAATACTACTATATTTTCTTATGGCTAACTCAGTAAACCCAACCCATTTTTCTAAATCAAAACTTCTTTCATAATCTCCACTTATTAACTTTACGGAATATTGATTTGCAATTCTTTTACATTCCTCTTCATCCTTATTACCAACAAAAATATACAGTAATGAACCAAATTCAAAATTTGATAAACTACGAATTTCAAAATCAACATTATCAAAAGTAATTTTTTTATTTAAACTTAAATAATCTTCATCTGTTAAATAAACTTCTTCTTTTATGGATACAGACTTCGCTATATAACTACCATCAGCTGATCTAGCATTAATTGAAAAGCTTAAATTTGCAGGTGAATCCTTATTTTCTTTAGCAATTATTTGTCCAGTTGAAATAATACGTACACTAGAATATTCCCATCTTCTTTCAACATCATTTGAAGATATATAAAATTCTCTCCCTTTAAAGTTAACATTTCCAGTAATATTAACATCTGTACTGTTTATATATCCTCCATCAATCTTTTTTACTGAATAATCAAATAATGCATAGTCTTCAAATACTTTTACTGAATTTATGGTTATATTGTAATCTAAAAACTCTAGTGTGTATGGAAAACCTCCACTTAATTCATTTTCTTTTTCTAATTTTCTATTTACTTCTAAAATTTTTTCAAAGTTACTTGTTTTTTTATTTGATTCATCTTTTAACTTAAATCCAATAAAAATGACTATAGAAAATAAAACTATTCCAATTAATGAGTACACTATCACTCTCTTTGATTTCATTGAAAACTCTCCTTACTATTTCATTTTCTACATGATATCATTTTTTTATATCGTAACTTTAAATCTACTGTTAAATTTATACAAACATAAAAAATGCTTAATAAAGGTATAATATTTCCTTTATTAAGCACTTAAATACAAATTAATTATTTTAGTAAATCCTATTAAATATTTTCTATAAATAATTTATCTAATTGTTTTTCACTTGAAAATCCTAAATCTTTTAAAGCCTTGTCTATAGCATTTAAAACATAGGTTATATCTTCTATATTTGCATTTTCTCCCATATGTCCAATTCTTAATAATTTATTTTCATATTTATCTAAGGATGTTGACATTAGCAGATTATATTTTTTATTTAGATGGTTTCTTAAGTTTAAAGCACCTATTTCTTCTGGTATTTCCACAGCTGTAACTGTATTTGAATATCCATTTTTTAAGAATAAATCTAACCCATATTCTTTTACTGACTTTCTAGTTGCTTCTCCAATTTTTCTATGTCTTTCAATAACTTTTTCTTTTCCTTCCTCTAGAATATTGTCTATAGCAACCCTAAGAGAAATAATATCACTTATTGGCATTGTATATGGGAACCACTTATCTTTGTAATAATTTTTCCATATATTCAAATTGCAATAAAAACCTATAATAGGTGTTTCTCTATTTTCCATAACCTTTCTTGCATCATCACTTATACTAACCATAGTAAGCCCTGTCTCTGCTGAAAATGCCTTTTGAGAACCACCTAGGGCTATATCAATTTGCCATTTATCCACCTTAAATTCTTCTCCTACCATAGCTGAGACAGAATCAACAACTGTCAAAATTCCATAACTCTTAAGTAATGGACAAATTTTATCAACAGGATTTAATATCCCAGTTGGAGTATCACAATGAACAACTGTAGCATATTTAAAATCATTATTTTTCTCTAAAAACTTAGATAAAGCTTCAACATCAATCTCTTTAGTATAGTCTCCTGAAAAATAAGTTACCTCTCCTCCATACATGGTTACAAAGCCATCAAACCATCTTCCATATAAGCCATTATCTAAAACTAAAACCTTATCTCCTTTTTCAGTTAAGGATGCACAGGCAGCTTCTAATCCTAAAATTCCTTCTCCAGAAAGTATATAACAATCATTTTTAGTATTTATAATTTCTCCAAACCTATCACAAGTTTCCTTATAAAACTCAACAAAATCCACATCAACATCTGGATTTGTAGTTTTTAAAGCCCTTGCTCTTCTTACATTCTCCCTTAAATTAGTAGGCCCTGGTGTATAAATAGTTTTATTACAATTCATAATTCATTCCTCCAAACACTCTCATTTTTCTCTTGTATAAAAAAATAACACAACTATTCAAAATCACCAATAGAATCGATACAATACAAAAATTAAAAAGGGATGTATATAAAAGTAACTATTAAATAAAATTCAAAAATAAAAACTTTTATAAATTTTGATATTTCCCTTTACACCAAACTCTTAATTTCGTGTTTTTATTATAAAAGGTATTAGTATATAATTAATTTATAGAAATACATTTAAACTAGGAGATGATTTTATGATAAAGCATATAGTAATGTGGAAATTAAAAGATGAAGCTGAAGGAAACTCTAAAGATGAAAACGCTAAAATAATAAAAAACTCACTAGAAGATTTAAAAGGAAAAATTAATGAAATAGTTGATATTGAAGTAGGAATAGATGTTAATAAATCAGAGCAAGCTTATGATGTGGTTTTATATTCAACATTTAATTCTTTAGAGGATTTAGATTCATATCAAAAGAATCCTGACCATGTTAAAGCAGGTTCTTTTGTAAAAAAAGTAGCATCATCAAGAGTTGTTGTAGATTACGAAGTTTAAGTTCATAACATAATAATAAAGCTTACAAACAATATTAAGAGAATATCTAGATGAACTTTAGATTTTAAATTATTAAGTAGAAGATATTGCTTTAAAAAGCTGAGACTGTTAATTTCTTAGGAATACAATCTCTCAAAGTTCCACTTTATAAGTTCAAGAATCCAAATTAAAAATTTGAACTTTTACTTAAAATCTAGTAATTCTCTTAATATGTTTGTAAGCTTTATAAAAAGTTATTTTAATCCAATTTATTAATTTACTCTTTCAAAAATTAAAATCTCTTCTAAGGGTGAATTAAATTCTTTAATCCTTGGCCCTATAATAAATTCATCATTTTTATATTTCCATTTTCCCTTTGGAAAGTTTACTATTCTTTTTCTAGCTCCCTTTTTTATATTAGGTGCTATCATATATTTTTCTCCTAACATAAATTGGTCTTTAATTTCTTCTAAATTTTCATTTGGAAATTCATACTCCATATATCTAACTATTGGCTCTCCACTTCTACTAGATTCTTTTGCTAACTTATAAATATATTCTGAGTATTTAACATGCTCCCAAGCTGCTTTTTTACAAATTTCAAAATTTTCTTTAGATAATACTCTCCAAGGTGCTGCTGAAAATTGCATCATTGGCATAAGGGCTGCACATTGAGCATACCTTACAAACAATTCTTCATCTAAATTAGAACTATTTTCTAAAAAGTTAAGATATTCTCCCCCTCCAATCATATCAGGACAAGTATATGAATATCCTAAAATCCCCTGTGCTAGCTGATTAGGAATAAGTGATGAAACACCATTATATTCCCAACTATGATTTTTATCTGCTAACCTTTGTACTAAAGGTAATCCTGCACATTGAAAACAAGCTCTAAACTCATTAAATTCATAGTTTACTCCTAATAAAGCCCAAAGCTTACTATGTTCATTAGCCTCTATTTTCTTATATGTTAAGTCATCATTACTATAAAAACTAGCATCTCCAGCATCAAATTTAAATCCATCAACTCCATATTCTTCAATCAAAAAATCATTTTGATCTAAATACCATTTAACTGCCTCAGGATTTGTTAAGTCTAGTACTGCTGAATAACCATTCCACCATTTTTTTATTGAAACAGAGCCATCTTTATTTTTTACTAAACAATCTCTATCTCTTAAATATCTAAATTCTTGTGTATCAGGAGTAATAAAGGGACATGTCCATAGCATTACCTTAAAACCTAACTCATGTAATTTATTTATCATTCCTTTAGGATTTTTAAACTTTTCACCATTAAATTTCCATCTTCCATAATAATCACTCCATCCATCATCAATCATTATTATTCCCTTAGGCATACCATTTTCTATTATAGAATTAGCATACTCTAATATTTTTTCCTCTCTTTGATCATATAAAAGTTCAATCCAAGTATTATATTGTGGTTTAGTGAAAAAACGCTTAGGTGGTACTTTACCATTAGGCTTAAAAAATTTATTTGCTGCATGTAAAAAAGCTTCTTTTAAAGTTTCTCCCTCTTCATACAATTGTGGAACAGATTTTTCACTTAAGATTTCTATAACCCCACTATAAACTTTTAAAACAAATCCTGAATCACACCATATATATCTTCCTTTATTAGAAAGTAATATTGTATTAACCTTATTAGGACTCTTATTTGGATAGATATCCACTTCATATTTAGAATTAAAATTAAGTGGATATTTTATGCCATCATTAACCACAGGCCCATACCAATATTCATTTTCATACATTTTAAAAATATAACTTTTTAACTTCCCCATATAACCTACCCTCTCAATTTATTGAATTATACTTTTATAAAAACATAATTTGTAAAATTTATCAATAATTATATTTTAGCTTTTCTTTTCATTTTAAGTTAATTTATATCTAGAAAATATAAAGTTATTTTTTATTAATTTATACAAGGAGTTTAATATGAATAATAGGGTAAATATAAATTATATTTTAAATAGAATATAATTTAAGGAGCTTGATTAAATTCAAGCTCCTTAACTATTTTTATTATATTATTTTTGCTTTAAAGCATTTTTTACTGTTGATTTATATCCAGTATATGTTGCATAGAAATATCCACCATAAACAATTACCATTATTAAGGCAGTTACTAAGGATGAACCCCCTATATCTGGTCTATTAAACATAGTTAGGAATCCATTTACAACTTTTATTGCTACTACTGAGTGAACTAAAGCTACAACTAATGGTAATCCAAAATAAATACTAACCTGTGTAAATATTGATTTATTTATCATCTTTTGAGATACACCAATTCTTCTTAAGGATTTATATCTATCAATACTATCGCTAGCCTCTGATAATTGTTGAAGAGCAAGGACAGCAGTACTTGATATTAAGAATATAACTCCTAAATATATTCCTATAAACAATACTATATTTGTCATTCCATTATTATCTTCATAAATACGTGCTTTTGTATATCCATTTACAAAACCATATTTACTTGAATCAACAACTCCATCTCTATATTCATTGAATAATTTTTGTACTCTTTCTTCCTCATTTGAATTTTTAGGGAAGTTTAGATTAATTTTATTTGCAATAGGCTTTAAATTAGAAACAATATTATCTGGCACTATTAAAGTGAAAAAGTTATTTGTCATTCCAGTACTTTCAAATGCCTCTTTTATAACTTTTTCCTCTCCAATTAAGGCATTATTGGCAACCTTATATTCCTTACCATCAATTTCTATTTTCTCATTGTTTTTAAGAATATTTTTTAAAGTATTCTCTACTTCACCTAAGTTAGATGAAATTAATACTTCGTTATTAGCTAAACTTACTGGTTTTTCACCACTTAAAGCTCTTATATCATTATATGAACTTATACTTATGGCATTTGTTCCCTTATAAGTCATTGCTTCTACTATATCTTTTATATTTTTACCTTCTGCATTTTTATTTAATAAGCTTTCTAAATTAGTTTTTTCTAATTTATATTCATTATATGAAACAATTTTATCCTCTGGATTAAATTTAAATCCTAACTCTCTTATTGATTCTTCAGCAGTTTTTATTTTACTATCCTCATCAATGTAATAAGTAGCAGATGCATCAAAAGGAGTTGTATTTTCTAATCCTTTTTCTAAGGCATTTTTAAAACTTAAACCAGTTGCTAATGTACTTATTGTTAAGAATAACATAAGACATATTACTGTCATTGATAAAAAGTTAGTATTTATCTTGCTATTCATTTGTCTTAATACAAAAATATTTAATCCTTTTAAGTAAACATTCTTATTTCTTTGTAAAACATATAAAACAAATCCTGCTAAACTAAAGAATAAAAGTAATGTTCCTAAAACTCCTAATACTATTGACCCTAAGAACATACTATTTGTAGGATCTAATCCAACTTTAATTACTAATTTATACGCAACTCCTAATAATCCTAAAGATATAAAGAAGATTATTGCTGTTAATATTGGATTTTTTATTTTTATATCCTCATTCTTCTTTGCAGCTGTTAACATATCTATAAGTTTATACTTTGAAATTACAAAAGTATTAAAGATCATAACTAAGATAAAAATTATACCAAAGTATAAAACAGTTTTTAAAATAGCATCAGTTGATAATAAGAATTTATAATTACTTAGAGATACTTCAAATAATTTAGATGCAAAGGCAGATATTCCTTGAGAAACTATTATACCTACTCCTAAGCCTACAACTAATGATATAATTCCTACTAGAGCTGTTTCATATGTAAGTATTTTTGAAATTTTGTTTTTTCCCATACCAAGGGTCATATATATACCTAATTCTTTTTTACGCTTTTTAACTAAAAAGTTATTTGCATAAAGAATTAATCCACCTAAAACACAAGATATAAATACAGATATTCCAGATATTAACCTTTGTAATATGTTTATATATTCAGCCTGTCTTTTTCCAAGTTCTAAAAAGGCTTTTTGATCTCCTATGGAGTTAAATGCATAGAATATACATACTCCAAGAGTTAATGTTAGAAAATATATTGAATAGTCTTTAAAGCTCTTTCTAACATTGTTTAAAGCAATCTTAAAATACATCCCTATCATCCCCTCCAAGAAGTGTTATAACCTCAATAATTCTATCGAAAAATTCCTTTCTTGAATCTGTTCCTCTTACTAATTCATTAAATATTTTTCCATCTTTTATAAATAAAATCCTATGAGCATAGCTTGCTGTAAAAGCATCATGAGTTACCATAAGTATTGTAGCTTCTAAATCCTTATTTAAACTTTCAAAAGAATCTAAAAGCATTCTAGCTGACTTTGAATCTAAAGCTCCTGTTGGCTCATCAGCTAAAATTAATGATGGATTAGTAACAATTGCTCTAGCTGAAGCAACCCTTTGTTTTTGTCCCCCTGATATTTGATATGGAAATTTATTTAATATCCCATCTATACCTAAACTCTTTGCAACCTTTTTAATAAGAGCATCTATATCCTTAGGCTTTTTACCTTGTATTGTTAAGGCTAAGGCTATATTTTCATAAGCTGTTAAGGTATCCAATAAATTAAAATCTTGGAATATAAATCCTAATTCATCTCTTCTAAACTTCTCTAGTTCCTTTGATTTTAATTTTGTAATATCCTTTCCATTAATAACTATACTTCCTGTAGTAACATTATCTATAGTTGATATGCAATTAAGCAATGTTGTCTTACCACTTCCTGATGGTCCCATTATTCCAACAAACTCACCCTTATCAACCTTAAAGTTAATATTGTCTATTGCTTTTGTTATGTTATCTTTGTTTCCATAATACTTTTCTATATTTTCAACACTTAAAATATTTTTCATATCCTGTTCCTCCTCGTTTCATCTTACAATGTTATTTTATCCTCTTTAATAGAAATCACATATTTATTTATCTTTCATAAACCTTACAATGTTGTAAGATTTCCTTAGAAGAAAATATTTAATAAATAATAGACGTTTAAATGAAAAAATCATTGTAATATTCAATATATTATTATAAAAATTATACAAAAAGAAATAACTCTACTTAAACCTTATAAGTAGAGTTATTTATTAACTTAATTTCTTTTATATAATCTTAAGAAATCATCTTTTAATATCTATATCTATTATATCCACCAAGTGAAGTATTATCTTTATCGAACCAAGAATCTAAAAGTTCAAACCAGTTACCAACTTTATTTATTTTTGGATCTAATCCATCTTTACACCATGCTAGTTTTCCATAACCACTTCTTAATCTATAAGCATTAGTGTCTAGAGGATTGTACCATCTTTGAATAGCCCAATGTTGTATTGCTTGTCCTGAATATGGATCATAATAATCTCTATTACCATCAGGAAGGAAAATACTTATACCATTTTTACCTTCTTTGAAATTTTTAAACTCTTTTCCTCCAAATGAATATAAAATTAATTGGTCAACATTTTTCATAACATTCTTTGATAATTTTTTAGTAGTTTCATTAAATTCATCACTTAAGCTAATTTTTTCACATAAATCATATAAATCAAAATATGGATATTCAATCCATTCATATTCATCACGTGCCTTAAAATAATGCATAGTTGGTACATTTTTTCCTGTACCTCTTAAGCTTTCAATAGCATCTTTTTTATTATTTTTACTTAAATTTCTAGCTAAAGCATCAACTGATTTTTTAACTTTTTCAATTTTTGAAAGATCGTAGCAACTTAGTTGTTGATCTGTTACTCCACAGCTATTTACAGAATCACGCTGCTCTTCTACAAATAAAGCACCAAGTTCATTATTTGTAACTGTAGATGGATCAAATATTTTTTCTTTTCCTCCTAAAGTAGAATCAACTTCTCCATTGTCACCTTTAGTAGATCTTAAACGAGAAAATATTTTATCATAAGGATATCCAAAGCCCCAAACAACTGGTGCTGATGCTACAAGTGTTTTAGCTTCAAAACTTCCATTATTAGGTCTATATTGATAAGCTACCTCTGAATTTCCCATTAAACAAGCATCAAATACTAAAACATCAACAGATTCATCCTTAGTTAAAACATCTGAAATTTCTCCAGTATAAAGACAATCTTTGTTGTTACTATCATCCCAGCATATTGCCTTATTTACAGTACTAGCTCTATCTTTATCATCCTTAGCCCCACCACCATGGTTAGACATGATTAACATATACTTATCAGCTTCATAGTTCTTTTTACAGAATTTAATGAATTTTTTTAAAGTATTTGCATCTCCCATGTTAGCTTCATAATTACTTGTAGTAGTTATCTCTGGAAATTCACTTTTCCCACTAATTCTTTCAGCAGAATTTTCACCTATTTTATAAAGTCTTGTGTCTTCAAAATTAGAACCTAACACTTTTGAATCATTAGAATAACCAGGAATTCTATCAACTAATACTATAATATTTAGATTAGGATTATTTTTATAACCCTCTTTCATTTCTTCAATATCATTAAGTATGTACTCTTCTAGGTTATTATCACAATCAGCATATACCATAACCGTTAGTTTTTTATCACCTTCAGTCTTTTCAGCCTCTTTAATTTTCTCTGATACAGTTTTATGCTTTTGTCTTGGAGCAGCACTTACTGTTGAAGCTCCTCCTAATAGAACGCTACCAATGGTAATAGTAGCCATCAATAATGATAACTTTTTCTTAAACATATACATCCCCCTCTGAAAATTAACATTAAGTTAACATTAAGTTAATACTAATTTAATATTAATTTAATAGATGAATTTTTCAATACAATTTGCATAACTGGTCAAAATTTATACATAACTGGTTATAATAATCTATTATTTAAGTTTATAAATATACAAAAAGCATTTAATTTTTTGGGAATATTATGAATAGAAAAAAAATTACATGAATACTAACTTCAATACTATTATAAGTTTAAATCAATATAAATATATTGAAAGAAAAAGAATAAAAAATTTTTAATTGACCCAGTTTAACATAAAAAATGACCAGTTATGCACACCTCATTGAAAACGTTTGTAGAATTGCTATATAATCTATTTAAAACATATATGATTTAAGGGGGAATATTTATGAAAAGAAAATTAATCGCTTTAAGTTTATCTATTTCTATTTTATCTGGTACTTTCTTTACGTTACCCATTGATAAAAATGTTTATGCAAATGATTTAAAAAATGAAGGTAAGTACCAAGATGAAATTGTTCTTTTGGATGAAGAAATTTATTTAGATAAAGAACAGTTGGAATTATTTAAACAAAATGCATTAGTAGAAGAGAAAAATTCATTAAGCAGAAGCTTTTCAAGCGATTATAATACATATGTTCAAAAATCAGTTTCAAAGTCTGAAGCTATTCAAATAATAAGTGCCTATGATAAAGTAACTGGTATGATAGATAATTTAGGATTTACAATAGGTGGTTCAACTTTAGTAGCAAGCATCTCTAAAAGTTCTAGGTATAGAAATGCAAAGAATTTTATTACTAAATACGGAAGTTGGGGTGGCAATATCATATTAGTAACATCATTCGTTGCATATAAATCTATAGGTAAATTTAAAGGTGAAGTTCAAAATGCTGTATATAAAATGAATTCTTATGATAAATTATTATTTAGAGTAGAATCAGTAACTAATTTACAAGATTCAGGTATGTGTAGATATAAATTAGTTGTTCAAAAGAGGTAATTTATATGTCTAAAAAAATGATTGCTGGAGTTTTCTTTGCAATAGGAATAATGTTCGTTAGTTCGATAAATTCGTTATTTGAAGGAAATTTGTTAATAGGATTATTCAAATCTATATTACTAATTGTATTGTTCTCAGTTTCTTATAAATATATTTTTGATTAATCTTAAATAATAAATATACTTTCAAAATAAATTAAAAATATTTTCTATGTAAAACATGCTGTCTTATGGCCTTCTCCTGCAAATTAAGTACATAAAGCATAGTTTCCTTCTATTTTGCATAATGGAAGTCTTTCACCATTTTTACGTACCTAATTCTGCTTTAGTCAGGAGAAGGCTCATACCTATCAATTTATACATGTAATATTTTGTAAATTATATAATTATAATCCATATATTCCAATAGTCTTAATTAGTTATCTAATTCACTATTATAGCATCTCCTATTGGAAAAATTATGTTAACTTCTGTTCCTTCATTTTCTTTTGAAGTTATTTTTAGACCTAATCCTAACTTATCGCAAAGATTTTTGCATAGGTATAACCCCATACCTGTAGATTTAGTAAATCTTCTTCCATTTTCTCCAGTAAAGCCTTTTTCAAAAACTCTACCTAAATCTTTATTAGGTATTCCAACACCACTATCTTTTATTTTAAGAGTTATGCTATTTTTAGATTTATTTGCAAATATTTTGACTCTACTATTTTTAGCACTATATTTTATTGCGTTATTTATAACTTGATTTATTATAAATTCAACCCATTTTTCATCACTATAAACCTTATAATCTAAATCCTCTAAGTCTATAGCTATTCTCTTATTTATGAAATCCCTAGAATTTTTCTTAATTACATTTCTTACACTTTTCCCTAAGGAAAATTCTTTTACAATATAATCTTTGCTAACATCTGTACTTCTAGCATAATATAAAGCTTGATCTATATATTCTTCAATTTTCTTTATTTCCTTTTTGATATTTTCACTAGACTCACTTTCATTATTTTCTAAAATAAGCCTAGTGGAAGCTATTGGAGTTTTTATCTCATGAACCCATGTTTCTATATATTCTCTATATTCTTTTTGCTCCAGTATATATTTTTTAACATGCTCATGCATATCTTTGTCAGTTTCTTTTAAAACCTCATATAAAAATTTGCCATGATAGAAATTTGGCTCTTCTATTACCTCAGGTAATAGGTACTTTCTGTCTAATTTATCTAAAGTAATGCTTATGTTATCATAAAATTTTTTACTCTTGTAAAAATCTAAAATTATATATGTAAAAAGAGGAATAAACCAAAAGCATCCAATTAAAAATATTATTCCTGAACCAACATTGCCTATGAACAATAAAACTGCTATAGTAGCAAAAATTATAAAGTTTACAATTAAAAAGAATATTTTTTCCTCAAAGTAATCCCTTAGTTTCATGGCATAATATACCCTAATCCCCTTCTAGTTTCTATAGCACCTTTTACTCCAACCTCTTCTAATTTTTTTCTAAGTCTAGTTACATTTACTGAAAGTGTGTTATCATCTACAAAAATATCTGAGTTCCACATATAATCCATAAGATCTTCCCTTGAAACAACATTTCCTTTATTTTTTAAAAGATGTGATAATATCTTAAGTTCATTTTTAGTTAACTCTTCTTCTTTTCCTCTGCAAGAAATTGTTCCATTAGATAAATTAAGCTTTAAATCACCATATGTTAAAACTTCTTGCTCTGATAAAGAATAGGTTCTTCTAAGTAATGAGGCTATTCTAGCTAATAAAACTTGAGTATTATAAGGCTTTGTTATAAAATCATCAGCTCCTAAATTCATGCTCATAATTTCATCCATATCACTATCTCTACTTGTAACTATTATTATAGGCACATTAGAATCTTTTCTTATTTCTCTACAAATATGATATCCATCAAAATAAGGTAAATTTATATCTAATAGGATTAAATCTGAATTATTTTCTTTAACATACTCTAATATATTTTCAAAATCTGTTGGAGCTAAAACTTCATATCCATATCTAGTAAGAAGTTTTGTAAGTTCTTCTCTTATGGTATCTGTGTCTTCAATTATAAGAATTCTCTTCATACTAACCAGTCCTTCCATTATAATTAATTTTATAATATTCTTTCTTAACAGATAAAATTTTAAAGCTATATATTAAGCTTTCTTAAAGTATTACGATTTTATTGTCTTTAATTTATTATATAAAAAAAACTGTATTAAAGCACTTTTTAATTTAAGTTACCTAATACAGTCATAATGAAAAATACTATTAATTACACAATATAGTTTCTATAAATTTTTAATCTATAAATTATACAAGATGTGCTTCCTTTTAATATGTTTGATATTGCAATGCTCCACCAAACTCCATTTATCCCTAAAAACTTTACTAAAACTAAGGCCATAGGAATTCTTAACATAGTAAAGATTATACTTATGGCTGATGGTATTTTAGGAAGTCCTAATCCTGAGAATACCCCATTTGATATCATCTCAAAACTACTAAATATCTGAACTATTCCAAGTACTCTTAAATAACTGCTTCCAATTATTATTGTAGCCTCATCCTTAACAAATAATCCTACTAATAATCCTGGAATACAAATAAATAAGGCTGAAACAAGTACTGAGTATATAGCTCCTAAAAGCAAGGCTTTCTTATACCCTTCATTTACTCTATTTAGTTTCTTTGCTCCATAATTTTGTCCTGTAAATCCTGCTATAGCCCCGTTTAATCCTCCAATTACCATAAAGCTTACAGATTCTATTTGAAGCCCTATTTTCTGAGCTGCTATAGCATCTGCTCCAAAGCTAGCTATAATTCTAGCTAATATAATATTCACTAAGGTAAAAAGTACCCTTTGAGATGCCATAGGAAATCCTAATCTAGCTATTTCTCTTACTTTTTCATAGTTTATTTTCTTTTTTAAATCTATTTTAAATATTCCTTTTCCATAATATATATACATAAAAAACATAAGTATATTGGCAAGTAAGGTTGCCACTGCTGCTCCAAAAACACCAAGTTTAAAGGTATATATTAATATTGGATCTAATATCATATTTAAAATTATACCTGTAGCACTTATTTTTAAAGCTAATTTATTATTACCAAAGCTAGCTAATATTCTAGTAAAAAGATAATTAAAAAAGCTAAAAAATAATACTGGAGCACTTACAGCTAAATATATATAAGAATCTCTTTCAACTAAGGGATCATTTAAATTTAAAAATCCTATGAATCCTTTTCCAAAAACCACTAATACTAATGCATATATTAGTCCTATAAGAAAATTCATTATAATACCATTTCTTATATAATCCTCTGTCTCTATTTCATTTTTTCTCCCTACTTCATGAGAAACCTTAATTCCAGTTCCCGTAACTACTAAGGCATTTATAGAATATCCTAGTCCTAAAAAAAAGCTTGAAGAGCCAATACTAGCCACTGCACTACTTCCAAGACCTCCAACCCAAAACATATCTATAAGCCCATAAGCAAACTGAAGGAATGAACTTCCCATAATAGGAAGAGCTAAGGTGGTAAGGACACTTAGTACCTTACCCTTGGTTAAATCTATTTTCTTCATTTACCCTTTCTCCTATTTAAATTTGCCCATTTTTTATACGACTTACTAAATCTTCTACCTTTTCTTTTATTTTATCTCTTGTGTATATAAACTCTTCATCACTCTTTCCACTTGGATCCTCCAACCCCCAATCTTCCCTATGCTTGCAAGGTAATGTTGGACAGGAAACATTACATCCCATAGTTATAACTATATCCACCTCTGGAATTTCTCTTAATAATTTTGGTTTTTGAGTTAATTCCATATCCACTCCAATTTCTTTCATTATTCTAACAGCATCTTGATTTATTTTATCTCTTTCCTCAGTACCTGCGGAATAACTTTCAAAGACATTTAATCCTAGTATTTTCCCAAAGGCTTCTGCCATTTGTGATCTACAAGAATTGTGTACACATATAAAGGCTACTTTTTTCATAATTCTTCCCCTTTTACTAAACTATTTTTCATAATAAACTAATATCTTTTTAAACATTTTAATTCTAATTAACTTAAACTAAGTTTCACCATTTATCATATTTCCTAAATAATTCATACTAATCTAAGCATGTTATTATTTCCATAAAAAATAATATAGATTTATTTGCATTATTTAAATTTAAACTATAATGATTCCAAGTTCCTTCTTTTCTACATTTAACAAGTCCACATTCACTTAAAATCTTCATGTGATGTGATAAGGTAGATTGAGATATATCGAAAAACTTCAATATTTCACAAGCACACTTTTCTCCACTTGATAACAAATCTATTATTTTTAATCTATTTGAATCTCCCAAAGCTTTAAAAACCCTTGAATTTATTTCAAACTTATCCTCCATATTTCTTCACTTCCTAATACTAAAACTTTTTATAACTATATTTCATTATAATTATATATCGACAATTGTCAATGTTATATATTTTGAACTTAGGGATAATCCTCAAAATATATTTATAGTTTTTATTTCATTTTTAAATCTCCAATTTAAAAACAACTAAAAAAGGTTGCAAAGTTAAATTAACTTATACAACCTTTTTATTTCTTCTTTTATGGATTTTTTAGAAAAAAGATTACTAGGAGTTATTATCTCTGACACATTATATAAACTGTTGTTTCCTTATTTATTGAATATAAATGAACTTGTCTTACTTGATTATGAAGCATTACCTATGGTGGTATTTACTTATTTTGTAGTTACATTTTTTATTATCTTCTATGCATAATTCCTTTAGAACTATTTAATAATACTTCTACATACTTCTTATTCATATAAGGTAAATTTATTTCCTCTGAATTTTCACTATAATAATCAATTACAATTTTGCCTATATTATTTTTTTCTTGTATGGGATTTGTATTAAAGCCTACAGCTTGTATGTCCTTCCCCTTAAGAATATGTATTGTTCTAAAGAATCCTCCTGTTACTGCACGAACTTTATTTTCCTCAATCTTAAGATTTATATTTCTTCCTTTTAAAATTGATGAAGGAATTGTTATAAGACTAATTATATTAATAAGCAATACCCATTTTACTTTTAATATTAAATAGGCTACTAAAGATATAATAAATACTATTAAAACTGGTTTTAGAATCATAAATATCTTTCCATGTCTTATTCCTTCTCCATCACCTTCTATGCTCCACTGAGGTATAAATTCTCTTATTATATTTTGAACTTCTTTGTCATTTCCTATGGGATACATTATTATCTGCTCTTTTCCTTCTCCAGAATAGCCTTTTATAACTACATTTATTTCATATCTTTTTAAAAGTTGTCTTAAAGGATTTGATTTTAATTTTATAAGCTTTATGCTATTTTCCTTAAAAGAAAATTCCTTTGTGCTAAAGAATCCATATTTTATTTTTATATTTTCTCCTTCTTTTAAAAGGGTAAAATTATAATATTTTATAAAATAATATACTGTAGCTATGGCTTTTAATATAATTAAAGCTACGATTAATCCAACTATTGCAAATATAATCCCTATTTTTGAAGCCTCATTTGCAATATACCCATTTATAACACTATCAACATACTCTGAATTTATAAATTTTTCAATCTTACCCCAAGCATTAAATATAAAAATAATAGCTATAAATAAATTAAAGCTTGTAAATCCATATAAAATTAAATCTTTATTGCTTATTTTCTTTTCTTTAATATTTACTTTTTCACTCTTATTTATATGTACCTTTTCACTCTCATTTATATTTTCCCTATTATTTAAAGTAATATCATAATCCTCTTTTAACTTTTCAACTTCAGAATCTAAAAAACTTTCTCTAAATATATTCTCCTTCAAGTCAAAGCCTTCATTTACTTCATTATTAAGCTCTTTATTAAATTCTTTGTTAGTTCCAAAGGCAAAACTCTTAAGCAAAGCTATATCTTCATCACTTAAGCTCATTTTAATATCTTCTTCTCCAACCTCTCTAGAGGGACTTTCAATTTTTACAATCTTATATCCTAAAATTCTCTCTATTAAATTTTGAGAAATATCCATAGATTTAAAGCTCTTCTTTGGAATTATTGTAGTATTTTTAGAAAAAACTCCCTTATGATAATGAGCTTCATCTCCTTTTAAAAGCATATACTCTTTCTTCCAACTAAGAATTGAAATTGCAATTCCTAAAAGTACTAAAACTATTATTAAGATGTAAACCCATTGTTTTAAAAATACTACAAATATAAGACCTAATCCAAAATCACTTATCATTCCCTTAACTATATTATAAAGTAGACTTCTTACACTATTTTTTATTTCCCTGTTATTAAGGCTCTCTTTTTCATAATTACATTGACTTATTTCTTTATTAGCTAATTTTTCATTCATAATTATGCCTAAAGCTCCTCTCTAACGTTTTCATTAATCTTAATCCTTAAAAACTCTCTAATCTTTTCAACTTCCTCTTTATCAAGATTAGGAATCTTATAGCTTCCCCCAGCAGTTCCTATCTTTACATCTGCCAAATTAAACTTTCTATTTACTGGCCCTTCACTTAAGTTTATATTCTGAATTCTAACTATAGGAATAGTTACACTTCTTTTGAAAAAAACTCCCTCAGTGAAGAATATCTCTTCCTCATCTATTCTGTAACTCCACTGTTTGTATTCAAAAAAAGGCTCAATATAAGCACTTAAAACTGTTATCCCTATAATTATAAAGCTTAAAATATTCACTATTCTCATGTGATTATTCAAAATATAATCAGCCCATTGGATATCCATCTTAGGTAAAACAAATATAATTCCTAAATAAATAATCACTAATACAATTAACCCTATTGTTCTCCCTAAAATCCATGACTTAATAGCTTTATTGCTTAGCTTTTTGTCCATTAGTCCATCCCCCATTAAAATTTTGTTAACTTTTCCTTAAAATATCATAATTAGTCTTATTAAGTCAATTTAAAACCTAAGAATTAAGCAAAGTTTAAGAAAGAATCTATTGTAATATAAAAAATCACTTTCCTAAGTATTTATATAGAAGCTTTTTTCTTCTATCTACCTAAGAAAGTGATTAAACTCTATCTTTTTGTCTTCTAAATATAAATATTAAATATAATATTGTGCTTGAGCACTATACATAGTTTCATACTCATTGCCTTTATCTTTTACAAGTTCATCATGAGTTCCATATTGAATAAGTTTTCCTTTTTGAAATACTGCTATGTTATCACAAAATCTACAGCTAGATAATCTGTGAGAAATATATATTGTTGTCTTTTTTCCTATAAGTTCATTAAACTTACTATATATTTCATACTCAGCTTTTGGATCTAAAGCTGCCGTTGGCTCATCAAGGATTACTATTGGTGCATTCTTATAAACTGCCCTAGCTATGGCTAATTTCTGAGCTTGTCCCCCAGAAAACTCTATTCCACCTTCATCAAAGTTTTTATATATAGGAGTATTTATTCCCTTTGGTAACTTTTCTAAGTCTTTTCCAAAGCCACTCTTTATTAGAACCTCTTCTATTTCCTCATCCTTAACCTTATTAAAATCATTTAAAGCTATATTTTCCTTAATTGAAAAGGACATTAGTTTAAAATCTTGAAATACTACTGATAGAAGTTTCATATATTCATCATAATCATATTCATTTATATTAACTCCATTTAATAGAATTTCCCCCTCTGTTGGCTCATAAAGTCTTGCTAAAAGCTTTATAAAAGTGGTTTTTCCAGCACCATTTAATCCAACTACTGATAATTTTTCACCCTCATTTATTTTTATTGAAACATTTTTTAAGGTGAATTCTTTACTTCTTGGATATTTAAAGGATACATTTTTAAACTCAATATTAACCTTTTCTAAATTTCCAATCTTCTTACCTTCTTTAGTGTGTTTAGATTCTATATTTTCAAACTCCATAAAAGCCTGAAGATATCTACACATTTGTCTTATAGTTACATAACTTCCAAAAAGATTAGATATGGATTTACTAAAATTTATGGCAGCATTTGTGTACATTGTAAAGTCACCAATTCCTATACTATTTATTAAAACTTTATAAGTTATATATCCATAAACTATAACCATTTGTAATTGTAATACTATTTCATTTAATCCCTCATACACACCTAATTTGCTAAACATCTTAATAAATGCATTGGTACTATTTATATTAAACTCATCTAATTTCTTTACAAATAAAGGGGCTACATTATAAAGTCTTATATCCTTACCTGCTGAAAAATCATTTATTGTATTAATATAATACCCAAACTCTCTATTTAGTGGAATTAAGGAATCAAAAAATTTATGCTGTAACCTTTGAGATTTCTTATACATAAATGAACTTAAAAGAACAATTAAAATTATTAGGGCTATAATAATCCAATCAAGAGTTAAAATAACTCCTATTAATCCAATTATTTTAAGTATTTCAGTTAATCCCTTAGATATATTGTAAGTAAGTTGCCAAATAGCTCCCTGATTTCTTATGGGAAATAAGGCTCTTTCCTTTAAGTTTAAAATCTCTGGATCTTCAATATTTTCAAAATCTAAGTCCATAACTTTCTTTCCTATAAGCAAATCAAAACCTGCTACTACCTCTTCGTTTTTAATATTACATTTTTTATCTAAAACTCTATTTATTAAGTTTAATACTCCATTACCTATTACAGTTAATAAAACTAACAAAATAAGAACCTTTATTCTTCTCGCTCCTAAAAGTTCATCTATAATATACTTTGGCATTATTATATTTAAGAAAGGAACTGCTGCTGCAAATAAAGATGAAAAGAATAATGTTGGTATATAGGTCTTTGATATTCCATGAGCTAACTTTAAAAAATGCTTTATTATATATAAATCACTTGTGTACTTTTCTTTATTCTCCATTATGCTAAAGCCCCACTTTCTTCTTTATAATATTGTGCTTGTATATTAAACATATCACTATACTTGCCATTTTTCTTTAATAATTCCTCATGAGTTCCATACTCAACAATTTCACCATTTTCAAAGAAAGCTATAACATCACAGAACTTTGTACTTGCAAGTCTATGAGATATATAAATTGCTGTTTTATCTCCAATTAGCTCGTCAAATCCCTTATAAATATTATATTCAGCTACAGCGTCTAAAGCTGAGGTTGGTTCATCTAAGATTACTATTTTTCCATTCTTATATAAGGCTCTAGCTAGGGCTAACTTTTGATTTTCTCCTCCTGATAATTCAACCCCTTCTCCATCTAAAATTTTTAAAAGAGAGGTATCTATTCCCTTTTGAAGAGAATTTATTTTATCTCCTACTCCAGCCTTTTCTATGCAATGTAAAACTTTTTCTCTATCAACATCTTCTAAATTCTCTAGAGAAACATTTTCTGCCACAGTAAATGCAAAGGTTTTAATATCTTGGAACACTACTGATAAGATTTTATAATATTCTTCCTTAGAAAAGTCTTTTATATTTACCCCATTTATTAAAATCTCTCCGCTTGTTGGCTCATAAAGTCTACATAAAAGTTTAACAAAGGTTGTTTTACCTGCTCCATTAATTCCAACAATAGCAAGTCTTTGCCCCTTTTTAATCTTTAATGAAAGATTTTTATAAATATATTTATCTGTTTTTGGATATTTAAATGATACATTTTTAAATTCTATTTCATAAGAACTATCAATAGGTATATCCCTAGTTTTTTCTTTATCTTCACTCTTAATTTCTAAAAACTCTCTCATATCATCTAAATACATATTTTGTGCCTTAATATGGGCTAAATCATCTAATATACCTTTCATCCAATCTCCAAAACCATTTATTGTTGAAAAATACATTGTGAAATCTCCTATGCCCATTCCTCTAAAAAGCACATTATATATTAAATATCCATAAACCACACATTCTCTTATTACAAGAAGTATTACATCAACAATCTTAACCTTTAATTGTTTTTCTTGGACATCATTAGATATATCTATTCTCTCTCCCCTAAATTTTTTAAATTTATCAATAAGTATATTTTTTAAGTCATATATTCTTATATCTTTACCATAAGCAAAATCATACATTGTATCAAATACATAGAAAGTTCTTCTATCCTTATCAGCCGCCTTTTCTTTTTGACTATACTCATACTTTTTAACCCTCATAGTTAAAGCATAGCTTATTAAAACATTTATTATTAAGAATAATAAAATCCATGGACTTAAAAATAATACTATAGATATATATCCTACAAAGGCAGTTAACCTTCCAAAGAGTCCTAAAAGTGTATGATATACTCCTTCAACCCCTGTATTATTACTCATAACTGCATTCATAACACTTTTTATTTTATTTAAAACCTCAGGATCCTCAGTATTTTTAAAATCCATTTTCATTATTTTATCACTTATCATTGTTATATAATCAGTTCTAATCTTTGTAACCCTAGGACTATATGCACATCTAAGCCAAGCTATAGAATAGTTCACAACTGAAGATAAAAGAAAAAATCCAATTAAAGTCATTAAGATTATTTCTATTCTTCTCTGTCCTAAAAGTTCATCAATCAAAAATTTTGGTAAAAAAATCCCTATAAAGGGTGCAATAGATGCCAAAATAGTATAAACACCACATTGCGCAAACAAAACCCTGTCCTGACTCCAAGCATATCCCATAATATACTTAATATTGATTAAAAGAGTACCCTTTTTCTTATTAACCCTCATAAATTCCATCCCCTAATTCCAATTAAAACCTCTTATTTCTCATCTTTAGCTCTAATTTATTAAACTATATTTTTCCCCCTCTCCTTTACCCTATCTAAATTTATTTTTTAATACCACAGCTATTCTATATAGGTTAACTGTAAGAAATATTATTACTAAAAAATAAAACCCACTTACATTATACACAATATACCAAAAATCCCATAAAAATTCATATTACTTTTTATAAAAAATTAATTTATTAAGCTAAAAACCCTTATAAAAAAGGCGTATATCAAAAAAACTTTTGATACACGCCTTTTAAAATTCTTATTCTATTTCATAAACTCTTGTGTAGCGTAATATGTATTTCCTATTTTATAAACTCCTACCCCAATAGAAGTAAAGTTAGGAGAAAGTATATTAGCTCTATGTCCTGATGAGTTCATCCAATTAGTCATAAATTGGTTAGCTATGTTTGAATCTCCTGAATATCCACCTAAATAAGCTATATTCTCTCCCCATGCATTATATGAAACTCCATCAGCTTTCATTTTAGCTGTTATTAATTGTCCATTTGGATCTTCATGTGAAAAATATTTTCTCACTCCCATATCCTCTGACTTAATACGAGCATATTTTTGCATAGTGTTACTATAACTTAAAGGTGCAACCCCTGCCTTAGCTCTTTCTTCATTAACCTTATTGAATATCATTTGTTCAATTTGAGCTATATAAGAACTACTATTATTTGATTGTTCTACTGGTTTCTCAACTTGATTTTCTACAGGCTTATTTTCTTGTTTTTGCACAGATTCCTTATTAGTTTCTTTCTCTACTTTATTATTTTCAACTGGCTTTTCTTCTTGTTTATCCTTTGAAGGATTTGCCTCTTCATTGTTACTTTGTGAAACTTCTTTATTTTCATTATTTGATTGAATAATCTCTAACTTTCCATTTTCATAATTAGATTCTACCTTTGCCTCTTCATCTTGTGGAGTATTTTTAACACTCTCTTCTTTTTTAGTAGTATCTGTTACTTTATCCTTAGAAAAATTCTTACTTATATTCTCAAAAACTTTAGTAAAAGGATTACTGCTTAAAATATTAGTTTCTTCCTTGGATTTCTCTCCTTGTTGTGCTTCTACCTTTTCTGAACTTTCATTTGAAACACTTTGGTTAGCTTGTACATTTTTATGAGATATATTATTACTATTAAAATATCTCACCCCAGCACCTCCAGAACATAATCCTAAAGATAATAATATAGAAATTAAAATTTTACTCATGTTTTTCCCTCCTAGTTATCCTTTGTTTTTCCTAATAAGTATAACTAAAATCCTTTTAGTATTTCTTTGTAGAGGCTATTACTACTTAAAAAATTTATTATATTTAAGTAAGAATACAACTTAAAAATCATTTAGCTATTAAATAAAAAAGTGTTCTATCTTAACTACCTCTATATGTATAAGTCATCTTGGCTTTTACATCTTCTTGTAACCTTTAAGATCAACACTTTTTTCTAACTTAGGAATGAATAAATTATAAAGTCTTGTCCATAGACTTTAAATGAATTATATATGAATATTTAATCGATCTCCAGTTTTTCTCCTAAAACTTCCCAATATTATTACTGGTTATACAGTAAAAATAACTCTACAATAATAAATTATTCACCTCCCCCCTATTTTTCCCTATTAATTCCTATATAAATTATAAGGATATTTGTTCTTAATTTAGCTAATAATATTAATGGACCCTCTTACTCTTAAAAATTATAATTTCGACAGTTGTCGTCCTTTCAAAAGTTACATAAAAAGGAGTTATATCAATTTAAACTTATAAATAAAAATTATAAATTCTTAGTGAAATTCACTAACTCTCTAAATACATTTATAATTCTTATATCTAAGTTTTGATATAACTCCCTCTTTTTATTTTAAATTCCTTAACTAAATTCTAAATTTCAAATATATCTTTAATTCTAAATTAATCTAAAGCAAAACTTCACTTTAAAAAATAATCTATTTCTTTAATTTAAAATTACTTAAGTCTTCCTATAAAAATACTAATAAGTTAACTCTACTTAACTTCTATAGAAATTTCTTCTTCAAAGTACATGCTCTTAACCTTTATTTTGCAAAGTCCAGTTTGCCCTTGAGTTCTTACCCAGAAAGCTGTTATTCCACCAGAGATTCCAAACTTACTTGGTCCCATTATACTTAAAGGTCCATCTATTTCTACTTCAATAAAATCATTATTTAAGAAAAGAACCTCTCCTAAGTTATCTAAAAGTTTAACCACAATTCTAGTAGCATCATAACTTGTTTTATCTAATGAAAGTTCTAAATCATCTGGTGTAACTTCTAACTTATTCATGCTTCTAAGCTCACCTATTTCTTTTGAAGCAACCTCTTTATTATCTATAAAGCCTTTTATTATTAAAGAGTTTTCCTTATCTCCCCAACCTCCAGCTAATTTATAAACTAAAGACATTATTTTAAATACAGGTATATTTACTCTTTCACTAAATTCTTCAATATATTTAAAATCTTCTTCAGCTAAATTAGTTAAATTAGAATCTTTTAATTTATTTAATACAAAGTCTTTAATTTCTTTTTTTGCTTCTTCAGTAAGAGGTATTTCTGAATCCATAGATAAAATATGTGAAACCTCTATTGGTGGATGTGGTAAATTAGGGAACTTTTCTTTGTTAGGATAATAAGTATCTATATATATTCCATCTTTAAATATTTTAATATAATCACAGTTTGTAAGCACTGTAAATGGAAGTATTGCTCCTCCATCTCTTTCTCCCTTAGCCCCTAAAGTAATAGGCTCTAAAACAACACCATCTTCTACTTTCTTTTGGCTAGCATATGAATAAGCTGCATACTTAGGATTTCTGAACATATCAGAAACTCCATGGTAACAAATTTTATCTCCTGAACCAAAGGAACTATGTGTATTATAATCAAAAGCACACCATCCTATGGCTCCACTTATTTCATCTAAGCCAAAGGATTCATTAATAACTCTCAAATGTCTATAAGCATGTTCAACTTTTTTACACTCTTGATCAAAGCTTTTTGTTGGATACATATGCCCATTATACTCAGTTACTAAATAAGGAACTTTATCAGCTTGTCCTGTTACTTCACTTTGAGTTCTTAATACTTTTTCTCCCCCACTGTGTATAAAATCATTCATGGTATAAACATCTTCTAGGAAATCACTATTTTCTAAGTATCTAACCCCACCAGTTTGTCTAATAGGATCTAAACTCTTTGCCATAGCATTAGTTTTCACATAAAAATCATGACTATCTTGAGACTCATTTATTCTAACGCCCCATAAAACTATGGAAGGTCTATTGTAATCTCTTTTTATCATTTCCTCTACATTTTTAATAGATTCTGCCTGCCAAGCTTCATCACCTATATGTTGCCAACCAGGTATCTCTTCAAAAACTAATAATCCAATCTCATCACATTTTCTTAAGAAATGTACTGATTGTGGATAGTGAGATGTTCTAACTATATTAAGTCCTAATTCATATTTTAAAATCTCAGCATCCTTTTCTTGAACCCTTTGAGGCATAGCATATCCTACATATGGATAAGCCTGATGACGATTTAATCCAACAAGCTTTACTCTTCTTCCATTTAAATAGAAACCATCTTGTCTAAATTCAGCTTCTCTAAATCCAAAGGTATCTTTATATTCATCTATAACTTCTGAATCTTTTAATAACTTAACTTTTATTTCATAAAGATTAGGATTTTCTATATCCCATAACTTAACCATATTTAATTGGTCTATTTCTATATTTTTAATACTTGTTCCTTCTTCAATTGGTAACTTTGTACTTAAAGTTTCTTCAAAAGTATCATCACCAAACTCTACAACAATTTCTAAATCATCTCTATATTTTTCAAAATTATTTATTTCTATATCAAGTTCTAATCTTTTTTCTTCCTTTAAGCAATCATATGCCCTTGCATATAAATTATTTATAAATATAGGTTCAACTATTCTTAAGGAAACCTCTCTATATATTCCTCCATAGGTTAAATAATCAACAACATATCCATGAGGAGGTATATCAGGTCTTTCTGTGGAGTCAACAACAACCTTTAATACATTATCTTCATTAATTTTTAAAGCCTCAGTAATATCTATTGAAAAATTAGTGTAACCACCCTTATGTCCACCAACATGAATTCCATTTAAATATACCTCTGCAGCTATCATAACTCCTTCAAAATCTAAAAATACTTTTTTGCCTTTAATGCTATTATCAAACTTTAAAGTTTTAACATAAGTAGAAATAAACTGATATGATTTTTCATCAAAATAATTATATGGTAACTCTATATTTGTATGAGGTAAATCTACCCTTTCAAAATTACTAAAATCAAACTCATTTTTTAAATATTCATCTTTGTAATCATTTGCATAAAACCATTGATCATTGATATGAATTATTTTCCTCATAAATTCTCCTCCTAATTTTACGATTAATTCCATATAAATTTTAAGTTAATTATTACCATATATTAATTATACATGTTTTACTATGAACTTTCTTTTAACAAATTACAAACTTGAATAAAAACTAAAATTTTTCCAAAATAAAAACACTTTAACCACATTAAGATAATTCTTAACTTTAAGTTAAAGTGTCTTTATTTAATCATTTATTTAAACTTAAAATCTATTCTAATATTTTAAATTAAAATTTATACTAAATATAATATAAAAGGCTAATTTAATTTTCTTCTATTAATCTTTCTAATTTATCATTTAATAGATTTACCTTTAGACCTACACTATTTTCTTTTTCTTCTAGTTTTCTTATTAAATTTAAAACCTTATTTCTAAAATCTTCAATCTTATATAGGGAATCATTGATTTCTCCTTGAACTGAAAAATCACTAAATATATTGTCAAAGAAAATATCAAAGGTATAAGAAAATCCACTTATATTTAAGCCTTCATTAAATATAGAGGTATCTACATCCCCTAACTCCTTATTTAATCTATCTACTGAATAACTAAGCCTCTCCATATAAGTTTTAGCATCATCTATTCTATTATGTTTGATTGCTGAAGAAATCATTCCTCCTCCAACAATATCATATATTCCCCAATTCTTAGCACTCCTTAAGGATTTTAAGGTTTCTTCACTAATCATTAAGCAATTATTAGCTTCTCTTAAGGCTTCTGAAATTTCTGTCTTATTGCTTAGTAAGTCCTTTATTTCATTTTCTATTTCAATTATTTCATCTCTTATATTTAGATTAAACTTTTTAACTAACTCTCTCTTTTCACTTATAAGATCTTTATACTTACCTTCAATATTAATTAACTGCCCTAATCTGTTGTTATTTTCTTCTACATCATACCTTAACTTTTCCACCTTAAACTTAAAGTTATCATACTTAAGTTTTGCCTCTAAATACTCTCTTTCTTCTTTTTCTAGTTTTTCATCCTTATTTCTTAATATATTAGATATTAAATTAGAAAAAGATAAACTCTTTAACTTTTGAACATCCTTAAGCTCCTTATTTAACCTCTTTTCAAGCTCTCCTAATTCCTTCTCCTTACTATTCAATTCATTTTCAAGTGATAAATTTCTCTTTTCAAGAATTTCCTTTAAGGCTATATTTTCTCGACATTCTTTTATTTTTTCATTTAAATCTTTAAGCATAACTACTTTTAGGGTACATAAAAATAAATCTTATAAAAAATCTTCAGATAATATATTCATAAATTTTATATAAGACCTTTAATATGCCCCTTTTCACCTCCCTAAAATCTTATACATATATTTAATACATTTTCAAATAAACCCCTAATATACTTATATCTTAAATTTTACTTAGCTTAGTATTATAATTCTTTCTAATATATATTAAATTAAAATAATCAAACCCACATTATTTATATAAATTTCTTTAGTAAGCTTAATATTTAATTAAGGAACATTCAAACAAGCTATCTTTTTTATAATCACTCATATTAAATGGCAAATACATAATGAATATTCCTAATACAAAAATAAAATATGCAAAAATTGATGTTGTAATAATATTACTTTCAACATTTATAATATTAAGTATTTCATATCCATTTGGAGGATTTAAAAAGGCATAATTTGCATCAAATAAATAATTTGCTATAAAAGCACAAATTGCAAATATAAAAGAAAAAATAAGTGCCTGTTTTACATTCTTACTTTTCACTTTAAATTCCTCTATTAATATTAGATATAATGAAGCTATTAATAAAAAATAATGTCCTATAAAAAATGTATAGTAAGTTATATGTGGAAAAATATAAGAATTAGTTATAGGTATCATTAATGCTCCTATAGCTCCTATTGTTCCCCAAAAATAAGCTATTGATTTTGCAAAATCATTCTTCTTCCATATCAATCCTATTGCTGCCATAATTATTGCAATTCTACATGGATACAAAGGTAAACTTTCCTTCAAATAAAAATTAGGGAATCTAGAATACCATATTGCTAAAAAAATTTGAGTTGATAACAAAATAAGTGCTGTAGTTACTTCAAATGTTCTTCTATATTTCCACTTTTTTATTTTTTCTTTAAATATAATTGCTATAAATATGGTTATTACTACACATAAAATAATCTTAAAATGTAAAGATGAAAATAATGGGAAAGTATAATCATCTGTTTTTATCCTAAATATTTCATTGCTAAGCTCTAACAATCTATTCAAAGTATTCTCCCTACTCAAAAATATTATGCTGAGTAGTTTCCTCCTTTTTAACTTTATTCTTAAACCTATTCTAAAACTCTATAAATTTATATACCTTTTAGAATTTATACTCATATTCTTAATAATCCCTTATATAATCACATCCTTATTTAATAAACTTATTTTTTTTTATTATATTATCTATTTTATCATATAAAAAACAAATTATTTCTTAATTTATTCTTTAAAATATCTTCTTTATTATAAAAAATTAAAGCTACTAATTTTATTACTTAAATCATATGTGCATAAAATTAGTAGCTTTTTATTCCTATTATTTGCTTATTTTTAATATTATTTTTATTTATATACTTTATTAAATATTATCTTTTAAATAAAACTTACAATATATTTATTTAATAATTCTTTTAGAATTTTTATTAAATAATTAATTATTGTTCGTAAAAATTATAATATATTTATTTAATGCTCTTAAATTCAAAGCCTTTACTTTGTAAGTACTCTATTATTCTTGGTAAAGCCTTAACTGTTTCTTCTTTTCCATAAGTATCATGCATTAAAACTACTACATTGTCTGCATTAGGGCCTAAGCCTTCTACACTTTTCTTAGCAAATTCAACTAATTCATCTGCATTTTTCTTTTTCCCTTCTGCATCTCCATTTAAGGCATTCCAATCAATGTTTTGTATTCCCTCTTGAATCATTTTTTCCTTCATAGGTGTTCTATCTTGCCAAGACCAGTATCCACCTGGGAATCTAACTACTTTTGTTGAGAAATCTTCACCTAAGACTTCTTTCATTAAGTTTTCATTCTTATTTATATCTGACATTATGTTATTTACATTCATCTTTCTATTAGGATAAAGATATTTGTAATCGTGACTATATGTATGATTTCCTATAGCATGTCCATTTTTAACAATCTGCTTTAATAATTCTTTTGATTTATCTCCAGCACTTATAGAATTTCCTGTTACAAAGAAAGTTCCTTTTATATTATATTTATCTAAAATCTTTAAAACCTCTGGTGTATTAGTTGTTGATGGACCATCATCAAAAGTTAAATACGCTATCTTTTTACCATCTTTTCTAACTGGATATTGTAATGTCCCCTTTAAAAGACCATTAGTGTACTCTGATACAACTTTCCCATCCTCAGCATTTGGATCTTTATCAAAAGGTAAATACTCTAATTCATTTGTCTTTGCCTTATCTTTACCTTCTGTATTTTTTTCATCTGTTGTATCTTTAGCTTCTACAGCTTCTTTATTTTCTGTGGCCTCAACCTGCTTTTTGTTTAGTGAATTACATCCTACAAAAGATCCTAAACATATTAACACACTAAGAATAAGACCCATTTTCATTATTTTCTTCATATATTTATCCCCCGTATAATTGATTATCGCAAATTTATTATATAAAAATAAAAAATATAAAAAAATACAAAATAGAAACAAACAGTTTAAATTTTTTTTACTTTTTAATGTTATTTTAAAGAATAAAATATTTAAAATAAAAATTTAATACTCAATTAATATCTTAACATACTTTCCTAAAATAAATTAAATAAAAAATAAAAAGCCACTAATTTAAGCAGCTTTTTAGACGGTTGCCCATGCCATGTAATAGTCATCTTCATTATCCTTATTAAAATTGACCTTAACAACCTTATAAGAACTATCATTACAGCAACAAGTCATTTTATTACCATATTCATCATAGGTTCCTTTTTCGTAATATTCTTTTAAAGAAATAAAATCATATCCTAAGGAATGTACTATATCTTTTAAATTTTCTACTCCAGTTCCTCTTATACCTAGCTCCCTTATTACATCGCATTGACACTCTTTACATAGTGTCATGGCATACAAGTTTAGCTCATCATCATAAAGAACTAACTCTACAGTACCATATTTAGTTAATAAATTTTTAAGGTTTTCTTTAAACATAAAATTCTCCCCCTTAAGTATAAACATATCATTACATTTATATCCTATAAGTAAAGATTTCATACATTAATTAACTTATGTATCTTAAAATTTATTATACTCCTCTACATTTTCTCAATCAAACCTACATAGAAAGCTTAAATCAGTAAAATTAATCAATATTCTTATTCAAACTAATATTTGTTTACTTTTATACTAAAAATACAAATTTTCTTTTAATAACTCTTTTATTTACTTTAAAATTAAATATTTAAACATATTTATTTACTTTTATAATAAACTTTATTAATTTTCTTGGGTAATTTAAAGAATATTAAAACATATTTGCTTTTATACTTAATTTTCTAAATTTATATAGAATTTATTACACAAAAAACTTTAAATTATTTCTTCTTAAATAGTGCTTTTACCTCTCTTTTTACAACATCAAAGAAACTTAATGACTTAACTATACGATTTGCATCAACATATTTTCTAACAGTACGAAGTACTTTCTTTGTGTCTTTAGAAGAAAATGAATATGTACCATTTTTCTTAGTTTTAATTGCATATCGTGGAATCCACTTTCCTTTGAACATAACTGATGCAATTACATAGTCAACTTCTTCCCAAGGAATTTGAATGAACTTTCTATAATCATTAGAATTATAAAATTCAAATCCTTTATCACCAATCATTATTTGTCCATAATCAGCAAGACCTGAAAAAGATGTTGCATCAACTACTAAATCCACTTTTGTATTAAGTGATTGAACCATAGATCTACCTCTTTTCTAATTAAATATATAAACTTATTTTACTTAATTATTTCTTTTCAAAATAAATAGTTCTTATGAAAATTTTTTATAAACACTCTTTTAGCCTTTTTATTTTTAAGAAAAGCCTAGGCTAAGTAAAATATTATACTAACCTAGGCTAAATAAAAATATTACATTAATCCTATTACGTGGAAAACAATACCGATTGCGAATAAAGCAAGAATAATTACAATTGGAGATACTTTCTTCTTAAGTAACCACATACAAAGGAATGTTAATAATAATCCTGCAAGTCCAGGAATTAATGAATCTAAGTTTCCTTGTAATGTTGTAACTTTCTCAGCAGTTAAAGATAATCCAGCTGATTGTTGTAATAAGGCTTCCTTAATACCTTCTGCACCTGCTGGAAGGCTATTCCAATCAATATAAGCACCTGGGCTCAATTGAACTGTTGATACTACTGGAGCAAATTTAATAGATACCCATCTATTAACTAGTGATCCTAATATAAACATACCAAGTATAGATGCACCTTTTGTAATATCTTGTAATAAGTTTCCTGATAAGTCCTCTGTAATACGAGAACCAGCTTTATAACCAAATTCTTGTGTGTACCAAGTAAATGCCATACGGATAATATTCCAACCTAAGAAGAATATTATTGGTCCTAATATGTTACCAGCCATAGCAAGTGAAGCACCTAATGCTCCTAATATAGGTCTAACAGTAAACCAGAATACAGGGTCTCCGATACCTGCTAAAGGTCCCATCATACCAACTTTAACCCCTTGAATAGTTACATCATCTACTTGAGCTCCATTTGCACGATCTTCTTCTAATGCTAATGTTACACCAATGATAGGTGAAGCTACATATGGGTGAGTGTTGAAGAATTCTAAGTGACGTGTTAATGCCGCTGATCTTTCTTCTTTAGTTTTGTATAATTTTTTGATTGCAGGAATTAATGAGAATGCCCAACCACCATTTTGCATTCTTTCATAGTTCCAAGATCCTTGAATGAAAGTTGAACGCCACCAAATAGAAAGACGATCTTTTTTTGTTAATTTTAAATTTTTCTCCATTTTCGTCTTCTCTCCCTTCTTAGTATCTATCGATAATATCGCCTACTGGATCTCCTATGTTTGATCCACCATTACCTGAGCCACCTTTTTTGCTAAGTGCTAAGTAAATAAGAGCTAAAGCTACACCAATTGCACCTAATCCTATAAGTGTAAGTTGAGAAATAGTTGCTAATACAAAACCGATTGCAAAGAATGGCCATACTTCTTTTGTTGCCATCATGTTAATTACCATTGCGTAACCAACAGCTACTACCATTCCACCACCTACTGCTAAACCATCTGTTAACCAAGCAGGCATAGAAGCAAGTAATGCGCTTATTGGACCAGCACCTATTAATAAAATTAATGCAGCTGGTAATGCTATACGTACACCTTGCATAAGAATAGCAATGAAATGCCACATTTCAACTTTTCTTATATTACCTTCTTTAGCAGCAGCATCCATAAGGTGTACAAATGCTGTAGCTATTGTACGACAAATAATTGTTAATAATAATCCAGCAACAGCTAGTGGAATTGCTATAGCGATAGCTGAAGATATTCCCGCTTGCCCTTCTCCACTAAGAACTAAGATAATTGCAGCTGCAACAGATGCTAATGCTGCGTCTGGTGCTACGGCAGCACCTATGTTTGCCCAACCTAAAGCGATCATTTGAAGACTACCGCCTAGGATTAAACATGGTATTAAATTACCTGTAACTAAACCTATTAAAGTACAAGCAACTAATGGTTGATGAAATTGGAATTCGTCTAGGATCCCTCCCATACCAGCTAAGAATGCAATAATAATAACTAATATTATTTGAATTATATTTAAATCCACTGTTATTAATCCTCCTTTTCATTAAAATAACTTATTTATATTAAATCAAATTATTTTAATTTATTTAATTCCTCTTGTGCTTTTTTAAGAATTTCATCCATATTTCCTTTTGTATCATTTGGAACTTTACGAACATCAAAATCTAATCCAGCTTCTTTAAGTTTATTAAAAGTGTCAATATCTTCTTGATTAAAAGCAAGTACTTTATTTGGTTGAACCTTACCTGGAGAGTGAGCCATAGAACCAACATTAACTGTCTTTATAGGTACTCCTCCCTCTACTGCTCTAAGTACATCTTCTGGGTTTTCAAAAAGAAGTAATGCACGCTGTCCTCCAAAGTGTTGATCATCTTTTGCAAGCTTAATCATTTGACTAACTGGAACAGTATGCGCTTTAACTCCAGGAGGAGCTGCTTGTTGAATCAATTTCTTACGAAGTTCATCTTTAGCTACATCGTCTGATACAACAATAATTCTTGTTGGTTTTACAGTTTTTGTCCAAGCAGTTGCTACTTGACCATGAAGTAAACGTGAATCAATACGTGCCAAAACGTATTCAAAAGAGCCAGGCGCACCTACATTGTTAGATTGTTGAGCAGAATCTGTAGTAGCTTTAGTAGATTCTTCAGGTTCTAATGATTCTGGCTTAACTTTAACTCCTTCTCTAGCTGACTTTAGAATATTAGCAGCAATTTCTTGTGCTGATTCCATTGAGAAACGAGAAGCATAAGCTTCAATAACCATTGGTAAATTCATACCAGCTACGATTGCCCATTTGTCTTTATGTTCTTCAACTAGGCTATCTGCTTGGTTAAATGGTGTTCCACCCCATAGATCAACTAAGAATAAAACCTCATCTTGATTATCAAAGGAAGCGATTGCTTCTTTCATTTTTGCTCTAATATCATCAGGTCCTTCACTCGGCATTAATGTAACAGCTTTTACATTTTCCTGTTCTCCAAAAATCATTGAGCCAGATTGTAATATGCCTTTAGCAAATTCCCCATGACTAGCAAGAATAATTCCTACCATATGTATACCTCCTATTTTTTTATTCTTTAAGACAAATTTTTCACTTTATCTTACGTTAATTTTACAATTTTTACATCAGTTTTACAAGCCTTATGTAAATTTTAAACATATATATATTTTGCAAAAATACAAATTCTATTAAATAAATAATACCTCTTTAAGCAAGTATTTATCTATATAAAGGACATTTTTCTTATTTACAGCAATACCTTAAACCATTTTAAAAAATTTTCAAAAAATTCAAACTTTATTTTGACAAATTATAAAAGAAGTACACCTATTAATTATACTTCTTCTATATTTTTTCTATTCATTTTACATTTTTTCTATTTTAATCTTTCAATCAAAAATCTAACCACTGCATCATCATTATTATTGCCAATAATCCCCGTAGCTATGGCCTTTAACCCAGCTGAAGCATTTTCTAAAGCATAACATTCATCTGCAATTTCAAACATAGGAACATCATTTTCTCCATCACCAAAAGTTATAACTTTACTATGTTCTACATAATCCGCCAAAAATTTTATTCCATTAGCTTTTGAAGCCTCCTCATTATATACATCTAAGAAAAAAGCTCCTTCGTTATATATATCTTTATAACAATTACCAGTAACACCTTTTACTTTCAGTATCTTCTCAAATAATTCATGAGCTATAAGTTTATTATCTTCAAAAAACACAAAATTTATTATTTGATTATCATCTAAAATATCTAAATAATTTTCAACTTTTTTAAAAGACTTAAGTTTTTTATTGCATCTTTCCTCATAATATTCTCTCTCAAAATCATAAGTAAAATCTTTATGATAAACCCATAGATAATCATCTTTTATCCCATAAAGAAAGAATGTTTTGTTATATTCTTGAAGTATTTTGATAATCTCTTTGACACTTTCTTTGTCTATTTCTTTAACATCTATATATTTTTTCTTTTCAATATCAAAAATTATAACTCCATTCATAAGAACAACAGGTGTTTTTATATCTATTCCATCTAAAATATCTGAAACAGTAGCTGGACTTCTAGCTGTTGCAATTGCAAAATTAATCCCTGTGCTTATAAGTCTATTTAATTCCTTTTTAGAATAATCTGATATAACTTGATCCTTATTTAGTAAAGTTCCGTCTAAATCTGAAACAAATAACTCCATTTAATACCTCTTTCTCTAATGTCCTAAACATTAATTACCTTTTTTTATCTAATATACAATATATCTAAATATTATTCAAAGGAGTATATGAAAAGCCATTTATTAAAATAATTATCTTTAAATAAATGACTTTTGAAAACTTCTATTTATTTTATTTTCTTATTTAATGATGTTTCTATTATTAAATCTATAAATTTTGAATATGATATTCCTCTAGATTCTGCACTTTGTGGAAATAAACTTGTAGCTGTCATACCAGGTAATGTATTTACTTCTAGTATATATGGAACTCCTTCTTCTGAAATTATCATATCCACTCTAGCATAAACTTCACATTTTAATACTTCAAAAGTTTTTAAAGCCATTTCCTTAACTTCATCATATAAAGATTTTTCTAACTGAACTGGTAAATGTTCTGCTCCATTAGCTGCATACTTTTGCTTATAATCATAAAAATCTGCTTTGCTCTTTATTTCAAGAATAGGGAAAAGCTCTCCATTAAATATAGGACAAGTAATTTCTCTTCCTTTTACAAAGGATTCAATTATTACTTCTTCATAATATTTTAATCCTTCCATAACAGAATTTTTTATATCTTCTTTTTTATAAACCTTAAAAGTAGCCACACTCGATCCTCCATTATTAGGTTTAACAAAAACTGGATAGCCAATTTCCTCAATCTTGTCATAATCTATTTCCTCTATAGACTTCACAGTTATCCATTTTGCTGTTCTTATGTTTTCAGCTTTTAAAACCTTCTTACTTAGATTTTTATCCATACATAAAGAACTACTTAAAGCTCCACATCCTGAATATGGTATATCCATTATATCTAAGAAAGCTTGAACTGTTCCATCCTCCCCAAATTTACCATGTAGTGCTAGTAAAGCAAAATCTAACCCTTTAACTTTTTCTAAGATATCTCTTTTATTATTTATAATTATTTTACTAACTTCATACTTTTCTTTATCTATATGATTAAAAATTGATTCTCCACTTGCTAAAGAAACTTCTCTCTCTGAAGAAATTCCTCCCATTATTATTCCAACCTTCATATTATTGTCCTCCAACTATAATTATTATAAGTAAATCCAAATTTAACTCTATAATATTATTATAGAATTTTTGCATATAAAGGTAAGAACCACATAGCCTTTAATTTTATATAATGGTGGCCTAATAAAAAATGATATTAGATAGAATATAAAATATTTAAATCTATCTAATATCATTTATAATTAATTATTTAGTTTATCTATCTAGCTGTTCTTACTGTTATTGTATCTCTTTTTGAAATTTCTCCATTAGAATACTTAGCAGCAACTTTAAAGTTATAAATTGTATGTCTGTTTAACTTTCCAACTGTAAATTCAGTTTGATCTGCTGAAACTTCTCCAACTTTCTTGTTATCCTTATAGATTATATATCCATCTAATCCATAAGTATTTTCTGGTGAATCCCAAGCAAGACTTACACTCTTCTTTTGAACATCTACTGTTCTTAAGTTAGTAGGTGCTTCATTTTCTATTTTCATTTCTATTTCGCCAAAACCTGAATATGGAACTTCAATTCTTCTAGCCTTCTTGCCTTCTGATTTAACTTCTAATGTTAGTACTCCACCCTCTGGATTAATAGATATTCTATCTAAAATAGCTGTATCTCCCCCTTTGGCTACTGGAACACTAACCTTCTCTGGGAATATTGAATCCTTGTCATTAAATATGCTTACAATATCTCCTGCTTCTAAATCCTTTATTTTTAAAGTACCATAATTATGATTTTCTCCATTCATTCCTGGTGCCTTGTAAGGAGTTAATTCAAATCTTTCTGGAACCTTTGAATATTCCCAATTTTCTCCTTCAAAAGCAGCACTCATTCTTAAACTTTCTCTCTTACCTTCTTCAACTGTTCCATAGTAAACTCTTCCACCATCTTCACCAAAATCTAATCCTTCAAATTTAGCTTCTCCATTAGAGTCTATAGTAGCTGTAGCAAAAGGAGTTTCATCATTTAATCCCTTATAAAGATTAACAGTTTGTCCTTCTTTACCTCTTGTAAATAATACAGAGTCATTAGCCCCTTTATTATTTTTAGCATTTACAAATCTCATTGGAATCTCAGTTGTTTGATCTGTAAATGTTTCTTCATATAATTGGAACTCGTATACTCTTATAGCTGCCCAAGGTGAATTTCCTGAATTATCAATTCTAAGTCTTAGATGCTGTGCAACTATTGGCTCTGCTAAATTTCTATCAGTAATAGCCTCCTCATTTCCAGTTACAGCATCAACCTCTTGATAAGTTTGTCCTCCATCATATGAAACTTCTAAAGCAAAATCTCTTGTATTCATTTCTTTTGCTTCTCCACCAGCTTCAGCATGTTTAACAACCCATCTTTGAATATTTTTTGGCTCTCCTAAATCAATTGTTAACCAACCACTATTAGCTCCAGCGGCACACCATTTACTATTATTATCTACTTTTCCATCAACGGCTTTAAGACCTGGTTCTGCAGCACCCTCTGCACTAGTTTGAACTGATTTATATAAGGCAAGGTTTTCATAAACCTTTTTATCTGGAATTTGTGTAGCATCATGAGGAATTCCCCAATTGAATGTTACTCTCTTTCCTTCTCCTCTATTGTAATTTACATCTACAGGAACTACTTCAATGTCAAATTCCATTTCTTCTCCATATCTCTCAAACTCTTGAACATAGTAAGCATCATTTGGAGTTGCTCCCATAAGTTCTCTAGATCCATCTGGCTTAATTCTATATATTTCATAGAATGCTAAATCATCTTCATTTCCTGATTCTAATCCATTCCAGTAAATTCTAGCCTCTGCACTATTTGAATTATGAACCATTGTTTCTTCTAAAATAACATCACTATTTTTTAAACCTTTATTATTTTCAGCAGTTTCTTCTATAGATATTTGTCCTACATTTATCTTAAAGTTTTCAACATCTTGACCACTTTCAAACTTTAATGATATTGCAGAAATTGTTTTTCCAACATGGTCACCTAAAGGTATTTTAACCTCTGTCCATTCTCCATTACTATTTTTATTTACATCAAAGAATGTAAAGTTTTCTTCATCATAATTTTCTCCAAAACATAATCCTACTTTCATGTTTGGAGCTGATTCTGTTTTATAAACAATTGATAATTCTGTTGAGTTATTCTCTATATTTAAATCAGTGCTGTATAACTTAATGTGGTTTGGATTTGCAGCCTCTAACTTACCTTCAACCTTTAATGAACTTCCTCCATTGTATGCAGTTTTAAAGTCAAAATCTGGAGTAAGTTTTGAACCATTTGATTCAACTATCCATCTCCAAGTTGGTAAATATTCTTGCATTGCTCTATTGTTCCACTCTTCATCCCTTGAAAGTGAACCATCTATATAATAATCTTCCCCATGTCCTAAATTAAAGTTTGTCACAAATGGTAAATCATTTATTGCTGATCTATCTGGAACATAGTTAGCTAATCCTGTCCAATCTTGCTCTGTATCTGATTTTGATGGGTCTCCTGTTGGTCCTACCCAGAATTTTTGATCATGCTTATAGAAATCATAAACATCCTTAGCCATTGAGAATGTTGAGTTTGGAGTGTACATAGCTAAAGAAAGTCTAAGCTTTCCATTCTCATCTAATAAGTAATCATCATTAAATGGAGTATTATATGCATTTTGTTGAACATCTAATCCTGCATAAACATCAAAAGGACTTCTTCCTAATGATTTAGCAGTATTCACTGTAGTCTCTATTTTTTCTGGAGTCCAATTATAATTTAAAAAGAATTCGTCAGTTGTTCTATTTTCTCCATTTTGGAAGAAAGCAGCATTCTTATCATTTAAAGCATCTTGCCACTTAACATTTCCATCAACAGTCATAGAATCATACCAACCTATAACCATATTTGGAGCTTTCTTTTTGATATACTCAAGCATTTCTACCATTCTATCTGCATCATCTTTTACACAGCCATAGGATTCTTGGTTAAAGAAATATCCATCAAATCCATAATATTCAGCTATTTCAATCATTTTGTCTGCAACTGGGAAGTTTCCATTCTTATCTTTTTGAAGGAATGCTCTTACCTGTTCAACATACCCTTCTCCTGGTCCCCATGGAAATCCTATTGTAGCTAAAACTGGAACACCATTTTTATGTGCATTATCAACTACATCTGGTGTTGGAAGTGCAAATATTCCTCTACTTGATCCTCCCCAATAAACATATGAATTTACATACTGCCAATATGAAAACACATAAGCATCCATTGAATCACTACCTTGTGATGGTGCTCTATCAACATATGGATTAGTTAAAGCAACATTCATTATTTTAGCTTCTGGATTAGCATTTTCATTTACAATGTCTCCCATAAACCTATCTTGAAGCTCAATGCTTGCTCTATTATACTTAGCATCTGGATCACTTTCCGGTGTCCAATTTAATAAAGTTTCAATGCTATAAACTTCTCCTAATGGTGCTAATGATTCTTTTTGATCATATGGCACATTTGGTGAAGCCTTAACTTCTAATCCTCTAAAACTAATTAATGATGTTATTACTGATGCCATGCACAAAACTGCTAGCAAACGTTTACTCATAATGCCTCTTTTTCTCATTTCCCTTTTCCCCCTAAAATCTAGTGTTAATTTTATGACTTTATATTTATATTCGGTAAAATCATATAATATGACAAAAAAATAAAACTTTTTTTAGAAAAATTTTATTTTTTCAAATTCATTCCCTCTTTATTGGAAAATATTGTTCTAATATGTTTAAATTGGTTCAAAATAGTAATATAATTATAAATATATTATTGTTTAAATATTACTTGTTATTTAATATTCCTAAAATTAAATTTAAGTTTTTATTTAATATGTAGATTTATAACAAAGCAATATTGTTATATTTAATCTTTATTAACTAAAAAATAATATTTCATATACGCTTATTTTTTATTGCTAAAGTTTTCTATAATAAAAGTTTAGTAATAAAAAGTAAGTGTGAAAGGAGAAAATATTATGGTTTTAATTCTTATTCTTATAGTTGGATTAATATTTTTATTTGTAGGTCTTTATGTATTTAAAAATAAGAAATTTAAACTTGGATATTATCTTTTCTACTTCAAAAGAATTGAAAACTACTATGATGTGAACCAAATAAAAAATAAAGATCATATTGCAGACTTAATAGGTATAACATTTATAATTATTGGTACCATTTTAGTTTTAACAGAGTGTGTATTTTTTGTTTTTAAATTTGAAGATGCTTATTTATTAATACCTCTTGTAGGTTGCTTTATATACTATGTATCAGAAATGTTTGAAATCAATAAAAAAATCAGTTAAGTAATATTTAAATAAGCAAAAATAGTTGCTTTTATTTAGCAACTATTTTTGTTATCAATCTAGATTTCATATAATTTATATTAATATCAAATACGTTTCTATAATGTAATTACCTACAAAGAATATAGTAATACAATCTTTAAATGTTTTATTTAAGAAACTTCGCCAATAACTTTATTAATATATAACTATCTATATTTTTAATTACAATCTACTTACTTAAATTATTTACAATACTATCTATAAGAAAGAAATAATAAAAATATATAATAAAGAACATAAAATTAAATAATTTGTAATTTAATATTCTTCTTAATCTTTTATAAAATCCACTTATAGCCACTACCCAATAAGGTCCTAATATTAAAAATGAAATTCCTATTTTCTTAATAATAGATATTTTTTCTTTTCCCATATCACTAAACCATATTGCAGTTAAATTGGTTCCCCATATAAAAATAATAAAAAGAACTACAGCTAAAATTATAGTTCTTAAATTTCTCTTATTAAAAAGTTCTTTATTAAGCATAATTTTCTACTTTTCTTTCAAAGATTATTTCATAAGCATAAATAATATTAACACCTGACTTTTCATTAATTGGAGTAACAATCTGCTTTAACCTCCATCCATTTTTAGCTTCTTCTTTTATAATGTCTTTACATTTTTCAAAGGAGTCTTCCCTTTTGCACTTAAATGATTTATCAACAGGCACATTTATAAATTTATATTCATACATATAACCTCTCCCCCTTTATTCTCTAAACCTATTTATACTATAAATATATATTATCCCTAAATTAACTCTACAAGCTTATCCTTGCCATAATAATTTCATCAGCATATTCTCCATTTTTCAAAGCTGACTTTATCTTTATTCCCTCTTCTTTAAATCCAAACTTCTTATATAAGTTTATTGCTTTATAATTATCCCTAAATACACATAATTCCAACCTTATAATATTAAGACTTTCGCTTAAATTTATTAACTTATCCATTAATAAACTTCCTATGCCTTTGTTTTGATAATCACTATTGACCATTAATGTTATTACTCCAACATGTTTTTTTCTTAAATTTCCATGATTCATTAATATTCCTAACCCTAAAACTTTTCCATCTTCTTCAGCAACATACCAATACTGATTATTTCCTCTATTTATAATCTTTTCCTTAATTAATTCATCTTCTTCATCTTTATTGGACAATATATTCTCCATAACTCCAGGCATTTTTCTAATTTTACTAATTTCTTTATAATCTTCTATCTTAATATCTCTAATCTTTAAACTCATAAATTACCCTCTCTACTTTTTATACTAAATCAACTTAAAAATTATTTAATATATTTATACCTTTATTTCATAATAATTAATAAATAATACTTTTGTATAAAAATCCTTTTTAATATATATTTATAGATATTACACCTTATTTAAATTCCAATTTATATCAGTTAAGTTTTATTATACCATATTAAAGATTTCATTAATTATAAAAGCTTGAATAAATAAAATAAATCTTAGAAAATAAAATATTCCCTAAGATTTATTTTTATTAAACTATAATATTATTAGAATTATATTTATATTTGAGATATTATCATCTTAATTTTATAACATATCATAAGTCACACAGACTGGTCTTTTATTTATTGGATCCTCTATAATTTCTGCATCTATATTAAACAACTCTTTAAGATTTTCTTTTGTCATAACTTCATATGCTGTACCTTCACAAGCTATTTTTCCTGCTTTCATACCTATCATATAATCGGCAAATCTAGCAGCATTATTAAGTTCATGAATAACCATAACTATAGTTGTCCCATGCTTCTCATTCAATTCCTTAAGTAAATTTAAAATCTCTAATTGATGGGCTAAATCTAAATAAGTTGTTGGCTCATCAAGTATTAATATATCTGTTTGCTGTGCTAAGGCCATAGCAATCCAAGCTCTTTGTCTTTGCCCTCCAGATAAATCTTCTATGTCTCTTTCCCTAAATTCAATTAATCCTGTAACCTCTAAAGCCCATTGAATTATATTTTTGTCCTCTTTTTTTAATTTACCGAATCCTTTTTGATGAGGGAATCTTCCATAGGCTATTAACTCTTCAACAGTAAGCCCATTAGGTGCTTGAGGACTTTGAGGTAAAACTGCCATAACCTTTGCTAACTCCTTAGCTCCCTGCTCTTTTATGTTTTTTTCATTTATATATATTTCCCCACTTTTAGGAGTTAAAATTCTAGCTATTGTTTTTAGCACTGTAGATTTTCCACATCCATTTGCACCTATTATTGTAGTTATTTTCCCCTTTGGTATATTTAAGTTTAAATTTTTAACTATATCTAAACTTCCATATGAAATATTTAAATTATCAGTAGTTATACAATTCATAATTATCTCCTTCTACTTTCGTGAAAACTTTTAATTATAAGATTTTAAAATACTTGTTACTTTAATTCTTATATCTTATTTAAAATCAATTTATCTAAGATGAAATTTAATTGCCTTTTATTTATAAATATTAATTTATGTCTAGGTATATAAATATCTATTTTGATAACATTAAATAAATAAAATATGGAACTCCTATTATAGATACGATTATACCTACTGGCATTTCCATTGGTGCAATTAAATTTCTTGCTATAGTATCTGACACTAATAATATTAAACTTCCAATAAGGGCTGCTACAGGAATTAATTTCTTATGCTTTGGCCCTATTAATTTTCTTGCTATATGAGGAGATACTAAACCTAGGAAACCTATGCTACCTGCAACTGATGTAGCTACCCCTGCTAATATAACTGCATATATAATTAGTTTTCTTCTTTCTTTTTCTACTTCAATCCCTATACCTGTGGCAACTTCGTCTCCTAAATTTAATCCATCTAAATATCTTGATTTATATATAGTTAAAGCCATAAATATAATTATAAATGGTAATATTGCTAATACATATTTCCAACTTGCTCCCCATATGCTTCCTGATATCAAAGCCATAACTCTATTAAATTCTTGAGTAGTAAATCTTAACTGAAATATTGTTAATAAGGATGTAAAAGCTATATTTATACCTATACCTATTAATAATAGTCTTGATGAATTTATTCCATTCTTCCATGCTAATATGTATATTAAAAATGCTCCAAATATAGCTCCACTTAAAGCTACTATAGGCATAGTAAAAATAGTTAAATTACTTACACCATCATATACATTTCCATTCATTATATATATATAAACTACAACAAATAAGGCAGCTCCTGAATTTATTCCAAGTATTCCTGAATCAGCTAAATCATTTTTAGTAACCCCTTGCAGGATTGTACCTGCAGTTGCTAAAGCTGTTCCTACTAATATTCCTATGACTATTCTAGGAAGTCTAAGCTTAAATATAGCTATTTCATTACTTTTTGTACCTTGTCCAATTAAAGTTTTAATAACTTCTCCTGGCTCAATTGAAAGTGAACCCATATTTAAACTTATTAAGAAGGTAATAAAAATTAAACCTATTAAAATTCCCGTTACCCATATAAATTTATGGTTCTTTTTTATATTCATAAATTACTTACCTCCCTTTCTAACTAAGTATATAAACACTGGAACTCCTAATAAGGCAGTTAAAGATCCTATTGGTGTTTCATAAGGAGGGTTTATAATCCTTGCTAATATATCACTATACACTAATAAAACAGCACCTAATATCATTGAACTAGGTATTATATATCTATAATCAGATCCTACTATTCCTTTGCATATTTGAGGAATTATTAATCCTACAAAGACAATATTACCAGCTACCGAAACAGAAGCACCTGTTAGACATATAACTATCATTATGGATATAAATCTTACAAGATTGGTTTTTTCTCCAAGTCCTATGGCTACTTCTTCTCCTAAACTCAAAATTGTTATTCTAGGTGACATAATCATGGCCCCAATAAATGCTATTCCTCCAATTAAAGATAATAAAATTACACCTTCCCATTTAGCACTTACTAATCCACCTGATACCCAGAAACTTAACTGTTGAGATAAATTAAAATACATTGATATTCCCATTGCTAAGGATATAAGTAAAGTTCCTAAGGCTGTCCCTGCAAGGGCTAACTTAACAGGATCAACTTTTCTAGATGCTCTAGAGCTTATAAAATATACTAAAAGACCACTTATACTTGCTCCTAAAAATGCAAAAATCATAAGAGCAAAGCTATTTATGACTAAATTAGGATATATTCTTTGTAAAACAAATGCTACAGCTATCATAAATGTAGCTCCTTGAGTTATACCCATTACAGAAGGTTCTGCAATTGGATTTCTAGTTATTCCTTGCATGATGGCACCAGCTACGGCTAAAAATCCTCCTACTAAAGCTGCTGCAAGTGCTCTAGGTATTCTTACATCCCTAATTATATTAGTATTTATATCTGCATCATTTGTAAAAATAGCATTTATTATCATAGAAAAATCAATTTCTTTTGCCCCTATAGATATAGATAGAATGATTCCACTAAGCAAAAGTAATAAACCTATAAACATTAATCCATAAGCCAAGGTCCTTTTCCTTCCTATTTTCATAAGTTGTCCTCCTTAAAGTATCACCAAAATTTCTATTTTAACTTAAATAGTGGGGCTGTATCTTTATATTTTGATACAGCCCCTACTAAAAATTTTAATTATTTTACAAGTTCATTTTTTATTGACTCTAATAAAAGTTCTCTTCCCATTGGGTTATAAGCTTGGCTAAAATATGGACTTACATCAAGTATTGTTACATTTCCATTCTTAACAGCTCTCATTTCATTCCAAACACTATTTGACTCTAAATCAGCCTTATCTGATTCTGTTCCTAAAACTATAATATGATCTGCATCTATTTCAGTAAGTCCTTCAAGTGTAACTGTAGGTAATGTTATGCTATCTTGTTCTGGCATTTTACTTGGTTGAGGTAATCCCATATCACTCTTTAAAACTGTTCCTATTCCACCTTCAGTAAATACCATGAATTGACCTGAAGAAGCTAAAACAGATAAATAAGTTCCATCACCATTTGCTTTCTTTATTTCCTCTCCAACTTCTTTTGCTTTTTTATAATAATTATCTAACCAATTTTGTGCTTCCTCTTCTTGATCAAATAATTTTGCTACCTCTTTAAACTTAGCTTCCCAATCATTTGCATTATCATTAATTATAACTGTTGGAGCTATTTCTGCTAATTGATCATATATTTTCTCTTGTCTAGGTGACATTATTATTAAGTCTGGCTCTACTGATAATATCCCTTCTATATCAGCAGTATCCATCATAGAATGACCAACTATTTTTGTATCTTTTAACGTCTCAGCCATATATTCTGGTACTTGATCAGTTTTATATGAGTCTACATTTGCCGTAGCTACAGGAGTATGTCCTAATAAAACTAACTCTTCTGAACTTCCTGAAATGTCTACTATCTTTTTAGGATTAGCTGGTATCTCAACTTCTCCTTTTACAGATTGAACAATCCTTTTTTCATTACTAGTGTTGCCCTCTTCACTAGTTTTACTACTAGAACATCCTACAAACATTCCAACCGTAAGTGTTGCGATCCCTAAAATCGCTAATTTTTTAAGTCCTTTCATCTTTAGTCCTCCTAATTTCCTTATTAGATTACCCTCGTCTCCCCATCAATGATAATCATTTTCATATGAACACGATTTATTATATCATCAGATTCTGCCTAGTCAATATAATTATCAAAAATTTCACAACTCCAATTTTTACCTACATATTATTGTAATAGTTCCTTAACATTTAAATCATAATTATGTAAGTTATATATGAGATAATAAGCTTAAGGATAAAATTTATATTAATTCAAAGAATAAACATAGGAAGTGATTATTTGCTAAAGAAGAAAATTTTAGTTGGAATATCTATTTTAATAGGGCTACTTATCCTAGTCTTCCTTATTTTTGAAGTTTTTTTGACATATAAAATGATGAATTTTAAAGATATAAAGCAACTTAAGGATGTAGAATATGAAATAATTTTAGGTGCAGGATTATATGGAGACAAGCCAAGCCCAATTTTACAAGAAAGATTAGAGGAAGGCTTGAAATACTTAGAATTACACCCTAATACTAAAGTAATAGTTTCAGGTGGACAAGGAAGTAACGAGCCAATACCAGAATCTGAGGCTATGAAAAATTTTCTTGTTAATAAAGGAATTAATCCTAATAGAATTATAGAAGAAGATAAATCTAAATCAACCTTTCAAAATTTAGAATTCAGTAAAAAAATTCTTGAAGAAAGACATGCTGATAAAGATGAAGTGTTAATAGTAACAAGTGATTTTCATTTATTTAGAGCTAAGGAAATCGCAGATTACCTTAATATTAAAAATGAAGGACTTCCTTCAAAAACTCCTATATCTTTAAGAGTTCAATATATGATTAGAGAGTTTCCTGCTATGATTAAATTACTTATGCAAGAAGCTTTTCTAGATACAAAAGATATTGTTTAAAAAAATCAGCCAAATAAATATCAAGAGTACTCTTGATATTTATTTGGCTGATTTAAAATTCTCTATTTTCATATTTAATATATTTATTTCTGTACTTTCACTATCTACTTTTTCAATTTTAGCTATAATATACTTTGCTCTTTCTATATCTCCTCTTTTTATAGCCTTATCTGCTTTATTTGAAAAATCATCTATTATACATTTTTTACAAACTTCTATTTCTTTATGACTATTTATTTTTAAATCATTTGAATCATCCTGAATTTCACTAAAAACATTTATAGCTTCTGAATACCTTTTCATCTTTTCCAATCTTAATCCTTGATCATAAAGTTCCTGCTGTTCTTTATGAAACTCTAAATTCTGTATCTTTTTACATATTACATTGGTCTTATTGTTCATAAGTTTAGCTTTTTCTAATAATACCTCTGCTGTCTTATATTCTTTATTTTCAATAGCTTTATTAGCATTTTCTATAATATTATTAAACCTTTCTTCTTTTAAACTTGTATAATGATTAGCTATTAATAAGCCTCCTAATCCTAGACATATAATAACTGATAAAATTGTAATAAATTTTTTCATGCAAATCTCCACCTTTAAAGCTACAAAATACATTTACATTTTATTCATCTTCATTATAACATCTATGAAAACGTTTGTATATAAAGAAATATTTATATACCCAACTAATATTTGATATTATTTTAAATTCACTAAAGTTGCTTTTTTATTCTTATATAAAATTAAATATAAAAATTTCTATTTAATCCTTTACTTATGTTTACAAAAAGTTTATATTAATATAGAGTTAGTTAACATTTTGTTCATTTTTGTAGTAATTTAAATTTAATGATAAGCTATTTCACATTCACTATTTACTTATATTAAGGAGTTGAAAAAATTGAATACAACAAACAAACTTAGAAATAATATCTCAACATTAATTATGATTGCTTTATCATTTTTAATAATCTACTTATTGCATGATATTTCAAAAGCTGTGGTTGGATTATTATGTGGAGGAAAAATAGAATTTAATCATGGCATAACAATAGTAAATGCTAATTATGGCAATTTTTCTTATGCCCTTAATCTTATACTAGGAATATCAATACCAGTATTATTTTTATTTGCACTAGTACTTATATTTAATAATTCATTAAGAAATGGCTTATATCATAAATTTACCCTTATATTTTTTATGTGCTCAGTATTAAGTATTTCAGTATGCTTAATTTTCTATCCATTGGTATCATTATTTACTGATCTTGGATTACATACTGAACTAGATGAATTAATAGAAGTAACAGGACTAAGTCCCTTAGTCATATTAGTACTCTCCTTATTAATAACAACTTTATTAGTAAAAATAGCTTCTAAGAAAAACTTATTTAAAAATTTATAAGGTTCTAGATAAAAATTTTTAAAACTTATTTTAAGTATCTAAACTTATCTAAAAAAATATATAGTTATTATTTTATTAAAGTATATAAAAAGATTGCATTAAAAACTTTGAATAATAAAACTTATAATTTATAAAAATATATTTAAAAGTTTTATAGAGTAAATTAATACAATCTTTTTTCATTTATATTTTTATTTATTCTTTCTTTTTACAGATTCTAAGTAATATATTAACTTTAGCTAGGCTCTTAAGCACTTTTTAATTATTAATATTAACCTTTTATCTTTATTACTTATTATTCTTTTTCTTTTCAAGCATTATGTTAAGTATAGTATCATCAACATTTTTAAAGCCATTTTGTATTAATGTTTCTATACTTTCAATTGTTTCTTCTACATCCTTTGCCACTATTCCATCATTGGCTGTTGCTGATATGCCATTTATAGCCAAGTTTGCACATTGTATTGCAGCATTAGTTCCTGTGGCAATCTTTAAAGCACAGGTTTCCTTTGCTCCATCACATATCATACCTGAAAGATCTGAAATCATATTATTTATACAATAATTTATATTTTCTAAATCTCCTCCAAGAAGATAAGTTATTCCACAGGAGGCCCCTGTGGCCCCTGCTATTCCTGCACCACATAGAGGCGAAAGTCTTCCCATGTGTTTTTTTATTCTTATTGTAACTAAATTACTTAAAACTAAAGCTCTTGCTAATTCCTCTTCAGACTTATCTAAAAGTCTAGCAGTTTGAGCTACTGGTATTGAACAAGCTATTCCCTGATTTCCACTTCCTGCAGTGGTCATTATAGGCATTGCACACCCATCCATTCTTGCATCTGAGGCTGCTGCTGAAGCTGCAATTATCTTATTAGATGCATCATTAGAAAATAAATTAAAATTACCCTTTTCAATTATTTTACTTCCAACTTGAAGTCCATAATCTCCTTTTAACCCTTCTTCTGATACCTTTTCATTCATTTTTGCACTTTCTAAAATAAATTTTATGTCATCAAAATCTGCCTCTTTAGCAAAGTTATATATATCTGCTATCTTAAATAATTTATAGTCTTCCTCTAAATCTTCACTTACCTCACTATTGTTGTCCATTATTATTTCATCATCACATTCAATTAAAGTTACATTAGTATGAGTATCCTCTATAATAACTTTAGATTTTGAAGTTTCAGATAAAAGTTCTACCTCTATATAAAGAGCTTTATTGGTATTTTTTTGCTTTATATTTATTATATTTTTATCTACAATTTCCTTAGCTTTTTTAAGTTCATCCTCTGTGAAATTAGATAATATGGTTAACTTTTTATAGGATTTTTGAATTGAGATTCCTAAAGCTGCTGCTATTTCTATTCCAACTCCACCAGTCCCAGGTATTCCAACTCCTAAGGCATTTTTTATTACGTTTTTACTTAAATAAATATTTACTTCTTTTATTTCTCCCTTTAAATGTTCTGCTGCTATAGATGCTGCATAAGCTATTGCTATTGGCTCTGTACAGCCTTCTGATGGTACTACTTCCTTTTTTAATGTTCTTAAATATAACTCTCTCATCTTCTCACCTTCTTATAAATTCCTTTATATTTTTATTATAACACCATATCCCACCTCGTGTAATCATTTACAAGAAAAACTTTTAAATTTTATTTATTATAATGTTTTAATTATATTTTTAATTATTACTCACAAAACACCTTAAAACTATAGTGATTTTATCCTTTCTAAGTATAAATAAAAAGAGTAAAAATTATAAAATATAATACATTCTAAAATTCTTACTCTTTTTTTAATTTATTAAATATTAAAGCTTTTTATAAACTTTAAATGCAAAGGGCTTTAAGTCTATATCTTCTTTTAAGAGTTCAATTTTTTCTTCAAATAAATCATTAATCTTATTATTTTTAAGCTCCTTAGGTAAATATATCTTTTCTTCATTCTCTGAATTGTTCATAATTATAAATATATTTTCCTTTGAATAAATAAGTATATTTTCATCCTTATTAGCTCTTATCCAATTATTATCTAATAAATTTAATTCCTTATTTTCTTTTCTTATTTTTATTATTTGTTTCATAAACTTAAGCATATCTTTGTCTTGTTTATTTTCATCCCAAATCATACATCTTCTATGGAATTCCATACCCATTCCTTGATTTCCTTCCATACCAACTTCATCTCCATAATATATACATGGAGAGCCAGCTTGAGTAAACATAAACAGATAAGCTAGTTTCATCTTATCCTTATTTCCTCCAGCTACAGTTAATATTCTTGGAGTATCATGACTATCTAACAAGTTAAATATTGTTTCTCCTATTTGTCTTAAATAGCTAACCTTATTAGCTTCTATCATATATTTAAAATCTTCTGGATTAGATTGATTTAAACAAAAATATTCTTTTACTGCATCTGTAACAGGGTAATTCATAACTGAATCAAACTGATCTCCCATAAGCCATGGAAGTCCATCATGCCAAACTTCTCCTAATATATAAACTTCTTTATTAGTTCCCTTTACTACTTCCCTAAATTTTCTCCAAAATACATGGTCTACTTCATTACATACATCAAGTCTCCAACCATCTATATCCATTTCTTCAACCCAGAACTTAGCGACTTTTAATAAATATTCTACAACCTCTGGGTTTTCAGTATTTAGTTTAGGCATTGTGGCTATTCTTCCAAAGGTTTCATAATTCAAATTATTTCCATCAACATTTTCTAAGCCATTTTCAAGCACTGGGAACTTCTTTATACAAAACCAATCCTTATATCTTGATTTTTCATTATTCTTTAATACATCTTGCCATTTTGGTGAAAAATAACCTATATGATTAAATACTGCATCTAACATTATTTTCATGCCTCTTTTGTGAGCTTCACTTACAAGTTTTTTAAAGACTTCATTCCCACCAAGTGCTGGATCTACTTTAAAATAATCTATAGTTTCATACCTATGATTCTCAGTAGCTTCAAATACTGGACAAAAATATAGTCCATTAATTCCAAGATCGCATAAGTAATCTAATTTATCTAAAACTCCCTGTAAATCTCCTCCCATAAAATTATCCCTAGTAGGCTCTGTCCCCCATGGCTCAACATTTTCTGGATCTATTGATTTATCTCCATTGCAAAATCTATCTGGGAATATTTGATACCAAACAGTATCCTTTACCCATTGTGGTGTTTTAGCAACATCTATGGCATTTAAATATGGAAAACAATAAAAATTTCCTATAGCACTTAATTTTTCTTCATCATACTTTCCATCTAACTCCTCTATTCTTTTTTCTGTGCATAAAAGAGTTTCCTCATCTCCATATAATATAAATCCATATCTTGAACGTTTGGTTAATGGTTTATACCCTACTATCCAGTGATCAAAGTATTTTGTTTCGCATTCCTTTCTCATAGGATAACTTTTTCCACCTGTCCATCGTCCTCCAGTGGCATTCATATTTCCTCCATCACAACCACCTTCATCCCATATGTAAGGATCTCCAATTCTTATTTCCACTTTATTAACTTCACCTTTTTTAGTCTTAACTCTTAAATGCAAAGTTTCATTATCATATCCATAAGAATAATTGCTTTGAGCTATATGATGTATTGCCTCTCTTGTAATTTTACCCATAAATTTAACCCTCCATAATATTATAATCATAAATTATTACAAACAATTTTGGTAACGGTACCAAAACAAATCAAAAAAATATTAATATGTGTATCTTCTCTGTATGTAATTATAATCCCCTTTATGAAAACGTTCAATATTTTTTAACATTTTTATTATATAATTTCCTAGAAAGGTTTAAATTTTATATTTAAATGAAATTAAAAATTACTATAAGATTTTGTTTTAGGTAAGTGTTTAGTTTAGATATATAATTACTATCTAAACCAAACACTACTTTAAATCATATCTTATTTATAAGAATTCTTTTATACATTTTATATATTTAGCAGAATGAGAATCACTTCCTAAAACCATAGGTATGCCTTTCTCAATTGCCATTTCTAGAACTTTTCCTTCTATATAGAATTCATTACACTCTTTTTTTCTTAAACCTGCAATGTTAAAATCAAGTTCATATCCTTTTTCTTTTATAAGATCTAGTATTTCCTCTATCTTTGAAATATGTTTTTCGTAGTTATATGGAAATTCCTTATTAAACCTTCTTACTAGATTTAAGTGTCCTATTCTTTTTGGTTTGTATGGTCCTAAATCACTTTTTAAAGCCATAATTAATGTATCGTAATATTTATTATATAATTCCTCTAAAGAACCTAAATCATTTATGATTTTTTTAAATTCCTTTTCGCTAAAATCTATACAATAATATCTTTTATTTCCTTTTATCATATGAACGGATAAAATCCCATCATTTAAGTATTTGCCATATTTATTTAAAAGCAATTCTGTTTCAATCTCGTAACCTTCTATATAGTCTACTTCTACTCCAATATTTACTTTTATCTTATCCTTATATTTTTCCTGTAACTCATGTCCCTCTTTTAAATAGGATTCCATTTCTTCTAATTTCATAGCACTATCTTTCAAAGGCGAAGGATCAATAAAATTTTCAGGAAGAGGAAGGTGCTCAGTAAAACTTATTTCATCTAACTTATATTTTATAGCTTCTTCAATATAATCTTCAATATTATCATCACTACCATGAGGGCAATATTTTGTATGGACATGACCATCTTTATTTTTAAAGTTATATTCTCTAATCATATTATTAAAAAATCTATATCCTCCCTTTTCTCTATTTTTTACTTTATACATAGCCTTATCAGAATTTCTCATAAGTACTTCTATTTTTTCTCCATCCTCTGGAAATATTGTTATACCTATGGATGAGTCAATATTACATGTAACATCTCCTATTTTTATTCTTTTTCTTAAGGAGTTTTGAATATCTTTAACTATTTTTTCAATTTCTTCTCTATCACTTATATCCTTTAATATAGCTGCAAATTCATCTCCACCTATTCTTCCTAGAATATCGCCCTTTCTTAAACATTTGTATATTCTTTTAACTGCACAAACTAGAACTTCATCCCCTACATCATGTCCATAATTATCATTTATTTCCTTAAACCAATCTAAATCTATAAAAAGAACTGCAAACTTCTTGTCCATCTTTTTGCTTTCATTTATAGTATTTCTGAAAGATTTAAAAAATAATCTCATATTAGGAATATTAGTTAATTCATCATAATTAGCCATTCTGTCTAACTCTATTTCCATTTCTTTTCTCTTTGTAATATCTTCTCTTGAACCTACTATGAAAACTCCATCATCCTCATCAACAATAGGAAGTAGTTTCGTTAAGAACACTCTTTTCTTCCCATTTAAAAACAAATCATCTTCAAATACAACTACTCTTTTACCTTCTATACAATTTTTATAATAATTACAGAATCTTTTCCCAAGCTCTTCCCCAAACACATCCTTTGGAGTTTTATTTATAATCTCTTCTCCTTTAAGTCCAAATTCCTGAAGATATGCATTGTTATTTCTTACATATTTAAAATTTCCATCTTTAAGCATTTCAACTAAAAATAATGCATCTTGAGTTCCATTAAAAACTATATAATATTGTTTTAATAAGCTTTTTATATTCTTTATAGCCTCATATAGGGTATTTTTTCTTTTACAATTGCCACATAAATTTTCTATAATCTTCAATTCATTTTCTATCTTAATACTTAAGATATCCATTTTTAATTCTCTATTTTCTTTGCCTTCTTTATAGTAAATTTCATCCACAACCTCTTCTAAATAGTAGTTTTTCATATCTTACCCTCACTTGTGAAGTATGTTATTTAACAATAATATTAAATAAATTTTAATGTTTCGATAAAAAATTAACATTTTATACATATACAGTATATAATATTAATTAAATAATTTCTATCTTATTAATTATAAAAATACTAAAATTATCCTTTATATTAATTTTAATACTATTTATTCCTATCATATATCCATTATAATTCCATTTTCTTTTAACCACATTTTTTGTTCTTTATAATTTGGAATAATTTTTGAAACAAAATTCCAATAATTTTTTGAATGATCCTTATGAACCATATGTGTCATTTCATGAACAACTATATAATCAACTACTTTTAAAGGTGCCATGATGCATCTCCAATTAAAAAGTAAATCATTATAATATGTACAGCTACCCCATCTTCTTTTTTGCTCTTTAACCTTTATGCTTCTAGGCTTTACAGGATAAAACTTCAAATAATGCTCAACTCTTTCTTTAATTATTCTTAACCCTTCCTCCCTGTACCATAATTCAATTGCTTTTCTTAATCTTTCCTTATTATATTCTCTCATACAAACCACTAATTCTTTTCCTATTATCCTAACAGAAATCCTCTTTAAAAATGGACTAAACTTTATTTTTAATGAATATTCATTTCCTAAATACATAAATAAATCTCCATCTTTATAGTTTTTTTCAACCTTTTTAGAATTACGCTTGTAAGCTTCTTCTCTTTTTTTAAGAATCCACTTTCCTTTTTTCCTAACCTGACTAATAATTACATCCTCTGAAATTCCCATAGGGGCTCTTACTTTTACTTCTCCCTCAGCGGAAATCTCTATGCTCATAGTTTTTCTTTTACTTAATATTAATTCAAAATCTATAATTTTATTTTCATATTGAAATTTTAATATCATAAAAACCTCTCTGTAATTTTTCACATTTTAACAAAATTAATTATACCAAATAATGCTATTTTAATTTTATTTCTGTATAAAAAATCATATAAATAAAAAATGCTTCACAAAATTGTGAAGCATTTTTTTATATTTCTTTATTCTCTTCCATAATTCTTACTATACCAGCCATACAAAATACTATAGCTTCTGTCATTCCTAATGAAAAAGCTAAAGACATTCCTATGTTTATAATATACTTTATAAATGAAGTATTTAAAACCTCTGTATTAATTACATTTAAAGCAACTAATACCATACCTAATATAATTATTATACTTGTACCGTATTTAAACATTTTTGTGTAGATTCTACTAAAATACTTAAGTCCTTTAATTCTATCAGTAAAACTTTTAATACCATCTGTTAAAGTTAATCCACGCTTTTTTAAATCCCATATATGGTATCCTAAAGCAAAAATTGTCCATAAAAGAGCAATTCCTGCAAGTACTGATTCTTCTATCTCACTACTTGCCCTTCTTATCATAAGTATATAATCAATCATCACCAAAATAGTAATAATCTCAATCTTTAGTTTTCTCTCGTAACTCTTCATGCTCCCCTCCAAATCTTTTAAATCCTATATAAATATTATCAATTTAAAGTTTCTTTGTAAATAAGTTTTAAACTGTTAGCTATATATACTTTAATTTATCCTTTTTAACTAAATCATAAAGTTCTAAATTAAAACTTTCTTTCATAAAATAAAATAATATGCAATTTAAAGTTAATAATATAACTCTCTTATTTTACAATATACTATTAACTTAATCATAACAAACCTTTTTAAAACTCCCATTTTAAAATTTTTCAAATTATTTAAGGAAGTGACTATTACTATGGATTTATTAGTATTTTGCTCAGTGATTCTTTGTTATTGCATAATCCTATTAACTGTATCATGATATAAAAATAAATTTATATAAATAAAATCATATTAATATTAAACTTTATAAAATTATAAAAACCTATAATAACTATAAATAAATCAAATAAGTGAATTTATTTTAGTCTAAACTAAAAAATGATATACTTTAGGAAAGATTCTTAAAGTGAGGTGAATATTTATGTTTACAATTAATAATTTCGCTTTTGATTCTATAAAAAAATTAGATGAATTAAAATTATATAACTGTTTAGATATAAGATCCTATAAGAAAAATAGAAAAGTGATTATAGAAAAACTTGAAAATACTTTTAATGTATATGAAGATGGATATGAAAAAAGAGAATTCCTTAATATTTCAAAAGAAGAATTAAAAAAGCTTTTAAGAACCATAGAAAAAATTGAATTTCCTAGAAGCAATAAACTTAGGATATATGTTTTAGAAACAAAAGATCAAAGTACTTGTAGAGCAAACTATAGAGATGAAAGTATTTCAGAAGATGAAGAAGAAAAACTTTCTATCTTCATAGAAACATCTTATAGTTCATATGAAGCAATAAAAAGCTTAATTGAAAGTAGTAATGATTTAATTATAGAAGTAAACTTTACTCAAAATGTAACCATAAAATCAAAAGTTTCAGCTGAAACATACTTAAATTTAAAAGCCTACTTAAAAGATAGACAAGATACCCATATCTTTGCATATTAGTTTGTATTATAAATTATTAAAATAGGAAATAAAATATTGCTTTAAGCTTTACCTATATTTTTAATCCCAATGTAATAAAAAACTCCATCCTAAATATACATAGGACGAAGTTAAAATTCCTCATTTCTACCTATCTCTTTAATTTTTTAATGCAGGTAGTAAAGTTTTCACAAATTCTAAATTATTAAAATCATGCTCTTTTATATAATTTAATAAGTCAATTAAATAAGTTTTATGATGTTCTACAACCTTTGAGAAACACTGAATAAATCTTACTACTTCTTCTTTTGAAAGAGCTTTATTTAAGGCCTCTTTATTTTTCTTATGATATATATACATACCAACTAAATAAAATCTTATAAATGTATATCTTATAAGCAACATAATATAGCTATCAAATATTGATTCTCTCTCACAGAATGGGAATAAATTGCTATAAATAAAATTAACTATGTAATTTTCAAATATATAACTATTTTCTTCTATAAATTCTTTTTCATATTCTTCAAAAGCCTTTATATACATTTGAGCATTTTTAGCTAAATAATTTTCTTCATCTAAATTAAGCCCTATTCTAACTTCCTTTGAGTATTCCTTAAATCTATCACTATCTATATCTTTTTCTACCCTAAGCATAGTAAGTAATTTCTTAAAAAAATCAACCTGAATAACGTAATTCATAGAATTTTCTTCGTATGAATCTTTAACAGTATCTATATCATATTCTTTTATAAAACTTAAAGTATTATGACAATTATATTCATACTCATCCTCTAAAGCATTTATAAATTCACCTAATATGTAAAGCCTTTTATCTAATGAAAACTTTCTATTTTTCATTATCTTTATACTAGTCTCTCTAATTTCCTTAAGAAACTCTACTGGAAGATAGGCCTCTTCACTTAGTTTAGTATTAACCTCACTTGATACTATATGTTTCCCTAAGTCTTCATCACTTTCTGAAAACTCAATACCATCCTTCTTAAGTAAAAGTATTCTAGCTGCCTCTGGACATGCTACAGCAAGAGACATTTCATAAATTCCATCAATCTTATTAGTTACCCTAGGAAATGATGTACAAACATTTGAAAGATACTCTTCTCCAAGATTAGAATGGATAACACAGTAGTTATCACACTTTAAAAATGGACATCTTTTATTTTCCCCTAGCTTCACTTTAGCAAAATCAATTTCATCACATTGACACCTCTTATTTTTAATAAGATTGCTTTTAAGTATATTCTTCATATCACTATCACTTACACTTTCATATTGCTGAAAAGTAAACTTATCAATATCAACATCCCAGCCTATGCAACAGCTATCTTCACATTCTCCCCCAATACACTTAAACTCTTTAAGATATATTGGATATCTCATTTTAATATTCTTCATTATATACTTCCCTCTTAGATAAAATAATTTAATTCACTTAATTATTTTATCACACCATATTATCCCATTGAAAATTTAAATTAAAGCTTTTTATATTAAAGACTATTATAAGTAAATTTTCAAAATCAAATATAAAAGTGAAATTTCTATAGGAATTTAATTAGTGTAAGTTAATAAAATTCTTTAATTTTTTTAATCATACTTTCTTTATTTTCCTTTAATTGAGGTATTCTATTTACATTTGCACCTGATGGATGTGGAAATCCCTTAAGTATTTGTCTCTCACTTATAAAGCCCTCTTCCTTAAGCTTAAATAGTACTTCCTCAACTGCTTTTCCTAAAGGTATTAATAATATATTTTCAAAATCATCTAAACTCTTAATTTCCTCAATAAAGTTCTCATAAACATACTTCATTAAAAAATCACTCTTTATAAGTTTAGGAGTATGTCCTGTATAATTTGCTTTCTTAAGAAAAACAGAGTAAGGAATTAAAGATACCGTATGTAATAAATAATCCTTTTCTCCAAAAAGCTCTCCACAATCATTTATTTTTAAAGCCTTATTAAGCTCTATCTCATTTAACATACTAATTATATTTTTTCTTAAGGTTCCACTAAAACGTCCTGCCACCTTGCATTTATATTGAATATCTTTAATATTATTACCAAGTTCTAATTCTTTTCTTGCTGTAGCTATAGCTGTACTCATTTGATTAAAACCTGGAGTTATACCAATTATAAACACTTTAGCCTTAGGATTTATATATTCATTATGTGGAGCATAATAAATTTCAATATTCCCCTCTTTATCAACAAGAAAATCATCTGTTAAAAGTTCTTCTTTTGTATATTTATCTTTTAAAGGTAGTTTTTTAATTGCTTCTTCATAATCATATAAAGTCTTTTTCATATTAACATCTCCAAATAATATTCTTATAAAATAAATATAGTCATAATATAATCTTAATTCAACATATATTATTGTTTATTTTTATATAAAAATTCATTTTTTGTAACTTTTGTGTAGTTTCTTTTTAAAATAAACTATGTATAATTAATTTTAAATTTTATGTACAAGCATCATAAAATTTTATAAATATAACTTAAGAAGAAATTATTAAGGAGAACCATATATGAATTTTTGGAATGACATTTTTAACTCTATTAATGGGTTAGCAGGAAAAAATCACTTATTAGATTCAATTATGCTTTTTAGTTCAAAAAGACTTCCCTATATTCTTTTTGCTACAGTAATTGTTGTTTATTTAATAGGAATTATAAGTAAAAATAAAAAAGCTAGAGGAATAGCTGTAGACACCATTGTGTTTACTGGAATTAATTTAATTCTAGCCGTTATTGTAGGTCACTTTTTTTATGCTCCAAGACCTTTTGTAAATGATCCTAATGCAAAGCTATTATATCCACACAAGCCAGATTCATCTTTTCCAAGTGGTCATTCAGTTGGTAGCATGAGTATAGCTTTAGGATTAAATAGATATAATAAAGCGCTTGGAACAATTTGCGTAATTTTATCTATATTAATGGGAATTTCTAGAGTATATGTTGGACACCATTATCCTCAACACGTTGTTGCTTCATTCTTAATTGTAATTATACTAAACGTACTTTACATAAAATTCTTAAGCAAAAGTGTTCAAAAAATTTATTTTTCAATTGAAAAACATATACCAATTTTAAATAAATTAGTTAAATAATCTAAAGCTCTAAAATTTAAATAAAAAGCTAATTTTTAAGTGAATTTTAATTTCTATAATATATAATCTTTAAGTTAAAAATCTATACAAAGAAAAATACTTTATCAAAAATATATTAAATTTTTGATAAAGTATTTTTATATTTAAAACTAATTTTTATTTAAATATTCTTTAATCTTTTTAAGTACAAAAGTTTCTCTTTTCACCCATGGATTAATTTTTTCTCTTTGATTAAGTATATTTTCATTCTCTCTAATTACCTCATCTAAAGAAATCCATATAGGAGTAAAACCTAGCTCTTCCTCATACTTATCTAAATGTTGTTCTCCTCTTTCTTCAATAACACTGCAAAGATAATAATGAGAGGTCATTTCAAAAATTGTACAACCCATTCTCCTTCTTCTATCTCTTTCAATTAAAACTCCAAATTTTTCTTTAACTTCATTTAATATGTATCCTGTTTCTTCTTGAACTTCTCTTCTTAAGGTTTCCTCTGGAGTCTCCCCTTTTTCAACTCCGCCACCTGGGAACTTATAATCTCCTGTATTAGATTTTACCATAAGTATTTTATCACCCTGTAAAATAATTGCCCTTATGGCAACTCTATAAAACACCTTTTCATCTTTTCCAAACTCTTTCATCCCTAGAACTTTATTAAAATACATATCTTCACCCCTTTAATGAAATTAATATATCCATAAATACAAAAAAGAAGGGAGTTTATTCCCTAAACTCCCCTAATAATCATCTGCATTTTAATATTATAATTTTATTTTACATCTAAATACTTTATATGTAAATCCATTTTGAATAATCTAAAAGCCAATAATATACAAAAATAAATTATATAATTATTAAGAAGCTATTTTTAATGTATTACCTTTACTAATATAATATTCTTTAACCTATTTATAATATACCCTACTAAACATAATATTATTGAACAAAATATAAAAGCATAGTATATTTCTAGTTAAAAATCTTATTATTTAAATCTTAATGCAATTAAAGCTATATTTTATATATAAGTTACGCACATCTTACTATTATCAATTGGTGAATCTATAATTCTACATTTAATATCAAAAACATTTTTAATAAGATCTTCATTTATAATTTTATCTTTGCTACCTTGAGCAAATATATTTCCATCCTTTAAAGCTATTATATTATCAGCATATCTCAAAGCATGATTTATATCATGAATTACCATTACTATAGTTCTATTTTCTTTTCTATTAAGCTCTTTCAAAATATTTAAAATCTCTAGCTGATACTTTATATCTAAATGATTTGTAGGTTCATCTAAAAGTATAACTTCTGTATCTTGACATAAAGATAAGGCAATCCATGCTCTTTGTCTTTGTCCACCAGAAAGATTTTCTAAAGTCCTATCTTTTTCTTCTATTAGTCCCATTTTTCTAATAGATTCCATTACTATTTCCTCATCTTTTTTGCTCCAAAATGATAATAAGTTATGATAAGGATATCTCCCCTGCTTAACTAAATCATAAATAGTTAAATCCTCTGGAGCACTGCTGCTTTGTGGTAACATAGCTAATTCCTTTGCTAATTCTTTTGGTGGCATTTTAAGAAGATTTTTATCCCCCATTAAGACTTCACCACTTTTAGGAGTAAGTATCTTAGATATAGACTTTATTAAAGTAGATTTACCACAACCATTAGGTCCAATTAATGCTGTAATTTTCCCTTTTTCTATTTCTATATTTATATCATCTAATATTATCTTTTCATCATAACACAATTTTAAATTATTTGTTTTTATCATTTTCATCACCTATTTGTAGACTTTCTATTTTTTATTAAAAGATATATAAAATACGGAGCTCCTATAGATGCTGTAAATATCCCTATTGGCAACTCTTGTGGATAAAATAACCACTTAGAAACAAAATCAGCTAATAATGTGATTATTCCTCCTATAAGTATTGATAATGGAATAAGATTCTCAAATTTCGAATTCACAAGTTTTCTTGAAATGTGAGGAGCTATCAATCCAACAAAAGGTATTCCTCCTCCAATAGTTACAGCTCCCGCTGTTAAGGCTGCTGATATACTTAATAATATTATTCTACTTTTATAAACCTTATTACCAAGAACGGTTATAATCTCATCATCTAATTGATGAAGATTTAAATCTTTTATAAATATTACTGTTATTATTGTAAAAACAAAAAATATTACTGCTATTATAGCTGCATGAGTCCAATTCGCACCATAAATACTACCTGTTAACCATGTTGTAGCTTCTTTCATGAAAACTATTGGTCCATTTATTATTAAAATATTAGTTAATGCTTTAAATATTGCAGAAACACCAACACCTATTATAATTAACTTTTTTGTTGATGTAGATTTTCCACAAATAAAGAAAATAATAACTACAGCTAAAAAAGAAAATATAAAGGTGAATATAGGCATATATAATATTGATGTTGTTAAAGAATTATTATTAGGATTAGTGAAAATTGTTAAAAATACTAATGCTCCAACAGCTCCACCATTTGATATACCTAATATCTCAGGAGATGCTAATGGGTTTTTTACAACTCCCTGAAGTATAGCCCCCGCTAATCCTAAAGATCCTCCAATTAAAAAAGCAATAATAACTCTTGGTAGTCTTATATTCATTACTAATATAGAAGAGAAACCTGTATCTATTCCAAATATACTTTTTAATACATCTATGGGACTTATCATAACCTCTCCTAAACTTAAACTTATCCCAAATATTAAAAGAGTAATTAATAACAATAATATACTTATTTTTATAGTCTTTTTACTTATATTTATCATTACTTCCCCCTCCTTTTAGCAATATATATAAAGAATGGTCCTCCTATAAGAGCAGTTAATGCTCCTACTGGTACTTCTTTAGGATAAATTATAAATCTTGATAATATATCCGCTGATAATAATATAGAGGACCCAGTAAACACAGAGAAAGGAATAAGCCATTTATAATCTGAACCAATAAATTTATGCACCATACTTGGAGTTACTAATCCAACAAATGCTATGGGTCCAGCAAGTGCTACAGATACTCCTGATAAAACTGATACTATAGCTATTATTAATATTTTTAAATACAAAGTTTTTATTCCTAATGACCTTGCCATTTCTTCACCTAAAGAAAATACATTGAGCTTTTTCCAAATAAAGAATGTTAAGATTATAGTAACTATTATTACTGGTGAAAATTTAAGTATCATATCTATTTTTTTACCTTCTACGGAACCAGTCATCCAATATATAATTTCTTCTAAAGCAATATCATTTTTATATAATATTCCTTGAGTTAAAGAGAAAAGCAAGGCACTTAAAGCTGCTCCACCTAATGTTAAGTCCATAGTTCGAACTTCACCAGAAAGTCCACCTGACAATATATATACCAATATAGTAGCTCCTAATGCCCCTATAAAAGATAAGCATGCAAGTCCCATGTTAGAAATTTGTGGAATATATGTTATAGCAATAACCAAAATAAATACTGCTCCCGAATTTATACCTAATATACTAGGAGAAGCAAGTTTGTTTTTAGTTAATGCTTGTATCAAAAGCCCAGAAACACCAAGTGCTCCTCCAACTAAAAGAGCATTTAAAGTTCTAGGAACTCTAGATGTTTTTATAATTATGTGCTCTTGAGAGCCATTAAAATTTTTATAAGCATCTATAACAGTTTCATAATTAGTTTTTATAAATCCTTTAGTAATGCTTAAATAGCATAGAATTCCTGTTAATATTATTAAAAATAAAAGTAAGAAAAATTTTGTCTTATTGTTATTTATAATTTTTTCCATATACTTCCTCCATCTTAAAAGATAAATACTTTTATTTAATATTGATAATCTTTATCATTTATGATATCATAAACTCATTAGTTTTTCTACATCATTCGACAAAAAAATAATTATTTGGAGGTTTTAAGTATGAAAAAAAAATTACTATCTATAGCTTTATCAAGCTTAGTAGTTGTAAGCCTATTTATAGGTTGTTCTAATAAAAAAATTAACGAAAATACAACTGTACCAACAAATATGGTATCAGTTGAACATGCAATGGGTACTACAGAAATACCTACTAATCCTCAAAAAGTTGTAATTCTTACTAGTGAAGGTACAGAAGCTCTACTTGCTCTTGGCGTTAAACCAGTAGGTGCTGTAACTGGAGTTACTGGTGATTGGTATGATCATACTAAAGACGAACTTGAAGGTGTAAAACAAGTCGGTATGGAAAGAGAGCCTAATATAGAAGCAATTGCTGCTTTAAAACCTGATTTAATAATAGGAAATAAAATGAGACATGAAAAAATTTATTCTCAACTAAGTGCCATAGCTCCAACTGTTTACTCTGATACTATAAGAGGAGCATGGAAAGATAACTTTAAATTTTATGCAAAAGTTTTAAATAAAGAATCTGAATCTGAAAAAGCTTTAAAAGAATATGATGATAAAATTGCTTATATTCAAAATAATTATAAATATAAGCTAGATACAGAAATTTCACTTATTAGATTTATGTCTGGAAAAACTAGAATATATCTTGGAAATACTTTTGCTGGTACTATATTAAAAGAAATAGGATTTAAGAGACCAGCATCTCAACAAAGTGATGAATTTGCCCTTGAAATTGGTAAAGAAAGATTAAAAGAAGCTGATGGAGATGTTCTATTCTACTTTACTTATGAAACTGGTGATGGTAAAGCTACTGCAAGAGAGCAAGAATGGATGCAAGACCCTCTATTTAACTCATTAAATGCTGTACAAAATAATAAAGTCTATAAAGTAAATGACTTTATTTGGAATACTGCTGGTGGAATAAAATCAGCTAACTTAATGCTCGACGATTTAACTAATATGCTAAATGAAGGAAAATTATAATTTATACCTTTCAGTAATAAAATCTTAGATAATTTCAAACAAATTTATCCCTAAATATTAATAATACTGAAAATGAAATTTTTCATTTTCAGTATTATTTTTTATTCAATATCACTTTTTAAATTACCAAAATTTATTTTAATAAAATATTAACTTAAAGATCTATTATTTTAATTTAAAATTTCTTTGCAAGTGAAATAGCCTTTTCTATACCTTCTTCTACCTTTTCCTTAACATTTACGCCCATAACATCTAAATTATCTATGGCAATAGTTTCTATATCCTTAATTCCAAAGAAACCTAATATAGTTCTTAAATATCTATCTCCCATTTCATATGGTGAATTATCATAACCACCACCTCTAGATACTATATGTACTGCCTTTTTGTTATTTAATAAACCAACTGGTCCTTCAGCAGTATATTTAAACGTAATTCCAGAAACACTTACATAATCAATATAAGCTTTTAGTATAGCTGGAAAGCTTAAATTCCACATAGGTGCTGCAATTATATATTTATCAGCATCAGCAAATTGATATGCATATTTTAATATTGAATTATTCTTGCTTTCTTCATCTTTAGGTCCAAATAATTTTCCTAAATCATCAACTCTTAAAAAATCTATATTCTCTTTATATAAATCTAATGTTATTATTTCATCCTCTGGATTATTTTTCTTATACTCTTCTACAAAACTATCAGATACTTTAAAAGTTCTTGATTCTCCCTCATTTTTTATATTTGCTTTAACATATAATACTTTACTCATTGTATTCACTCCTTCTAATTTATATATAAATTATTAAAAATTCTCTGTTCCAAACTTATTGTTTCTAAAATCTTCATATGCATCAAGTATTTCTCCTAGTGTATTCATAACAAATGGTCCATGTGAAACAACAGGCTCATTTATTGGTTCTCCACTAAGAACTAAAAATAGTGACTCTTCAGTCAAAGACTCTAGTAAAATCTCTCCCTCAACATTATCAAATATGATAAAATCTCCTTCTTTACATATTTTATCTTCATTTACTTTAGCTTCACCTTTTAATATAAGAATTGCAGTATTAAAATTTTTTGGTTCACTTAATGTAGTATTACCATAATTCTTTAAATTTATATTATAAAGATTTATATGAGTAAAGGTATTAGCTGGCCCCTTTACCCCATTAACTTCCCCTGCAATTATACTTATTTCTCCTTTATCATTATCAAGTTTTAAAACTCCCATTTCTTCTTTTAATAAAGGTTGATATTTAGGTTCTATCATTTTTTTATCTTTAGGTAGATTCACCCAAAGTTGAACCATATGAAAGATACCACCATTCTTACTAAATTCAGCTTCATGATATTCTTTATGCATAATACCTGATGCTGCAGTCATCCACTGAACATCCCCTGGTCCTATAATCCCATGATTTCCTTTATTATCATGATGCTCAACCTTTCCATCATAAGCAATTGTTACTGTTTCAAATCCACGATGAGGATGAGCTCCAACGCCTAATCTAGTCTCTGATGGCTTAAAATAATATGGTTCATTATAATCTAATAATAAAAATGGTGATAAACGCTCCATACTTTTTATTCCTGTTGGTATATACTGAGATACTCTAAATCCATCCCCAACCATATGTGGTTCTGGTCCTTTAAATATATTCTCTATAGTTCTGAATTTTTTCATTGCTTTGCCCCCTTTTTATCTAAAACAACTTTTATCACTAATTAGTGATAAATACCTAAAAATTTTTATTTTTTATTGATGACTATACATTTTTAAATTTTTTTAATATATTCTTCAATGTGATTTTCTCTTCATCGGTTAAAACTTCAAAAATATTTTTAATATTATTAATATGACTAGGTAAAATATTTTCTATAACCTTTCTACCTTCATCTGTTAATGATATTATACAAGATCTTTTATCTTCTGGATCTGCATTTTTTTTCACTAGTCCATCCTTTTCTAGATTTTTTATAACAACTGTTATATTTCCTGATGTTGTTAAGATTTTTTCAATTATTTCACATATTCTTAAGTCACCTTTATTGTATAGAACTTCCAAAACTCCAAATTGAGCTATGGTTAATCCACTTTCCTTGATTGTCTGAAATTCTTTTTTATGAATAGTATGCTCTGCTCTTGTAAAGACAACTAATGTTGATAATTCTAATTCATTTTCTTTAATTAAATCTTTTATATTATCCATGCTTTTAATTTATCACTAATTAGTGATATTGTCAACATTAAATATAATTATTTAAATAAAAAAGCTATATCAAACCAAGTAAAGATTTGATATAGCTTTCTCTTATAATCCGCAGTCTATTTCTACTTCATTTTCAAAATTATATTCTTCATTACCAAATACACCATTTAAGAAGTCTGGCATAAAGTATTTTTTACTCATTTTCTTTAATTGGTCTTTATCAACTATATTATGTCTATTTAAAATTTCTTTAGCTGATTTTATATTATTATTCATTGAAACTTGAATATCTCTAGCCTCTTCTGAATCTAATTTTCCATTTCCATGATATAAAAACTCTCTTAAGCTTATTAAAGAATCTCTAAATTCTTCATTTAATTTTTCTATAGTTTCAATATCCTCTCTAGAAAGTTCTCCTTCCCCTATAGCTTCCTTTGGCTCAGCATATAATTTATCTTCAATTAAGAAATAAACCTCTTCAGATGAATTCTCAAAAAGATTTCCTAATTCACTTACTTCATAAGCTGAAATATTTTCTATATTATCTAAGTTAAACTTATTTTTAAATTCTTCTACAGTAAATTTCTTTATTCTTAATTCTTTCATATATGTATATCTCCTTTTTGAATATTTTAAATCATTAAATAAATATTCTAATCTCTTATTAAAAATAATAAGTTTATTATATCATTATTAATCTAAAATAAGTACTTATATATATAATAATGCACAGCTTCTTATAATTAAAAATGTAAGAAGTTGTGCATTACTACTTGTTTTCAAATAAGTTTAAACCTTTAAAATTTAACTATTAAGCATATCTTTTATTCAGACTCTAATATTCTTGCAGAATCATTTGTTAGTTTAGTTAAAAAATTATATTCCTCTTCTCCAAGTATCTCTTTATAACGATTATGTAACTTTAATCTGTATTTTTTAATATCCTCTTGTATCTTTTCTCCACTCTCAGTTAGATATATATGAGATAATTTTCCCTCTGATCTTCTTTCCACCAATCCATTTATAACAAGTTTATCTATAAGTCTAGTTATTGTAGAAGGTTTCAAATGAAGTTCCTCACATAATTCTTTTTGAGTTATTCCTGGTTTAAATTTTACCCCAAGAAGTATATATACATATGTTGGAGACATTCCTAATGGTTTTAATTCATCTTCAGCTATTTTAGCTGCTATTTTTTTTAATCTGGTTACAGTAAAAAACAAGCACTGGCAAAAATTTTCTTCAAGCATTATATCAGTCCTAACCTCTTAAAATTTTGTCTATATATTATATTAAATATAAATTTTAAAATTTGCAACTGAGTTCATTCCATTATTTTCAAATAAATAAGGTTTTACTACCCTAATATTTAATAATGTATCTATAAAATATAAAAGATTATTTTCTATATTAAAATAAGTATTTATACCAAGTTAAATTATAAAATATAAAAAGTTGATTTCTATAAAACATAAAAATCAACTTTAAAAAAACTATATTTATTGTATATTCTTATTTAATAAGTAATTGCTCTTTTGCATGAACAAGAGTAGTAAGTAAGTCATTATATGGTGTATTTATATTAAACTCTTTACCTTTTCTTGATACATAACCATTTATATAATCTATTTCTGTAAGACGATGATTTTGTATTAAATCTTGATGCATTGATGGATAGTGAGCGCCAGCTTGGCTTGGATCATATATTGCCTCTATTCCCCTTGCAACCTCTTCAACATCTAACTTTACTCCATATTTAGATGCAATATCAGCAAATTCTTTTATAATATTACGTATAAGCTCTGGAGCTTCTTTTAATTCACCAAATTCTTTAATATTACAATCTAAAATTGTACATCCACTATTTAAAGTTCCATTTACACATGCTTTACGCCATATTGAAAATAATACATTTTCACTATAGTGAGCTTTTAATCCAGCATTACTTAATATATCACAAATTTCTTTTGCTTCTTTTTCCATACTTGGATCAATATTTTGAACTTCTAGGCTTCCGCTTCCTGTTAATACAACATGTCCTGGTCCTTTTAACCCAGCTGTCCATAAAGTTACTCCCATAAGTATGTTTTTGCTATCAACATATTTTGCTACAGTTTCATTATGTCCTAATCCATTTAATAGGCATAATACCTTTGTATTTTTTCCTAATATACCTTTTATAGATTCTAACATTGGTTCTAATCCCATAGATTTAGTAAATAATATTATTAACTCTGGAATTTCTTTAGCATCTTGAGGTAGCATTGCTGGTATCTTTACTTTTTTAATTTCTCCATTTTCCTCAACAGTTAATCCCTCTTTGTTTATAGTATCTACATGATCCTTCCACCCATCTATTAGCATAACTTCATTTCCAGCTTCATGTAACATATATCCATAACGTGAGCCCATTGCTCCTGCTCCAACAATTGCGATTTTCATTTAAATCAACTCTCCTCTATTATCTTTTTTGTAAATTAAATATATTTAAAAATATTTTCATCATATAAATGTATAACTTTTCTACAGAACCATTCAATAATAAATGCTCCTACAAAAGGTATTACAAAGAATGCCATTATTACTCCAAATATAGCATTTGTAGCCCCTGGAGTATTTATAGCCGCTAAAGGTCCAACTAATCCAACTATACCAAATCCTGCACTATTAGGTGTACCTAATATATTAAATAAATAAGCTCCTATTCCACTTAGTATTCCATTTGCTATTATTGGAACTGCTATTATTGGGTATTTTACTAGGTTTGGCATCATCATTTTCATAGCTCCTAATAATACTGATAAAGTAACTCCACTTTGATTTACTCTTCTTGATCCTGCAACTAAAACTGCTGTACAAGCAGTAACTCCTATGGCAGCTGCCCCAGCTCCTAAGCCAGTTATTCCAATAGCTATACCTATTGCCACAGTTGAAATTGGTGAAATAATTAATATTGAGAATGAAACACTTATTAAAATACACATTAATAATGGCTGTAAAGTAGTAAAGTTATTCATTATATCTCCAATTACTATGGTAATTTGTCTTACATAAGGTAACATAAACATTCCTATTATACCAACTCCAGCGCCAGCTATAATAGGTAGTAATAATATAGTTAAAGCTCCTAATTTATTTCCTATTAATCTAATAACAAATACAGCTATACAAGAAACTAACATTATATTTATTAAGTCTCCAATACCAACCATTTGTACTCCTGCTTCAGTAACCTTAAATGCCCCTGAACCTAAGAATACTGCTGCTCCAACTATAACTGATTGCATAGCATTTAATTCAAACTGTAATCCAACTAAGACTCCCACAAGCACAGGTACTATAAACTGCATAATATTCACGGCATTATAAAAAGTAGAAAATATAGGTGAAACCCCTATTAGCCCTTTAAAAATTGATCCTAATATTGCATTAGGAATTAACCCTACAACTATCCCTGTTGCAGTTCCTGCCAAAACTTTATTTAAATAATCTTTTGGTGTTAACTTATCTTTCTTTGAAACATTCTTTTGTGTCATCTCTCTCTTCTTCCTATTATAAAATTTTTTGTTAGTTAAAATCTATAACAATACAAAATTCATTAAATATTATTTCTCTAAAAATATTTATTATTCAAAGTCTTTGTTTATTTTTTGTCATTTATATTTTTATAGATTCTCATGTCAAACTCCACTTTTTTATAAATTACTAGTAATTTTTTTAAAATTAATTGTTTTAATGTATAAATACATACAAATTTAAGTTCATTTGTATGTACAACTAATTTTTTCTGCTATAAATATATCATAATATAAATATAAATTGCAATATATTTAAGACATAAAAGTTAAAAATATAACAAATTATTTTACAAAATTCACATTTTAAAAATATTTTCTGAACTTTATATAATATAATAAACAAATCACTAAATTTAAAATAAAAATATAATTATATAAAATTTTTAATAATCCACACTACCTATTTAAATCTAATATATTTTATGAAAAGAATATGATTTATTAATAGATCTCACTACCCATTGGATAATTATAGTAAATAGTGATATAATAATATCTATAAACTAAGACTTTAAGAAAGGCGAAGGTAGTTTCAACAATGGAAATATAATCTATTTTTCAAATTTTAATTACAACAAAAAGTATTTAATTTTAGCTTTAAAAATGATTTATTTTAAGCTTTTTTTGTTGTATTTAACTTTATGGAGAGTAGATTATAGTGAGATAGGTATATTTTTGACTTTTTATGACTATATATACTCTCCTGTAATTTATAGGAGGGATTTTTTTATGTCTTTAGCAAGATTAAATAAAGTAAAAAAATATTATGGAGATAAATTAATTCTAGATATAGATAAACTAGAAATTTTAGATGAAGATAGAATCGGATTAGTTGGAGTTAATGGTGCTGGTAAAACTACACTTATTAAATCTTTATTAGGTCAAATTCCTATTGATGAAGGAAATGTATCTCTAACTAAAAGCTTTGCTTATATAAGTCAAAGTGAAAATTCTAATGAAGAAACTTTAAATAATAATTTTAAGAATGTATTCAATGCTCCTTTTGAATACCATGAGTTTTTATCAGGTGGAGAAAAGGTTAAATTTAAAATAGCTAAAGCTCTAGGTGAAAATAAACATTTAATTATTGCTGATGAGCCTACTGCTAATTTAGATGAAAACAGCATTGAAACTCTTGAAAACATGCTAAAAAACTATAATGGTGCATTACTTCTAGTATCACATGATAGAAGATTTCTAGATTCATTATGTAACACTATTATTGAAATTGAAGATGGAAAAATAAAAACTTATAAAGGAAATTTCTCTAAATATCTAGAGCTAAAAACTTTAGAGAGGCAAAGAGCTGAAATTGAGTATAATTCTTATATAAATGAAAAAAAGCATCTTGAAAATGCTATCCTTAATAAGCGAAACTTAAAAGATAGTCTTCGAAAAACACCTAAAAGAATGGGTAATTCTGAAGCTAGATTACACAAAATGGAGCCTCAAAGAGCAAAGAAAAATCTAGATAATAATATAAAGGCCTTAAGAAGTAGAATTGATCATCTTGACATTAAGGAAAAGCCTAAAACAATAAAAGAGATTAAAATTAGAGTTCAAGATAATTTAAAAATATCTTCTAAAAATCTTATAGAAGCTAAAGATTTCACATTATTTGCAGGTAATAAGCTTCTACTTAAAGATATTAAATTTAAAATAAAGAATGGTAAGAAAGTAGCACTTATTGGTGATAATGGTTGTGGTAAAAGTACATTGCTAAAAAATATTATTTCAAAAGAAGACAATATAAAAGTTTTAGATAATGTTGTTATAGGCTACTTTGATCAATCTCAAAAGATATTAAAAGATGATGAATCAATACTAAAAAATATTCTTAAAGATTGTTCTTATGATGAAAATTTTGTGAGAATAAATCTAGATGGTTTTGGTTTTAAAGGAGATGATGTATTTAAGAAAGTCTCTTCCTTAAGTGGTGGTGAAAAAGTAAAAATAGCACTTTGTAAAATATTATTATCTGATAATAACTTAATAATATTGGACGAACCTACAAACTATCTTGACATAAAATCTATGGAATCTCTAGAGACTGCATTGATTAATTGTAATAAAACATTAATTGTAGTTTCTCATGATAGAAACTTTATTTCTAATGTATGCGATTATATTTTAGAGATAGATAACAATTTAATTCATGAATTTTCTGGAACCTATGATGAATATATAAAATTTAAGAAAAAACCTAAGTTAGATCATAAAGAAAGAGCTAATAAAGATAGTCTTCTTATCTTAGAAAACAGACTTTCTAATGTAATAGCGCTCCTTTCAATAGAACCTGACAACAATAAAAAAAGTTTATTAGAAAATGAATATTATAATTTACTTAAAGAATTAAAAAACTTAAGAAAAAGATTAAGTTAAATCTAGAAAACTCTGTAGAAACAAATATTCACTTAAAGCAGAACTATTAACTTAAATCTATAAAAATAACCTTAACAAAATTAAATTGTTAAGGTTATTTTGTGGTGTTTTATAATAAAATTATTTTATTATCTCTAAAATTTCTTCTATTTTTTTGCTTCCAAAGTAAACATCTTTATTGTTTACTATTAGAGCTGGTACGCTCATTATTTTAAATTCATCTTTTATATCTTTAAAATTAGCTAAATCAATCATTTCAGCTTCTATATTTTTATTTTCTTTTGCTATTCTTTGTGCACTAGCTACAACATCAGGGCATAAATGACATGATAGTGATACACAAACCTTAATATTAGTCTTTTTATCTAATTTCTTTATTTCATCAAGCACTTCTTTATCAATACCTTGACCTGGACCACCTAAGTTATATATAGCTAAAATAAATGAATTTAACTCATGTCCTCCTGGAACACCATGAAACTTAATTCCACTATAATTTTCATTTTCGTCTAAAAGTGCAACTATTGGATATTTGTCAGCATTTATCTTCTCTTCAACATCTTTATTTTCACCTCTATTAAATATCTTAGCATTAATTTTTTCTCCTAAATCTGATATATCTAGTACTAAGTCTCTAAGTTCTATAGATTTTGTATTATTTCTATCAACTATAGAGACTAAAGTTACTTCATTTTCTATTTTGCTTAAAATTCCTTTTAGCTGAGCTCTTAATCCATCATTTAATAGGGAACTTTTTCTTGATATATTTCCCAAATCATTATTTTCATCACTATTTTTTTCTTCTTGGATATTTTCCTCTTCTTCTAAATATTCATCTTCTATACCAAGCTTTTCTTTTAGCTCTTTAACGTATCTCTCTGCTGTAGTGGCAGCAATAGCTCCATCTGATACAGCTGTAACTATTTGTCTTAAAGATTTTGGACGTAAATCTCCAGCAACATAAACCCCATTAATATTAGTTTCCATATCTTCATTAGTTATAATATATCCTTGCTTGTCTAACTCTAAAATATCTTTAAACAATTCACTTTTAGGGGCATAACCAACGAATACAAATATTCCAAAGGCTCCATCCTCTTTTTTTGCTCTGTATTCAAAAATTTCTCCTGTTACATTATTCTTGAACTTAGCATAGTTTACCATGTCTTTGCCCTTAGCTTCAATTATTTCAGTATTAAATTTCACCTCAATTTTAGGGTTAGAAAGAACCTTATCTGCTATAGATTTTGCACAAGTAAATTCTGGTTCTCTAGCTATTACAGTTACCTTTGATGCAAATCTAGTTAAGAATATTGCTTCCTCAGCCGCTGCAAAACCAGCTCCTATTACAAATACCTCTAATCCTTCAAAAAACTGACCATCACAAGTTGCACAATATGCAACTCCTCTTCCTGTAAATTCTTCTTCCCCTTTAAATCCAAGTTGTCTAGGTGCTGCCCCAGTAGCAATTATTACAGATCTTCCCTGAACTAAACCTTTGTCAGTTTTTATTTCCTTAATATCTCCCTCTAAACTTACTTCAAGGACTTCTCCATTCATAAACTTAACTTTAAAATCCTCTGCCTGAGCTCTCATTTCACTCATAAGTTTAGGACCATTTGTATTTCTAGATCCAGGATAATTAGATATGTCGAAGGTTTTATTGACTTGTCCTCCTAATTCTCCCTTTTCTATTATCAAGGTATTCATCTTAGCTCTTCCGGCATATATACCTGCTGAAAGTCCTGCAGGCCCTCCCCCAATAATAACCAAATCATATATTTTACTCATAAATTTACGTCTCCTCCTTAGTCCTTACTATTCAAAATATTTTTAAACTATCTACTTTGAAATAACTTAAAAATGTTTTAATTTCAATTAATTAACTAAAAAACTATATAAAATAAATTCTTATTACCTAAGCATTTAATCTTTAATAAATTTTATAAAACACCTAAATATAAAATAATTTTTATACAAACTATATATTAATTTAATAAAAGAGTGGTAATTAAGCCACTCTTTTATTTATTTTTATTAAAGTTTTCCTATTAAATCTAAACTTGGTGCTAATGTTTCTTCACCTGGTTTCCATTTAGCTGGACAAACTTGATCTCCATGTTCTGCAACAAACTGAGCTGCTTGAACCTTTCTTAATAATTCTTCAGCATTTCTTCCAATTCCGTTATCATGGATTTCATATGCTTTTATCTCTCCTTCTGGGTTAATTACGAAAGATCCTCTTAAAGCTAATCCTTCTTCTTCTATCATAACTTCAAAATCTCTTGCTAATTTTCCTGTTGGATCTGCTAACATTGGATATTTAATCTTTCCTATAGTATCTGAAGCATCTGCCCATGCTTTATGAACAAAGTGAGTATCTGTTGATATTGAGTAAACTTCACATCCTATTTCTTTAAAGCTTTCATAATTGTCTGCTAACTCTCCTAACTCAGTTGGACAAACAAAAGTAAAGTCTGCTGGATAGAATACGAATACTGACCAGTGTCCTTTTAAATCCTCTGATGTAACTTCTTTAAATTCTCCATTTTGATATGATTGCACTTTAAAATCTGAAACTTTTTTGTTTATTAATGACATTTGCACTTCCTCCTTGATATTTATTTTCAATTGATTCTATTTATCATTTATTTCTTATAATCAATAATAATTATTATTTAATAAAAAGTCAATACTTTTTAGAAAAATTTTTATATTATTTTTATCATGTGTGTGCAATCACATTCAGATATTTTATTATGTTTTAAACTAAGGTTGTAGATTTTCACAAAAGAAATTTAATAAGGAGGGTACTTATGAATAAAGAAATTAAACTAAGAAATGATATTTACTCAGTAGGAGTAATTGACAATAGACCTGTTCCATTTCACAGATTAATATTAGAAAAAGGAACTACATACAATAGTTATTTATTAAAAACTAGAAAGCCAACAGTTATTGATACTGTAGATTTAATATATACAAAAGATTTTTTAAATAATTTAAAAGAGATTATTGATTTAAAAGATATAAGTTACATAGTTATTAATCATACAGAACCAGATCATTCAGGTGCATTAGGTGGACTAGCTAGACAAGCTATTAATGCTAAAATAGTTTGCAGTGAAAAAGCCGTATATCATCTAAAAGAATTATATAAATTACATGATAGAGATTTTATAGTAGTAAATGATGGGGATACCCTTGATATAGGAGGAAAAACATTATTATTTAAAATGACTCCTTATCTTCACACTGAGGAAACAATGATTACATATGATGTGGAAGATAAAATATTATTTCCTTGTGATATTTTTAGTACTCATCTTACTGCCAAGGAACATTTCTCAAGTAAATCAAATGAAGATATTACAGAGGACTTTTTAACTTACTATAAACTTATAATGGAACCACATAGAAAATACATTAGACCACTGATTGATATATTAAAAGATTTAGATATAGAAGTTATTGCTCCATCACATGGTTATATACTAGATGAAAATATTCAATCATATATTGATATATATGATAAATATAGTAAAGAAACTAAAAAAGGGAAAAAAGCTACTATAGTTTACACTACAATGAGAAATGCAACAAAAAAAATAGCTGAAAAATTCAAATCTGAATTAGAAAATGAGGATATTGAAGTTTATATATTTAATGCAGATAAAAGTACTAAAGAAGATATATTAGCTTCAATAAAAGAATCAGATTCAATACTATTTGGTACTTCAACTAAATATGGAGATTTAATAGGTTCTATTGAAGATATATTAAAAGAATTACCTAAATTAGATTTAAGCAATAAACTTTTAGGTGCTTTTGGTTCATTTGGATGGAGTGGTGAACCTATAGAAATAATTCAGGATTACTTAAACTCTACAAATGGTAATGTTTTAAATACTTCATCAATAATAAAATCTACTGGTATGATTGATGTTCATTTCCCAGTAAGAATTAGATTCTCACTAAATGAAGAATCAGAAAAAGAAGTTGTAAGATCTGCTGATTATATCAGTTCAATAATATAATCGTTAAATTTTAGGAGGAATTAATTATGAAAAAATTTATATGTGATGTTTGTGGATACATTTATGATCCAGCTGTAGGAGATCCTGATAATGGTGTGGAACCTGGAACTGAATTTAAGGATATACCTGATGATTGGGTTTGCCCTCTTTGTGGAGTAGATAAATCTCAATTCTCTGAAACTGAATAATATTATATTAGTAAAAAGCCTAATAAATCATATAGATTTATTAGGCTTTTTACTTTACTCTGCTAAATCTAATAAAGCTTCTATATCCTTAATTATAATTGCCTTATTTCCATGTAAATTTATTATTCCTGTTTTATCAAATTTAGATAGTTTCCTACTTACAGTTTCTCTAGTAACACCACAGTAGTTTGCCATTTGTTCTCTATTAAGTGGTAACTTTACATATATTCCTTCTTCCTTTTCAATTCCATATCTATTCATAAATTCTACCAACACTGATGCTATTCTCACTTCTACATCCTTAGTTGCTAAATTTTGTGCTAAATTCTCTGCTAAGTTTATTCTATTAGCCATCTCTTCTATTATTTTTATTGATATTTCTGGATTTTCTAAAAGTATTTTATCTAAACTTTTTTTATTTAATACACACATCTTACCTGAAGTTATTGCATAAGCTGAAAAATTACTAATATTACTATTAACAAAAAGATTATTTTCTCCAAAGAAATCTCCTTTGGATAATAGATATACTATTTGTTCTTTTCCTTCTTTAGTAATTTTACATATTTTCACTTCTCCCTCTCTAATTAAAAAAAGCTTGTCTGATATTTCACCTTCCCTACATAATGTATCATTTTCATCAAATTCCTTATGTTCTGTCATATGGACTATTTTGAATAGTTCCTCATCTGATAATGATGAGAAAATAGCTATATTCCTAGCACATGGTCCTTTATCTGATGCACAATTACATAATCTAATCACAAATTTATACGCTCCTTTTATCTTTTGGTATTTCATATCAATTTTAACAAATGCTATTAATAACTATCAATATATCATAAGTTTTTAAAAATATAAGCATATAATATTATTAAAAACAAAAGTAGTTAATTCTTAAGAATTAACTACTTTTTATAACATTTTAAATCCAAATTTTTAATATACTAAGTGTTATTATATTAAAATCTAAAAAATAATTATTAAAACTCTTCTTTTCCAAAGAATTCAAAATTAATATTATCTTCTTTAACGCCTAAATCTTTTAAACTATTTCTTATACTTTTCATAAATAAAGTTGGACCACAAAAGAAAAATTCTCCATTTAAAGGCAAGTTATTTTTTATCCATTCTTTTGTTATAAATCCCTCTTCATCAAAATCTTTACCTTTTATATCACTTTCTAATGGCTCACTAAATATCTTTATTTCCTTAAAATTCTTTACTTTTTTAATTCCTTGAACATCTGAATTTAAAGCTAGATTATCTGAGTTTAATACAGCTTCCACAAAGTATACATCTCTGCTTTGTTCCTTAGCTCCATATAGCATTGATAAAATAGGTGTTATTCCTATACCTCCTGATAGTAAAACTAAAGGCTTATTACTATCTTCTGTTAATGTAAAATTCCCAAATGGAGGCATTGCTAATATTGTATCACCTACATTAATAGATTCATGAAAATATCCACTTACCTTTCCATTAGGCACCCTTTTTATTGTTAATCTATAATAATTCTTTTTGGGATCACCTGATAAACTATATCTTCTCATTTCTTTTTTTATAACTTCATCATCAGTTTCTATTTTAAGAGGTAAAAATTGACCACATTTATATTCTTTTAATGGTTTACCATCAGTAGCTCTTAGGTAAAATGATTTTATATCCTTTGCCTCTTCTTCTATTTTAAATATTTCTAATTGTCTAAATCCATTCCAAACATTTTCCATATTATCACCTCATTACACTTATCATAAGTTTATAATTATTAAATAAGTAACAATATATGACTTAAATTAATACTTAATGAAACTTCATATATTGTTACTTACAGTTAAACCTATAATTTTAAATTTATATTTTTATATAAATTTAATAGAGTAAGTAGAAACTAATTTATATTTGTACATCGAAATTCTTAATTTATAGGTTTTATATATTACTTTAGGGTTTTATAAAAATAAAAACGAAAATTATAAGTTTATTTAAATATTATATATATAAAGCTATTAATATGTGTTTATATGCTATTAATATTAACATCTTAGTCTTTACTTCTCTATTATAGATTTATTATATCTACAATAATTGCTACGAAATATGACTGGCATCACATTTAAAAATTATATTTACCCAAAACAAGTCTTTGACTTTAATAATATACTATCCAAATATAAAAATACTAATTCTTCTATACTTATTGGGATTTTTAAAATTACATATATTATAATTTCTAATAAATCTAATACTAATTAATATTTTTAGACATAATTTATTTAATAATTAAACATAATAAAATAACATATCTATTAATTCTAAGGAGGTTTTAATAATGGAAAAATTTGTATGTGATGTTTGCGGATATATTTATGATCCAGTTGTAGGAGATCCTGATAATGGTGTGGCTCCTGGTACCAAATTTAAAGATATTCCAGATACTTGGGTATGTCCACTTTGTAAACTAGATAAAACTCATTTTTCTAAAGTTGAATAATTTAGAAGTGTATATAAAACCTTATAATACACTCCTAAACTAAGACAGTATATCTAATTAGTTTTATTAAAAATCAAAAGTTTTATAAAGATTATTATTTATTTAAAGGCTATATTTTAAAGTAAATTTGATTGAATCTATAAACCACTTATTAATAACTAAATCATTAAGTGAGTATAAAATCAAATCTGACTTAAAAATATAGCCTTGTTAAAAATTTTCAACCTATTAATATATAATCCCCTTTTAACTATTCAGCTAAACTAAATAAAGCTTCTTTATCCTTAATAATAAGCCCTTTATTTCCCTGTAATTTTATTATTCCTAATTTATCAAATTTTGAAAGTCTTCTACTTACAGTTTCTCTTGTTATACCACAGTAATTTGCTATTTGTTCTCTATTAAGAGGTAAATTTATGTATATTCCTTCTTCCTTTTTTTGACCATACTTATTCATAAATTCTATTAATACAGTGGCTAATCTTGCTTCCACATCTCTAGTAGCTAATGTTTGTGCTAAATTTTCAGCAGAATTTATTCTATCTGCCATCTCTTGTATTATTTTTAATGATATCTCTGGATTTTTTATGAGTATTTTTTCTAAATTCTCCTTTTTTAAAATACATAACTTTGCATCTGTTATTGCATAAGCTGAAAAGTTGCTAATATTATTACTAGTAAAAAGATTATTTTCTCCAAAGAAATCACCTTTAGATAATACGTAAACTATCTGTTCTTTTCCCTCTTTAGTTATTTTGCATATCTTTACCCTGCCTTCTCTAATTAAGAAAAGCTTATCTGATTTTTCCCCTTCTCTACATAAAACATCATTTTCTTTAAAACTTTTATGTTCAGTCATATTAACTATTTTCAACAACTCCTCAGTGGATAATGTTGAAAAAATAGATATATTTTTAGCACAAGGTTCTTTACATGGTCCACATGTACATGTTTTTTCCATTTCTATCTTCCTCCTTACTATTTTATTTATCCTTTTTCTTTATTTAATATTCTACTATAAAACTTAACATTTAATAAAAAAAGAAACATAAAATAGTTTCTATGCTTCTTTTAAACTTAAAATTTATAAAATTATACTAATGTTTATAACTATTAATATCTTGGGAATAATATATTATTTTCTTTATGAATATGTATGAATAAATCTTTTTCTAAGTCGTGTAAATAATCATATAGTAGTTTAAAACTTATGCATCCCCACTCTGGAACTTTATAATCATCAGTTACTTCTGCTAATTCTTTTAATATGTCACCAGCAGCTTCATGTTCATTAACTATGATTCTTATATCTTCTTCTATTTCTTTCTTTTCTTTTTCATTCTTTGCTTTATCATACTTAATCATTAGTGGGAATAAAATATTTTCTTCTTTAAGTAAATGTTCTTCTAATTCACATTTTAGCTTTCCAAAAAGGCTATGAACTTTCATTAAAAGTTCTGGATCATGTGAAAAATGCACTCTAAATACCTTAACCATCAATGGATCTATTTCTTTTAATAATCTAAAAGTCTCTCCATGATGAGTTTCAACTATATGACTTATTAACTCTTCTGAAGATTTTTCTCTCCAATCTACATATTGAGAATTTTCAAATTTAAACTCTTTGAATTCTTTATTTAAATCTTCAACAAATTTATCAACATCAACACCTTTTTCTTTAAGTGCTAATTCTAAGCTCTTATTTCCACCACAACAATAATCTAATTCCATATCATTAAATTTCTTAACAACTGCTGGGTAAACAGTAACAACTTCTCCTAAACTATAGTCTTTTCTAATTAATTTTTCCATAGTGATTTCCTCCTAATTTTTAATCACACATTTATAACAAACTATTTTTGCTAGTGTTGATTTTTACATAGAACTTTAAGTTAATCTTAATAATAAAGTAATAAAAATACTTTAATAAACTAAATTTCATCTAAAGAACCAGCTAAAATCAACATTCAACCGAAATATAATCTTAAACTATTTTTTTATACATTCTTTTGGAGTAAATGGACAATATCCTATGTCATCACATTTTTCTCTCATACTCTCCCAAAGTTTTTCATCTTTTATAGCCTCTAAAGCTGTTGGATATAAAATATAATTTTCTTTAAATATATGATCCTTAAGTTCAAAACAAATTTCTTTAGATAAAGATTGAAGATTATCTTTAAAGTCTTCAAAATCAAGATATTCAACTACTTTTATTAATTCTTTTAATCTTCTCTTTTTCTCTCTTAATTGATCATGTTCTAATCTCATTATTCTTGTTGGACCAGTAATCTCTCTCTTTTCTAACTCTGGAAATAATACATCTTCTTCTCTTTTATGATGAAGCTCTGCATCTAAAATACCTTGTACTATTTCTAAAGCCTTTGAAAATTCTGCATTTTCTTTATTATATTTATCCATTTTTACTATTTTACTAGTAACTATTTCAAGTTCTTCTAATAATCCTAATATTTTTGTATGCTCTTCAACTAAAGTATCTAAGACATGTCCCCTTGATATATTGCTCTTTAACTTTTCAAGTTCATCCTTAAGTATTTCCATATGTATATCGCATAAATGTCTTAACTCACTAGGTTCCATTCCATCATCTATTAAGTTTTGTTCTGCAATTGATAATTCTAATGGATCAATTGACTTTACTATATCTAATCCTTCTTCTCTTAATTCTTTAGTTATACCTTCTTTATTTATTCTTCTTAAAAAGTCAGTTAACATGTTTATTCTTTCAGAATCAATAACCTTTGCTTGTCCATCTTTTAATACTACTTTTTTATTTTCCATATATAAATTTCAATAGCATAATAAATTTATACTAACTACTTCCTCCTATAAATAAAGATTTCTTATTATTTATTTGACTTATCGCCTCTCTCTTATGATACTATTATAATTTCAAAGTGCTTATCTTAAATATGACTGGGGTCACATTGAAAAAATTAAATAAAAAACTATGTAAATATATAATATTTCCAATTCCATATATTTTTTAATGAGATATTCATCAGTAAACGATTAACAAAGAAGCTATTTGCCATTATTCACCTCTTAATTTTATTTAATATAAATTATTATATGATATAATATTTTATCAAATCAAAATTATTAATTTAATTTTATGAATTTATAAATATAAAATAGAAAAAATAATAAATGAATTTAACTAAAGAAAGGAGATAGTGCTGTATCAAAATATAAAAATAAAACTCAAAAATAGTATGAAGAGAATATCTAGATTAACTTTAGAATTTAAATCTTTAGTAAATTCTAGTAATTATCTTAATATATTTATTAGTTTTATAATAATTTATTTTTTAGATGCAGCTATTTAAGCATAATGACAAATATCTTAGGTTTAATATTATCCTTAATACTTATAATGTATCTTGCTTATAAAGGGTACTCAACAATAATAACAGCTCCCATTGTAGCATTAGTAACTATACTTATTACTACTGGGTTAGATGCACATTTAATGGCTAGTTACACTGAAATATATATGTCTGGCTTTGCAAGTTTTATAAAAAATTATTTTCCTCTTTTTATGACAGGAGCAATTTTTGCAAAGTTAATGGAAGAGGTAGGTTATGCTAAATCTATAGCTCACTTTATAACTAAAAAACTTGGAAAAGAAAAATCAATATTAGCCGTTGTTCTTTCTGGAGCATTGCTTACTTACGGTGGTGTTTCCTTATTTGTAGTAGCATTTATTCTTTATCCAATTGCCACTACATTATTTAGAGAAGCTGATATTCCTAAAAGACTTATACCTGGAACAATTGCTCTTGGAGCATTTACTTTTACAATGACTGCTATGCCAGGTTCACCAGAAATTCAAAATGTTATACCAATGAAATATTTTGGTACAGATACTTTTGCAGCACCACTTATAGGACTATTAGCAAGCATTATGATGCTAACTCTTGGTATGATATGGCTTACACGCCGTGCAAAATCAGCTAAATCTAAGGGTGAGGGATATGGAAATCATAATGATTCAATGGTTAATGAAAACTATGAAAACTTACCTAGTATATTTAAAGCAATAATTCCTATAATAATAATTTTTATAGTTAACTTATTCTTTTCAAAAGTTTATTATGAAAATATAGATGGAAGTTACCTTAAAGAATTTAATACCACTTTAAGTAATGTTTCTGGAACTTGGAGTGTAATAATTGCTATAGTTTTAGCAGACTTATTTTTAATAATAACTAACTTTAAAAAAATAAAAAACTTAAAATCAGTATTAGATAAAGGAGTTACTAACTCATTTAAACCACTATTAAATTCTAGTGCCATAGTTGGATATGGAAGTGTAATAAAATCACTAGCTGTGTTCACTCTTATACAATCAGTTATATTTGGCGTTTCATCAAACCCAATAATCTCTGAAGCTTTATCGGTTAACTTAATATGTGGACTTACAGCCTCGGCCTCTGGAGGACTTGGAATATCTTTAGATGCTCTTGCTCCAACATACTTACAAATGAGTCAGGCTATGAATATTTCACCAGAAATACTTCATAGAATAGCTTCTCTATCTTCTGGAGGGTTAGACACTCTTCCTCATAATGGAGCAGTTATTACTACTTTAGCAATTTGTAGTTTAACTCATAAAGAAGCCTATAAGGATATGTTTGTAACATCTGTCCTTATTCCTATATTTACAACAGCTTTAATAGTCTTATTAGTTTCTATGAAATTTGCTATTTAATACTAAAATTTTAAATATTATTTTTATATTTTGATATAACTCTTTTACGGTTTTTATTCTATAAAAAATGCTATCTTATATAGTGTTTTCAAGCACTATATAAGACAGCAATTATTTTTAAAAATTATTATATTTAATTATACTTTATATTATCTTTTACAAATTTCAAGTAAAAATCATAAGAAAATTCTTTTTCATTTAGTCTATATTCTTCATCTAAATCAGGGCCACAACTATTTGATCCTATACCACTTTGTTTATAATCTACAATTAAATAAGTTGCCTCTTCTTCATTCAAATCAAAATTATGATTTGCATTAGTTAATTGATTTAAAGAAAAGTGTGAAACATTGAATGCAAAATCATTTTCTGATAAAACACAAACCTTTCCTTTTTCATTATTAATAGCTACTTCTCTACAATAATGATGACTTCCATTTTCTTGAGGTCTTATATAATCTTCATGCATTTCAGAAACCTTAGAATTAAATCTTCCTAAATAACAAGATGAATTTTTGTCCACGTAATTTTCATATGGTCCAAATCCAAAGTAACTTACCTCTTCATAGGATTTATTAGGCTTAAGCTCTACACCAAACCTTGGTAAATAAGGTGTTTTCATATTTTTATTCCCTTTAACATGGCACTTAATTAATCCCTCTGAGTATATACTCCATGTTACCTTAAGATCAAGAACTCTTTCTCTATATGGTGGTATCAAGCTTAAATCGCTAGTTATCTCCACCCTATTTGAAAACTCCTTAATTTTACTATTATACACTCTTGTAGTAATTTGATTAAAGCCAGCTTCAATCCACAGATTTTTAATCTTTCTATCATTATCTGTAGGTGCTCTCCAAATAATAAATTTCATTGGATCATCTATAAATGTTTCTCCTAATGCCTGAATAAAATCAAAGGAACCTGTATTTTTATTATAATTATAAATAAACTCATTATTTTTAACTTTAATCTTATTAACTGTTTCTTCTACATAAAATTTTTGTTCATTAATAGTACTTTTTAAGATTTTATCAACAGATGAGATATTATCTACTCCATTTTTTATGATAAAATTGTCAAAGCCTAGAACTTCACCTTTTTCATAAAGGTGATTATTATTTTTCACTCTATACTGGAATAATATAGTTATAATTCCCTTTGGTAATTCTGATATGCTTAAATCATACCATTTTTCTTCTTTTGCTTTTAAACTTTCTAAATCTATATTACCTCCGAAAATTGTTTCTCCATCTAAAAATACTTTATAGGTAACATCTAAGAATTCACCAACATCCCTAAAATCAAGCATATTTTTAAGCTTAACTCTTTTCTTAACTTCATCAAATTCTATGGCTCTTATAGGTCTATTGATATTTTTATATTCTAATAACCCAGTGTGAGGAGTTCTATCTGGGTAAACTAAACCATCTACACAGAAGTTCCCATCATGATTTTCCTCTTCAAAATCGCCACCATATCCATATGCTTTTTTATCGTTAATATTTTCATTAATAAGTATTGCATGGTCACACCACTCCCAAACATATGCCCCTGCAAACTGGTCATACTTTTGTATCATTTCATCATAATCTTGTAATCCACCTGGTCCATTTCCCATAGCATGTGCATACTCACATAAGATTAATGGCTTGTCTATTCCTTTTTCAAAATAATCCTTGATTTCCTCTATACTTATATACATACGACTAATAACATCAATATTTGTAAAGTCATTTTCTCTTTCTTTGCTAGCATAATGAGCACCTTCATAATGAAGTGGACGTGTAGGATCTAAATTTCTAGCATATTCTAATCCTCTTTCAAAGTTACATCCGAATCCTGACTCATTTCCAAGAGACCACATGAAAATACAAGATTTATTTTTAAAAGGAACTATAGATGAATCAACTCTATCAATAATAACCTTTTCATAAACTTTATCATCAGCTATCATATTATAATTATCTAAATATCCTAGTCCATATAGCTCAACAACCCCATGAATTTCAATATCAGCCTCACTCATAACATAAAAACCATATTCATCGCATAACTCATAAAAAATCGGAGATTTAGGATAATGAGCTGTTCTTATAGAGTTAAAATTACACTCTTTCATTATTTTTAAATCTAGAATCATATCATCATATGTCATAACATATCCCTTAGTTGGATTACTATCATGATGATTAACTCCTCTTAACTTTACTTTTTTATTATTAATTTTTAAAATAGAATTCTCTATTTTAATTTCTCTCATACCTATTCTTTCTTTTATAACTTCATGCTCTGTTTCAATTAATAAGGTATATAAATTAGGTATTTCAGCACTCCAAAGTTCTACATTTTTAATATTGATTTGGACTTTATTATTATCTATATCTCCAGATGCTATCATGTGATTATTAGGATTTAATAAATAATATTTCCCTTTTGGATTTCCTATATTAGATAAAATTTCAAGATCTAACTTTCCTTCTTTAGCTGAAAAATCTATACTTTGAGTTATTTTATAGTCAACTATTCTTTCCTTTGCTCTTCTTAGTATATATACATCTCTAAAAATTCCAGACATTCTAAACTTGTCTTGATCTTCAAAGTAAGTTCCATCACACCATTTTAAAACTAAGACTGTAATTGTATTTTTACCCTTTACTAAAAATTCTGTAATATCAAATTCAGATATGCTATGGGATATTTGGCTATACCCAACAAAGTTATCATTTATCCAAAAATAAAAGCAGGAATCAACGCCTTCAAAGTTTATATTGTAATCATAATTTTCAGGAAGTATTTCAATTTCAAAATCTCTCTTATAAATTCCACACGGATTGTTTGTAGGAACAAAAGGTGGATCAAAAGGAATTGGATATTTTACATTAGTGTATTGATTATAATCATATCCCTTTAATTGCCAAAGAGATGGCACATCAATATTATCTGAAAAATTAATTTGATTTATATTATCAAACTCTTTAACTTTTTGTAAGCTATCAAAGTAATTAAATTCCCATTTACCATTAAGTGAAAAGAAGTTAACTTGCTTACTTCTATCTTTAATATTTAAAGCTTCATCAGTATCCACAAAGGGAACATAATAACTTCTTCTTGGCATCATATTTACATGCAGTTTAGAAATATCTTCATGGTATTCATTTTTTAATATCATTTTACCCTCCCAATACATTTAAAATAATTATGTATTCATGAAACATGATTATATATTTAAGAAACATAATTCCATATAAATCATTTTTCAAAATAGTTTTTACCCATAATTAAATGTTAATATGTAAATTAATCTTTTAAAATAGTTAAAAAGTTCTAAAATATGTTATAATGTTTCTTATAATCTTATAAATTTTAATAACTAATATATAAAGATATTTCTTTAAAATATTCTTATATTTAGAAGAATTTATTTTAAAATAAAAAGCTTTTATGTTGATAAACTGCTTTGCAAAGCTCTCATGTAAATGTTTAATATAAGACTACTATAAAATTAATTAATTTTATAGGTTAGGAGGTAGAAATGCAAATATTGTGGAAAAAGTATGTTAAAGAAAACTTTGAAATGAATGTAGATGAATGTGGTATAGAACAAGGTATACCAGGATTAGGATATAACTATGAAGTATTGAAAAATGCCGTTATTCATTACGTAACTAAGGGATATGGGACTTTTAAATTTAATGGTAAGGTATTTAACTTAAAACAAGGTGATATCTTTATACTACTAAAAGGTATGCAAGTTGAGTATGTGGCTTCTATTGATGATCCTTGGGAATACTACTGGATAGGCTTTAGTGGTTCAAATGCTAATGAATATTTAAATAGAACTTCTATTACTAACTCTTGTGTTGCTAATTGTGAAGAAAACTCAAAAATTCCACAAATAATATTAAATATGTGCGAAATATCAAAAACTTATAATCCTTCAAGATCTGATGACATACTATTACTAAAGGAACTTTACTCATTATTGTACGCACTTATAGAAGAATTCCCAAAACCCTTTGAATACAAAGATAAGGAATTACACACATATATTCAAGATGCCCTTAATTTCATTAATTCTAATTATATGCATAGCATAACCGTTCAAGAAATTGCTGATTATGTAAACTTAAGCAGAAGTTATTTATATAAAATGTTCATAAAAAATCTTGGAATTTCTCCTCAAAGATATTTAATAAATCTTAGAATGTACAAAGCCACTCTTTTACTAAAAGGCACTAAACTTCCCATAGGTGAAGTTGCAAGTAGTGTAGGCTATAGTGATTCACTATTATTTTCAAAAACTTTTTCAAAACATTTTTCAATGTCTCCACTAAATTACAGAAATAATCAAGTAAATAAAACAAGTATATAAATTTAAAATACAGCTTTAAAACAAAAAAATTTCAAAAATAAAAAGTATAACAGAGGCGTAAATTAAAACCTCTGTTATACTTTTTAAATCTTTTATAAGAATTAAAATTATATGAAATTTATTTTCTAAAATCTCAATTAGACTTTTAATATAATTACTATATTAATTTCACTTAATTTAGTATTAATATCTAAATTAGCTCTTATACTTTTCATATTAATGTTAACCTATTCTTGTAACACCATTTTTTAAATCATCAACTATAGCTTCATATTCTGCCTCAGATAAATTATATCTTCTTAGTAGCATAAAGCTTATTATTACAATGGCACATGGAACTAAAGTCTGTATTAAATGAATTCCGTTTAATGTAAAAGTAGATTGACTTTCATTTGCTGTATAACCAATATACGCTAAGATATATCCACATAAGGATCCCCCAATAGCACTGGCAATCTTACTTTTAAATATATTTAAAGAGAAGATCATTCCTTCTGATCTCTTTCCAGTTTTCCATTCACCATACTCAACACAATCTGCAACCATTGATGTTAAGGTAATATAACCTGCTCCATCAAAAATTCCACTTATGAAGTTTATAACTATCATTAAAGGTAATGAAGAATAGGATAATAAAAATACTAAAAATGATCCAGCTGCACCAGCTAATAATCCTAAAAGAGCTGTATTTCTTTTTCCTAATTTTTTTGTTAAAAATGGTGACATTATTCCACCTAGTATACTAGCTCCCATACCAACTGAACTAACTACTGGAATCATCATTTCTGCATTAAAATTATACTTTACATAATATATAGATATTGTATTTTTTATTGCTCCACTTAATTCTAAAACTAACATTGATAATAAAACTATTCTTAAAGGCTTATTTGTCTTTAATAGATTTATAAATTGTTTAAACCCTTGCTTTTCCTTTTTCTTTGCCACATTATCCTTAATTTCTCTAATTCCAAAGGCTGTAACCCAAGTAAATATAGTAGCAAAGCAAACATATATTATGGCCACAGTTTGCCAGTTTCCAATTATTGATACAAGCGGAATTGTTGAAGTTAAAATTATAAAATTACCTACATAGGCCACTGTTCTTGCTGATGTAACAATCTTAGTTTTTCCTGATGAAGATCTTGTAATATTGGCAGATAATGACCAATATGGTATATCCATTGCAGTAAAGGATATTCCCCAGAAAATATATGCTATGTATATCCATATTATTTTACCACTATAACTTAAATCTGGTGCTGAAAAACACATAATTGTTGCTATTCCCATGAAAATAGGAACGATAAATAAATAGGGTCTACTCTTTCCGATTTTAGTATTAGTATTATCAACTATAACCCCCATTATAGGGTCTGTTATTGCATCTATAATTCTTGCCACCAAAAATAAGGTTCCTATGGCAGCTGCCCCTACTTTAAAACTATCTGTTAAAAAGATTAAAAGGTAGGAACTAATCAATGCGTATATCATATTATTTCCTAAACTTCCCATACTATAAGTAATTAAAGTTTTTATAGAAACATCTTCTTTTTTTTCTACTTTTTTATTTATTAATGTATCCAAACCATCACCTCTATATTTAAATAATAAAATCTTATAAATACCCGTTTAATTAAACCTTCAAAAAAGAAATCGATTTCTTAATCTTCGTTTATATTATTGCAAAATTTTTCTATTAATCAAATAGAATTAAGTTTCTAAAATATTGATTTATATTTCCTAATTAAATGCTAGATAAATCAAAAAATTTAATTTTAAATTGACTTTTAAAGAAAATATGTAGTATAATCCTTAATGAAACGACACATGTAGTGCTTTGCACGTAAATCTGATTACGGTACAAAGGCATACATGTGTTTTTTTGTCGTTCAACAATACAAAAATAGTTATTTTTAGAAAATGGAGGAAGGTATTATATGCCAAAGACAAAATTTCAACAGTTATTTTTTGCTTTTTTAACAGTGCTAATAACTGTTCACTTATTCGTATTTTATAATCTTGCTATAGAGATGGGGGGTATGTGTAATCAAGTGTTTATAGACTCTATAAATATAGTCTCAATTGAATTTTTATTTGCATTTTTACTTGATATTTTTATTGCAGGCCCACTTGCATTTAAATTAGCTTTTAGCATTGTAAATCCTAAGGAGGACAAACCTTATATAGTAAATATAGCAATCACATGTTCAACAATTTGCTTAATGTGCCCTATGATGTCCTTTGTTTCAGCTTTACTTTTTAAAGGATTTAATTCAGAACTTATTGCGAATTGGCTACAAAACATTGTAATTAATTTCCCCTTTGCATTTTTCACACAATTATTTTTAATACAACCTTTTGTAAGATTTGTTTTTAGAAATGTATTTAAAAATCAATTAAATAATGATAAGTGTATTGTTAATGAAGCTTAACTTATGGAAATATAAAAAAGGCTGTAGTTTAAAACTACAGCCTATAACACTTCAAAATTATCTTCTATTTTGTTGTTGTTTCTTAGCTCTTCTACAAGACATACATCTTGTTGGCTCGTTATCGAATCCTTTTTCTTTGTAGAATTCTTGCTCTCCTACTGAAAATACGAATTCACTTCCGCAATCTCTACATGTCATTATTTTATCTGTCATAAATATTCCTCCTGAAATTAAAGATTCTAAATCGATATAATAATCTCTAATTTACGAGAAACTATTTACCTAAATGAAACTTTTTTTGTTAGCATCTTTGCTACTCTCTTATAGTAACACACTATTTACTTTAATGCAATTGTTTTTTAAAAATAATTATTAATAAAAAGTTTTTTGCCATTTTATATTTATCTAATATTATGTAATCTACACTGAATTCATTTAATAAAATCTTTAATTAATGTATAAAAAATACTATACTTAATAATGACAATATATTAATTAGTTTAGATTGAGGAGATGCTCTTTAGTTACTAAAAATGTAATCAAATATATTCTAATATTGTACAATATAGTGACAAGAGTATAGGATTATATTAGTAAACACTATAGACCAAAAGAGTTTTCAGAATTATTATTTATATACGAGTTTCAACTTCTGACCCAAAAGGTGATTTGAAAAATTAAATTTAATTTCTTAGATAATATTATAATGATAAAGGAATAATATTAGATGAAGTTATTAAAGCTTTAAGAAAAAGGTTAGAGAGGATGAAGAAGTTGAAAAGGGCTTACAAGATGGAGATTAATCCTACTGATGAACAAAAGTCTAAAATACACCAAACTATTGGTGTATCAAGATTTATCTATAACTTTTATATTGCTCGTAATAAAGAAATTTACGAGAAAGAAGGAAAGTTTGTTAGTGGAATGGATTTTTCAAAATGGTTAAATAATGAATATATTCCTAATAATCAAGAAATGAAGTGGATTAAAGAAGTATCTTCAAAAGCTACTAAACAAGCTATTATGAATGGAGATAAATCTTTTAGAGATTTCTTTAAAAAAGCTAAAGGCTTTCCAAGATTTAAGAAAAAGAAAAATCAAGATGTAAAAGCTTATTTTCCTAAGAATAATAAGACTGATTGGACTATTGAAAGACATAGAGTCAAAATACCAACTTTAGGATGGGTTAGACTAAAAGAATTTGGATATATACCAACTAATTCAATAGTTAAAAGTGGTACAGTAAGTCAAAAAGCTGATAGATATTATGTATCTATATTGGTTGAAGAAACAGATATAAAAATATCTAATAGTAATATAGGTATAAAAATATTTAATCATAATAATGAAGGGATAGGGATTGATTTAGGTATAAAAGATTTTGCAATATGTTCAAATGGCAATAAATTTAAAAATATAAATAAAACATCTACTATTAAAAAAGTAGAAAAGAATTTAAAAAGAGAGCAAAGAAAACTTTCAAGGAAATATGAAAGTTTAAAAATAAGAAATAAAAAAGAAAAAGGAGGAAATGTTACTCGTCAAAATATTCAAAAACAAATAGTCAAAGTACAAAAACTTCATCAGAGATTAACAAATATACGAACTGATTATATAAATAAAATAGTATCTTCGATTATAAAGCAAAAACCAAGCTATATAACAATTGAAGATTTAAATGTTAAAGGAATGATGAAGAATAAGCATTTATCTAAAGCTATTGCAAGTCAGAAGTTCTTTGAATTTAAAACTAAACTAATGTCTAAGTGTAAGCAAAATGATGTGGAACTTAGAATAGTTGATAGATTTTATCCATCATCAAAGACTTGTAGTCAATGCGGTGAGATTAAGAAGGATTTAAAACTGTCAGATAGAGTTTATAAGTGTTCTTGTGGACTTGTAATAGATAGGGATTTAAACGCAAGTATTAATCTTAGAAATGCTAAAGAATATAAGATAGCTTAAAATGAAAAGCACTTATATATGTACGGAGGGCTAACTTCGGAATTTAAGCCTTTGGAGAACCATACAAAATCATAGTAGCTTAGGCAAAGCGAGGTTCTATGAAGAAGGAATTTTCTCAATATGGATATGCTTGACCATATTTTGAGTAGCAGTTTATATATGCGAAAAAAAGATATACTTGAATTAAAAAAACGTCTAAAAAAAGACCATTGCACTTTTACTAAAATGTGTGGATGCTATGTCAATGGAGAAAAAAATATTATTTTAAACTTTAGGGAAACTTTTCTTAACTTAGATGAAGATGAATACTTTAAGTATTTAGAAATTGCTAAAAAAGTAATGTCTGGAACTATTGGAAACAATATTTTAGAACTTAACTTTCCACTAAATGATTATCTTGTTAATGAGAGACAAGTTTCTCTTATGCAATTAAAAAATAGTCAATTAAAGGATGATGAACTTCTTAATGATTTTTATAAATTAGTAATAGATAATTATGATTACACAGGTAACTTTTTAATACTTCTTTTCCATGATGCTTATGATGTTATCACTAAAACTAAGGATAACCTTAAGGTAGATGAATCTGAAGAAGTATATGAATATATTTTATGTGCAGTATGTCCAGTTTCTCTTTCTGGTCCTGGTCTTAGATATTTTGAAGAAGAAAATCAAATAAAAGCACGTATTAGAGATTGGGTAGTTGAAGCCCCTGCCAATGGATTTGTATTCCCAGCTTTTATAGATCGTAGCTCAGATGTGAATTCTGTTATGTATTATACTAAAAATGCTAAGGATACTCATCCAGAATTAATGGAAAATGTATTAGGTTGTACTTCAAAACAAACTGCTACTATTCAAAAGCAAACCTTCCAATCAATTATTAAGGATTCTTTCTTAGATGAAGAAAAAGCAGAAAAAGTATTTATGGAAGTACAAGAAAATTTAAATAATATGATAGAAGAACATAACTCTATGTATGAAGATACTCCTGACTGTGAACCTATAGCTTTAACAGATAAGGATGTTCAAAATATATTAATAGAAAGTGGAATTCCTGAAGATATTACTAGCCAGATTGAAAAATCTTATGTGGAAAGCTTTGGAGAAGATCTTCCTTTAGCTGAAAACTTAATTGATAATAAAACTCTAAAAGCAAATGAACAGAGAAAAAAAGAAGAACATCTTGAAAAGCAAGTGGCAATACTAAAAACTAGACTTGAAGAAGTGAAAAAAGAAGCTGCCATGGACAAGGAAGAAGATTCTGTTACAGAAAATGATGATTTAGTTTCTGATGAAACTTTAGAAAGTAACTCAGAAGAAATCTTAGAAAGTAATTTAGAAGAATCTGAAGATAATACTGATATTAATAGTGAATATGATATTGTACTTCAAGTAAAACCTGAAAAAATACCTGAAATAAAATCTCAAATAATTGATGGTCAAAAATGCATAGTTATTCCTATTAATGAGGATGAACAAACTACAGTTAATGGATTAGATGATTTAATTTAGATTAGTTGAAAATAAGGTAATATGAATTTAATACCCTGGTTATATAACTGGAATTTTATTTCCAGTTATATTTTTATCCTTTTCTTCAACTATTATTTTTCACTCTAAATAATATCATATATCAAAAGTTATTTTGAAATAGCCCATAATTCACTATCCTATAAACTTAAGTATATTCTTACAAAGTACTTTACTTCCTCTCTTTTTTTAGGCAAGTAAAATTCATATTCTATAAAGGCATAATTATCTTTATCCACTCTAAAATATTTATTCATGCTAAGTATATAATTATGAATTTCTTCTACAGTTCCATAAAAATCTACTAAAGCAAACTTTCCCTGTATGCTTTTAAAGGTAATTTTATCTTTGTTCTTTGATTTTTTTAAAAATTTTTCTATATTCTCATTAGATTTTATAAAAAGTAAGTTTTCTTCTTCTATAATGTGTTTATTATCCTTTATTTCATAGAAATAAAAATATGCTTCATCTTTTAATTCTATTAATTTTTTCTCTACTTTAGATTCATTCTCTAAGTCTAAAGCACTTCTTACCTTCACTTCATAGAGTTTTAAATCTAAATTTTCTACATTGACTTTAGAAAAATCATACTGATTTTTAAAATTCATTATTCTATTTATTACTTGTCCACTATTATCTAAGGATTCCTCTAATTTTTTAAGTTCTAGAATCCTCTCTTTTATTATATTTTTTTGCTTTTGCATCAAATTATAATAATCCTCTATGTCCCCATTTTCTGTAATCTCTTTAATTTCACTTAATGAAATTCCTAAATATTTTATTCCTAATATTAATCCTAATTGCTCTAAATGTCTTATATCATAAAATCTATAACCATTTTCTTTATTAACCTCTGGTTTCAAAATTCCTATCTTATCATAGTATCTTAATGTATCTTTACTTATATTAAATAACCTAGCTACCTCACCTATAGATAACTTCATATTCCCACCTCTTATACTCACTATATATTCAATTATATCTCATTAAATTATCTATATGAATATATTTTCAAAATAAGCATTGACATTGGAGTTACTCCACTCTTTATACTTTCTTATTGTAGATAAAATTTATTTAGAAAGGATGATATATTTATGAAAGATGTAATATATAGAGATGTAAAAAAAGAGGATTTATGTGAGTTTGAAAACTTAATCAAGGATGCCTTTAACTTTGATAAGTTTATCCATAATAAAGAGCTTTTAAAAGTAATAACAAGCTCTTACCTTAAGGAAAGTATTTGTGAAAGTTCATTTATTAAAGTGGCATCTAAGGGTGATAAAGTTTTAGGATTTATATTGTGTAAAGCTGATAGAGATAAGGCTAATTATAACCATCTTTTCACCCCTTTAAATGAAGAAAAATATCCAACTACTCTTCCTATAGAAAATATTAAAGATCAAAATGAAATAACTGAATTCATTAAAATAAAAGAAGCTTACTCAGAATTATTAAATGGAAAGGAAAATCTTTTTGATAGTTGCATTAATTTATTTATTGTATCTGAAGAAGCTAGAGGTCTTGGAATTGGAAAAACTCTTCTTAATTATTCTTTAAAATATATGCACTCTATGAAATCCTCTTCTCTTTACTTATTTACAGATGATAGATGTAATTATGGATTTTATAAGAGCCAAGGTTTTAATTGTTTAGATGAAGTAGATGTTTATTTAAAAACTGTAGACTCAAATTTAAAAACATTTTTATATACCTATTCCTATTAAAAGTTCTCTTAAAAATAAAAAAATACAAATGAGGTTTTATCAATTAAGTCTCTAATTTAAAGTCAAATAAATCCACCTTAAAATTTAGTGATGACTTATAAAAGCTCCTTAAAACTAAGGTGAAATAAAAAATTTTATTAAATCAAAACTTACTAAAAAACCTCATTTGTATTTATGTTTTTATATAAATTATATTTTAATAAATTAATCAGTTTTTATTTACTGATTATAAACCTTAATCTACATCTTCAAAATTCCTATTTAAATATTTAACTGAAGTAACTATTCCATTATCATCAAGAATTAAAGTAGTGTCATAATAATATATGCTATACTCATCTTCAGTATTAAATCTGTATTTTCTACCAATTCTAACATTCCTATTACCTTTTTCATCTAAAAATTCTTCATATATAGTACTGTCATCATGATCTTTCTCCGCTTTACTTATATTTTCTTTAATAGTATCAATATTTTCACCTATTATATTTACACCATCATACTTAACTATATTTCTTTCTATAGAAGCTTCTTTCACCCAGGTTTCTTTTTTATCAAATTTAATCACTATACCCCCGAAATCATAAGTTTGGTTGCCTAAATAATTAAATACTTCATGGCTAAATTTTTCCTTTGCACTCCATGGTTTTAAATCCCTAAAATCAGATTCTTCCCTTATATCAAAATCAGGATTTTCTAAAAAGTTGGATTTTCCATAATAATAACAATTGTTAGGTGCATTATGATGTACATCCTCAATATCACTATTCTTCATAACAATAGAATTTATAGGTTCATAAAAACTTATCCTTGAATCATGTAATCCATCACTAGAAGCAGCTACTACTAATCTTCCTTCTTTATATGCTAAAGCTTCCACTCTTGAAATTAAAATATATGGTGCTAAAACAAAAATAAACGTTATAATAGCACTTATAAAAAAAGATATAAGAGTAAAAAACAACTTCATTTCTTTTCCTATCTTTTTTCTCTTCATAATTATTCTAATAATTAATATATTCAACATTATTACAAATACAAACTTATCCCACGCAATAAATTCTATAACACTTTCTCTAAACTCCATACCATAGTTTAATAAAATATTGCTTGAAACCAAATAAACAATATAAATTAAAAAACTTATTATTAAAATAACTCCTGAAACACTTAATTTCTTCCCCTTCATGTAACTCCTCCCCCTAAAAATATAAATAACTTAATATAGCTTAAGTGTTATATTTTACAAATATATTATTTTATTTATATAAATTTGTAAATAGATATAAATAAAAAACTACTTTAATAATCATTCCTTTTAATGTAAAATATCATAAAAAGATAAATAAACAATCTCTTATTCAATTAATAATGAAACTATTTATATAAAAATACAAAAGCTGGAGGATATATTATGAAATATGAAGTTATACTATTTGATGCAGATGAAACCCTATTTGATTTTAAAAAATCTGAAAAGGAAGCCTTTAAAAATGCTATGCTTGACTTTAATATAGCATATGACGAAAACTACCATTTAAAAGTATATAAAGAAATAAATACTGCTATATGGAAAGAGTTTGAGCAAGGACTTATTACACAAAAGAAATTAAAAATAGAAAGATTTAAAAGATTATCAGATAAATTAAATATAAATTTTGATGCAGCTAACTTTGCTAAATCATATATGAATCATTTAGCTGATGCTTCTTTTCTATATGAAGATAGTACTGACCTTGTAGAAAATCTTAATAAATCTTATAAACTTTCTATAATAACTAATGGTCTTATTTCTGTTCAAGATAAAAGAATAAGACAATCTACTATAGCAAAATATTTTGACCCTATAGTAATTTCTGAAGAAATACTAATCTCAAAACCTGATCCAAAAATCTTTGAGCATACTCTAAAACATATGAATTTTTCTGATAAGAGTAAAGTATTAATGGTTGGAGATAGCTTAACTTCTGATATACAAGGTGGTATAAACTTTGGTATAGATACTTGTTGGTACAACCCTAACAAGATAAAAAACGAAACATCAATAAAACCTACTTATGAAATTTCTAGCTTTGATGAACTAAAATCTTTACTAATTAATTCATAAATAATAACAAAAAGGTATAGAATTAGATCTAATTCTATACCTTTTAAATATTTGTAAAAGACTTATTCATTTATTATATGGTTAATAGTAGTTGATCCTATATCAACTCCTAAGTGTAATACTTCTTTCATAAACTTCTCACCCTAAAATAAATCATTAATATAATTGCAATTTTCTATATAATAAAACTGCAATTTCGTATTAAATATTATATAAAAACTTCATAAGTACATCCAATCAAAATTTAATGTTAAAACGTATAAAATATTTATATTTTTACATAATATTCGTTATTATATTCTATTTATTAATGCAAAACTTGCATTTTTTTAAGTCAGCGAAGGATTTCCATCAATTATTTTTATATCAATTTAATTTTTTTAAATTTTAATTAACAAATACATATATTAAATTAATTTTTTTTAAAAAATATAAAGCTAAGTTTATTTTTTTGTGATATACTATATGCTATAAAATGAAATTTCAATTATTCATTTCTTGCATATATTTAATTTATCAAAATTTCAAATAAATGATTTTCAAGTTATAAACTACTCAAGGAGGCTATTAAACAAATGAAAAAATTAGGACTAGCATTTCAAATTGTACTTGGACTTATACTAGGTATTATAGTAGGAGCTGTTTTTTATGGTAATCCAGTTGTTACTTCATATTTACAACCATTTGGAGATATTTTTATAAGATTAATTAAAATGATTGTCATACCTATTGTCTTTTCATCACTTGTTGTTGGTGTTGCTGGAGTTGGAGATGTTAAAAAATTAGGGAAAATCGGCGGAAAAACAATACTTTACTTTGAGATTGTAACTACATTCGCTATTATAATAGGTTTAGTTGTAGCTAATTTATTTCATCCAGGAAGCGGAGTAAACATTAGTACTCTTGCAACTACTAATATTGATAAATATATGAGTACAGCAGAAGCTGCATCTAACCATGGATTTATGGATACATTTATAAATATTGTTCCAACTAATATTTTTGAATCTCTTGCAAAAGGAGATTTACTTCCTATTATTTTCTTTTCAGTTATGTTTGGATTAGGTGTAGCTGCAATTGGAGAAAAAGGAAAACCTGTCCTTGCAATATGTCAAGGTATAGCTGATTCAATGTTTTGGATTACTAATCAAATTATGAAGCTTGCGCCACTTGGCGTATTTGGATTAATAGGTGTAACTGTTTCTAAATTTGGATTAGCTTCATTAATTCCTTTAGGAAAGTTAATAATTACTGTTTATGGCGCCATGTTCTTCTTTGTATTTTTTGTTCTTGGCTTTATTGCAAAAATATCTGGAACAAGCATTATATCACTTATAAAGCTTTTAAAGGATGAACTTATTTTAGCTTATACTACAGCAAGTTCTGAAGCCGTTTTACCAAAGCTTATGGAAAAGATGGAGAGGTTTGGCTGTCCTAAGGCAATTACATCTTTTGTTATTCCAACAGGATATTCATTTAACTTAGATGGATCTACTTTATATCAATCTATTGCAGCACTTTTTATTGCTCAAATATATGGAATTCACTTACCACTTTCTGCTCAAATTAATTTAGTGCTTGTATTAATGCTTACTTCAAAAGGTATGGCTGGAGTTCCTGGTGCATCTTTTGTAGTACTTTTAGCAACTGTTGGTTCTTTAGGAATTCCAGTAGCAGGAGTTGCCTTTATTGCTGGTATAGATCGTATCGTTGATATGGCGAGAACTCTTGTTAATGTACTTGGAAACTCATTAGCTGTTGTTGTTATATCTAAATGGGAAAAGGAATTTAATGCTGAAGAAGGACAAAAATATATTAAATCAGTTAGTGAAATAGCATAATTCTAATTTACTAAATTATGATTTTATTTAATTATAAAAATAGTCTTAGACAAGTTATATCAATATCTAAGACTATTTTAATATTTCTTTATAATACGGTTATCCCTATGGAAGACAAGGGCTTACCTTTCTGTAAATTTTTAATATTAAATACTATATTAATAAAAGATATACTTAAATTAATAAGTATATCTTTCAAATCAAAATTTATTCTTGGTATAAAAAATATCTATTATTTATGATTACAGCTCTTTATATCATTTCTAAAGGTAATTTGTTATATAATGAATATAAAATTGCTTTCTTTCTCCTTCACTAATCTGAATCATGGCTTAGATTATTATGCCCTCAAAATGATCAACTTCATGTTGAATAATCTGAGCAGTAAATCCTGAAAATGTTTCTTTGTGCTTCTTGAAATTTCTATCAAGATATTCCACCTCAATTATTTCATATCTTGTTGTTTTTCTGAAGCCAGTTAAAGATAAGCAACTCTCTTCAGTTTCATAACTTTTTTCTTTTTTTAGTATAACTGGATTAACCATAGGAACTATAATATTTCCTATACTAAATACAAGTATACGCTTTTTAACTCCTATCATATTAGCAGCCATACCAACACAACTCTCTAAATTTGCTCTTAGGGTATCAACTAAATCATCAATAATTCCTATATCTTCTTTAGTTGCAAGTTCTGATTTTTGTCCTAAAAATAATACATCCTTAACAATTGGTCTTATCATATTTATTCCAACCTTTCTAATTTATTGACCTTAATAAGGTCTAAAATTAACAATCTTTTTAAAAAATCATACTTAAAATATAAATGTAATAAACAAATATGTAAATATATTAATTAATATTTAATATATTTATAAAAAATGGTAAAATAAATAAGATGGAATGAAATGGGATTAAAAGGAGTGACTTTATGAGTTTTTGTTGCAAAGATTTATTTCAACTTAAGTATTTTTCAAAAGCAAAATTGTTAGCTGGAGAAAGTGGACTAAATAACCAAATTTCTTTGCCCTATGTAAGGACAACAGAATCTATTTCAAATTGGCTTTATGGAGGAGAGTTACTCTTTGTTATTTATAAAGATAATGATGAAAATCTCTCACTTTTACTTGAAGAATGTATTCAAAAGAAACTTGCAGGTATTGTTATTTTAATTGATGATAAACATATAGATAAAATAACAGATACCATGATTGATAGAGCAAATAATGAGGCTCTTCCCCTATTTATAATGCCTTGGAATATAAAACTAATTGATATTATACAGGAAATTTTTCTAAAAATAGAACAAAAAAGAGAGGAAGCAAAAAATGGTAAGCATTTTCTTGAATCACTTCTTTTTTCACAAGATCAATTACATGAGGACATAAATGCCTTAGCTGAATTTTATAATATAAGGTTAAGACCATTTCATTATATTTGCATACTTAAAATGAAAAAAGCCTCAAATACACCTTATGATACAGAGAATATTAGTAAGCATATAGCAAATTCTTTGGATGATGGTTTAAAAGAAAAAAATTATACTTTAATACATATGGAATATGCAAATCATTTATTGAGTTTGGTATTTGCTAATAATTATGAAGAAGCAAAAAAATCCTTAGAATATATTGAATCTGGTTTTAACCTTATGTGTTCTAGATATTCAGAAAATATTGAAATGAACTTAAGCTTTAGCCGTATAAGAGAAACTAATTCTAATATCAAAGCAAGTTATAAAGAGGCCTTTAAAGCTTTATCCATGATTGATATGTATGATAACGATTCAAAAATTATTAAATATAACGAACTAGGTATTATAAGATTGTTTATTGAATTAGCTGAAATTAAAGACGTTGAACAATATTGTTATGAAAATATAGGTCCTATTTTAGAATATGATAAAAGTCATGGAATGAATTTATTGGAGACTTTAAAGTGCTATTTTAAAAATAATAGACATTTATTAAAAACTTCCCAGGAACTTTTTATTCATAGAAATACTTTACTTTACAGATTATCAACAATAAAAAATCTTTTGCAAAGAGATTTAGATGATGCTATGACTGACTTAGAACTTTTTAATAGCATATTAATTTTTGAATTTCTTAATTTACAAAATAAGCTATAATGTGGACTACCCTTTAAATAAAGATTAATTACTATATATTTAAAATATTAAAATGGACTATATAAAAATTCTACAAACAATTTTTATATAGTCCATATTTTATTACAATTAATTAGCAAATTATATTAATTGGTAACTGATTCTTTTATTTTAATATTAGATTTTGTCTTTTCTTTTGCAAAGGATAATATTAATACTCCCGCAAATATTAATGAACATGCAATTATTTTCATCACTGTTATTTCTTCCCCTAAAAGTATTGCTCCAAAGATAACACTTGTTATAGGTTCAAATGTACTTATAACCGCAGCTTCACTAGCACCAATATATTTTATACCAACTTGTAATAATGATAATGCTACCACTGTACATAAGAAAGCAAATATTGCTGATAATCCCCAAGCTTTAGGTGTTAATGAAGATAATGCAAGTTCCTTTGTAAGCATTCCATATATAAGCATACCTATTGTTGAGGCTATTGCTACATAGAATGTTATTTTAAAAGGTGGCTCACTTTTCAAACCACTTTTATCCATAAATATAATATAGAATGCATAAAACATTCCAGATGCTATGGCTAAAATTAATCCTAACAATGTACTTTTTCCAAAAGATGCTGAATTTAATGCTGTAATAAAGAAACATCCTATCCCTGACATAGCAATAATTAATGCAAAGACTTTTTGTTTACTTAATTTTTCGTGGAAGAATATTACACAGCCTAATGTTACGAATATTGGATAAGTAAAATGTATAGGTGTAACTATTCCAACATCTATATAAGCAAATGCCATATTTAACATTAAAGTTGTTATTGCATTCCCAACGAAACCAAGTATTATTAGATCTCTAAGTTGTTTCTTTGTTACTCTTAAATCTATTTTTAAAAGTAAAATAATTACTAATAAAAATGGCAAACTTAAAAAGTTTCTTAAAAAAGTTAATGTCACAGGGTTGCTTCCTTCAAGACCATAGGTCATTGGTCCAAGTGTAAAGGCAAAACCAAAGGTAATTGAAGATAGCATAGTTAAAATAATTCCTTTTAATTTCATAGTATCCCCTACTTTTTCTGCTTAAATTTATCAAATACTAATTTAATATTATTTAAAAGCTTTGTCAATAATCTTGATAATGTTTGGAATAACATCATCAACTATTATTTTTCCTCTTTCAGCTGATGAAGATTTAGCTGATGCAAGTATTCCAGTTTCAGGAACAATATCTTTTTCTATTGGGTATCTATAATAAGTTGCAGGGCTAGCATTTTCTGTATCCATGATCTTATCTTCTCTAACAAGTTCTGGTGCAAAATACATCATTAATGATGTTTCTGTAACTGCAGCATGTTCTAAAGCCCAACCTGGGAATGGTACTTCATCAAATACCTTATCAATTACGTCAGGTGACATTGGATCCCACCAGTTAGTAAGAAGTAATTGTACTTTATCTCCATATTTTGCAGAACATAAATCCATAGCTTCTACTATGAATGCTTCATTTTCAAAATGAGCACTTAATATAAATATTTTTGTAAATCCATCACGAACAAATTCGTCTATTATATCCATTACTAAAGCTTGTAATGTAGCTCCATTTAAATCTATAGTTCCTGGGAATAATGGGCCACCACCACTTAATGGTTTTGATTTGTATCCATATGATAAAGCAGGAGCAACTACCCCATTTATTTTTTCAGCAATTCTATAAGCAAATCCATTTGCTATTACAGTATCTACACAAGTTGGAAGATGAGGTCCATGTTGTTCTGTAGATCCTATTGGTAATATAATTACATCATCTTTTTTCTTCGCAAATTCTCTCCATGTCATGTTTTCCATTTTTACATTTTCATACATAATAAAGTCCCCTTTTCTTGTCTTATTATTCAGCTTATCTTTATTAAAGATTGATTTTTAGCTAGAACTATAAGAAGAATTTCTACAAAAGTAATCCTTTGCAAAATTAAACACACCTAAAGATCTAGCTAAAAATCAAAACTTCATTAAATGTAGCTTTAATTGAAAATTCTTTATGTGAATTTTGCTATGCTCTCAGTATACAATGAGTATTTTTTGGTGACAATGTACTAAAAATACAAATCTATTTACCAAAATATGTTCTTTATGTGCACAGTAATCTTAAACTTTTCTTGTATATTTGATACAATGACTAGATAAATCTTTCATGCTAAACTTTCCTTATTGACAAGTCATTACTAAAAATAATAGAAATTTCAATTTATTAATAATGATATAAGTAAATTTTTTTAGTAAAATACCAAAAACTGAAGGGAGATTATTTAAATGAAAGCTATTTTATTTAAAAATGCTAGATTAAAAGGAAATGAAACACTAGTTGATTTACTTGTTGAAAATGGAGTTTATAAGGAAATAGGTCCAAATCTTTCTGAAAAATATAAAGATGTAGAAACTTATGATTTAAAAGGAGATCTTGTTGTACCACCTTATGTTGATCCACATATTCATTTAGACTATGTATATACAGCTCGTATGCCTGGTGCAAATAATGGAACAGGAACTCTTTTTGAAGGAATTCAAAGATGGTCTGAAACAAAAGGAAACATGACAATAGATGAAATTAAAGAACGTGCAAGAATAGCTCTTAAAAAAGAGATTTTATATGGTACTCAATATATGAGAACACATGTTGATGTAACAGATCCTAAGTTTACAGGATTAAAAGCTATTATGGAATTAAAAGAAGAATATAAAGATATTATAGATATTCAAATCATAGCTTTCCCACAAGAAGGAATGTATTCTTATAAAGGTGGAGATGAATTAGTAGAAGAAGCTTTAAAAATGGGTGCTGATGTAGTTGGTGCTATTCCTCATTTTGAATTCACAAGAGAAATGGGAGAAAAATCAGTTAAGAAAACTATAGAACTTGCAATGAAATATAACAAATTAATAGATGTTCACTGTGATGAAACTGATGATGATCAATCAAGATTTGTTGAATTATTAGCAGCAGAATCTTATTTAAATGGAATTGGAGAACTTACAACTGCAAGCCATGCTTGTGCTATGGGTTCATATAATAATGCTTATGCATTTAAATTATTCAAACTTTTAAAATTATCAAAAATGAACTTCATATCATGTCCAACAGAAAATATTCACTTACAAGGAAGATATGACACTTATCCAAAGAGAAGAGGTCTTACAAGAGTTAAAGAATTAAATGATGCAGGAATTAATGTTTGTTTTGCTCAAGATTCAATCTCAGACCCATGGTACCCATTAGGAAATGGTAACCTAATGAATATATTAGATGCTGGTATTCACATATGTCATATGATGTCTGTTGATGAAGTTAATAATGCCTTAGATTTAATCACAACAAATGGTGCTAAAACTCTTCATATCCAAGACAAATATGGTATAGAAGTAGGAAAAGATGCTAACTTCATAGTTTTAAATGCTAAAAATGAATTTGATGCAATCCTTGAAAGAGTTGGAGTTAACTGCTCTGTAAGAAGAGGAGAATTCCTATTTAAGAGAGAACCAGAAATAATAGATACAAAAATAACTCTATTAAAATAGTCACCATATAAATTAAGGATATACTTTAAAAGTATATCCTTAATTTTATTTCTTTATATTCCACTAGCTTTTTCTATAAGGGTATTTAAATATTATATGTAATTCATCTTTTTGAAGGCATATATTAAAAATTCCTCAGCTAAACTTTTGCTTTTAATATTTTTTAATGCATCTTTAAAAGAAAACCATTCTGCTTTATCAACTTCCTCATTAATTTGACTTAAATCTTCACTATCTACCACACAAATAAAATTACACATTAATGTATTAGTCTTTTCATAATAACTACTCTTCATATATTGATAATCTTTAACATTAAGACCTGTTTCTTCTTTTATTTCTCTTACTAAAGTCTGTTCTGCATTTTCACCTTTACTAATGTATCCTGCTACAAGTATATTATCTTTTCTTCCATACTGTTGCATAAGCAACACTTTATTTTTATCAGGATTTAAAACAATTGCACTTATAGCTGAACTAAATGTTGGGAAACGAAACATTTCACACTTATTACAATATGGAACCTCCCCCTCATTATTACATTGTTTATTTATTAATTTAGTGCCACACTGAAAGCAATAATTCATATTCTTTACTCCTTATATCTAGTATATAAATTATACTAGTTTATTTATCTTTAGCCTCTTATTTCTCCACTACAGTGAGAATTTACCTTTTATTATATTTCTTTTCTTTAGCTTAGTCAAAAATAATGATTTCAATAGCAAAGAAAGTACCTATTTATAATAAATATTTTGTTAAAATAGTATATAATATTATTAACTTACAAGTACAAAAAATATAGAAAGGACTTCTTAATTATGATTTTTACTTTTTTCTCTAATTTAGTTCATATTGTAAATTTATTAACTATTTTTTATATGATTTTTAAAGAGAATCGTTCTTCTAAGAGTATAATTTCTTGGACATTAGTATTAATTATATTACCATACATAGGTTTTATTCTATTTTTAATCTTAGGAAGAAAAGTTAATACTAAAGATATTTTTATAATGAAAAAATCTGAACTTACTCTCTTTGATAAATATATAAAAAAATTAAAAAGTGCTGATAATTCAAATGATGATTTAAAAAGAGCCAAGCATTCTGATATGATTAAAGCTATTGAAAGTATGGAGTACTCACCTTATAGAAAAGATGTGGAAACTAAAGTATTTTTTGATGGTAAGGAATTATTTGATGATATTTTAGAAAGCTTAAAGAAAGCACAAAAAAGCATAAATATAGAATTTTACATATTTAAAAATGATGATATTGGTTCAAAAGTCTTAGATATTCTTAAAGAAAAAGCTAAATCTGGCGTTGAAGTAAGATTATTATATGACTCTGTAGGAAGTAGAACTACCAATAGAAAAAAACTTCAGTCTGCAATTGATGCTAGTGTAAAAGTTGGTGAATTCTTCCCTTCCCTACTTAGATTAATAAACATAAACATGAACTTTAGAAACCATCGTAAAATAATAGTTATAGATAATAAAGTAGGCTATGTTGGTGGCTTTAATGTAGGAGATGAATATTTAGGTAAAGATCCTAAGTTTGGTTACTGGAGAGATACTCATATAAAATTCATGGGTGACTCAGTAAGAGACTTAGATTTAAGATTTTGGGCTGATTGGAGATATGCTACTAAGGAAGATATTGATTTAAGCCACTTAATAGATTATAAAAATGAACAAGCCCCTTCTACAATGGCTAATTATTCAAAGTGTGGTATGCAAATAATATCTAGTGGCCCTAACCCTGATAACTTTTATGAAATCAAATTATCATATTTAGAAATGATTCAAAAAGCTAAAAAATATATTTATATACAATCACCATACTTAATTTTAGATAACAGCATATCTGATAGTTTAAAACTTGCATCTATTTCTGGAGTTGATGTAAGAATAATGATACCTGGTAAAGGTGATCACCCCTTTGTTTATTGGGCAAATCTAAAATACGCTGGAGATTTACTAAACTTTGGAGTAAAAATATATCATTATGACAAAAATGCTTTCCTTCACTCTAAAACCTTAGTTATAGATGATGAAGTATGTTCAATAGGAACTGCCAATATGGATACAAGAAGCTTTGAACTAAACTTTGAAGTAATTGCTATGCTATACTCAGATGAAATAGCAAAAATACAACGTAAACAGTTTGAAAAGGACATGCTTATTTCAAAAGAATTGACTAGGAAAGACTATCTTAAGAGAGGAACTTCTGTTAAAATTAAAGAATCATTTTCAAAGCTCTTCTCAGCTTTACTTTAATCTAAAATAAAGCTTAATAAAAGTATCTATCTTTATAGGATTCTTTTAATTATTCAAAAGAATCCTATAAAATTATTTTTTAATTCCAAGGTTAATTATAATAATTTTTTTTCATATTAATAAGTTCAATAAAATATTATGTATCTATTTTATCATCAACAAACTTCTTTAATTTTAATAATGATACTCCTGTTATATCACTAATAGTCTCTATAGGTATTCCTGCTTCTATAGCCTTTAAAGAAATTTTTATAGATTGATCACTTAATTTATTTATACATTCATCTAAATGATTAAAATATATATCAAATAACTTTGAATTATTATTACTATATTCAATATAGTTATTCTCATCTAATTTTGTAGTATATTCTTTTAATTTAAAATAATTCATTAATAAAAAATATACACTACTTTCTAATTTACTCTCTTCAGAAATTTCATTTATATTTCTAATTTTTTCAAGAATCTCATATTCATTTACCATTAATATATTTCTAAATTCAAATTCCCTTATATTACTTTTTTTAAAACTACTATTTATTTCTAGTAATCTCAAATCATAATTAACATAAATGTAAGCATTATATTTAGTATATATACTATTAGGTTCACAAATTAAGGATTCTAATAAATAATTCATCTGGATATCTGTTAGTTTGTATTTATATTTGTATTCATCTAAATTTTCTACCATATCATTGGAATTTATTATATTTATAAATTCCTTTGTCATACTAATATCAGAATTTTCGTTACTATCCATATCTTTAAAAATTAATTTATTTATATCTATGTACTTTCTTCTATCTTTTGATAAAAACTCTAAGTCGTAAAGTTTACATCTTAAACTAATTAAATAGAAATTCTCAAAAACTAATAAAAGTGGTATGATCATTGTTTGCTTGACTAAAATTAAAGTTATTAAAAAAATAAAAATTACTATAGGTCCTACTAATACCTTTCTAATTTCTTGACTTTCTATTATATATTCTCCTTCAACAACTATATTTTTTAACTTTAAAGCTAATATCAAGTTTATTAAATTTATTAAAACACATACTATTTCTATTAATATCATAATAGATATCCTCCAAATTTCTTTTTAAAGTAACTAGAGTAATTTTCAATTTTATTGAAACCAAAGTTTAGTTGCACATAAACCAATAGCTAAATTTTTCTCGAATAGTCCTGTAGTAGAAATGTCCATATAAAACTTACTAACTTCATCACTAAGTTTTTCTTTATGTTTAAACTTACTAAGTGCTAATTGTCTTAAAGTTTCTGCTAATTTCATTGTTTCTAATTGAAAATCTTTTCCACTTTCAACTGCATTTTTAAATTCAACTAAGATACTACGTTCTTCTTCAGAAGTTTGTTCATTTAGAATTAAATCATAAACTCGTGCTAATAAATTATTTTCCACTAATTCTCTTTTTTCTTTTCTGGTTAATTTCTCTGAATTTTCCATAAAAACACCTCCTAAAACTCCTTAGGATATCGCATCCATAATGCAATCTCCTTGAAATAGTTTTTTATACTCATAAAATCAAGATCTTATAAAAATAATCAGCATATTTATCATAATTGCTGATTATTTTTTTATATTTATTTATCAATCTTTCTTTTATTTGTTAATAAAATCAAAACACTTAATAGTATAATTTTAACATTAATTTCATATTTTTAGAAGTCTTGTATTTTTACAAATTTTAATTCATACTAAAAATAAAATCTATAAAGGAGATTATTATGAGTACCAATAAAAACCCCTTAAATAATACCATTGTTAATATAAGCATTATGATATTATTAGTCATATTAATCCTAATAATATTTTTTTCATTATTCATATGGAAAAAAAGAATTGATTGGCTATCCATTATATCTATCTCTCTGTGTATTTTAGGTACTATTTTTAATATATATCTTTTATCAAAAGAAAAATAAAATTAATTATAGAGTGAATTTAAAATAAATAAAAATATATTCTATCTTAACATTCAGCAATAACTAATATTAAAACTTTACAAATGATACACAGCCAAATTCTTCAGCCATAGAAAATCCAACTTTTTTATAGAATAAAATATTTTTCTCCTCTTTATCTGTTAAAAGTACTTTTTGCATAACATTTTTATATTTATCTAAAATAATTTCTATAAGTCTTTTTCCTATTCCTCTGTTTTGGTACTTTTGTAATATTAAAATATCTTGAATATAAATTATAGAATGTCCATCTCCTACAACTCTTATCAAACCCACCAATAAATCCTTGTCCCAAACACTTATTACTTTCAATGAATTTTTAATTGATTTAATTAAAGAATCTATATCTTTAGTATATGAACTCCAACCAACATCATTATACAAATATAGTATATCTTTAACATTTAAAATAATATCTTCTTTAAAAACTAAATTCTTCATATTTCATCCCAATAATATCACAGTCCCAAATAAATAATTTAACTAAAAAGTTATAATCTACTCAAACTTATTACCTTTAGTATTTATTATATTACAAATACTTTTATAAGTTCTGGATAAAATTCCTCTATGGATTTATATCTGTTTCTATTTTTCTCGTATTCCTCTAACTTACTGACTATCTCCTTAATATATCTATAACCTAAGTTATAATCAAATTCAATTCTTCTATTAGTAAAATCAATATCAAAGTATTTTTTACTTAAATGTATTGATAAGGCTCTTACTATATGCTCATTAACACATTCTTCCCAATCACCATAACCAGAGAATTCAGATTTATATTTTTCAAGTTCTTCATGTATTTCTTTATATTCATTAACTAAAGCTAAATTACTCTCAGTTAATGGATTTATCACAGGATGACTTAACTCATGAAAAATTAAATTGCATATGTCATAATCATTATCAATAAAAATAGCATCACCTAAAAAAATACTTAAATTAAATACAATATTTATATACTTTTCTTTATCCTTATTTAAATCAAAACCAAAATTATATTTAGATAAATTACTCATAACAAAATTATAGTTAGTATTTTTATTGCCTGAAAATTCTTCTAAGTTATTAATGAAATTATATTTTTCTAAAATTCTATTGAAGTATTCTAAATCATCTTTATAATATACTTCAACTTTAGAGAAAAAATCATCAAACTTTGTTTCTTCCTTAAACGAATTAAATAAAACTCTAAATTCTTCTAGCTTCTTAATTCCTCCACTTAATTTTATATTAAACTCACTAATTTCATACTTAAAGTCTGCCCCCTCTTCATTATCTAAAGCTAAAGCAAAAACCATAGGTCTACCTAAGAAAAACCCATCTTTAATCATTTCTTCTAACTTTATATATATTTCATGATCAGAGTATTTTTGAAAGTAGTCATTTATATCTCTAATATACTTTTCATTAGAATAATCTACAAAATCTACCTTAAATCCAAATCTCTCACTTAAAATCTCACTATATCTACTTGTAAGTAAAATTATATTCATTAGTTCAATATTTTTATTTACTTCTAAAATTAAATTCCTCATATCTTCTCCTATTTGTCATTAAAATTTATTTTATATTAATCTCCATTTCTACATAATATTCTTTATAAGATTCATTCTTCCTTTTTGATTAACAATAATTTATTTATTATTTTTTTATTTATTAACATCATTTATAAGTCACATAATACTAAAAAAATCTTAACCCAATTAAGGATTAAGATCTTATATTTATCATTAATCAAAACTTATCTAAATGTATTTTTAATTTCATTTAACCCATCTACTATTTCTTCTCTTGAAAAATTAAGTTCTTGTAACTTCTCATCACTATAGTCATTTATATGCTTATAAAAATCTAAAGTAATTTCATAACTCTTTTTAGTTTTGTGAATTTTTATAGCTTCAAAAATTATATTTTCAGCTTCATTTATATTTCCTTGATCAACATATTTTTTAACCATAATCTCTAATAAATCATCTTCTGAAATTTTCATATCATAATTGTTATCTTCTATATTACTTTCAATAACATTCTTCCCAGCCACAATAGCAACACACATTTTCCCTATAGAATCTATAACTCGTTTAATATAATCCTGTTCAAATCGCATAATAAATCCCTCCCAGTATTTATTATATCACCACTTAAACATTTAATTACATTTATTGAATTTTATAGGTTTCCAATTAACTAAAATATTCATATATATTTTCTTAGTTATAAGCAATTAAAGCAAAAGGTAGTATAAAAATAAACATTAATAAAAAAACTTACAAACAGTATGAAGAGAATATCTAGATGAGCTTTAGAATTTAAATTATTATGGAGAAGATATTACGTTAAAAACTGAGACTGTTAATTTCTTAGGAATACAATCTCACAAAGTTCTATTGCATAAGTTCAAGATTCCAAATTAAAAATTTGGGCTTTCACTTAAGTTTCGAAGTTTTAGTAATATCTTCGGAATAATAATTATTAAAATGACTCCAATGTAACAAAAGTTCCATTGGATAAGTTCAAGTTTCCAAATTAAAATTTGGAAACTTGAACTTAAAATCTAGTAATTCTCGGAATATGTTTGTAAGTTTTATTTTTATACCTTAATACATCCTATTTTCTTTTTTATTCATTTGATTTCAATGCATCAATCATATTAACTTTTCTTAACTTAACATGCATAAGTATCATAACTATTACTGTGAAAAGTATAGTTATTAAAGCTGAGAATATATAACTTGATATATGTATCTTAGGATACATCATCATAGTATCTGTTTCTGATGTCCTTATTATGAAGGCATGTAGAATCTTTCCTAAAACTGATCCTGCCAATATTCCTAATAAGGTTAAGATTATATTTTCTCTTAATATATACATTGTAACTTCATCATCAAAAAATCCAAGAACTTTTATGGTTGATAGTTCTCTTATACGCTCAGAGACATTTATATTGTTTAGATTGTATAAAACTATAAAAGCTAATGATCCTGCTGATAATATTATTACTAGCATTACTACATTCATGTTAGCCGCTGACTCTTTAGTTGTCTTTTCTATTTGTGATGTCATTGTTACATTCACAACGTCCTTGCATTCCATAAGTTTTGAGGATATTTCATCTTCATTGATCTTACTCTTATCAAAGTTTATAAGATCTGTGTTGTAGATAGCTTTCTTCCCAAAGACTTTTTCATAATATTCTGGTGACATATACATTGAATGCATAAGATAATTTTCAGCTATCTCCTCTACTTTCACCTCATGAGGATTATTATTTTCATCCTTAAAGGTTATTGTATCTCCAATGGATACCCCTAAAAGTTTTCCTAACTTTTCATTAATAATAACACCCTCATCTGGAATCTCATATTTTTCTCCTGAAGTTCTATCATTTAAAAGTATAAACTCATCTAGCTCACCTTTATTTTCAGGTACATATAGACTAACTGTTTGCTTATTCATTCCTTCTTTGCTAAAGGTTACTGATTCTTGGTGCATTCTTAAATTATTTTCATATCCAGGTAATTCTTTTAAAGTTTCATTATATTTTTCAATCTCTGCTTCTGTAGGATTATCTCCAAAGACTACCATAGCTTCATATTTCCATAACTTATCAAATTGCTTTTCAACCATTCCAGTATTTGAATCCTTAAGTCCAAAACCAGTAACAAGAAGTGCCATACATCCTGCAATACCAAAGATAGTCATAAGCATACGCTGTTTATATCTAAATATATTTCTAAATGTTACCTTTTGATTGAAGTTTAATCTTTTCCAAATTGGTGTAATTCTTTCTAATAATATCTTTTTACCTAGTTTTGGAGCCTTTGGTCTCATAAGATTTGATGGCTTATTTTTAAGCTCAACTCTTACAACAAATAAGGCTGCTCCCACTGTACATAATATTGATATTACTAAAGCTTGAATTGTATAAGATGGATAGTAATAAGTATCTATACTAGGAAGAGCATATACACTTGTATAAGCATTGCTTATTATTTTAGGAAGAATGTTGCTTCCAACTAATATTCCAAGTAGACATCCTAAAATACTTGCTAAGGCTGCATATATTACAAACTTTAAGGAAATTTCAAAATCTTCATATCCTAAAGCCTTCATAGTACCTATTTCTATTCTCTTCTCCTCTACCATTCTTGTCATTGTTGTTAAACAAATTAAGACTGCCACTATAAAGAAAAACACAGGTAATACTGATGCAATGCTATCTAAACTATTAATAGAATCCTTGTATCCTGAATATCCTGGATTATCAGTTCTATCAAATACGTAGTAATTACATTCATCCAAATCATTTAAAGTTGATTTTTCTTTTTCTTCAACTTCTTTTCTTCCTTCTGCTAGTTTTTCCTTATTTTCTTCTATTGCTTTTTGGCCCTCTTTTAACTTTTCTTCTGATTCATCTAACTTCTTCTTTGCCTTTTGAAGTTCTCTTTCTCCTTTAGCTTTTCCTTCCTCAAGAGATTTTTTTCCCTCAGCTAATTCTGCCTTACCCTTTTCTAATTGTTTTTCAGCTTCATAAAGTTTACTTTTACCTTCATTAAATACAGCCACTTGAGTTTCATACTGATTTTTTCCCTCTTGATATTTAGTTATTCCATCTAACAATACTTGTAATTTTGAAGTATTATCATTAATAGATTTAACACTTTTATCTAAAGAATCTGAAAGTCCTAAAGCAATATTTTTGTTTTCTGGATTTTTTTCTAAGCCCTCTATCGCTCCATTTAACTCATTTAATCCTAAGTTAGCTACTATACCTTTCCAGTACTGAATCTTTTCAGCTGGTATTTTTTCATTTCCTGAAAGATTAGTAACTGTAGTTTTTATATCATTAGATAGAGAAATCATTGTTTTAGATAAACTTTTTAGATTTTCTATTTTCTCCTTTAATCCATTTGTACTTTCATCTGGATTAATTCCCTGATTTAAAAATTCTTGTCTACTATTATGAAGGGTAGTTTTTACATCATTTAACTTTGCTTCTCCCTCTTCCATATTAGACTTTTGATTCTTAATTTCAGCCTGCCCTTCTTCTAATTCCTTTTCACTCTTTAGAATATTGGCTTCTCCCTCTTTAATTACCTTTTCAAACTCTAACTTTTTATCACTATATTGTTTTTTTCCTTCTGCTAATTGTGCTTTCCCCTCTTGTAATTCTTTTTCCTTATCTAAAAGTAACTTTTCATTTTCATTTAACTCTTCATAAGCCTTATTAAACTCTTTTTTGGCTTCCTCTTTTATCTCTTCAACTCTTTCTACTTCTCTATTAGAATATAAATCTTCAAGATATTTATTATTCTCTTCCATTAATTCCTTGTACTCATCTCCATAAGCATCAAGACCTTGTATATTCTTAAATCTTACATATATTTCAGTGTAAGCATCCATATTTATATCATTGCTATTTAATATGCCAAAGTAATCAATAGTTCCTTTTCCAACAGTAGTTGATCCTCTTGACTCTTTTTCAATATACATTGGACTTTTTACAATCCCAACGATTTTAAACTTACTTTCTTTAAAGTTCTTCATTGTATTTTCATCAGTCTCAATTATAAAATCATCACCAATTTTTAAGTTTTTATTAAGCTTAAAAGCTCTTTCATCTAAAGCTATTTCACCACTTTTTTCTGGTAACTTACCTTCTAATACAACTAAATTATTTATATTATTTTTTCCATCATACTCCATAAACTTAACCACATTGCTCATATTAGTTAAGTTTGCATCTATACTATGAGTACCATAATAATCTAAAATCTTAGGATCATTCTTAAGTAAATCCAAATCTTTATCACTTAATCCTAAAGTTGAAATAACCTTGCTATCCATAAGATTTTCATTATTATAAAACTTATTTATGGTTTTATTCATATCTGGGCCTGCTGATTTTATTCCAGAGTAAAATGCAACCCCTAAAAATATAATTACCATTATAGAAAAGAATCTGGCTTTTGATGATAGAATTTCTCTTACTATAGACTTTTTATATGCCTTCATGTAAAACTATTCACTCCTACCACTCTATTTCTTCAACTGAGATTGGATTAGAATTAATCTCAATACTTCTAACTTTTGCATCATTAATCTTAATAACCTTGTCAGCCATAGGTGCTATTGCTGAGTTATGAGTTATTATTATTACCGTAGTTCCTATCTTTCTACATGTATCTTGAAGTATTTTTAAAATTTGCTTACCTGTACTATAATCTAAAGCTCCTGTTGGCTCATCACAAAGTAAAAGTTTTGGATTTTTTGCAATAGCTCTAGCTATAGAGACCCTTTGTTGCTCTCCACCAGATAATTGTGCTGGGAAGTTATCTTTTCTATGTCCAAGCCCAACTAACTCTAAAGTTTTCTCAACATCTAAGGCATTATTTGAAATTTGAGTGGCAAGTTCCACATTTTCCTTTGCAGTTAAGTTTTGTACTAAATTATAAAACTGAAATACAAATCCAACATCATATCTTCTATACTTAGTAAGCTCTCTATTACTAAATTTAGATATATCAGTTTCATCAATGATTATTTTACCTTCATCACAGCTATCCATTCCCCCTAAAATATTAAGTGTAGTTGATTTTCCTGCTCCACTAGGTCCTAAAATAACAACAAATTCTCCCTTATCAATAGAAAAATTAATTCCATTATTAGCAACAACTATGTTTTCCCCAATTTTATATCTCTTGTGAACATCTATTACATCTATATATGCCATCTTATTCCTCCCTAAACTAACAATTACATCATAAAAAATTTACTATATACTCAAAGTTATTAAATAGACACTTTGTTCGTTTAATTTTATAATAAATAGTATAAGTTAAGAAAATATGCTAAACAATAATCACATAATTTCTTAACGTTATTAAATACACATTTAAAATCAATTTGTTGATTTAATAACATTTAACAATAAATTATCTAAATTATGTTTTAAGGTAAAATTTATTTTCAAATTTATCTTAAAGACAAGTTTTAATACATAGTAAACACTTTCTTTAAAAATTACGTAAGTCTAAAAATTTCTTTAAAATCAATAACTTTTTAAAATATATAAACTAAAGGAAATATATTGGTATTATATAAATGAGATATTAAAAGGAGATGTATATATGGCTGGTGTTAGCGGAAATCGTAGAACTTTATATACTAAGAAAGTTATTAAGGAAAGCTTAATAGAACTTCTTAAAACTAGAGAAATTCATCAAGTTACTGTTACTGATATTTGTAAAAAAGCTGATATTAATAGGGGAACATTTTATACTCACTATAAAGATGCCTTTGACTTGTTTCAATCTATGGAAGACGAGTTATTCCATCAAATTTTAAAATATATAAAAGAAATTCCCATAGAAGAATATAATAGTTTACTACTTCTTAAGGTACTTAAATTAATTAAGGAAAATAAAGATTTGTGTAAAGTTCTATTTTGCAATCAGAGAGATAGTAGTATATTAAATCGTATTTTAAATATTGCAGATCAAATAGATGTAATGAAGCTATTTAATAATCATAATTTAATAAATAAAACCATTGCTAATTACTATATGAGATATTCTGTTGGAGGGTGTATTTCAATCATTGAAACCTGGTTAGAAAATGATCTTCCTGAATCTCCAGAGGAACTTGTCCAAATAATTAATGGTATAAATCAAATGAGTAGCTAAAATATATTCAAAATAATTGAGACTATAGTAAGCTTTCCATAAAACAAAACTTTCTATAGTCTCAACTAATTTCTATATCTTCTTTATTTATCTGTAATATCCATACTCACAAAGAAGCTCATGGCAACTATTTACTTCCTCATCAGTGAAAAGTTCGTTGTATTTACTTTCAACAATAGTAGCTTCCATAGTAAGATCTAAACGATTTGCCTTTTGTAATTTATCAAAACCATCTGAAACTCTACCTTTACGTAAAATTTCTTGAACTGTTCTCACTCCACCAAACTTCTCTATTGTTAATAAAAGTCTTTTTTGAGGACAACCATACTCTTTCTCTGCTATTTCACATTTCTTAATAAGCTCTTTTTCAAAATTCTTTTCTAATGACATAATCTTTACTCCATTAATTTAATTTCATTTCCCTTATAATACTATATTTATTTATATAATTCTAATATAAATTTAAAATAATAGAGGGAATTATGAGTTTTTTCATAATCCCCTCTTAGTTTTATTATTATTAACTATTTGCTTTCTTATTTATTTTTAATCACCTCTTCTACTTCCTCAATTTCTACAATCTCACAATTACAACTTAAAAGAGTTTTTATTGCCTACAGCATCTAAAAACTCTTTTATAATTTCATTTATTGTATCTTCTGCTTGAGGATATATGCCAAGGTTATCTAAAAATGCATGGTTTACCCCTTCATATCTTATTATTTTTGTTTCTACTCCTGCTTTATGAATAAGCTTACCATAAGCTTCTCCCTGTACTCTTAAATAATCGTATTCAGAAACTACAATTAATGTTTTTTTAGCCTTTGAAAGGTTTTTATTAAATATTGGTGATAAGTCTTCTCTTCTAGGATCTAACTCTCTTTGTATGTAAAGCTTTTGCACTAAATCCTCACAATTTCTCAAAGAATTAATAAAATTATATATTTTTTCTTCCTTATATGGATTCTCATATAAATCTATATCCCAATTAAAAAATGGATTTTTCTCTACAAAAGTAACTACAGGATATACAAGCCCTTGAAACTTTATATTTGAATTTTCATTAGCCACAATTGTTGCTAAATTAGCCCCTGCACTCTCCCCTACTATTCCTATTTTATTTTTATCTATTCCATATAAAAAATTATTTTCTTCAATATATTCAACAACTTTTCTACAATCATTTAATCCTAGAGGATATGGATTTTCTGGTGCTAAAGAATAATCAACACTTATTACAACTCCATTAATCCCCTCAGCTATAAGTTTACAGGGATTTTCAGAAACATCTAAGCTTCCCCCAATAAAAGCACCTCCATGTATATAAACTATACATGGTAAATTTTCTTTTAATCCTTCTTTCTTATAAACTCTGCAATTAACTCCATTTATATTTTCTTTACTCATCAATATATTACTTTTGCAGAGATTTAAATTTAATAATCCCATATTATCTCTCATATCTCCAACTGCTTCCCCTGCAAATACATAAGGATTTCCTGATCTTTTAGGTCTTTTGTACTCATAAAAATATTTAATTCTTCTATCTATTCTTGTCTCTTCAACTGGATCTGGTATTGGCTTAACTAAAATATCAATACCATCTTCATTAATAAACCTTGAATTCTCATTCATGGCTTTTATTAAATCACTTTGGCTCATGTGGTCAAGCTCAAAAGGTTTAAGTCTTTCTACAATATAATCTAAAAAAATATTTTCTACCATATATTCTTCTAATTCTTTATCATAATTAATCTCTTTCTTATCTTTAGAAACATCTAGTCTCTTTTCAACAATTTTGTCTAAATCTAAATATCCATCTAAAAATGTACTATTTCTAATCCAAGAGTTTATCTCATTTCTTACATACTCTAAACTTTTATTTTCACCACTAAATGGAGGTATTGTTGTAAATATAATTCTAGCCCTATTTTTATGAGCAATCTCTATTACTCTTACAAATCTTTTTATAATTAGATTTAAAATTTCATAATCTTCTTTTAATTTATTGCTCTCTAACCTAATTAAGTCATTAATACTATTTACAACTAAAATTAAATTAGCATTATTCTTATTGAAAACCTCTTCATCAAATCTATCAGATAATACTTTTTCAAATTTTATTTCTGAATTATCAGTGCCATAATATTTATGCAATCTTTTTAAAATTCTTAGAGATAAATAAGAATTTTCATCTACTTCTTTTCCCCAAAGTACTAGGTTTCTAACTCCTTGTTCAGTATTAAAATTTACTTTAGCTATTCCAGTTAAGTTTTCCTCTGTTCCTTTAATCCCATTAAAATTCTTTAAATTTTTGTCCATCTAACCTCATATCCTCTCTTTATAAATAAAACTAATAACCTTTTAAATTATTTAACCACCTTAAAACTATTTTATTATACCCGTTTAGTTAAAGATGATTTTTTAGCACTATACTTAAGTCTTACGATTAATTTATTATAACTAATCTTTATTTAAGTATAATAAAAAACTGTACCAAAACTCAATTATAAAACCTATAAATTATACTTATAAAAATTTTTATTATCATAATATATAGGTTTTATTAAATTGTTTTGATACAGTACTTTTAAATGAAATATTGATATGAAAATTTTAAATTTGTATAACTATAAATTCTTAATAGTTTTAACCCACTATCTAAATATAACTATTTAAGATATAAGAAACTACTTAAAATCTTATAAACTCTATTTCTATATAATTTTTTAATCTCTTTTATATAATTATCTTAAAATTTAATAACAATAAATTAATTGAGATATCTAAATAAGATTCTAAGTTCAATAAATTAAACTTGAAACTTAATAATACTCTTATTATCTTTCACTTTCAATCAAAGTTTTCATAGTTTCCTTTGTCATTGCACCTGGAATATATTTAGTTATATATCCTTCCTTATTTATAATGAAAGTTGATGGAAAAGCATTTATTCCATATTGATAAACCATAGATCCATTTTCATCAAGTACAACTGGGAATACATGATTTTCTTCTTTCAAGAAATTCTTTATATGTTCCTCTGAACCTTCTCTTCCTAAATTAGGTGAAGCTACTCCAAGGATTACAACATCATCTTTATTTTCATTGTATTCTTTGTAAAGCTCATCTATATAAGGCATTTCTCCTCTACATGGAGGGCACCAAGTTGCCCAAAAATTTAAGAATATAGTTTTTCCTTTATATTCACTAAGAGTATGTTTATTTCCATATTGATCATATAAAGTAAAATCTATTGGAAGAATTTTATTTTCCTCTTCTTGCTTCTTATTGTTACTTTCATTTTTACTATCTTTATTTACACTTTCGCTCTTATTTATCTGAGGATTATTATTAATCTTTATCTCATTATTCATATTTCTTATTCCACCTACAAGCATTATTAAACCAGCTATTATAATGAAAATTCCACTAATCTTCTTAATTAAGTCCATATGCTTCTTTATTCCATCGAACTTTTTGAATAATTTACCATAGAATAATGATGCTATTATAAATGGTAATATAAAACCAATTGTATAAACTAGTATTAATAAGTTAGACATTAATAAATTTTTTGAACTTGATGCCATTACAAGCACTGATGCTAATATAGGCCCTATACATGGTGTCCATCCAAAACTAAATGTAAATCCTAACACAAAGGCTGATAATGGTGACATATTCTTATATTTAAAATTCAATCTTTTTTCTCTGTTTAATATATTTAAGTTTATTACACCTAAATAAAATAAGCCCATAAATAATATAATAACTCCACCTAAAATCATTATAATATTCTTATTAGTATTAAAGAATGAGCTTAAAGCACTTATTGATGAACCTAATATAAAAAATGTAGTTGATATTCCTAAAGTAAAGAATAATGTGTTTCTTATTAAAACACCACTTTTGAAATTAGAATCCCTTATATCCTCTACACTACTATTAGATAACATACTTAAGTATATTGGTAGTATTGGCAATATACACGGCGAGAAAATTGATAAGATTCCCTCTATAAAAACAATAAAGAAATTAATATTTTCCACTAAACCTTTCCCCCTTTATTTCTACTTATCCCTCACAGGATAAATTTATGTTTCCCCAAGATATCATCTTCTCTAAAATAGGTAATAACAACATCCCAGATTCACTTAAATAATAAGTTGATTCAACTATATTATTTATAGTTTTTTTATCATTAATTATTATGTTATTTTCCATTAATAATTCTAATTGTTGACTTAGCATTTTTTTGCTACATCCCTTTAATAATCTTTGTAATTCTCCAAACCTAACCTTATTATCTTTAATTCCCCATATTATCTCAGCAACCCACTTTCTTCCTAAAATATTTGATAAGGCTTCAACTGGACACTCATAAGTATCATTCTCTACTTTATACATTTTTATCCTCCTCAATTCCTTATAAAACATAATTAAAATTTAACCTTAAATTACTAAAAGTATATGTAAATATTATGAATTTATTTTAAATAAGTCCATATATTACTTATGGCCTTGTATTAGCTATTAGTTAAATTTGATAAATTAACTTCTTCCTAAAACAAAGCCATATTTACTAATTAAATCAATATCTTTATTAAATTTAATTATATAATATATTTCAAAGTAGTTTCGACTAAGTAGATTAAAAAATATCTTAATTCCCTAAAAGACTATCCAAAATAAATATTTATATAACTTAATAAGTAATTATAATGTTTTTTCTATCATCTCTTTTAATAAATTTTTAGGTACAAATCCTACATTTGTAGTAATCTCTTCTCCATTTTTAAATATTTTTATTGTTGGTATATTTTTAACTCCATATTCAGAAGCCTTATCCGAATTTTCATCTATATCTATTTTAACTATTTTTACATTCTTCATTTCATCTTGTACTTCATCCAAAACTGGTGCTAGCATTTTACAAGGGCCACACCAAGTTGCAAAGAAATCAACAACGACTACTCCTTCTTCATTTATTACTTCCTTTTCAAATTCATCTTGATTTATATGTTTTACCATTTTCATGCCTCCATTTTTAAATTCATATTTCATTTCTAAAACAGAATCTCTTTAATCTCTAACTTAATTCTATCAACATATAATTTTTTAACAATTAGGCACTTTTTAGTTACCACTTAAATTTAATGTGATATAATACACATTAAATAAAGGAGGTGTTTTTCTTGAAGGTAAATAATACATTCAGTTATAAATCATCTTGCTCCTTGCAAAGATTACTAAAAGTAAGCTATGCTTTGTTTGGAGCCTAATGTATTGAGTTAGCTGAATATAAATTAGGTTCTGTGACACATAGCTTTTAGTATTCTTTGCTTTAATAATATTACGTAAATTAAAGGAGCAAGGAAATGAAATATGTAAAAGCACAAGATGTGTTACCAGAGGAAATCATTGAAATATTACAAAAATATGTGGATGGAAAATATCTTTATATTCCAAGAAAGAATGAAAATCAAAAGGCTTGGGGTGAAAACAGTGGAATAAGAAAAAGCCTTAATGCTAGAAACACTGAAATATTCAAAAAATATAAAGACGGAACCTCCATAAATACTCTTGCAAAAGAGTACTTTCTTTCTGAGAAAAGTATAAGAAGAATTATAAGTGATAAAAAGAAACTATGCTCATAATCATTACAGAATTAATTATTAGATTGAATACTTATTTTAAAAGATGTTATTATCTCATTAAAGCAGTACTTAAAGTAATAACATCTAAATTTAAAACAAGCTATTAAATAATATGATTATGAATATATTACATTTTAAATATAGATGATTATTATTTCTCTACTTTGAGTAATAATAATCATTTTTTATTTTAGTTATTATTTAATTTTATCTATGAATTTAATAGTTAATATATAATATAAAAAATCAAATTTCTAAAAGGAGGTATATTTTAATGAAACCTTTTATAAAAAAAGAAGATTTTAATTTTATAAAAAAATGCATCACTGATTTACATGGTACTCTAAGAAACTGTACTGACCCTAATATTATAGAAACAAATAAAGCATATATAAATGAAAAAATATTAAGTAGATTTTCAGAATTATCTAATGAAGAAAAAGAATTAATTGATATTAATAAAATAACTGATCCACTACATATTGATAAATATTTAGAGGATTTAAATGAATATGTCTATGGAATGACTGCTATTAAAAGCAATACAATTACTAAATTATTTAGAAAAGAAAAAAAATTAAAAATTCCTAATTTAGACTTTGAAAGCTCAAAAAAAGTTTACTTAGGATGGATTGATGAGGGAAGTAGAAAATTATTTATAGCATATAACTTAAATGGTAAGCTTACTGGTATGGCATGTAAAATACCAAGCTATAATTCAAGCAATAATCACATTTGTACTCTTTGTAACCATATTGGAAATGATACTGAAGTAGCATTTGTTTCAGCACTCTGCAAAACTTCTAATCCAGAGCAAGGAACTTATAGATCAATAGGTTTTGATATTTGTCTAGACAGTGAAAAATGTAATGAAAGAATTACTTCAACTGATAAGCTTGAAAAACTTTTGAAAGATGTTAATAATATTAAGAAATAATTGAAATCTTACAAAGTGTAATATTGATAATATCAAAAAATAACCTAAGGCTTATAATACTTACCTTAGGTTGTTTTCATGTTTGTTTCAAGATGATATTTTCTATTTTAAATATTAATTAAATAACTTTATATGTTTTATTTATCATAAAATAAAGGTTATGCTTCTATATTATCCTTTTGAATTTTATAGTATGCAATAAAACCTATTATACACCATACTATTAAAGCTATTAAAGATTCTTTAGACAAGGCTGCTGGTGAAATAGGTAAAATTAATAAAAGCATAAAAATTATACTTATTACCACTCCTATTCCTGCTAAAATTTTATCTTTAGTGTTTTTAGATTCTTTTAAAACTATAAAGGAAACATAAAAATATGCAACTGATGCTCCTAAAGAGGACATATCTACAATCCAAATTATTGCTTGTCTCCCAAACCAAGGGGCTATTAAACTTACTATAGTTATGAAAATTATAGCATTGCTAAAGACGCCATTTTTATTTATCTTTCCCATCTTAGAAGGAAGCATTTTATAATTTGCTATAGACCCTAATAATTTAGAACTACAAATCATAAATCCATTTATTCCACTCCATACAGCGGCAGTTAAAGCTATTATAAGTAAAAAGAAGGCCCCTTTGCCTAAAGTACTCAATACAGCACTTCCTGCTGCCCATTCTAAAGAACTTGCTTGTTCTGGTGAATACGCTAAGGCAGTTATAATATTTAATATATTATAAATTAATGCACCCATAACTAAGGAAATCACTGCTACCCTTGATGCCTTTTTCTTAGAAAAGTTTAACTCTTTACTTAATTGTGGAATAGCATCAAAGCCTATAAAAGCAAAAGGTGTTATGGCAAATACTTTTATTATTTGACTTAAATCAAAAGAATATTTATTAATATATGTATTAATAAAATCTATCCTGTTTCCCTTAATTATCATGCCAACTAAAACAATAAAAGTCATTGATATTAAGCTAAAAATTATTAAGTTCTGAACTTTACTTGTTTTCTTTATTCCATTTAAATTTAATGCTGCAAAAGCAATTATTATTATACTTGATGTTAATATTTCTCCTAGATAAATATTATATCCAGCTACATTATATAAATAACCAAATTCTAAAATCCCACCAAATATCTTCTTGATTACAAGTGGAAATGCAGTTGCATTTAATGGAATCATTGTAAAATAAGCCAAAGTTAAAAACCATCCAACAATAAATCCATGTTTTTTTCCTAAATTATTATAAGTAAAAGAGAACTCTCCTCCCTCTTCATCGTGAGTTTGCATCATTATTAAATAGTTTTTTTCAATAATAATTATACATATTACCCCTAAAAAGAGACCTAAGAAAGTATTTATTACCCCAGACTCCTTTAAAAATTTAGTTCCAGGTAGCATAAATGATCCCCATCCAATTATGGCTCCCAAAACTATAGAAAATATATCTATTCTACTTAGTTTAATTTCTTTCATCATTATCTCCATTCATTTAAGAAAATAAAGCTATAATTAGTTTTATTTTATATTAACCAATTATAGCTTTTTAAACTATTTTTTATCTCTATTTATTATTAACTTCTACTTTGCAGCACTTATTTCCCATAATCTTTTTATAAACTATATTTCCTAAAACTCCTCCTGCTACTAGGAATACAAGGAATATCCAACCTGATAATGAAAGGTTAGCTATTGGTGTATAAAGTGCTCCTACGTTACATCCATTTGATAATCTTGTTCCAAATCCCATGGCAAAACCACCAACTATGTATAATAAAGCTTCTTTAAAGCTTATTTGTAAACCAGCTTTGAAAGTTTTCTTGAAACTTCCAGCTAAAAGTAATGCAACTAATGTTCCTAATATTATACCAAAGTTTTGTACATTCATTCCATTTGAGAAAAATGGAGCTGTAAACATTTCTACTGGTTTTCCTGCAAAAGTTGCTACACTCTCTGGTGAAACTCCAACAGCTACAAGTGCTCTACCAAACCAGAATCCATAAGGTGTTGATGCTCCCCATCCGGCTTTAGTTACTCCCATTAATAGTATGAATATACCACCTATTACTAAAGCTCCAGTAGCAAGTGTCCATGGTCTTACAAATAACTTTTCATATGTAGCTTCACTAAATAATTTAAATTCACCTTTTTCTTCATGTTTCTTTTCTTGAAGAATTTCTGTGTCAACTCCAGTATAAGTATTATTTGCTTTTCTCTTTTCTTCATATAACTTTGCTACCCAAATTGTTAAGCAAGCTAAGATAATAGTTACTATTATTGCTCCTAAATATCCTTCTAAACCATCCCATTTAAATAAGTCTGGTAAGAATACACCATTTTCAAATGTTCCTGTAGATATCATTGTATCTTTTACCCAAGATGCTGAGTTTTGAACTGGGAATCCTAAATATACTCCCATTCCAAAGAATATTAATGTTATGAAAGCACGTGGTAATCCTGTTACTACGTCAGTAAGAACCCCTGATGCACAACAACTAGAGAATGCCATACCAAATCCGAACAATAATCCACCTAATATAAGTCCTAAGTTAATTGGATTAACCCATAAGTCATACTCTGTAGGGTCTTGTCCTATAAAGAAACAAACACTTACTATTGCTGTTCCTACGAATAATATCATTAACATTCTCATTAATTTTGTAGATCCTGTCTTATAACTTCTGTTTACTCCACCAGCAAATCCAAAGAATGATCTTGTAAGGGCATATCCTAATCCTAAACCTGCAAGTAATCTAAAAAATAGCATTGAACTACCAAGATTAATTTTACCTATTATTATTATTGCTGCTAGTAATATGAATCCAATAATATATTCCGTATATTTCTTCAACTTAATTCCCCCTATTAATTTGTTAATTAACAAACTATTTTATTTTTAATAATATTATTTTTTATCATGGTGTTTTAAAATTAATTAAAACACCATGTATTTACTCTAATTAAAATTATATTCTGTAACTATAGGCTCTCTATCTTGAACTTTATCATTATAGTATTCATAGAAGCTTATTCCCATGAATCCACCTGATACATTATAAATGTTATCAAATCCTAAATGTTGTAATGCTAAACATGCATTATAACTTCTTTGAGCACTTCTACAATGTAAATAAACTGGTCTATCAGTTGGTATTTCATCTAATCTATCTCTTATTTCACTTAAAGGAAGATTTTTGGCTCCTTTTATATGTCCTGCTTCATATTCACTTACTTCTCTAACGTCTATTATACATGCTCCACTTTCAACTAAATCCCTTACCTCATGTACATAAACTTGTTTAAATGTTCCTTCTAAAAGATTTGATGCAACTAATGCAGCATGATTTACTACATCCTTAGCTGTTCCGAAAGGAGGGGCATAACAAAGCTCTAAATCTTTTAAATCTTCTACAGTTCCACCCATTTTTATTAAGGTAGCTATTATATCAACTCTCTTATCTGCATTTCCTTTACCAATTGCTTGTGCTCCTAAAATTCTTCCTGTTGGAACTTCAAATATTAATTTAAAATGTAATGGCTCACTTCCTGGCATTAATCCTACCTTGTCTTGAGGTATAACCCTTACAACATCATAGTTTAAGCTTAAATTCATAGCTTTTATTTGACCTTCTGTTAAGCCTGTTGAAGCTCCATTATAATCAAATATTTGAACACAGGATGAACCTATATATCCACTATTTCTTGATGGTCTTCCATGTATATGATCTGCTACTGCTCTCGCTTGTTTTTGTGCGGGTCCCGCTAATGGTAATCTAGATATTGAGTTTGTTAATGAATTATAAACTTCCACAGCATCTCCAACTGCATAGATATCCTTATCATTAGTTAAATAATTTTGGTTAACTTTTATTGCTCCAGTTTGTCCAATTTCTAAACCAGCTTCCCTAGCTAAATCTGTTTCAGGTGCAACTCCTATAGCCATAACAACTGCATCTGAATTTATTTTCTTTCCTGATTCTAATACTACTTTTCCACTTTCAAAAGAGCTTACTTTATCTCCAACTATTAAATTTACGCCCTTATCATACATTTCTTTATGTAAAACTTGAACCATATCATAATCAAATGGCTTCATTATTTGATCCATTGCTTCTATTAAAGTTACGTTATATCCAGCTTCATGTAAATTCTCTGCAACTTCAACTCCTATAAATCCTCCACCTATTACTGATATGTTCTTACTATTATTATCCTTTATAAAAGAATCTAATTTTGCTATATCCACAACATTTCTCACTGTAAACACATTAACATCTTCAATTCCTTTTATTGGTGGTACTATAGCCTTTGCTCCTGGTGAAAGAACTAGCTTATCATAGCTTTCAGTATATTCTTGTCCACTTACTACATTTCTTACTGTTACTTCTTTAGCTTTTCTATTAATTGATACTACTTCTGTATAAACTCTCGCATCAATTCTATATTGGCTATAAAATTTTTCAGGAGTCATAAGAACTAAATCTTCATGATTTTCAACTTTTCCACTTAAATAGTATGGTAGACAACAGTTTGAAAAGGATACGTGAGGCCCTCTTTCAAACATTATTATTTGATTGTTTTCATCTAATCTTCTAAGTCTTGCTGCTGTTGAAGCTCCACCTGCTACTCCTCCAACAATAACTATCTTTTTACTCATTATATTTCCACCTTTCTTAGTGAATATCTAAACAAATTTTCTTTGTTAAATTTTTATCTAACATGTGCATAATTTAATTACCTCTACTTGATAGTATCATATAACTAGGTTTATACCATAATAAAAGTATGTTATACTTAATAACACTTTGTTATACACCTTGCTTTAAACAAAGAATTTACTTTAAAATTGATTTATATAATACTATTTATTTTTTAATGTTAATTATTTTAACAAACTAAACTTTTAAAATTATCTAAAAAACTTCATTATTTTTATATAAAAGTATGAAATAATAAAAAGACTACCTTTAATATAAATAGTAAAACAATATTTAGGAGGTGAACTCATGAATTTAACTTATCTTAGATCTTTCTATACAACAGTTAAGTGTAATAGTATTTCTAAAGCTGCGAAACAATTGCATTTAACTCAGCCAGGAGTTAGTATGCAAATTCAAAAACTTGAAAATGATATAAATTTTAAACTTTTAAATAGAAGTAATACAGGAGTAAGTTTAACAAGTGCTGGTGAAATAATCTTTGAATTTGCTGAATCAATGTTATCCATAGAAGATAACTTACAAAAAAAATTAGATGAATTAAAAAATATTAATTCAAAACTTATTATTTCTTGTTGTAAAAGTTTAGGTGAGCATGTAATGCCTTGCAGTATATATACATTTAAAGAAATTCATTATAAGACTGATATCTCTATGGAAATAGATAATACCTCAGATATATTAAAAAAATTAACTAATCATGAAACAAATATAGGCATTATTCAAGGTAAACCTAGTGATTGTAAAAACTTAGAACTTATTCCATTGATGGCTGATAATCTAGTTTTAGTTGGTGGTAGAAATACTTCATTTAAATCAGTAAATGTTGAAGAACTTTATAAACTTCCTTTAATAACAAGAGAAGATGGATCAGCTAATAAATTATTAGTAGAATCAAGCTTAAAGAAAAATAAAATTAATATAGATAATCTTAATTTTGTTTTATCACTTAATTCTCCTCAATCAATAAAATCTTCTGTATCTTTTGGACAAGGATATTCATTTTTACCTGCAATTTCTTTAAACCATGAATTGAGAAGTGGTGAATTAAAGAAAATCGATATAAATGATTTAACACTTCCTTTCCAATACTATATTGCACTTAGAAAAAACTATAAATTAGATTATTATGAACAAAAATTTGTAGATTTTCTAACCTCAAAAAAAAGATGCTTTTGCTATTAAATAAAAACATCTTTTCAGATAAATAAAAAAAGTTACGCCATTATTTAAAAGAACTTATAGTATAATTAAGAATAATTCTTAATTATTAAAATATATTTATCATAAAATTGTGTAAACTATGTAAAAAGATATATTTAAAATCATATTTTTTATTATTTAATTATAAAAAGTCAAGGCAAGTTTAATTTAGCTTACCTTGACTTTTATTTGATTCCTTATTCATCTGATAACTTAAAATCATCTAACTCTAAAGATAAATACATATAGTTTCCCTCTGATATAATTTCTCCATGTTTAACTCTTAATTCTTTTTTAAAAAGTGGACCACCTATAACTGTTGTATGAAATTCACCTGCTTCACCACAAGGATCAATTCCTCTTTCTTCTAACTCTTTAATATAAGCAAAAGTAAGAACCCTTCCAAGGTCTTCTTTTTTCATTCCTTTATTTAGGTTAACAGTAACAATTTTTGTTACAAAGCCTAAATTTATAAATTCTTCTACTACTTCTTTATGATTCTTTCTCCAAAGTGGCATACCTAGTCCAAGTCCAATACTACTAGTAACCCTTTCGTGCCAACATTCCTCTTCTGGAACATCAATATCCCCTGTAACAAGCACTTCTGCCCCTAAATCTTTTGCTTCTTTTAATTTCTTAACAAAATTTTTTTCATAGTCCTCCCAATTTGTAGCTGCTGTAAACAAAGGTAATCCAATAGCCTCTGCTTGTGCTTTCAATACAGATGGAAATAGACTATGTGCTCTTGATCTCTCTCCATCTTCCTCCATCATTACAATTATCCCTAAAGCCTTTCCTTCTTGCATAGCTTTATATAAAGCTAAAGTACTATCTTTACCCCCACTATATGATGCTACAAACTTTTTATTCTTTGCACCATTACTCCATTTTTTCATACTTTACTAATGCTACTAAAAAAATATATTATCTATATAAGTAGCTTCTCCTTCCTTATAAAAAAATAGTTTTTTTAATTTAAATTTCCTCTAAACTCAAAATTCCTTTAAATATAAAACCTATCTTTATTAATCATCACTACATACGCAGAAAGAGTTTTGAACTTCTATATACTCTTCAGGAGTTAAAGAAAGTATGTATTTATCAAAATGATCTTCACTACAAAAATATCCTACTTTATTTTCTATATAACTTTCTTTTGGTTCTTTCTCTAAATCTTTTCCACAATATAAACATTTTTTCATTTTTCTCTCTCCTTTTTATATCTCATGTATTTCATAGCCTATTTATATATCATGCATTTCATAACCTAAGTCTGTATTTTACTTAATTTATGCATAAATGCTTTATAAAAATATAATAATAAGATTTATTTTTATGCATTATATATAATCTTTCCTATATGTAAATTATTGCACAATTACACTACATATTTCTATATTCATATAAAAAGTTATCAATTAAACCCCTTAATTAATTAGATTTATAAATTTTTAATTTCTACAAAGTTTAACCTCTTTCTAAATCTAATTTCTTCATTATAAATACTAATAAAAAACACCTAAGCTCATTTACAATAAACTTAAGTGTTAATAATTTTTATTGGTTCTTACTACTATTTTTAGAATATGACATTAAATATTCTAAATGACCTGAATCTTCGTTTTCTTGCTCTTTTATTATTTTAAAACCCTGTTTCTTATAAAATTCAACTGCCTTTTTATTATCTTTATAAACAGCTAATTCTATATTTTCATATTTATTTTTAACATATTCAAGTAAGCTTTTTCCTATTCCACTTCCTTGACTTTTAGTGTGAACAAATAAAGCACCTATAAAGTTACTATCTATTATACTTATAAATCCATTTATTTTTCCTTCATCACAGTAAACAAAAGTTTTAGCCATTGGAATATAAATATCTCTTACAACTTCATAATTTTTCTTCCAATATTCTTCTTCAATAAAATAATGAGCTTCTACTGTACTCTCCAACCAAATTTTCATAATATCATCTATTTCACAATTTTTAGGTTCTCTAATTTCCAAAACTCTTTCCCCCATACTATTCCTATAACATCTTTAAATTATTAAGTCTTTTATAAAAAATATCTTCTTTATACTTTGTATCTTCATTTTATAAAAAATTTATTAACTTATTCAACATCTTATCTTAAAAATGTTTTAATCATTAATTTATCTATTGCTGAATTCCCTAAAAATCTTTTTATTAATTTACACAACTTACAATCAATGTTTATAGAATACTGTTTTTTAGGGTTTTTCTTAGAAATTATTTTTGATACAACTTTAGCTACCTTTTCTGGAGGTGGTGAACTAAGAATTAATTTAGTAGAACTCTTTCTAAAAAATTCAAACTCTTTTTTATAAGCCTTAGCATTTTTAGTTTTTGATGCTTTATTGAGTGAATTCATAAAAGGGTTAATAAATTCTGTATTAATAAATGAAGGTTGTATTTTCACTATTTTAATTCCTCTTTCCTTATTTTCCATTCTAAACCCATCTATCATTCCCTCTAAAGCATGTTTGGAAGCTGGATAAAATGACATCATAGGTGTTGAAACTATTCCAGCTAAAGAAGACGTAACAATAATATATCCATATTTTTGTTTCCTCATTTGAGGCATTACAGCCTTAATCACTCTTGCTACTCCAAACAAATTAACATCAAATTCTTCCTTTGCATCATCTATATTTACAGTTTCTAATGCCCCAGCACAGGCATATCCAGAGTTAGCAAAAACCACATCTATTCTAGATTCCATTCTAATTATAGTATTTACAACTTTTTGTACTGCCCTTTCATCCTTAACATCTAAAAATATTATCTTTCCACCTAACCTTTGAAGCTCTCTCATGTTTTCTACTCTTCTTGCAGTACAATATACTATATGTCCCTCTTTTAATAATAACTTAGCAGTTGAATAACCTATCCCCGAACTAGCTCCAGTAATTAAAATAACTTTCTTATTCATTTTATCCTCCTACTAAAAATATTAAATATATAAATTTAAAACCTCACTAAAAATAACCTTTAATAACCATATTACTTACTTTATATAATGAAATTATTTTTCCTATAACAACAAATTCTATACCTTTAAACTAAAAAACAATAAATGAATTTAATAAAGCTATCTTAATATACCCAACAAAAAATTTAATTTTATTTATAAAAATTTTCCCTAAATCAAAATATTATTTTCTCTTAAGTTATCCATTAAAATATTAAACATTATAATTGAACGACTAAAAAGGCATGTATCAAATTATATTTTGATACACGCCTATTTTTTTTACTTTCTCAATCTCATTTTATTTACTTTTTATAGATTAATTCACCTGAGTAAATTTTATTTGTTCTAATTCCTGGTTTGATTTCTCCATTTATTGAGAAGATATTATCTCCATCTAATATTAATGCTTCTCCACATGGAGCATTAAATGGTACATCTCCAATTGACTTCCACTGGTTATTCTTTGAGTTATAAATTAGAACTTTTGTATTCCAAGCAAAATCTTGAGGGTCTCTTCCAAAATACTCTTTCTTGAATTCAGCTAAACTTTCATCTTTTAATGTATTTAAATTTTTTACAGCATCATCATAAACTGCTTTATTAAATCCACCTATAACAAGCATTTCATCTTCATTTAATTTAACTGAATTAGCACCTAAAAGTGAAATTTCTTCATTTCCTATTTTAACATCAGCTACTTGAGTCCATGAATTATCTTTAATGCTATATTTATAACCATCTGTGTAAGCAATTTTATCTCCACCACTAAATACATATATATCATCACCTAATAATTGAGCAACGGCTTGATTTCTAGTAGGTTCTCCTGGTATTTCCTTTAATTCTTCTGTTTTTCCTGTTTCAACATTAAATTTATAAACCTTATTACTAGCTTTTCCATCTTGTTTTCCAAGTCCTAAATAAATATCTTTATCTTTTTTAACTGCAAAGCCATCACTAAATGTAAAAGGTAAATCTCCAATATGCTTTAAACCAATTTTACCTTTTTCATCAGTTGTAATAAGAGAAACGTTATTTCCTTCTTCTTTATTAGGACTTCCACCTACATAATAAATTCCTTCCTCAGTAGTTATGGAACTTCCATAACCTATTTCATAATCTAATGTTGTATGATCTACTTGCTTTAAATCTCCATTTTCATTTTTTAATACATATATATCAGGATAAAGCTTTTTAGCTCCTCCTTTTGCTACTGGCTCCTCTGGAAAGTTAGCTCCACCTCCAACAACTATATAATCTTTTGTTTTACCATAAAGTAACCCTGCTGTTCCTATATTTTTGCTTTGACCTTTTTGAGCCTCTAACGCTCCATCAACAGTCCACTTAATCGAAGTAATTTCTTTATTTTTATTACTACCCTCTGAAGGCTTATTTCCACATCCCGCTAAAACTAATGGTAGTGCAAGTAATACCCCATACTTCCATATCTTTTTCATAATCTTTTACCCCTTTCAAACCATAAAATAATATTTTTAATAATTTCTTATTTATTAGCTCCACTCTCTAAATATTTTAAATTCATTTCAATATAAGACATTTCTTCACTTGGTGTTCCCTCATATAATAATCCAATATTTCCATTGCTTAATTCTGTTAAGCAAGAATAAGCATAATAACCTGGTTTAACTAATTTATTATATTTCCAATCAAATTCATATTTAGGTTCACCATTTTCGTATGTTCCAACTTGATTAATCAATCCAATTCTCACAGTACCATTTGATCTACTTCTTGCATTTGGATTTGAGAAAATAACAGCATCCTTTCCATCTACCTTTTGACTATAATTTATAACACTTAGTTGGCAATATGGCTCTAAAACATTAGTATCTTTCTCTACTGTTTCATCCCAAGTAGCTCCCCCATCAAAACTTGTAGCAATATTTAAATATCCACTTAAATTTCTCATAAATAATTTTAGTTGACCGTTTGGCATTTCTACTACTTGACATTCAGTTAATTGAGGTGCATCATCTGATAAGGTTTTAGAATTTATTATTTTTCCATTTTCTAATTTTCTATTATCATTTGGAGATTCTCCTATTGTCCAATTCTTACCACTATCATCACTATATATTACAGCACTAGATTGTTTACCTTTTTCATTTGTATAGTAAACAGGAACTACTATTCTTCCTTTATGTTCTCCATTTTTTATTTGTATTCCTCTACCTGGAGCTATTCCTAAGAACTTCATCCAATCCTTTTTAACTTGGAAATTAATATTTTGTGGCTCACTCCAAGTCTTTCCATCATCATCACTATATACAAGATTTATATAGCTTGTCCCTTTTGCTTTTAAAGGTGCTGTACTAGAATTTATATTATCTATCTTAGTTCCATTTCTAAATAAATCTCCTAAAGCATTTGTTGTATATTCTGTTTTATTACTATCTTTGTCATATACTACATTTTCTCTTACAGTAAATTCTTTACCTGATGAATCGTAAAGACATAAATATTCTTTTCCATCAATATTTTTAAATCCACTTCCTAATCCAGCATTCCAAAAACCATATTTTGAAGGGAAATGAGTTACTAACAAGAATATTCTTCCTGTTTCATCATCTTCAATTAAAGTTGTATCTATAACAGAGGATTTATCAGGATAGTCCATTATTATTTGTCCTTCATCCCAAGTTTTCCCTCCATCTTCACTTCTTCTAACTGCTGTATCTATATCATTATTAGGAGCATCAGCTCCACCATGTCTTCTTGCATCTATTGAAGCTATTAAAGTTCCTTCTTTTGTTTTAAATAAGGCTGGTATTCTGTAATTACTAGAATTTAAAAATCCTGGATGAAATAAATCCACTGGCTCTGTCTTTACAGCTCCCTCTACAAGAACTTCTTCTTTAGCTTTTGTCTCTCCAGTCTTACTAAGTAAATAATCATCGCCTAAAGGTTCATTATATATATTCATAAAACCTATATTGCCCTTAAAATTATATTCATTAGATTGTCCATATCTATTAGTTTTTCCAATAAAAGCACTATCTAAATTTTCTATATTATTTAAAAACTTTGTATTTGTATCTTTAACTTCTTTAATCATTTTTCCATTAAGGAAAAGCTTATAACCTTTATTTTTTTCAATCTTTAAGGCAACAGTATTATCCCCCTCATTTAAAGCAACATCTTTATACATATGTACTAGATTCTCAGTTCCATTTTGTGTATTCCCCTCATTTTTTTGATTTCTAAGCTCAAACCCAACTCTTAAATTAGTAACATAAAAATTAAAATATCCATTTTTAGTCTTGCTATTACTTATTCCTAATAAGCTTTGTATTTTAGAGTCCTTGGAATTAAATCTTACAACAATAGTACCTTCATCTAAATTTTTATATTTTTCTAAATCATAAGTAATATTAGAAGCATTTGAACTTTCTAAATTTATATCCTTATATTCTCCTAGTGAACTTAAACTTTCACTATTATTTACTTTAATCTCATACCCACTATTATTTTTCCCTGAGTCTAAAGTACTTCCTTTAACCAATACATAATTACCACCACTTATAACCATAGCAGCTGTTAAAATTAAAGTTATCCCTTTGTAATTCATTTTACATCCTCCCATAAATAATTTTTTATTATTTTGAAATAGTATTAATTTAAAATACTATGACATACGAAGTAAAATTTTTATTATTGTATTTGTAACTTTGGATTTATAATATAGAATATTTTAAATGCTTCTTTTAGTAGAATTTTGCCTTAATTTGAAAAAAGATTTTTTACTCTTAGCTCTCCTTAAATCTTTTATGAATATACTTCTTGAAATGCAACGATTAAAATTTGAATACTAAAATATTTCATTTTTATGAAAAGTATTTTCAAAATAAGAATAATTTGAAAATATTTTTCTTATATTCAACATTGTAATCCTTTTCTAAAGAAATTTCAATATAATAAAGAGATTTTTATGGTAAGTTTTTCTATAAAATTTTCTTATTCTTTCTTACTATTCTTTAATTATTGATACATAAACCTTATTTCAAAATACTTATTATCTAACCTTTACTGCTATACAAACAATTACTCTTGGAGTTACAGAAAGAAAATATTTCTTAACTCTAAATAAAAAGAAAATTATTTTCGCAAATAAAATTTATTGAAAATAATTTTCTTAAAACTTAAAGGTGTTTTTTTAATTTCTTTTATTTTTAGATACTTTAAAAAATTATACTAAACAAACTTATTTTAAAAACTCTAAGTGTACTAATTTTTTAAATAATATATTTTATTTCACTCATGGGAAAATATTTATCTATTATTTCCATAAAAAACTCTTTTATTTCATGTATATCTTCTTTTTTATAAACATATTTTCCATAACCAAATTGACCATATTTAAAAGTTCTCTTTTCATCATCCATAGGCAATTTATTATCTGGAAATATATCCATTATTATATTTTTAGCTCTTGTAGTATACCTATGGGAAATAACCTCAAAGGTTAATTTATGTTTTAAATCACTTGGTAATTTTTCTTTTAAATCCTTTAATAAGTTCTCATAATCCTCTTTCCATCCCTCATATATGAATACTGGAGCAATTATAAATCCTAATGGATAATTAGCCTTAGCTATTTTCACACTGGCATTTATTCTTTCACAAAGAGATGCTGTTCTTCTCTCATAATTATTTATTACAAAATCAGTATTTATAGTAAATCTTACTTCTGTTTTGCCATTATGATTTAAACCTAATAATGAATCAACATCTGTATATTTTGTTACGAACCTAAATCTTGCAAAATCATTATTTGCAAAAAATTCTATTGCTCTCTTTAAGGAATTTGTATATGGCTCAACTGGTATAGGATCAGATGTGGCTGAACCTTCAAATATGGTGATATTAGGTTTTCTTTCATCAATATATTTCTGAGCCTGATTTAATATATCCTCTACATTAACATTTATTTTTACATAAGGTTTATCCCCTAAATTAGTATTTAAATAACAATATTGACAATTGCCAACACAACCACTTAGTAATGGTAATTGCCAATGTGCTGATGGTTTACAAGACTGAAATTTTCCTACTCTCTTAACTCCAACAACAATTGTACTCTTTCCTTCTTTGTAAAATTCCTTTATATCATCTCCAGGTATATTTTGCTTTATTCTGTTATTTTTAAGCTCAATAATCTCTATATCTTTATATTCCTTAAAATAATTATAGATATTTCTTCCCATTTCATAATTTAATGAGTTTTTCTCAAATAAAATTCTTTTTGGCTTAAACATAAACATTATCTCCATTCATAATACTTTTTAATTTACTAAATATAAATAAAAAAATAATAGTAGTAAACACTACTATTATTCTTAATTTTAAGATATAAAATGTATTATATTTTAAATGACATATAGAAAATTTCAACTATAGAGTAAATACTATTAATGGTATTAAAATAAAAAAGAGTTGCTTTAACACAACTCTTTAATTAATTCTATAATCCTATAACTTCTTTTATTTGATGCATAACTCCATCTTCATCATTATTTTTATGAGTTATAAATCTTGAAACCTTCTTTAAATCTTCATGAGCATTTTCCATTGCATAACTATGATAAGCACTTTCCATCATTTCTAAATCATTTAAATAATCTCCAAATACCATAGTTTCTTTAAAGTCTATTCCTAAAAGATCTTGAATTTCTTTTATGGCCACTCCTTTATTAACTCCTCCAGCAGTTATATCTAACCATATATCCCCTGAAACAGTTACTTGAAGTTCATCTCTATACTTATCAAAATATTTATTGCTATTTTCTTCTGAACCATTAAAATCGCACATAGTAACTTTTAAAACTGTATCATCTACCTTTTCTAAATCATCTACTATTTCGCATCTTTCATAGTATTTTCTAACTTCTCCTAAGAATCTTTCATCACTACTTTCAACATAGGCTGAATTTTTTCCACATAAAACTACATCTGCATTTTCTATAGTTCTTCCTATTCTTATAAGTTCATTAGCTAATTCCCTATCTAATCCATTAACAACAAGCTCTTTTCCTTTATAAACAACGAAAGTTCCATTTTCAGCAATAAATAACATGTCATCTTTTATATCATTAAACTCTTTAGCTAAAGTATAATATTGTCTTCCACTTGCAGCTGCAAAAAGTATATCTCTTTTCTTTAGTTCCTCAAATACATCATAGAATTCTGGACTTAACTCTTTCTTACTATTTAATAAAGTTCCATCCATATCTGTTGCTATAAATTTTATCATATATATACATCCTCCTAAGTAAAAGTATAAATTAAGGTTAATTTCCTGTTCAATTCTATATATTTAATATAAATTCTAAAATAATTTATTTAAAATAATCAAAGTATAAATTTAGATGTAAAGTATTAAGTCCTAGTATATTATAGAAATATTTCTTTCTTTTAAAAGCTTTAAAATTTCTTCATTAGGCTTTTTATCACTTATTATAAAGTCAATATCCTCACATTTAGCAAATTCACAAAGACCATCAGTATAAAACTTTTCATTTTCAGCAACTAAATAAGTTTTTAAACTAGATTTAATTATAGCATTTTTCATACTAGCTTCTTCTAAGTTAAAGTTACTTATGAAGTCCTCTACTAAATTTATTCCTCCAACCCCTACAAATGCCTTATGAAATCTATAGCTTTTAACATCCTCTATAGCTTTACTTCCTATAGTTCCCCCTAAGTTTTTATTATAAATCCCACCAATACAAATTACATCTATAGATGGATGTGAATCAAAAAGTATTGCTATCCTATTCATATTTGTTACTACAGTTACCTGCTTTTTTGTATTTAAAAGCATACTAGCAATTGAATAGTTTGTTGTTGATGCATCTAAAAATATAAAATCTCCATCTTTAATTTCATTTAATGCTAATTTTGCTATAATGTCCTTTTCACCTAAGTTTTTCATTAATCTAGGCCTTATATTATCATCATGAATAGTTTGTCTTTCTAATATAGCTCCACCATAAGTTCTTTTTAATAATCCTTCTTGCTCAAGTTTTTGTAGATCTTTTCTGATCATTCCTTCAGTAACATTAAATCTAACACTTAAATCTTTAACTAAAACTTTTCCATCCTTTTTTAATATTCTTAAAATTTCTTCTAATCTTTCTTCCATAAACATTATAGTATACCGCTACTCCTTTACACTTAAGTAACCCCTTATTAATAAGAACAATCTTTTATTATTTAATATCTTTTATTATCATTTATTCTTATTTATTATTATATTCTTTTATTTTCAAAAAAGCAATAATGAATAAAAACCTCCGTTGAAATAACTCTTTAAATCAACGAAGGTTTAAATTAATCTATATAAATAATAATAAACTAACTGCCATAACAACCATTCCTGCAATTAGACCATATATAGCCAAATGATGCTCCCCGTACTTTCTTGCTGTTGGCAATAATTCATCTAAAGATATAAAAACCATTATTCCAGCCACTGCTGATAATAATATTCCTAAAGTTATATCATTAAAAATATTTCTTAGTAAAGTATATCCTATTATTGCTCCTATTGGTTCTGACATACCTGATAAGAAAGAATATAAAAAAGCTTTCTTTTTATCTCCAGTAGCATAAAAAATAGGGATTGATACTGATATTCCTTCTGGTATGTTGTGAATTGCTATTGCAATAGTTATTGGAATTGCTAAGCTTGCTCCTTCTAGTGCAGAAACAAAGGTAGCTAATCCTTCCGGAAAATTGTGTATGGCTATAGCTAAAGCCGTAACTATTCCTGTTCTCATAAGAGTTTTATCTTTAATATCTACTTTTCCCTCTTTATTTTCACCATTATATTCCTCAATTTCATTTTCCACTTCTTCAACACTTCTAACCTCATGAGGATTTTCTTCTTCAGGTACAAATTTATCTATTAAAGCAATTATTGCTATACCAGCAAAAAATGAAATAACAGTAATCCAATTTCCCTCCTTAATACCCATAGCCCCAACAAGGGATTCCTTAGCTGTTTGAAACATTTCTATCATTGAAACATAAATCATAACTCCAGCAGAAAAACCTAAACTTACACACAAAAACTTTTTATTAGTCTTCTTTGCAAAAAAAGCTATGCAACTGCCTATTCCTGTAGCTAATCCCGCCAACAAAGTTAATAGAAAAGCCATAAGTACATTATTCATATTATCTCCTCCTTTCATAATTATTCCGTAATCAATTGATAATTATTTTCAATTATAAACTATAACTCTGCATTTGTCCACTTATTTAATTGCTCTCTCCCATAAAACCTTATTTAAGATACTATATGCAAAAAAATAAAAAGAAGGAATTATATCTACTTTATAATAAAGTTTTGATAAAATTCCTTCTTTTATTATTTATACGTGAATTTTTCCACTGTCTTCTATTTCTTCTTCATCTATTTTTATACCTTTTTTGCTTAATCTCTTATTAGTAACACTTCCAAATACGCAGTATATAACAGCTGCTGTTGGAACTCCTACTAACATTCCAATAAATCCAAAGGCACTACCACCAATCATAATTGCAAGCATTACCCATAAGGATGATAATCCTACAGATCCTCCTACAACTCTTGGATAAATTAAATCTCCTTCAACTCTTTGAAGACAGAATATAAATACAATAAACCAAAATGCCTTAATAGGATTTATTATAAATATTAAGAAAAATGAAGGTATTGTTCCTATAAAGGCTCCTAAAATAGGAATTAAACTTGTTGTACCAACAAGAACACTTATTAAGAAAGCATATGGCATTCTTAATACTAACATACCTAAAAAGCATAAAGTACCTATTATCAGTGCTTCAGTACATTGGCCAATAATAAAGCCTGAAAATACTCTATTAGTAGTTTGTCCAACTTCTAATATTTTATCTGCTATATCTCCTCTAAGATATGCATACATAACTTTCTTTATTTGACATATTAATTTTTCCTTACTTGAAAGCATGTATATAGCTAATACAAAAGCTAAACAAAAATCAATGATAGCTGTTGTTACATCAACTGTTAAACCAACAAGGTAAGATGCAATTCCACCAAATAAATGAGTAACTGTTTTTAATATTTCTTGCCAAGTATTCATAACCTGATCCCAAACTTTACTTAAAAGTACTGTGGAATCAGCATAATTATTCATATTAACTTCAAAGGATTTTAAATAAGTAGGAATACTTTCTGTAAGTTTAACTACACTTGAAGTTAGTTGAGGAACAACAAATAAGATTATGGCACTTATGGCTCCAACTAAAACTATTATTGTTACTGTAATAGCTAAAGGTCTTTTTGCACTTCTAACCCATGATTTTTTGCTATTTTCTAAATTTCTAAATAACTTTCTCTCAAAAAACTTCATAGGTATATTTAATACAAAGGCTATTGCTATACCTAAAATTAATGGTTTAACAAGACTTGTAATATAACCTAATCCCCCAAATACTGTAGAGTATTTCATAAACACAAAGTGTAAAATAATAGCATAAGTAACAACTATTAGGGCTCCTTTTAACTTTTTATCATTAAAAAACATATTTTCACTTCCTTATTTTAAGATATTTTTCATCTTTTCAAAAAAATAATTTTATTATTAATGAAAATAACTTATATCTACTTAAATATACCATATTGTTAATTTTTTGTTAATAACATTTTCTTTTATCCTTAATAGAATATGTACTTCTCTATTTTCCTGTATTTTTTAAATATGTTTTTATAAATAAATTTGGAAAATATGCAGCCATCTTCATATAAGTGTACATACTTCTTCCATATCTATTTGTTTTAATAGTTGCTTTTTTTAAGTACTTTTTAACATTTTTATTTTTAAGAACACTTAAAGTATCTTTCTTTGTTTCACTATTTAAATATCCTAATATTTGATACATAATATGCTCACAAGTAAATTCTTTTTCTATAGCTTCTTTAAGCTTTTTATCTAATTTATTTTCATCAATAAATTTAGCTACATCCTCCATTGATTCTACTACAGTTATATTCTTATATATGTCTGGATTATTAGTTAAAGAATCTCCCCTTTGACAATAAAATACTAAACTGTCTTCTATTCCTCTAACCTTCTTTGAACTTAAAAGTGCTTTAAATATAAAATTTAAATCCTCTGCCCCATGAGCTCCTTCTAAAAATCTAAGCTTATTTTTATTTAAGAACTCCTTATTATAGACAAGACTTCCAGTCCAAAGTCTTATTTTATTATCCTTATAAGCATTAAAGACTTCTTCCCCTGATTTTATTTTTCCAAACTCAAAGTTTTGAGCTATATTCACATTTACACTGTCACCCTCTTTGATTCTTTTATAATCAAAAAATACTATATCAGGTTCATTAAACATATTTCTTTCTAAAATCTGAACTAAATTATTCTCTGCAAAATCATCTGAATCTAAAAATAAGATATATTTTCCTCTTGAATAATTAATCCCAATATTTCTAGCAACACTCTGTCCCCTATTTTCTTCACATCTAATCACTCTATGATTTATTTTAAAGTTTTCTAAACAAGCTTCACTTACTTCACAGGTATTATCTGTTGAACCATCATCAACAACTATCACTTCAAAATTATTTGATGTTTGTCTTGATAAAAACATAAGATTTTTTTCAATATACTTTTCTGAATTATATGCAGGAATTACTATACTTAAAAACTTATCACTCATTAATGCCATCTCACTTCAACTCCATTATAGTTTTTAAATTAAGCTTATAAATAGTTTTAAAATTTAAAGTAAAATATTTCTTATTTTATTAGTAGCATAATCAATTGCAACTTCTGTATTTCCATTATTTTTTCCTCCACCTTGAGCTGCAAACTGATTTCCGCCACCTCTTCCATCAATTAAAGTTATGGTATCTTTTAATATATCACTCATATTAACTTTTTTCATATCTTTAGAACTATTAAAAATTAAATTTACTCTATCTCCATTTTTCACTGCAAATAAAACTATTGCTTCATATTCCTCAGTTATTTTATTAGCTAACTTTCCTATATGTTTTGTATCCTCACCATCAAAAATTTCATTAACTAAAGTTATACTTCCTATTCTTTCTGATTTATTTAACATCTCTTTTATCTTATAATCGCCTATTTCAGCTTTAACTTTTCTGTTTTCATCTACAAGATTTTTATTATTTTCTAAAAGATTCTTAACAGCGTTTAAAGTATCACCTTCTCCTGATTTTAAAAGCTTGCATATTTCTCCTAAAATTTCATCCTTAGTGAAAAAGTCAGATACTGCTCTATTTCCAGCTACATATTCTATTCTTGTAGCATTTTTATGTTTTTCCCATCTTCTTATCTTTATAACTTGAAGATCTCTAGTATTTCTTGGATGAACTCCACAACAAGCATTTAAATCTAATCCTACAATTTCAACAATTCTTATTTCTTCATCAGTTTTAGGCAATGCTCTTCTAGTTTTTACTTTCTTTAATTCTTTTTTGCTTGGAGCATAACTTTTTACTTCTAAGTTCTCAAAGATTAATCTATTTGCCTCTTTTTCAGCTTCTCTTATAGTTTTTTCATCTAAAAAACCTACAATATCAACTGTACTTATTTCTTTTCCTAAATGAAAACCACAAGTATTTGCACCAAATAAATCATAAAAACATCCAGAAAGTAAATGCTGTCCTAAATGCTGTTGCATTCCATCAAATCTTCTTTCCCAATCTAATTCACATTGTAGATTTTTCAATTTTTTAGGTTCTTTTTCAAGAACATGATATACTTTTCCTTCTTCTTCATAAACATCAAGGACTTTAATTCCATCAATAAGTCCTAAATCTCCCATCTGTCCTCCCCCTCCTGGGAAAAAGGCAGTTTGGTCTAAAAGAACATGGAATTTTCCATCAATTTCTTTAACCTCAATTATTTCTCCTTTAAACTCCTTTATATATTGATCTTCATAATAAAGTTTTGTCATTTTATATCAACACCTCAATTGTCTTCTTAATAATAAGAGCTTAAACTTAACTTTTATAAAAATTAGCTCTAAAATAAATTATATCATTTATTTATTAAATTAAAACTTATAAATATTTACTAAATTCAAACATCCAAACTAAAAAATTAATGATTATATTAATTCATAAAATTATGAAAAGCCAGAGAATTTTAAAAAACTCTCTGGCTATTTAATAAAATTATTTTAAATCTATTTTAATACTCTCACCATATGGCTCATAATTGCTTCTGTCTGAAAATACAACGGTATAATTATTTCCTACTAATTCTTCTTTGAAATCTATATAGAACTCATTTCCACTTACGTACTTAATATTATCTGTATATCCCCCTTCTTTATTTCCTATAGGTTCAATTTTCTCTCCAGTTTCATTATTTATAATATAACTAGGTGCTCCATATATTGAATACTTAGATTCATAATATAATCTTGTTCCCTTTTCAACACTTTCTATTTTTTTAATTTTAGAATAAATTTCTCCATTATCTAATCTAATCTCTGTTTCTCCATTTAAATTTAATTTTTCTTTAAATTCCTTAGGGAAAGTAACTTCATTAGAATCACCTTTCTTATTCATATCCTCTCTTTGAATATATGGAATTATAGTTAAACTCTTACTATCATCATAGACCTCTTTAAAATTATAACTTGTGAATAGCTTAGAATTTTCATTTTTACTAGCATCTCCAATTCCAGTACCACTTTTTGAATATAAGTATCTTCCTTTATCATCAAAAATAAAAAAACTTAAGGTGCTATAATCATGTAAATCCCTTGTTCCTGTAACTTGCAGAACTGTATTTATAGGTGTTTGTATTAATTTATTTAATTCTACACCATTTAATTCATCTCCTAAATTTATGTTAAGATTTTGTTCTTTTATATTTTCTCTAACTAACTCATCACTTATAGGTATATTAAAATTCCAATCTCCCTCTATCTTAACATCCTCTTTAATATTTCCTAAACTACTTATGTTTATGTTCAAATCAAAATTATTAGGAATTTTTATATCTTCTCCTAATATATTTTTCTTAAGCTCTCCTTGGGCAAACTCTTCACTAGCTATAGAGTAATCTTTAACACCAACATAGGTAAAGTCATCTACCTTTTCTCCTCTACCACCAAACCCTGAACTTATAAAATTATTATTTATTCCTAACTTAATATCTAATAAATCTAGTCCATCTTCTAAAGGTTTATCTGATTGAATAGTATAAAAAACCTCTAAATCTAAGGTATCATAAACAATTTTATTTATTGTAACTCTATACCCATTACTTTCTTTTGTAATATTTAAATCCGAAGCATATTTATCATAATTTTCATATATTCTGCTGTCAAATCTCTCAAATATTTTCCCTAAAATCGGGATGTTTTGTGCATATGTGGGCATTGTTACTCCAAAAATAATAGTTCCTGCTATACAAGCTGCACATATACCTGAAGCTTTTTTATAATTTCTTTTTCTCTTTCCTAAATTATTTATGGTGTCATCTATCTTTTTATTAATTTCCTCTGGTACTTTCATATTTTCCATTTTTAATCTATTTCTAATATCTTTATCAAATAAATCATCATTATTTTTCATTAATTAACCCTCCATAAAATAAGTTGATTAAAATTTAGTCTAATCTATTAAATAGCTATTTTTAAATACAATTATGTTATATAAAATCTCTAAGCTTTTCTCTTGCCCTAGCCAGTCTTGATCTTACTGTTCCTTCAGCTATATTTAACATTTCTGATATCTCTTTAGTAGACATATCTTCAAAATAATATAATACTGTAGTTATTCTTAAATCCTCGCTTAATGAATTAACTACAGATGTTAACTCAATATTCCCATAGTCATCACTATAGGACTTTTCATTTTCTAACTTATCTAAAAATATGGTCTTTTTATTTCTTCTTAATATCAAATTACACTCATTTATTAAAATCCTTATTATCCAAGTTTTAAAGAATTCATCCTTTTTTAAAGTTCCTATCTTCTCATAAGATTTTATTATTGTATTCTGAAGTGCATCTTCTATGTCTTCCTTGTTATTTAAAATTCCCCTAGCAACCCTATAGATACTTAATCTATTCTCATCTATAAGACTTAAAAAGGCATCCTTATCTCCTTTCTTTGCTTGAGAAACCATTGAAGTTTTTCTATGCTCTAAAAATGATAATAACTCCACAACTTTCCTCCTAAATTTTAATAACTTAGCTAAGCTTTATACTTATTAGATGGTTTAATTAATAAAAATGCTCCCTAAAAAAATAATTTTTTTATAATTTAAGAAACTTAACTAAATAAAAAAAGATAAAACTTATAAATATATTCTTAGAATTAATGAAATCTACTAAGAATTATAAGTTTTATCTTTATATTATATTTTTTATATTATTTTATATATTCTAGTAATTTTGATCGTACTGAAGTCTATATCTAAACTTTTCTAATTTATAGTTTCCATTCTTATCTAGTTCTTTAAGATTATATTTATGATTAAATCCCATTTTCTTATAAAAATCACAGGCTATAGTTGATGATTTAACTTCAACTCTTCTTGCTCTTATATAATATTCATCCCTTTCTAGGGTCTCCATAATTTTTTTGCCTATTCCCTTACCTTGAAATTCTGGTAAAACAAATATAGGTAATAATATACTTTCATCTTCTTCCCCTAAAAAACTAGCTATAGCTCCACAACCAACTATTTTATTTTTTAAAACAGCTACATACATATGTGAGTTTTTAGCCATATTCAAAATTTTATTTTCAGTATAGTTAGAAGCTAAATTTCTCATATCTTCTTTTGAATAACCTTTTATATTTGTATCTAAAAAATTTTTTTCAATAAGTTTAGAAACTTCTCCCCCTTCATTTTCTTCAAATCTTCGTATTTTTAAATCCTCCATTAAACAATTCACCTGACTTCCTAAATTAATAATTACCCTAAAATATATTAATTGAGTTTTTTAACTTATTTTAAAATTATACGTCTTTTAGATTTATTTTAATTTCAAATTGTTTTTAAAGTTAAGAAAACTCTCTATTAATACCCAATTTAATGTAAATTTATTACTTTTAGATAAATTTACGAACTTCTCTCTTATGATAAAATTTATTATACACCTTTTCTCTTTATTGTAAACATTATGAAACTAATAGTTTCATGCTACAAATTGAGTATTCATGCCAAATTCATTAACACATCTTATCAAAGATAATAATTTATTTATTTAAAGCTATAACCATAAAAATCTTTATAATATTTAAGCTTTAAATTTAACTGAATTGCTTTATTATTTATTCAAAATTTATTTACATTTTTAATATTTTCTTAATCTCCTAAGGAGATTTTTCTGTTAAAATTTATCAAAAGATACTTAAAAAGGAGGGTTCATTATGAAGGTTATAATTTTTTATGCAAAAACTGGTGGTGGACATTTATCTGCTTGTAAATCATTAGAGGAAAGTCTAAATTCACTGAATATACCTGTAGTAACTTTAGACTCTCTAGAATTTGCAGGTCATCTTGTATCTAAAGAAATATGTTCTGCTTATACTTATATAGTTAAATCTGTTCCTGAACTTTTTGGTGCTCTTTATAATGCCGGCGAAAAAATTAGTGATCATAATAAAAAATCTATAATTTATAAATTAAATTCTTTTTATGCCGACAATATATTAACAGTCTTAGAGGAGGAACAACCTGATATAATAATCTCAACTCATATCTTTGCTACTCAAAGTATTAGTTATTTAAAGCAGAAAAACAAAATAAAAGCTTTAACAGCATCAATAGTAACTGATTATACTTGTGCACCATTTTGGGAAGAAACTGATTTAGATTATTATTTCTTACCACATAAAGATTTAATAAAAGAATTTGAAGATAAGGGCTTAGACTCTTCAAAACTAATAGCTTTTGGCTTACCTATTGATTCTAAATTTAAAGTAAAGACTCCTAAGGAAAAAGCTAAAGTTAGCTTAGGTATTGAAAAAAATAAACCTCATATTTTAATAATGGGTGGAAGTATGGGAGCTGGCTCAGTTAAAGATACTACACTTTATATAAGTAAGCATCTTAAAGAATGTAATATAACTACTATATGTGGAAACAACAAAGAATTATTTAAAGAAATCTCTGAAATAGAAAAGTTAAATCCTAGAATTCACGCACTTCAATTTACTCATGAGATGAATGAACTTATGGATTCTGCAGATATATTAGTAACTAAACCAGGTGGCTTAACCTCTACAGAGGCTATGAATAAGTCACTTCCAATAGTAATGATTAATCCTATTCCAGGAGTTGAAAGCGCAAATTGTAACTTTTTTATGAAGCACAACTTAGGTGTTAAGTCTAACTCAATTCATGAAACTTTAAAAATTTGCGAAAAACTTATTTCTGATAAAAATTTCTATGAGAAAATCGTATCATCTCAAAAACTTAATTCTAATATAAATGCCGCAGAGGATATATGTAAATTTTTAATAACAAAATACCATGAAATTCAATACAACAGTGACAATAATAGTCTTTGACTCCTTGAAAAAATTATTGTAAACTTATAAATAAAATCTAAGAATACAGGTGATTCTATTGGCATTTATTATTTTAGGAATATATATTTTAATAAATATAGTTTTACTTCATGGAACAAAAAAAGCTAGAAAAGGCAAAAAGACCGTAACTATAAAAATAATGAGCCTTATTTCTATAATTATGTTTATATTGTCATTGCTAATACTTTTATTTGGTTGTATGTCTTATTTACATCATAAAAACATGCTAAATTTAATAATATCAATTATTTACTTATTTGTTTTAATTTTTATATCCTATAAATTATCATGTTTTTATATAACTGAAGATACTATAATCTATGGATATAACTGCTACAACTTTAAAGATATACAAAAAATAGAAATTGAAAAGGTTAAAAATAAATTTACTATAACAATATACATAAAGGGAGCAAATACATTATATTTTAAGCTAGATTATCTAAAGAAGAAAAAGCTTTTAAATGCTCTTCACGGTAAGGTTCTGTGTATAAATTTATAAACAAAAGACTATCTAAACACACTAAAAATATTAATGTGTTTAGATAGTCTTTCTTATTAACTTACTCCTAAACTTAAATTATATAATTTTAATTTAGGCTCAACAAATCTTTCTTCCTTAAGATTATAATTGCAGAAATAATATAAAAATCTAGCTAACTGAATCTCTGCCATATTAAGTGCCCTAATAGCTGCTAAAGCTTGTTCTCTAGTATCATCCTTAAAGGCATCATGAATTAATTCTTTTGCATATTCTGAACTTTCATTACCTAAATATCTACAATAATCATCAAAATCAAGATTACTATTTTTATAATATATATCTAAAACCTTTTTCTTATCATCTTCATTGAAAACATTAATGCCTTCATCCTTTAGAATATAAGAAAAGATTTCGCCTTTAGTAGGTACTCCTTTTAAAAGAATATTTTCATCTTTATCCTTATTTTTATCTAATAAAAGAGTTATATCTTCATCTCCCTTTATCCAAGCTTGTGCTAAGTTTTCAAACCTACGATGATTAGAAAAATTTCCTTTTCCTATTTTATTTATATCAAATCTTTTTAATACATTCATTATTTTTTCATTTGGGCTAGCAATGTGATGAGTAACATGATGTGGTTCACTCATATCAGCTAAATAGTGACAAGAATAACTTAAATACTTCATGCATTTTCTTCTCTTACCTTTATCCCTATACTTTAAGGCTTTTCGTCCGAAAAAAATAAATTTACACATTGCTGTTTTACCTTTTCCAATTCTTCCAAAGTAATTATCCTTATCTTCACCATGATAAAAATGAAAAGAAAATAAGGTTACTACTGACCTAAGCATTATATCTGGCTTTCTAGAATATGAGGGCCTAATCCATCCTAAGCTCTTACTAACATTGTAATTAAGTTCAAGTATATCCATACACCATTTAAGGGATTTAGAAAACCACTTATTATTTAAATACAAATTATTATCATTAATCACCATTCTATTTGCTTGTTCTAATAATACATCATGGGTATTAGATTTTTTAAAAGATTTTTTCATAACCTTTGGCATTTTCTTTAATATCTTTTTCATGTTATCCATGACCGTCGCCTCCCACCTAAATACAATTATAGCACCAGCCATAAAAAATATTTAACCTTAAAAAAGGCAGTAAAAGCTAAATTTAAGCCTCTACTACCTATTAAAAAGATTTATCTATTTCCCTTGCATATTATTTCTTTCAACAAATCTTCTTATTCTCTTTATAGCCTCCATTATATCTTCCATTGAAGCTGCGTAACAAGCTCTTATAAAACCTTCTCCACACTCTCCAAAAGCATTTCCTGGAACAGCTAGTACCTTCTCTTCAAGAAGAAGTTTTTCACAAAATTCATCTGAACTCATACCAGTTGACTTAATACATGGGAATACATATAAAGCTCCTAATGGTTCAAAGCAATCTAATCCCATACTTCTAAATCCATCAACTAATACTCTTCTTCTTCTATTATATTCCCTTGCCATTTCAAAAACGCTCTCATCACCATTTTTAAGAGCCTCAATAGCAGCATACTGAGCCGTTGTTGGTGAACACATTATTGCATACTGATGTATCTTTTTCATAGCATCTATTAAAACTTTATGAGCACATACATATCCTAATCTCCATCCAGTCATAGCATAAGCTTTAGAGAATCCATTTATTACTATAGTTTTTTCCTTTACCTCGGGGAAACTAGCTATTGAAACATGGTCCTCATCATAGGATAATTCTGCATATATTTCATCAGAAATAATTATTACATCCCTATCCTTTAAAACATCCACAATCTTTTGAAGCTCTTCTCTATTCATTATTGCTCCAGTAGGATTATTAGGGAATGGAATTATTACCACCTTTGTTTTCTCAGTTATAGCCTCTTCTAAAAGTTCTGGAGTTAATTTAAAATCATCACAAGCTCTTAAATCTATTGTCTTGGCAGTTGCTCCTGTAAATGCTGTACATCCCTTATAAGCTACAAAGCTTGGCTCAGGTATTATAACCTCATCTCCAGGACCTACTAAAGCCCTAAGGGCTAAATCTATCCCTTCACTTCCCCCAACAGTAACAAGTATTTCATCTTTTGGATTATATCTAAGAGAAAATCTTCTGTTTAAATACTTTGATATCTCTTCTCTTAACTCTATAAATCCTGCATTTGATGAATAGTGAGTATGTCCTTGCTCTAGAGAATAAATCCCAGCCTCTCTAACATTCCATGGAGTTACAAAATCAGGCTCCCCAACCCCTAAAGAAATAACATCCTCCATTTCATTTATTAAATCAAAATATTTTCTAATGCCTGAAGGTGGCATATTTTTAACATTATCTAATATCATATTCTCTAGTATCATATAAATAACATCTCCCTATCATCTGTTTTCTTTTCTCTAAATATTGTTCCATGATCTTTGTATTTTTTAAGTACAAAGTGAGTTGCTGTTCCTGTTACATATTCTTGAATTGAAAGTTTATCTGAAACAAACATTGCCACTTCTTTCATTGTTTTTCCTTCTACAATAACAGTTAAATCAAATCCACCTGAAGACATTAAATAACAAGCTTTAACCTGTGGAAACTTATATATTCTCTCTGCAACCTTATCAAAACCAACACCTCTTTGAGGAGTTATTTGTACTTCTATTAAGGCTGTAACTGTCTCTCTTCCTGTATTCTCCCAATTTATAAGAGTAGTGTAACCAGCGATTATGCTTCTTTCTTCATAATCTCTTATGGCTTCTCTAACCTCTTCCACAGTTTTCCCTGTCATAACTGCAATTTCTTGATCTGTATACCTACTGTTTTTTTCTAAAACTTCTAAAATTTCTTCCATGACACATTGGCCCCCTTTGTTATTGCTTATTTTCTATTTAAATTGTTTGATTGTGTTTAGCATAATTAATAAAAAAAGTTCCTTCATCCCTAAAAAGGGACGAAGGAACTACTTCGCGGTACCACCCTAATAAGTAAAATTACTTTTACTCACCTCAGTTAGAAATCTTTAATAGTATGGCTGAAATTTAATAAATTTATTCCTTACTTATTACTCAATTTCTATCCTCTTTAACGGGAGGAAATCGTCTTAATCTAATTAAAAGTTATGTACATCTTAATTTTAAAACATACTTACTAAAATACTCTATTTAACCTTTAGTTCTCAACAAGAAACTCCGAGACTGCTTCAATTAAGCTTTCTTACTAAATCTCACCAAACTTTAGCTCTCTGAAAAGTCCACCTAATTTACTCTTTCTCTTCACTGTTTTTCATGATTTTTTCGTTTTTTATAATTATATACACAAATTTTAATAAATTCAATATTTTTTTATAAAAATTAATGCAAATTTGTTTTTTCATATAAAAATAGGGCTTTATCAAAACAACTTTTAATAAAGCTTACAAACAGTATGAAGAGAATATCTAGATGAACTTTAGAATTTAAATTATTACGTAGAAGATATCACGTAAAAAAGCTGAGACTGTTCGAAGCGTAGCAAGTTTCGAAGCTTTAGTGATATCTTCGAAGTAATAATTATAAATTCTTAGTGAAATCTAGTAATTCTCGGAATATGTTTGTAAGCTTTATTATTAAGTTTTGATACACGCCCATACAAAAAATTAATTTACATGATTAATACTTAAAGTTTTGTTGTATTTATATGTTTTAATTTCATTTCCATCTAAGTTTTCTTTATTCATGTCTATTGCATTAATTTGATTATTTTCATAGGTATTATAATAATAAATTCCTTTTTCTAAGCACATGCAACTTGTATATTGAGTAAGATCACTTTTTTCTTCTACAGTTCTAGTTGATCCTCTTACCATAGCAACATTATTCAATATATGGAAAAATTCAATTAAGTCTATTGAATCTTTATCATTTTTTATCATTGCATCTCTTAAAAATGCTACTCTTATAAATCTAGATGCAGGTGTAAAGTCCCCTGGTAATCCTACTAAACCAGTTCCTTGACCTAAAGCAGTTAAAGATTGATCTCCTAACTTAAATTCTGGAACTTGATTATATCTCAAACCTACATATTGATTTAAGTTTGCTACATGCCAATCAAAAGTAGGTGAATTAGTTAATACTCCAATATTATTATCAAAGACATTTAATTTTTCCTTTGTTTGTTCAACTACAATAGACTTTCCTTTTATATCGCTTATCATCCAATGAAGAGTTGTATTAGGAATATTTTCGCTAATAGGTATATCCACTATATTAGCATTTTTTAATGCTTCCTTTACCTCTTCCACTGAGCTAAAATTAGCTAAAACCCATAATAAGAAATTATATACTGGAATATTAGTTTTACCTTCTATATCTTCTTTAGAATAGCTAACATAAACAGGGAAATTTAAGCCAGCACATCCTAATCCCTTTTCATTCATACCATCTGCAAAGGTAGGATAATCATCAAAAATAGTTCCCATTCCAAGAACAGCATATTTTGTTATTAATTCTTTTTTGTTTGATTTGTTTACACATTTAAAATTCCTAGGAATAAATATAATAGATTGATTAAATGAATATTCAATATCCATATTTCTTCCAAACAAATGCAATCCATCTTTTGTTTCTAAGGCTAATCCTGTACACATAAAAACTCACTCCTCATTAGATTTTATATAAGTAAATAATACTATATTTATTTTCAAATTTACATTATACTCAATTATTATATTTCCAAGAATTTATGTTTTTTATTAAAAATTTTATTCTTTACCTCTTATAATTTTTATTAATGAAGCCTTTTTACCATAATGTAAAGTTCCTTTTTTATATAATTTACTACTAAAGAATCCAACTAAAATTATGAATCCAACATTAATAATAGTAGTTATTAAAATTTCCATAAAAGTAACTTTTGATAAAACTATTCTCTCAAACATTATTAAAGGAGAAGCAAATGGTATATAACTAAATACTTTAGCTAAGGTTGATTCAATATTAAACATACAGTTCATTGCAAGTAAGAAGACTCCAACAAAGACTAAGGTAATTGCTCCCATTGATGAATTGACATCTTGAGAACTTGTAGCTAAGGAAGCCACTGCTGCATAAAGCATTGAGAATGTTAAATATCCTAAAAGGAAATAGGCAACAAACGCAAATATTATACTAGCATTTAAATTTAATGAACTTAAAACTTCTAAACTTGTACCTGAAGTTTTAAGCATTATTAAGCCAGAGCCTAGGATTACTGCTATCTGTGTAAGCCCTACAGCACAAATTCCTAATACCTTACCAAAGAAAAGTTCCATTGGTTTAGCCATAGTTATTAAGGTTTCCATTATTCTATTACTCTTTTCTTCTATAACTGAATTAGCAACCATAGAACCAAAAGTAAGAGTTATTATATAAATTCCAAAAACAAGAGCATAAACTAAAGCCATTCTTTCATGTGAAGCATTTCCTGTTTGAACCACATCAAGCTGAGCTGGAGTCATTATATTAGCATACTCTTCTGGTGTTATATTAAACTTCTCCATTGAAAATACAAATTTAGTGTCATTTAAAATTGTATTTACTTTCTTCATTAAAGAATCTCCAGGTAGTTCATTAACATATAATTTTCCTGACACCTCTTTACCTGTTGAAACTTCAAGCAAAGCTTTATAATCTGACTTTCCATTTTCTATTTCCTTTTTAACCTTATTAGTTTCTTCTGAATCTTTGCTTAAAACAACTTTAAAATCATCATCATTTAAACTTTCTAAAGTATTAGAGTCAAAAAATTTATTATTAGCTTCTGTGCTTACCATTATTAAATCTTTAGAGCCTTCCCTATTAAAGAGCCCTACTATTTTATCCATATTAAAGAATCCTAGCATTACAATTAAAGTAATTATTGTTGATATTATAAGAGCTTTATTTCTAATAGTCTCTTTATAGGTAAAAGTAAAAATACTCCAAAACTTTTTCATACTAATCACCTAACCTTTCTATGAAAATATCATTTAAGGATGGTCTTTCAAAATAAAATCCCCTTATATCTAAATCTGTGTTAGTGATTTTTCTTAAAAGTTCTTTTCCTTTTTCTAAATCTTTAAGATTTACTCTATAACTTCCCTTTTTAAATTCTAAAGCTTCAAAACCTAATTCTTTTAAGAAATCTTGTACTTTTTCTTCTCCTTCAACTACAAGACCTTTAATTCCATAATCTTCTTTAATCTTATCAAGATTTCCTTGAAGCATGGTTTCTCCTTTTTTAAGCATTATTATATCATCACAAAATTCTTCCACATCAGCCATTCTGTGACTACTAAAAATTAATGTTTTGCCTTTAGCTAATAGTTCTCTTATTACAGTTTTAAATAATTCCACATTTACAGGGTCTAGTCCACTAAATGGCTCATCTAAAATTATAACTTCTGGATCATGCATTACTGCAACTATTAACTGTATTTTTTGTTTATTACCTTTTGATAGAGTTTCAACCTTTTTATTTAGATACTCACTTATTTCAAACTTTTCAAGCCAATACTCTATGCTATTTAATGCCTCTTTTTTCTTCATTCCATAAAGAGAAGCAAAATGCATAAGTTGACTCTTAACTGTGTATTTAAGATATAATCCTCTCTCCTCTGGTAAATATCCAAAAGCATTTTCATCAAAGCTTAGCTTCTTATTATCCACTAAAACCTTTCCCGTATCACTTGGTAATATTCCAAGTAATATTCTTATTGCAGTGGTTTTTCCTGCTCCATTTCTTCCTAATAACCCTAAAGCCTTTCCTTTTTCAATGACAAAGCTTAAATCTTTTAAAGCTTGTACCTCTCCAAAGGTTTTGCTTATATTTTGAGCCTCAACTCTCACTAAAAATCCCCCTTTTCATTTTGATAAACATGTTAAAATTTACTGTTACATAAAATATTACCATTTTTCACACTATTTTTAAACATATTAAATAATATAGGACTAAAGTATTACTTTTTAACTACTTAATAAATTTTTGTTTCTTCATTGGTATTTTTATTAACAACAAAAAGCTCAAAATTATTAAAATCAATTGAATCTACATCATATAATAAGTCAACTACAAAAAATTCTACAAGCTTAGTATCCTTATTTATTTTATTCCATTCAATAACAGCTTCTACAGCCTTCCCATCAAGCCCCATAATCTTTCTTATTTCATATGTTTTATTAAAATCATTTGATTTTAATTTAACACTATAATTTTCATGAAAATTTTCTATCTCTTCATCTTCTAAGTTTTCAGTAAATAAATTTAAAATAGATCCAAATTCAAAATTTCCTAAATTACTAACAGTTAAATTTATATCATCTATTTTAATTTTTTTTTTAAACGTATATAATTTTCATTACTTAAATTAACAACTCCTTCTTTTTTAATCTCCTTAGTTCCATCAATATACTTTCCAGCTAAGGCATGTCTAATTTTCACTTTTTCTAAGGGCTTTTCTATTGCAGCAACAAAATCTATACTTATTTCTTCTTTAATTTTATTATCAATTACTTTTGATGAAATAATATGTGGTCCAAAACTAAACGCACTATCATATTTAATTATGAATGTAGATAAATTTGCTTCATTTTCCCCTATATAAGACCCATCTTTTCTCCTTATCTTATATTTAGTCAACAAATAATTATCATAAAGCTTAGAATACTCAATTTCAATGTTGTAATTATCAACCTCAAACTCATAAGGAAAACTTATAGTTTCATTTTCTTCAACTAAATCAGTAGAACTAATTCCCACAAATATAATTCCAATAATCACAAATATCCAAATTACTTTTTTATTAATTTTAACCATTTTTAACCTCCTTTTTTCTATTTTAGCATCCTAATAAAACCCATAAATACCAAATAAAAAAAGTTAATACTTTATTCAAATCAAGAATAAAGTATTAACTTATACTTTTATTTTCAACTTTTTAATTTTCTCTAATCTATTTTAATTTATATCTAAAATTACTAATACATATTTAGTCTTACTTTTTATTTAAATACGCTCTATTAAAAATTTAAATATGTTTTTTAGCTATTGAATTATATAAAAAATAACCAAGTAAAACTCCAATTATACTTATCACCCAATAATCTATTCCAATATAAATTATTGGTACAGAAATTAATCCAAAACTTAATATTAATTCTAATATAGGAACTATAAAATAAACTATAGAAGCTATTAGTACACAACCAGCTATATTATTAAATTTTCCTTTTAGAAATGCTGGATAAAATCCTAAAGGTATAAATAAAATCAATCTAATAATTATCCATTTCATAAGATATCCTATAGTTATTCCCCTATTCATTAATTCAATATAACTTTTAAAAGGAATTAAGTCTACTTGAAGATTAACATTTGAGCTTCCTCCAACTTCTATAGGGAATATATACCACCCAACTAGAAATATAAAATAATTAGCAAATAAAAATTTATATAATTCCTTTTTCCAATCTATATTATATTTTATACCCTTTACTTTATAATATATTAAAACTCCACCTCTAATTATTATATACATTGGAACAGCAATAATTATTAAAGCTATCAATTTTATATAATCAAATCTCATAAATATTAAATGAGTAAAAAAGGCTATAAGTATTATTAATGAAATTCCCACTGTATATAGTAGTGGTTTTACCCCTCTTTCCACTACAGTTTTTAGTTCTCCTCTAATTTCATTTATTTCTCCAAATCGTTCTAAAGCAATCTTAATACTCTCTTTTTCACTAAATCCTTCTAATTTTAATTCTTCTACAGATTCTATTAAATGAGTTCTCATAGTTTCCTTTATCTCTTTATTTTCTTTTGAAATTCCATCAATATTCTTATATAAAGAGTCAATATAATTATCTATCTCTCTCATTTTATTCTCCCCCCAAAAAAATATTCATAATACTCTTTAGAAATTCCCATTCACTCTTTTTTTCTTTTAGATAATTAACTCCATCCTCTGTAATTTTAAAATATTTCCTTCTTCCACCACCACTTTTACAATCACCCCAGTATGATATTACAAGTCCTAATTTTTCTAACCTTTTTAAAACAACATATAAGGTTCCATCCTTGACCTCAAAGGCTTCTTTACTGTTTTCTCTAATTAATTTTGAAATCTCATACCCATATAAATCTTTTCCTTGTAAAAGTGATAATATTATACTTTCCACATGTCCTTTTATAATCTCTTTATTAAGTTCCAATATTATCCCTCCCAAGTATAATTATACCATAAAGTACTCTATAGTATAGAATACTCTATGGTATAATTTACAAAAACATAATAAAAAAAAGCTGTATTCCAAATAAGAATACAACTTCTTTTTATATTAACTATTAACTTTATCTGACTTTAAACTTTTCTCTAACTTTTTAAGAGTTATTTGATGAAGATAATATCTATACATTTGAATTATTTCTAAACTATTATATTGGCTTAAGTCATCAATTGTATCTTTATTATTACCATTAAAAAGTAGTCCTAAAGAATATCTTAAATAAACATTACAATAAACCTCAAAATATATAAATTCATATTTATATTTTTCTTCATCATAATCATATTTTGGATCATTACATAAAGACTTCGCTTCTTCTGATAAGCTTGACCATATTCCTACAAAATCATTATAATCTTTTGGAAAGTTTTTTTTCTTAAAAAATTCTTGAAATTTTTCTTCTACTAAAGCTCTTAAACATTTTAAATATCTTACTTCCCCATGTAAATTTTCTGATACAGACATTCTTAATCTTAAGGAATCTCTTAAATCACCCTGAATTTGATCATCTGTAGATGACAAAATATTTTTTATTATTCTCTGTAAATTCTCAATTCTCTCCTTCATAAAAATCCCCTTTTATCCTTATAATAAAATTTATATTCAACTTTAAACTATTCTAACTTCTCTATTCTCATTTGCTATTTTAACCAACTTCCTATATCTATCCCCTACAAACTTTACTATATACACAGCTAAATTTTAACTATTAACTAAACCCTTTTTAAATTCATTTTATAAATACCTATAAATTTTATAATATCTTCTTAAATAAATACAAATAACAAGTAAGTCAATATTTCTCACTATTTTCTATTCCTCAGATTTAAATAAGACGCCTTAGCATATGAACCTCCAATCAAAGTCCAACTATTGTTATCCTTATATATATCTTGCTAATACATAAAACTAAGTAATAATAATATTATTATTTAAAATGCTATTTAAATAAAAGTTTATAAAATTTATGGATTTTATATAGTTACTTAGAGTATATAAATACTTGTAAAACCTAATTAGTTATTTTATACCTAACAGCATGCAAAACCTAAATTTTCTCATATAAGCTATATTAAAATCCACAACTTTATAATATAATGATACCTCTTTCACCTTAAATATTCCTCCTAATTATTTTAACTTACTGTAAACTTATTCTAAATCTAGCTATAACTAAGTTTTTAGTACTATAATTAACCTTAAAATTCATATTCTAACTAAACTTTTTTACCTAAAAAAAGGTACATCCTATAATAAGGATTGTACCTTTTAATAAGTAATACTTCTTTATTTTTTAATTAATTTATTTAATATTGAAAATACATCTCTTTCCATAAGTTTTATAGCATTGATTACATGACTTACACTTAGGTTTCTTTAAATCTCCTGAATACCATTTATTTATTAAGTCTGGCTCTGCTGTTAAAGGTCTTGAAAGTGAAAAATATTCTATATTTGTATCATTTAATAACTCTTCCATAACATCAAAGTGTCTATTACCACCTGATAAAATTACAGGTTTGTTTATTCTTTCAGCTAGCTTTATAGCATATTCTTTAAAATAAGATTCTCTATCCTTTGAAATAGCAACTTTAGTTCTTGATGGTCCTAAGTTATTTTTCATAACTTCTTCTATGGATTCATTTCCTCCAGTAACCTCAATAGCATCAATTCCTAATTCAGCTAATCTTTCAGCTACATATAGACTATCCTCTATAGTTAATCCACCTTCTTTTACATAGTCTGAAGAATTTAATTTTATTAATATTGGGAATTTTTCTCCAACTTTTTCTCTTATTGCTTTAAATATTTCAAAAACAAATCTTCCCCTATTTTCTATACTTCCTCCATACTCATCTGTTCTTTTATTATAATAAGGAGATAAGAATTGACTTACTAAATATCCATGTCCTCCATGTATCTCAACTCCATCAAATCCTGATTTTTTAACTCTTAAAGCTGCTTCTGCATATGCATTAACTAAATACTTTATATCTTCCTTAGTCATTTCTCTTGATAAAGTTCCTGTAACTTCATTTTTAGTAGTAGAAGGTCCCCATATAACTCTTTCTCCTACATTAAATTCAGTCATAAATCCACCGTATACTATTTGCATTATTATATTAGATCCAAGTCTATGAATTTTATCTGTAAATTCCTTATATTCTGGTATAAAAGAATCATCATATATTCCCATCATTCTTGGATTTGGCTGTTCATTCTCGGTTACAAAAGCATATCCTGTTACTATTGTCCCTACTCCACCTCTAGCCAATTCTTCATATACGTCTGATAATTCATTTGTCATATGACCTTTCTCATCAGCTAAAGCTGTCCATAATGCTCCTCTTAAAAATCTATTTTTCATGTTAATTGTTCCTAAGTTAGTTTTATCAAATAATGTTTTCATATTTTCCTCCTAAAAATAATACTAAATTTTATTTTTTATATTAATAAACTCAGTTTTTCTTTTATTGGAATAATAGTTTATAAGCTTATAAATTTTTTCTCATTATATGAACATAGTATATAAAATTAATATTATTTATGTAAGTACGCACTTTTTAGTAAGTGACCTCTTATAATTATTTGAGTTATAAAAATCATTAATATATAATGTTATCATGGATTTTAAAATAGAAACAAATTTTGGAGATGATAAACTTTGTTGAAATATAAAGATAAAAACTATGTTTGCCTATTAGATTTAGCAATGGAACTTATACGCGGAAAATGGAAGGCAGTTATTTTGTGTCACTTAAATAAAGGGAAAAAAAGGTTTCTTGAACTTCAGAGAATTACATGTGGAATAAGTCATAAAGTATTAACTGAAAAACTTAAGGAATTAGAGGAAGATGAACTTGTTAAAAAGATAGTTTACGATGAGAATCCTCCAAGAGTTGAATATTATCTAAGTGAAAAAGGAAAAGAGCTTGCACCCGTCTTAGAATGTTTGGAAGATTGGTCTAGAAAATACTTTGGAAACTTAGAAACTCCTTCAAAGTAAAACTTTGAAGGAGTTTCTTTTTATTTAATCTTATTTTTTAATGCATTCATTGCCATAATATACCCATATTCACCAAATCCACTTATCTGCCCAATACAAGCTGGGGCTGTAACTGATTTATGTCTAAACTCTTCTCTTTTGTGAATATTGCTTAAATGCACCTCAACAGTTGGTATTTCAACTCCTTTTAAAGCATCATAAATAGCTATGCTATAATGTGTGTATGCTCCAGGATTTATAATTATCCCATCATACTTTTCAAAGTATGCATTATGAATAAAATTAATTATTTCTCCCTCTATATTGCTATGGAAGCAATTTACCTCTAACCCTAATTCTTTTCCTTCTTCTTTTATATAATCAATGACCTGATTAAAATCTTTAGCACCATAGATTTCTTTTTCTCTAATCCCCAAAAGATTTAAATTAGGTCCATTTATAACCATTATTTTCATAATATCTCTAACCAAATTATTAATTTTTTCTTTGGTTAAAATCCACCTACTTTCCATTTAGGATTTTTAATAGAATAATACTATTAAAAACAAACTTTTTCATAGAAAATTTCACAAGTTTATTTAATAATAACTTCTTGAAAGATTACAATTTATAATCTTAAATCACTGAAAAAATTCTTATCTATAAAAAAACTATTCTTTCTCTTGTAAACCAAAATCAGAAATAGCTTTAACTATTTCTCTAATAGCCTCTTTAGTAGTACCATCATTTATAATTTCTATATCACTATGCTTTTTATATAAATCAATTCTATCTCTATATAAATTAGTAAGTCTTTCTTTACCATCCCACAAAAGAGGTCTTCCTTCTGTGTCTATATCTTCCATAATTAAATCTAAAGGCCTGTTTATAAAAACAGTTATAAACTCCTTAAAATTCCCCATATTTTCTTCTCTTGTAACTATTCCACCACCAGAAGATATAACCACATTTTTTAAGGTTGATAAAAGTTCACAACTTTTACTTTCTAAATCTCTAAAAACCTCTTCTCCCTGAGCAAAAAGTTCTTTTATTTCTTTTCCTGTACTTCTTTCTATGAATTCATCCATGTCTAAAAAATTCATCTTTAATACCGTTGAAAGCTCTCTTCCTATGGTTGTTTTTCCTGCTCCAGGCATTCCAATTAAAAGTACTCCTCTTTTTTTCATATCCTAATCCCCTTTTTTGTATTTTACCCAATAATATTATTACAACTTTTAAAATTCATTTTAGTTTTTATTCCTATTTTAAAACAGTAATTATTTATAATAATACCTAGAAATAATTACTGTTTTAAAAAGAAACTCTTAATTCTATTAATTATAAAATTAAGTACAATTTAAAAATGTAATCTATACTTATTTTATATCATATTTGGCTAAATTTAGTATTCGAATTAACATTTTCTTATTACAAAATTAACTTTAAAATCTACATTTCAATTCTTCATATATATCTTCTTCTGTAGACTTATCTACTTTTATTCCATTCCAAATCTCTTCAGCTTTAACCCCTTGTCCAACTAACATAAATAATCCATCCACTGTTTTAAGACCATTATCCTTAGCCATTTTTAAAAACTTAGTTTCCAAAGGATTATAGACTATATCCACAGCAACCTTAAACTTTTTAATTACCTTTTCTGAAACAGCTACTGAATTTATATTAGGATACATTCCACAGGGAGTTGTATTGATTAAAGCAAACTCTTCATTAATTTCTTCAAGATCACCATAACTCATAAAATTAATATTGAAATCTTCAAATTTTTTAAAAGCTTTATCTTTGTCCCTAGAAACCAAAACTATTTTTTTAGCTTTGCTGTCCTCTAAATATTTTAAAATACTTCTAGCAGCCCCTCCTGCTCCTAAAACAAAAAAGCTATTTCCTTCAATATTAACCTTTGCTCTTTCTAGCATCTTACCAAATCCATAATAATCAGTGTTATAACCATAGGATTTTCCATCTTTTATTAAAATAGTATTTACTGCTCCTATAGCTTTGGCCTCATGTGAAATAATATCTAGCTGATCCATAACCTTCTCTTTATATGGTATTGTAACATTGGCTCCCTTTACTCCTAAGCATTTTAGACTTTCTACAATATTATTTTCAAAATCTTTTTTTACAGAAAAAAGATTATATAATCCATCTATATTATTATCTTTAAAAACTTTATTATGTATCTCTGGAGATAAACTATGTCCTAACTTCTCACCTATTAATCCAAATAACTTCAAAACTCCACCTCCTTAATCTTTACAATTTAATTCTAACAAAAACATTGAATAAAGATAAAACTCTTACACTATACAATAATTAAGATTTAAACTTTAATAATAAAACTCCATAATTAATTCATAATTCTATGATTAAATTACCATACAAAACTTATAATAATCTTTTTACATCCCCTGTTGAAAGATTAATAATAATTTTAAGTTTTTGTTTAAATATCCAAAACCAAATACACAAGTTCATGTAAGACACTTAGTTACCCTACTAGGTGTCTTTTACATTTTAAATAGTATTTTATAAAAAGCTCTAGCTTTTTAATCATAGAATATTTACTAAGCAAATTATTTATATATTTTTTACCTTATAAAATATAATAATAAAAATCACTTCTACAACAATTAAAAATGCCCTTATGGCAAAATTAGTAGTAATTAACGTATATATAAGAGTTATTACCATTACCAATTTTAAAAATTTAATCAAAGCTTTAATTTCCAAATTTGATACCCTCTTTTTCTATAGTAATTATTTGTTGACAATCATTATTCTACTCTCTTATCCATTTTCTATAGGGTATTTCAAAAAAAGTTTATGCTTTATTAAAATAAATGGATGTCCTGTTAATTTGACACCCATTATTATTAACATTTTAAAATTACGCTTTTTTATAACATACTAAAATCCTATAATTGACTATTGAATCTCTTAACCCCTCTAAAATATATTTTCCCTCTAATTCCAATTAAATTATGCTCTATTATTTAATTAAGTCCTCTTCTCTAAATAATCCTTTTTCCCACTTAAAATACAATTTTATTTCATTTTACTTAATGAAATTTTCTCTCATCCCTATTTTATATTGTTGATATTCTTTACTTATATCCATTAATGCATGAAGCATCTCCTCTGCATAAGGTAAAAGTTCTTTATTTTTTACTCGACTTAGATTTTTCTCTATAACTTGATTTTCTCTATCTTTATGAAAAATTTCCATATTATTTTCTTTTTTGTATCTTGCAACATCCAAAACAACATTCATTCTTTCTTCAAAAAGTTTCATAAGTTCCCCATCTATTCTATCAATTTCTTTCCTACATTGAGCTAACTTGTCACTCAAAATTTCACCTCTTTTCTTTTAACTTCTTTAATCTTTTTTAAGTAAATATTAATTTAATCTAGAACTTTAATAAAGTGAATCACTTTGAAATATTTTTAAATATAGTAGACAAAGATTAATTTTAATTAATATCCTATTATCATAAAAGTCTACTATACTTTAAACTTTTTATTTTATTAACTCTAATATAGAAATAGCTGCAATGGCTTCTATAACAACTAAGACTCTTTGAACTATACAAGGATCGTGTCTCCCATTTACACTTAGAACTTCCTCTGTCATATTTTTTATATTTATAGTTCTTTGTTCTTTAGAAATAGATGGTGTAGGTTTTATAACAACTCTGAATATAACTGGCATTCCATTTGATATTCCACCAGTTATTCCTCCATTATTATTAGAGTATGTCTTAACTTTTTCATCTTCTATGAAATATTCGTCATTTGCTTCTGAACCTTTCATATTTGCAAAGTCAAAACCTGCTCCAAATTCAATTCCCTTTACAGCAGGCACTGAAAAAGCTAAATGAGCTATGGTACTTTCTAAAGAATCAAAGAATGGATTTCCTATACCAGCCTCTAATCCTACTATGGCGCACTCAACAATTCCTCCAATAGAATCTCCTTCCATTCTATATGAAGTAATCTCTTCCTTAATTTCTTCTATTTTATTTGTATCTATTACTGGAAGTTCTTTAGTTAAAAGTTCTTCTAAATCTTCTTTCTTTAAATTTAATGCATCAAAGGAAGAATCCTTAACTTTTCCAACTTGCTTAATATGAGAAGCAATAGTTATACCTTTTTCCTTAAGTATTTCCTTAGCTAAGGCTCCAGCAAAAACTAATGGAGCTGTTATTCTTCCTGAGAAATGTCCTCCCCCTCTATAATCATTAAAGCCATTATATCTTATGTATCCTGGGAAATCTGCATGGCCTGGTCTCATTACATCTTTTATTTTTGAATAATCCCTAGATCTTTTATCTGTATTTCTTATTATCATTGAAATAGGAGCCCCTGTGGTGATTCCATTAAATATTCCACTTAAAATTTCTGGTTTATCCCCTTCTTTTCTTTGAGTTGATAAACTATTTCTTCCTGGTGCTCTTCTTTCCATATCTTTTTCTATGTTATCCATATTTATTTTTATTCCAGGTTCTATTCCATCTATTACTATTCCTATTCCTTCTCCGTGGGACTCTCCAAATATAGATAATTTTATTTTATTACCCCAAACTCCGCCCATTTCTTTGCTTTTAAAGCATATTATCTCTAAAAGCTTCCTCCTTTCGTTAAATATTCTATATATTATTCTTCTCTTAAAATTCCACCTAAGCTCTTAAAATCTTCCCAAAATCCTGGATAAGATTTTTTAACACAGTCTGGTTCACTTATAATAACCTCTTCCTTGCATCTTGTAGAAGCAATAGCCAAACTCATAGCTATTCTATGATCTTTATGACTATATACTTCTCCTCCTATTAATTCTTTAACTCCATTTATTATAAGGCCATCTTTTAATTCCTTTATATCTGCACCTAGTTTATTAAGCTCTGTACATATAGCATTTAATCTATCACATTCTTTTATTCTAAGTCTTTCTCCGTTTATAATCCTAGTCTCTCCCTTACTTAAAGCAGCAACCACTGTCAAAACAGGAATTATATCTGGGCATTGTGAAGCATCTATAATTGTTCCATTTAAATCCCCATGAATTATACTTAAAGACTCTTCTTGATTTTCTATAAGCCTAGCACCCATACCCTCTAATATTTCAATGCATTCCTTATCTCCTTGATAAGAACTTAAATCTAAATCAAGACAATTTATTTCTGAGCCTAAAGCCCCTGCTGAAAAATAAAAAGCAGCCTGTGAGTAATCACCTTCAACCTTATAATTCATAGGCTTATAACTTTGATTACCCTTTATTAAAAATTCTCTATAATTATTATTTTTTATTGTAACTCCAAACTTTTCTATCATGTCTAAAGTTAAATCTATATATCCTTTAGATTCAAGTTCTGTAGTTATTATTATTTTAGAATCCTCTTTTAATAAAGGAAGAGTAAATAATAAACCACTTATAAATTGAGAACTTATATTTCCCTTAACTTTGAATTCTCCACCTTTTAAGCTTCCTTCTATATTCAAATCAAGATTTTCTTCCTCATAGGAATACTTAACTTCTTGCTCCTCAAAAATCTCATAATAAGTTTTTAATGGTCTTTTCCCTAAATTTCCTCTACCGATAAAATTAACTCTATTATCTTTTATTAAGGAAATCGGAACTAAAAATCTTAAAGTGGAACCTGATTCATTACAATCAATAACTTTATAATTAGAATCCTTTAAAATATTTTCTCCATTTATAATTAGTTTATCTTTTTCTACTTTTATATTTGCTCCTAAAGATTTCATACCTTCCATAGTTGCAATAATATCTTCTGAAAAATCTATGTTAGAAATAACACTTTCTCCTTTGCTTAAAGAAGCACAAATAATAGCTCTATGAGCCATACTTTTAGAAGGTGGTATTTTTACACTTCCCTTTAACTTACTAGGAGTTATAATTACCTTTTTCACTTTTACCCACTCCCTATACTTATTTTCAAATTACACTATAAATTTTATCCTCTGTTTTAAACCAATATTAATTCTAAATTTAAAAACTAGAGAAATAATTAAATTAGCTCTAAATTCCTTTATGAAGCCAAGTTGTTAAGTTATTTATAAAGTAATAACTTTAAATTAATATTCACTTAACTCCCTATGCCTTTATTCAAAAAATTCTACAGTTGTATTATATATATACCCTTCCCCAATATCTTTTAAAAGGATAACATTTAAATTTCCATTTAAATTCTTCTTATCTAATTTTATAGCTTCTCTAGCTAATCCATTATCTTCAATATTAACATCAGTATTTAATCCATACTTCTTTAATAAACTTTCAATTCTTTCTGCTGTTCCTTTTTTAGTAAGATCCTTTTCTTCTGCAATCTTGCTTATCATATTCATTCCTATGGCAACAGCTTCCCCATGAGAATAAGTTTCATAATTATAAATTTGCTCTATGGCATGACCTAAAGTATGACCAAAGTTTAGAATCATTCTTTCTCCTAAATCTTTTTCATCATTTTCAACCACTTCTCTTTTTATATTGCAGCATTCATAAATAATTTCTCCAATATTCTCTTTTAGATCCTCTTTATTTTCAAAGCCCTCTAACTTTTCAAATAACTCTTTACTCTTAATACATCCATATTTTATTACCTCTCCAAGGCCATCATTAAAATATTTTTCTGGAAGTGTTCCAAGCATATTTGGATCTATTAATACTAATTCTGGATGATAAAAGCTTCCTACTAAATTCTTACCCCTTTCTAAGTCAACAGCTACCTTACCACCAACACTAGAATCAACTTGAGCTAATAATGATGTAGGTATTTGTATAAAGCTAATTCCTCTTAAAAAAGTTGAGGCAACAAAACCTGCAAGATCTCCAACAACACCGCCACCTAGAGCTATGATTAAATCACTTCTAGTTAGTTTAAAATCTAAAAGTTTATTATATATTCCTGGTAATACGCTAAAAGATTTACTCTTTTCTCCTGGTGTAACAGAAATAACTTCAACTTCAAAACCTTCACTTTCTATATTTTTCTTTATAGCCTCTCCATATATATCATTTAAATTATCATCAATTATAATAGCTACTTTTTTCCCATCAAATACAGTTTTTATGTATTCTCCAAAATAATCCTTTAAATCCTTTTGAATTACTATATCATAACTTTTTTCATCTAAATTTACTCTTAAAACTTTCATTTTTATCACTCCAAACCCTTTAATTTTATGTTTCATAAAAATATTAATTTTATTATGTTATTTCTATTTAAGTATAAATTTAATGGGAGTTTAAACACTCCCACTAAATTAAATAATATTCTATAACTCTCTACCAACAGCCTTTGCGATAGCTCTTAAATCTTCTAAAAGCTTGCCGTACTCTTCTGGTTTAATTGACTGTTGACCATCACATAAGGCATTAGCAGGGTCATTATGTACTTCTATTATTAATCCATCTGCACCTACAGCTATGGCTGCCTTTGATAAAGGGTCTACCATCCATGACTTTCCTGCTGCATGGCTTGGATCAACAATTACTGGTAAATGACTTAGTTTTTTTATAGCAGGTATTGCACTTAAGTCTAAGGTATTTCTTGTATAAGTTTCAAAGGTTCTAATTCCTCTTTCACAAAGAATTACATTTTCATTTCCACCGGCCATTATGTACTCTGCTGACATTATAAGTTCCTCTATTGTAGCTGACAATCCTCTTTTTAAAAGAATAGGTTTTTTTGTCTTTCCAAGCTCTTTTAAAAGATCAAAGTTTTGCATATTTCTTGCTCCAACTTGAATAACATCAACATCTTCAATAAACTTTTCTATCATACTAGTTGACATTATTTCCGTAACTATAGGAAGACCTGTTTTTTCCTTAGCCTTTTTTAGAAGCTCCAATCCTTCAAGTTCTAACCCTTGGAAACTGTATGGTGAAGTTCTTGGTTTAAATGCACCACCTCTTAAGAAACTTGCCCCTAATGCCTTAACTTCTTTGGCTATTTCAGTTATTTGTTCCTCACTCTCTACGGAACAAGGGCCAGCTATTAATGCTATTTTCTTATCACCAATTTTATTTCCTAAGACATCAATTATAGAGTTCTCTGGATGGAATAATCTATTTGCCTTTTTAAAGGGCTCTTGAACAGGCATTATTCTCTCTACATTTTTGTTTGCTTCTACTTTAGCAGGATCTATTTTACTTGTATCTCCAACTAAACCAATTACACACATTTCACTTCCAGAAATTCTTTGAGTCTCAACTCCAAGTGATTCTATCTTTTTTATCAATTTTAAAATCTCCTCTTCCTTTGTTCCTGGTTTTAATATAACTATCATAATTCGCCCTCCTTTTTTATTTTAACCTTTTTATCTAAAATAGTCTAAATGTAAAATTAAACTGTTTAAATTATACTATTGCAAAAAAATAGAACCCACTTTAATGAGTTCTATCAAATAAATTATAATACAATATTACTATAATATTAATATCTATCACGCTAATTATACAAACCCATTAGTTAAAAGAGCATAGTTTTTGTTGCACATAAAAGATCCAGCGCTAAAATGAAAGCCCCAGCTAGAGTAAAAGCTATAAAATTGTGCTACTAATCCCTTTACTAATAAATTTAGCATAACATCCTCCAAAAAATTTTTAAACAGTTATTTCTAAACTTTTTTAAATTTATTATACACTTTGTAATTTCAAAGTCAATAAAATTTAAAACAAAAGTAGTATAAGACTCTATATAAAATCTTATACTACTTGCTTAAAATTTACTTCAATCTAATTAAAATAATTAAAACTTATTATCTAGCAGTTCTAACAGTTATTGATTCCTTAGTTGAAAGTTCACCATTAGAATATTTAGCAGCAATCTTAAAGTTATAAATAGTGTGTCTGTTTAATCCCTTAAATGTAAATTCAGTTTTATCAGCACCTATTTCTTTAACTTTCTTACCATCTTTATAAAGAACATAACCTTCTAATCCATAAGTTTTTTCTGGCTCTTCCCAGCTTACAGTTACATTTTTCTTAGTCTTATCAGTAACCTTAAAGTTTCTTACTGGGTTTACTATAACTTCTTCCTCCTCAACTTCTGGATTTCCAACCTTAACTCTTACTGTATTTGAAGAAACTTTATTTCCATTAACAGTAATATTTACTTGGACATCAGTAAAGCCTTCAGAAGCTCCAGTCATCATTCCATTTTCAATAGTTAAAACTTCTGGTTTTGAAACTTTATATTCAACTTCAGCTTCTTCTAAGTTAACATTTGCACCATTATTCATTAATGCATTTATAGCAAATGGAACGCTTTGTCCAACTTCTAAGTCATGTTCTACTGTATTTAAGTTTACATGAGCTAATTCTGGTGATTCAATTGACTTATCTATTTCTTTAACATAAATATTATCTAATATTACTTCTTTAAATCCATCACCTTTTTCTAAAGTGATATAGTAATCTCCAGCGAAATCTCCAGTTGTAAACTCGTGAGTTACAGATTTAGTTTTAGTGAAAATATCTTGTGCATAATTTGAACCAGTAGCCTCTAAAGGAATATTTACAATCTTTTCACCATCTCTATTCTTAATATTTACAGAATATCCTGGAGCAGCATTTTCTAATGAATATAAGAATCCAAATTCATAAGTTTTATTTGGTTCTAATTTGAATGATGAAACATCTGTAGTTAACATTTCACCTATTTCCTTTGGTTGTTGGTTAGATTTTAATGAGAATCTTCCATCAAGTACCCAGTTCATTCTTTGATTAGCATCTATAGATATATCCTTCTCAGCTAAGTGAGATCTATTTGAATGTCCTCTTCCTGGAGATAAATAAAATGGTGATATACCTTCATCTACATTTTCAAAATCTTCGTAGAATACATATCCATCTCTATTAGTGTGTCCTGGATGATCCCATATTCTAAAGTCATCAACTAGTACAACTGAGTCAGCATCTCCTTCTGAAGCCTTTAAGTAAACATCAGCTGAATTTACTCCTTTAGGTACAGTAAATTCTACTTCCATTCTCACGAAAGTATCGTCAATATACTTAACACCTTCTCCTTGTCTTACTTTACCACCACTTGTTATTACATTAGTGAAATCTTTTCCACCAACATTAACTCCTAGTGTAACTTCTCTATTATTATCATTTTTAACCCATGCAGATACTGAATAAGTTACTCCTTCTTCTAATCCACTTATGCTTTGAGAAATTTTAGCATCAGCGCCTTCATTTCCACTTATTTTAAGAACATCATTACCTAATCTCTTTTGAACACTTTCATTTTCAATAGTTATATGATCTGTATTTTCAGCAGTAGATTCTTTATTCCACTTATCAAAAGTTTGAGAATCAAATCCTGGATCAGCTATTTCTGAGCCATATCCCCAATCCTCTATTCTCTTCTCTTCAACCTTTTCCTTAGTAACTATATAAGGAGTATCTTGTTTTACTTCTAAATTAACCTTTCCATCTACAACTGGTACTTCCTTAACTAAAGTTCTTCCTAGATCTGATAATTCATATAAATAAACTTTGTCATTAGAAGTCCATCCTTCTGGTAAAGTCCATTCTGAAGTAGTTCCTAATGGATTCCAGTGATATATCTTTTCACTATTTGCCTCATCAACAGGATTCCATGGTAAGAATAATTGAGTATCCCCTATACCAGTATTTCCAATTGAATTTTCTGGAGTAGTGGCAACTAATCTATCATTTCTATAGTAATTTATATTAGAGTTTTCTCTAACAGCCTTAACTCCATTTTCAAATAATACTTCATTTTCGCTCATCTTAGTTATTTGGAAATGTTGTAAATACTTAGTAGGTAATACTTGATTATAGAATACTTCTGTACCATAAGCACCTTCTATATCATGTCTAGTTCCCCATCCACCTGATAATAAATGCTTATTACCTTTTACTAATGGATCTGCTAAGAATGAATCTTGAGTATCATTTTTCATAAATCTCATTATTTTACTTGCATTTCCCTTGTTTGGATATGCAGGATCTCCACCCCAGTGAGTCCATGGAACATGTTGCTCTAATGGTCCATTCATTTCTGTTGCAATCATAATTCCATAATCATTTATCTTTTCTCCTAATTGATGAGCATTCCATCCATTACCTGTATAAACGTCAACGTAAATCCATCCTAACTCTGGTGCATCTTCCATTAACATATCAAGTCTTCTGAATAATTCACCACTAGTTATATCTCCTCTTTGATTTACATAATAAGCTTGGTCTAACCATCCCCATCCTGGAGCATTTTCGTTAACTAATTCAGTTGGATATTCAAACGCATCCATAGTATATTCAGTTGCATTTATATGAACACCTATTTTAGCATTATATTCCTTACCTTGTTCTATTAAGGTATTGAAGTCTTCCTTACCACCTTGTCTCATACCAATATGTCCACCATAGTCTGGATGAGAGTCATCATGTCCTTCTCCTTGATATCCTTTATGAAGAACTAATTGTCCAAATCCATCTGTGTAATTTGAAAGCTTTTTAATTGTATCTAATGATCTTAGGAATGGATTTTGAGTGTATCCAATATTAAAATCAATATATGACATTTGATTTTTTATTTCTTCTCCACCTACTGGAATTTTCATATTTTTTCTATATTGAATAGCACCATCTTGCCAATCTACTTGACCATCTTCATTCTCATCTCTTGCTATAATTACTTCTGACCATGGCTTTTCACCTTGATATAGCTTACTTCCTTGCTCTGTTGTATCTTGAAGAATTTCTTTATAAGTCCAAGTACCGTTTGATATTCCAACTTTCTTATAGTTTGTATTATCAGGAAGAGTATCATTTTCTGTTGTTAATACAACCCTATTTCCACCTTCAATAGTATTATTATTTATAGTAACAGCAAACTTATCATCATTTATAAATGCATAAGTTTTACCCTTAACCCCTGGTTTTGCCTTAGCAACATCTGTAAACTCTTCATTTATGTTATTCCAGTCACCAGTTGTTAGAACAGAGGCTGTTTTACCATTATTTAAACTGCTTACTGAAGCTAAACTATGATTTGGGAAATTTAATGTTTGAAGTTTAACATCTCCTTCTTGAATATCAGTAACTTCCATTCTTAATTTATTTTCATTAACAGTCATCTTTAAAGTAATAGTCATTCCTATATCTTCAAAGTTTAATGTATATATACCTTCATTATTTGCAAATTCACTAGTTACTTTTGGAATTCTCTTTTCACCATTAATTTCAACCATATATTGAGCTTCTAAATCATCTACAGATGCTCCTGATAAAACATCTTCAGTTCCTTTCCACTCATATCTAATAACAGTTGGGAATCTATTATCTAAAACAACTTTCATAGAATCTGATTCTATACTTTGTTCTTGTAATGGACCTACTTCTGGTGCCATTATTCCACCTAATTCCTCAACAACAAGATTATCTAAAGTAACATTTTTATTTCCAAACCATCCAGTTAAGCCAACTTTTCCTCTTACATCTGGTAAATTAGATACTGCAACTTGCCCTATCTTCTCTCCATCAACCCACATAGTAATATTTGTATCTTCTACTTTAATCTTTATTCTGTAAGTTTTTCCTGGATCTGGTGTAAATGTTCCTGGGAAATTACCATATTTGCCATCTCCAGTTTTCCATACCCAAGAACCATTATCATAACAAACAGCTCCCCACTCAGTTTCTGATACATATCTAAATAATAGACCTATTCTTCCTCCATTATTATCAACAGAAAAATCAGTTTCATAAGTAAAGTTCTTAACCTCTGGAGAATTCATATCAACAGCTATTGATACTCCATTCATAGGTATTTTTACTTTACCCTCTTCATAACTTGGAGATCCTCCTCCTTGTACAACTTGCCAATCTCCTCTTGTTTCTTCTGTTTCAAAATTAGTTTCATAATATGCTAAATCTGAACTTACAGTTACATTAGCTATTGCTTTTACATCTGTACCTTCAACTGTACCTTCAATTTTGAATGTACCTGGCTTTGAATAACTTTCCTTAGGTATATAATTCCAAGAAACATCCTTAATACTAGACATACCATTTTCATGATTTACTGTAACACTTGATGGTAAAATAGGCTTAACTCTTGGATAAGTTTCTACATTTACTTCATTTATTGATACTATAGATCCCTTATCTATAGTCATAGGAGCATACTTAATATAATCAAATTTGGTAGTTTTAGCATTACCCCATCCTCTATATCCAACTTTACCAGCTTGTAATGGAATTAAATCTGATTCTTTATCATATATAGTTTCAAATTCTCCATCATTTACAGAAACATTAACAGTTAAATGCTTTTCAACAAAAGTAGCCTTAACTGTTACAACATCTCCATTATTTAGTCTTGGTCCTGTAATATCCTCCCAACTATTTTTATTTTCTATAACCCAGCCAGTACCTGAGTTATAGTTGATCATTCCATAGTTTGACTCAGTTGCTCTGAATATTATTCCAGTTTGAGAACCTCCAACTGTAAATTTACTTTCTAACTCACCATTTTTTATATTAGGCGATTGATCTTCCATAATTCTATAATCTCCATTATTGGTAACTGATAAAAATCCATCAGTTACCTCAACACTTCCTGAGCCTGCTAATTTTGTCCAAGTAATCCCCTCTGGTCTATCATAGTTTTGAATATAAGCCTCAGCTTCTTCATCACTATTAGTTAAAATTTCAGCTGATTCACTATTAATCTCATCTCCAGCTTCATTAACAGGTGTAGCAAGTACTGAAATTGGTAATTGTCCTACAATAACGGCAGCTGCTATTATTGCGGCAATCTTCTTATTCATGCATTTTCTACCCATTTTTCTCCCCCCTAATTCCATGTTAAATGTTTACATTTATAATTTTATCCTTTAATACCAATAAATAACATGTATATTTTCTACTTTAATATGTATTTTATTTACAGATACTTTATTTAAGATTAAATTATTTTTATAAATAAAAAGAGTTATCTATTCTTTAGATAACTCTTTTTCATATAATACTATTCTTCTTAAAATCCATAATATAAACTATGAACTTATGAAAATTAATAATAAAAATAACCTTAATATAATAGATACTAGATAATCTACCAAAATAAAAGAACTATCTAAATTAGATAGTTCTTTTAAGGGTTAATTGTTGACTATAAGTAAAATATATTCTTTTATAAATATAATTTAATGTATTAATTTATATTGTAAATGCAGATTATATTATTTATTGAAAGCTTTGTTATAATCTTCAATGAATTTTTTCATACCAGCATCAGTTAAAGGATGTTTTACCATTTGAAGTATAACATTATAAGGAATTGTTGCAATGTGTGATCCTGCCATAGCTGAATCTAAAACATGCATTGGGTTTCTAACACTTGCAGATATTATTTCAGTGTCTATTCCATGTAAAGCAAACATTTCAGCGATTTGAGTTACAATTTCAATTCCTGGATTTCCTATATCATCAAGTCTTCCTAAGAATGGACTTACGAATGATGCACCAGCTCTAGCTGCTAATAAAGCTTGTAATGGTGAGAAGATTAAAGTAACATTTGTTCTTATTCCTTCACTATCTAATACTTTTACAGCTTTTAAACCTTCTTCACACATAGGTATTTTTATAACTATGTTTTTATGTATTTTAGCTAATTCTCTTCCTTCTCTAACCATTTCGTCGCACTCTAAAGCCATAACTTCAGCACTTATTGGTCCATCTACTATGCTACATATTTCTTCAATTACTTCTTTAATATCTCTGCCTTCTTTTGCTATTAATGAAGGATTAGTTGTTACTCCAGCTAAAACTCCTAATTTACTAGCTTTTCTTATTTCTTCTACATTGGCAGTATCGATAAATATTTTCATTTCATAATCTCCTTTTCATTACTTTAAAAATATTAATTTGAATTCCATACTTTTCTATTAATCGTTTCCACAGATAGATATTAACATTACAAAAAGAATTATTCAATGTTTTTATTTAAAGTTTACATTTTGTTAATTTATTTTTTCTATATATTATGCTATAATATAATATTTTAGAAATTTAATGTATCATATTCAGTGATTAGAGTATCCCTTATGTAACCTTTATCATTTAAAGTATATACAAATAATACAATTAATCTTCCACTCTTTATTCTGTGTAAAAATCATAAATACTATTTAATATAAGCTAAATTAATCTTCAATTAAAAATCCCCATTCTTAAACCTATTTTCAAAATAACATCTTAAAAATAATATCTTATATAATGTTTTAATATTTATCTAAAAATATATTTTAAATGTCCACTTTAAACTAACAAATTCTATTTACCACTCTCATACACCAGCTCCTTTTTGCATAATATTCATTATAAACTGCATAAAATACATGTTTTTATTTATTTTTTAAATAAATATTGCATAAATATACTTTAATATATATAATTATTAACAAGCAATAAACAATAAATATTAAAGGTGGAATGTATATGAAAAAATTTAATAAAGTAATTTTAGCCTATTCAGGAGGATTAGATACTTCAATAATAATCCCTTGGTTAAAAGAAAATTATGGATGTGAAGTTATTGCAGTGGTAGGAAATGTTGGACAATCTGATGAATTAGTTGGATTAAAAGAAAAAGCTATAAAAACTGGGGCGTCTAAAATATATATTGAGGATCTAACTAAAGAATTTGTAGAAGATTACATCTTTCCTACCATACAAGCTGGGGCAAAATATGAAGGAAAGTATCTACTAGGTACTTCTTTTGCTAGACCTATAATAGCAAAAAGATTAGTAGAAATTGCAAAACTTGAAGATGCAGATGCTATTTGTCATGGATGTACTGGAAAAGGAAATGACCAAGTTCGTTTTGAATTAGCAATTAAAACTTTTAATCCAGAAATGCAAATTATTGCTCCATGGAGAACTTGGGAAATTAAATCTAGAGAAGAAGAAATACAATATGCTATAGACAATGAAGTTCCTATAAATATTACTTATGAAACAAATTATAGTAAAGATAAAAATCTATGGCATTTAAGCCATGAAGGTTTAGATTTAGAGTTTCCTGAAAATGAACCTAAATATGATAAAATTCTTGAATTATGTAATACCTTAGAAAAGGCTCCTAATGAAGCTGAATATATTACTTTAGGTTTTGAAAAAGGAATTGCAACCTCATTAAATGGTGAAAAACTAGATGGAGTCACTCTTTTGCAGAAACTTAATGAAATTGGTGGAAAACATGGTATTGGAATTATAGATATGGTTGAAAATAGATTAGTTGGTATGAAATCAAGAGGAGTATATGAAACTCCAGGAGGATCTATTTTATATAAAGCTCATAAAGATTTAGAAGAATTATGTTTAGATAAGGAAACGTCCCATTACAAAGAAATAGTTTCCTTAAAATTCGCTGATTTAGTTTATAATGGTCAATGGTTTACCCCATTAAGAGAAGCCTTATCTGCCTTTATATCAAAAACTCAAGAAACTGTAACTGGAGAAATTAAATTAAAACTATATAAAGGAAATATAATAAATGCTGGAATGACATCTCCATATTCTTTATACAGCGAAGAATATGCTACTTTTGGTGAAGATGGAATATATGATCAAAAGGATGCTGAAGGCTTTATTAATCTTTTTAGCTTACCATCTATCGTACAAGCTAAAATGGCTCAAAAGTTAAATTAAAGAGATAACTATGTACTTAATACATAGCTAATATTAAATTAGAGCTAAATATTTTTACGCTCTAACATACTATATAAATGAGGTGAATTTATTATGAAATTATGGGGTGGAAGATTCACTCACCAAGTTGATGATCTAGTTAACACTTTTAATTCCTCTATTTCTTTTGATTCAAGAATGTATAAAGAAGATATAATTGGAAGTATAGCTCATGTTACTATGCTTGGTGAAGAAAAAATTATTCCAAAGGAAGATAGCAAAAAAATTGCTTCTGGTTTATATGAAATATTAGATAAATTAAATCAAGGAGTATTAAAAATAGATAACTCTTCAGAAGATATACACAGTTTTATAGAAAGTACTCTTACAGATTACATTGGTGAAGAAGGAAAAAAACTACATACTGGTAGAAGTAGAAATGATCAAGTAACCTTAGACACTAAATTATATTTAAAAGGATATATTAAAATTTTAATATCCGAAATTTTAAACCTTGAAAAAACTCTATTAAATCTTTCTTCAGAAAATAAAGAAACTATTATGCCAGGATATACCCATATGCAAAAGGCTCAACCTATTACCTTTGCTCATCATATTTTAGCATATAGCGAAATGTTTAAAAGAGATATCTCTAGATTACTAGATTGTTATAAAAGACTTGATGAAATGCCTTTAGGCAGTGGGGCTTTAGCAACAACTACTTACCCTATAAACCGTGAAAAAGTTGCAGAATTATTAGGCTTTTCAAAAGTTACATTAAATAGTTTAGATTCTGTTTCTGATAGGGACTATGCTATTGAAACACTTTCTTGTCTCTCTTTACTTATGATGCATCTTTCTAGATTCTCAGAGGAAATAATCATCTGGTCTACTGATGAATTTAAATTTATTGAATTAGATGATAGTTATAGTACTGGAAGCAGTATTATGCCACAAAAAAAGAATCCTGATGTTGCAGAATTAGTAAGAGGAAAAACTGGACGTGTTTATGGAGATTTAATGACACTATTAACTGTTATGAAGGGACTTCCTTTAGCTTATAATAAGGATATGCAAGAAGATAAAGAAGCTTTATTTGATGGATTAGATACTACTCTACTTTCAATAAAAACTTTTAATGGAATGATAAAAACAATGAAAATTAATAAGAGTCTTATGAAAACTTCAGCTTCTTCTGGATTTACTAATGCAACTGATGTAGCTGATTATCTAGTAAAAAAAGGGGTAGCTTTTAGAGATGCTCATGAGATTGTAGGAAATTTAATTCTTTATTGTATAGATGAAGGGAAATCTATTGATAACTTGTCTCTATCTGAATTTCAAACTTTCTCAAATAAGTTTGAAAATGATATATATAAAGCTATTAATCTTTTAACTTGTATAGAAGAAAGAAAAGTAATAGGTGGACCAAGTATTTCATCTATAAACATTCAAATTGAACATTTAAATAATTTTATACAAGAAAGTAATGAAAAACTTAATCTTTTAAAATAGTACTAAAATATAATAATTAATTTTTATAAATTATAAGATAAATTTAACAAGTAATACTAATTAGATCAAAGTAAAAAAGATGATTTCTACATTTGTAGAAATCATCTTTTATTTTAATTATTCAAAATATCTTTTTAATAATCCTTCGAAAGCTCTTCCATGTCTAGCTTCATCTTTACACATTTCATGAACTGTGTCATGGATTGCATCTAAGTTTAATTGTTTAGCTAAAGTAGCTAAATCTTTTTTACCTTGACAAGCTCCGTGTTCAGCATTTACTCTTGCCATTAAGTTAGCTTTAGTATCAGCTTCTACAACTTCTCCTAACATTTCTGCAAATTTAGCAGCATGTTCTGCTTCTTCAAAAGCTATTCTTTTATAAGCTTCAGCAACTTCTGGGAATCCTTCTCTATCAGCTTGTCTTGACATAGCTAAGTACATTCCTACTTCTGTACATTCACCAGTAAAGTTAGCTTGTAATCCTTCGATTATTCTTTCATCTACACCTTTAGCAACTCCGATTCTATGTTCATCAGCGAAAGCTAAATCTCCACTTTGTTCTACGAATTTATCAGCACCTGCTCCACAGATTGGACATTTTTCTGGTGCTTTTTCTCCTTCATAAACATATCCACAAATTGTACAAACAAATTTTTTCATAATAAAATCCTCCTAATATTATGTCTCCATATTTTTAATCCATAGGTTATTAAGAAAATTATCCTACTAAATCTCTTTCTTTATAATCTATAGATTTAATCTGTTAATTTTTTCTTAACCTTTATTAATATTATATAATAATAATTTTCCATTATCAACATATTTTAAATAATTTATACTTTTAATAAAAAATAATCCTTTATCAGTTTTTTTATATTAAAATTTAAGTTCAAACTATTATTTATTGTAATAAAACTATTCATATTTTATCATTTCAATTTTTCATACAAAAAGAAGGGATTTTTATAAAAATATAATAAGAAAACTTACAAACATATTTAGAAAATTAATAGATTTTGCTTCATAATGTTTGTAAGTTTTATAAAAATTTATTTTGATATAAGCCCTTCTCTTAACAAAATAATGATTAGTCTTAAGAATAAATTTTCTAATAAATTAACAACTTCAAAGTCCTTCACTATATTAATCATTTTAAGGAAATATTTTATAATATATTTCGTTAAAAGGCATATTATCTTACCACTTTACCAAAAGGCATAAGAGATAATTTAGCCAACTTTAGTGACTGTATTGCAAAAGGTATTCCTATTATTGTAATAGCAAACATAGCTGCACTTATTAAATTTCCTAGAGCTAATGTAAATCCACCAAAAACTATCCATAATATATTAAGAATAAGATTTCCTGCTCCATCGTCAACAGTTACTACTTCTTTACCAAAAGGAGCTAATTGTAACCCTGCTAATTTAAAACATTGTAATCCAACAGGTATTCCTACTATTGTTATGCACCATATACATCCCCAAAATAACCATCCTAAAGCATTAAAAAATCCACCAAATATCATCCAAATAAGATTTCCTAAACAACTCACTATTTTTCCTCCTTGTATAATAAATATTTAATTTTTATAATAATATTTACTTTGATTATATAAAAAAAATGTTCTATTCTTTCTTAATCTTTTTAAACAAACTAATTTTATATAAAATAAAAAAATCATCTTAATATAGTAATTATTTAAAATTAACCTACCTCCAAATACCCTTTTGATTTTAAACTCCATTTTATTTATATTTAAATTTTATATAATAAAATCAAAAAGTATTTTAAATAAAATATCATCTTTTTCTTTAGAATTCAACTAATTTTTATATATTTTTTAATGATTTATAATCTTTTTAAATTTATATACTAAATTTTTTAATTTTTTTGTTGACATTTTTCTTTTATGTATATATAATAGTTATTGTCAACAGGACATGCCGAAGTGGCGGAACTGGCAGACGCACAGGACTTAAAATCCTGCGGTGCTAACACACCGTACCGGTTCGATTCCGGTCTTCGGCACCAAAACTCTTAAACTTAGTTTAAGAGTTTTTTTATTTTTGACAAAACTAAAAAAGTCCAAACACAAAAGCTCTATTAGAGTATTTTTATTAGATATAGATAAAACAAACTAATTTCACTGCTGTTAGATTGTTTACCTATATCTAATATTTTTTTCTAATAAAGCCTTTTAGTTTCTATCAAATACTTTTTCTTATTAAGGAAATATTAAACCTTCTAAACACATTTTAAAGTAACTCTGTCTAAAGCTCCTTTATACTTATTAAAAAAATATTGAACCATCTAAACTTTAGATAGTTTATATTTAAATACTTAATTTTTATTGTAATTATAGTTATAAATTAAACTGTATTGTTTAAATTCTATCTAAAAATATTAAATACTAAATATATAACTTATGATTATAAATATATTCAAATTTGCTAATTTCTAATGGCTATTTAGCAGTACCTATGTCTTTTCTAAAATACATTCCCTCAAAATTAACTTTTTCTATATTTTTATATGCATTTTCTTTAGCTTCTTCTAAAGTTTTTCCTTTACCTACTACAGAAAGTACTCTTCCTCCACTGGTTACTAAGGTATCTCCTTCTTTTTTTGCTCCAGCTATAAAGTATTCTCCCTTAAGACTTTCATCTATACTTATTTCATAACCTTTTTCATAAGCCTCTGGATATCCCTTTGATGATAAAACAACATTAACGCAATATCCTTCATTCCATTTAATAGTTGTTTCATTTAATTTTTCATCTAGTGCATTTAGTATTATGTCTACTAAATCACTTTCCATTAAAGATAAAACACTTTGTGTTTCTGGATCTCCCATCCTAACATTATATTCTAAAAGTTTAGCCCCTTCTTCTGTTATCATTATTCCAAAGAAAATAACTCCTTTAAAGTCAAAACCTTCTTCTCTTATACCTATTAAAGTTTTCTCTAATATATTTTCATAAAAATCAGCTAAAACCTCTTCAGTAACATATTTATTAGGAGAAATAACTCCCATTCCTCCTGTATTCTTACCCTTATTTCCATCAAATATTTGTTTGTGATCCTTAGCAGATAAAAATGGTAATATTACTTTTCCATCTGTAACTGAAAGTATTGATGCCTCAATCCCTTGCAAAAATTCTTCTACTACTATTTTCTTTCCTGCTCCATTAAATACATCATCTATCATAAATAAATCTAGTGTTTCTATTGCTTGATTTTTATTTTCACATATTACAACACCTTTACCAGCAGCCAATCCATCAGCCTTTATGACCCTTGGATATTTGCAATTTTCTAAATAAATTTTAGCTTCTTCATAATCATAGAAAACTTCGTAATCAGCTGTCTTAACACCATACTTTTTCATAAAATCCTTAGAAAAACTTTTACTACCTTCAAGCATAGCTCCAGCTTTATCAGGCCCAAATATTTTTAATCCTTCCCCTTTAAAAGCATCAACTATACCATTAATAAGTGGCTCTTCTGGTCCTACAATAGTTAAATCAATATTATTATTTTTAGCAAATTTTAATAAATCACAAATCTTAGTAAGCTCTATATTTTCACATTTATTTTCATTAGCTGTTCCTCCATTTCCTGGAGCCACATAAATTTTTTCTACTTTAGAACTTTTTCCTAATTTCCATGCTAAAGCATGCTCTCTTCCACCAGATCCAACTAAAAGTATCTTCATATATAAAAGGTCATATAAATTAAACTTAGTTTAAATAGTTTTAACTTATATAATTAACTATTTAAAATTCAAATTAACTATATGACCTAATTCACCTCCTAAAATCTATTTATTTCTAATGTTTAAAATGTCTAACTCCTGTAAATACCATGCTTATTCCATGTTCATTACAAGCCTCTATAGACTCCTCATCTCTAATAGATCCACCTGGTTGAATTATTGCTTTTATTCCATTTTTAGCCGCTTCGTCAACACAGTCTCTAAATGGGAAGAAAGCATCTGATGCTAATACTGCTCCACCTTTTCCTCTTTCTAAAGCTTCTTTAGTAGCCCAAATTCTATTAACTTGTCCTCCACCAATACCAGTGGCAACTCCATCTTTTACAACTACTATAGCATTAGATTTTACATATTTCACAACCTTCATTCCAAAGATCATATCTCTTAATTCCATTTCTGTTGGCTCTTTTTCAGTTACAACTTTATACTCATTAGCAAGTTTATTATCTTCTCCTTGAACTAATATTCCACCATCTACTGTTACCATGTAATTTTTAGCCTGAGGAGTATTCTTACATTTTATAACTCTTAAATTCTTTTTAGTTCTTAATACTTCTAAAGCATCTTCATCAAAATCCGGTGCTGCTACCACCTCTAAGAAAATTTTAACCATTTCTTCTGCTGTAGCCTTATCTATCTTTCTATTTATAGCAACTATTCCACCAAATATTGAAACTGGATCAGCATCATAAGCCTTTAAATAAACCTCTTTAGAATTTTCTCCTACAGCTACCCCACAAGGTGTATTATGTTTTAATGCACAACAAGCTGTTTCTTCAAATTCACAAGCAACCTTCCATGCTATATCTAAATCCTTTATATTATTGTAAGATAAAGCTTTTCCATTTAAAATTTCAAAGCTATTCATAGCTCCATCAAATTCTGTTGAACTATAATAAGCAGCTCCTTGATGTGGATTTTCTCCATATCTAAGATCTTGAATTTTCTTATATGAAACTGATAGATATTCTGGATATTCCTCTTCTCCCTCTAGTAAGAAGTTAGAAATTGCAGCATCATAAGCACTCATTAAGTTAAATACTTTTCCTGCAAGAGTTTTTCTTAATTTAAATGAAACACAATTATTTTCTTTAATTTCATTCATTACTTTTTCATAATCTTTTTTATCTGAAAGAACTACCACATCTTTAAAATTCTTAGCTGCTGCTCTTAACATTGTTGGTCCACCTATATCAATAAATTCAACCTTTTCTTCAAAGCTTAAATTCTCTCTAACTTTTTCAAAGAAAGGATATAAATTTACAACTACATAATCTATAGTATTTATTTCTCTCTCTTCTAAAGTTTTCATATGCTCTTTATTATCTCTTATTGCTAATATTCCAGCATGAACTAAAGGATGTAGAGTTTTTACTCTTCCATCTAACATTTCTGGGAAGTCAGTTATTTCACTTATCTCTTTAACCTCTATGTTATTTTCTTTTAAATATTTATAAGTTCCACCACTTGATATTATTTCTACATCTCTATCTCTTAAAAATTTTGCAAGTTCTAAAACTCCATCTTTATCAAAAACACTTATTAAAGCTCTCTTTTTCATTAAAAGACCTCCCTAGTTTAATATTTTCACTTTTCCATTATGAATTTCTATTTTTTCTTCGCATAAGTACTTAACAATTCTAGGTAGCAATATATGCTCCTTCTCTAAAACCTTTTTTTGAAGACTTTCTGGAGTATCTTCAAAATTAACTTCAACTATTTCTTGTGCAATAATAGCTCCTCCATCAACCTCATCATTAACAAAGTGAACTGTACACCCAGAAAATTTCACACCCTTTTCTATAGCTGCCTTATGTACATTTATTCCATACATTTTATTTCCACAGAAAGAAGGAATAAGAGATGGATGGATATTAATTATCCTATTTCCATACTCTTCTAAAAGTTTTCCTTTTAATATTGAAAGATAGCCTGCTAGTACAATTAAATCAATATTATTTTCCTTAGCAAGTCTTAAGATTTCATCTGAAGTTTTATCTTCAAACTCTTTTTTAGAAACAACTGATGTTTTTATACCCTGTTTTTCAGCCCTTTCTAAGGCAAAAATACCCTCCTTACTTCCAATAACTAAGGAAACTTCTCCATTTATATTTCCATTGTCTATATTATCTAAAATTGATTGAAGGTTAGATCCACTGCCAGAAGCTAATACAGCTATTTTATACAAACTCCTTCACCTCCAGCATTTATATACCCAATCTCAAAAGCTTTTTCTCCTTGCTTTGAAAGTTCTTTTAAAACTTCCTCAACCTCATCTTCCTCAACACATAAAACAAACCCTATACCCATGTTGAAAGTATTATACATTTCCTCTTCTTTAACTCCAAGTTCCATAAGCTTTTTAAATATTTCTGGAATCTCATAGCTATTTTTATTTATTACTATACTAAGTCCTTCTTTACTTAACATTCTTGGAAGATTTTCATAAAATCCTCCCCCAGTTACATGAGCCATACCCTTAATATTAAATTTTTCTAAAAGACTTAATACAGGTTTAACATAAATCTTTGTAGGAGTTAATAATTCTTCCCAAATAGCTTTTCCATTAAAATCTTCATCTAAGTTTTTAAACACCTTTCTTATAAGAGAATATCCATTTGAATGAACTCCTGAAGAAGCAATTCCTATAAGCTTGTCACCACTCTTTATATCTTTACCATTTATTATTTTATCCTTGTCTACTATTCCTACTGCAAAACCAGCAATATCATAATCTCCTTCTTTATACATACCTGGCATTTCAGCAGTTTCTCCTCCAATTAAAGAGCACTGAGACTCAATACATCCTTCAGCCACTCCCTTTACTAAATCAGAAGAAACCTCAGCTTCAAGTTTTCCACAAGCTATATAATCTAAGAAGAATAATGGTTTAGCACCATGACATAAAATATCATTAACACACATTGCAACGCAGTCAATTCCAACAGTATCAAACTTTCTTTTTTTACAAGCAATATCAAGTTTTGTTCCCACTCCATCTGTTCCAGAAACTAAAACTGGTTTTTTATATCCCTCTGGAAGTTCAACCATGCCAGCAAAAGATCCTAATCCGTTTAATACATATTCACTCATTGTTTTTTTTGCATATTCTTTTATTAATTTTACTGATCTATATCCTTCTTCAATATTTACTCCTGCTTCTTTGTAAGTTAGCATTTAATTCTCCACCCTTTCAAGATTATCCTCTAAAGCTTCCATAGGCGCTGCAACTGGATAAACCCCACTAAAGCATCCTACGCAGAAATTTCTTCTACCTTCAAAACTTTCGTACATTCCTTCTAAACTTAAATATCCTAGAGAATCACAACCTATCATTTCTCTAATCTCTTCTACACTTCTACTTGCTCCAATTAACTGACTTCTGTATGGTGTATCAATGCCAAAATAACATGGATATTTAACCATTGGTGATGCAACTAGAAAATGAACTTCCTTAGCACCAGCTCTTCTTAAAGATTCAATTAAATGTTTGGAAGTTGTTCCTCTAACAATAGAATCGTCTATTAAAATAACTCTCTTTCCATTTACATTAACTTTTAAAGGATTAAGCTTTACAGCTACAGCTCTCTCCCTAATTTCTTGTGATGGTGATATAAATGTTCTTCCTATATATCTATTTTTCACAAATCCAACCTCATAAGGAATTCCTGAAGCCTTAGCATATCCCATAGCAGCTGGTATTCCTGAATCTGGTACAGCTACCACAATATCAGCATCTATTGGATATTCTTTAAATAATATTTCTCCTTGCTTAACTCTTGTCGTTTGAACATCTAAACCATCAATTACTGAATCTGGTCTTGCAAAGTATATATATTCAAAGGCACAGGTTTGACAAACAGTATTTTCTGAATATCTATAACTTTTAATCCCATCATTATCTATAACCACGATTTCTCCTGGTTTTATATCTCTCACAAACTCTGCTCCAATTGTGTCTAAAGCACAACTTTCTGAAGTTAATATATATCCTTCTTCAAATTTTCCTAAGCATAAAGGTCTAATTCCATGCGGATCTCTTATACCTATTAGCTTATCCTTAGTCATTATTACCATAGCGAAAGAACCTTTAACTGCTGATATAGCATCAATTACAGCCCTCTCAATCCCTTTTTTAGCTCCTCTAGCAACTAAGCTTGTAATTACTTCAGAATCAACACTAGTATGGAAAACTTGTCCCCCATCCTCTAAAAGACTTCTTATTACATCTGCATTAACTAAATTACCATTATGAGCAGTAGATATAGGACCAAGTTTAGTATTACTAACTAAAGGTTGTGCATTTTCAACAGTTTTAGCTCCTGCTGTAGAATATCTAACATGTCCTATTGATATATAACCATTAAATTCTCTAAGTCTCTTTAAATCTTCAGCTTCAAAGGCTTCTGTTAAAACACCTAACCCCTTATGAACTTTTATATCTTCTCCATTTGCTACTGCAATGCCAGCACTTTCTTGTCCTCTATGTTGAAGAGCATAAAGTCCATAATAATTTATAGAAGCAACATCTATTGGTTTATTTGCGAAAACTCCAAAAACTCCGCATTCATCTTTGAATTTATCATTTTGTGGATCCATAATATCAAAATTTGGCTTCACCATATTTTCTACTCCTCTTACTACCTAATTTCTTAGTCTATTTAAAACCTCTCTATAGCCATTGATTACATTACCCATATCTCTTCTAAATCTGTCTTTGTCCATTTTTTCTCCTGTTGTAGCATCCCAAAATCTACAAGTATCTGGTGAAATTTCATCAGCTAATAATATCTCTCCATTATATCTTCCAAACTCTAATTTAAAATCTATTAAGTTGATATTTTGTTTTTTGAAAGCTTCTTTTAAAATTTCATTTACTTTAGCAGTTATTTCATAAATTTTATTTAATTCTTCAAAAGTTGTAGCTCCAATTCCTACAGCATGATAGTCATTTATAAGCGGATCTCCTAAAGAATCATCCTTGTATGATAATTCAAAAACTGTAGTTTTTAATTCATATCCTTCTTCAAGACCTAATCTCTTAGCCATACTTCCTGCTGCCACATTTCTAACTATTACTTCTAAAGGAACTATTTCAACTTTCTTACATAATTGATCTCTATCATTTAACTTCTCTACAAAGTGAGTTTTTATTCCTTCTTTATTTAACATCTCAAAAATAAGACTAGTAATTTCGTTGTTTAATACTCCCTTGCTTTCTATTTGAGCTTTTTTTTCTCCATTGAAAGCTGTAGCATCATCCTTATAATGAACAATTACCATATCCTCTTTATCTGTTGCATATATTTTTTTAGCTTTTCCCTCATATAACATTTCTAGTTGATTTACCATTATAATTCCACTCCTTCTCCATTTTCTGCTATAAATTTATGTTTCATGTCGATTCTAAATTGAATTAATTTTTCTCTTAGTTCTGGATATTTTAATGAAAGCATTTGGACTGCTAACATTCCTGCATTATAACTATTATTTATTCCAACAGTGGCTACAGGAATTGATTTTGGCATCTGAACTATTGATAGTAATGCATCCATTCCCTCTACTGCTGCTCTCACTGGAACTCCTATTACAGGAAGTATAGTATGAGAAGCTATAACTCCAGGAAGATGAGCAGCTAATCCTGCTCCTGCTATAATTACTTCACAGCCTTCTTTCTCAATTTTTTCTAAAGTTTCAATAAGTTTTTCTGGAACCCTATGAGCTGATAAAATATAAGCATTATAAGGAATTCCAAACTCTTTAAGAGCATTTCCTGCTCCCTTCATAACATCTATATCTGATTTACTTCCAAAAAATATTGCTACCTTCATTAAAATTTCCTCCCTATATTTTAAAGTTTTAATAATACTTATTTTCTAGATAACCCTAAAGACCTAACTTAATTTTTTAAAGCTATACAGCTATATCATCACATATGAATATAAAGCTTAAAACTCAAGTGAAAATTTAATTTCTTAACTGGTTATACCTGTATTATGAAATATATGCTTTATGAAATTTTTAAGATAGAAATTTATAATCTTCTTAAAAAGTTAGAGATAATATATAATATAAAACCGTAATCTCTTAATTAAGCTAGTCCTTTAGTTCTATCTAAGAAATAATTTAAAACTTATAAACTTATTTTCTAAAATAATCTACACCTGATTTAAATAGTTTTTGATCAAATTCTCCTGGTATGTTTTTATAAAGATTGTCTCCAATTCTCTCTGAATGACCCATCTTACCTAGGATTCTTCCATCTCTACTTATTATTCCTTCTATTGCTAAAGATGAACCATTAGGATTATATGGCATATTCATAGCCATATTTCCTTCTAAGTCTACATACTGAGTAGCTATTTGATCATTTTCTACTAACTCTTTTATTAAAGCTTCTGGTGCAACAAATCTTCCTTCTCCATGTGATATTGGAATACTGTGTACCTCTCCAAGAGAAACCTCATTAAACCAAGGAGATTTCTTAGATGTAATTTTAGTTCTAACTATGGATGACATATGTCTATTTATATTGTTATAAGTTAAGGTTGCCATATCTTCTTCAATATCAATTATTTTTCCGTATGGAAGAAGTCCTAACTTAATTAAGGCTTGGAAGCCATTACAAATTCCAAGTATTAATCCATCTCTCTCATTTAAAAGCTTCATAACTGAATCTTTTATCTTAGGATTTCTAAATATTGTTGCTATAAATTTAGCTGATCCATCTGGCTCATCTCCTGCTGAGAACCCCCCTGGCAACATAATTATTTGAGATTTGTCAATTTCTTTTTTAAGCATATTTATTGAATCAATTAAGGCTTCCTTATTTAAATTTCTAATTATAACTTCACTTACCTCAGCACCTTCTTTTTCAAAGGCCCTTCTACAATCATACTCACAGTTAGTTCCTGGGAATACTGGTATAACTACTCTTGGTTTTTCTACCCTTGTTATCTTTGATTTAAGTTTTTCTTCTATATGCATTTGTCCATTATCTAAAATATTAGCCCCGTCTTTATCATTATTTATTAAGTCTGAAACGCACTCTTCTTTATCTTCAGTTTTAGATTTAAATACATACTCAAGCTTTTCTTCATAAGCTTTTTCTAATTCCTCTAAAGAAACCTCAAAATCATATTCTTCACATTTTATAACCCCATCTTTTATTGTGCTTCCTATAACCTTATAATTAGTTCCCTTAAACTCATCCTCAAGGTTAACCCCTTCTTTAACCTCTAATATTAAACTTCCATAATTAAATCCAAAAAGTTCTTCTTTAGAAATATTATTTAATATTGCCCCAATTCTATTTCCTAGTGACATCTTAGTAATTCCCTCTGATACCCCACCAAACTTAAGAGAGTATGCTGAAACCACCTTTTCTTCTCCTATTAACTCATAAAGTTTTTCTAAGTTATTTTTAAATCCTTCCATTTCTAAAGTTCCATCTTCTAATTTCTCACCTTTCATAAGAACTAAAGTTGATCCTATATTTTTAAACTCAGGTGAAATAATTCTTGAAGCCTTTTCAAGACCTACTGCAAAGGAAACTAAAGTTGGTGGAACATTTAACTCTCCAAAACTTCCTGACATTGAATCTTTTCCACCTATTGCAGGTAATCCTAAATCCATTTGTGCCTTATAAGCTCCTAGTAATGCTGCAAAAGGCTTGCCCCATTTTTCTTCATCTCTTAATAATTTTTCAAAATATTCTTGGAAAGTTAATCTAACTTTTTTATAATCTCCTCCCATAGCAGCTATTTTAGTTACTGATTCAATAACTGAATAAAATGCCATGTGGAATGGACTCCATACTCCTAAATAAGGATTAAATCCATATGTCATTAAAGAAGCATCTTTACTTTCTCCTCCTAAGACAGGAATTTTAGCAGCCATACCCTCTGCTGGTGTTAATTGATACTTCCCTCCTAAAGGCATAAGAACTGTTCCTCCACCTATAGTTGAATCAAATCTCTCAATTAATCCTTTTTGACTACAAACATTTAAATTTCTTAAAGATTTTAGCCATTCCTCTTTAACGTCAAAGTTTTTAACTTCATATGGATAAACACTTGGTGATTTTACTTTTAAAGAAATTTCTTGTTTTGCCCCATTTGTATCTAAGAAACTTCTCTTTATATCAACTATAGTTTTATCCTTCCAATTCATTCTTAACCTATCAGTATCTGTAACTTCAGCCACAATTGTAGCTTCTAAATTCTCTTCTTCTGAAAGTTTTATAAATCTATCTGCATTTTCAGAGGAAATAACAACAGCCATTCTTTCTTGAGATTCTGATATGGCAAGTTCAGTTCCATCTAATCCCTCATATTTTTTAGGAACTTTATTTAAATCTATATCAATTCCTCTGCATAATTCTCCAATTGCTACTGATACTCCACCAGCTCCAAAGTCATTACATCTTTTTATCATTTGAGCTACTTCTTTATTTCTAAAAAGTCTCTGAATTTTTCTCTCTGTTGGAGCATTTCCTTTTTGAACTTCTGCTCCACATTGATTTATTGATTCTTCTGTGTGTTCCTTTGAAGAACCTGTAGCCCCACCAATACCATCTCTTCCAGTTCTTCCTCCAAGAAGTATTACAATATCTCCCTTTGAAGGTTCAAGTCTTATTACATTTTCCTTTGGCGTGGCAGCTATAACTGCACCTACTTCCATTCTCTTAGCCGCATAATTTGGATGATAAATTTCTGATACTTGTCCAGTTGCAAGGCCTATTTGATTTCCATATGAGCTATATCCATGAGCAGCTCCTAAAGTTATTTTTCTTTGAGGTAATTTGCCCTTTAAAGTTTCACAAATTTCAACTGTTGGATCTGCTGATCCTGTAACCCTCATAGCTTGATAAACATAACTTCTTCCTGAAAGGGGATCCCTAATAGCTCCCCCTAAACAAGTGGCTGCTCCTCCAAAAGGCTCTATTTCTGTTGGGTGATTGTGTGTCTCATTTTTAAACATTAAAAGATATTCTTCAGTTCCCTTATCTGTTTCTATTTCTATATTTATAGAACAAGCATTTATTTCTTCTGAAACATCTAAATCATCAAGTTTTCCTCTTTTTCTTAGCTCCTTCATGGCTATTGTGGCTAAATCCATTAACTTAACTTCTTTATTATTTAAGTTCTCCCCATAAACATAGGCTCTTGAATTTTTATAATCTTCATAAGCCTTTTTAATAGGTTCAGAATACTTGCCCTCTTCTATATAAACATCTTTTATTATTGTTTCAAAAGTTGTGTGTCTACAATGATCTGACCAATAAGTATCAATAACCTTAATCTCAGTTATTGTTGGATTTCTATCCTCTGATTTAAAATAATCTCTTATTAGTTTTAAATCTTCTAAACTCATAGCTAAAGATTTTTCTCTATGGAAATTTTTAAGTCCCTCTTCATTTAAACCTAAAAAGCCATTTAAAATCTCAACCTCATTAGGTTCCTCTAAGTTTTCTTCTAAGACTTTTGAAAGTGGACTAACTTCCCTTGAATCAACAGGATTAATGTAATAAGATTTTATTTTATTTATCTCTTCCTGATTTAAATTCCCTTTTAAAATAAGTACTTTTGATGATTTAACAGGAACTTTTTCCTCCTCAGTAAGAAGCATTATACACTCTGAAGCTGAATCAGCTCTTTGATCATACTGTCCTGGTAAATATTCAACACCAAAAGCTATTTCATCTTGTCCTATTTCAAAATTTTCCTCATATACTCTATCTACTGGAGCTTCTGACAAAATAGTATTTACAGTTCTTACATACTGTTCTTCTTCCATATCTCCTAATATGTATTTATTTAAAACTCTTACATCCTCCAAAGCTTCAATCCCTAAATTATCTTTAAAATCCTTAAGTAATATCTGACTTTCTACATTAAAACCAGCTTTTTTTTCTACAAATACCATTCTAATACCAGACATTTTAATCCCCCATTCAAAACACGAACATTATTAATGATTAAAAATTAATCATTCGTTAATTAAACATTACCACCTTAAATACGTATTGTCAATATTTAAAATTATTTAAAAATTCGTTTTTTAGATGATTTTAGACGTATTTATATTGTTTTTATTAATTAAAGTTCGTATTTAAGAATAAAAATAGAGATATATTAAAAGTCTCGAATAATATTTTTTAATATATCTCTAATATTTTTAGTCTTCTCTTAAAAGATTTATATCCTTTCCTTCTAGAATCTTATTCATATTTCTTATAGAGCACATTTTTCCACACATTGTACAACTATCTTTATGTTCAGGAGTAGATTCTTTTCTATATCTAATGGCTTTTTCACTATCTATAGCTAAAGAAAACATCTCGTCCCAATCTAGTCTTTTCCTAGCATCACTCATTTTATTATCTATGTCCCTTGCCCCAGAAATTCCTTTTGCTATGTCAGCTGCATGAGCCGCTATCTTTGTGGCAACTATTCCTTCCCTTACATCCTCTAAATTAGGAAGTCTTAAATGTTCTGCTGGTGTTACATAACAAAGAAAATCTGCTCCATAAGAAGCTGCCATAGCCCCTCCTATAGCACTTGTTATATGATCATATCCTGGTGCAATATCAGTTACTATTGGTCCTAAAACATAAAATGGTGCTCCATGGCATAATTTTTTCTCTAATAAAACATTAGCTTCTATTTCATTCATTGCCATATGCCCTGGACCCTCTATTATTACTTGTACATTTCTTTCCCAAGCTCTTTTTGTTAGCTCTCCAAGAGTAATTAATTCTTTGATTTGTACAGCATCAGTTGCATCAGCTATTGAACCTGGTCTACAAGCATCCCCTAAACTTAAAGTTAAATCATACTTTTCACATATATCTAATAATCTATCAAAATATTCATAGAAAGGATTTTCTCTATTATTTAATTCCATCCATGCAAAAAGAAGAGATCCTCCTCTAGAAACTATATTAGTAAGTCTTTTATTTCTTCTAAAAGTTTCAATTGTTTCTCTATTTAATCCAGCATGTATAGTAACAAAGTCAACTCCATCCTTTGCATGTTTTTCTACAACTTCAAAAAATTCATCAACAGTTATATCTTTAAGCTCTTTATCATAGAAACCTACTACATCATACATTGGTACAGTTCCTATCATAGCCGTAGAAACTTCTACAAGTCTTTTTCTAAAATCATAAGTTTTACCATAATTACTTAAATCCATTATAGATTCTGCATTCATATCTATTGCTTTTTTAACTTTTTCTAACTCTAATTCTATATTGGCACAGTCCTTTGAAATTCCTAGGTTAACATTTATTTTAGTTCTTAACCCTTGTCCAACACCTTCTGCACTTATACTTTTATGATTTTTATTAGCTGGTATTACAATTTTTCCTTCAGCCATTAAATTCATTAAAGTTTCAATATTAATTCCTTCTTTTTCTGAAACTACTTGCATTTCCTTTGTTATTATTCCTTTTTTAGCAGCATCCATTTGAGTTGTATAATTCATATTAGTTCTCCTTATTTTAATTTTTTAACTGCGCAGTTAAATTAATATAGGATCCTATTTTTTTATAAAAAATAAAAGCTTGCCATAAGGCAAGCTTAATAAACACTTATATAGATACATTTATAACTTTTTAAAGTATAAATATAAATAAACAACAGTTTATGCTTCCCTACGGTAGTACTAACTACATCAGGTTTTAAGGGTTAGATAGATATTATCCTCTCAGCATATAAAATGCACCCCTAGCACTTACGATTAAATATTCACTTTTTTTAAATTATACTATCAATTTTTTTCAATTTCAAGTAAATTTATAAAAATAAGTAATAATATACTTAATAATTATTTAAGCTAAATATAAAAAATATACTAAATTAAAACCAAGTAAAATATAAGTAGAAATTAAAAAAGCTTTAGAATAAGTTCCTATCTCATTCTAAAACTTTCCTAACTATTCCGATTTATATATTATAATTTAAGTTTTCTCTACAAAACAATGGAATTTTAAAAGCCTGTATGACAAAATCCACCGCCTCTATTTACACTTTTAAGTTTAGAAACATCATCTGTTTTTATAAAATTAGCTTTATAATATTTTGCTAAAACCATCTGAGCAATTCTATTTCCTTTTTTTATGTATATAGTTCCATATGGATTTCCGTTCTTATCTAAATAAATATATGTTTTTAATAACTTTTTATAAGCTTTTTTTCCTTCATCCTCATAAGAACTTATATCATGTCCTTTAGATTCTAAATAGTCGCTTAATCTTACTTCAGTATAATTATTTTTTAAATCATCTAATATACTTATATCATTAGCTATCTCATAAGGAAGATTGGCTATATTATAATTATTTTCTAAAATTACTGATATATCACTAACTGAATCAGCATCAATAGTTCCTATTGAGTTTGAAATTTTTAAGTTTGTTCTTAAAGAAAGTCCACTTCTAGCCCTAATTTGAAGCTCCATATTATCAGGAATTGCAAACTTTAACCCTAGTGGAATTGCAACCTTTTCAAAAGGTCTTATAACCATATCCTCTGCTGCAAAAAGGTCTGCTCCTGCGGCTAATGGTGTTTCATATTTAGGTGTTTCTCCATTTTTATCATATTGAATATATACATCTCTCACTCTTTGTTCTCCCGCCATAAAATTCACCTCCATCTTTAGTAAAAATTATATTTTAAAATCCCCCTATTAACAAATGTGTAAATCATCCATATTCTTAATTGAAAGTTGTATTATTAACATTTTGTTAATATATTTTCTTTATTCTTACATTTACAACTTATTACTTTTATTAAGAATTTTTTTATAGAAAAACTTAATTTTCTATAAAAAAATAACAGGTTTAATCTCTCTAACCTGTTACTTTTTACTTATTTAAAATTATTTTTAAAAATTATTTCTATTCATGTTATATATACAAATTCCAGCAATAGCACCTGTTATAAATACAGTTGCTAAGTTCCATATCTTAAATATATAAACTCCAAAATAATGAACTAACACAATTAAAATTAAAGCTATAACTATGTGGATAATCCATTCCCACTTAGGCTCTATTTTAAAAGCTCCAAACATTTTATCAGTTAACCTTATTTTTTTATCAATTAATCCATATAAAACAGCAAATAGAATTGTTGATATAACAAACACTAATGCTTCCAATATATTTTGTAATAAAAGCATTCTATCCATAGTTTCTTCCCTTTCAATTCATCCTTAATAGCTATATTATACCATTTTAAAGAATAGTAAGTGAACTTTACAATTAAAATTAATATATCATTTAGACTTTAAATCCACCTAATCTATGGAGATAATACTATTCCTTATTTTTAGTCTAAACCTAAAGAATAAACTAATAAAAATATATCTTTTTACAAATTATTTTTTAAAGGAAGCAATTAAAATTCCAATAAAAATTCCATTTATACTTGAAACTACAAAATTTCCAATCCCATAAGGAATACTTAAGTATTTAAATATTATGTAACTTAAAACTAAAACTATTATTGCAGTTATTATAACTATTAAATCATATATAAACTTATCCTTAAAACTTTTATGTCCCCACAAAATTCTAGTATTACTATCCCTAAGTTTATATAAGAAAAATAACACTATAATTATTCCAATAACAGTACTTGTATGTTGAACTAACTTATATATATAAATTTCTTCTCCACCAAATAGTATAATTTTTTGTCTAAGCCAAGTGATATGACGCACAAAGAATCCAGTTTTATGAGTAAATCCATCCCACAAAACATGGGTAATCATTCCTAATAAAGCCGAATATATGAAAACAATTACTTCTTTCCATGAATGCAAGCCAAATTGTTCTGTTCTTAAGTAACCATACCAGTTATCTAAAGGTCTCGGCAAATGACTTATAAGTGGAGATTTTATAAAGTTATGAAAAATATACGCTAATAAAATACATAAAGGCAAATTTAATATAAAAAAGCCTAATATTTGGTGTCCTAAATTTCCATAAGGTCTAAAATTAAGAAAATATATAAAATCTGGAGCCATACTCCCTAAAATTAAAGCTGTAAAATTAAACTTTTTATTCTTTAAAAAAACCACAGCTGCTGGATGCGCTAGGGTAAAAGGCATACTTACTCCCCCTTATTATATTGAATATTATCCAATTATAACATATAAAAGACTAAGTAAAAACGACTAAAATTTTTCTTTTAACCCATTAACATGAAACCTATTTATTTGAATTATTTTTTTGTACTAAATAAATAAGAATATTATTCAAAAGAAATATTATAAAAAATATTATTTTATTTATTTGAGACTGTACTGAAGTTATTGCAAGAAACAAAATAACATTAATTATTAATAACCATAACTCATGCTTCTTTAAAAATTCCATTTTAATTTAAAACTCCTAATATTTCTTCCCCATATTTATTGACCTTCACCTTAGCCAATCCCTTAACTTTCATAAGCTCTTCTTTATTCTTTGGCATTTTATCTAAAAGATCATTTAGAGTCTCATCATTAAAAATGCAATAAGGAGGAAGTTTTTCTTTTATTGCAAAATTTATTCTTAATTGTTTAAGTTTTCTCCTCAGTTCTTCTTTATTTTTATTACTTAATATTTTACCTTCATAAGATTTATTATCTCTATTAAATAAAACCTCATCATTAAAATTATCATTGTTTGATTTTTCTTCACTGTACACTTCTGACTCTTTTTTTATAAAATCCTCTTCACTTAAGGAGTATTTTTTATAATAATCAAACTCTATAGGTTTATTATTTTCTAATAAAAATTTACCTATTGAATATTCTACTTTATCTAAAACCTTAAAATCTTGCTTTATCTTATGATAGTTTAATTTCTCTTTTATAAAAGATGTTAATTGATCATATTTTATAATTTGTGATTTTATTTCCTTTGGTGCTTTATACTTATTTATTACACTTTTAGAGTTTGCAATTACTACACAAGAATATATAGGGTATTTTTTTATCATTTTATTTTTCTTTAAATAATCAGTTAATACTCTAACATGTCTTTCATTTTGAGCTACTGGACTATATATTCCTTCTTTTCTATAAACTTTTCCTTCTTTATTTTTAAAATATCTTATAAATTCTCCTGACTCATTTACAGTTATATCTCCACTTAAGGCCTTAGTTTCTAAGACTAAAATAAAACTTTTAGTTATTAGAATATAATCCATTTGGGCAACTGATTCCCCATCCTCTATCCTAATATCATGTAAAGCTAACATTGGTATATAGGAATTTTTTATTTCATAACTAACATTTTTTTCTCCCTCAATACCATAAGTTAAGTACATAATATCTCTATCTATTAATTTCTTTTTCTCACTATAAACTTTTCCACTAAGAATTTTTAAATCTTCTAATTGTTTATTATTCTCATTGAATTCTTTAAGCCATGTAGGGCCCTTTATAGAAGAAATTCCGAAAATAATTTCTTTTAACATTTATATACTACCTCCTATTAACATTTCATTCATATTGTAGCATATTTTGTAACTTTTTGTTAACACTGTATTTTTAAGCTAAAATCATAAAATTAAAAAGTGTTAGAAACATTTAAAAATAATTGCTTCTAACACTCTTCCTTAATTATTAAAAATTACTTATTTAATGTTTTTACTGATACTTCACCTGAATTTAAGTATTCTATTTCACCATTTTCATACTTAACAACTAAAGCTCCCTCATCAGTAATATCAATAGCCAATCCTTTATTCAGCTTATTGTTCTTTAAAAAACTTACTTCTTTTCCTAATACTAAAGATAAAATTCTATACTCTGTCATTATGCTTTTATCCTCTAGATTTTCACATAATTCAAAAAGTTCATTTAAAATCTCAGCAACTAACTGATTTCTAGTAATAGTTGGCTTTTCTCCTCCAAATATTGATCCTGCAATATTTTTTATATCTTCAGGGAAATCCTTTGAATCAGTTTTAAAATTTACCCCAATTCCAACAACAACATTCTCAACTCTTCCACTCTCAAAGTTTCCTGTTGCCTCTGTTAATATGCCGCAAATTTTTTTATCATCTAAAAATATATCATTAACCCACTTTATTTTAGGTCTTTTTTTAGTTAATGTTTCTATTGCCCTACAAACAGATATGGCTGCTGAGGTTGTTATATGTATGGCCTTTGAAAGTTCTATGTTAGGTCTTAAAATAACACTCATATATATCCCTTTGTTAGAAGGTGAAAAGAACTTTCTTTGAAATCTCCCCCTACCTGCTGTTTGTTCCTCTGCAATTAATATGGTTCCATGTGGTATATCATTATCCATTAAAAGCTTCTTAGCTTCTTGATTAGTTGAATCTATAGTTTTATACACCCTTATATAGTTTTCACGGTATTTAGGATTTAAAAATATTTTTATTCCCTCTGCTGATATTAAGTCATTATCCTTTGTTAATTGATATCCTCTATTGGTAACAGCAGAAATATTGTAGCCCTCTCCCCTTAAGGATTTTATAGCCTTCCATATAGCTGCCCTAGAAACTGATAAATGTTTAGCCAATTCTTCTCCTGATATACTTCTCTCCCTATTTTCTTCTAGAATCTTAAGTACTGACTCTTTAACCGACATTTAACTAGCCCCCTAATTTATTTCTATTATTCATATTAAAATTACTTTTCTTTAATTAATACTCTCCTTGATTATATTTTTTATGCCTATTATTGACAACCTTTTTTAATATTTAAGTCTACAATATAAATCTCAAAATAATTTTCTATATAAAAAAAGGCTAGCAACTTTTAATGTTACTAACCTTTCCATAAAAATTATTTAAATTCTATTGCTCTAATTTCTTTTAATGATTTTAAAACATCCTCATTAATATTTCCTTGTGCTTCTTCTAAGATAGCATAAATATTTCTAGCCTTTTCTAAGATGTTTTTTATGTTTTCATTTACTTCGTATTTTTTATAAACTGCAACAAAATCAAAAATTATTGCCAATGCTCTCTTTAAATTATCTCTTAAATTGTCTTTAAACCCTGGTGTTCCTAAAACATATTCATTTGAAAACACTTTAGGTTCCTCTAAGTATATATTTAATTTTTCTTTTACTAAAGACACAGCATTTAAATAATCATCATTACAAGTTGAAATTAAACCCTCATTAATTTTTATGTCTTTTTCCATTTAAATCATCTCCTTAACTCTTTCATTAGTTCTTTAAAGATAATTAATTATAGTGTTTGTGTGGTTTTTTTATTTATATAAAAAATTTTGGATTCTAATTGATAAAGTACTAAAAATAATAAATATTTATTCTCAGTAATATGATTATATCCTACAAAAAGAAAAAAGAAAATAATTTTCCAATTTTCATTTAAATTTTTCTTAACAATAAGAAATTTACTCTTTATTATTTAAGCTTATTTTTTTATTTTCATGTATAATTTAAATAAAAAAACTTAGGTGGTGTTTAAGGTGAATTATATTGAAGATATAAAAAATTATATTCCTTTTAACGAACAGGAAGAAAGGGATAAAGAACTATTTTTAAGATGCTTAAATGATTTTCATGATATTTTAACAAGAGATAATACAATTGCTCATTTAACTAGCTCAGCCTTTGCTGTAAATAAAGAAAGAAATAAATTTTTAATGATTCATCATAACATATATAATTCTTGGGCATGGACTGGTGGTCATTCAGATAATGAAAAAGATCAACTAAAAGTTGCAATAAAAGAATTAAAAGAAGAAACTGGAGTTAAAAATCCTACTCCTCTTTTAGATAAAGCTTTTGCATTAGATGTGTTAACAGTAAATGGCCACATAAAAAGAGGAAAATATGTTTCATCCCATCTTCATTTAAATCTTACTTATTTAATAGAATGCTCAGAAGATGAAACTCTTATGCTTAAAGAGGATGAAAATAGTGGTGTTATGTGGATTCCTTTTAATGAAATAAGTAAATATTGCAGTGAACCTCATATGATTCCAATATATGAAAAGCTAATAAATAAGCTAAAAACTCAAAGTAAATTTTAAAGAAATAAAAAAATTTAAGCTATGTTTTAATTAAAACATAGCCTTTAAATTTAATATTTATTATAAAATTTAGATAACTTTTTTAACACTCTCTTCTTTATTTCCTCTTGAATCCCATCTTTTTAAGACATAAGCTGATAAAAATGCAGCTATTAACATAATCCATATTAAGGAGCTTGGGAAAAATAAAACTAATAAAAGTAAAGTAACTACAGCATTCCTTAAAACTGAACTTGTAAATGCGGTTGTAACTATAGTAACTGTGACAACTGGATCAATTGAGAATATTGCTGAAAGAGCATATCCCATTGAAACTCCTGAAAATACTACTGGGAATATATGTCCACCTCTCCATCCAGTAGATAGGCACACCTCTGTTAAGAATAATTTCACCAAACTAATTAATATAAGAATTCCTATTGATAAACTACTCCATTCTTTAACTAACACTTTTACTTCATGCTCTCCTGAAAATAGTGTATATGGTAACCATGTTCCCACTATTCCCAAAATTATGCCTCCAATTAATGCCCTTATTATTTTATAATTTTTTAAAGGTAAAAAAATCTTATGTAGAATTTTCCCATACCCACCATATAGTAATGCCATTAAAATTCCACAAATTATTAGTGGAATTATTGATATTATTTCACTCATTCCGAGATTAAAACTTCCAAAATGAACTATAAAAGATGGTCTATTGTCAATTTGTGATAATAATATTAAAACACCAAATCCAGCAGCCGTTGTCATTGAATAAACTATTGTTTTAATATTCTTTCTTACACTTGAATCATCATCTTCTATCAATGGAGTTAATCCTATTAATGGTGCATGAAATATAAGTCCTATCGTAGCTTCCATACTAAATTCTGTTACTAAACTATCATACTTTTCTAACTCTTTATCCTTAACAATCCACTTTAAAAAATCTCCAACTAAAGTAGAAAGTCCGCCTATAATATTAACAAGAGCAGCTTCAGGTCCTAAACTAGCTCCAAAAAATAGTGTAATTAAAGCAGATACACAAGCCTTTGGAACATTTTTGTAATCTACTCTCTTAGTTTCTTTAAATTCTGCCATAATTTCTGGCATAAGTTTTGGATATTCCCCTAAATATTTTTGACATAATCCTACTAAAATTCCACCAATACTACATACTAATATTGTCCAGTATGGTAAATTAAACTTTCCTGGTAGTTCATTCCACATAAAATGTATTCCTGAACTAACAACATACAAAAAGAGCCAACTAACAGCTCCTACTATCCCACCTAGAACTATTCCATAAAGAATTAAAATTCCTAAACTAAAATATTTTTTCATTCCTAAAGTTTCTCCTTAACTAATCCTTTGTTTTGTAATATTTAAGTATCCTTATTTATAATACCATATATTAATCCCAATAATGCAAATACCACATAATACACATCAGTTGATATTTTTAATCTCAAAAGTTCATATACCGCATTTATAAACATATAATTAAAATTAAATATACTTAATATCCAAGCAATTAATAGACCCCATAATAATCCACCTAACACTTAATCCCTCCCATATCTCACCAATGTAAAAATATCAATATTTTAAAAGATAACTTATTAATCCTATTAAAGCAAAAATAACATAATAAAAATCTTTTGATGTTTCTATATCACAAACTTCATATATAGAATTTATAACCATCTTGTCAAAGTTAAATAAACTCAAAATTCATGCAACAAATAGTCCTCCTAATAATCTACTTAGCATCCCCTCCCCCTGTAAAAATCCTAATTTAATTTTTCCTTTTAAATTTTAATTACTTATTAAAAGTTAATTTTTAATCATTGTATTAATAAAATATGGACTTAATTTAGAAAAAATAATTTTCTAAACTAAGCCCATATTTTTACTATTTCATTGGATTTTTAGAAGTTGATGTCCATTGATTATCTCCTGCAGTTTTAGGCTGTCTATCCTTTGCAGGAACCATGTTAGGATCTACAGTTGTTGATACCCATTGATTATTTGTTGCTGATTTTAATTTTTTTCCCATGAATAATTACCTCTTTCTATTTTTTATTGAAACTTGTTCAACCTTATTTTTTGTAATTATATTTTTTTCATCCTAGGTATTTATTAGAAACTTTAATTGACTTATTTTAAACTTTTGATATATAATATATAAAAACTGAATCATTAAAAGCTTTGATTAGGAGTAGTAATATTACCTCATAGCCTAAAGAGAGTTGTGGTTTGCTGTGACACAATGGTATGAAAATATGAACTTGCCTATGAGCATATGTGTGAAAAAAAGCACATACGGGAAAAACCCGTTATAAAATCGAGTGAGGAAAAGAAATTTTCCTAATAAGAGTGGTACCGCGAATATCCTTTCGTCTCTTAAATTTTAAGAGATGGAAGGTTTTTTTATTTGTTTTTATTTGATTCTAGCAAATAATATTAATTATATAGACTTAGAGGAGGATTAGTTAATGGGTAACTATAGTACTGCCATAGATAAGAAATGGCAAGAAAAATGGGCTGAATCAGGCCTTTATAAATTTGATCCAAATAAAGAAGGAGAGAAACTTTACGTTTTAGAAATGTTTTCATACCCTTCAGGTAGCCAATTACATGCAGGTCACTGGTTTAACTATGGACCAGTTGATTCATGGGCTAGATTTAAAAGAATGCAAGGATATAATGTATTCCAACCAATGGGATTTGATGCTTTCGGTTTACCTGCTGAAAACTTTGCTATAAAAACAGGAATACATCCTCAAGATTCTACAATAAAAAATATAGCTAAAATGGAAGAACAATTAAAAGCTATGGGAGCTATGTTTAACTGGGAAAACGAAGTTGTAACTTGCTCACCTGAATATTATAAATGGACTCAATGGCTATTCCTAAAATTATACGAAAAAGGATTAGCTTATAGAAAAAAAGCTCCTGTAAACTGGTGTCCATCATGTCAAACAGTTCTTGCTAATGAGCAAGTAGTTGATGGAGCTTGTGAAAGATGTTCAACAGAAGTTACTAAAAAAGATCTTACTCAATGGTTCTTTAAAATAACTGATTATGCTGATGAATTATTAGATAAATTAGATGATTTAGATTGGCCAGAAAAAACAGTTTCTATGCAAAAACACTGGATAGGAAGATCAACTGGTTCTCAAGTTAACTTTAAAGTTAAAGATAGCGATTTAAACTTTGATGTATTCACAACAAGAGTTGATACTTTATGCGGAGTTAGCTATGTTGTTTTAGCTCCTGAAAATCCATTAGTAGACGAAATAGTTTCAGCTGAACAAAAAGAAGCTGTTGAAAATTATAAAGAAGAAGCTAAAAAACAATCTGATATAGAAAGACAATCTATTTCAAGAGAAAAAACGGGTGTATTCACTGGTGCATATGCTATTCATCCATTAACAGGTAAAGAAGTTCCTATATGGGTTGGAGACTACGTTCTAGCAACTTACGGAACTGGAGCTGTTATGGCTGTTCCTGCTCATGATGAAAGAGATTTTGCTTTTGCTGAAAAATTCAACCTTCCAATAAATAGAGTTATAGAAGCTAAAGATGGTAGTGAAACTAACCTTCCATTCTGCGAGCACGGTATATTAGTTAACTCAGGTGAATTTGATGGATTAACTACAGATGAAGCTAAAGAAAAAATAGTTGAAAAACTAGCTTCAATGGGTCTTGGAGAAAAGAAAGTTAACTTTAGATTAAGAGACTGGTTAGTTTCAAGACAAAGATACTGGGGAGCTCCAATTCCTGTAGTTTACTGTGAAGAATGTGGTATAGTTCCTGTACCTGAAAGTCAATTACCAGTTGAATTACCATATGATGTTGAATTTGCTCCAGATGGAAAATCTCCACTAGCTAAGAGCGAAGCATTTGTTAATACAACTTGCCCTCACTGTGGAAAACCAGCTAAGAGAGAAACTGATACTTTAGATACTTTCGTATGTTCATCATGGTATTACTTAAGATATCCTGATAATAAAAATACTGAGGCTCCATTTAATCCTGAATTAATCAACAAAATGTTACCAGTTGATAAATACGTTGGTGGACCTGAACATGCTTGTATGCATCTTCTTTACGCAAGATTCATAACTAAAGCCCTAAGAGATATGGGATACCTAAACTTTGATGAACCATTTACTTCATTAACTCACCAAGGATTAATCTTAGGACCAGACGGATTAAAAATGAGTAAATCAAAAGGAAATACAATATCTCCTGATGATTATATAAAAGAATATGGTGCAGATGTATTTAGAATGTACCTAATGTTTGGTTTTGCTTACACTGAAGGTGGAGCTTGGAGTGATGATGGAATCAAATCTGTAAATAGATTCGTTGAAAGAATTGAAAGAATTATAGATACTGCTAGAGAAGCAATCTCAAAAGGTGAAAATAATAAAACTACAATGGATAAGGCTGAAAAAGAGCTTAACTATTGGAGACACAATACTATAAAATCTGTTACAGATGATACAGATAAACTTCAATTTAATACAGCAATAGCTAGAATGATGGAATTCATAAATGCTTTATCTAAATATACTCAAGAGAAAGAAATGAATCTTGATTTCTTAAAAGATGTAGTTTCTGATTATTTAAGATTATTAGCACCATTTGCACCTCACTTCAGTGAAGAACAATGGAGCTTACTTGGAAATTCATACTCAATCTTCAATGAAGCATGGCCAAAATTTGACCCTAAAGCTTTAGTTAAAGACGAAGTTGAAATAGCTATACAAGTTAACGGAAAAATCAAAAACAAAATAATGGTTTCTTCTGATTTAGATGAAGAAGGAATAAAAGCCGCTGCTTTAGCTGATGAGAAAATCATAGCTTCAACAGAAGGAAAAACAGTTGTAAAAGTAATAGTTATAAAAGGTAGACTTGTAAATATAGTTGTTAAGTAATATAATATTAACGTTGCAAATTTTTTAATTGATTAAAAGTTAATACTAATCTTAATAATTAACACTTTTAAATAACAAATTATATATTATACTATAAAAGGTATCTAAACGCTGAGATTTGACTCCGTTTAGATACCTTTAAACTTTACATTGTTATATGATAATTATTTTTATCAACCTTTATTTCTTTTTCAAAAACTTTATAATATTCTGATTCATGTCCTCTTAAATCAATATTGTCCATTAATTTTATATTTTTAACTATATTATTATCTATTGCTTCTAAAAACTCATCTTTATTTCTAACTAACTCTGTTTCCTTTGCAACATTATAATAAGTATATCCAAAGACTCTTTTTTCGTGGATTAACTGATTATTATCACAATTTAAAATTCCACCATCTCTAAATTGCCCCCTTATTTCAATTGGAGAATTTATTTTTATATCTCCTTTTAAATAAACCTTTGAATCTTTTCCTAAAATGTCAAGTCCAACTCCAGATTTATTTTGTAAATCAAGATTATTTAAGGTTACTACTCCATTTTCAACCTTTAATCCATTACCCTTTTCTTGATTATTTACTATTTTACAATCATTAATATGAATATTATTTCCCTCTAAAATGTTTACTGCTCTATTAAAGTTAGACTCTATGAAAACATTTTCTAAAGTTATGTCATCTCCTGATATAGTAATAAGGTTATTCTTATTATTTAAAGTTTCATCATCATCCTTACATACTATATTTAAATTTTTTAGCACAATTCCATCTCCCTGTAGTGTAAAAAAATCTCTATTAAGATTTTCAGCTAATTTAGGAACATAGATACTATATCCTTGACCATCTATTACAACATTTGAACTCTTAATATCTACTCCACTAGAAATTAAATTGCTAAGGTCAATGTCCCTTGATAATTTTATCTCTTCTAAGTTCCCATCATTTATTATTTTTAAGAATTCTTCTGTATCCCCTACTGTTTTTTCTATTCTAAAAATATTATTATATCTTTTACTATGACTTATACTTTGATTTATAACTGAATTATCTTTGTTTTTCTCTATTAAATTTACTTCTTTGCCTAAAACTACGCTACTGGAGAGGTTATTTACTACTATAGCAGTTGCTATTATTTTTGCCACCTTTTTATGTGCCATACTAAACTCACCTCTTCTTATTATTTTTCTTATATTTCTATTATGAACTAATTATATCATTTTTTGTATAGGTTTTCAAAAAATAAATTATAGATTTTTTTGACATATCATAGATTTTTTTTAACTCTACTAAAATCTTATAATTTATTAATGTATATTATATGTTTTTAAAACCCTATACCTTTAAGGACGCCTTGCCAAATCATGGAAAACAAAGCATTATTCTTTCCTTAATTAAATAAAATAACTACTATAAGCTAAAATTTCTATATTAGTCTAAATTATATATTCTATTATAATTGAGAAAGTTAAAATTTAAATACAAAAAGGTTATAACATGTTTCATAAATTAAAATCCTTATTACAATTAATATAAGATAATAATTTAATAATAAATCATATTATAACCTAAGTTTAAAGTTAAGAATTTAAAATTTCTACCTAATTAGTAAATCAATTAATAAATAAAATAAATTTAAAATATCTATTTTTACGAATTAGTAATAAAGTTTAAAGAACTTTCCCAAATTCTTTAAGTACCTCTAACACCTTATTCTCCTCCATAGGTGAAAAATATTCAATATACTCACTGTGATTAAATCTTGTAAATAAGTCCTTTGACATATCCATCCACTCTTCTAATATATAAACCCATATTATTTCACTAGTTGGACAACTTAATATAAATGATTCCACTCCAAAAAAGCTATACTCTACAATATCATGAAGTTTTGTTAATTTAACATAATCTTCAACAACTTTAGTAGTTAATTTATATTCATATATATCCACATAGAAAAAGTCAAAGTTTTCTCTCTTAGCTTTAAACCCATCTCCTTTTACTATTCTTATCTTAGGATTTTCTCCAAAGTTTTCTAAGTATAAGTCAATTATTTCTTCACTCATTTCATAGACAACTATTTCTCTTACTTGATCCCTTTTTACTATTTCCTGAACAAAGTATCCTAATCCTAAGCCTAGAACCCCTACCTTACCCTTTGCTCTCTTTATACTTTCAAAAGCTCCTTGAATCTCCTGTGGTGAAATTCTCATCCAAAGCTTTTCTCCTTCATATAGTTCTATAGGACTTTCTTTTAATATCTGCTTATGCTCATATAAATAGCCATCAAATTCTTTTCCTTCACTATACTTAATAGTAAAGTTACCCTTTTTGCTCTCTTTTATTTTTTCTTTATATTCTTTTATTTTTTCCTCACAATAATCTATGTTATATGGTATCATACTTTTTCCTTTCTAACCTTCTCAGAAAACAATTTATTTTATTAATATATATTTTAACACAATATCACTTTATATATATAAATATAGTTTTATGATTTAAATCATTAATAATATAAAACAAATTTAACTCTTTTATTTTAATTTGATGTAAGAAACTTCTCAACAAATTTTTTATAAAAAATTTTATATTATTACAAAAATATCATAATTATTTTCTACTTTTTACTATTTATATATAAAATAGAAATTTCCATTTTAAATTCCTACTAAAATAGTCTTGATTTATTTTGTTTAAAATTATATAATTTAATCAATTAATATTAATTATTAATTAATTGAAATTAAGTAGGTGATCAAATGAAAAAGGTAGCAATGAGCGATGATGCTTATATTGAATTTAAAGAGTTCCTAAAATCAAATGATATAGATAGTGATGTTATTAGAATAAACTTTGGTGGGAACGGACCTATGGGCCCTATGTTTTATGTAACTGCAGGAGAAAAAAATGAAGGTGATGAGGTTGAAGTAATAAAAGACTTAACTTTTGTTATTGATTCTTCTTTAATCGATGTATTTTTAGGTTTCTCAATACTTTCTGATGAAGAAAACTTTGGAGAAGGATTAACTCTTGATCCATTAATGAGCGACTATGAAGGTGGCGGTTGTAGTGGAAACTGTGGTAGCTGTGGTAGCTGTCACTAATTATAATATTTCTATTTTAGTGTGATATTATTTTAAAATATATTAATAATAAACTATATAAGGCAATTTTGCTTTAAATTAAAATTTAGGAGGAAATAGATATGTCAGTTGTTAAAATGAGCAATGAAGCTTATACTGAGTTCAAATCTTTTCTACAAGAAAACGGCGTAGAAAAATTTGACATAAGAATAAATCTAGCAGGAGTTGGCTGAGGCGGCCCAGTATTTAATATTGTTCTGGATGAACAATCAGATAATGATGAAGTTGTTAAAATTGAAGATATAACATTCTTCGTTGATAAAGAACTTGTTAAAGATTTTGAAGGATTCACTCTGCTTTCTTCAGATGAAAATGGTGGTAGAGGATTATCATTAAAACCAGTTAAAGAAAGCGAAGGCGGATGCTCTTCTTGCTCAAGCTGTCATTAATTTTTACATATAGAGATGGATTTTATTCCATCTCTATTTTTTTATCTTCTCTTAAATTAACCTTCTAATAAAAAATAAATTTAACTTATATAAATATAAATTTTATTTAAGTATTTTAAAATTAATTTATACTACTTAAAATACTAAGGAAATTTAATTCACTCTTCTTCACTTTATTCTTTAAAAATTTTTAAACTAAATTAAATTTCAATATTTTTACTAATATGGTTGTTTATGTTTAATTTTAGTATTATAATTTAATAAACGCTTTATTTTTAAGGAGGAGAGATAATGAATACAACTCTAGCAAACCTAACTCCAACTAAAGAACAAAGAAAATACCAAGAAGATGAACTAATAGCTTTTTTAGACCTTCAATTGAATACATTTACAGCTAATTCTGAAAATAATGATGAAGCTCCTTCTTTATTAAAACAAGAGACTTCATTTAACACAGATATATGGATAGAAAATTTATTTAAATTTGGATTTAAGAAAGTTATTTTAACTGCTAAGCTTAATAATGGTGTTTGTTTATGGCAAAGCAATTGTTCAAAAGTTAATATAAATACTTTTTCTTTAGAGAATAATTATGATGATTTAGTAAAAAAAGTTAGTAAATCTTGTAAAAAGTTTGGACTTAAATTTGGTATTCATCTTACTTTAAAAGATTATCTCACTTTAAACTTAACTCCTGAAGAATATGATAATTACTACGCGTCTCAATTAAAAGAACTTATGACTAATTATTCACAAATAAGTGAAGTTATTATGGATATGACCTCTTTAGATGAATATTATGACTCCCTTGATTTTGAAAGATACTTTAAAGTAGTTAAAGAAATAAATCCTAAATGTATCATATCTAGCCCTATTGGACCAGATGTACGTTGGACATATTATTCTGATATAGAGTCATCTAAAAACTATTTCTACTCTTCTATAAATTTAAATCTTTTAAAAGAAGATTTTAACAATGAAGAAATTAGAAAAGGAAATATTTATGGAGACACTTGGATTGTTGGAGAAAGTATTTACTCCCTATCTGACTGCTTAAACCATAATAAAGATTCATTATCAAATTTAAAACATGTGTATAATAATTCATTAGGAAGAAATACAAACTTGGTATTAGTTTTATCTCCTAATACAGATGGATTATTAAATCATAAGGAATTAAGCTTACTTTCTGATTTTTCTAAATATATAAAAGAAACTTTTTCTAATAACCTTATTAAGGGTTCTTCTATATTAGCTACAAATTCATCTTCTAGCGATAGCTATAATTTAATTGATGACTACAAAAAATCTTATTGGATAGCTAATGAAAATGCTGTTAACCCTTATATAGAGATAGATTTTAAAACTATCACTGAATTTAATATTTTAGAAATTAGAGAGTGGATTGCTGAAGGTCAAAATGTAGAAGAATTTAAAGTTTATGCATATAACAATGGTTGGTTTGAACTTTATAATGGTACTTCTATTGGATATAGACATATAGCAAAACTTAATAATATCAAAACTGATAAAATTAAAATTTCATTTACTAAATATAAAAACCCACCTATGATTAATCATATTGGTGCATATTTAGGATAATTTTAATAAATAATGTTTTATAAAATACAAAAATAAATATAGAAAGTTAAAGCAAAAAACTATCCTTAATAGAGTTTTTTGCTTTTTAAAGAAAAAAGGTTGTATCAAAACTTATATTTAAAACTTATAAATATATTTTCTTTATATTTTTCATAAGTTTTATTGATTTTTGTTTTGGTACAACCCTCTTTTATTTTACTGTTAAATTAAAATAATTTTTTTGTAAATATAATTAAGTAAAGTTGTATTAAGAATAAAATTCCATTAAAATTATTCTTATAATATAATTGCAATATTTTATATTTACTGGAGGCGTAAAAAATGAATATAGCTTATGACTTTATAATTGCTTTAATATTAGCATTTGTATTAGTAATGATGAAGCAATATGTTTTTGCACTAATTGTTGTAGTAATCTATGCTTTATACAAATATAATAAGAAAAAGCCTTATATTTTAGCTTACAAAGGTAATGTTTCCTTTAGAAATGGTGAAAGAGAAAAAGCTCTAGAACTTTATAAAAAAGCTTGTACATATAAAAATGCTAGTGATAGCATAAGACTTCAATATGCATACCTTACTCTTTACTTAGGAAATTTAGAAGAAGCCACTAAGCTTCTAAGTGCTATTGATTATGATAAACTACCAGAGAGATTAAGAGCTTCTTATACAATGACAGATTCTCTTATAACTTGGAAAAATGGTGATTTAAAAAAGGCTATTGAAAACTTAAAAAATCTTCATACACAATATGAACACACAACTGTTTATGAGACTTTAGGTTATTTCTTAATATTAGATAAAAGATATGAAGAAGCCTTAGAATATAACCTTTTAGCTTATGAATATGATCAAGATAACAAAGTTATAATGGATAACTTAGCTCAATCTTATTACTTCACTGGAAATATAGAAAAGGCTAAGGAAGTATATACTAAACTTTTAGACGAAGATCCTGGAATACCAGAGCCATATTATTATTATGGCTTAATCCTAAGAGATGAAGGAGACACTAAAGGAGCTTTAGAATCTTTCGATAAAGCCTTAACTAAAAGAGAGTCTTATCTTTCAGCCCTTAATAAGGATAAAATTAGAGCTGCTATACAAGAATTAAACATATAGTAAAAGCGGGCTATATAAAAATATAATAATAAAACTTACAAACATATTCTGAGAATTACTAATTTCCCTTAATACTGTTTGTAAGTTTTATAAAAAGTTATTTTTATAAAAGCCCCTTTAATTTTACTTTTCTAAGGCTTTATTAAATTTTTCCTCTATAAATTTTCTTGAATTCTTTATCTCAACTCTGTAGTCACCAGTACCTGTGTACCAGAACTCAGTAACAAATCTTCTTACTCCCATATTATATGATTCTTTTATTATACTTTCAAAATCAACATGTCCAGTTCCAAATGGAATTTCTCTAAACTTACCTGGTTTTGTTTCCTTAAGATGAACAGCCATTATATGACCTTTACCACTTCTTAAATCTTCAATAACATTTTTATTATATTTAGTAGCGGCATTAGTTATATTTCCACAGTCAGGATAAACCCCTAAATATGGTGAATCAATCTTTTTAACATAATTCATGGCTTTTTCAACTGTGTTCATAAACTCAGTCTCCATAGTTTCAAAAGCTAAAATTATTCCTGATCTAGCAGCCATTTCAACAGATTTTTTTAGATTTTCATAAAATAATTTTCTTGTTTCTTCACTACCCTCTTCATAGTAAACATCATACCCTGCTAATTGAATTATCCTAATTCCTAAATCATCAGCTAGCTCTATGGCCTTCTCCATTATTCTCATACCACGATTTCTAGTTGTTTCATCTGCACTTCCTATAGGATATTTTCTATGTCCACTAAGACACATGGTTCTTATTGGAAGACCAACTTCATACATAAGGTCTACTAAAACCTGTCTTTCTTCTTTTGTCATATCAAGTCTTTTTAATTTTTCATCAGTTTCATCTATGCTAACCTCTAAAAAATCAAAATTATTCTCTTTTGCACATTGAAGCTTTTCTCTCCAAGTAAGTGTATTAGGCATAGCTTTCTCATATAATCCAATAAAATATTCCTTCATTTTAATCCGCTCCTTTTCTTAAGCTCCTGTTTGTCCATAGTAAGCATTTGGACCATGCTTTCTTGAAAAGTGTTTATTTAATAAGTCATCAGACATACTATCTACATTTTTATTTGCTAATATTTCTGTGTTATATGCCATCATTGCCACTTCTTCTAGAACAACAGCATTATGAACAGCATCTTTAGCATCCTTTCCCCAAGTAAATGGACCATGATTTTTAACAAGTACTGCTGGAATATTCTCTGGATTCATGTCTTTGAATCTTTCAACAATTACAACCCCTGTATTATATTCATAATTTCCTTCAATCTCTTCTCTAGTCATATCTCTTGTACAAGGGATTTCATCTGCAAAATAATCTGCCTGAGTTGTTCCATATGGCTTTATTCCTCTTCCTGCTTGAGCAAATATTGTTGCCCATCTAGAATGTGTATGAACTATTCCTCCTATATTCTTAAACTCCTTGTAAAGTTTCAAGTGAGTATCTGTATCTGATGAAGGTTTATATTTCCCTTCAACAATATTTCCCTCTAAATCAACCACAACCATATCTTCTGGTTTCATTGTGTCATACTCAACTCCTGATGGTTTAATTACAACAAGTCCTTTTTCTCTATCTATGGCAGAAACATTCCCCCATGTAAAAGTTACTAAATTATATTTTGGAAGAAGCATATTAGCTTCGTAAACTTCTTTTTTTAAGTTCTCTAACATATAAAAGATCCTCCTTAGACTCTTAATAACCCTTATAACAAAATTTATTCTTAAGTATTTAATATTAATTCACTTAATAAACTTTAAAATAAAGCTCTCTTATTAGTTAACAAAGTAAGACAAACTTATTATCTTCTATTAATCAGTAACAATATATAAGGCAGCTTGTCCTAACTCTCTATTTGCAGATATTATTATATCTCTATCATCTTCATTTAAAACGGCAACATTACTTGGTCCAACCCCAGACTCAATAACTACAGTTTCAAACTCTAATTTTTCTTTATCAGTACATTGAATATAAAATAAATCCTTATCGCATCTTCTATAACCACCTATTATAGTTGGAACTCCTCTTAGCTTGCCACCCCAAACAACATGTCCAAAATCCATTTCTTTTGGATACTCATAAATAATTTTATATTCATCTCCATACTTTTTATTTATTCTAAAATGTTTACCATGGAATTCTTCAATAGTAACTAATTCATCTTCACCATCTTCATCTATATCTACAACAGCTACATCACTTGTAGGTCTATCCATTATTTTTTCAACATTCCATTCCTCATCATCACTTTGAGGTGGTGTTACTCTAAATACTCCTTCTTGAGATGTTACTAAACCAACCATTTTTCCATTATGATATGCTCTACAATATCCATGATTTTTAGTTAATCCTTCTTTTATAACCTTAAGCTCAATAGGTTTATTTAAATCTTCTGGAATTTCTCCTACATATATCTTACCTGGATCGCTCCAATCATCTTTAAATTGCTTACTATTACATAAAACTGCTCCTAAAAAATATAACTTTCCATTAGCTTCTAAAATATCGAAACGATGTAAATATGGTAGCTTAAATAATGTTTTTATTTCCCACTTTCCATTTTCATATCTTCCCCATACTATCTCAGCATCTTCTGATTGAAATGTAGGGAAAAATCTTTGAACTGCTAGAAAATCTCCATTTTTTCCTGGGATAGGAATTATAGACATTGTTCCTCCTGGGCCATCCCAAACAGTTGATTGTTTAAAATCATCTCCCTCATACATGAAGCAAGGACCTTCTCCTTCAGTTGCTATAAGTATTTTTCTATCTCCATCAATAACAGTACTACTTGTTGCATAACATCTATGTAAGTCAGTTAAAAACTTCTTTTCTATTTTCATCTTATATTCCTCCTAGATTATAAATAATTAAAATAAAGTCTTATTTATAACATAGTACCTATCTCTTAACACTCTAAGAAATAAGTACTATATCATAACTTTTATATTTATTTGTTTACTATATTTTCTACAATCTTTTCTTCAATTTCTTTTTCTGATAAAAGGTTTTTAAGTCCTATAACGATAGTTCCTGAAGCCTTTGCTTTATCGAAATTTCCTTTTAATGCATCTGAACAGAATACTACATCATAACTTGAAGCTTCTGTTTTTGCTGCTCCTATACTTGTATGATGAATTGATACAGGAATATTTAACTTTTTAAATATCTTCTCTATTTTCATTTTTATAATTTGACTTGATCCCATTCCATTTCCACATGCTGCTATTACTTTTAACATAAATATCTCCTCCTAATTAACACCAATTATTTTTATCTATTTTATTTTGATAGTTAGTACTTAACAAAGTGGTACTAACTATCAATTGATTTAAATCTAATTTTGTACTCTTTCCTTTTCTTTGTCTTCTAAATATCCTTCATAATCTTCAACTAACTTGAAGTAACCCTTTTTATTTTTAAAATATTGAATTTGTGGTATTAAAAGCATTCCTACTACTGCTATTCCAACCCCTACATAAGCAAACTTGTCCATAAGAACTCCAACTACTGGCCATAATGTATCCCAGTCAAAGTTTCCATGCCATCCTCCAAATTGAGCTAATCCAAAATAGTAAGCGGCAAATGCTCCACCTAAAACTTGTATAACTCCTGAAACGAATGGAATTATCATGGCAGCCTTCAATCCACCTTTTCTGTTAGCGAACACTGCAAATGTAGCATTATCAAAGAATAATGGTACGAATCCACTTATTATAAGTACTGGACTTTGGAAAACTACAAGTCCTATTATTGCTATAAATTGACCTACTGCTCCAAATAAGAATCCAATAGTAACTGCATTTGGATGTCCAAATCCATAAGTTGCTGCACAGTCTACAGCTGGTACTGATCCTGGAAGTATTTTATTTGAAATACCTTGGAATGATTCAGTAAGTTCTGAAACGAACATTCTAACACCCATTTGTAATATACTTAAATAAACTGCAAAGTTAAGTGATTTTTCTAGTATGTAAAATAAGAAATTTGTATTTTGATCAAATCCCTTATCGATTGTATGCATTAAATCTGGTCCTAGTATTCCCATAATTATTCCGAAGAAAACAGTCATTAATATACCAGTTGCTACAACGTTATCACTAAATATAGATAAGAATCCTGGAAGTTCTAAATCCTCAATACTCTTTTTACTATTTCCTATTTTTCCAGCTATTTTATCAGTTATCCAAACTCCTAACATTTGTTGGTGACCTATTGCAAATCCACCACCTTCAGTAAGGTCTTGGCATGGTTCAACTGTAAGATTAGAAAATACTGCCCAGTATGTTCCAAGAAGTAATCCTAACATTACTACTACTCCCATATTACTTAAGTTTGGGAAACAGAAAAATACTAACCATAAAGCTGTAGCTGATTGTTGTACCATTACATGTCCTGTAATAAATACTGTACGAACCTTTGTAAATTTTCTAAGTAATACAAGCACTAAGTTAAATAAGAATGCTATAAGTAAAACTACCATCATCATAGAAAAAGATTTTCCTATATTCCCTATAGCCTCTTGAGCCGCCGTTTGTCCAAAATAAGGATCTATAACTGCCGCCTGTAAATTAAATCTATCTTTAAGGCCTGCAAGAATTGGACGGAAGTTACTAACAAGTCCACCTGCTGCAACATTTAAAATTAAATAACCGACTGTTGCCTTTATAAATCCTGCCAAAGCATCATAAAAAGGTCTCTTAAGTAACAAGTAACCAATAAGAACTATAAATCCAATGAAAAATGCAGGTTTTGTCAGAATGTTATTTTGGAAAAACTCCCAAATGTAGATTATAAAATCCATAATACTTCTCCTCCCATATCCCTTTTCTTAACTTGTTCCAATATTATGTAAACTGTTTTAATTTATAACTTAACTGAAAACTAAATAAGATTAGACTTAAATATTTACTATAATTTCTACAGTACTTTAGTTTAAAACCTATCTAAAGCACTGTAGAAACTTTAAAACTTATTTTTTCAAAATCTCTTATACTAATTTTTTAAGATCCTCAACTGATTGAGCTTCTAAAAGCTTTTCTACAGTTTCTTCATCTGAAATTAACTCAACCATTTTAGTTAAATTCTTTAAATGTACTTCATTATCTACTGAAGCTAAAACAAAGAATAATTGAGCATCATACTCTTCCCCTTCACCAAAACTCACTGGAGTATTCGTTTTCATAAAGCATATAGCTGTTTCATTAACTCCATGTCCTTCTTGTGCATGTGGTATAGCAATCTTTGGCGCAATTACTATATATGGTCCATGTTTTTTAATACTATTTATTATTAAATCTGCATACTCTTTTTCGATAACTTTTTCTTTTTCTAAGGGAGCACATGCAGCCTTAACTGCATCCTCCCAATTATCAAAGCCATCATGAAAAGAATATCTACCTTTTTCTATTAATTCTTTTAACATGATAATTTCCTCCACTCTTAAATCTTATAGGAATGAGTTATATGGTAAGTTTATATCTACAGAGAAACAGTCATCGAATCCTCTTGGATAATGATATTCTCTCTTATCCTTATCTTCTGGGAATGTAAACTTTCCACCTACTTGCCATATAAATGGTGTAAATTTATATTGTAATCTATATTTTTTCATGTCGTATAATGCTAATATTTCATTTGTATCAGCTTGGAAGTTTGACCATATATCATGATGGAATGGTATTACTACTTGAGTATTTAACGCTTCAGCCATTCTTAAAATATCTACTGATGTCATTTTATCTGTAATACCTCTTGGGTTTTCTCCATATGATCCAAGAGCAACATCTATTTTATAATCATTTCCATGCTTAGCATAATAATTTGAATAATGTGAATCTCCACTATGATAAAGATTTCCTCCTGGAGTTTCTATTAAATAGTTAACAGCCTTATAATCCATATCTACTGGCATTTTTCCTCTTAAATCTCCTTCTGGAGGAGCTGTTATTAAAGCTGTTCTATCAAAAGATTCTAAAGCATGTAATTGAATATCTTTTATTTTTATTACATCTCCTGGTTTAACAACTATACATCTTTCCTTTGGTACTCCCCATCCTATCCATTTATCAACACATGCTTGTGGTCCTATAAATGGAACATCTTCTGAACAATTTTTTAAAACTGCAGCTGCAACATTTATATCTATATGATCGTTATGATCATGTGTTGATATTATTGCATCAACATTCTTTATTGCAAATGGATCTAATACAAAAGGTGCAACTCTTAAATTAGGTTGTAGTTTCTTACCTCCACACATTCTTGCCATTTGATGCTCTGGATTTATGTAAGGATTCTTCTTTGTTCTTTTTCCGCTTCCGCACCAAAAATCTATACATATGTTTGTATTTCCTTGAGTTTTAAGCCATATACCTGTACATCCAAGCCACCACATAGAAAATGTTCCTGGTTTAACCACTTCATTTTCTATCTCTTCATTTAACCAAGTTCCCCATTCTGGAAATGTATTTAAAATCCATGATTCTCTTGTTATTTCATTTACTTTACTCATAATTATACCTCCACCCTTTTTGATTGTTTTGAACATTATTAAGTTCGTTCAATCATTTTATGATTAAATTATATACTGTAATTGTTTTCTTCGCAAGTCTTTTTTGATTGTTTTTTGTTTATTCTTTATTTTTTGTGCTATTAATCAAATTATTTTCTGTTTTTATGTTCTTTTTGATTATTTTTGTTCTATTTGCGTTGATTTATACTGTTCTTTTATGTAAAATTATTATAAATAGTAATAAGAAATTTAATGTTATCTATAATAAGCTTCTGTTTTTAATTATTAAAGTTAAATACAACTTCATATTTTTTAAAATTACTATATACAAGTTTTAGTAACTTTTTCAAATTATCTATATATAACTTAATTTTAGATTTATAATATTCGGAGAGATATTTATAGAAAATAATACCAAACAATATCGGTTAGGAGGCATTTATAATGAAAAACGCAAAAGGCTTTGTTTTTAAAAGACAACAGGCAATATTGAAATATTTAAAAGAAAATAAATTTGCTAAAACAGAAGAATTAGCTACTTTATTAAAAACATCTAATATAACAATAAGAAGAGATTTTCAAAATCTAGAAAAAGAAGGAGTTATAAGAAGAAAATACGGTGGTGCTGAACTTATTGAAGGAGCTTTGAGTGAAGACCCATATTTTAATCATACCAACATTGAGAGAGAAAAAATTAAAGATTCTATAGCTAAAAAAGCTGCTGAATTTATAGAAGATGGAGATAGTATATTTATAAACTCTAGTTCAACTGCAATAAAACTCTTAGAATATATAGAAGATAAAAGAGTTATGGTAATTACAAACAATGGCAAAATATTAGGTATGAATTTATCACCTAATGTAGAAATAATACTTACAGGCGGTGAAGTATATGGAAGAAAACAATCTATGGTTGGTGATATAGCCACTCAGATAATTTCTAAAATAACTGCAACTAAATGTTTTATAGGAGTTAGTGGTATAAATGCTAATACAGGAATCAGTACATCTGTTCTCCAGGAAACCACAGTAAATATGAAGATGCTTGAAAATTGTAATGGGCCAACTTTTGTCTTAGCAGATAACTCCAAAATAGGAATACATCATAATTTTTCTAGTGGAGATATTTCTAAAGTTAATTATGTAATTACAAATGAAATTGAAGATGATAAGTCTGAACTTGAAAAATTAAGAGAAAAAGGAGTAAAAATAATATTCTCATAAAATACTATTTAAATATTTTTTTATTAAAATTTATAAAGCTTAACTAAAAAAGATAAAAGCAACATAGTTGCTTTTATCTTTTTACTTATATAGCTATATATTTTTTAAAGCTTTCATATTCTTTTCTATTCTCTAATATTTAATTTCTTTGTACTAAATTATACTCTAATTCTAATAAATATTAAGTTATTATTGTATCAATACATCCATTAGCTATAGATCTTTCTTTCAATTCATTCATATAACTATCTTCTGGACTTATAGTTCCATGAACCTTTATACCCTCTTCTCTAACTCCAAAGGGTCTATATTTTATAAGTTTATATCTACATTTATCGCCAATGATTTTAGAAACTTCATCCACTGTTTTTTCGCTATTTATTCCTTTAGCTATAACAGTTCTAACTTCATACATCTTGTCTAACTCTAATATTCTTTTTAAATTTTCTAAAACTAATTTGTTTGATGATTTAGTTAGCCAAATATTTTCTTTTTCATCAATTGACTTAACATCAAGCATAAACTTATCTGTAAGATTTATAAGCTCATCATCTAATTTAGTATTACCATTAGTATCAACAAAGCAAGTCAATCCAAGTTTTTTAACTTCTCTAAAAAGCTTTATTAAAAATTCAGAGTTTAAAGTACATTCTCCACCACTAACAGTTATTCCTCTTATAAAAAAGCTGTCTTTTTCTATCTTTTTTACAAGCTCTTCTACTGAATATTCCTTAAGTTTAGGAGAAGACATATGCTCGCATAGCTTTATACATTTATCACAAGAAATACATTCTTCCTCATCCCAAATAACTTTTCCATCACTAATTGATAAGGCACCTACTTCACAATTTTCAACGCATTTTCCACAAGATATACATTTATTTATAGTTTCAGGATTGTGGCAATACAAACACTTAAAATTACATCCTTGAAAAAATATAACCATTCTATTTCCTGGTCCATCAACACAAGAAAATGGAATTATCTTATTTATTAAAGCCATAATATCACTTACTTTCTAATTTTTCTTTCAAAGGCATGACAATTATTCTTTGCTCCCATGGCAAATAGGTCTGTATTATTAAGAACAGCCTCTCCCCTTTCAAGCTTTTCTACCTCTGAACGCTTAGCTAAATATCCAGTTACCCTTACTACATCTGCTCCACTTCCATAGACAGACATATATCTTATTCCTGAATTAAAGGCACCCTTTATAATATCAACTAAGGCTTCTGGATGATCATTATATGTATATTCAAATACAAATATATCTCCTATTCCATTATAAAAATATTTATGGAATGGTGCTGATTGAATTATATGGTTAAATAATTCTGGTTCTTCTCCAACTGGTATTCTACATCCTGGTGATACATTTTGGTCTAAATCAATTCCTACTTGTGCATGAAGAACATAGTGTCCTCCAAAGCAATTTACATGTTTAGCTTCATGCTCTGATACTATTTTATTTAATTTCTCTATTATCCTTAATCCAAGTTTATTAGCTTTTTCTGAATACCCAAATCTATCACCTTGTTTCTCTGCTCCTAATAAAGTATTTACAGCCTCTGCTAGACCTACTACTCCAAACATTCCTGTAAATAATTTTTTCTGAATAAATACTTCTTTTACTAAGAAATTAGAAGTAAAGAACTGAGTTTCCTCAACTAAAAATCTTATTCTTTCATCAATATACTGAATCATTTTAGTGCTTACATAAGGTAATACATTCTCTAAAAAGTCCTCTACTGAAGTAGCCTTCTTAGCTACCTCATTTAATTTTATTCTTACAAGGGTATATCCACCCCCACCAATATGAAATCCATTATAACAACTTGCTATAGCATATCTATCTGTTCCAAAGCTTTTCACATCCATTTTATGATTTGCAAAACTAGGTTTAGCTGTACTTAAAGCAACCTTTGCACATAAATTTATAAAACTCTCTGGAGTATTTTCTAAATCATACTTCATACTTAAATTTGGAACTGCACATTGAAGTTCATCCATAGACTCTAATATTAATCTTCCTGCTACAGTCTCTCTTGGCCCTATATTAGCATGTACAAAAGAATCAGTTAATGTTCTATCTATGTGCTTTAAAAATAATTTAATTGCTCTTTTCGCTTCCCTTTCATCTTCTATAAATGGCTCTAAAAGCTCATCTATATTTCCAAGGTAAACTGGAAATGTAGTTATTGAAGGCACATGCTTATAGAAAATTAATAGGTTATTAGTTGCTTCCCATATATCCTCTGGAACTGAAAGATTTAAAAATTCACATCCCTTTTCCATAAGTAAAGAATAATCTGGAATTATGTATCTAGGCCTAAATGGTGCATTCCCCTCAAAAAGAGTACATATACACCCTTCATCTATTAGTTTTTTTGTTTCATCATCAATATTTAACACTTCAATTGTGCTTTCTGCATAAGCAGCTAAATCTTTAATTTGCTGATGATATGTTAATGATTTATCCTTTAGTATCTCTAATACTCTATTCATACTTTTCATCCCCCTTAAAACATACAAGTATATTAATTTAGTATTTTTAAATAAATTGTAAGAAAATCAAACTTATTATAATTTAATAGATTTGAATATAAATTAATTATATATCTTTTATGTAACCGTGTACACACAATGTACACTAAAATAAACTCAAAATAACCATTTAGAAATTTCTTGACATACTAAAAACTTCTTAATTTTATTATTCTTACATAATAAAATTCTACAAAAATACTAAGCTAGAATTAATATACATTATTAAGCATTCGGTTTTGCCATTCAGTAGCAGTTCCGAAAACTTTATCCGTTATGTAAGAAATAGTTGATGGAGACATTTCAATTCTATATAATTCTTCTATTTCTGATAATTTCTTTTTTTGTTACTTTTCCTTGAGCTTTTAATTGCTCTTGGTAATTTTTTTACCTCTAATATTTTCTCTTCTCTTCTATTCTTTTTTAGAAATTATTATTGTCATATCTTTTTGCTCTTCTTCAGTAATTTCTAATAGCTCTATAAGAGTTTCATTCTTATACTTATATTGCTTATTTTTATCTAAATAACATCTTTCAGCACTCCTAGTTGCTCTTATAACTTCTCTTTCACTTAAAGCTTGTCTAAACATACTATTAAGTTCTAAAGCATCATTTAACGCCTTCTCAATGTCTTCTGTAAAGCTACAAAGGTAATATCTATATAAAAATAATATAAGCTCCCTATGCCCTTTTAAATCATATTCTCTTAGTTCACAAAGTTTTATTATGTCTTGTATCCTTCCATAATATAAACTTCTTTCTCTATAAATATAATTTATTTTACTTGGTCTACCCTTTTTCTTTTCATATGGCTTTAATTCAGGTAAAAATCCATTTTGTATTTCTCTTAAATCATAAACATATTCGTACTCATCTAATATATTTACTACTGTTTTTGATTTAGAATTTATACTTCCTGGTACTCTTAATATCCTAGTTGCATCTAATGCTTGTCTATCTGCTCCAAAACACTTTAATTGCTTATATAAATAATCTTGTACTGCTTTCCATAATGGTAATGCTTGACTAGGTACTGCATTTATTAACCAAATTAAATACATTCCTCTCCCACTATCTATTACATAATTAGGAATAGGAATACTTTGATTAAAATAGTTCTTTTCTAAGTCCATTAATACCTGATCTTTAGTTTTATAAGTTTTATAATAATCTAAGTCTATAAATAATGTATTTAACTCTTTTATGTTTTCTAACCGCCTACAAGGTTTATAAAAGGTATTTAGAGTTATATAGATATTTTCATCACTCATATCTAAATCTTTTAATTCAGCGTATTTATAGTGCCATTGGCTATATCCTTTTTTATCTATAACGCTCCTGGTTATCCACCCTTTACTTCTACTATGAATATTATCTATATAGTTTTTTTTATATTTTCATTTATTATTTTTATTAACTCATTTTTTTCTCTTTCATCTCTAAATGAATTACTAGGAATAACAATTGCATTTAAATTAGAAATATATATAAATATGTGCGTACCTATATCTTTTACTTCTTCTACTTTATCCCAACAATATGTTACATTTCCATTTTGACTTTCTTCTCTAATTCCACTTTTGTCTATAGTAAATATTAAATCAAAATCATTTTTTATATTATTTTTAAGTCTTTTTATTAACATTTTTCTATATTGAAATTCTGCCAACTTAGGATAAAACAAAATCCATGGTATAATTATAAATAAACAAAAAGCTAAAAATAAATATGAAAGTTTGTTCATAATAAAATTATTAAACCAACTAACTACTAAAAAATCAAGTATAATAAAAATTGGAAGTATAACATGTTTTATTTTTATTCTTTTTTGAATAATTGGATCTTTTTTAAATATATCCATATTCAATTTTACTAAATCATCTATACTATTTTTATATTTTATTTTCATAACGATTTCCCCAAATTAAAATATTTTATAATGTAAATTTAAGTATTAATTTTAATACAGTTATTAAGGTATGTTAACTTTTAAATTACTAACATCAGTAAAAGATATTAGAACATTAACATCAATTATTCATTTAAATCTCATTTCTTTTAAAATACATCTTATAATATTAAGAACTTCTAGTATAAGTTTTCAAGTTGCTTTATTAAAAATTACTATAAAGTTACTCTTAATTATTTAAAATATTACTATTTAATTTTAAATAACATAACCATCATTTAATATTTCTTCTCTATCTAAACCTTCATTTAAGTTAGAGTATTGTCCCTTCTTAAATATTAAATATTCTGAATAAAGTTTACTTCTTTTAGTATAATATTTTGATATTTTATGTTCTTTATTTATATAATTATTAAAGTCCTTTATATTATATATTTCTTTTATTAAGTATTTATTATTTTCATTTATAATCAAAGCATTATACTCTTCTTCTAATTTAATTATATTGGGATTATCCTTATAATTAAATTCTTTTTCAACAATAAACCTTACATCATAATTATCATCACTTACCTTGTAAATATTTTCTATTTTTATATTTGTTTTTATATTTTCTTTGTTCTTATTTTCTTCTAGATTATAAAAAAAAATTACAAAAAATCAAACGAAATACATACTCTCTATTTTCACTATTATAATCAATTAAGAAATAATCATCAATTTTTTGACTATATTTACCTATAAATTCTTGTTGTTCTAATTTAATATCTCCAATTTCAAAAAGATTAGTTAACATTTCTTTAATAGATTTATTTATATTTTTATCATTTAATTCTACTTTTCCACTATTTATCTCACTTTCTTTTTTTACTTGCATATATCCATCTAAAATAAGTGAACATTTTATTACACCAAATATACATAATATTACCAAAATAACTACCACACTTCTTTTTTTCATAAATCACCTCAATCTAATTAAAAAATAAAGACTTTCTTTAATGTTTAGAAAGTCTTTATCCTAATTATAATATATTCTATTTTAAAAATCTATTCTGTAAGGTTTCTATTTTTATCAGATTCATTTAAATTTGATACATAATAATCTAAGTATATAAACAATGTGTTTAACTCTTTTATATTTTCTAACCGTCTACAAAGTTTATAGAACATATTTAAAGTTATATAGATATTTTTTCCAATCACTAATATCTAAATCTTTTAATTCAGCGTATTTATAGTGCTATTTACTATATCCATTTTTATCTATACACTCATAGTTATGCACCCTTTCCTTCTACTATGAATATTATCTATATAGTTCTTTTTATTCAGCTTTAATGCGTTTCTCACTTATTCAACTCCCCCTTTGTAAAACTAAGAAAATTATATCATACTTTCAATACTGTTAACTATTATTAAATTCTTTATAAAAAAATAGAGTAAGTTTCAAACTTAAACTTACTCTATTTTTTATATTTTCATTTATTATTTTTATTAACTTTTCTATATTGAAATTATGCAAAATTATGATAAAACAAAATCCATGATATAATTGTAAATAAACTCAAAGCTAAAAATAAATATTAAAGTTTATTCATAATAAAATTTTTAATCATCATATTCATATTAAAAAGGAGGCTACAAACTATGATTAATGATAAAGAACTTAAAGATTTAATATTTTCAATTTTAATAATCCTTTTTGTTGTACTGAGTTTAAACATAATAGTATTTTTTTCATACAATAAGATTGCAGAAATTGATCACTCAATTTTTATTATTATATTATTATTAAATCTAATTTTTATACTAATATCATTAATTTATTTAATATTTTCAAAAAAATTAATAGCAATTCCTAATTTATTAAACTTATTTTTAGGAATTTTATTTTCATTATCTTCTTTACAAAATTTAATTATATCACTAAATATATTTTATCAAAAGTTAAATACTTTTGAATTTATATTAATTTTTATTATATTCTTTATTATCTATATTTTATTTTTGAGTTTCTTTTTGATAGCAATTAAAAATAAACTCAAAAATAAATATAGAAATTCTAAACAAATAAATAAATCAATTTTTATATTAGCTGCTTTAATAGGACTTATTTTTAGTAAAATTAATTTTCATATCTCACAATGTTATATTCTAAGCTTATTAATATATGTTCTTTCTTGTATTTTTACATTTGGTTTTTATCATGTATATATTTTTATTACTTATATATAATTTAAATTATTATTAACATTAATTCAAAACTTTTATTTGGAGGTTCTTTTGTTTAAAAAATTTAAAATTTTAAAAATTATAATTACTGCATTTATGTTTAGTTTGTTATTAATTTCATGTTCAAATCAAGATACTGTTACAGTTAATCTTCCATTTAATACAGATTACAATAAAGCTAATGTAAATGTTGAATACACTAAATATCTTCCTAACTTCTTAATTACAAAATATTATGTTAAATACCCTGAAAATATTTCTATTGACAATAATAACTTAGTTTACTTATCTACTTCTCCTAATAAATATGATGGTTTTGGGCTTGGAACTTTTACGGTGTTATCAAAAAAAATATCATCAAATAAACTTGAAGTTATTGATCGTTTTATATTGCCTGAAAATGTTCCATCGAATTCAATAAATATTCAATATTCAATTTCTCAAAATACTTTACCTACTAAAACTTTTAATCTTAATACTCCTTTATCATTAAATAATGATAATTATGTTTCTTTAAATAAAAAAATTAAAATAGACAATATTGATATAAACTTAGTAAGTTTATATTATTTTGAATATGGATGTATTTTAGATTTTTATACCGAAAATATTAACGATTTAAACTCTTATAATATAGATAAAACTTTTGAAATTAAATTAACTTCACCTAATTTTACAAATAACTATGATATAAAATCATTATTTGCATTAAAAAATGATTATTTAAAAAATTTATCTAGAAATAAAAATTTCAATCCTAAATCTAAATATACAGAATTTTTAAGTTGCAATGTTAATTATGATATTAATACTATCAAGCAATTTAACCTTTATTTAGTAAACAAGCAGACTGGTACTGAATATTTAATATATTCTAACTAAAAAATAAAAAAGTAGACTTTGTTAATTATGCAAAGTCTACTTTTTTCAATTAAACTCCAAAAAATTCATTTACTTTTTTATCTAATTCTACTACATTTGTAGATGAAATAAAGACTAAAAAACTAGCAACTAGAGCTTCTAATTTTAAATTACCATTAATAAAATTTTTGCTCTTATTATATAGCATGACAAACATAGTTATAAGAGAAAGGATATTATCTCATCTCTAATTGATGTATTATCAATTTTTTCTATAACATTTTCAATACATCTTTTTATATCATCTATAACTTTATTAATATACCTTTTTACATCATCTATTATTTGGTTTTAATATTATCACTTAATGAAAAACCTATTTTAAAATATACCTTAGCTCCTAAATCACTTTCTGAATTGCCTTTTATATATGAACTATATTTAATTTCTAAGTTAAGTTTTGAAATATCATAAGATAATTCTATATCACCATTTTCAAATGCTATTGTACTTTTAGTAATAAACTCCTTATAATATTAATTGTATTTTTATTTTCTCATTGCTATTTATTATCAAAACTTAAATCGCTAAATATTTCCTTCAAATTTTCTTCATAAACCAACTCATCATTAAGAAATAATTTATTTATGCCACCTTTTTCTGTGTTATAAAGAACATAATTATTATCATCAATACTAATTATAATTTTAGTTTCATGATAAATATTATATGGTATACGTCCATCAAAAAGTGTATTTGCTATTGCACTGTTACACCTTATTTTTAATTCAAACATATCTTCTAATTTAGTTTTATTATCTAATTTTTCAAACACTTCATCTCCATTAATTGTTACTACACAATAATCAGTACCTGATAATTTATAATCTTTGATATACTTACTCATACTTGAATGTTCAACTATATTTTTTAAATTATAATAATTATAAACATTAAAAATTGTAAAAAACAAAAATATTAAATATCCCCCAATTATAATGCTTATAATCTTTAATATTGATTTTCTTCCTATCTTTTTTCTTAACTTAAGCTTAAATATTATATTAGATAACATATATATAAATATTATTCCAGTTAAAATAGATACTATCCAAAATATTTTTATCTTTATATCCACAGCTCCTCCTGTAAATAATATTAATATTTAAAAGATTGTCTTAAAAATTCAGTTTTAAAATATTAACAGTATTTTCAAGACAATCATTTATATAAATTATACTATAAATTTAATGTAAATATATTAATTTTACTTAATTCATAGGATAATGTATCCAATCAGCGTTTTTCCCAAGTTATGGATAATATACAGATCCATTTTCATTATATCCATATTTATCTGCTTCACTTAAATACATAATAAAACTTTTACTACGTAATTTGATTGTTTAATTCATTAACAGTTATGGTTTTGCATCCTCTCTCTTTTAAAGCTGATATTATCTTTAATATAGGTGAATTTTCATTTAACTCATATATTTCCTCATTATTTAGGCTATTATTTTTATTCTCTATACTTCCTAAAAAAATATATGGATGTATGAAAAATGCCGTTAAAATTTCATTGCTATAATTTCTAATTCTTCTAGCTACAGTCTCTCCATTGTCCTTAACATATCCTAAAGGAGCAGGTACATATAATGTAGACTTGTTACTAAAACTTATTAATGGATTTAAGTTCCAATATCCAGCATAGGGTTCAAACATAACTGGAAAGTATTGTTCTATTATTTTTTGCTGATTTCTATCTGCTTTATAATGTGGACTTTCAAAGAAACCTATAGGTATATTTAAAGTCTTAGCTGTCTTTAATGAGGATTCAACAACCTTTAAAACTTTATTTTTATTGCTATTAACATTCCATTTTAACTCTACCCCAAGTCCACTTATTTGATTATTATGTTGGTGAGTATATCCATGAAGACCAATTACAGCCCCTCTATTTATTAAATGATCTAGCATATTTATAAAATGCACATTTTCAAAATTATTATTTTTAAGCAAATCATTATCTATGTTTTTTTCAGGGTTTATGTATCTAGGTATCCAAGCTATGTGAAATACTATATTATTAGCTTTAAAATAATCACTTAAATATTTCATTTTTTCCATATTATTATCTTCAGAAAAAACTCCCCCAGCACTAACATCCTCTATTCTTATTAAAGCAGCTTTTCCTTCATTAACTTTATAATTGCAGTTTATATTATTAGTTTTACCCTGAAACATATAAATTGAGTTTTTATTTTCGTACCAATCATCCCTAGCTTCAATAAGCTCTTTAAAATCATTTATAGAAATGTATTTTTTATGATCTAAATCTAAAACTTCTCCTCTTAAATCTAATTTATCCTTTTCTTTTAAAATCTCTTTTTTCTCTAAATCTATGTAATTTTTATTTATCTTACTTAAAATCTTATTTCCATCAATTGATACTTGTCCATTTTTCTCTAAATCTTCTAAAGAAATATAATACCTTAAATTCTTTTCATAAATTTTATCACTTAAATTAACTTTACTATTATTTATAAATAAATTTAACCCTTCAACCTTATTTACTGGTCTATCCTTCTCTCCATCAACTTTTAAATACTCTATTTCTTCTCTTTTAACATTAGAATTAAAAGTTATTTTATTGCCACAAGCTTTTATATCTGTCACTGTATTTTTTCTAAATTTAATTATTTTAAATGTTATAACAATTAAAGCCACCACAAAAATTATTAACAATACTAAAGCTATGTTCTTAATATTTTTCTTCACCGAATTCCCCCTTTATGATTTTTAAAATATACCTTATGAATTTAATTAAGGATTTACTATTTAATTAAGTTATATTTTTTTATAATTAATAAACCATATAAAAACAATATAGCACATATTGATTTTCAATTAAATCAACATGTGCTATATTATTACTTTATCTGGCCCAATCATGAAGATTATCCTTCATATCTTGTAAGCCATCCATAAGGGTATATCCATCCCCTTTTTCTTTTTCTAAATGTTTAACAGTTCCAAAAGATTTATTTAAACTTAATTGTTCCTTGCCTGTTAAAACCCAAAGAGTTCTATAATTTATAGGCTTAACTTCTAAATCTTTTTCTCCAACCCCATCTGTAAAATATACAAGAATATGATTTCTCATATTATTTTCTTTTATATATCTAAATACTGGAGAAAATCTTGTTGAACCATTTTTCTTACTTCTTGGCTTTATGTCTTTTATTCCTTTTAAATCATACACTCTTCTTATTTCATCATCACATTCAATAACTTTTATTTCAGCATTTTTATTTCTTACTATACCTAAAACTTCTATTATTATATTTTCAAACTCTTTATCAGAGATGGATGCTGAAACATCTATTGCTATTAATATTTTTGGAATAGAATTTGGCAATTTACCTCTAAGGTCTAATCTTTCTGGAAGACGTCTATCTTTTCTTGTTATAGTTTTTCTATAACTTCCTCTTGTTGTAGGAATTATATCCTTTAAAAATTCACTCCACTTTATCTCTGGTTTTTCTTTCATTAGTAAGATTATTTTTTCTAAATCCTTAGGAGCCTTGCCCTTATACGCATTTATGGCTGTTTTCTTAGTTGTTCCCTCTAAACTATCTAAGCTTATAGAAACCTCTTCCCATACTTCATGGGATTTTTCTTGGCTTACTAAATCACCAGCATTTTTATCATCACCAGTAATACCATATTTTTTTCTTCTTTCAATTGCCTTTTGAATTTCTTCTGCATATTTTTCCATAGGCATATCTGGTTTTAATTCTAGATTATATTCTAAATTCACATAATCTAGTCTTTTACTATATGGAGGTAAATTCTTTATATACTGATTTATGGCTATATCCATAGCTATACTAACAGCAAGTTTTGAATATTTTCTACTTAAAGCCTTTTCTCTAGCATAATGAGACATCATTATATGATATACTTCATGCTTTAAAAGAGCCTGAACCTCTTTTAAATCACATTCTAATATTATTCTTGGGTTAAATACCATTGTGAAATATCCCATTTCTGGTTTAGTGGCTATAGGCCATTTAATATCAGTTCTTATTTCTCTCTTTACATGAATTAAAAACTGACCAAAAAATGAATTTTCTTTATCATAAAGGGAGATTATTACCTTCTCTATTAAACTCCAAAATTCTCTCTTAAAATCATCTGTTAAAGGCTTATTCTCCTCTTCAGCTTCCATTGCTATATTAAGAAGTTTCCTCCTAGTTCTTTCAAAATCCATAAGATTTCACCACCTAGCTATATATCTCAAAGAATGCTTCTAAGAACTTATCCTCATTTAATAAATTTCTATATAATTCTTCTGAGTGATCGCTTTTTATTTCCTTCATTATTCCTAGTCTTAAATCCTTAGGATAACAAGATAATAAATCTGAGAACACTTCTAATTCTTTATTATAATCCTTTAATCCCTCAAGATAATATAAAGCACTCTTAGCTATTATATACATTCTTGAATGATTTTCACTCATTATTCTCTCTCTAATATTAAATCCTAAAACATCACTTTCGAAAATTTCTTCATTAGAAATAATAGGTTTATTAAGATTACTTATATATGCTATAAATTCTTGTGCTATTGTTGAGCCTACATTTCCCTTTAAAGCATTATATAATATTTCCTTAGAAAAGTTCTTCTTATTTGATAAATACACTCTATAAGCCTTAGAAACCCTCTCCCAACTTCTTGGAGTAGCTTTTATTGTTTCTAGTGAATTAGGAGTATGGAAATATTCAGGGAATGTTGATAAAAATTCTATTATATGTTCATGGATATTTCCATCTCCCATTGCCCAACTCATCCACTCTTTAAGATTTGAACTAATATCTATCCAAACAAATCTATCTTCTTGGGCTGGATCCATTTCAATAACCTGATAATCACTATCTTCATAGTTATCATATTTATTTGATGGATTCATAGCTGCTAATATATATACATCCTCATTTAACTTATATCCATTTATCTCTCTATTTAATATAAGGTTCATAAGTTCTTGTTGCACTGCATGCTCACATCTATTTAATTCATCAATAAATAAAAGAACTTTTTCTCCCTTTTCAATATGATCATCAATTTCCATAAGTTTTACATGTGTAGCATATTTTGTTACGCTTTTTTTTACTAAATCTCCTTTAAATAGGATTTCTTTCTTCTCTACCATTGGAAGACCACCTATTTCTCCTTCCTTAAGAAGATTTCCATCTATAGTAACCAAATGATAATTATTTATTCTACTAAGTTCCTTTGCTAAAGAAGTTTTTCCTATACCACTTTCTCCTATTAAAAGAGGTACTTCTCCTGTCATAAGAACTAAATTAACTGTACTTAACGCTTCTTTAAAATCCACTTTAGTGTCCCTTCTTTCTATAAATCTCTCCGTGAAACTTACCTTATAAACTCTCTTGTGAAAAATCTAAAATATTTTCTCAACTAATCTATATTTTATATTTTTAAATCTCTATTTTTATATTGATAACATACTATCAACTAATATTATCTTTGCTCTTTTACTTCCATATTCTTTGATAAATTCTACTTTGTTCATCTCTAAGACTTCTAAATCGATAAAATCTAAAAGATAGCTTTCATCTACATTCTCTTCTGCAACTTTTTTTGTAAGTATATCAACAACCATATCAACATCTATACTTTCATAAAGATATTTAACAACATTTATATTGTCTCCTATAAAAGTTTCTAAATCTTCATAAGTATAGTTTGGTAAGAAGTTTATTGCCTCAGCATCTTCCTTAACTGAAGTTCTCATTGCTTCTAAAGTAGGATTTTTTATAAATTTAATTGCTGACCAATGATTTTTAACAGCTATAAGCTGAACTTCTGGTGATGGATCTTCTATATATTTTATTGCATCATAATCCTTAGAAACAGCTATTTGTTTTAACTTTTCTGAAGGATTTTTCACAAATTGTATAGCCCACCCCTTAGTTTTAACAGCCTCTTCAACCACCTTTTCTGAAGGTTCCTTAATAAGCTTTAAGGCATTCCATAGAGATTTTACTGCTAATATGCATATTTCCTCTGATGGATTTTTAACATACTCTATAGTGGTTGGATTTCTTCTTACAGCTTCCTCTTTACATTTTTCACATTGGTTTTCAACATATTGAATTGTAAATGGATTTTTCTTAATAGCCTCTAGCTGCATCTCCTCTGATGGATTTTCTATTTCTCTTATATATAAAGGATTTTCCTTAATCTTTTTTAATTCTAAATTATCCATAGCATTCATAAATTACACATCCTCAATTTTATTTTTCTCTCAATAAATGCTCAATCATTTTAAAACTCAAATAATGTGTTGCTCCGTTAAAGTTGAGTAATTCTATCAACTTTCTAAATTACATTTATTATTATATAACAATTATTATTAAATATAAAGACATAAAACAAAATTTTAAAATAAACAATAAAAATTCTTTACCAAATTAATTTCCCTCTAAATATTTATATAAAAATCAACTTTCACTTAAAATAAAGTTTAAAAATAAAAATACCACCTTTAAATAAGGTGGCATTAAAAACTACTTTTATTTAAATATTATATATTATACTTATCTATGTCTCTTTGGACAGCTCTTAATAAATTATTAAGTTCCCAAACTTCTCCCTCTTCAATAAGTTTATTTAAACTTATTTGATATCTAGAAGCCTCAGCCACTTTTCCTATTGAAATAAGATTTAATATACTATTCATTATAGTACTTATAATATCTGATTTAACCTCAAATAAAGTTTGAGCATCCTTTATTTCATCTTTTATTTCAAGCATTTCTTCATCTAAAGTAAATGCTGCATCAGCTGCACGTTTTAATTTAAATTGTATGTCCTTTGGCAGATTCTTTTTATACTTATAATTTAAAGAATGTTCTATTGTAGCCCAGAAATTCATTGCTAAAGTTCTTATTTGAAATTCAGCAAGTATATCTTTTTGTCCATCTGCCATATTTATAGGATATCTTATAACCACATGATAGCTTCTATAGCCACTTGGTTTTACATTGCTAACATAGTCCTTTTCATAAAGAACTTGCATATCTTTTCTATTCCTTATAATATTGACAACAGTATCTATATCATCAACAAATTGGCACATTATTCTTATACCTGCAATATCCTCCATCTCATATTGGATTCTATCTACAGGAATACTATATTTATTTGCCTTTTCTAATATACTAGATACCTCTTTCACCCTTCCAGTTACAAACTCGATTGGAGAATATTCATTTTTTCTTCTAAATTCTTTTCTAATACTTCTTAACTTTACCTTTAATTCACTTACTGCTTGATCATAAGGAGTTAAAAAGTCTTTCCAATTTTGTATAGCCATAGAACCACCTATTTCCTAACTCTCTTAGAGAGATTTATTTAACTCTCCTCGCTCATTATACCAAAAAAAGTATTAAAACTAAATATTTCAAAATCTTAATTTTACATGAAACAGTGTCTTAATCTAAGATTTTTATTGGATCAAAATTTATAAAATCACAGCTTGTAAGCTTATACTCTATTCCATCTCTCTCTTCATTTAATACTTTGCCCTTAAGTGCCATACCATGAAGATGACCATAAATAACCTTATCAACACCAAACTCTTTAAATATATTGATAAAGGCTGAATCCTCAAATTTCTCATTTGTAGGTGGATAATGTACCATGCATATTATCTTTTCATATCCTGCCTTTTTAGCTTCTTCTAAAGATAATCTTAATCTTATCTGTTCCCTATCAAAAATCTTTTTATCCTTTTGTGTGAATTTATCAGAACCTTCACAAATCCACCCTCTGCTTCCACATATAGCCCAATCTTTATATGTAAAAAAATTATTTTGTATGAACTTTGTATTTTCATACATTTTATTCAATTTAGAAATACTTCCCCACCAATAATCATGATTCCCTTTAATTATTATCTTTTTACCTGGAAGTGCGTCTATCCAATCTAAATCATCTTTACTTTCATCTGATTTCATTGACCAAGAAATATCCCCTGCTATTAAAACAGTATCTTCCTCTGTAATTTTATTATTCCAATTTTCTTTTATCTTCTCATGATGATTACGCCACTTCTCACCAAAGATATCCATTGGTTTATCTGTATTAAGTGCTAAATGCAAATCAGAGATAGCATATAACGCCATATTTCATCACCTTTCATATATCTATTTAATCTTACATGTAATTATTAGAGAAAATATTTTCTTTAGTAAATAAAATAAATCATCTAAACTAATCTACATTTTGTCAGTAATTTATTATACACTTTTATTAATTATATATACAAGTTTCAAAGTGGTAGAAATACTTTTAAAATACAATTTATAAAAAACACATTTTCATTAAATTCAACTTTGTAATTTCAATACTCAAAGTTTTTAAATTTACTTCTTAATTAATTGTAACCCTCTGGATTTATATATTATTATTTGATAAATAACTAGATTAAATTAAGTGTAAATATCTAATTAAAATCACATATAAATAAAAGAGTGTAAATAGAATATATTACCACTAATAATAATTAGCTAATATATTCTAATACACTCTTCTAAAAAAGAATTATGCTAAAACTATTTTATTGTAGTTTTTCTTACCTCTTTTAATTAAAACTTCACCATTTTCAAAGTCAGCTTCTTCTAATGTCTTTTTAAAATCAGCAACTTTTTCTCCATTTAATGATAATCCACCTTGCTTAACAAGTCTTTTTCCTTCAGCTTTTGATGGAACTATTTCAGCTTCAACTAAAATATCTAAAAGTTCAGCACCTAACTTATCTTTTCCCATTTCATAAGTTGGAACATTACTCATGTCTCCACCTTTTCCAAATAAAGCTTCAGCAGCTTGTTGAGCTTTTGTAGCTTCCTCTTCACCATGTACAAGTTTAGTTACCTCAAATGCTAAAACTTTTTTAGCTTCATTTATTTGAGAACCTTCTAAACTTGAAAGTCTTCTAACTTCATCCATTGGAATAAATGTTAATAGTTTTAAGCATTTTTCAACATCTGCATCATTAACATTTCTCCAGTATTGGTAGAACTCGTATGGAGAAGTTTTCTCTGGATCTAACCATAATGCACCATTAACTGTTTTACCCATTTTTTGTCCTTCTGAGTTAGTTAATAATGTACAAGTCATAGCATATGCACTCTCTTGTGATTTCTTTCTTACAAGTTCAACACCAGCTATCATGTTTGACCATTGGTCATCTCCACCTAGCTCCATTTTACAGTTGTATTTTTTATTTAAAACATAGAAGTCATATCCTTGCATTAACATGTAGTTAAATTCTAAGAATGAAAGACCTCTTTCAAGTCTTTGTTTAAAACATTCTGCTGAAAGCATTCTGTTAACTGAGAAGTGAACTCCAACCTCTCTTAAGAATTCAACATAGTTTTGGTTTAATAACCAATCAGCATTGTTAACAAGTATAGCTTTATCATCTGAAAAATCTATGAATTTCTCCATTTGCTTTTTGATACAAGCAACATTATGAGCTATAGTCTCATTTGTCATCATCTTTCTCATATCAGTCTTACCACTTGGATCTCCAATTGTAGCTGTACCTCCACCAATTAAAGCTATTGGTCTATGTCCAGCCTTTTGCATATGAGCCATAAACATCATTGCAATGAAGTGTCCTACATGTAAACTATCAGCTGTTGGGTCAAATCCTATATAAAAAGTAACTTTTTCCTTCTCTAAAAGTTCTCTTGTTTCAGCTTCATGAGTAAACTGTTTTATGTACCCACGTTCCATTAACGTATCTAATACATTAGCCATTTGTTTATCCCTCCAAAAAAATTCTAATCCAGCTTACTTGCTGGTGCTATATTTAGCAATCATATAGTATATAGTATATCCTTTATTATATTAATTCTCAATTGATTTTAAAAAAAAGCTATTTTTTTAATTATACAAATCTAAATAACTAGCCCAAACCAAGGCTCACTAAAAATATATAAAAAAATAAGAACCATAACTTTTAATTATAGTTCTTATTATACCCATAGTATTAAATATCATAAATACTACATAAATCTATATAAAACAATTTATTTTCTAAACTAGCTAAAGCTTAAGCCACATATTTCTTGATATTTTCAGGCATTACTCTCACATCTCCATGAATAGTTACAAATACGTTTACATTAAGTTCTCTGCTCATAAGTTCTATTTTTTTCAAATAATTTTCTAAATCCTCTAATTTTATATCATCCAAAATATTTGCTATGCTATCAATATATATACTTTCTACATCATAATCTCTAGAAATTATCCCTTGTAAAAATCCATAAAATTGATCATAACTCTTTACACAATAATTGTCCATAGGTATAAGTCTAACCTTTTTATTTAACTGAAGCATTCTTTTATTATCATTATCAATAAAAATAATACTTCCTTTAGACTTTTCAATTTCTTCATTAGCTAGTTTAACTAAATTTTTGCTCTTTCCAGCGCCTCTTTGGTTAAAGAATAATTGAATCATCTTTACCACCCCTTAATAATATTTTATCAGGTAAAAACTTACTTTATATATAATATTCCTAATACCCTCAAAATATTAACCTATTGTTCTATATTTATTAAATATAAATTTAGTTATATTTTCTTCATTAACTGTTATAACTTTCACCTTATTAGTAAAGCTCTCCTTTACTTCTTTTCCCCCTAAATTGTAATTCATTTCCCCATCTCTACTGTCTAAGCTTATTATTTTTTCATATATCCACATATTTCTCTTTATATATCCTATACGTCCATCTCTATATCTTTTTACAATTTCTCCTGGACAATATACTGTTAATTCTTTCTTTCCTAAGACCACCTCAACAATCTTATTATATTGAGAGTAATCTCTGTATATCAAAATATTTCTTATAGTATCAATTATTAAGGCTACAGGATATTCATTAGGTACTATTTCTCTTAATTTTTTCTCCATGCTTTTCATCATGTCTAAAATATTTCCTCTTATTATAAAAGTTTGTTCTCCACCTAATAAATTTCTTATTTTTATCATATTATGTGGTATATAAATACTATTTACATCTGAAAAAACTAATAATCCACCTAGTGTACACATTGATTTCCCAGAGATATTATTTTTATGAATTATATTGCTACTACTAAGTAAAAACTCTCTATTTTCCTTAGATATTTTAATACCCTTTAGATAAAAATATCTTCTTACTAATTCCTCATTTAAAAAGTCTATATTACTATTTACTATGGGGCATGTCTCCAAATTAAAGCTTATACCTTTTTGAAATTCTGATAAAAGCTCTTGTTTTCTCATAATATCTGTAGTTGACCCTCTTCTTATATAAAAGGCTCCATTTTCCCTGATTTGATAAGGCTTTTGATAGCTATTAAATATTACTATTACCAATAATCTTTTTCCATCTAAAAAACATTCCTCTAAACTTATTGGAACAGGCGGTTCAATCCTTGAGGCAACTATTTGTTGAACTCTTTCTTCAGTAATATAATCAGCATCCACACCAACTATTTTCTTTGTTTTATCCTCAACTCCTATTATTATATAACCTCTTCCCCCTCTAGAATTAGCTATAGCACATATATCCTTTGCAAGTTCTTTTTTCACACTTTCTGTAAAAAGCTCTATCTTTAATTTAAAATCTAATTTTTCATATTCATTTTTCTTTATTAATCTTCTCAGTTTATTCTCATTCATAATAACCCTCTTCTTTAATAAATATTATTGCCCTTATACCTTAAATAAAATATAGCATAAAATTAAAGCCCATAGAACATTATATTCCATAGGCTTTTTTAAATTGATTGTATTTATAATTTAAGAAACTATTTATTAAATCAGCTCTTAATCTGCATATTAAAAGCAATTTATACTTAAAATATAGACTTATTTAAAGTGTATTTCCTGTAATTGTTGTGCCATCAATTTCAACATCAACATTAATCTTTAAATTTGTAATACTTATAGGATCCTTTTCTAATACCTCATCTGGATATTTTCTATAAAAAAGATTACCAACATTAACAATGTCTATATCACTCTCTTTAAAGCTTTCAAAGAAAAGTTCTAAGTATTGTTTTATTACTGCCTCTTCTTCTAACTCTAAAAGATTTAAAAGTTTTTCATCCACAATGAGTCTTGATTGTGATTCCCCAATTAAACATTTAACTTTTATATCCTTATAAAGAGTTATATTTTCTCCATCATAACTTATTGATGTCTTTGTTTTTGCATTAGATATATCTAATGTTATAAAAGTATTAGGGTCTTGAGGGTTCATAACTTCTAGAGTTCCTCTTTTTAAATCTCCCATTAAAAGATTATAGCTCATACCTTCCTCTGCAGTTATTCTTCTCACTAAGACCTCATTTTTTAGCAAGGCTCCTCCGCTTAACTCTAATCTTTTTTCTTCCATATCATCTCTTATACTTAATGCTCCTAAAACTAGTAGGTTTCCATAATTAGTTCTAAGCTCTAAATAATCATTAGCATCAATAGCTATAACTCTAGGACTTTTATTCATCCTTTGAACTAAATCATCAATAAAAACACCTAAATATTCTTCATCAACAGTTACATCATTTAAAAGTTCTTCTGGAGAACCAAATAAAACAAACATATAAGGTCTAATCATGAATTCTTGATTTTTATTTATAATATCTATGTACTTTCTTATACCATTTTTAGCGGCCTTCTCTGTAAATATATATCCCTTGCATTGAGTAAAGTCTAACTTACTACTAGAATACATATTTATATCCTTAATAGCTTCTAAAACTGTTTTTCCAGTACCTTTATATAATACTCTTCTTCCTTTATCAGAACTTTCATTTGAACTTCTATAAGGTTTTACACAATCTAAATATATATCTATATTTCCCACTTCATTTTCATCAAATATTAAGCTTGTTACAAATGTAACTCTATTTATATCCTTATAATTATAGCAACCAATAAGCATGGTTGACATAATTATTATGCTTAGTAAACTAGCTATAACTTTCTTTAGGTTCATTTTTACCATCCTTACCGACTATATCTTTTGATATTTCGTCTAATCTTCCTCTCATAATAATGTCTTTAAATTTATATCTATTTAAAGTTCCTAGTGGGAATAAGTATTGATATTCACAACTTCTTAAATGTGCTAAGTGAGATAATAATACAACGCTTATTAAAATCACACCAGGAATTCCAAAAAAGGCAGCTGTAATTACTATTCCTATACTCCAAATCGATACTGCACCATAAAGCTTAGGAATTAAGAAATAACAAACGGCACTTAAGGCAACTACTACAATAGTTATTCTTGAAGCAATACCAGCTCCCACAGCAGCCTCTCCTAAAATAAGTCCTGATACTAAACTCATAGATGTTCCTATAGGTTGAGGCAATCTTAAACCTGCTTCTTTTATTATTTGGAATAATAACATCATTATTATTACCTCTGCTACTATAGGAAATGGAACCCCAGCCCTAGCAACTGCTAGTCTAAAGACAAATAAACTAGGTAAAACCGAAAAATGATGAGTAACTAATGCAACATATATTCCTGGTAAAAACATAGCAATAAAAAATGCTATCCATCTTAAAATTCTAGTAAAACTAGTAAAATACCTATTTAAATAATAATCATCTGGTGTTTGAAAATTTTCTATAAAAAAGAAAGGTACTGTAAGAACAAAAGGAGTTCCATCTACTATTATTGCAACCCTTCCTTCTAATAGTTTTGCTGCTACCTCATCTGCTTTTTCTGTATATCCAATAGTATCAAATAAAGTTCTATCTTCTCTAAGTTTAGCCTCAATATAATTAGTATCTAATATAAACTTATAATCTAAATTTTTTATTTTTTCTCTGATTTCATCAATTAATTCCTTTGGAGCTTTATTTTTTATATAAGATATGCATACTACAGTTTGAGTATCTTCCCCTACATATAAAGGCTCAAATTTTAAATTATGATTTTTTATCCTTCTTCTTAATAATGTAACATTATCCACAAAGGCCTCATTAAAACCTTCTCTAGGTCCCTTTATTACTGCTTCTGTTATTGGAATTCCAACACCTCTTCTTGTATAACCCTTTGTTTCGCAATAAATTACCTTATCAAACTTATCAAAGATTATTACTACATCCCCTGATAATACATGAAGTAATGTATCATTTTTATCCTTTGACCAATTTGTTATGTTTATATCTATAACCTTAGTCATAATATCATTTTCATCTTTTATTCCATCCTTAACTAAGGTTAATGGTTTTACTATGTACTCACTTATGAACTGAGTAGAACATAAAACATCCATAAAAACAATTGTGGCCGGTCCTAAAGCTGTATCCACCTCCCTATACTTAACATCAAAACTATCTTTTAATTTGTCTTTTAAGAAATCTAATTGTTTTTGCATTCATTTATCACCCAAAAATATTATCCGCTAGTATTATGTTTAATATTCATTTTTTTGAGAATACTAAAATTTGAAATTATAAAAGAAATGAGGTGATGTCTTTGGGAAAGCTAACTGCAAGACATTTTATATTTTTTATCATTGCTGCCATAAGTACATCTTTGGTTAACTATACATCCTTATTTATAAAAATAGGTGGAAGAGATACTTGGATTTTCACTATAATCTCTGGAATTATATTTTTCTTTGTAACTTCCTTTATTTTTAGTGTAATCTCAAAGATAGAATATTATGACTTTAAAGAAACTTGCTATATAGTTCTTGGTAAACCCTTAGGAAATATTTATATATTAATATTTTCACTTACTTTAGTCTTAATGTGCATAGAATCAGCTTCTGTAATCTCATCTTCTATAAACGTTAATATTTTTGCTCAAAGTCCAATATGGTATTGTTTATTGTTTTTCATAATAACTGTATTTTTAATAGGTAAAAATAGATTTAATAGCATACTTATAATATGTATAGTTTGCGTAAGCATTGTACTTGCAATTAATTTATTATTAGCATTATTAAACATTAGATATATAGATTACACACTTCTTCTTCCTATATTTAAGGATAGAAGAATTTCAGAATATATTCTTTGTGCTTTAACTCAATTAGGCTCCTTATCAAGCTTAGCTATAGTTTTACCTATTCTTCCAAGAATAGATGATAAGAAAAACTTAAAAAAAATCTCAATAAACACAATACTTTTAACATCTATATTTTGTGCTTTGTGTGTTGTTATACTAATATCAACCCTAGGTTCTTTGAGGTCTGCAAATGTTTTTTATCCTCAATTTGTTCAAACTCAAAGAATTTATTTTGGTGGTTTTGTAGAGAATGGAAATGTTTTTGTAATGATTTCTTCTACTCTTTCTTGGGTTGTAAAATATTTAATAACTATTTTTTCATTGTATACAATTTGGAAAGATAGGGTAAAATATAAACGTAATTTTATAGCATTAATTTCAGTAATAGTATATGCCTTTTCTTACTTAGCTGCTAAGAATGCCTATACCCTTTTTATACTATTAAGATACTATCAATACATACTTCTAATAGTGCTGTTTATATGCCCTATAATCATATATACACTAGCTTATTTTAAGCGTCAGAAATTTAAATATTTGAAGTAAAAAGTATTGTATTCTTTTTTCTATATGATATAATCAATATATAAAATAAAATTTAGTAGATATGTACTTTATTTCTGTCCTGTAAAATTTATTTTATTAGTTTTATAGTATAGATCTCAAACGTACCTAGTAAATTTTACAGGAGGTAAAAGAAATGGAAGATAAAAATTTAGTTTGTAAAGACTGTGGAAAAGAATTCATATTCACTGTAGGAGAACAAGAATTCTTCAAAGAAAAAGGATTTGAAAACGATCCAGTTAGATGCCCAGCTTGCAGAAAAGCAAGAAAAGCTCAAAAAATGAATAGATAATTGATAATTAACGCAAGTTTATTCATAAATTAAAAGTTCTGCACTTTGCAGAACTTTTTTCATTTCTATTTCATAAAAATAATCTTATTTGGAAATATTATATAGAGCAATCTAACTTATGATTTTTATACATAATTAAATATAATTTTATTAAAAACTATATACTCATTTTTTTAATATATTATGGATAGATTTTGCTTTTTATGATATATTTATGAGTATATAAAAATGAGAGAAAAGGGATGATAAACAATGTCAAATGCTGAGCACTCATCAAACTTTATAAGAAATATAATAATAGATGATTTAGATAGCAAAAAACATGATACAATAATAACTCGTTTTCCACCTGAACCTAATGGATATTTACATATAGGTCATGCAAAGTCTATAGTTTTAAACTTTGAATTAGGAAAAGAGTTTAACGGAAGAACTAACCTAAGATTTGATGATACAAATCCAACTAAAGAGGATACTGAATACGTTGAATCTATTAAAGAAGATGTTCATTGGTTAGGTTATAACTGGAGCGAATTACATTTTGCATCAAACTACTTTGATGAAATGTATAAAAGAGCTCTACTTTTAATTAAAAAAGGTAAAGCTTATGTTTGTGATTTAACTCCAGAAGAAATAAAAGAATATAGAGGTACTCTTACTGAGCCTGGTAAGGAAAGTCCATATAGAAATAGATCAATTGAAGAAAACTTAGATCTATTTGAAAGAATGAGAAAAGGTGAATTTGAGGACGGTTCAAAAGTTTTAAGAGCTAAAATAGATATGAGCTCACCTAACATAAACTTTAGAGATCCTATAATTTATAGAATTGCTCATGCTAGTCACCATAATACAGGTGATAAATGGTGTATCTACCCTATGTATGACTTTGCTCATCCATTAGAAGATGCTATTGAAGGAATAACTCACTCTATTTGTACTTTAGAATTTGCTGATCACAGACCATTATATGATTGGTTCGTTAAAGAATGTGAAATGGAAAGTGTTCCAAGACAAATTGAGTTTGCAAGACTTAATATCACAAACACTGTTATGAGTAAAAGAAAGTTAAAGCAATTAGTTGATGAAGGCATAGTTGATGGTTGGGATGACCCAAGAATGCCTACTGTTGCTGGACTTAGAAGAAGAGGTTATACTCCTAAGTCAATAAGAAACTTCTGTAAAGCTATAGGAGTTGCTAAGGCAGATTCTACTGTTGATTCTCAAATGCTTGAGCATTTCATAAGAGAAGACCTTCAAGAAACTGCTCCAAGAGCTATGGCTGTTATAAATCCACTTAAATTAGTTATAACAAACTATCCTGAGGGAGAATCAGAAATTCTTGAAATAGAAAATAATCCAAAGGATGAATCAGCTGGTAAAAGAGCTGTTACATTCTCAAGAGAAGTTTATATTGAAAGAGAAGATTTCATGGAAAATCCTCCAAAGAAATATTTCAGATTATTCCCAGGAAACGAAGTAAGATTAAAAGGTGCTTATTTTGTAAAATGTAACGAAGTAATAAAAGATGAAAATGGTGAAGTTACAGAAATTCACTGTACTTATGACCCAGAAACTAAGAGTGGAACTGGATTTACTGGAAGAAAAGTTAAAGGAACAATCCACTGGGTTGATGCTAATAACTGTATTCCTGCTGAATTTAGATTATATGAACCATTAATCTTAGATGATTGTGAAGAAAATGAAGGAAAGCACTTCCTTGAGCAAATAAATCCTAACTCATTAACTATATGTAAGGGATTCATTGAGCCAAGTGCTAAAGATGCTAAACCTCAAGATAAATATCAATTATTTAGACATGGATACTTCAATGTTGATCCTAATTTCACAAGTGATGATAATTTAGTATTCAACAGAATAGTTTCATTAAAGAGTTCATTTAAATTAAAATAATAAAAAATAATATTTAAGGGCATGTGTCAAAATATTTTTTAATAAAACTTATAACTCTATTCTATTTATACTGTTTATAAGTTTTATCATTAATATTTGATACTGCTCTTTTTCTTATTTAAATCTATTAATAAATTTTACTTGTATTTATTTTCTCTAATTTAAGTTAAATATTTTCTATGTTCCTTAATCCCCTCAAAAATCTATTATAAATTTCCCATACCTTTAATTTTCAAAGAAATATATACACTTTATTTCTCTTTATTCTTTTTCATAAAAAAATTTTCACCACTTATTGAAAATTATTATCATTTACTATTGACATTATTATCTTACTATTGTATTATAATGACATAAACTAATTGAAATTGATTTTCATTAATAATAAGAATTAAATTTACGAGGTGATATATATGAAAAAATTAAATATTATTTTTTGGTCAGGTTCTGGTAATACAGAAGCTATGGCTAACTTAATAGCTGAAGGAGCTAAAGAAAACGGATTAGAAGTAAAACTTTTAAATGTTTCTGATGCATCTACTCTAGATGTAGAAGGATGTGATGTATTAGCTTTAGGTTCTCCGGCTATGGGATGTGAAACTATTGAAGAAGGCGAAATGGATCCATTTGTTGAAGAAATTTCAGGACTTGTATCTGGAAAACCAACTTTATTATTCGGTTCATATGACTGGGGAACTGGTGAATGGATGGATACTTGGAAAGATAGAATGGAAGGCTACGGTGCAAATGTAGTAAATACATTAATAGTTAATAATACTCCAGAAGGAGAAGACATAGAAAATTGTAAAGCTGCTGGTAAAGCACTTTAAAATTTATTTGAAAGAAAGGTGGAAGAAGCTGAAATGAATAATGATTTCCTTAATCTCTTAGAAACTCTTAACAACGAAAAATATATGAGATCCTTTATATCATATTTAATTTCTCCTGTAATAACAGGGATTAAGCCTTCTTCCACCATTACTCTTTCAAAGCAAGGTCATAATTTATATAAGCTTTGGGATATGTATGGTGAAGATTTCTTAAAAGATCTTAATTTAAAGCACATATTGCTTAGAGAAACTGTAAATTCTAAGGTAGTATTAATTTATGATGAAATAAATTTAATGAATACTGTATATAAAAAATCTTCCATGGATTTTTTAGAAAAACTAGACTATAGATTAACTATGAGCATTGATGAAATATTAACTCATTTAGTTAATAGATATGATTCATTCCATTGTCCTCATGAATTAGGTATTTTTCTAGGAATTCCGGTTAAGGATGTAGAATGCTTTATGGAATGTACTAAGAGCAAATGCCTCCTTTGTGGATATTGGAAGGTATATGAAGAAGAGAAAAAAGCCCAAGAAATCTTTGAACTTTATGATAGTTCAAAAGAAATAATAATGAATCACTTGCTTTCTGGTAAGGATTTAAAGGAAGTTTATAACTTGACAAATAATGTATATAAATTTACTATTTGACTCTCATTGCTAATAAACCACTCAGATTTCTGCCATTATCTGAGTGGTTTTATTTTTTTCTTATTTTTGCTCTAAATTTACTACACCTATAAGTTGCTCTTCATATATGCAATTTATTTTTTAATATACTACTTTAATAAGTAATTATAAGTTTATCCTTTACATTGTAATTATTCATTGCTTGTAAACTTATATCCAACTCCTCTTATAGTTTGAATATATTGAGGATTTTTATCATCACTTTCAATCTTTTTGCGTAAATGTCTAATATGAACATCTACTGTTCTTGTTTCACCTATGTATTCATATCCCCAAATTTTATCAAGCAAAAGTTCTCTAGTTAATATATTGCCCTTATTCTTTATAAGAAGCTTTAATAATTCAAACTCCTTTAATGTTAATTCTACATTTTGAGTTCCTTTTGTTACTTCTCTTGTTTTAAAATTAACTACTACATCACCAAATTTAATTATATTTTCTTCTTTTTTAACATTACTTCTTCTAAGTAAAGCTTTTACTCTAGCCATAAGTTCTCTTATTGAAAATGGCTTTGTTATATAATCATCTGCTCCAAGTTCTAAGCCTAATACTTTATCAAACTCTTCCCCCTTTGCTGTAATCATCATTACTGGAATATCTGAAGTTTCTTCATTTCTTCTAATTTCTTTACATACTTCTAAGCCATCTATTTCTGGAAGCATTAAATCTAAAAGTATTAAATCAAACTTAATTTCTCTTATAAGCTTTAGAGCTTCAGTTCCATTAACAGCAACTTCTGTATCATATCCCTCTTTTTTTAAATTAAATTTTATAAGTTCTCTAATATGTTCCTCATCATCTACTATTAGGACTTTTTTATTTGTCATTCTTGTCCCTCCTTTACCCAAAACACTACCCTATTTTATAGCTTATCACAATATTGAAAACAAAAAAAGATATACCACTTATAGATATATCTTTAAATTATTATACTAATTAAGTCAGACCTAATAAGCTAAATTTTATCTTATTTATATTTTATGTTATTATCCTAGTTCAGTCATATCACCTTTTATGGCATAGACTATATTCTCACAAACATTAGTTATATGATCACCTATTCTCTCTAAATATCTAGCAACAAATATTAATTTAACCCCTTGATTTATATTATTAGAGTCTTTATGCATTGCAGCTAATAAATTTACATAAACATCATTATATAAATCATCAACTATATTATCCTCTAAGGCGGCATCATAAGCTAACTTTGTTTCATTACTATCTAATGCATTTTTTGCAGCATTTAGCATATTTAAACAAACTGATTTCATTTTAGGTATGCCTACCATTCCTGTAATATGCTCTTCATTATCTATTTTTATTGTTTCCATAGCTATATTTACTGAATAATCTCCTACTCTCTCAAGTTCCATAGCTATAGTTGATAAAGCATATACATTTCTTAAGTCTTTAGCCATAGGCTGCTTTAAAGCAGTAAGTTCAATAGATTTTTCAATTATTTTATTTCTTAAGTTATCTATATCATCATCCATTTTTATAACTTCTCTAGCTAGATCTAAATCCTTATTAACTATTGAATCCACTGATTTTTCTATGGCTACTTCACATAATTCCATCATTTCTTTAGTTTCAGATTTTAATTCTTTTATACTTATTCTTAAATCATCTATACTCATTTACTCTAATCACCCCTTATAATTTTAGCCAAATCTTCCTGTTATATAATCTTCTGTTCTCTTATCTCTTGGATTTGTAAAGATTGTATTAGTATCACTAAACTCTACAAGCTCTCCATTTAAGAAGAATGCTGTTTTATCTGATATACGCGCCGCCTGCTGCATATTATGTGTTACTATTACTATAGTATATTTATCCTCAAGCTTTCTTATAAGCTCTTCTACTTTTAATGTTGATATTGGGTCTAAAGCTGATGTTGGCTCATCCATAAGAATTATTTCTGGATTCATAGCTATAGCCCTAGCAATACATATTCTTTGTTGCTGCCCTCCTGAAAGACCTAAGGCAGAAGATTTTAATCTATTCTTAACCTCATCCCAAATAGCAGCATCTCTTAAACTCTCTTCTACAATCTTATCTAAAACCTTTTTATCTTTTATTCCATGTACTCTTGGTCCATAAGCAACATTGTCATATATACTCATTGGGAAAAGATTAGGCTTTTGAAATACCATCCCTACTTTAGTACGAAGTGCTATAACATCATCGTCTTTGTATATATCTTTTCCATCGACCTGTATTTCTCCTTCAATTCTAACTATAGGAATCAAATCATTCATTCTATTTAAAGTACGAAGGAAAGTTGATTTACCACATCCTGAAGGACCAATTAGTGCTGTAACTTCATTTTCTTTTATATCTATATTAATTTTCTTTAACGCATGATTACTTGCATAAAATAAATCTAAATCTCTTACTTGAATTTTTGTTTTCTTATCACTCATCTTAATACCACCTTAAATTAATAGTTTGCCTTATTAAATTTTTTAGCTATTAACTTAGCTGAAATATTTAATGCTAGTATTATAACTATAAGAACTATTCCAACTGCCGCTGCTGTTTCTATATCTCCTTTTTCCTTTGTTACAAGGTAAGCTTGAACTGTAAGTGTTCTTGCACTTGAAAAAATTCCTTTTGGCATTTGTGCAACAGTTCCAGCAGTAAGTAATATAGCTGCTGATTCCCCTATTATACGTCCTATTGATAATATTACTCCTGAAAGTATTCCAGGCATTGCACTTGGTAATATTACTTTATATAAAGTTTGAAACTTTGTAGCACCTAATCCTAAGGATGCTTCTCTATATGATTCCGGCACAGTTTTTAAAGCTTCTTCTGTAGTTCTAATTATTACAGGTAAAATTATTATTGATACTGTTAATGAACCTGCTAAAATTGAATACCCCATTTTTAAAGCTACTACAAAGAATATACCTCCAAATAATCCATAAACAATTGAAGGAATACCTGCTAAACTTTCAGTAGCAAATCTTATAAACTTAACCATCTTTCCTTGTTTAGCATATTCTTGTAAATATACAGCTCCCAAAACTCCTATGGGAGTAGCCACTGCTAAGGAAAGTAAAACAGTCCATAAGGTTGTTACTATCATTGGCAATATTCCACCACCGCCACCAGCTGAATAATTACTTGTTAAGAATGTTAAATTTATTTTTCCTATGCCCTTTATAAATATGAATCCTAAAATAATTACAAGAATTCCTATTGTAAAGATGGCTGATAACCAAACTAACCCATTTAATATATTATCTTTAACTTTTCTCATATTTATTTACCGCCCTTGTTAGAAAGTTTACTAAGTACTAAGTTTAGTATTAATATGAATGTAAATAATACTACCCCTGTTGCAAATAGCATTTCTTGGTGAGTTCCAAATGCATACCCCATTTCTAAGGCTATATTAGTTGTAAGAGGTCTTACACTATCCATTATAGAACTTGGAATAACAGGTGTATTTCCCGCTACTAATATAACTGCCATTGTTTCTCCAATTGCTCTACCTATTCCTAATACTACCCCTGTCATTATTCCTGATTTAGCCGCTGGTACAATAACTTTAAATATTGTTTCAGTTTTTGATGCTCCTAAGGCTAATGATCCTTCTTTATATGCATTAGGTACAGCTCTTATAGCAGTCTCTGATACTGTTATTACCGTCGGTAACATCATTATTGCTAATACTATTATTACAGCTAGCAAACTTTGTCCTTTAGGTAAATTAAATACCTCTTGTATTGTAGGAACTATTATTGCTAATCCAAATACTCCATATAAAACAGAAGGGATTCCAGCTAAAAGTTCTACTGCTCCTGACATAATTTTTGCTATTTTCTTTGGTGCTATCTCTGCTATGAATATTGATGTTAATATTCCCACAGGAACACCTATTAATAAAGCTCCTATTGTAGCACCTAAAGAAGCCACAATCATAGGTAATATTCCATATTTATTTGCACTTGGTATCCATTGTGTACCAAATATGAAATCCCAGAAAGAATATCCTTCTATTATGAAGGGTCTTAATCCCTTATAAAAAACAAATCCTATTATTAAAAGTAAACTTATTACAGCTACTGAGGCACTAATTAAAAATATCTTTTCAGTTAAGCTTTCTATGAAATATTTACTCTTATTATTCTGACTTTTAGCTTCCATATTTACCTCCACCTTAAATTAATCTCCAATAAATATATCTTTGACATTTTTCTTAAATTAATTCTCTTTAATAAATAAGTATTAAGTTACACTTATTAATCCATCTTCTTCAACTATTTCTTGTCCTTCTTTACTCATTATGAAATCTATAAATTTCTTTGAATTTTCATTTAAATTTTCCTCTTTATATACTAATAAAAATGGTCTTGATAGCTTGTACTTTTTATTTTGTACATTTTCAGCTGTAGGCTTTACTCCATCAATACTAACAGCGTGCACTGAATCATCTACATAACTAAAGGATATATATCCTATTGCATTCTTATTTCCTGCTACCATTGTTTTAATACTTCCAGAACCATCTGAAATCTGAGCCTGTGGACTTATTTCTTCTGAATTGAATCCAACAATTTCTTGGAAGGCATCTCTTGTTCCTGATCCATCTTCCCTTGAAACTAATACTATTGGAGTATCTTCTCCACCAACCTCTTTCCAGTTTGTTATTTTACCTGTATATATATCCCTAATCTGCTCCATTGTAAGATTTTGCACTGGATTTTCATTGTTAATTATTACTGACATACCATCATAGGCAATAGGTTTTTCTTTAATTCCAGATTCTAATTCCTTTTCCTTTAAATCTCTTGAAGAAATTCCTATCTCTACAGTTCCATTTATAGCATCTTTTATTCCTGCTGATGATCCTAATTGATTTACCTCAACAGTAATATCTGGCATCTCCTTTTTAAAAACTTCTGCTTCAGCCTCTACTAATGGTCCTACTGAACTTGAGCCTGAAATTTTTATTATATTAGCTCTTGATCCTCCACCACATCCTGTTAATAAAAAGCCCATTGCTAAAATACTGCTTAATGCAATTACTACTCTTCTCCTATTCATTTTTTCCTCCGCTTATATAAATTTAATATACATTTTAAAATCTAATAATTTATTTTTATTTAATTTTATATTTTTGTTTCGCTTACAAGATTAATCTTATTTCTCTTAGGTTAAGTTAATATTATTTCTATGTTAAATCTATGTAAAAAAATCTAATAAAAAAATCCTAAGAATATAAATAATCTATTCTTAGGATTAAATGTATATTAAATATATAAGCGAACTATTTTACTTTTATTAAGTGTTCTTTAGCTACTATGTCTTGCCCTTCCTCACTTAATATGAAATCTATAAAACTCTTACCTGATTCTGTTAAATTCTCTTCCTTATAGACTGCTAAGAAAGGTCTTGAAACTTTATAAGATTTATTTAAAACATTTTCTGGTGTTGCTTCAACTCCATCAACCTTTACTGCACTTACACTATCATCAACATAACTAAAAGATATATATCCTATTGCATTTTCATTACCTTGAACTAAGGACTTGATATTTCCTGATCCATCTGATATCTGAGAATTAACAGTTAACTCTTCAGCCTTAAATCCCACTATTTCTTGGAAAGCATCTCTTGTTCCAGATCCATCCTCTCTAGAAACAACCACTATTGGAGCATCATTCCCTCCAAGTTCTTTCCAATTTGTTATTTTTCCTGTATATATGTCTTTTATTTGAGCTAATGTTAAATCCTTCACTGGATTATTTTTATGTGTTATTAAAGCTATTCCATCATAAGCTATTTCTACTTCTTTAAGTCCTGCTTGTTTTTCTTCTCCCTTAAGGTCACGAGAAGCCATTCCTATTTCTGAAACTCCCTCCATAGCATTTTTAATACCTGCTGATGATCCTATTTGATTTATTTCTATAGATACATCTGGTTTCTTAGTCTTAAAAGCCTCCGCCTCTGCTTCCATAACTGGCCCTACAGAAGTTGATCCAGATATACTAACTGAATTTGTAGATTTTGCTTCGCTTCCTCCAGAATTACATCCAACCATGGCTGTTGCACCTATAAATATAGTACCTATAATTGCTATTAATCTCTTTTTAAACATATTTAAATTCCCTCCAAAATCTCAGTTAATATTGAGTACACTCTTATATTATCTTCTCAATGTTAAAAGGAAATTATGCTAAGGTTAAGTCCATGTTAATAAAAAAAATAAAAAGACTTTATAAAAAGTTATTTTTATACAAGTCCTTTTATAATCATTAACACTTATAATAAAAGTTATGAATTAAGTGGTAAAACACTACCTTAATTATTATTTAATAGTCTTGACAACATTTATTAGCCTTGGAAAGGCATATTCAAAGAATTCCTTGTAGCTTTGACAATAGTAGTTTAACTCTAAGTCTGAGTCTTCCTTTGAATCTCTGCACCTTCTACATCCACCTTTACAAAGTCTAAACCACTTACACCTTTGGCATTCTTCATGAACTTTAAAGGATGATTTTATAAACTCATGATTTTTATTTGTTTCAAATAATTCTTTCATTGTCATATCCTGTATGTTGCCTAGTCTCCATTTATCTAAAACATAAAAATCACAAGGATAAACACTCCCATCACTTTCCACAACAAACTGACAGGTACATGTCCCATTCATTCCACAAGATGATGACTTTCCTAATAAAATTGTTTCTAATAAACCATCAAAATATCTAATGCTTACTCTATTTCCATTTAGAAAATCTTCATACCAAAAATCGAATAAATTCTTTAAAAACTTAGTATAATCCTTTGGCTTTAAAGAATAATTATATTTACCCTTTTCCTCGTACAATGGGTCAAGACAATTTATAAATTGAAGAAATTTAAAATCTTTTTCCTTAAAATATCTATATATTTTATTTACATGCCTAACTGTATTAGAGGTCACAACGCATAATATATTAAATTCAACATTATACTTTTTAAATAAATCCGTTGCCCTTTCTACCTTACTAAAGGTATCTAAACCATAACAATCTTTTCTATTTAAATTGTGTATTTCCTTAGGTCCATCCATAGATAGTCCCACAAGAAATTTATTTTCACTTAAAAACTTTGCCCAACTTTCATCTATTAAAGTCCCATTGGTTTGCAAACTATTACATATTTTTAAATTTTTATAATTATGTTTTCTCTGAATCTCAATTAACTTTTCAAAAAATTCTAATCCTGCTAAGGTAGGTTCTCCTCCCTGAAAAGCAAAACTACAATGGCCATCAGCTTCATTCAAAACCCCTTTGACCATGCTTTCTAAAACTTCATCTTTCATAATACCATAGCTCTTAACATTCCTATTGTCACTTAAAGAATGATAAAAACAATAAGTGCATTTTAAATTACATCCACTAGAAGCTGGCTTAATAAGCAAACTTAATGGTGGCATCCCAATTCCCCCTCTTACTTTTCACAATTATAATAAAAAATATTTATCACTTCTAATAAAATTTATTAATATATAATAACTATCCTTAATAGTATTAAACTTTTGCTAACTCTTCTTTCAAAGCTTTATAACCAATCTTTTCATTAATTAATCTTACTACCTTATTCATTTCATATTGATCTCTTCCTTTAATACTATATTCTCTACCATCTTTTAAGAATATAGTAATTAAGTAAACATATTTATTAGCTGTATTAATTATATTAATTTCTTTAACATCATGAAAATTAATATTTTCCTCTCCATTTATAAAAAGAATAAAATCATTTTTTCTTATAATAAAAGTACTTTTAATACTTTCCTTTGTAGCATATATAAACATTCCAAAACAAAAAATAATAGTTAATACTCTCCATATAGTTGATGTAATATTATTAGCTTCTCTTGCCATAACTCCAATTACCATATCAAAAGCGGAAAATATTAATAATACGTTTGATAGCTTATCATATAATAAACTAATAACTTTTGAATCTGTTTTTTTCTTTTCTAACTTAATAGTTTTTAATTTATTATTCCTATAAATAATTAAACCACCTAATATCAAAATACATACAATCAATCTAATAACCATAACTCCTCCTTTGTTCCCTCTGCTAAAAGCAAATTCTTCATAAAAATCACTTAACAAATTATTAATTTTCTTTATTGTATCATTTTTACAAATTAAAGGAAATAACAACTTTATTGTATAAAAAAGTTCACTAGATATAAGCGAAGTAATATTTGAATAAGTGATTAGAATCTATTATTTTCCCTATAAACCCTATAAAAAAAATTCATCATATATAAGCGAAATGTATTTGAATGAATGATTAGAATTTAATTGTTTTTGGAATGAATTTATCCTTAAAAATCTGAAACTGTTTGAAATGAAATGAGTTTTTCTCTTTTAGATAATCTTAATATTTATTTTCTTACTAAGTAATAAAAAGCTCTATAAAAAAGTTCACTAGATATAAGCGAAGTAATATTTGAATAAGTGATTAGAATTTCATTTATTCTGTAATAAATATAATGTTAAAAGGCTGAGACTGTTTGACCAACGGGAGTTTCGAAGCCTTAATTATATTTATGGAAGAATTAATAGAAATTCTTCACGAAATTCAATAATTACTAAGCTATATCTAGTGAACTTTACTTAATAGAGTTCTTAATTCCTATCTTGGGATTAATCCTATTTTCTTTTGCATTTTTCTAAGAGTTTTCATTGCAGCATAATTTGCTTTTTCTGCACCCTTTTTGTATATTTCCTCTAAAGCTTTTTTATCTCCTAATAAAGCTTTAACCTTTTCTTGAACTGGAGCTAACTCTTCAACTATAGCTTCAGCTACATCATTTTTAAATTCAGCATATCCTTTGCCATCATACATTTTTACAACTTCCTCAGGAGTATATCCTTTTATTGCACAAAGAATATTTATTAAATTCTTAACGCCTGGCTGTTCATCAGTATAATTTACTACACCAATACTATCTGTTACAGCTCTTGAAATTTTCTTTCTTATAACATTAGGCTCATCCATTATTAATATGAAACCATTTGGATTAGCATCTGATTTAGACATCTTTTTGCTTGGATCTTGTAAATCCATTATTTTTGCGCCCTCTTTTGGAACATATCCCTCTGGTATAGTGAATGTTTTGCTATAAGAATTGTTAAATCTAGTACCAATATCTCTAGCAAGCTCTAAATGTTGCATTTGGTCTTTTCCCACTGGAACAAGATCTGCATTATATAAAAGTATGTCAGCTGCCATAAGAACTGGATAATTAAATAATCCTGCTCCTATTGAATCGCCCATTTTCTTTGATTTATCTTTATACTGAGTCATTCTGCTTAATTCACCCATATATGAATTACATGTTAAAAGCCATGAAGCTTCTGAATGAGCTGGTACATGTGATTGTATAAATAATGTATTTTTCTCTGGATTTATTCCTGATGCTATATATATAGCTAAAACTTCTAAAGTTCTTCTTCTTAAATCTGCTGGTAATTGTTTTACTGTTATGGCATGTAAATCAACAACGCAGAAATAACAATCATATTCTTCTTGTAATTTAGTCCAGTTTTTTATAGCGCCTAAGTAATTTCCTAATGTTAAATCACCTGATGGCTTTATTCCACTAAAAATAATTTTTTTCTTATCTTCCATTAGTTTTTCTGATGCTTCTAAAAATCAAATGAAGTATCAGATACACCTCCTTTATAAAAATTTAATTAACCTTTTTATTTCTTAAATAGCTATTTTCTTTTAAAATAAAAAAGCCCTATAAGCCATAAGACTTATAGGACGAATATATCGCGGTACCACCTAATGTTACAAAGAAAATTCTTTGTATCTCTTTCTTGTAACGTAAGAATTACGATTTAGAATACTAAAATTCCTCTAAACATCTCGAAGATCCATTCAACTTAAGCATAACTATCATACTCCCAGCAAACATATGACTCTCTTAAAGTTTGTTTTTAAGTTTACTAATTCTTGTCATTGATATTTTATATTAAACTTTAATGTTATTTTATCATTTTTTACTCTTTAGTCAAGATTATTTATTTCTTTTACTTATTATTAAGATGAATTCTATAATTATCCCGTTAATATCCATTTTAACATTAATTTAATATTACAGCTATTTTTTTATCAAATTATCAAGTTTACATTTCCACAATTTTATATATAAAATATTTTTGTTGATTTTTCTTAACATTATGATAATATAGTATTATAACTTTTAAAAATAAAATAAAAATTTAATAAAAGAATATTAGCAAAATACTATATAAAAATTTTTTAAATCAAATTATAAATCAATATATTTTAAAATTATTTATCTCTTATATCTTAAATAATAATTTTAAATGTAAATATTAATTTGATTGTTTAAGAAAGACGGGGTGTATATTATGAATAACAAAAGATCAGATTTTTTAGTAATCGGCTTTGCACTATTCTCAATGTTTTTGGGGGCTGGTAACCTTATTTTCCCACCTTTATTAGGAAGAAATTTAGGTGCAGATTACTATTTAGGGATTATAGGATTTATAATAACTGGAGTTGGAGTACCACTACTTGGTATATTATCTTCAATGAGAGTTAACGGTAAGTTTGAATTATTCGGAGATAAAGTAGGTAAAAAATTCTCATTAATATATTCAATAGCATTATTTATACTTATTGGACCATTATTAGCTATTCCTAGAACAGCAGCTACTACATTTGAATTAGCATTTGCTCCTAACTTTGCAAATATAAATTACTTTGCAGTAATAGTTGTTTACTTTTTAGTTAATTTAATCTTTGTATTAAAGCCATCAAAAGTTATAGATGTTTTAGGTAAATTTTTAACTCCTATATTATTAGCTATATTATTTTTCTTAATAGCTAAGGGAGTTCTTAGTCCAATAGACGCTTTAACAAAATCATATACTCCTGATGCCCTTTCTACATCATTACTTGAAGGATATCAAACAATGGATGCAATTGCAGCTGTTATATTCTCTTCAATAATATTAGGTTCAATAAAAGCTAAAGGATATACTGGTAAAGCTAGCTTTAAATTACTTATTAAAGCAGCAGTTATTGCAATCGGAGGACTAGCAATAATTTATGGTGGATTAATCTTCCTTGGGGCTCATACTGGGGATTTAGCTTTAGATTTATCAAATTCTCAATTATTACTTTTTGTTGCTGAAAGTATTCTAGGACATGCAGGTGCAATATTAATAGGTGTATCAATGGCATTAGCTTGTTTAACAACTTCAATAGGATTACTTTCTGCTGGTGGAAGCTTCTTTGAAAGAGTTTCTAATGGTAAATTGCCATATAAATTTAACGTTTTATTAATGACAGTAACTAGTATATTAGTTGCTAGTATGGGATTAGATAAGATAATATCATTATCAGCTACTTTACTTGGTGTAATCTACCCAGTAACAATAGTTCTTATATTATTAAATCTATTCCATAAGAGAATAACTAACCCACTTACTCATAAGGTTACTGTATATGTTACTTTAGTAGTTAGTATATTAATAACACTAGGTAACTTTATACCTGGAGTAGAAAACTTAGTTTCTCTTCTTCCTCTATACTCTAAGGGATTTGGTTGGGTAGTACCTGCTTTAGTAGGATTTATAATACCAAGCATTATTCCTACAAGAGAAACTGCTACAGCTTAAAATATAATATCTTATAATATAAGAATATTTATCAAAATTTATATTTGATAAATATTCTTTTTTATTTATAAATCTTTTTTTCACTTTAAACTTTATAAAAAAATATTATTTTTTAGCTATAATTTTATGCGCTTTATCTTAAGCAAAAATAACCTTTCTTTAATTTTAATATTTTAAAAATAACATTAATATTATTTTTAAATTTTAACAATCTTATCCATAACTTTACAACTTATGCAATAGAATGCTACAATTGTTTTGTAATTTTAAAAAGGGAGGATGCTTACATTGGCAAGAAAAACTAATAAAAAAAGGAGTTCAAAAAAGCCTGCTAAAAATCGTAAATTAATAATTGCACTTTCAATTATAGGGCTTTTAATAGTTGGTTTAGTAGGAGGGGTAGCTACTTATGGACTAACTATGCTTGGAAAAGTGAACAAAGTTGATTTAAATGAAGACAATTTAGGAATTGATAAAGCGGTAGATGAAAAGCTTTCTAAATACGATGGAATAGCTAACATAGCTTTATTTGGAATTGATGCTCCTGAAGGTACTGATGGTAGATCAGATGCTATAATGATAGCTACAGTTGATAAGATACATAATAAACTTAAATTAACTTCAATAATGAGAGACTCTTATGTGGATATTCAAGGACATGGAAAAGATAAAATAAACCATGCCTATGCTTTTGGTGGACATGAATTAGCTTTAAAAACTTTAAATGAAAACTTTGACTTAAATCTTAAAGATTTTGCTACAGTTAACTTCTCATCATTACCTAAAATAATTGATTCTGTTGGTGGAATGGATCTAAATATAAGACAAGATGAAATTGATGCAAGTCCTGGTATAAACGATCATATAAAAAATTTAAATGCAATTAATAAAACTGATTGTCCTTTAATAACTTCACCTGGTGTTCAACATGTAAATGGTACACAAGCCCTAGCTTACTGTAGAATAAGATACACTGCTGGTGGAGATGGTGAGAGAACTGAAAGACAAAGAATAGTTTTAAGCAAATTATTTGAAAAATTTAATCAAGTTTCTCCAACTAAATACCCAACAATCTTAAACGAACTTATGCCTATGGTAACTACTAGTCTTTCATCTGGTGAAATTCTAAATCTTGCAAAAATAGTTGCTTCCATGGGTGGTTCTGGTTTAGAACAAGAAAGATATCCTATGGATGAATATTCTAAAGGTGAAATGATAAATGGTGTTTATTATTTAGCATTTGATAAAGATGTTACAGTTAAGCAAATTCATGATTATATTTTTGAAGATAAAAAATAAAATTTTTTATATACTTCTATATATTTATAGAAGTATTATTTTTGCTTAATACTATTGATTTAAATTAAAATATACTTTTTTTAATTCTATAATATTGATATAAAAATTGGAGGTTATTATGAAAAGAAGGAGAATTATTACAACCCTTATACTAACGCTTACTTTATCCTTGCAAAGCATATCAGTTTTTGCTCAGCCAAATAAAGAAGTATCTAACATTTCTTCAGAAAAGACTGATATAAATAATGGCTGGGTTCATGAAAATAATAATTGGTATTATATATTAAACAATGAAAAAATAACCGGTTGGAAAGAGATTGATGATAATTGGTATCATTTCAATAGTGAAGGAATCATGGAAACTGGTTGGCAATTTATAAATGGTGATTGGTATTATTTAAAATCTAATGGTCCTATGGCTACTGGTTGGCAATTTATAAATGATGATTGGTACTATTTAAAACCTAACGGTCCTATGGCTACTGGTTGGCAATCTATAAATGATGATTGGTACTATTTAAAACCTAATGGACCTATGGTTACTGGTTGGCAATTTATAAATAATGACTGGTATTATCTAAAGTCTAATGGGCCTATGGCTACTTCATGGCAAAAGATAAATGATGATTGGTATTACTTAAAACCTAATGGACCTATGGCTACTGGTTGGCAAAAGATAGATAACAATTGGTACTATTTAAATTCTAATGGGCCTATGGCTACTGGCTGGAGATTCTTAGATAACAATTGGTACCACTTAAGTGAAAATGGACCTATGACTATAGGTTGGAAAAATTCAGATGATAAATGGTATTATCTTGATGATAATGGTGCAATGGCTCAAGATTCTGAAAAAACAATTAATGGAAACATATATAAATTTGATTCAGATGGGGTAATGATAACTGATAAATGGTTTGAGTCTACTTATATAAATAAAGATGGAATTGTATTACACGGTTCTCCATCTAGATCTCATTCATATACTCAATACAAGTTATTTAATTATATGAGTAATGAAGACAATAGAGAATCTGTTCATTATGCTGCTATAGACCTTCACGGTGGAGAAACAACTAATAACTGTGTTTATTTCACTTCTGAAGCCTTAAGAAGAGCTGGAGTTAAAATCCCTCTATATGTAGCTAACACATATCAATTAGAAAGAGAATTACTTTCTAGAGGATGGATAAGATCAACTAACACAAGTGATCTTAGACCTGGAGATGTAGTATTTTCAGGATATAAACATTCATTTACATTTATGAATTGGTATGATGATGATTATGCTTATATAGTTGATAATCAAAAAAAATATTTTGATTCTGTTCTTCATAGAAGACTAGTCTCAGTAGATGACCCTGTTAACGGTACTATAAGAGCAACTCATTTCTTCTATTTACCAGAATAATATGTATAAAAATTTATTTTTAATTTATAAAATTATTAGTAATTATTAAAGTCTATTTTAATTTATATAAAAAAGAGACAAGCTATTAGCTAAAACTTAAGCTAATAGCTTGTCTTTATTATTTCTCTACTACTGATTTAACATAGTCTAATTCTTCTAAATTATCAATTTCATAAATACTATTTTCTGAAATCTTTTCAATGCGAATATCTAACTTAGAAATATTATTCTTTACAATATCATCCCAATATAACTCACTAAAATCGCCATTTTCAACCATGTCTTCAAGTTCCTTAACTATTATATCTGTATCTTTCTTATCCCAATAAGATACTCCACATAATATATAACCTTCATCATCTCCAACTTCTATATCATTTACCTTTAAATCCTCATCAAAGCTAAGTTTCCATTCTCCTTTAAAACCTTGTTTATTGGCAGAAAAATACATTGATGTTTCTGGTTTTTCTAATAAGAAATTTTCTGATATGTAAACATCAGCATCAACTACATAGGTATTCTCTAAATATTCTCTAACTAAATACATAGTATATATATTGTTATATATATCATATTTATCATTATTAACTAGTTTTACTCCGTATTTATCCTTTAAATAATCAAATTTCTCTGCAAGATAACCTGTAACTACAATTATTTCTTCTACTCCTCTTTCTCTTAAAAATTCTATCTGTCTTTCTAAAAGAGGTCTTCCATTAACTTCTATAAGTGACTTAGGTGTATCTAAAGTTAGGGGTCTTAATCTAGTTCCCATTCCTGCTGCTAGTAATATTGCTCTCATTTATTAATCTCCTTTATTATTCTCTCAAAACTTACTTTATATTTCTTTTTCTTTAAAATAATCTAATATTAAGGCATTTACAATCCCATCTTAATTAGTAAAATATAATTAATTTCTTTTATTATATATTTCATATCTATTAAGAACTAAACTGCTGTATTAGTAACATTAGTTAATTCTTCTTCATGTGCTGGTTGAGTTGCCACTACAAATGAGCCTATCATAACCATTAAAGCACATATTACCATTTTAATAGTTATATCATGACCTAATAGTACTTTATCAAAAATCATTGCCCATACAACATAAGTTATATTAAGTCCCATTGCTCTTGTTGGTCCTAATTTATGAATAGCCGTATAATAACAAACGTAAGAGATTGTTCCCATTAAAGCTGTGCCTATTATAACCAAAATAACATTTCCTTTTAAAACTTCAAATACTAATGGATAAGCTTTTAATAAAGGAAGAATTATTACCCCTGAAAAAAGAGCAGATATAAACTGTCTAATTTGTAAAGCTTGCTTAGGACTTATATCTTCATCTTTCATACCATAAGAGCATATTACAGATTCTGAACCCCATCCTAAAACACTTAACCCAGCAAATAAAAATCCTATTAAACTAGCTTTTCCCCCATCATTTCCAAATCCTAAAAGAGCTATTCCTAATATACTTATTGTTAATCCAATATATCCTTTTCTACTAATTTTTTCTTTTAAGAATATTGCTGCTAAAATTGCTCCAACTGCAGGATATATTGATGATATAGTAGCTGCATATGATGGTCCTATATAGTTAACAGAAAGTAAATATCCAGTCATACCCATAGGCCCACCAAATATAGATGCTAAAATAACATATTTTGTACTTGGAGTTTTTAATGACTTAAAAAGTTTTCCAACTTGTCTTGTAAAAATCATATAAATAAACATCCATAAAGTTGAAAAAAAATCATGTAAAAATGTACTTACAAAAGGAGCTAACATTATAGCTGCCTCTGTATTTATAAATGGAGCCATGGATAATATAACTCCAACTAAAACAGTATCTAGCCCCCAAGCCATAGCAGATATAATTCCACTACCATATCCCTTATAATTACTTTTAAACATACTGCCTCTCCTTTAAATTCATACTTTATTGCCCCATTAAAATTTTATCTAATAACTCTAAGTTTTTCTTTCCTCTATTATATCTATCTATACCATAAGTTCCAAAATCATCGCCTTGAGCCTCTTTTAAAATAGTCCATATGCTCCATAAAAAGTCCTGACATATTTTATAAACAAGAATTCTTATCTTATGCTTATCTTCAATTAAATTGTTAAAATATAGATTTAAGAATAATTCTTCATCATCCTCTGAAAAATCACATTCAATTGAGTGAGCCGCTAAATCCCACATAGGATCATTTAATCCACTGTACTCCCAATCTATTAGATACATTCTTTCATTAATATCTTTAACAAAGTTTTCTGGAACGGTATCATTATGACATGGTTTTATTTCCATTCCATTATCTTCTAAAACTTTTTCTAACTTTAATACTCTTGTTTTTATTTCATAATAATCTTCAAAAAGAGTACCACTAACCTTTTTAACAAGACTCTCATAATCCTCAATTTTCTCAAAAACATTAAATCTATTTTCCATTTTTATCTCTGAATTATGTAAAGTTCTTAATGCCCCTACCACTAATTCCATATTTTCTTTCTTTTTAGCCGTTGCAGGATTAAGAGTTTCTGCTCCCTCTATAAGTTCTGCAATCTTTACTCCAGACTCTTCATCAAAGAAAAGTATTTTAGCATCTATTCCTTCATCTGCTGCTAGTTTAGAGTTTATCATTTCATCTCTTCTATTAATCATAGAGCTTGTACCTAATCCTGGTATTCTTACTATATAGGCTTTGTCATTTACAAAAGCCTTATAGTTTTTATTAGTCATACCTCCTACAGGTACTATTTCTTTAACTTCCTCTTCTGAAACCTTTAATCCATTAACTATAGCACTTTTTACTTGATCTATTTTATATTGCATTTCTTTTCTTCTTATCATAGGTATAATGTGTTTCTTTACTTTTTCATATTGATCTTTATTGTCAATTTCTCCCCAAACAAGGTCATTTATCTTTTCATAACCAACCTTATAATTTCTAGCAACATCTAACATAGTGTACTCATAATTCATATATGGATTTATATTATGTTTAAATTCTTCTAACATCATTTTAAATAATTTATAAGATATTTTGCTTATACCAATCATTTCTCCATCAATCTTATTAAATTGGTGTACATCTTTTGACATTTTAAAAAGATAGCCATCTCTTATTTCAACGAAGGCCTCATCCCCTGATCCACTTTCATTAGTAATTAAAACACAATCTCTATTATCATTTTTAATAATTTGTTCTACAGCTCTACTTTCAAAAACAAGATCATTTTCTACCAATATAAAATCATCATCTATATATTCCTTAGCTAAAGCTAAAGAACTCATAGTTCCTGTCCATTTATAATTTGAATTAGTTACACAAAAAATTGTTGAATCTTTTTCAGCTAATTCTTCATAGTATTCTTTCTTATATCCATTTACTATAACAATCTTCTCTATACCATTTGATTTCAAAATATCAATTATTCTATCAATTATTCTGAATTCTTCAAGCTCTAAAAAACCAGCTGGCTTTCCAAAATCACCTTTACCACCAGCTCCTAAAATAACAGCTTGTTTAACTTTATGAAATTTATGCTTATGTATTGATAACTTTGTGCTTTTAACTTTATCTAATGAATTTTCTAGTAATGCAATTCCTGCCTCAGTTAATTCATATTTAACATTTCTCTTATCTATATCAATTTTAACTATGTATTCTTTAGTCAATAGTTCCTTAAGTAAAGAATTTATTTTACCTAAAGAAATGTTTAGCATTTCTGCTAATTTTCTTTGACTTATATTGTCTTCATCATTTATAATTTTTAAAACTTCAATATCATATGATAACATCCTCAACTCTCCCTTCGTTCATTTTTTGAACATTAATATAATATCACAAAATTTTCCTTATTACAATAAAAAAAGTATTAACTTATCCTAGATAAGTTAATACTTCTTAAAACTATTTAATAATATTAATTTTAAAATTACTATTTAAATTTGATATTATTGCTAGATATATACTTCTTATTTAAGATTATTTTATATTAAGTATTAATACCAATAATCATCTAAATCATCTTTAGGAATAACTAAAATTTTAGGATTTTTCTTAGGATCTATCCACTTTAATATTTCAATCATTTTTTCTCTAGGCATTGAAACACATCCTCCAGTAGCCCCTCTTCCTAAACAATGTACAAAAATTGCTCCTCCTTTATTTGGAACCTGATTGTGATTATAATCAGTTATTAAAGAATATTCATATTGTCTAGGATAAGAAATTAAATGCTCATAATCTCCACCAGGATTATAATTAATCAATCTATTATATGTAGAATTTTCGCTATTTAAATCCCAATACATATTATTATTAACCTTTATATAATCTAATTTTGTTCCAGGATTATTCTTAACTCCAAAAGCTCCTGTTATGCTCATAACACCAGCTGGAGTAGTATTAGTTGATTGAACTCTATTTTCAATATAAGCAAGTCCATTAGCTCCTACTCTTCCAGTTGTACTATCAATATTATTCCATTCACCAGAATCATTCTTTTCATAAATTTCTATATTACAATAACTTGTACTCATATTATTTGTCGTTACAACTATTATTTGATTACTATTTTCTAACTTTGGATTTCTAAAGGCTTTTTCATAATGAGCTACCCCATTATTATCTATTCTCCATCCATCAATATATTGGTTATTTATCATTTTCCCATCATCATTAAAGTAATACCAATAATCATTTATTTTGTTCCATTTTGTATCCATAACTCCATTTTCTTTAAGATGATACCATGTATCATTTATATTTTGCCACCCAATTTTCATCTCTCCATTATTATTAAAATAATACCAGTCGTTATTTATTTTTTTCCAACCTATATCCATAGGTCCATTTTCATTTAAGTGATACCATTCATTATTTATATATTTCCATCCATTTTCCATAGCACCACTTTCATTTAAATGGTACCATGCTCCCCCTAGTTCTCTCCATCCAATATCCACTACACCATTATCTCTTAAATGGTACCAACTTCCATTAATATTTTGCCAACCAGTCATCATAGATCCACTATTATTAAAATAATACCAATCTCCATTTATTTTTCTCCAACCAGTATCCATTACGCCATTCTCTCTCAAATGATACCAAGTTTTATTTATATACTTCCATCCTATTTCCATTTCTCCCTTTGAATTAAAGTAAAACCAATCCCCCTTTATATTCTCCCAATCCTTACTTCTAAGATTATTAGAATCAACATAGCTCCACTTATTATTTTCAAATTTCCATTCCTTATTATTAGCTGCTTGTACATTTTCTCCTAATACAAATCCACTACATAAAGTAGTAATTGCACAAGTTAAACTAAATAATTTTATTTTTCTTTTTGTAAATTTCATTATAGACTCCCCTTACAATAATTATTAAAACATGAAAAATTAATTATATATTCATAATTTTAACATAAAATAAATGCTTTGTTAATTATTCTTATAACCATTTATCTAAATTATGTATAAATTAAAATTTAAACAACATAAAAAAACTATATGATAAAATTATTTTTAAAATTCTATCATATAGTTTAGTTATACTTATTTTTAGTTATTTAAAAGAATATTTACTAATCCATTAGCAAATTTACCTGAAAAATCTCTTCTTAATATATCTTGATGTGAATAAGGAACTGGAAATTCTACTAAAACTGATTTAGCTCCTATAGCATTTCCATAAGTTATTACAAATCCACCTGGATATTTATTTATATTTCTAAAGCCAAATTCATTATCAAAATATCTAGCAATGCTAGGATTACCTATTGTTTTGTTTTCCCATCCATGTACATCTAAAAGAACTTTTTCAGTTGCTCCTTCCATAGTTTTATTTATGAAACTATATAAAGCCTTTGCCTCTGGAGAACCTAATGCTGTTGGTCCTGTATAGTTTCTAGCACTATAAAAAGGAGAAAATCCTGTAGGGAATGATCTATTTATATCATTCTTAGTTGTTACTGTAGTTCTACCTGGTCCATTGTTTGTCCATCCATCAATTCTTCCATCTGGATTAGCTGAAGGTATAATATATACACTCCATTCACTTAAATCTATTCCTTTAGTATTATATTCACTTCTTAATCTATTTACTGACTTTTCAGCTATTATTTTAAGTTCTTGTGAATCACCACTCCAAGCATCTTCATATCCATGTACTCCAAACACTGAGAATAATACCTTTTTACCATGTCCTATTCTATAATATTCTAAATCTCTACCCTTTCCACTCTTTCCATATACACCTTCAGTTACAATCTTATTTCCTACTCCATTTTTATCTAAATACCAATCATCTATAACTTTGTTGCTTTCTTTTTCTCCACTATTATTAAAATAATACCATTCACTTTCTATAGTTCTCCATCCAATACTCATAACTCCATTATCATTGAAATAATATGTTGAGTTATCAATATCTTGCCAGCTTGTCTGCATTTTACCTATATTATCAAAGTAATACCAGTCATTATTTATTTTTCTCCAACCAGTATCTGCAGGTCCATTTTCTCTTAAATGGTACCATATATCATTTATATATTGCCAACCTGTTTGCATTTCGCCGCTATTATTAAAATAATATTTGTCTCCATTTATATCTTGCCATCCAGTATTCATTTTACCGTCATCTTCAAGATGATACCATATATTATTTATATGTTGCCAACCTGTCTGCATTTCTCCATCTGAGTTTAATAGATACCAATCACTTCCTAATGATCTCCAACCAGTGTCCATTACTCCATTATCTCTGAAATGATATCTTTTATTTCCTATAGACTGCCATCCTGTTTGCATTTCTCCATCATTATTAAAATAATACCAATCATTATTAATCTTTCTCCAACCAGTATCCATAGGTCCATTATCTCTAAAATGGTACCATATATCATTTATATATTGCCAGCCAACTTGCATTTCTCCATTATTATCAAAACGATACCATTCATCATTTATTTTTTTAAACCCAGTAGCTAAACTTCCATCACTTTCATGATAATACCACTTATCATTTATAATTTCCCATCCATTTTTTATCTCTTTGTTTTTCTTGTCACTTAATTCTACCTTATTGTCAACTTTTACTTCACTAATATTAGTTGTGTTCTTATTTCCTTCAGCATAAACTGTTTCAATGCTACCTAAAGTAACAGAACCTAACAGTCCTAAAGAAAGAACTAATGCAATACTTTTTCTCTTCACTTGTCCACCTCTTTTTTTGAATTAGCGTATAAACTTGCTTATACTTAAATATTACCTTATTACGTTATATTTATCAATATTAGAAATTTATTCTATAATAAAAAGACTGAATTTAATCAGTCTTTTTATTACTGTTTCCATATTCCTTTTTCATCGAAATAATAACTATTTCCATTTATATATTGCCAACCTGTTTGCATTTCTCCATTCTCATTAAAATAATGCCATTGTCCATCTATTTCTCTCCATCCAATGTCCATTACACCATTATCTCTAAAATGATATTTTGGAGTACCAATATTTTGCCATCCTGTTTGCATTTCTCCATTTGAATTAAAATAGTACCAATCATTATTTATTTTTTTCCATCCTACAGTCATTGAACCTGTAGTTTCAAAATGATACCATATATTATTTTCAAATAACCATCCTGTTTGCATTTCTCCATTTATATTAAAATAGTACCAAATATTATCTATTTTTCTCCAGCCAATATTCATTACTCCATTATCATTGAAATAATACTTATATTTACCTATTGTCTGCCAACCCTTTTGCATTTCTCCATCATTATTAAAATAATACCAATATCCATCTATTTCTCTCCAACCTATGTCTATTGTTCCATTATCTCTAAAATGATACCATATATTATCTATACATAGCCAACCTGTTTGCATCTTACCTGATTGATCAAAATAATACTTGTTATTATCTATATTATTCCACCCAGTAACATATTTTCCGTCTATATAATAGTACCATATGCCATTATTTAATTCCCATTTTCCCATAACATTTTCAGAATACTTACCTTCATTTATAAGCTTAACTTTTGATGCATCTACAAAGCCTTTATCATTCCAATCGTATGGACCTGGGAATGCTACTGGTGATCCATTTGATATTACAGGAGTTGTTCTAACTGGATTTATTTCATAACATTCTTTTCCATTGTGATTAATCTTTTCTTTGCTAGTTAAAATTGTTGTAGCTCCTATTTTTTCTACTCTTTCAGTATATAAGCTACCTACATCATATAATTTTTCATTATCTTTATTTGTAACACTACTAGCCCCTGTATAAATGCCTAACTGATAGTAATTATAATCTTTTAAACCTGCTATTCCTTTTCCACTTGTCCAGTAATCAGCTATATAAGCATTTTGTCCTGCTTTTTCTCCCCAGAATGGATCTGAAGCATATTTAACATTAGCTCCACTACCCTTATTTCCAAGGTATCCTCCAAAATATCTCCAATCTTCTGGATCTGAATATCCTCTAGAAATATAATATTTTGCAAAATCATTTATACAGCCTTCAACAGTTTCAAATGAATTTGCTGATGCTCCTGGACTTGAATCAATAGCATTTATTCCAAATAAATTATTTTTTTGTTGAGCTATTTGAGATGTTCCCCAAGCTGATTCATTAGCCGCTAGTCCTAAAAGTAAAAGAGCATTTGCTCCATATTTATTTTGTGCATCTATAAAAGCTTGTCCAGTTCCTCTTAATTTGCTATATGATTTTGTCTTTTTAGCAATAAAATTATTTAATTCTTCAGCAGTAAATGTTGTTTTACTTCTAAATGGTAAATGCATATAATATGGATAAAAAGGATTATTTGCATTTACGGAATTATTATGATTATCATTTTGTAAATCACCTATTAATGTACTTAAATCTTTATAAAAATATTTGTTATCATAACTATAATATTTTACATTTTCACTTAAGAAATTAGGTGCTGGTCCTATAACAACCTCATATCCACCTTCAGAATAATTGGTAAGATCACTACTTATATAATGGATTAACTCTCCATCTCTAACTATATAATAACTTGGATTTTTTACTTGGTTTAATGGTACTATGACTAAATCATAATTTCCAGAACTAGTATCTTTATTTACCCAACCTTCATATCCTCCAACTTCTATTTTTGCAACATTTCCTCTATCCTCAATTATTGGAACATCATCTACATAACCATGATTAATATATGTAAAGTCATTTGTTAAATTAGGATTAGCATATATATTAGTTATTTCTCCATATCCAGCTGGACTTCCATTTTTATATTTAACTAATCTTCCCATTGATTTTTCTGAATAAGCTACTTGTCCACTATCATTTAAAACAACAGGCATTGCTGCAAAAGTATTATATTTTTCACTTGCATTTTCAACCTTTTTCTCTGCTTCTTCCTTTGTGTTTGCAGAATCTAAAAATGTATATTTCCCATTTTCATGAGCTAATGCTATCTCATACTTACTCTTAGTCTTTGTAACAAGTCTGTTTATAGATTCTTGACCTTCTTTATCCTTTTTAAATTCTTCTCTCTCAATTCCATTTTCATCTTTATAGCTTTCTACATTATCACCTGGAATTGAAAAAAACATATTTGGCTCTTTTACAATTTCATAAGTTTCTCCAACTAAAGTAGAAGACTTATTTTCATCAGACTTATCATTTACATTCTCTGAAGCTAGAACATTAATTGAAGTTACACTTAAAGTAATAACTGTAGCAAGAATAAACTTTTTAATCAATGAAACTCCCCCTTTTATTTTTTATCTTTTTAATTTTTTAGTAAATTTATTTATTATTTCTAATAAACAATCATCTTTAATAACTAGTAAAATCAAGAAATAAACTAATGGGTTTATAATCATTACTGCTAAAGTAAATAGTATAACTCCACTTATAAATTTTCCTATAAAATAAGTTATAGGTATAAATAATAATGATATTGCTAGATACTTCATCTTATCTAGGCTAAAAATGTTAAAATCTAAGTTCATAACAAATTTTATATATAAGTATTCTAATATAATAACGACTATATTAGCTAGCATTGTTGTTATTACTGCATTTGTTCCATTGAAATAACCTGTCCATAATAATGTTACATTTAATATTAGGTTTACTGCTCCCCCTATAAATGTTATCTTTACTTGTTCTTTCTCTTTTCCTCTTATATACATAACCTGATTACTTAATATGGTCTCAAATCCTAAAGTAATTATATATATAGCAAAAACCTTAAGCATTGGTATAGCATCTAAATACTTACTACCACCATATATAAGAATTACCTCTTTAGCTAAAACCAACATACCTATAGCAGCTGGGAAAAGAACTATAAAATACATTTTAGAAATTTTATCTAATAAACCTTTATATTCATCATGATTTTCATTTGCTATATAATTTGACATTCTTGGAATAGTTGCATAAATAACTGTAAGCAACAAGGTATTTATTATGTTACTTATATTTTGCGCTGTTGTATAATAAGCAACAGAATCCATATTTATATACTCTCCTATAAAATATCTATCAAGTTGAGTGTATAATACATTGGCATTTGATAATATAACAACTAAAAACATAGGTTTTATATGCCTTAATAATTTTAAGTCAGAAAAATCAAAAGGTATTCTTTTTCTTATGTATATAAAACTTACAATATTATTTAAAAATGTTGATAAAACTAAAAGAATCATATATTCTTTTAAGTCATTTGCACTTCTAACAAGTATAAATAAAAATACTACATAAACAATTCTAATTATAATAGTTTTTATTGTTATGAAGTCATAGTTTTCTAATCCTTCATTTACCCATTCAGTATAAAAGATATTAGCTAATAAATTAAAAGTTAATATCATACAAGCAACATATATTTCTGTTCCAGAATAGTTAAACTGAACAAATAATACATACCCAATTGTTGTAAGTATATTTGTTATAAAGGTTAGAGTAAATAGACTGGTATATACCTGTGAGAGCTTTTTTTTATCGTCTCTAACTCTACTTATTTCTCTTAAACCATATTGATATACTCCAAAACCTGCAAATATGAAAAAGTATCCATATATTGTTTGGGAGAAGTTTATTGTTCCCATTAAGTCTGGTCCTAAAACTCTTAATACATAAGGACCTATAATTATTGGAACTACTACATTAAAAATATTTAATAAGAATTTAAATATTATATTTTTCGATATTGATTTACTCATAGTTCCTCCTAATTATAATATTCTATCATTACTATGTCTCCACCCTTTAACTTTTCTTGATTTGTTGGTGCTTCTACATAATCCCATTCCTTTATAGGTGTCATATAATTTGGTCCATAATTTTCTCTTAAATAACCATCTGGATTTTCAGGAACTGTATATTCTTTTCCTTTAAACATGATTTTTTCAAGGCCTCTCTTCTTAACAAAATACTTCATTCCTTCAAAGCCAGTTGATACATCCTTATCTTTATAACTAACTTTATTTAGTTTATTATTTTTAAAAGTAAATCCATATGTCCACATAAGATTTTCATCTTTAAAATAGTAAAATATATCAAAGTATAACCCTTTATAGCTATATGTTTGCTCTACTACCTTACCATCTAAAGTAAATTCACGAACTTTTTTTATATTAGCTTCTTTAAAAGCTTTTTCTACTTCTTCAACTTGATTTTCGTAAAACATTCCTAAATCTATATCTAAATCGTGTGCTATAAAATCCTTTTCTCTCATAGCTCCAAGCAAAGTTCCATAATCAAGCCAAAAATGAAGATTATTCTTATCTAAATTTTCCTTTATAGTTTCTAAACAATCTTTAGCATGCTCTTTAAATAAAACTCTTCTTCCTTCTTCTAATTTCTCTTTATGATTTTTCCTCATATTTTTTACTAAATTTGTATTTGCAAAAGTTTCACTCAACATAATATTTCTTACTATGTTCTTTAATTTTCTTTTCACTTTACTCATAACTATCTCCTAAAAATCTCTTATTTCATAAGCAAATTATATTATAAATGCATAAAAGAATTTTATATTTCAAAATTCTTTTATGCTTTATGGTTAATTTTTATATTCAAAAAATCCTTTTATTCTACTTTTAAAAGCAAGCCAACTTCTTTTTGACTTAGTTGTCTTAAATGTTATTAAATATATTAATGATTTTAAGAAATGATATCCCTCAGCCTTAATAAATAATATTAGCATAGAAAAATCAAAATTTGATTTTACCATTGCACCAAATCCTAAACCATAACTATATATTTTCTTATCATCCATATTGCTATTTGAATCATAATGTGGATGATATATTTGAAGTTCTGGATTATATATTATTTTTAGACCCTTTTTACAGTTTTTATATATCAAATCTGCATCTTCACAAGCTCCAAAATATTTACCTGCTCCTAATTGATCATTAAATTTTACAAAGCATTTTTTACTATCTAAAAACATAGTTACTGAAGAACACTTTGTATAAAAGTTATTTTTATTTATTTCTATCTTCTCTTTAGGCCACTCCCTAAGTGAATCTTCACCATTACGCTCAACAATTCTTCCCATTAATAAGTCACAATGTTCATTTTCAAAGTAATTATTAACTATATTAAGGGTATCTACTAGATATTCACAATCATCATCTGGAAAAGCTATTATATCTCCAGTTGCTATCTCTAACCCCTTATTTCTATTTAAAGCTAATCCTCTTTCATTAGATTTTATGTGAACCACTTTTATTTTTTCTTTATATTTACTAATTATGGGCTCTAAGTCTATTTCTTTATTTTGATCAACAATGATTACTTCAACTTTATCCATTGGATAATTTGAATTCATTAGACTTTCAAGAAAACACCCTACTTCATCTTTTCTCCCATAGGTAGCCATTATCAATGAAAATTTTCTAATCATATTCTTTGCTCATCTTTCTTCATAATCATATTTATTATAATTAATAGTGTTAAAGTTACTACTAAATCATTATCATATCCTAAGTATTGTAAACAAACTATGGCTAACATAGGAAATATTATCATAAATAAATTTTTCAATATATTTTTTCTTGTAATAAAATCTTTAAAAAATTGAATTATAAAGGTAATATAAAGAACAATTCCTATTATTCCAAGTTCAAAAAATATATTAAGAAATACGTTATGAAGATTTGATTCAAACCTTCCTAATATATCCTGAATGAAATAAGCACTATATCCTATACCATTACCTACTATAAAATGAGTATCAAAAACGCTTATAATAAATTCTTTCCATATATATAATCTTGTAAAGCCACCATCTGTCATATTAAACTCTAAGTGGAAAAATTTATCAAAAAAGACAAACAGTGCTCCCAAGAATAAAATTCCACTTACTGCATATATACCTATTCTATATTTATAATTTAAATTTCTCATACTATAAAAAGCTAAAAATACTATCGGTATTATTATAGCTACTTGAGCAGTTCTGCTTAATAAAAGTACAACTGTTACTATCCCTAAAATTATAAAACTTATTTTTTCAATTAAATTTATATTAAAATTATCGAAGGCACATATGTAAAGGTATATCATATATATTAATGCAAACTTAGTAGCCCAAATATTCTTATTTTCTGCTCCAATTATATTATGATAACTACTGATTGTATAAGCTGCATCAGAACTTTCTGTTAGTGCGCCACTAAAAAAATCATTAAATAACTTGCCATCAAAATAAATATATATAATTTGTATAAAATTAATCAATATTATAAACTCTAAAAATCTAACTAAAGTTTTCTTATGGAACTTCATATTTGTTCCATCTACAACAAAATATGTTGATAATAGAAAACTCATATTAAGCAAAAGTTTTATAACATTTGAATAATATACAGGATGTTTAAAAATAAAACTTGCTATTATAGTATTTATAACTGTCCATATTATAAATAAAGCTAAAGTAATATTCCATTTTTTTAAATTTATATGTATCTCTTTTTTAAAAATAAGATATATAACATATAATATATTTAGTACAAATAGAGGTATATATATTTTAAAGTCTCTAATAAATATTGAGAATAGCACAAAATATATAAAAAGTTCATACTTTGTGTTTGATTTATTTCTTAAATTCATATATTATCTCCTATATTCAATTTATTATCTATACATCTTCTCATAATATTTTTGATAATCTCCTGATGTTACATTTTCCATCCATTCTTTATTATCTAAGTACCATTTTATTGTTTTCTTTATTCCAACTTCAAAAGTTGTTTCTGGATACCATCCTAACTCTTCTTTTATCTTTGTTGGATCTATTCCGTATCTTCTATCATGACCTTTTCTATCTTCAACATACTTTATTAAGTTTTCAGTTATTTCTTCATCTACATTATCATGTAAGTATTCTATAACTGTTTTTACTATTTGTATGTTAGTTCTTTCATTATGTCCACCAACATTGTAAACTTCTCCAAGTCTTCCCCCGTTTATTACCATATCGATTGCTTTTGCATGGTCTTCAACGAATAACCAGTCTCTTATATTCATTCCATCTCCGTAAACTGGTAAATCCTTATGATTTAAACAGTTATTTATTAGAAGTGGTATAAGTTTTTCTGGGAATTGGAATGGTCCATAGTTATTTGAACATCTTGTTATGTTTACTGGCATTTTATATGTATCTGCATAAGCCTTAACCATTAAATCTGAACTTGCTTTGCTTGATGAATATGGACTATGTGGATCTAATGGTGTTGTTTCCATGAAATATCCTGTTTCTCCTAATGAACCATAAACTTCATCTGTTGAAACATGCAGGAATTTAACTCCTTCTTTCCATCCTTCTTCTGTTTCCCATGCATTTTTAGCACAGTTAAGTAAATTTACTGTTCCTAATACATTAGTTTTAGCAAATACTTCTGGCTCTCTTATACTTCTATCAACATGTGATTCTGCTGCAAAGTGAGCTACATAGTCTATCTCATATTTTTCAAATAAACTTGAAACTAATTCTTTATCACATATATCTCCTTGAACGAATATATGTCTTTCATCATTTTCTATTGATTTTAAGTTTTCTAAATTTCCTGCATAAGTTAATTTATCTAAGTTTATTATTTTTATATCTTTGTATTTCTTTAACATATATAATACAAAGTTAGATCCTATAAATCCTGCTCCACCTGTAACTAAGTAAGTTTTCATTTAATTCTCTCCTAACTTTAATAACTTTTATTGATTTTGTTGATTTTCAAAAAAGCTTTTTAAAGCTTCCTTCCAATCTCTCATTTCATCACCAATTGTACATCTAAGCATCATATTATCTAATGATGAATATTCTGGTCTTTTAGCTGGTGTTTTATATTCTTCTGAAGTACATGGGTTAACAATGCACTTATTGCCAGCTAACTCCATTATTTCTTTAGCAAAATCATACCAAGTACATTCCCCTTTTCCTGTACAATGGTATATTCCGTATTCTTCTGTTTCTATAAGCTTTAATATATGATATGCTAAATCATTTGCGTGAGTTGGATTTCCTTTTTGATCATTAACTACATTTAATGATTCTTTTTCTTTTCCAAGTCTCATCATTGTGTAAACAAAGTTATGTCCCACATATCCATATAACCAAGCGGTTCTAACTATATAATATTTTGAACAAAACTCTTTAACATAATTTTCACCTAAAAGTTTTGTTTTTCCATAAACACTATAAGGTGCAGTTAAATCAAACTCAGTTAATGGTTTTTCACCAAAACCACTAAATACATAATCTGTTGAAACTTGAACTAATTTAGCTCCAATTTCTTCACAAACCATAGCTAAATTTCTTGCTCCTAAAGAATTAACTTTAAATGCAAAATCTTCATTACTTTCACATCCGTCAACATTTGTTGCCGCTGCACAGTTTATTACTACATCTGGTTTTTCTTCATTAAGTACATTTTTAACATTTTCTAAGCTAGTTATATCTAATTTATCAACATCTAAAGCAATAACTTCTGAGTTTTTTATATTTTCACTAACTGAACCTATTTCTGCTTTTCCACTTTTTATTATTGATTGAAGTTCATTTCCTAATTGTCCATTTGAACCTGTTATTAATATTTTCATAGACTTCCTCCTATTAACCTTCATATATAAAAGGAATATCTAATTCTTTTAAAGTTTTTTGTTTCTTATCTTTTTCTGATAAGATTATTTCTTCTATTCCTTCTAAAGGCCATTCTACATTAACATATTTATCATTCCAAAGAAGTCCACTGTCATATTCTGGAGCATAAAAATCTGTACATTTATAGTTAAATACAGCTTCATCAGATAAAACTACAAATCCATGAGCAAATCCTTCTGGAACGTAGAATTGTCTTTTATTTTCTGCACTTAAATGAACACCTTCCCATTGTCCAAATGTAGGTGATCCTTTTCTTAAATCTACAGCTACATCCCAAACCTCTCCTTGAGTTACTCTAACAAGCTTTCCTTGAGTATGTTTAGTTTGGAAATGTAATCCTCTTAAAACACCTTTTTTAGATTTTGATTCATTATCTTGAACAAATTTCATAGTAAGTCCAGCTTCTTCAAAAGCTTTTTGACTATATGTTTCCATGAAATATCCTCTTTCATCTCCAAAAACTTTTGGTTCTATAATATATAAATCTTTTATTTTTGTTTCTATAAATTTAAAGTTACTCATCTTTTCACCACTTTCAATAAATTGTATATAAAGTTCAAAAAAATTTACATAATATAAGAATTTGTTATATTATGTAAATTTATATAATCGTCTAATATCTCTCTATTATTTTTTTTGTTCTAACTCTTCAACTATATCAACTAAATACTTACCATAACCAGTTTTCATTAATGGTTTAGCTAAGTTTAATACCTTCTCTGAAGAAATCCATCCTTTTCTATAAGCAATCTCTTCTAAACAAGCTATATATGTACCTTGAGTATTTTGAACAGCTTCAACAAAGTTAGATGCTTGTAACATTGAAGCATGAGTTCCTGTATCTAACCAAGCCATTCCTCTACCAAATAAATTAACTTTTAAAGTTCCTTCTTCCATATATAATCTATTTAAATCAGTTATTTCTAGTTCTCCTCTTGCAGATGGCTTTAATCCTTTTGCCTTTTCTATTACTGTATTGTCATAGAAATAAAGTCCTGGAACTGCATACTTTGATTTTGGATGTTCTGGCTTTTCTTCTAAAGAAATTACCTTTCCATTCTCATCAAATTCTACTACTCCAAAGGCCTTAGGATCTTGAACATAATATCCAAATACCATAGCACCCTTTTCTAAAGCAGCGGCTTCCTTTAAATTACTTGAGAAGTTTTGTCCATAGAATATATTGTCTCCTAGAATCATAGCTACATTGTCATCTCCTATGAATTCTTCTCCAATTATAAATGCTTCTGCAAGTCCATTTGGTGCTTCTTGAACTTTGTATTCTATATTTAAACCTAATTCACTTCCATCTTTAAATAACTCTTTAAAATTAGGTAAATCTCTTTCTGTTGATATTATTAATACCTCTCTTATTCCAGCTAACATTAATACTGACATTGGGTAATATATCATCGGCTTATCATATATTGGTACCATTTGCTTTGACATTGCCTTTGTTACTGGATATAATCTTGTCCCACTTCCACCAGCTAATATAATTCCTTTCATCTTCTCACCTTCTACCTTAATCCTAAATTTGACTATATACCTTTTTACTCATTGAAGAAGCCATAACAAAACTTCTAGGTAAACTTTCATATTTCTTTCCTAAGAAACTTCCAATAAATCTCGCTCCAAAATTAGGTAATATATTTAATGTAACCTTAAAGTTTTTATCTTCTAATGATCTTTTTAATACATGAATAGCTAAATCTTTACCACTCTTATTCCCTTTATAATTTAGGAACTGTGAGTTTTGTCTAAAGAAAACTCCAGTATCAAAGTATCTTTCATACAATGATTTAAGAGTAAATACATGAGAATGATAAACTTCAGAATCTGAGCAATACTTTATTCTATATCCAGCTTGTATAAGCTTTTCAGCAAAATACATATCTTCATTTATTAAAAGTCTTTTATTGTCATATCCATTTAACTCTTTATATACACTTGTTTTAACAGCTGATGATGCATCTGAATAGAAAAATGTTAATAATCCATATTTATTAATATCCTTTTTAGAAACCACTCTTGATTCTTCAGGATAATTCTTTTCTCTTATATATTTTTCTATAGTATTATTAGTACAAAGTTGTCTACTAAATGAAGCTTCACACTCCCCATCTATAATAGGTTGTACTAAATTTTTAAGCCAAAAGTTATTCTTCATCATTACATCTTGTGATATAAAAACTATAATATCTCCTGTTGACTTAAAAGCCATCATCTCCCTAGTTTTTGAATGTGAAAAATCCTTTGGTTCTATAAGTGTATATTGTAAATTCATATTTTTTAACATTTCTTCTGTTTTATCCTTACATCTAGTTAAAACATATGAAACTTCGACTTCTGTACCCTCTGGTTTTTCTTGTTCTAATATTTTATTGTGTAAACTCATTATATAATTTTCAGCATTATACAATGGACAAATTATAGATATCTTCATCTATACAGCTCCTTCTTTTTTTATAACTGATATAACCGTCTTAAATATTATTTTAATATCAAGCCATAAAGATCTATTATCTATATAGTACATATCCATTTGTACTCTTTCTTCATATGTTGTGTCACTTCTTCCATTTGCTTGCCAATAACCAGTTAATCCTGGTGTAACACTGAAAAGCTTGTCTGCATATTCACCATACTTTTCAACTTCTTTATCTACTATTGGTCTTGGTCCAACAATGCTCATATCTCCTTTAATAATATTTATTAATTGAGGTAATTCATCTAAACTTGTCTTTCTTAAAAAAGCTCCACATTTAGTTATTCTTGGATCATCATCTAACTTGAAATTCTTTTCAAATTCAGCTTTTTGCTCTGGTGTAAAATTATCAAACACCTCTTTTGCATTAGAAACCATAGATCTAAATTTATAAACATCTATATATTTTCTGTCTTTACCAATTCTTTTATGCCCAAAAAATGCTGGTCCTTTAGAATCAACCTTCACCCATATATATAAAATCAAAAATATTGGTGAAAATAATATTAACGCAATTAACGAACATATTAAGTCAAAACATCTTTTTGCAACATTATAAAATAGATAGCTTTTTTCCTTACTACACTCTGATTTAATTGGAATATCATTTATGTTTTGCATAAAATCCCCCTTAACTTTAATCATATTTTTATATTAAAATCTATAAAACAAATTTTTCAAAAACAAAAGCTACGCCATCTTCCTCATTACTTTTTGTAATAAAGTCAGCTTTTTCTTTTACTTCTTCAAAAGCATTTCCCATAGCAACTCCAAGGCCTGCATACTCTATCATATGAAGATCATTTCCAGCGTCTCCAATTGCTATAACTTCTTCTCTTTTTATACCTAAGCTTTCAGCTAGAGATTTAACCCCTTCTCCTTTATTACAAGTCTTACTTAAAAACTCTAAGAAATAAGGAGCACTTCTTACTACAGTATATTTTTCATATACTTCTTCTGGTAACTTCTTAATTCCTTCTTCTAGAACTTCTGGTTCATCAATCATCATTATCTTTATTATTTCTTCATCTTCTTTTATGTCATTATAATCAGCTTCACAAACTTCTATTCCGTTTATTCTACCTTCTAATTCTGTATATTTATTCATCTTAGGAGTTACACAGCCAAAATTAGAAAAAGCATGTATATTAACTCCAACATTTTTGCTTATTTCATATAAATATTTTAAATCGCTACCTTTTAAAGTATCTCTACAAATTACTCTATCAGGTCCAACTTCCTTAACTATAGCTCCATTAAAAGTTAAAACATACTCATCATCATGACATAAATCTAATTCTTCTAAATATCTTTTTACTCCATCTACTGGTCTTCCTGTTGCTAAAACTACTTTTACATTTTTTTCTCTAGCTTTCTTTATTGCTTCCTTAGTTTTTTCAGATACAGTTTTATCTTCTTTCAATAAAGTTCCATCCATATCTATAGCTACTAATTTATACATTAATTCACCTCTTAAACTTTATTTACAAATATATGTTAAATTTTTCTTTATTTTATACTAGGTAATTATATCAAAATTATTATACTATTTCATTATTTTTTGACATATACATTTAAGATTATATCATATCATTGCTTTTTTTCAAATTATTGCAAATAAATTGTAATAATTTGTTTGTATCATTAATATATTATAAAGTTTTTATTAATTATTTTAAGGAATTTAAAATATTGAAATACTTCTATCATGTTGATATAATGAAATTTGTCATTTATTTAGAAATTTTGATTTAATGTATATAATAAATTAATTCTTAAAAACAAATTATTTCTCTATTTTACTTACTGTAAATATATAATTTAATGGGGGGTCAATATGCCAGTTAGAATTGCAATACTTGGTGGTCCAAGATGTGGAAAAACTACTTTAATACAACAACTTTATGTTGAGTTTAAAATCAGAGGCTTAGATGTTGGAGCCGCAACTGAATATAGTACAGAATATCTTAAAGAAAAAGGTATGATAGAAACTATTTCTGAACAATACGGTATTTATTTAGGACAACTTCGTTTAGAAGAATCATTAAATCAATTTGATTATGCTTTAACAGATTATGCAACTTTTGTACCATATATATATGGAAGATTTATGCTAGGTGATAAAAAAAGATCTGAAAAAGAAATTGAAATACTAAAAGATCTTTACCATTTAGCTCTTAAAGATCTTCAAAAGTATGATCATATCTTCTTTGTTCCTAGAGAATTTGGTTATACTCAAGATGGTGTTAGATGGCAAGATGAATCAACTGCCTCTGCAGTTGATAATGCATTAAAGCAATTCTTAGATAGTGAAAATGTTAAATACACAACTATAGAAGGTTCAACTAAAGATAGAGCTAAACAAATACTATCTATTGTTGGATTAGATAATAAAGACGCACTACCTACTATGAGAGAACTTAAAAAGAAAAATTCAAAATAAAATATATAAAATAGGTCATATTAAAGATTAAGAATATGACCTATTTTTTTACTTAAAAGTATTTATTAATTTGATAGTTATTTTATGATATAATAGTCTAGGCTATTTAAGAGATAAAACAATTATTTTCTTAATCTTTCATATTTATATATATATTAATGAAGGAAAATAGTTAATATTTTAATATACATAAAAAAATTAAGGAGGAAATTAGATTGAGCGATTTAATTAAGGAAATAGAGAAAAGAAGAACCTTTGCCATCATATCTCACCCTGATGCTGGTAAAACTACTCTTACTGAAAAATTCTTACTTTATGGAGGAGCTATTAGAATGGCTGGTTCTGTAAAGGCTAGAAAAGCTGCTACACACGCAGTTTCTGACTGGATGGAAATAGAAAAGCAAAGAGGTATCTCTGTTACTTCATCTGTTATGCAATTTAACTATGGTGGATATTGTATAAATATACTAGATACTCCTGGTCACCAAGACTTCTCAGAGGATACATATAGAACACTTATGGCTGCCGACTCAGCTGTTATGGTTATAGATGGAGCTAAAGGGGTTGAGGATCAAACAAGAAAATTATTCCAAGTTGCTTCATTAAGAGAAATTCCTATATTTACTTTTGTAAACAAAATGGATAGAGAAACTAGAGATCCATTCCAACTTCTAGAAGATATTGAAAGTGAACTTGGTATAAAATCTTACCCAATGAATTGGCCAATAGGATGTGGAAGTCACTTTAAAGGTGTTTATGATAGAGCTACAAACACAATCCACTTATTTGATGGTGGAAACCATGGACAAAGCGAGGTTTCAACTATAACTGGTGACTTAGAAGATCCTAAATTTAAAGAACTTCTAGGTGAAGATTTACATAATAAGTTAATGGAAGATGTTGAACTATTAGATATAGCTGGTGACGAATTTGATTTAGAGAAAGTTAGAAAAGGAGAATTAACTCCTGTATTCTTTGGATCAGCTCTTACAAACTTTGGAGTTGAGCCATTTTTAAATGACTTCTTAAAACTAACTACTTCTCCACTTCCAAGAAATTCATCAATAGGTGAAATAGATCCAATGACTGAACCATTCTCAGCTTTCGTATTTAAAATACAAGCTAACATGAATAAAGCTCATAGAGATAGACTTGCTTTCATGAGAATATGTTCTGGTAAATTTGAAAAAGGAAAAGATGTTTTCCACGTTCAAGGTGGTAAGAAGGTTAAACTTGCTCAACCTCAACAATTCTTAGCTCAAGATAGAGAGGTTGTTGAAGAAGCTTACGCTGGAGATATCATAGGGGTATTTGACCCAGGTATATTCTCAATAGGAGATACTTTATGTTTAAATCCTAAGAAATTCAAATTTGAAGGTATTCCTACATTTGCTCCTGAGCACTTTGCTAGAGTTAAACCTGTAGATACTATGAAAAGAAAACAATTCATAAAAGGTGTTACTCAAATAGCTCAAGAAGGTGCTATTCAGGTATTTAAAGAATTACACATCGGTATGGAAGAAATCATAGTTGGTGTTGTTGGTGTTCTTCAATTTGAAGTTTTAGAATATAGATTAAAAAATGAATACAATGTTGATATAAAAATGGAAAGACTTCCATTTAGATATGTTAGATGGATTGAAAATGATAATATAGATGTAGATTCACTAAACTTAACTTCTGATACAAAGAAAGTTAAAGATTTTAAAGATAGAAATCTACTTATATTCCAAAATGACTGGGGTATTTCATGGGCTATAGATCATAACCCTGGAATAATACTTTCAGGTGTTGGTAAATCTAACGACTAATACATTATTTTAAAGAAAACACATGATTTTAAGAAAACTCTTAAAGAATCATGTGTTTTTTTGCATTTAACAAGTTAACATTTAGTTCATATTTAAACTAAATATGTGCTATGATAAATTTATAGCAACATTACTTTTAATTAAATAATATCTTATATCTTAAGTGAAATTTAATTTAAAACAAATCTAAAAAACTTAATGAAATTATTAATTTTTTATTAACTAAGTTAATTAAAGTGGTAAAAGAAAGAAGGGAATATATGAAAGATAATATACTTAAAAAGATTAAACTTAATAAACCACTTAGCTTTTTTATTTTAATAATATGGTGTGCAGTTGTAGCATTTTTATTTTTAACTGCCCCTTCCCTATCAAAGCTAGTTAGTGAAAAAGGAGGAATACAATTACCTGATGATTATTCTTCTAAAATTTCAGACATACTCCAATCAGATAATAAATTTAATAGCAAAGATAGCTATATAGCTGTTTTTCACTCAAGTAATAAATTAACAGATGAAAATCTAAAAAATATAAAGGATACTATTGATAGATTGAAATCAAAAGAAAATAGTGATTATATTCAAAGTATAAATGATAGTTTTGATACTCCTCAGCTAAAAAATCAACTTAACTCTGAAAATGGTAAAACTATTATAGCCTTAATGACAGTAAATCCAAAGGATTCCTCTGTAAGTACAATAGAAAAAACTTTAAATGATGAATTAAAAACTCCAGGGGTTGAAACCTATGTTACAGGACAAAGTCTTATAGAGAATGATGTTAATGTGGCTGCACAAAAAGGACTAAATAAAACTCAAACAATAACTGTAATATTTATATTCATAGTCCTTATATTATTGTTTAAATCAGTAGTTACTCCATTTATTCCTTTACTTACTGTAGGAATAAGTTATTTAGGAGCTCAATCTGTTGTTGGGATTTTAGCAGATAAGTTTAATTTTCCTCTTTCAAACTACACTCAAATATTTATGATTTGTATAATGTTCGGTATTGGAACTGATTACTCTATTTTGCTACTTAATAGATTTAAAGAGGAATTAGCTAATGGAAATAATAGACTTGATTCTGTAAAAATAACCTTTAAAACTGCTGGTAAAACAGTTTTATCTAGTGCTACTCCAGTGTTTGTTGTTTTTGCATCCTTAAATTTTATTGGATTTAATTTATATAGAAGTGCCGTAGCTGTAGCAATTGGTATATTATTTTTAATTGCAGCCTTATTTACAATTTTCCCAGCAGTAATGATTATATTAGGAAAGAATATTTTTTGGCCTGTTAAAGGAACCTTTAAAGCAGAAGAAAATAGACTTTGGGCTAAGTTAGCTAATAAAGCATTTAGTAAACCAATTCCTATACTTGGAGCTATATTCACCATACTTTTACTTCCTATTTTATTTAATAACTTTCATCAATCATTTAACAATTTAAATGAAATTGGGGATACTTACTCTGCTAAGGAAGGATTTAATATAATAGCAGATGACTTTGGTATAGGACAAGCATCTCCTGTTTCAATATACATAGAAAATGATGATGATATGAGAAAGCCTGAATATGTAGCCTTAATAGAAAAACTTTCTAATAATCTACAAAACTCTAGTAATGATATAAAATCAGTATTAAGTGTTACTAGACCAACAGGAGTTCGTCTTGATGAAATTTATGTAAATGACCAAGCTGGTCAAGTTTCACAAGGTATAGATAAAGCAAATAATGGATTAAACAAAATAAATGAAGGATTAAGTGATGCTAGTAAAAAAATAGATTCATCAAAAAGCAAGTTAAAAGGGGCTGAAGAAGGTACAGCTAAGCTTCAAGAAGGTACTAAAAAAACTGAAACTGGGGTTTCTGAACTTCAAAGTGCTCTTAATAAACTTGTGGAAAGTATTCGTGAAGAACATAATGGTGCCACAGAATTAAAAGATTCCATAGACGGTGCCTTAGATAAAGTTAATTCTTTAAAACTAAGTAAATCTCAACTTGAAGAAGATTATAGTGCCATAGTTAATTCTGCTAATGATGTTCTTGAAAATTTAAACAAAATTGGTTCCTTAACAGGTAATCCAAATTCAGTTAATGTAGATACTAGTAAACTTAAAGAATCTCTTTCATCATTGAATTCTCATTTAAGTGAATATTCAAAGTCACATCCAGAGGTTTTAAATGATGAAAATTTCAAAAAATTCTCTGATGATATTAATAATTTAAATAATAACTCTAATAATTTACAAGGAACTTTTAATAATACTCCAGAGATTAAAGCAATAAATGAAAGCATAGGTGCATTAAAAGTTTTAATAAACACTTTAAATAGTAAAAAGGATACTGTAATAAATGATTTAGATAAATTTAATTCTGGAATTTCTGAAATTGAAAATGGATTAAAGGCTTTAGATAGTGGTCTTGGCAAATCCTTAGCAGGGGGAGAAGAAATTTCATCTAAAGTTCCTGAAATTTCAAATGCCTTAAACCAAATAGCTAATGGTCAATCTAAAATCCAAGATGGTTTCAAAGAATTTTCTGGCCAAATAAATGAATTATCTAATGGACTTGAGGCTGGTTCTAATGGATTAACTGAAATTCAAAATGGTCTTAAGTATGCTAACGGATTTATAAATGATTGGTCAAATCTATCTTATAATCTTTCAGGAATTTGTGTTCCAATTGAGGTATTTAGTAATGATGAATTTAAAAAATCCCTAAATCAATATATGAGCTCAGATGGTAAATTAGCAGTAATAAATGTAATTACTACAAAGAATCCTTATTCCAATGAAGCAGTTAATGAAATTCCTAATCTTAAATCTCTTGTTCAAGATGGAGTTAAAGGAACTAAGTTAGAAAACGCTAATATAGGTATTGGTGGAATGGCTAGTACAACATACGAAACTAAAAGGATGGCTGACTCTGATTATGATAAAGCTTTAATATTTGTAATAGTTGGAGTATTTATTACCTTAATTATTATATTAAGATCTTTAACAATGCCAATTTACTTAATGATTTCTTTATTACTAACTTATTTTACTTCAATAAGCGTAATACAATTTGTTGTCACTAAAATCATGGGATATCCAGGTATATCATGGATAACATCATTCTTTGGTTTTGTAGTTTTAATGGCTTTAGGTATAGATTATTCAATATTTATAATGACAAGATTTAACCAAGATCTTAATGGTTCTATAAAAGAACGTATAATAAGAACAATGAAAAGTATGGGTGGAGTAATAATATCTGCCGTAATAATCCTTAGTGGTACCTTTGCAGCCTTACTTCCATCTGGAGTATTATCCTTAATTGAAATTTCCATGGTGGTTCTAACAGGCATACTTTTATATGTTGTCTTTGTTCTTCCTCTATTTATTCCAGCAATGGTAAAAATATTTGGAAAGGCAAATTGGTGGCCATTTAAACCAGCTTTATCAAAAGAAGATAAAAATTTAGATGATTCCACTACTATTGTTACAACAGTGGTGACAACCACTACTACAACTACCACTACAACTAAAAATGGTTCTTCTACCATAACAAAAAAAGAATCCAAAACAACCACAACAAAGGAATAAAATAAATAATATAGAGAAATTTATAGAAAGCTTCTACTTTGCAACATAAATTTTTATGAAAATAAAGAGACTAAAATCCTAAATTTTACGATTTTAGTCTCTATTTATTTAAGAAAATATTTTTAAAATACTAAATAAAAAAACTTAACTTTTTATTTAATCTTATATAAAATTAATATCTTCTATATTATAAAAAATATGGTTAAATTAATCTAATACAAACTTTTCTATAGCCTTAGCTACTCCATCATTTTCATTTGTATCTGTTATGTAATCAGCTTTTTCTTTTAAAAATTCTTCTGCATTTCCCATAGCTACTCCAAGTCCAGCAAATTCTATCATACTAAGATCATTTTCACTATCTCCTAAACACATAATCTCTTCCCTGTTTATATTTAATATATCAGCTAAAACTTTTACGGCACGTCCTTTTGAAGTACCTTTATTCATTACTTCAAAGTTACTTGGTGAAGAACTTACAACTTCTAAATCTTCATATTTTTTCAATTCTTCTTTTGCCTTAAATAAATCTTCAAGCTTATTACTATCATTTTCTATACAAATAGCCTTAAGTATATGTTTCCCATAAGTTTTAAAAGCTTCTTTAAAATCTATTCCTTCTGAAAACATTACCTTTTCCTTTGATTCTCCCATCATTTTATTCATAACCTTATAGCCATGCTCTTCTGGAACAATCTTTTCAGAGATTACAGTGTTTGGTGTATTAAAATAGGCCATATTAATATCATATTTTTTTATGACATCATATATTCTATCTAGTTGATCCTCATTTAAAACAGATTCATATATTACTTTATCTTCATCCTTTTCTCTTATAAAAGCACCATTACATGATATTATAGGTGTTTTAACTCCTAAAAGTCCTGCATAATATTTAGCTGAGGCAAATAATCTACCTGTTGTTACAGCTACCTTTACGCCTCTCTCTGTAGCTTTTTTTATAGCCTCTTTATTTCTTTCACTAATTTCATGTTTATTATTTAATAATGTTCCATCCATATCTATACATATTAATTTATATGACATAATTAAATTCTCCCTCCAAACTTCCAACTGTGTATTATCTATTTTTTCTTCTTATTATACCATCCTAAAGTATAGTATTTCTTTTTTCAACTTTATTAATTCCACTTTAAATAAATATAAGCTACTTAAAACTTATTAATAATAGTTTTAACAAAATAACACATAGGTTTCCTAAAACTATACTAATTACCAAGCAAACTCTAATTTTAACTTAATAACTAAATTTATTTTGGGGAAAATAAATTTAAGCTAAAAATTTAGAGATTAAAACTCTAATTTATAGCTATATTAATAATTTGTTTTTATTAATGTAACTTTAATTTATCTAATTTAAATTAAATCATTAATCTAAAACAAAACTCAAAATTTAAATTTGAAAGGGGAAATAAATATGAGTAAAAAATATCCTCCAAGAGATAGAGACTTTTATAGTCCAGAAAAACATGATTTAGTTTCTTATTCTAAAACTGGTAAAACTTATACTAAATTGCCAAACCCATTAGAAGATGACATAGTTTGTAACAATATATCCTATAGTGAATTTGACTATATAGAAGGCGATATGCTAGATGACGATGATATTTAAATATAAAAAATGGGATGTAAATTTCTACATCCCACTTTTATTATAATTAATAAAAATTATATTAACTAAATATATTGAAAATTATTAATAGACTAAATTCTAAAGAATTCAGTGAATGACTTTATACAATCAAAATGATCTTTAACAGCACCAAACTCTCTTATTGAATGCATTGCTAATATTGGAGTTCCCATGTCAACTGATCTTATTGGTAAATGAGTTGATGATATTGGTCCTATAGTTGAACCACCTCTCATATCTGATCTATTAACAAACTTTTGAACATTAACCCCTGCATTTCTACATATCATTTCATAAACAGCCGATGAATCACTATCACTTGTATAGCTTTGTGATGCTGCTATTTTTATTACAGGTCCTTTTCCTAAAACAGGTCTAACTACAGGATCGTGTTTTTCTCCTAAATTTGGATGAACAGCATGAGCTAAATCTGCTGAAATCATAAATGATTCTGATAATGATCTTAAGAAATCCTCTCTATCTTTACCTAAAGCTAGAACTATTCTTTCTAATATTGTTTTTAAGAAATCTGAATCTCCACCTTGTTTAGTAGCACTTCCAACCTCTTCATTATCAAAACATACCATTACATTAGTAGCTTGTGATACCTCAGCATCCATTAATGCTTTAATACCTGCATGAACCATTGATAAATCATCTAATCTTCCTGAAGATATAAACTCTTCATTTAATCCCATTAAGCAACCTTTTTCATATTCATATGGATATAATTCAAAATCAAGAATATCCTCTTTTTCACAATATAATTCTTTTGCTAAAAGTTCAACTAAATAATTACCTTTTTCTAAAGTTTCATTAACAAGTGATAATAAAGGTAATGTATCCTTTTGTCTATTTATTTTATATCCCTCATTAACTTCTCTATTCATATGAATAGCTAAGTTTGGAATTATAAGTATAGGTCTATTTATATTAACTATCTTATTTACTGGTTTTAATGGATTTTTACTTACTAAGGATACTCTTCCAGCTAAAGCTAGTGGTCTATCAAACCAAGTATTTAGTATTGGTCCTCCGTAAACTTCTGTATTTAATTTTACATAAGTATTTTCAACTGTAATCTCTGGATTTGGTTTTATTCTAAATCCTGGTGAATCAGTATGAGCACCAATTATTTTAAATCCATTTTCAGCAATATCACCTTTACCAACTCTAAAAGCAATTAAAGCTGAATCATTTTTAGTTACAAAATACTTTCCTTCTACTTCTAAGTTCCATCTATCAGCCTCTTTTAATTCTTTAAAGCCTTCAAATTCTAAAGTGTCCTTAACATTCTTTACTGCATGAAAAGCTGTTGGACTTTCATATAAAAAATTAATTAATTCATTTGCAATAACTTTTTCCATATGTATCTCACCTTTCTGTATAAAATAGATACTTTTAATTATACTTTACCACAAAATCCATAATTAACAAAATCTTAAAGTTATCCAAAAAGTACTTCCTTTATTCAAAAATTTACACTATTTAAATATATTCACAACTAATTAAACCTTAATATAATCTTTACTTACATATCCATTCTTAGTACCTGTACTAGCATTAAATTGAACCTTATACCAACCATTTTCCTCTCCTAAAATTTTAACTTTATCTCCTGATAATAAGTATCCAATAACTTGATATGAAGTTCCTGGACCAGTTCTAACATTTAGATTTGTACTTACCCCATATACAGTTCCTTCTTTAATTTCACTCTCAGTTCCATTATTAGATCCTTCATTGACTATAGTTATATATGACTTTGAAGCATATCCAACCTTACCATTGAATTTTATTTCATACCAGCCATCTACTTCTTTAATTATCTCTACCTTATCATTATTACGTAAAGTTCCTATTACTCCGTAATTACTTCCTGGGCCACTTCTCATATTTAAAGCACTATTTACCTTTACTACCCCTTGTTTATTTAATGATACAGATGGTTTTTCTTCATTTGACTCGTTATCTACTACTTTTATGTATTGGCTTGATACATATCCACTTTTTCCATTAAACTTTATTTCATACCATCCATCAACTTCTTTGATAATTTCTACCTCATCATTATTACATAAAGTTCCTATTACTCCGTAATTGCTTCCTGGACCGCTTCTCATATTTAAGGCACTATTTACTTTTACTATCCCTTTCTTATTTGCTGATACAGATGGTTTTTCTATTTCAATATCCCCATTAGTTTCTTCATCCTCAGGATTTTCATTAATTATTGATATATAATCCTTACTTACATATCCATACTTCTTTTTAACTCCATCTATATAGTCAATTTTGTACCATCCATTTAACTCTTCATATATTCCTACCACTTGATTTCTATTTAATTTGTGAACTATTCTTCCTGAAGTACTTGGACTCTCTCTCACATTAAGAACAGAAGCATTAGTAACTTTTCCCTGCATTTTAGGTTTTAACCCGTCATCTTCTAAGCTTCCATCTCCACCAGAAATTCTCTCTTTAAAATAAGGCCATAAACTTGGTCTATCTTCAATCATCATCCTTGAACATGTTTTTCCACTTGCATCTCTATGCATAACAACGTTTTCTGCTGGTATATTGTATTTATTCATTAGATATTTTGTTAATTCAATTCCATTTTCTAAAGTTTTATCAAAATCATTTTCCTTATTAACACATAGTTCTATAGCAATAGTTGTGGAATTATTTATATTGGGATTATTACCATCTCCAACATGCCACCCCTTCCAAGTATCTTCTAAAGCTTGAATAATATTGCCTTCATCAATTATATAATGTGCTGATGCTTTAGCATTTGGATGATTTGCAAAGTAATTTCTATTAGCCATAGCATTAGCACCAGCTTGTCTATTATCAGTATCATGTATAACTATATATTTTGGATTTATAGTAACTCCTTGAGAATAATTTATATCTATCAATTGTTTGTTTACTTTTATTCCATTTATAACAGGTGTGTTCTCTGTATTTTTTGCATTTCCATTATTAACTTCATGGTAATCCCCAGCTATACAATTACTTTCATTATGACTTTCCTTTTGAACTTCTTCTCCCTTATTTTCATCTGCTAGAACAATTTCATTAAAGCTTGAAATATTCATAGCTAAAGTACACGACAGTAATAAAGCACTTATTTTTCTTCTATTCATATGTCTTTTTCTCTCCTATATTTCATAATTTCCCTATATTAAAAATTCCCCAATTTGCTTATTATTTTATATTCTATTTCAATATTTTTCAATATAAAATATTATGATATAATATAATGAGATTTAGTTGAATAAATTTATATAACTTCTAGGTTTTATTTTTTTAAATCAACTATAATAATTATTTTTTAATTTAATATAAACTTAATTTAAAACTTAATAAAAATGGAGAGATGATTAATATGTTTTCAAATCTTATAATAAAAACCTTCATTAAGGATTACAAAAACACAGAAAATGAAAGTGTTAGAAGTTCTTATGGGTACTTAGCTAGTATAGTTGGAATAATTGTTAATATAATTTTATTCTTAATAAAATTTTCTGTAGGATTAATTTCAGCAAGTATAGCTATAACAGCAGACGCCTTTAATAACTTATCTGATGCTGGCTCTTCTGTAATAACCATGATAGGTTTTAAATTAGCTAAAATGCCAGCTGATAAAGAACATCCATTTGGACATGGTAGAATTGAATATATTTCAGCTCTAATCGTAGCATTCATGGTAATGTTAGTAGGTTTTCAATTCACCAAGTCATCAATTGAAAGAATTCTTAATCCAACACCTGTAACCTTTGAAGTAATTCCTTTTATTCTACTTGTAGTATCAATATTCTTTAAATTTTGGTTAAGTAGATTTAATAAATTAACAGGTAACAGAATAAATTCTTCAGCTCTTAAGGCTGCTTCAGTTGATGCTTTAGGGGATGTATTTACTTCAACATGTGTTGTTATATCATTTTTAGCTGCAAAATTTACTACTTTCCCTATTGATGGATATATAGGTGTTATTGTTTCCTTAGCTATTTTATATGCTGGATTTACTTTAGTAAAAGAGACTATAAATCCACTTTTAGGAGAAGCACCTGATCCAGAGCTTGCTAAAAATATTAGAGAAATGGTTTTATCATATGATCATATAATAGGAGTTCACGATCTTATAATTCATAACTATGGTGTAGGTAAATGTATGGCTTCAATTCATGCAGAAATACCTTCTGACATAAATGTTATGAAAATACACGATATCATAGATATGGCTGAAAGAGAAATTTCTAAAAAACTAAAGATTTATCTAGTAATTCATATGGACCCTATTTGTTTAGAAGATGATGAAATAAAACAGGCTAAAGAAGAAATAGACAAAATAATCAAATATAATCCACTAATAGAATCAATGCATGATTTTAGAATTGTTGGTCATGGTAACAAGAAAAATCTTATATTCGATATTGTTGTTAACCCAGAAAAACTAAGAAAAGTTATGTCTGAAAGTGAGCTTAAAGAAGAAATTATAAAAGCTGTTAAAGAAACTCACCCTCAATATAACTGCATAATAACTATTGATAAAGATTTTACTTGTTAAAAGAGAAAGTAGCTATGAATTTTCATAGCTACTTTTTTTATACAAACTTGAGAACTTATATTAAAAATATTTAAAACTTATTTTTTCAAAGTCTCCTTCTTATTAATTATTTTTAAAATAATCTGATCTTATTATCTTAGTTGATATATCATAAGATTTCTTAACATGATTTAACTCATCTTGAGATTTAGCTTCTCCTGCTACTTCACCATCTGGAAGTGCTACTATATTTCTATTTGTATTTAAAAGATTTCTTCCTATTACATTTCTTAAGCTGCCATCATTAACACCTAAAAGATATGAAACTGTTGGCATAACATCTATAAGTCCACCCTTAGTTTCTATTGTTTTTCCTTGTATTGATGGATTATAGATTATAAGTGGTACTTTTTTCTCATTAAGCTTCCAATAGTTACCGTCAAAATTAACATCTTTTAATTGATCTTTATAATATTTATTTGGACCAGCATGATCACCATATATAACAAATACAGTATCATCAAATCTTCCTTCTTCTTTTAGTTTGTCCATAAACATTTTAATAGCTTCATCTGTATATCTTACTGTTTTAAAGTATTGTCCTATAAGAGTTCCTTCTATTTCACTAGGTATTTTTATTGTTGTATGTGCATCATCAATCTCAAAAGGACCATGATTTGTTAAAGTAACAGTAAATAGATAGAATGGTTGTTTTAAATCCCCAGCCTTAGTAGCTAATTGAGTTAAGTAACTCTTATCTGAAATTCCTAATCCAATTATTTCATCTTCATTAAAGTCATATAATGTATATGAATTTTGGAATTTTAGTAAACTGTGGTGTACTTCCCCCCAATTCCAACTTCCAGCTACTTCTGGATGAGCTGAAACTGTAGTATAACCATTCTTTTCTAATATAGATGGCAATGTTGTTAAAGTTCTACTTGGATAAGCAAAAGATGTAGCAGTATTAGTTATTGGTAACATACCTGTATTAACCATTAAATCTGCATCTGAACTAAATCCAGTTAAGTTTTCTTCATAAATATTAGGGAAATAATATGAATTCTTTAGTATTGAATTTAATGTAGGAGTTATCTCCTGTCCATCAATTTTTTTATTTATAACAAAATCTTCTAAAGATTCAATTTGTAAAACAACTAAGTTTTTGCCTTTTAATTCTCCTTTATATTGATTGTCTGGTAAGTTTTCATAATTTGCATCAAGCCAATTTTTAACTTCTTGTTTTTCTTCATTGCTTAATTTTATATCCTTATCAAGAACTAAGGTCTTATAAATATCAAAGAAATGATATCCTAAAGGAGTAGCTCTGAAAATTCCACTAGTTGGTGTCCAAGCAACCCTTAAAAATCCTTTTTCTCCATTAGTTATATCCTTAACATCATATAAATAGTATTTTCCTAAAACACATCCACTTGGTACTAAGAATGTTAATAAAAATGCTATAACTCTATATTTTACCTTTCCAAAATACCAATCCTTATTATACTTTCTAAATAATATGTAAAGTATAGGTAATAATACTAAGTCTATTATAAATAATATCATTCTACTTCTAAAGAAGATAAGATCCTTATTTAAAGGATTAAATAAATCTGGGTAAATTAAAAACTTTATTGATGGAAAAGTTCCATACAATCTGTAATAAAGTAAATCAAAAATTAAAAGTGCTGAAATTCCTAAGTCTACAATATATAGATAAATAAACTTTCCCCATCTTTTAAATAAAAATCCAAAACTTATGAATATTAATGGGAATAAAAGATATATTATCTTATAATCTATTAATCCATATACAAATCCTAAATTCAGCTCCATTCCACTATTGCTTTTTAGCATTGTACAAAAAACAGTTATCTTAAATACAAGTAAAATATAAAATAAAATTTCTAAAGGAAACTTTTTAAAGAATCCACCTATTTTACTTAAAAGTCCATTACTTTTAGCCATAAATCTTCTCCTTTCTAATATAATTAGTAAATAAATATTTAGTTATCACTCTATTATTATTGCATTTTTTGAATCTATTACCAAGTAAACTTTTTACATTTTAATAGAAAGAAGGTATTAAATATTTTAATTAAATCAAAATAATTGTTACCTTTCTAATAACTTATCCTCCTAATATTAAAACTAATAAAACATATGTAAAGCTACTAGCTAAATCCTAATCAAAATATAGCTAATAGCTTTAAATTTAATTAATTATTTTTAAAATAATTTCCTTGTATAATCATATCTGCAATATTAAATGATTTCTCTAGATGAGCTTTTTCTTCAGGTGTTGGATTCCCAACTATTTCTCCATTATTTAATATGCTTGCATTTCTATTAGTATTTACTAATACTCTTCCCATTGCTGTACTATCAAAAGTATCTCTATTAAATCCTAAAAGGTATGCTATAGTTGGTAAGAAATCTATTTGACCACCTTCTTTTGATATAGTCTCTCCATTAATACTTGGATTGTATATTAAGAAAGGTATTTCCTTTTCATCATCTTTCCACCAATCTCCCTCTAAAGGAGCATCTTTTATTTTATCTTCGTAGAATTTATGAACTCCACCATGATCTCCATAAATCATTATTACAGTATTGTCTAAAAGACCTTCTTCTTTTAATTGATTTATAAATTCTCCAATAGCTTCATCTGTATATCTAACACTTTGGAAATATGCACCTAACATATTTTCATTTAAATCTTCTGGTAAATTTAAATATTGTTTATCCTTAGGCATATCAAATGGTCCATGACTTGTTAATGTTACTAAGAATGTATAGAAAGGTTGTTTTTGACTCTTTAATCTTTCTCCAACCTGTCTTAAATAAGATTCATCTGACATTCCAAGTCCTATTATTTCACTTTGATCAAACTGATGAGCGTCCCATATTTCATCAGCTTTAAATGCCTTATGAACCTCTGCCCAGTTCCAATTTCCAGGAACCTCTGGATGTGTTGAAACTGTTGAATATCCATTACTCTTTAATATTTTCTGTAAAGTATTATATTCAGCCCATGGATAACCAAATACTGTAGTTCCTTCTCTAACAGGAAGTATTGATGTATTAACCATTATATCGCAATCTGAACTTGTTCCTGAATTGTTTTGTTCTTTTATATTATCAAAATATAGACTATTCTTTAAAAGTTTATTTATGTTTGGAGTAATCTCTTGACCATAAACTTTTTTACCTATAACAAAGTTTTCAAGAGACTCAACCTGCAAGGCTATAACATTTTTTCCTTGAAGCATACCTTTATACTTGTTATCTGGTAAATCTTCTTTGTTTTCATCAAACCAAGCTTTAATTTCATTTTTTTGAGTATCAGTTAAAGTTTCTTTTCTGTTAGCATAATAATAAATATCATATCCATGATATCCTAATGGACTTGAGTCACTAATTGTTTGAAAAGGCGCCCATGATATTCTTAAAAAACTTTTATCTGATTTTCTTTGAATATCTATATAGTAGTGTGATACCCCTATTACTGTTGCACTTATTCCAAAAATGCATATAAATGCAATTAATCTAGTTTTTATATTATTTTTATATTTAACCTTTTTTAAACCTGTAAAGTTATAAACTAAAAATAATATTATAAAATCAACTATGAACACTACATCTACTTTAGCTAAATTAAATAAGCTCTTTCCTACAGGATTAAATATTCCTGGCTCAATTATATGTCTTATTGATAAAAAAGTTCCATTTACTCTGTAATACCAAATATCAGCCACGAATAAAATTGTTACTAGAATATCAATAACTATACCTGCCCACATTCTTCCTTTACCTTTAAATAGATAAACAAAACTCGCTATTAACGTAACTATTGCTATATGAGCCCACCAAGCAGGGGGAGTAAAATACATTAAATCAAAATTAATTCCTCTAGACCCTGGGGTTCTAAGCATTGATAAAAGTAACATTGATTTTATTTGAAGTGTTATCACTAAGAAAATAAAAACCCAGTTACACTTTAAAAAGCTTTTTACTTTTTCCTTCATAAAATTTCCTCACTATCTTTCTATATAATATTTACTTAAATATTATAACATTTACAGTAAAATTTTCATTAAAAAATAATTAATATTTATTCAATAATTAATTTTTATTTTAAAATACAAAAGAGGACATAAAGATTTTTTTCTTTACATCCTCTTTTTGTACTAATTAATTTATTTAAAAGATTAAATCTATTAAGATTTAATCTCTTAAAGGCATTTATAAAACTTTTGATAGAAAATCTTTAGTTCTTGAATTTTTAGGATTTTGAAATATCTCCTCTGGAGTACCTTCTTCAATTATTCTTCCTTCATCCATAAATAATATTCTATCTCCAACTTCCTTTGCAAAGCCCATTTCATGGGTTACTACAACCATGGTCATTCCATCTTTAGCTAAAGACTTCATAACTCCTAAAACTTCTCCTACCATTTCAGGGTCCAAAGCAGATGTTGGCTCATCAAAAAGCATAACATCTGGTTCCATAGCTAAAGCTCTTGCTATAGCTATTCTCTGTTTTTGTCCTCCTGAAAGTGAATTGGGATAAACATTCTTTTTATCTAAAAGACCTACCTTTTCTAATAATTCACTTCCTTTTTTTATAGCTTCACCATTAGAAATATTTTTTATTTTTGTTGGTCCTATTGTTAAATTCTCCATAACTGTTTTATGTGGGAAAAGATTAAATTGTTGAAAAACCATTCCCATCTTTTCTCTTATTTTATTTATATCAACATTTTTATCTGTTATATCTTCCCCTTCAAAATTAATTACCCCTGAAGTGGGTTCCTCTAATAAATTTAAGCATCTTAAAAATGTACTTTTTCCTGACCCTGAAGGCCCTATTATAACTACTACTTCTCCCTTTTTTATTGTTTCATTTATATCTTTTAAAACTTCATTTTTACCAAAACTTTTATATAAATTTCTAACATTTATCATGATTTACTCAACCTCTTTTCTACATAAGACATAACTCTTCCTAAACTAAAGGTCATAACAAAATAAAACATTGCTATAACAATAAGTGGTTCAAAACCTTTATAAGTAGCCCCTGTAACTATTTTTGATGAATACATAAGTTCTGCTACTCCAATTGTAGATGCCATAGATGATTCCTTTATTATGGCAACAAACTCATTTCCTATAGCAGGAAGTATGTTTTTTATAGCTTGAGGAAGTATTATAAGTCTCATAGCCATTCCTTCTGTCATACCTAAACTTCTAGCGGCTTCTAATTGTCCCTTATCAACAGCATCTATCCCCGCTCTTATTATTTCTGAAACATAAGCTGCTGAATTTAAGGAAATAGCAATAATACATGAAGGTAAAACCTCTAATTGAATTCCAAAGGAAGGTAATCCAAAATAAACTATATATATTTGTAATAAAAGAGGTGTTCCTCTTATAACTTCTACATAAGCAGTAGAAATAACCCTTAAAATTTTAACTTTAAATATTGAAAATTTGGAACGTTTCATAAAGCATAAAATTGTTCCTAATAAAGCTCCCAAAATAACTGTTATTGCTGAAATTATTAATGTCCATTTAGCACCTTCCAAAAATACTGGAAAATACTCTTTTAAAAAACTGAAGTCTAATCCCCCCATAGTATTGCCCCCTAATTATTAAAATTAATTTTATTCTTCTTTCTTTTGATATGGAACTAATTCAATAGCATCATTTGTAAATTGATCTATCTTTCCACTTTCTTTTAACTCTTTAATTGTAGAATTGACTTCATCAACTAAGTCTTTATTTCCTTTTTGTATTGCTATGGCTGAACCACCCTCTGAGTTTTTAATCACCTCATCTGCAACAGCTAACTCAGAATTAACCTCTGAAGCTATTTTAGCAACAGGAAGTTCAGTAATTACAGCATCTAACTTACCAGTTTTTAATTCTAAAATTAAAGTATTTACATTATCTAAAAGCTTAACATCGGCTCCTTCTATTCCTTTAGCTATCTCTGCTTGAATAGACCCCATTTGAGCCCCAACTTTTTTTCCTTTTAAATCCCCAATTCCTTTTATAGATTCTTTATTATCTTTATTTATTAATATTCCTTGCTCTGCTTCATAATAAATATCTGAAAAATCTACTGCTTCTTTTCTTTTTTCATCAGGAGTTATTCCTGAAATCCCCATATCAATCATTCCATTTTTAACAGATTGAATTATAGCCCCAAATTCCATCTCTTTAATTTCTAAATCAACCCCAAGATTTTTAGCAACCTCTTTTGCAATGTCTATATCCAACCCAACGATTTGGTCTTTTCCATCTTTAATTATATGGAATTCATAAGGTGCATAATCAGCACTAAGACCAACTACTAATTTTCCACTTTCTTTTATCTTAGCTACCTTATCATTAGATCCATTTTCTTTAGCAGTTTTTGCCCCACATCCTGCTAAACTTAAAGTCAATCCTCCAATCATAGCCACTGACAATATCTTTTTAAATATATTCTTTTTCATATATATTCCCCCTAATATTTATTCGCTCATTGCTCTCTTCTTGAATAATTATACATTATTAATGAATAAAAATGCAATATATTTTTTTTAATATAAATATATTGCAAAGGTTGATTTTTAATATAAAATTATTTTTAATAAGCATTTTATAACTATATACTCATATAGAAAACATATTCATTAGTTATTTAATTAATTTTAATATATTTTATTTTCAAATTTATTATTTGATTCTAGATATCCCTTTTGTGTTTTTATACATTTTATTCTTATGTTAAACAAATTTTATACAGCAATAAAACTTAATCTCCTTTAGTAAAACAAAAAGGATTTTATAAAAGTTTAATAATAAAAGTTACAAAGAGTATAATGAAAATATCTAGTTTAAAAACTCTCAAAATATGCTTGTAACTTTTATTAAAATCTATTTTTATAAAATCCTTTTAAAAAGTAAAATTATTTAAATTGTATTTCTTTTAATCTATGAAGCGCTCTAGTACTCATTATATATTTTATTAGATCTTCATTTTCATCCTTTAATGATCCATTATCTACAATAATAACCCCATCAAATTCTAATCCCTTTGCAAAGTAAGATGGTATTATAACATTTCCACCTTTATATAATACATCTTCGTTATCAAACTTAACTAAATGCACTTTATTACTTATAAGATTATACACCTTTTCTAACTCTTCTTTGTCCCTTGTTATAATAGCAATACTTTCTAAGCCTTCATTTGAAAATTCTTTTAAAGACTCAATAATGCTTTCTGAAAGTTCTTCATCATTATGGAATTCAATTTCCTCAACTGGTTTACCATGTCTAACTATAGGAATTATTCTATCTTCATCAAGATATTTATTTGCATATTCCATTATTTCATAAGTACTTCTATAACTTTTATTTAGGTTATAAATATCTGGATTTACATCATCAAATATTTTTCCTAGTTCCATCATAGGAGCTAAGTCTGAATATTTAATAAGTCTTTGATTTACGTCTCCTACAACAGTAAAATACTTAGTTCCTGTTAATTCTCTTACAACCTTAAATTGAAGTGGTGAATAATCTTGAGCTTCATCTATAACCACATGTCTATAATCTTTTGTTGCTTTTTTACCTTCTAATTTTATTGCTAAGTATAATATTGGTGCTAAATCATTTATTGTATATTCTTTTTTATTTCCATTAAATCTATCATAGATATCTAAAACATCTTCTCTTGAAATCCAACTATCTAACTTAGCTCTTGAATCCATTACTTCCTTAACAATTTCTCTTATTCTTAATTTTCTTCTAAATTCTAAGTTATTTTCTTCAATTAAAAGTTCTTCAGGAGTTAATTTTTCCTTTTCTTTTCTTAATTCTTCATTAAGCTCCCAAACTTTTTCGTCTCTCTTATCCTTTATCTTAGATAATATTATTCTCTTAATTTTTTCACTTCTTCTGAATAAAGGCATATACTCATAATGTTTATTAAACATTTCTTCTATTTCTTCTTTTGAAATAACTAAATCACCAAAGTATTTTACATCTTCAACATGGAAATAATCCTTATCCATTTCTTTTACTAGGTTATCTAAATCTTTAATTATCTCATATGAATTTTTATATTTAGCATCCTCTATAAACTCTTTATCCTCTGAAAGTATTTTTTCTAAATACTTATCAAAACTCATTATGTATAATTCACTATCCATTTCTTTTAAAGCAAAACTAGCAAAAGTCTCCTGTTTTACTCCTACTTCCCCAAGACTAGGTAATACTTGTGAAATATACTCCATAAATATACCATTTGGTCCTAAGATAAGAACTTTATCTTCTAATTCTTTTCTATAGTTATATAAAAGGTATGCAACTCTATGAAGAGCTATTGTAGTTTTACCACTACCTGCTACTCCATTTACAACTATATTAGAAGTTCTCTCTTTTCTTATGATTTCATCTTGCTCTTGTTGGATTGTCATTATTACATCTTTAAGCTTATCAGAACTGTTATTACTTAGAACCATTTGTAAAATATCATCTTTTACATCTATGGCTGAATCAAAAACTCCCTTTAATTCTCCTTTTTTAACTATAATCTGTCTTCTACCTTCTATATCACATTTTATAGGTCCATCTGGTGATGTATAACTTGCTTCTCCTAAACTACCATGATAAAAAAGTGAAGCCACAGGGGCTCTCCAATCTACTATTACAGGCTCATAGCTTCCCTCTGGAGTTACTCCAAATCTACCAACATATAAAGTATCCTTTTGATCAAACTCTAAATCATTAAAAGTAACTCTTCCAAAGTAAGGTGATTCCTTTAAGATTGTTAATTCCTTTAATTTTTTATCTATTGTAGTAAAGGCTTGTTCTTTTACATATCTTTCATGGTCAAAGTACTCTATTAATTTATCTTCATCATCTTTATATTCTTCAACTGCATTTTTTCTATAATCTAATATATATTGTGTTACAAATTTTCTTTTATTTATATATGAAAGCATTTCTTCATTTAATATATTAGAAACTTCCTCTAATTTTTTCTCTTCAACTAAAAATTCTATATCTTTTTTATCAGTCATTAGAATCTTCCTTTCTTACTTTCTCTATTACATTATACCCAATTATAACATTAACTTTCCTCTCATTAAAAATACAAATGAAAAGTCAAAAAGTGCATGAAGCATTTTTAACTTCATGCACATTTTATCATCTTATAAAATTATAGTGTATATTATTTTAAACTAACACTAAAAGTGAAATAGAAAATATTTTTTTCTATATTTTTATGCGCCTTATTTCTATTCACCGTCAACTTTATTATTTGTAGAGCTATCATCTTTCTTTTCTTCTGTAGCTCCATCATTAACATTAGATTTAACTTCTTCATTTTCTTTAGATGAATCTAAAGCATCATTGTTAGCTTCATTATTAGCTCTTGCTAATTTTGCAGCCTCTTCTTGAGCTTCGATCATAGCTTTTAATTCATCTTGTTTTCTTTGCTCTTCTTCTAATCTTAATGCTTCTTCTCTAGCTTTTTTGATTGCTTCTTCTTTTTCTTTTCTCTTAGCTAAAGCTTGCTCTCTTAGACTTTGAATTTCTTTCTTAGCCTTTTCATCAGCTTCTCTCTTTTCTGGATATTTACCATAAACTATTTCCATGAATTCGTCACCCATGATAGTTTCTTTATCTAAAAGAACACCTGTTATCTCATCTAATAACTCTCTATTTTCAATTAAAATCTTAATTGATTTTTCATGAGCTTTTTTAATAACTTGTAAAACTTCTTCATCAGCTATGGCAGCAGTAGTTTCTGAACAGTTTCTAACTGGTCTTCCATCTAAGTATCTATTACTCATAGCTTCTAAAGCCATCATATCAAATCTCTCACTCATACCATAAATAGTTATCATATTTCTAGCTGATTGAGTAGCTCTTTCAATATCATTTGATGCACCAGTAGTTATACTATTAAATACTACTTCCTCTGCTGCTCTACCACCAAGCATAACTGATATTTGATCTATCATTTCTTCCTTAGATACTAAGTATTTTTCTTCCTCTGGAAGTTGCATTGTGTATCCTAAAGCTCCCATTGTTCTAGGAACTATTGTTATTTTATGAACTGGGTCAGTATTATTTAATAAAGCTGCAACTAATGCGTGACCTACTTCATGATATGCAACTATTTTCTTTTCTTTTGGTGAAAGTATTCTATCTCTCTTTTCTTGACCCGCTATTATAACTTCAACAGCTTCGTCTAAGTCTTCTTGAATTACAAACTTTCTACCATGTTTTACGGCTCTTAAAGCAGCCTCATTAACTATGTTTGCTAAGTCTGCCCCAACAGCACCTGGAGTAGATTTTGCTATTTCTTCTAAAGATACATCATCTGATAATTTAACGTCTCTAGAGTGAACCTTTAATATTTCCTCTCTACCTATTAAATCTGGTCTATCAACAATTATTCTTCTATCAAATCTACCTGGTCTTAATAAAGCTTTATCTAAAACTTCTGGTCTATTTGTAGCTGCTAAAATAACAACTCCTTTTGAAGAATCAAAACCATCCATCTCAGTTAATAATTGGTTAAGAGTTTGTTCTCTTTCATCATTTCCTTGAATAGCACCATCTCTACTCTTACCAATAGCATCAATCTCATCTATGAAAACTATACATGGAGCTTTTTCTTCTGCTTGCTTGAATAAATCTCTTACTCTCGCAGCTCCCATACCTACAAACATCTCAACGAAGTCTGAACCTGACATAGAGAAAAATGGTACTTTTGCTTCCCCTGCAACAGCCTTAGCAAGTAAAGTTTTACCTGTTCCTGGAGGCCCTACTAATAAAGCACCCTTTGGAAGCTTAGCTCCTATTTCTACGTATTTTCTTGTATCATGTAAAAAGTCTACAATTTCTACTAAGGATTCTTTAGCTTCATCTTGACCTGCAACATCTTTAAATGTTATTCCAGTCTCATTTTCAGCATAAAGCTTAGCATTATTTTTACCAAATGACATTACTCCGCCACCCATTTTATTATTCATTTTAGAGAACATCATTCTACCAACAAAGAATATAAGTATTAATGGGAAAACCCATGACATTAATAAACCTAAAAGTTGATAGTTTTCTGGTTTAGTTACATTGAATTCTACCCCAGCTACAGTTAAATCTTTAATTAACTCTGGTTGAGTAATACCAGCAACTGCTGGATTAGTTGTATATAAGATTTTCCCTTTTAAATTACTGCTATCTGAAGGTGTTATCTCAATTTGATTTCCTGAAAAGTTTACTGATTTAACTTCTTTTTTATCTAACATTTGCATGAAAGTACTATAATCTACTTTTTCGTATAGCATTTCATCTTTAACCATATTAAAGGTTAATAATATACCAAACGCTATAATACTATATATGACAATATATTTAAGCATTTTTTTATCTTTAAACATACATCATTCCTCCTTCTCTAACGTTTATTTTACAAATCCTATTCTATCAAAAGGATATACTGTTAACTGTGCCTTTGCTTCTATGTCTTTTCCATCTATATAAGGATTGCTCCAATATCTAGCATCATCACTATTATTTCTATTGTCACCTAACATTAAAAACTTTCCACTTGGAACATCAAAAGACATATCAGTTTTTCCACCTTGATATTTTACATAGTCTTCTTCAAGTTTATTTCCATTTATATAAACTGAACCATCACTTTTTATTTCAACATGCTCACCTGGTAATCCAATGACACGTTTTAAAAGTGGTTCTTTTAATTCATCAGAATTAAAAACTACTATATCTCCTCTTTTGATATTATTAGGATTATATATTTTAGTAACAAATAATTGATCACCAATCTCTACTGTAGGCATCATTGATCCTGTAGGAACTTTTATCTTAAACAATAAAAATTGATGAATCAAAGCTGCTAATAGTAAAGCTGCTAAAATTGGTATAATCCAATCTAAAAAGAATGATTTCTTCTTTGTATTACTAGAACTCATTACTATTCCCACATACCTTTCATCAAATCTTCTATTTCTTTTTTTCTTTTTTCTGTAAGCGCTTTATCCAAGCAAAACTTACCATCTTTGCCTTTAACTAAAACATCCCCCTCTTTTACGTCACCTATTACGTCATCTTTTTTTAATTCTAAAATATTTTCTTTTTCATCTTCACATACAATAAAATGTCCTTCTATTCTATCTACTATTATTTTTTTCATTTTATACTCCTTGCTCCGAATATTAGTATGAGAAATCTTTAAACTCAATTTAAAATTATTCCTCAATAATTTTAGAATTTTTTACCTTTAATAATCTTAAAGTATCAAGTATAAGTATATCATAAATTACCATAACTTTGTAAACTTTAATTCATACTTTTTCCCTCAAGTTTCATAAATATTTCAATATTATTTTATCAACTTATTGTGTCTTTTTTATGTCTTTCATTATTAAATATTTTTCACTTTTAAATAGTAATATTTTGAAACAATCTAATTTATTAAATAATTTTTGATTCTTAATTTTATTAAATAAATTTATATAATTCTAAAAAAATTATATTCTACTATATTCATTATTATCCTTCACTTTTATTATATACTTTAATACATTATTCTAAATACTTTTAATAAAAAAAGTTGTATAGTTTTTTTACCATACAACTTTTATATTAATTAAAAACATTCATTTCTAAGCAAATCTTCATAAGTTTCTCTTTTACACATAACTTTTGAAATTCCATTACTTACACTTACAACTGCCGCCTTAGGAATTCTATTATAATTATTAGCCATTGAATGTCCATATGCTCCTGTAGACATTATAGCTAATATATCTCCAGTTTCCATTCTAGGCATCTCTATGGAATTTAAAAGTACATCCCCTGATTCACAGCATTTTCCCGCTACAGTAACTATCTCCTTAGAATTATCAAAAACTCTGTTAGCTATTAATGATTCATAATTTGCACTGTATAAGGCTGGTCTTATATTATCACTCATTCCACCATCTACACTTACATATTTTCTTATATTAGGAATTTCTTTTATAGCTCCTACAGTATAAAGAGTTAATCCTGCATTCCCTACAATACTTCTTCCTGGCTCTATACTTAATATAGGAACATTCATATTTAACTTTCTGCATATTTCATCAGCTTTATTTATTATAACTGAACAATATTCTTCTATTTCTTTTGGCTTATCTCCTTCAGTGTAATATATACCAAATCCTCCACCTAAGTCTAATTCTTTTATTTCATATCCTAAGGTTTCTTTTATATCATTTATAAGATTTAGCATAATTTCTGTTGTATCTTCAAAAGGTTCTAAGTCAAATATTTGCGAACCTATATGACAATGCAATCCATTAAGTTCTATATACTCTAATTCCATTGCTCTTTTAATAGCGTCATAAACTGTATCACCAATTACAGGGAATCCAAATTTTGAGTCCAATTGACCTGTTTTTATATATTCATGGGTATGGGCCTCTACTCCAGGAGTTATTCTCAAATAAACTTTTTGAACTCTTCCATATTCTTGAGCTATAGAATTAAGAACTTCTAGTTCATGAATATTATCAACTATAAATCTTCCAATTCCTAATCTTACTCCTAAATCTATTTCATAATCAGATTTATTGTTACCATGGAAATATATTCTTTCTAATGGGAAACCTGCTTTATAAGCAGTATAAAGCTCTCCACCTGAAACAACATCTAAATATAAATTTTCTTCATTAACTAAATTGCACATGGACATATTTATAAATGCCTTTCCTGCATAGGTAACTCTGTTTCCTCTTTCTTCACACTTCATAGCATTATAGTATCTTCTACAATTGCTTCTCACTAACTCTTCATCAATAACATATAAAGGAGTTCCATATTCCTTGCTTAAAGCACTTGCTTTTACTCCTCCAACATATAACTCATTTTCTTCTACTTTCATTGATCCAAATAATTTCATATCTTTTCCCTCCACAAACTTTTTTAGTGGCAGAGTATAAAAGTATGCAAAGCTACCGACTCTCCTGGCATTTAATTCCAATAAATAAAAACAGCAAAGGAACACCTTTGCTGCCTTAATCGCAACTTAGCGTACCTTGTAGCACTCCACTTTTTTCAAAGTGACAGTTATATGCATATTATACATATACCCAGAAATATTAATCACCATTAATATCTCTTCGGCCATAATCCCTTTCATCATACATAAAACACTTGTCAGCTACTTATGACTACTCTTAATTACGGCACCTCTACTTTGGTCCTATTTTCAAATTATTTATGCTTTTATTATATTAATTATTGTTTATAATGTTACTAAAAAATCTCAAATAATGCAATAGTATAAACTAAAATTATTAATAAAAAAATTTATACATTACAATTATTTCCTTCACATCTAAATGCATTAGTACCTTCATAACCTATTTCTTTTAAAACTTTTTTTACCACTCTTTTTCCTATGCTATCCTCATTTAATTCACAAAGAGCATCCTCTATATTGTACCAAGCAGCTCCTTCTACTTCAGTTGATTTCTCTATTTCTCCTGATTCATAATATGCTAAATAAGTTAGCATAAGTAATTCTTTTCCCTTTACAAAATCACTACCTAAATATTTTATATCTTTAACTGTTATTCCTGTTTCTTCTTTTACCTCTCTATAAACAGTTTCCTCTGCACATTCATCTACACCTACATATCCAGATATAAGAACTTTAGAATTTTCATATATATAACTTTGCTTTAAAAGAATTATCTCATCACCTTTTATTACAGCAACAACAATACAAGGCTTAGGTAAATCAAAAAACATCATATCATGTTTACTGCAATAAGGTATCATTCCCTCATCCCAGCTATTCTTTAACTCTAATTTTTCACCACATAACGGACAATATTTAAATTTCATAATTAATTTCTTTAGTAAAGCAAATATATTACCTTCTATAATTTTTTATTTCAAATTTATCTGATTCTAAGTTAAAACAAATATATTTTCTTCTGTAATTTCTTAAAATCACCATCTATAACTTATAAAAATTCGCTATTTTAGATAAGAATAGTAATATATAAATTAAGCTAACTAAAGTTCACCACCTTTCATATTCTCAAATACTTATCATATCTTTTCTATAAATTCAACTTTAAATAATAAATTCTAACTTTAAATAATAAATCCACTAACATTAACTTAATATTTAATATTTTGTGTTTTATATTTTACATATATTTATATTTTTAATTCTATAAACTAAAATTATGATAATAGATGCCTTAACTTATGCTATTTAGACTTCTACCTTTCAATTCTATAAATTAAACTTATAAAACTATTTCTACAGGATTAAGTAACTCAATTTCCTCTTCAGTAACTTTGCAATTATATGCAAAGATATCTACTCTTTCTTTTTTAGCTAATCTCAATGCTTCCCCAAACTTAGGATCTGTTTCATCATTAGGAGAAAACTTATTTACATTATCTATCTGTATTAAAAAAATTATTCCTGCACCCATTCCTAATTTTTTAATTTCAATCAGTTCTAATATGTGTTTCTTTCCTCTTTCAGTTGGAGCATCTGGAAACCTAGTCTCTCCATTTTCCTCTAAAGTTACCCCTTTTACTTCTAAAAAGTATGTATTTTCATTATCATCTTGTAATTTAAAATCAAATCTAGAATTTCCAAAAGTTTTTTCTCTACTTATATTATTAAAATTTACTAACTTTTCTATCTTTTTATTTATTAATGCCTCTTCTACAACTTTATTAGGAATCTGAGAATCTATATTTATTAAAACCTCACCCTTATAAGCTGCAATTAAATCATAAGGAGTTTTTCTATTTGGAGTAGTTCCTTTTCTTAAAAGAACTGTACATCCTTCTTTTAAAATCTCTCTACACCTTCCAGTGTTAGGAACATGAACTAATAACTCCTCATCATCTAAAACTACATAAGCTTGAAATCTATTTGGTCTTCTTAAAAAAATAGCTTTTCTGATAACACTATTGTACTTCATCTATGGTAACCTCTTCATATATTATTTAACTTTTAATTTTAGTTATAAATTAATAATTTTTTTATTCCTTATCTATGTTAATTAAAAACATGAGTCTTTTTCAGTTAATAAAAAAACATAAACATTTCCCTTTTATGAATTAATAAAATATCTTTTTTTCTACATTCCTTGTTATTATATTCTACATAAAAATACTTTTATTAACAAGGTTGAAATGAAGAAGATATGTAATTTGATTCTCTTAGATCCATTTAAAAACATTATTTTGTTTCTCAAATTGACTGAGAACTTATTTTTATTTGAACAAAAAGATTTTTTCTTATATGTCTAAAACTTATTTAAACACACTGTCATAGCCAGTTATTTTCATCAAACAAAAAATTTTATAAATAAAAAACTCGATAAGCATTGCTTATCGAGTTAATGGTGACCCCTAGGGGAATCGAACCCCTGTTACCACCGTGAAAGGGTGGTGTCTTAACCGCTTGACCAAGGGGCCAAACTAACCTGGCGACCACCTACTCTCCCACACAGTCTCCCGTGCAGTACCATCGGCTTCTAAAGGCTTAACCGTCGTGTTCGGAATGGGAACGGGTGTTACCCTAAAGAACATCATCACCAGATGTTTAAAAGAACTTTGTTCTTTCAAAATTGCACATATTTAATTTACTATATTTGGTCAAGCCCTCGATCTATTAGTATCGGTCAGCTGAACATGTTACCATGCTTACACCCCCGACCTATCAACCTTGTGTTCTTCAAGGGATCTTACTAGCTTACGCTATGGGAAATCTCATCTTGAGGTTGGCTTCACGCTTAGATGCTTTCAGCGTTTATCCATTCCCGACTTAGCTACCCAGCTGTGCTCCTGGCGGAACAACTGGTACACCAGAGGTCAGTCCATCCCGGTCCTCTCGTACTAAGGACAGCTCCTCTCAAATTTCCTACGCCCGCGACGGATAGGGACCGAACTGTCTCACGACGTTCTGAACCCAGCTCGCGTGCCGCTTTAATGGGCGAACAGCCCAACCCTTGGGACCTACTTCAGCCCCAGGATGCGACGAGCCGACATCGAGGTGCCAAACCTCCCCGTCGATGTGGACTCTTGGGGGAGATCAGCCTGTTATCCCCGAGGTAGCTTTTATCCGTTGAGCGATGGCCCTCCCACGAGGTACCACCGGATCACTAAGCCCGACTTTCGTCCCTGCTCCACTTGTGGGTGTCGCAGTCAGGCTCCCTTCTGCCTTTGCACTCTTCGAACGATTTCCGACCGTTCTGAGGGAACCTTTGGGCGCCTCCGTTACTTTTTAGGAGGCGACCGCCCCAGTCAAACTGCCCACCTAACAATGTCCTGTGACCAGATTCATGGCCGCCAGTTAGAATTTCAGTACTGTCAGGGTGGTATCCCAAGGTTGACTCCACCAAGGCTGACGCCCTGGTTTCCTAGTCTCCCACCTATCCTGTACAGACAATACCAAAACTCAATGCTAAGCTACAGTAAAGCTCTACGGGGTCTTTCCGTCCAATCGCGGGTAGCGAGCATCTTCACTCGCACTACAACTTCGCCGGATTTACAGTTGAGACAGTGCCCAAGTCATTACGCCATTCGTGCGGGTCAGAACTTACCTGACAAGGAATTTCGCTACCTTAGGACCGTTATAGTTACGGCCGCCGTTTACTGGGGCTTAAGTTCACACCTTCGCTTGCGCTAAGTGTTCCCCTTAACCTTCCAGCACCGGGCAGGCGTCAGCCCCTATACATCAGCTTACGCTTTAGCAGAGACCTGTGTTTTTGCTAAACAGTTGCTTGGGCCTATTCTCTGCGGCCTACTCTCGTAGGCACCCCTTCTCGCGAACTTACGGGGTCAATTTGCCGAGTTCCTTAACTGTAATTCTTCCGCCGGCCTTAGGATTCTCTCCTCACCTACCTGTGTCGGTTTGCGGTACGGGCACTACTTCTCTCTCTAGACGCTTTTCTTGGCAGCGTGGAATCATGTACTTCGGTTCCGTAGAACCTTCCCCATCACGCCTCAGCATTATGAGAGCGGATTTGCCTACTCTCACTGCCTAAACGCTTAGACTAGCATCCAATAGCTAGCACACACTATCCTCCTGCGTCACGCCATCGATAATAACGATGGTAGTGGTACTGGAATATCAACCAGTTGTCCATCACCTACGCCTTTCGGCCTCGGCTTAGGTCCCGACTAACCCTCAGCGGACGAACCTTCCTGAGGAAACCTTAGGTTTTCGGCCTGTGGGATTCTCACCCACATCTCGCTACTGATGCCAACATTCTCACTCGTAACCAGTCCACCGCTCCTTACGGTACGACTTCAGCCCGGTTACGACGCTCTCCTACCGCTTGAACTTAGTTCAAGCCCGTAGCTTCGGTGGTAAGTTTAGCCCCGTTACATTTTCGGCGCAAGATCTCTCGACTAGTGAGCTATTACGCACTCTTTTAATGAATGGCTGCTTCTAAGCCAACATCCTAGTTGTCTTAGAAATCTCACATCCTTTCCCACTTAACTTACACTTTGGGACCTTAGCTGACGATCTGGGCTGTTTCCCTTTTGACCACGGATCTTATCATTCGTAGTCTGACTGCCGAGCTCAAAGTATGTGGCATTCGGAGTTTGATAAGGTTCGGTAAGCGCTATGCCCCCTAGCCCATTCAGTGCTCTACCTCCACTACTCATACTCGACGCTAGCCCTAAAGCTATTTCGGAGAGAACCAGCTATCTCCGGGTTCGATTGGAATTTCTCCGCTATCCACAGCTCATCCCATGCTTTTTCAACAGCAACGTGGTTCGGTCCTCCACGAGGTTTTACCCTCGCTTCAACCTGGCCATGGATAGGTCACCCGGTTTCGGGTCTACGGCATGCAACTAGTCGCCCTATTCAGACTCGGTTTCCCTTCGGCTCCGTACCTTAAGTACTTAACCTTGCTACATACCGTAACTCGTTGGCTCGTTCTACAAAAAGCACCTCATCACCCTCATAAGGGGCTCTGAGCGGTTGTAGGCACACGGTTTCAGGTTCTATTTCACTCCCCTCCCGGGGTTCTTTTCACCTTTCCCTCACGGTACTGCTTCACTATCGGTCATCAGGTAGTATTTAGCCTTGGGAGGTGGTCCTCCCTGCTTCCCACAAGGTTTCACGTGTCTCGTGGTACTCTGGATCATAACTCGTGGTCTTCTCGTTTCACTTACAGGACTATTACCTTCTACGGTGGAACTTTCCAGTTCTCTTCAGTTACAATAGCCTCCACTTTTATGTTATGTCCACAACCCCGGAAACAAGTTTCCGGTTTGGGCTCTTTCCCTTTCGCTCGCCGCTACTAAGAAAATCGATTTTTCTTTCTCTTCCTCCAGGTACTTAGATGTTTCAGTTCCCTGGGTTACCTTCATTAAGCTATGTATTCACTTAATGATACATGGGGTTTCCCATGTGAGTTTCCTCATTCGGAAATCTTCGGATCTCAGGCTATGTGCGCCTACCCGAAGCTTATCGCAGCTTATCACGTCCTTCATCGGCTCCTGATGCCAAGGCATTCACCATGCGCCCTTTGTAGCTTGACCTATATTAGTTATAGTTCTCATTTTACAAAGAATAGAAATTGGTTTTGCCAATTTGGCTTGTTGTTTCTATAAATTAAATTATGTGCAATTTTCAAAGAACAATTTTGAGAGATAGTCTCTCAAAATTAAACAGAGATATTATCCAGAATTCATTATCATCTTAGTTGTCCTAAGATGTATTCCTTAGAAAGGAGGTGATCCAGCCGCAGGTTCTCCTACGGCTACCTTGTTACGACTTCACCCCAATCGCTGACCCTACCTTCGGCCGCTGCCTCCTTACGGTTAGCTCACGGACTTCGGGTATTGCCAACTCTCATGGTGTGACGGGCGGTGTGTACAAGACCCGGGAACGTATTCACCGCGACATTCTGATTCGCGATTACTAGTAACTCCAGCTTCATGTAGGCGAGTTTCAGCCTACAATCCGAACTGAGACTGGTTTTTAAGTTTGGCTCCACCTCGCGGTATTGCATCTCTCTGTACCAGCCATTGTAGCACGTGTGTAGCCCTACACATAAGGGGCATGATGATTTGACGTCATCCCCACCTTCCTCCTGGTTAACCCAGGCAGTCTCGCTAGAGTCCTCAACTTAATGGTAGTAACTAACGACAAGGGTTGCGCTCGTTGCGGGACTTAACCCAACATCTCACGACACGAGCTGACGACAACCATGCACCACCTGTCACCTTTTCCCCGAAGGGATTTCCTCGATTAAGAGTAATGCAAGGGATGTCAAGTGTAGGTAAGGTTCTTCGCGTTGCTTCGAATTAAACCACATGCTCCGCTACTTGTGCGGGTCCCCGTCAATTCCTTTGAGTTTTAATCTTGCGACCGTACTCCCCAGGCGGAATACTTAATGCGTTAGCGGCGGCACGGAGGTGTTGAAACCCCCACACCTAGTATTCATCGTTTACGGCGTGGACTACCAGGGTATCTAATCCTGTTTGCTCCCCACGCTTTCGAGCCTCAGCGTCAGTTACAGTCCAGAGAGTCGCCTTCGCCACTGGTGTTCTTCCTAATCTCTACGCATTTCACCGCTACACTAGGAATTCCACTCTCCTCTCCTGCACTCTAGATAACCAGTTTGGAATGCAGCACCCAAGTTGAGCCCGGGTATTTCACATCCCACTTAATCATCCGCCTACGCTCCCTTTACGCCCAGTAAATCCGGATAACGCTCGCCACCTACGTATTACCGCGGCTGCTGGCACGTAGTTAGCCGTGGCTTCCTCCTTGGGTACCGTCATTATCTTCCCCAAAGACAGAGCTTTACGATCCGAAAACCTTCATCACTCACGCGGCGTTGCTGCATCAGGGTTTCCCCCATTGTGCAATATTCCCCACTGCTGCCTCCCGTAGGAGTCTGGGCCGTGTCTCAGTCCCAATGTGGCCGATCACCCTCTCAGGTCGGCTACGCATCGTCGCCTTGGTAGGCCGTTACCCCACCAACTAGCTAATGCGCCGCGGGTCCATCTCATAGCGGATTGCTCCTTTGGTTAAATGATGATGCCATCTTTCAACATTATGCGGTATTAATCTTCCTTTCGGAAGGCTATTCCACTCTATGAGGCAGGTTACCCACGTGTTACTCACCCGTCCGCCGCTAATCCGTTTCCCGAAGGAAACTTCATCGCTCGACTTGCATGTGTTAAGCACGCCGCCAGCGTTCATCCTGAGCCAGGATCAAACTCTCAATTTAAAAGTTTAATCTATACTCATATTACTTATAAAAGAATTGCTGGTTTATGTTAATATCTTCTGTTTAATTTTCAAAGACCATTTCTTCGTCGCCCTCAAGCGACTTCCTTAGTTTATCATCACTTCGAAATCTTGTCAACAACTTTTTTCAAAATATTTTTTTAATTTTTTAATTAAATTTAATTTTGAAAATGAATTGTTTGTGTGTCTCTCAACGACGAGATTTATCTTACCATATATAACCCCATAAATTAAGCTTTTTATAGTCATTTATACAAATTAAATATGTTTTTCTTGTTTTTTCTAAATAATTCTTTCAAATAACTACATTGATACACTTGGGTAAGTTTTCTTTTATTTATTGTCTTATTATGTAGAAAAAAACTACATTTTCATAAATATCAAATTATAAAGCAAAGTATTAAATTTATTTTTTCTTTATTTTAATTACAATAAATCATTATTATATGTCATTATATTCACTTATTTTTATAATTCCATCATTTATACTTAATTTATTTATTATTTCACCAACTTCTATATAGTTAGGTAATTCAACTCTATATATAGCATTTTTATATTGTGCAGCTTCATTGTTATTTCTCCCCAAAAACTCTATGCTTTTTATCTTTACACCTTTTTGAGTGAAAATCTTATCTATAAACTCTAAAACTTGTGAATCTTTCTCATATATTATTTCAAAACATTTTTCTCCAGCCTTGGTTATAAATTTAGATTGAAACTTCTTTAAGCTTACTAAGGTTAAGAATATAAATAAAAACCCTAAAATGCCTAAGTTATAATACCCCATACCAATAGCTAAACCAAGACAAGCCACAACCCATAGTGATGCAGCAGTTGTTAACCCTTTTACTGATCCTTTGTTTTGTAATATTGTTCCTGCGCCCAAAAAGCCAATTCCCGAAATGACCTGAGCTCCCAATCTAGCATAATCAATTTTTATTACACTTCTTATATAATAATTATCTTTTATGGCTTCGAACACATCCTGACCTAATCTTATTTCTATTAAAGAAACTATAGCTGCGCCTACACAAACTAATATTTGTGTTCTAAATCCAGCAGCTCTATTGTGATACTCTCTTTCATAACCTATAACCCCTCCAACTATTGTTGCTAATAACAACCTTATAATTATATCTTTAAAACTTAAAGTTAATCCCATAATAAACTCCTCAAATACTTTAAATGAACTTATTATAAGATATGCTAAATAAATGTTAAAATATTTAGTCTTAATTCATATTAGAATATTTTTATTTTAGAATTAATTTAAACAACATATTTATATAAAGTATGTTATTAAATATAAAATAAATATTAACCTACTTATTAATCTCTACACTATTAAATATTCTTTAACCTATAAAATAGTTGTTAAATTCTAAAAAATATAGGCTTAAATATATTTAGATTTTTAATCACTCTAAACATACTTAAACCTAATTTACTTATTTAAAAACTTCTATCTAAATATATCTAATTTTAATTTATCTGCTATTTCCTTTAGAAGTTTCATACTAGCAACACTATTTCCTGGTACATCTAAGGCTGGACTAAATAATCCTATACCACATTTATTAGGAACTGAAGATAGTATTCCTCCTCCTACACCACTTTTAGATGGTAGTCCAATATGAACTGAAAAAGCTCCTGATTCATCATATAATCCATAAGTAGTCATTAATGATTTAACAACAGTAGCTGTTTCTACAGAAAATAATCTTTCACCATTCCAAGGCATAACCCCTTCATTAGCTAATACAGCACCTAATCTTGCTAAATCCTTAGCTGTAACTAAAACTGAACATTGTTTAAAGTATGAATCCAAAATATCAGTAACATCACCTTCCATGATTCCATTACCCTTCATATAATAAGCAAGAGATCTGTTTATATCACCTGTTTCTCTTTCTGATAAATATATTTCAGTATCTAAAGTAATTTCATCATCATTCATAATCTTTCTATAAAAATCTAAAATTCTTTTAAAACGTTCTTCATCATTTTTTCCTTTAAGTAAGGATACTACTTTAATAGCTCCTGCATTAATAAATGGGTTTGATGGTTTATTTTTATGATTTATTTGCATATTCATAATTGAATTAAAAGCAAATCCAGAAGGTTCTGTTCCAACTTCTGAAAATACTTTTTCTATTCCATTATCTAATATAGCTAATATTAATGTAGGAACCTTTGATATGCTTTCAATTGCAAATCTAACATCATATTCTCCAGCTGAAAACTCTTTATTTTCTTTTAAATCATAAATACAAACACCTAATTGATCTGGATTTACCTTTGCAAGGGCTGGAATATATGTAGCTACATGTCCTTCTTTTGTATATTTTCTATTAGCTTCTACTAAAGCATCTAAATTTATATCCATATAAATCACCTCTAAATTTATCTTCTAAAAATATTATAAACAGTTAATAATTTCAAAATCAAAACTCAAAAATTTTACTTCATATAATTTTTCTATAGGTTATTTACGAATTTAATTTTAAAATTAAGTTTATTTTAAAACAAAGTAGCTTTTAACTTATACCTAATCCTAAAAGTGTATTTTTTATGAATTTATTTACTTTTTATTAACTTATAGTATTCTTTAGAAAAACTTCAAAGAATACTATAAGCTATTTATAAAAATACTCTTATAAAAAAATTAGAAAGTGACTTATTTTATTGACTATAGTTTTACCTCTTCCCTTTTACTCAATGATGCGAGAGTTGAATCATGAGAAAAATTTATTAAATTACTCTTACTTACTCCTATTTTTTGAGAAGTATATATTCCTGTATGCCCTGAGAAGATATAACTTATTGCACACGCCCATAAATAAATATGGTGCACCTCCTACTCCAAACATCTCTATTCCTAAAATAAAAGAAGCAATAGGCGTATTAGTTGCTCCTGCAAATACACCTACTAACCCTAAAGAAGCTAAAAATGAAGGTGATAAATTTAATATTCCTGATAATGTATTTCCTAAGGTTGATCCAATAACAAATAAAGGAGTTACTTCTCCCCCTTGATATCCAGCACCTAAAGTTATTGATGTAAAAATAAGTTTCCCTAAAAAATCAAAAGGTGATACATGTCCATCAAAAGCTTCTGATAATAAAGGAAGACTTAAACCTAAATATTTTCTACTTCCTACTAAATAAACTAATAATATTACAATACATCCTCCTACAAAGCTTTTTAATGAGGTATTCTTAAACTTATTAGAAAATAGACCTTTTAATTTATGTGTAAGTTCACTAAATAATCTACTAGCTAGTCCAAAACAAATTGCTGAAATTATTACTTTTAAAATAATAAGAACTGAGATATCTGGCACTCCCAAAACCTTATAATGAGAATGATGCACTCCTAAGATTTTAACAACCTCATTTCCAACAATACTAGCAAAGAAACTTGGTATTAAAGCTTCATAACTCATTTTACCTAATACAGAGACTTCTAATCCAAATATAGTTCCAGCAAGCGGTGTACCAAATATAGCTGAGAATCCTCCACTTACCCCTGCCATAAGCATTATCTTTGAATCTTCCTTATTTAATTTTAATAACTTTCCTATAGTTTCTGCTATACTTGCACCAATCTGTACTCCAGTTCCTTCCCTACCTGCTGATCCTCCAAAAAAGTGAGTTACAACTGTTCCAAAGAAAACTAAGGGAACCATGCGAAGTGGTACATCTCCACAATAATTATTTATATTTTCAATAATTAAATTATTACCTTTTACTGAGTTCCTTCCAAACTTATAGTATAGAAAGCTTACTAAAGCTCCACCAATAGGAAGTAAAAATAAAACAAAGCCATGATTAACTCTGTAATCAGTTGCCCATTCTAAAGATTTTAAAAATATAGCTATTACTCCTCCTATAAAAATTCCTATTAAACTTCCTATTAATAGCCACTTTAAAAATGTCTTTCCTAGAAGAAAGGTATTATTTCTACTTATATACTTTAAATATTTCTTAGATTTTTGCTTCATTTATATTCTCCCTTCATTGATATTAATAATTTTTGAGCAAAAAATAACTCCTACAAAATATAAGCTATATAAACATATAACTTGTATTTTGTAGGAGTCATTAGCATAAAGCATTTAATGGCGAACTCCATCGCCTATAAAAATTACTTAAAAATAGTAACATAATTATAAATAATTGTCCATATTCAATTTCAAATCATACTAAGTTAATAACTGGTCATTAACTAATTTACTTAGAAAATATACATTGATAATAAAAAACTCTTATAAGGATTAAAATTTTTTTCAAATTCTAACTAAGATATAAAATTTCAACTTATAAAAAACTTATAATTACTTAAAACTACTTATATTAATTTACTGAAGAAATTATATTTCTAATCTAAAATAATATCCTCAATAACCTTCACACCATTATCAAGCATAGAGTTTAAAAATACATAATTCATAAAATTAGCTTTATGCATAGGCATATCAAATGTATCTACAAGTTTTTTTGGTACATATATCTCTCCATCTTTATTAACTCTATTAAACTCTGCTCTTAAGCTTATAGCTAATTGATAAATACATATATCTGTACAATCTCCTACTATTATTACATTGTCTATCTCTTCTTTATTTAATATGAAATTCTCCTCTAAAAATCCATTTGTTGAATTTTTCTTTATAACTTCTATTCCCTCTAAGTTCAACTCATCAACAAGTTCCCATTCATCTGTATCTTTCATACAATGCTTAGGATATGCTTTTAATTCTATTGAGTCTTCTGTATGATAATCAGTAAAGGCTTTAACTCTTATTCCACTATTTAAAGCATAATTTGCTAAATTGCTTATTGGACTTATTAACTTCTCTATTCTATCACTATATAAAGCTCCTTCTTTAGCAAATCCTTTATTTATATCAACTATTAAAAGCATTGTTCTATTCTTATCTAAACTTTTTAAATCTAAACTTTCTAAAGATTGAAGTCTTTCATAAATTCCACTTATCATTTCATTACTTTCACTTAATAATAGTTCTTTAGTATCCACGATTTAAATCCCCCTATATTTTTTTATATTTATTTTATTATGTAACCAATTCATATCTTTATCAATAATTATAGATATTTTTAACATTTAATTAAAGAATTGATTCTTAAGAAATTTTTAAAAATTACATAAAATAATTTCCTTTATTATATTTATATAACATGAACTCTCATTTGATAAATTGATTTTAAACCCATATAATCAAAGAGTAATTTATATTATCAAATGTTAAATCTTATAGAGAAGGAGGGTACATATTGAATAATTTTTTTAGAAACAATAAATCATATATAAAAATGGTATTAGTAATAATAGTATCTTATCTATCAATAAAGTTAATAGATAATATTCCTAGTGTTATGTCTGCTATTCATACAATTTTAGCAGTACTATTACCTTTTTTATTAGCATTTATTATTGCCTATATATTAAATCCAATTGTAAATTTATTTAGCAAAAAATTTAAATTATCAAGAGGAATTAGTATAGTAATAACTTACTTAATATTTGTAACATCAATTTCACTAGCAGCAACTTATTTATTACCTAAATTATATACAAGTTTAATTGAGTTAATAGATAATATACCTGCATTTACTAATTATGTACAAAACCTATTTACAGAAATAATGGCAAGTTTTAAAGTTCCTGAAGGAATAAACTCTTATTTACCTCATGGAGATACTAATAAACTAATAACATTTATTGGTTCTATGGTTACAGTGTTATCAAACTGGTTACTAGATGCTGCCATAAGCTTAACTAGTTCTATAATAAACTGGATATTTGGATTCTTAATTTCCATATATGTTTTAGTAGATAAAGATAAATTCTTAGCTCACAGTAGTAAAGTTACAAGAATCATTTTTGGTAAAGATCTTGGAAACGAAATATTAGAATTTATAAAGATACTTAATGAAAAAATAGGAACTTATGTTGGAATAAAAGCAATAGATTCCTTAATAATTGGTGTACTAGCCTTTATTGGATTAACAATAATGAAATCTGAGTATGCACTTTTATTATCAGTAGTAGTTGGTATAACTAATATGATTCCTTACTTTGGACCATTTATAGGTATGGTTGTAGGATTCTTTATAAATGTATTTATAAGCCCAATGAAAGCAGTTATTGTTTTAATATATCTTTTCATATTACAACAATTTGATGCTTGGTACTTAGATCCAAAACTTATAGGAAACAGAGTTGGTCTTAGCCCATTTTTAGTAATCCTTGGAGTTACCCTTGGAGGAGCTATCTATGGTCCTATAGGTATGATACTTGGAAGTCCAGTTATGTCAGTTATTAGAATCTATACTTTAAAATTAATTAAAAAATTTGAATATAGAGCAGAATAATAAAAAGAAGTTGTATTTAATACAACTTCTTTTTATTACTTAAATATATTTTAAATCAAATTTAATTTCATTATATATTCATTTACAACTATATTTTTATTTTTTGATTTTACAATTTTTAATATTGAATGAGATTTTTTTATTGCTACAGTAATTGGCATATCACAGTCATTATCCTTTTCAAAATACATAAGTATTTGACCAGTTAAAACTTCTCCCCTAATATCAACCATAGGCTCAATAGCTTTTATATTCTTATTTATATGAGTGCTTACTATTATATTAACTCCTTCTTTCATCCCAATCTCTATAAATCCATAATCCTTTGAAATATTAATAACTTCCCCATGAACTGGAGAAAATAAAAATTCATTATGTGAATTTAAACTAATTATTTCTTCTAAATCCTCTAAATTAAAAGCCTTGTTTAAAACAATATAATCTAAAACATTTCCCTCACCTGGCGCCATAATATAAATTTCATTATCTGATTTATTTAACATATATAAACACCTCTTGTTTTTAAAATATTTAGACCTTATTAATTTATATGTTTTCAGCTTTTAAATTATAATTCTATCTACACTTATCTTAATTAAAGAATATCTTAATAAATTATCTTTTTCCTTTATAATAAGTTATAGAATATATAATTCATAAAAAGCCAAATTCAATCACAAAATCTTTTATAATTAAAATTTTTGATATAATACCTTGTAATTTTTGAATGTTTTTTATTGATTTTGATTGTTTTTGGATGTATAATTTAGTTACAAGGTTTTAGGAGGTTATTATGTTAAGTGAAAAAAGACATGAGATAATATTAAACTTATTAAAACTAAAGGGTTTTGTTAGCCTAACTGAATTGCTTGAAGCTACTGAAAGCTCTGAATCAACTATAAGAAGAGATTTAAGTTATTTAGAATCTATAAATCTATTAAAAAGAGTTCATGGTGGCGCTAAATCATTGGCTAATGTTTCAAAAGAATTAAGTTACAACGAGAAATCATCCAAAAGCATTCACGAAAAAAGAGCTATAGCAAAATATGCAGCTTCTTTAATAGAAGATGGCGATTGTATTTTTGTAGATGCAGGCACTACAACATATGAATTAATCGATTACTTAGAAGGAAAAGATATACTTGTTGTAAGTAATGGCTTATCTCATATAGATACATTAATCCAAAAAAATATTAAGTGCTATGTAATAGGTGGAAATATTAAAATTTCTACAAAAGCAATAACTGGATGTGATGCATTAATGTGTCTTTCAAAATTTAGATTCGATAAATGCTTTATTGGTGCTAATGGAGTTCATCATACCTATGGACTTACTACTCCAGATACTGAAGAAGCAATATTAAAAGAATGTGCAATAAATAATTCTAGAAAAGCTTATGTATTAGCTGACGACTCTAAATTTGGAGAGATTTCAACAATAAAATTCTCTGATATTAACAAATGTGTAATAATAACAAACGAAAAACCTAAAGATAATACATATGATAAAAAAACTGATATAAAGGTGGTTGATATTTAATGATTTATACTCTTACTCTTAATCCATCTATTGACTATGTAATAGATGTAGAAAACTTAGAGCTAGGAAAAGTAAACAGAACAAGTAAAGATTTTAAATTTCCTGGCGGAAAAGGAATTAATGTTTCAAGAATTTTAGGAAATCAAAAAATAGATAATATAGCCCTTGGATTCCTTGGTGGATTTACTGGTAAGTTTATTGAAGATAATCTAAAGGCTTTAGGGGTAAAAACAGAATTTATAAAAGTAAAAGGTGATTCAAGAATTAATGTAAAAATTAAATCTAACAAAGAAACAGAAATAAACGGAGCTGGTCCAATGATAACATCTGAAGAATTAGACTCACTGTTTAATAGATTGGATCAATTAGTAGAAGGCGATATATTAGTTCTTGCAGGTAGTATTCCATCTACTCTTCCTAAAGATTTATACCTTCAAATACAAAAGAGAGTTTCTAAGAAAAATGTAAAGGTTGTAGTTGATACTTCTGGAAAAGCTCTTTTAGAAGCTATAAAAAATAAACCTTTTTTAATAAAACCAAATAATCATGAAATTGAAGAAATATTTGATGTAAAAATAAATTCTGAGAAAGAACTTATTAAATACGGAAAAGATTTAGTTTCCCTTGGAGCAGAAAACGTAATAATCTCTATGGCTGGAGATGGTGCTCTATTAATAAATAAGGATGGTGTATTCAAAGGAAACGCACCTAAAGGAGAAGTTAAAAATTCTGTAGGAGCTGGCGACTCTTTAGTAGGAGGTTTCTTAGCAAAATATGTTGAAACTAAAGATTTAATTGCTTCCTTCAAAAATGGAATAGCCTCAGGAAGTGCTAGTGCATTTTCTCTAGATTTAGCTCTTGCTGAAGATGTCAATAAATTATTACCAATTATAAAAATTGAAAAATATGAGGAGGTTTAAAATATGAAAATTTCTCAATTATTAAGTCTTGACACAATAAAACTTAACCTTGCTGCATCTAATAAAAATGAAGTTATAGATCAATTAGTTGATGTTTTATGGGATGCTGGAAAGTTAACTGATAAAAATCTTTATAAAGAAGAGATTTTAAAGAGAGAAAGTTTATCTTCTACTGGTATTGGCGAAAGAATAGCAATTCCTCATGCTAAAACAAAGGCAGTAAAAAATGCATCTTTAGCTCTTGGTATATACAAATACGGTGTAGATTATGATTCACTTGATGGTGAACCTGTTAATATAGTATTTATGATTGCTGCTCCAGCTGGAGCAAATGATGAGCATTTAGAAACTCTATCTAGACTTTCAGTACTTTTAATGAATCCTGATTTCAAAAATGGACTTTTAAATGCTAAAACACCAGAAGAAGTTATTTCTCTTCTTGATAAATTTGAAGAAAATGAAGAATCTGATGAAACTCAAGCTTCTAATGAAGCAGAAAATAATTCAAATAAGAAATATATCTTAGCTGTTACAGCATGTCCAACTGGTATTGCTCATACTTATATGGCTGCTGATTCACTTAACAAAACTGCTAAGGAAATGGATGTACATATAAAGGTTGAAACTAATGGTTCAACAGGAGTAAAAAATAGATTAACTCAAGAAGACATAGATAAGGCTGACGGTATAATAGTTGCAGCTGATAAACAAGTTGAAATGGCTAGATTCAATGGTAAAAAGGTCGTAATAGTTCCTGTAGTTCAAGCTATGAAAAGACCTCAAGAATTAATAAACGAAGCATTAAGTGGCTCTGCTCCAGTTTATTCTCATTCTGGAGATTCTTCTAATCAATCTTCTGGTAAGACTGAAAGAAGAGGATTTTATAAACACTTAATGAATGGTGTTTCAAATATGTTACCATTCGTTGTTGGTGGTGGTATATTAATAGCTATATCATTTATGTTTGGTATTCACTCAGCTGAAATAAATGATCCTACTTTTAATCCAATAGCTAAATTATTAAAAGATATTGGTGGGGGAAATGCTTTCTTCCTTATGATTCCTGTTCTTGCTGGATTCATTGGATCAAGTATAGCTGATAGACCTGGATTTGCACCTGCTATGGTTGGTGGTTTAATTGCTGCTAACAGTGGCTCTGGTTTCCTTGGTGGATTAATCGCTGGTTTCCTTGGTGGATATGTAGTTGTATTATTAAAGAAAATATTTAGTAAATTACCTCAATCATTAGAAGGTATTAAACCTGTTTTACTATATCCTCTATTTGGTATCTTAATAACTGGTGCCCTAATGTACTTAGTAATTGTTGGCCCTGTAACTGCTTTAAATAATAACATAGCAATATGGTTACAAAACATGGGAACTGGAAACTTAGTTCTTCTTGGAATAGTATTAGGTGGAATGATGGCTATAGATATGGGTGGTCCTATAAATAAGGCTGCATTTACTTTTGGTATAGCTATGATAGCTTCTGGAAACTACTATCCACATGCTGCTATAATGGCTGGTGGTATGGTACCTCCTTTAGCTACAGCTTTAGCAACTACTTTCTTCAAAAATAAATTTACTAAAGATGAAAGAGATGCTGGTACTACTAACTATATAATGGGATTAACTTTCATAACTGAAGGAGCTATTCCATTTGCTGCGGCTGACCCATTCAGAGTTATTCCTGCTTGTGTTATAGGTTCAGCTATAGCTGGAGGATTATCAATGGTATTTAAAATAGGTTTACCAGCTCCTCATGGTGGAATATTCGTAGTTCCAGTAGTTGAAGGAAATCCTCTTTTATATCTTCTATCAATATTAGTAGGCTCTATTGTAGCTGCTCTAATAATCGGCTTCTTAAAGAAACCTGTAAATGAAATAAATAAATAAGTTAATATATAAAATAAGTCTTAATAAAACTTACAAACATATTCCGAGAATTACTAGATATTCTTTTCATACTGTTTGTAAGTTTTATTTTTAACTTTTTATAACTAACCTTTGGATTTTAAGTAATTAAAATTTAACTACTAAGCAATAAGTTAAAACCACCTGAAAATAGGTGGTTTTATTTTTTAATAAATAAAAAAAGATTAGATAGAAATTCTTTTTAGAATTCTATCTAATCTTTAATTAAAATTTTCTATTATATATATACTTACTTTTTCAAACTATAATACAAATTTAAATATTTCAACTACTATAGCAGCTATGCATGCGCTTATTGGGATTGTTAATATCCAAGCCCAAACTATATTCTTAGCAACTCCCCACTTAACCGCTTTAGGATTTTTAGAAGCTCCAACACCCATTATGGTAGTTGTTATTATGTGAGTTGTACTTACAGGTGCATGGAACATAGTAGCTATTCCTATAACTCCAGCTGCCCCAGTTTGTGCTGCAAATCCATTAACAGCGTTTAATTTAGCAACTCCACTTCCCATTGTTTTAATTATTTTTTGACCACCTATTGAAGTTCCTGTTGCCATTGCAATTGCACATAAAGCTATAACCCAAGTTGGTACTTCAAAAGTAGATAAAAATCCTCCACTTAAAAGTGCCATAGTAATTATACCCATTGATTTTTGAGCATCATTACCACCATGGTTTAAAGCCATTAATGCTCCTGAAACCACTTGTAATTTTGAGAAAATTCTATTTACAGGTCCTGGTTTGCATCTTCTTAGTGCCCAGTTTAATAAAATCATAAATATGTATCCAACTATTAAACCTATAATTGGTGATAATATAAGCCAAAGAATTACTTCATCAAAAAGAGTTCCCCAACTTACTATGTTTATTGAATGTGAATAAGCTATTCCTCCACCTATTAATGATCCTATTAAGGCATGAGAAGAACTACTTGGAATTCCAAAATACCAAGTAATAAGATTCCATATAATAGCTCCTAATATAACTGCTGCAATAACCCATAGAGGTATTTTATTTTGATCTACTATACCATCTCCCACAGTTTTAGCAACTTCAGTTCCTAAAAATGCTCCAACAAAGTTAAATACGGCACATAAAGCTATGGCAGCCTTAGGTGAAAGAGCTCTTGTGGAAATTGATGTAGCAACTGCCGTTGCAGTATCATGAAATCCATTTATAAAATCGAAAGCTAATGTTAAGAGAATAATAACAACTGTTACAGCTAAAGTACTAGACATACTTCATCACTACTCCCTCAACTATATTGGCTACAGCCTCACAACTATCTAAAGTTGCCTCTAAGAATTTATATATTTCTCTCCATTTTATTATATCAAGAACTGGAGTTTTTCCATCTTCAGCAAATAATTCTGATATCATTTGTCTATAGAAAATATCTCCTTTGTTTTCTATTTTATTTATTGAAATTACTCTCTCTGTAATTTCTTTATTTTTCTTTTTCATATGCTTAAATTCTTCCATTAGAGATACTAATTCTCTTGATGCATCAACTATTAAGCTTCCTAAAACTTTAGCACCTTCTTTAGATTCATTTATGTTGAACATAGTGAATCTATGCATAGTACTTTCTATTGAATCTAAAATATCATCCATTCTTTTTGTTATAGAAAATATATCTTCTCTATCAATAGGAGTTATAAAAGAATTGTTTAGTTCTTCTATAAGTCTATGAACTATTTCATCTCCTTTATGTTCTAACTCTTCAACTCTAGCCACGTGGCTTGTTTTATTTTCAAGATCCCCTAAGGCTTCACTTAATATTACTGCTGCTTTTTCTACATTTTTTGCTTCATCGATAAACATATCATAAAATTTATCGTCTTTAGGATTTAAATTAAACATTCGTATTTCATCTCCTGGTTCTCATTATGAATTTTTATTGAACAAATCTAGTATATCATAATATTTTTTTAAATTTAACATTCAATTGATTAATTAACTTACACTTAACACAGAATGTATCTTTATCCATTTATTATACAAATTCATCTTATTTTATTTAATTTAATTAAATAAATTCTTTTAAATACCTATTATATTATTAATTATATGTAAATCCACTTAACATTGTATTATATATAGCTCAGCACTTTATTAATATTTTATTAAAAACATGTAATTATATTTTATTTTAAAAGCCTTTTAGCCTCTAAAGCTCTTTGTATTATGGTTATAAATATTATTAAGGAAAATATATTTGTAACTAAATTTAATTTTATAGATGATAGTAAAATCATAAGTGAAAAACAAATAAATCCTTCTGACCTTTCTGCAAGTCCTGCTTGGTATCTAAAAGACTTCATAGCATTATTTTGAGCTAAGGCTCCTACTGTTAAAAATATGGTCATAGATATTAAAATCATCATTGTTAATATTAAAAGATATAATCTACTATTTTGAAATTTTAAAGCTAAGACAAATATTATGCTAAGTTCAACAATTCTATCAAAGGTTATATCTAAAAGTGTTCCAAAAGGGCTAGTTAAATTCTTTTTTCTTGCCATAGCACCATCAACAGAATCTAAGTATCCTGATATCCAAAGAAAAACTACTGATAAAATCAATTTATCGAAATAAAGAAATACAGAACTTAAAACTCCTATAATTAGAGCTATTATACTAACTCCATTTGGTGTTAATCTTAACTTTAATAATGTATTAGCACCTAAATCTATTATTGGATTTACATACTTTCTTCCATAAGTATCTAACATTATTTTTTCTCTCCCTCTATTTTAAACTTTCATTTGCTTTTATTTTTATTAGATAAGTATGTGAACTACTCTCCACCTATAGGAATGGGAACACCTTAATGAATATACCTAAAAATACAGGGTTCCCCAAGCTTATAGGGTAGTTCCTACCCCAATTTAAAATTAACTCTCTTTTCCTACTTTGTTTGCTAATTTAATTCTATTTATCCATTGATTAATTGTGCTTATATTCTTTTGACTTTTAGCTTTGCCATTAATAACATCCTCATTAAAAATAAAGTCTAATATGTGTAATGCATTTTTATCTGAAGATTTAAAGGTATTTACGCAGGATTCACAGTAAGAAACTATATTTTCACATTCTGTAGAATTAGCTCTTTTATTTTTTTGACTTAGCCATAATTCCTTATTTGTAACTCCTACCATTCCTCCACAACCACAACATTCAGTTTTACTTCTATTCTTCTCAAATTCTACTATTTTAATTCCTAAATCTTTAAGTATGCTTCTAACAGCTTCGTGAATTTGTTCTTCTTTTTTTATAGGACATGGATCATGCAAGGCAAATTCTTCTTTTAAATCTGAATATTTGTTTTTTAGTTCCTTTGGCACTCCAAATTCATTTATAACTTCCCAAAGTGTTATTACTTTAATATCTTTAAAAGCTGATCCAAAAGTCTTATAACAATTTTCACAGGCTACTATTATTTCATCAACTTCCTTGATTTTTAGATTATTCTCTATATCATTTAAATTGCTTTCAAATAATTCTAAGTTTCCAATATCCTTTGAAGGTTTTCCACAACATTTTAGAAGTATCTCTACTTCCCCTAAATTTTCTATTAAGTAGTCCTTTATTTTAAAAATAATTTCATTGTTATATCCACTTAAGCTACAACCTGGAATAAACACTCTCTTTATTTTCTTATGATTATTTTTTGATGTTAAAAACTTAGAAAAACTACCTTTTTGATGATTTTGAACAACCTTTAAATTAAATTTCTTGCTAGTATTTTTTAAATTCTCTCTATAAGATTTTATTCTTAAATTTTGAAACATCTCTTTTAAATTTATATCTTTTGGACATGCTTCAGTACATGCATTGCAAAGCATACAAGAATATGCAATTTCATCATAATTTATTTTATTCTCATCTATATCTCTTAATATATTTTTAGGACTTTCTCCAAAAGTATTCATCATTGGACACACCTTGTAGCAAAGACCACAATTAACACAATCCTCTAAATTTTTCTTTAGTTCCTTATTTGTCATTTTTACCTCTTTTCTCATTCCAAACTTTTTTCCCTACATATATTGCTATACTTAAAGCAAATAAAATTAAAAGTCCACTCATAAGTAATTGTGCTCCCCCAGTAAGCATACCACCAACATAAGAATATACTATTGTGGCAGGTAATTGTCCAATACCTGTAGCAATGAAAAATGACCAAAAGTTCATTGATGTAAGTCCTGCAGCATAACTAACTAAGTCAAAAGATATAAAAGGTAGCAATCTTGCTATTAGTATAGTATGTTTACCATACTTTTCAAAGAAACCATCTATATCCTTTAAGGCAAATTTGCTAGTTAACTTTTCAACGGCATCTCTTCCTAAGCCTCTTGCTATATAAAAACATAGTGCTGCCCCAGCCATGGCACTACTCCATGATAATATAGCACCCTTAACCCATCCAAATATAGCTGCATTACTTAAGGTTATTAAAAAAGCTGGTATTGGTGCTATTACAGATTGAAGTACCATTAATAAAAATGATGTTATAGGTGCCCATATTCCAAAAGATAATATATATTCCTTTATCATATCTAAATTCATACTACTTAAGTAAAATATCATCTGATTTATTTTACTATTAGCAGTTGGAACAAAAAAATACACCAAAAAAGCTACTATTAAAACAATTAAGGTAGCAACCCAAGGTTTAACTATTTTCTTCAAATTATTACCTCCATTTAAATCAATATTTCATTATTATAAAATAAACCTCTACTTTTTAATAAGGTTACTCTAAACACTTTAATCCTTAATTTTAAAGTTAACCTTTAAATAAAGATTAGTTTAAATTAATAATAATGTTTTTATTAAGTTTTAAGTCTAATTGGCAAACCTTAAATTCTTAGTTTAAAGTCACTAATTAATTATATAGCAAAAATTCTAAATAACTATACTGATTATTGTAAATTTAAATTTTAATTTTATTTTAACTAAAAAAGCAGATCTCACTAAAAGTGACATCTGCTCTTATTTTAATAATCTTATTTTCTTTTCTAAATGCTAATAAATTTAGCCCTTAACTCCACCAATATTAACACCTTCTGTTAACTTCTTATGAACTAGTGAGTATATAACCATTGTAGGTACCATTACTATAACTAATCCTGCAAATAATGCTCCCCAGTCAGTTGCAAACTTTTGAACTTCCATTAAGTTTTGTAACCCTACTGGTAATGTCTTTTTATCTGCATCTGTTATGAAAGTCATTGCCATAGCATATTCATTCCAATAATTCATAAAGTTGAATATCATTATAGTTATAATACCTGGTTTAGCTAATGGAACTACTATCTTTGTTAATATTTGAAGATTAGTACATCCATCTATCATTGCTGCCTCTTCATAATCCTTTGCAATCCCCTTCATAAATCCACTCATTATATAGATTGAGAAAGGTAAGCTTAGCACTGCATATACAAGAGCTAGGGCAAATAAATTATTTAACAATTTCATTTTTTCTAATATTGTAAATAAAGGTACTATAATATATACTGGTTGAATAAATAATCCTGCCATAAATAGATTCTTTATAAAACTACACCCAAAGAACTTTTGTCTAGCTAAAACATATGATGCTGGTACACTTAAACATAGGGATAAAACCATAGCTATTATAGTAACTAATATTGAGTTGAAGAAGTAAGCGCCCATGTTAGCTTCTGTAAATGCAGTCATATAGTTAGCAAACCCAAAACTTTTTGGTAAGGCCCATGGACTTGCATAGAATTCTTTAGTAGTTTTAAAAGAAGACATTATTGTCCATATAATTGGTACTATAACTAAAATAGTTGCAGCTATTAATATAATCCTTAATAATGTATTAGATATTACTTTTTTAGTTTTGTTTTCAGTATCTAAACCTACATTTTTTCTCTTTTTAGTTTCTAACATGTTATCTCACTCCCTTCTGTTGTAATCTTTTTACTCTCTTTTCTTCCCTTGCATCAGAGTCACTTAATTTATTGATTATTAATGCAAGGATCATAGCAAAAGCAAATATAGTTACCCCAACTGCCATAGCATATCCATATTGAGAATTTGTAAAGGCTTGCTTATACATATATGTCAATAAAACCTCTGATTTTCCATTTGGTCCACCCTTAGTCATTACAGTTACAAAGATAAAGCTTAAGTTAAGTGCCCCTGTAATAAAGAATGCAAAGGTTACTCTAACTACATCCCATAAAAGTGGTAATGTTACATATCTAAACTTTTGCCAAGCTGAAGCTCCTTCTAAATAACAAACTTCATAAAGTGAAGGTGATATTCCATCTAATCCAGCTATATAAATTACCATATAATAACCAACAGCTTGCCATACCATAGTTATAACTAATGCCCATAGAACTAATTTTGAATCTCCAAGCCATGCCAGACCTGCTAACTTATCTAGTCCTATCATTTCAAAAAATGCTTTAAGAATTCCTATTGATGGGTCATAAACATATGTAAATAAAACCCCTATAACAACCATTGATAATATATTTGGGAAAAATAGTATAACTCTGTAGAAATTCTTTTCTTTTAACTTACTTTGAGTTATTACTACAGCTAAGAATAAAGAAAGGGTTATTGTTATTGCTGGAAATAAAACTATTATGAAAAATGTATTCCCAAATGCTTCCTTAAAATATCTATCGTTTAAAAGTGCTTTAAAGTTATCTAACCCCACAAATACTGGTTCTCCTGAAATCCCACTCCATTCATATAAAGACATCATGAAACCTTTTCCAATTGGGTATAACATAAATATTGTAAATAGTATAAGTGCAGGCAACACACACATTGCTAAAAATATTTTTCTTTTATTACTGTTCATGAAATTTCACCCCCTATAATTTTAAAGAAGGAGAAGAATCTCCTCTCCTTCTCAATAAATTTTATTTTATCTTAATAATTATTCAACAACTTCTTTAGCAAGAGTTTGTGAATCAGATTCTAAGTTATTAATCCACTCATCAACTGTTAATTCTTTATTTATGATACTTCCTACTGGTCCAAATAAACTATCATTTCTAAAATCTAGTTTAGAGTTTGTTGGTTTAAATGAAAGTGGAATTGGTTTAGCACCTTCTTCAACAACCTTATAAGACTCATATCCTGATGCATCTAATGAAGATTTAGCTTTTTCAACTGCTCCCTTAACTGGAACTACAGCCTTAGCTATTTCAGCATTCTTTTGAACCATAGCATCTGTATATTGGAATGCTAAGAATTCTTTTGCTAATTCAACTTGATCTGATTTAGCTGGGATATACATTTGCTCTATTGTAGTAGTTACATATGGAGTATCCCCTTCTTTAAATGCTGGTGGAGCCATAAATCCAAACTCAAATCCTTCTGGTATAGCATCTTTCATTTCTCCTTCTAACCAGCTACCACATGGTAAGAATAATGCTTTTCCATTTAAGAATTCAACTTGTGCTTGAGTATGAGTCATACCAACTGTTCCATTAAGAACCATGTCCTCATCAGCCATTCTTTGGAATATATCTAATGCTTTCTTAACATTTGGATCTTTCCAAGCACCTTCTTCATAGTTGAATATCTTTTCTACAGCTTCTTCTCCAGCTGCACTAGCTAACATTGGGAATATTACAGCCTCATTATATCCTGGTGCTTGTCCTTGATAAGTATAAAGAGCTATTCCCTCATCTTTTGCCTTCTTACCTAATTCAAAGAACTCATCCCAAGTTTTTGGAACTTCCCATCCTTTTTCTTTGAATAATGCTTTGTTATACCACATACCTGTAACATTATAGTAAAGTGGTGCTAAGAATACTTTTCCATCTCCATATGGAGTTGTAAGTGGTGTATCTAAAAATCCTGGTAATATTTTATCTTTTAATTTTTGTCCTGGATTATCTGGATCTTCTCTATCAAATACATCACTTAAATCTACTAAAGCTTTATCCTTTATTAAAGCATTAGCTATACCTGATGGGTCATTTGTACTTAAGTATATAAAGTCAGGTGTATTTTCTGATGATAATTTAGGTCTTATAATATCACCTATTTTAGGATTAGCTTCCATCTTAACTTCTACATCTGGGTGCTCAGCTTCAAAGGCATCTATACAAGCATCCCAGTAATCCTTACCAAATCCACCTTCAAAAACAGCTATTTCTAAAACCTTTTTCTCTCCTGAACCTTCAGCTTGTTCAGTTGATGGCTTTTCATTATCTTTTGGTGCCTCTTCTTTATTTCCACATCCAACAAATGCAGAGGCAGCTATAGCTGTAACACATGCAACAGTTAGCATTTTAACTAATTTTCTTTTCATAAACTCTCTCCTCCAATACCCTTACTCATTTCTTGTAAACATTTTCTTCTCATATTTATAATACTTCTTATTGGAATTTTTTTGAATATAAGGATTTTACTTAAACATGTACTTTTTTTACAATATCAATACAAAATAAAAATAATCTATATTTATGACAAAACTTTATTACTATAATCCTTTTTAAACTTAGATGGACTTACCCCATAAAACTTCTTAAAAACTCTGTTAAAATAAAACTGATCTGTCATTCCAATACTGTTAGCAACCTCTTTAACTAAAGTATCTTGCTGTTTTAATAATTCCTTAGCCTTTTTCATCTTTACTTCATTTATAAAGTACATAAGATTTTTTCCTGTTTCATTTTTAAAAATTCTACTTAAATAACTTTCATTTAAATTCACAGCATTAGCTACCATAACCAAGGTTATTCTCTTATCAATATTCTTTTCTATAAACTTTATAATCTCATTAACCTCTTTTTTATAACTAAGCTCTTTGCTCTTTATATATCTTTGATTGATATAATCTATTAAAATAGTTGAATTATTTATTAATTCCTCTATGTTATCACTCTTTAATATCTTTCCTTTTAATTCTTTTATACCATTTAAATCATCTTGTACATACTCATGATACTCTATTAATTCGCACATAAAATTTACATAGTTTATTAAAGCCGAAGGTTTTACATTCATATTAGAACATCTTCTAGCAAATTCTTTTATAAGTTCCTTATTAGAAGAAATTTCTCCTAACTCTATATTCTCTAAAATGGCATCTGTTACTTCTTTTCTAAGCTTAATAGCATCACCAAACCCCAAAAATTCTTCACTTATTATTAAAAAGTTTTCTTTTCCATAAAACTTTAGACTAAGAATTTCCTCAACCTTTTTAAAGCTCTCTTTTAAGCCTCTTACACTTTCTATCCTTTTTATTAAGACAGCACTAACTTTAATATTTAAATAAAGCATTATTAAATTCTGTATATTTATTGTTTTTATCTTTAAACTATTAAAATCCATCTTAGATATAAAAATATACTTATGATTATTTATTGGAATAATCTTAACCCCATTTACACTAAATTCTTCTTTTATTATGTTTTCTATAGTAATTGACAATTTATTTTTATCCTTAATTTTTTCCTCATAAATCTTTTTATAATTATCTATATAAATACAGGCACCAGTATAATATTCACAATTATCATCTAAAAAATTAATCTTTGGAAACTCATTTAAAAGTTCTTCATAAGATATATCATCCTTTAAATATTCCTTTAATAAAGAAATCTCAGCTAATTTTTTTGTTTTATCAAATTCATTTTTAAACTGAGCTTCTTTCTCTTCTTCTTCTTTCCTCTCTTCTAAACTCTCCCTAAATTTATCAATTATATCTTTAATTTATCAATTATATCTTCTAGTTCCTTTGGTCTTAAAGTTATTTTTAATAAATAATCATCTGCGCCCTTTTTCATTGCTTCCCTAACTAATTCATACTCCCCATGATTACTAAGAACAAGTATCTTACCCCTAAAATTCTCTTCTTTAAGCTTATCAATTAATTCAATTCCATTTAATCCTTTCATTTTAAGGTCCGTTATAATAAGATCAGCACCATTTTCATTTAGTATATTAAGAACTTCTGAGCCATCTTGAGCTAATCCAACTATATTAAACCCATGAGATTCCCAGTCTATTATATTTCTCATAGCAATTCTAACTATTTTTTCATCATCAGCAATAATAACCTTGAACATAAAAAATTCCCCCTATATACTCTTAGGAATTACTATTTTAACAATAGTTCCTTTATTCACCTCACTGTAAATAGTTGTCCCATAACCTAAGCCAAATGTTAACTTTATCCTCTCATCAACATTATTCCATCCAATACCTGAAAGTTTATTATCTTTAACCTTTTCTTTACTATTAAACCCCTTTCCGTTATCCTTAATCGATATTAAAATATTTTCTTCCTCTGACATAATTTTAATAATAATCTTTTGATTCTCCTTATTTTCATCAATTCCATGAATTATTGAATTTTCTACTATTGGTTGTAAAATAAACTTTATAACTTTATTTTCTAATAAAAGTTCATCTACTTCATACTGAACATCAAAGGAATTACCGTATCTTATCTTTTGAATAACAACGTAATTCTTTATATTCTCTAGTTCTTCTCTAATAGTTACAAGCTCATTTTTATCTATAATAGTATTTCTTAATAATTCTGCTAGGGAACTAAGCCCCTCGCTTACTGTATAATCTTGATTCATTAAGGCTGTCCACTTTAAAGAGTTCAATGTATTAAAGAGAAAATGAGGATTAATTTGTGCCTGTAACATCCTTATCTCTAAATCCCTTTTCTCAACTTCTTGTAATTTAGTCTTTTCAATTAATTCATTTACTCTTTTTAACATAGAATCAAAATTATCAGAAATAACACCAATCTCATCTTCATAAGTATCATTTACTAAAACCTTTAAATCCCCCTCAGATACTCTTTTCATCTTATTTAAAAGGTTATATAAAGGTACTTTAATACTTGAATATAGAAAATATGAAAATATTAATACCACTAAAGTGAAAAGTAATCCTATTATAGTCATTTCCTTCCTTAAACTTTGAATATCAGCATTTATAAAATCATAAGGGGTCATTGAAGCTATATACCAATTAAATCCCTTTAATTTTCTATATGTAGCTACATAATTTTCTCCATTTACCACTATACTCCTTGCTGTATCCTTAGCCCCTTTATCTTTAAGGAACTTATTTAAATCTGTCTCCTCTAATATAAAATTACTATTTAAATTATTTTCAGAAATTATTATGTTATTCTTATCATCTATTATAAAAATTTCACTGCCTTTACCAATATTAAAAAGAGAAAAAGAAGAAGCAAAAACTTCACTTTTTATAGCCATAAAAACATATCCCACAATACTGTTATCCTGTTTTACTGGAGTTACTATGCATATGTGAGGTTCATTATTTAAAATTGTAGAAAACCAAAATAGTCCATTTTCAGATTCATCTGCATATCTTTCTATATCTTCTCTCTTAAAATATTTAAAGCCTTGCATATAAGTAACTTCATAATCCTTTGATATTATTTCAACCTCTGCTAGATTAGGTAAAAGAGAAAGTTTTTTAGATAAGTAATCATTCATATATTTTAGAAATTCATTCTTTTCTTTTCCATCCATAAATTTGTAATTTATAAGATTATTAGCTATTTCTTCATTCATTGATAATTCAATAGATGCTCTTTCTAAGAATTCTTTATTTTTGTAAATGTCTTCACTCATGATAGAAAGCATATTTTCCGAATAATTTATTGCATTATTCTTCAATGCATTGGTAGCCTTTTTATATAGGAGTATGCCTAAAATACTACTACAAAAAATTATTCCTACAGAAAATGATGCTATAAGTCTATTTTTAATAGAAGTTTTTCTAAGAAAATTTGATATTCCTCTTAAGGTATTTGTTATTTTCTTTATTATTTTCCTCACTCCTTAGTATAATTTCTATATTCTTTTTTAACATTTTATCATATATGGTATTTTTTTGAAACTAACTTCCTAGGCTAAATATTTTATTTTCCTAATTTTTACAAAAATTATATAAAATCTAAAAAGACCCTTAGTGAAAAACTCACTAAGGATCTATATATATAAGGGAATTAAAAGAAAAAGCTTATTTATTTATATTTAACCATCTTATTTCCATAGGAGCTAAGGTTAAAGTTTCAACCTTAACACCATTTATATATGCATCTGTAATTTTTTCTTCTTGAGTATTGTTTATTACAGCCATTTTTCCTACTTCTAAGAAGGCAGCACACTCAGTATCTATATTAGTTACATAGAATTTTTTCATCTCATCCTCTTTACTTGCAGCCCAATAAATTGCTCTTAATAAAATTCTGCAATTCTCTGGAGTATATGGGAATCCTGCAAAATAAACGCTTCTACCTTTTCCATATGTGTTTACAGCACAAGTAGTATCTCCTCTGAAGTTATTCTTTAAGCAATGGCAATTACCAAAGTCCATTCTTAAAACTTGGTAACTATCACCCTTTCCATAAATGCCTTTCATCCCCTCACCAAAATCAATAGCTTTTTCACCAATTTCTTCTGTTATAAAATGATGTGGATTTAATTCATTATATTTTCTAGTGCTTAAACTAAATCCAACTTCCTTGTCAACTCCTAAAACATCTGCTAACTGGAAGAATTTATTCTCATAATGTATTGCAGTTGGTTCTCCAACCCCTATAAATCCTCCACCATTATGAACCCATTTTCTAATCATAGAAACTAATTTAGGATTTTTCCAATACTCTCCACCACTCCAAGCAGTGTAAGCATCTCCAGCATTTATAATAACTCCAGTATCCTCTGGAATTCCATTTTCTAATATATCATCAAAACTAATAAATTCTACTTCTACAGGCATACCACTTAAACATTCAACAATTCCAGCGTATGAATATATTTCCTTATACCAAAGAGCATGAGCTACTTGTTGAGTTTGCCAGCTTCTTAATTTACCCCAACAGTTTAATACACAAATCTTAAATGGGGCTACATACGCCTTAGTTCCTTTTATAGTTTCATGAATTTCTCTAAACTCATCACATATTTTTTCAACTTGCTCAACAAACTCTGGGAATTTAACTGCAAGTCCTAAATATCCACCATATCCTATTCTATCTAGTGGACTTCTTAAAATAGCTCTTCTTGCTTGTAACCAATTCTCCCTTGCTTCCCCAACAGGGTCTCCTGTTTCATTAAATACATCTGGGAAAAAGTATGGTAAAAATCTTCCTTCTGTATATTTAACTCCTGGAATATCAGCTATCATTCTCATAGTTGTTCCATTACCTACTGAACCAACCACTGCATCTAATCCAATGCTTGGGAAATACTTTCCATAAGGCTCTGTACCTATCCAGTTATCCCCTAAAAACATCATTGCTTCTTTTCCATTTTCATGACATAAATCCACTAACTCTTTAGCCATTTTTGAAACATGTTTACATTGAAAATCTATGAAATCTTTATATTGTTTTGTTGGAACCCTAAATGTTGAATTATAATAACCAGCATCAACTATATCTTCTGGTCTTAATTTATATCCTTTTTCTTTTTCGAATTGCTCTAAAGCTAAAGGACTCACTGATGAACTATATCCAAACCAATCAACAAATTTCTCCTTAGCAACCTCGTTAAAGCATAATGTAAAGTGATAGAAGAAAGTAGTAAATCTAACTACATCTACTTCTGGATTCTCATGAATCCATTTCTTTAAAGCTTCTTTAACATGTACCCTAGTCTTAGCTTGTCTACAGTCATATGGCATTTCATGAGGTTTATCGCCCCAATCATTAGTTATATGATTATACATTTGAGTTGGATCCCAAATCATATAAACTAAGAAATTTACTGTATATTCATGATAAGGTGTAGTTTCTTCTACTGTTAAGATTTCACTCTCTTTATTAAAATTCCATTTTGAAGGATCTACAACTTCACCAGTAGTTCTATCTATAACTTCCCACCATTTTTTTTCATCATGAACCTTATCTATTTCAAATTGCTCAGAATAATATCCAGCTAATATTTTTATTTCAGTTTTTTCTGATTTAGCAATAACAGGCTCTGACATTAAGTAAAGTTGTTGTAATTCATCTTTATTTTCACTAGCCCATTTTTGATCACTTCTAACTGTTAGGTATGTAGAATATAGCTTAACCCCTAAGTCAACTATATCCTTAGAAAGCTTAGTACCATCACAATCTCTTAAGGCATCAGCTCCCCATCTATCTATAATACTCTTTATTTCTTCTTTCATATTAGAATCAGTCGGTATTGTAACTCTTCCCTTTAACTCTCCCATAAATTTCTCCTCCATTTCCCTCAATCTAAACATTTAAAGTCATGTATATTAATATAACCTTTTTCTTACAGTTTAATATTAACATTTGTCAATTAACGTTTACATGTAATTTATTTACTAAATCATTGAAAATTTTGAGTATATTATTTTTAATGATAATTTATAATTAAAAAGTACTTTATTAAAAATAAAAAAACTTACAAACCTATTCTAAGAACTACTAAAAGTTCTCTTCACATGGTTTGTAAGTTTTATAGACGATTATTTTAATCCATTCCCTTTTTTAATCTTATTAAAGGTTTAATAATTTAGCTGTTACATCTTCTAAAGAATTTAATTCATTATCTAAATTTTTTATTTCTTCCTCAGCACTTGGTGTAAGGTTTAAAAGAATAAGACCTGAAGTTGAACATGTATTTTCAGTAGCTTCGTGTAAGCCTATTCTAGTATGTATTATACAACCATATTTAGTTAGTATTTCTTGAACTCTTGGTGCTGCAACAGTTCTAGGTGATATTTTGATAGCCATTATAGTGTACATAATAAATCCCTCCATAAATAATAATCTTAATTACATATTAGCATATATTAGTAAATTTTTCTTGCATAATCTTTAATTATTATTTACAAAAAATAATTACAATATACTATATTTCTTATTATTACTTCATTTAAAAAATTTCAAATAAATAATTATTTTATAAATACATCTGTGAAAGAAACAACACTATAAAATTTCTCTCATCTAAAAAGTTTCTCCCCTTAATCTTTTTATCCTCTTTATCAAATATGAAATCAAACATACTACTTCCTCCAATATAAGTTCTTCATATGCCATTCTATCCACATTTATTAATATTAAACCTAAGAATATTATGTTATTTCAAATAAAAAAATATTATATAATGTTTATATATTAAGATTTAAAGGGGTGTTTTTATGAATAATTTTTTTAAACATACACTAGAAACTCATACACCTCAAAGTATGAGTAAAATTACATCTTATATAAGAGAGGATATTAAAAATAGTAATATTGAAAATGGAATTGTGGTTGTTTATTGTCCACACACTACTGCAGGTATAACAATAAATGAAAATGCAGACCCTGATGTTGTTAAAGATTTAATTTATGGATTTGAAAAAGTTTATCCAACTAATGATCATAAATACAGACATTTTGAAGGCAATTCACATTCACACCTTAAAAGTTCTACAGTTGGAGTATCTCAGCAATTAATATTACATAGAGGTAGATTAATCTTAGGTCAATGGCAAGATGTATATTTCTGCGACTTTGATGGCCCAAGAAACAGAACTTTTTATGTTAAGATTCTTGAGGGATAATATTTAATTAATTTATTATTAATTATATTTTCAATAATATTCATCCAAAATTTTCTGTTTTTTAGTATAATTTACTTAAATAATTTGTTTTAGGGGGAATATTATGAAAATCAATCACAAAATAACATCGATTGTATTAACACTTGGACTAATATCTTCAAGCATATATACAATCAATGTAAATGCAGAAACACTTAATTCGAAAATCCAAGTATCAAACTTAAATTTATCTAACTCATATAACATAAAAAATGAAAATTTAATTAAATCTTCTAAAGAAGGTTGGATTAATACAAATGGAATATGGTACTTCTATAAAAATGGAATTATACAAACTGGTTGGCTAAATGATAATGGTATTTGGTACTATTTAAATGAAAATGGCTCTATGGCTACAGGTTGGTATAAAGTTGATTCTAACTGGTATTATTCAAATTCTAACGGAGTTATGCAAACTGGCTGGCTAAATGATAATGGCAATTGGTACTATTTAAATGACAATGGTTCTATGGCTACAGGTTGGTATAAAGTTGATTCTAACTGGTATTATTCAAATTCTAGCGGAGTTATGCAAACTGGCTGGCTAAATGATAATGGCAATTGGTACTATTTAAACGACAATGGTTCTATGGCTACATGTTGGTATAAAGTTGATTCTAACTGGTATTATTCAAATTCTAATGGAGTTATGCAAACTGGTTGGTTAAATGACAATGGTACTTGGTACTATTTAAACGACAATGGCTCTATGGCTACAGGTTGGTATAAAGTCTATTCTAAATGGTATTATTCAAATTCTAACGGAGTTATGCAAACTGGCTGGCTAAATGACAATGGTACTTGGTACTATTTAAATAGTTCTGGTGAGATGGTTACTAACACAATTATTGATGGTTGGAAAATAGATTCTAACGGTATAGCAACGCCATTAAAAGATGAAAACCATTCTATTGTATATGTAACTCCAAACGGTAAAAGCTATCACTATAGCAAAGATTGTACAGCCTTAAAAAGAAGCTCTTCTATCCTTAGCATGAGCCTTAATGAAGCTATAAATAAAGGAAAATCTGATCCTTGTAACTTATGTGTTAAATAAACTTTAACACTAAGTTTATTTAAATAGTTATTCTTAATTTTAAGATAAATACTTTTAATTATAAGTTCAAGTTATAGAATCTTTAATTTTATAACTTGAACTTATATACTTAACTTGGAAAGTTATATATTCTCTAAAAGATTTGCCATTTCAATGGCTGCCATAGCTGCATCAAACCCTTTATTACCAGCTTTAGTTCCGGCTCTTTCTATAGCTTGTTCTATATTCTCAGTTGTTACTATTCCAAAGATAACTGGTACTTCAGTATCTAAACTTACATTAGCTATTCCTTTTGATACCTCTCCACAAACATAATCATAATGACTAGTAGCTCCTCTTATTACTGTTCCTAAACAAACAACTCCGGCATATTTTCCTGATTTAGCTAATTTTTTAGCTATTAATGGTATTTCAAAAGCTCCTGGAACCCAAGCAAGGTCTATATTATCTTCCTCTACTCCATGTCTTTTAAAAGCATCTAAAGCTCCATCTATAAGCTTTGATACAATGAATTCATTAAATCTTCCTGCAACTATAGCAAACTTTTTATCTTGACCTATTAAATTTCCTTCTAAAATCCTCATTCTAATCTCTCCTTTAAACATTTTTATACTTCAAGTATTTTTTTAATTCTTCGTATCTAATATTGATACTTTTTTATCCACTTTTAATCTATCTTTAAATCTAAAATTTTAAATAACTCTATAAAATTACTGCATTATTAAATGGTGCATTTTCTCTTTCTTAGTTTTCAAATAAAACTCATTTTCCTCATTACACTTTATTTCTATAGGTACTCTTTCTACTATTTTAAGTCCATATCCCTCTAAGCCAGTTATTTTTTTAGGATTATTAGTCATTAACCTGATTTCCCTTACACTTAACTCTTTTAAAATTTGTGCTCCAACGCCATAATCTCTAAGATCTTCTGGAAATCCTAAAGCTATATTAGCTTCTACAGTATCTAATCCTTCATCTTGAAGCTTATAAGCTTTCAACTTATTTATAAGACCTATTCCTCTTCCTTCTTGTCTCATATAAAGTAATATCCCTTTTCCCTCTTCATTTATTTTTTCCATAGCCCTATGAAACTGCTCTCCGCAATCACATCTTCTTGATCCAAAAACATCTCCAGTTAAGCATTCTGAATGCACTCTTAATAATACTGGCTCCTCTGATTTTATCTCTCCTTTAACTAAAGCCACTTGATGCTCTCCTGTAAGTTTATCTATAAACCCAATAGCCTTGAACTCTCCATATTTAGTTGGCATATTAGTTTCAACAACTCTATAAACAAAATTATCTCTTTCTGTTCTATAAGCAATTAAATCTTCTATAGTTATTATTTTCATATTATGACTATTTGCAAATTCTAATAATTCATCAGTTCTAGCCATAGTTCCATCATCTTTCATTATTTCACATATTACCCCAACTTCTTTTAATCCAGCTAACTTTGCTAAGTCAATTGCCGCCTCTGTATGCCCAGCTCTCTTTAAAACGCCACCATTCTTAGCTATTAAAGGGAATACATGTCCTGGTCTTCTAAAATCCTCTGCTTTACTTTCTTCATTTATTAATTCTTTAATTGTATGAGCCCTTTCAAAGGCTGATATTCCTGTAGTTGTATCTTTATAATCTATAGATACTGTAAAGGCAGTTTCATGATTATCTGTATTATTTAAAACCATAGGATTCAATCCTAAATTTTCAGCTATCCTCTCACTTACTGGAGCACATATTAAACCCTTTCCATAAGTAGCCATAAAATTTATTTTTTCTCCAGTAACAAGTTCTCCAGCCATAACTAGATCCCCCTCATTTTCTCTTCCCTCATCATCAATAACAATAACCATTTTCCCATTTTTTATATCTTCTATTGCCTCTTCTACTAAATTAAACTTCTTCATATTTTTAAGGAGATAAAAATCCCCAACACCACCTTTCAAGAATTTTTAAAATTATTAGATATTGTTTTTTGTAACTAATACATCTACTTTGTAAAATCAAACTTAATCTAAAACAATATATAAAAATAAATATTAAATTTTAAAATACAATTTAAATAAACCCATTAATAGTTAAAAACTCTTCTGTTAAAACAGACTTTTTCTTTCTACTATCTTTTTTAAATCCTAAAAGCTTTTCAACATACTTACCAATAGAGTCACATTCTATATTTACTAAATCACCAATTTTTCTTTTAGTTAATGTTGTCTCTTCCTGGCTATGAGGAATTACTGAAACTTTAAAACTTTCCCCTTTAACCTCTGCAATAGTTAAACTTATTCCATCAATAGCTATAGAACCTTTATAAACTATATATTTGCTTAATTCATATGAAACTTTAATTTCTACCCATATTGCTTCCCCCTCATCTTTAAAAGAAATTATTTCTCCAGTGGAATCAATATGGCCAGTTACTATATGTCCATTAAATCTGCCATTAATACTCATGGCTCTTTCTAAGTTCACCTTACTTGATTTTTTTAAGTTTCCAAGATTACTTTTTCTTAAGGTTTCTCCCATAACATATGCAGTAAAATAATCTTTTCCCTTAGTTGTTATAGTTAAGCAAACTCCATTTGTTGATATACTATCACCTATCTTTGTATCCTCTAAGACCTTATTAGCTCTTATTTTCAGTAAAGATGATTTTTCATTTTTATCTATGCTTATAACTTCTCCTATTTCTTCTACAATACCAGTAAACATATTATTCACTTCCTTTTTCTATTAACTAAGGCCACATTCAATTAAAATATCCTTATCAAAATTCTTCAAATTTACTTCAGGAAATTCAAAGGCGTCTAAAACATTTCTTATTCCTTCCCCTTCAACAGGAGTAATAGCATTTTTTCCTCCAAAAACTTTTGGTGCAACAAAGGCATATATCTTATTTACTTTTTTATTTTCTAAAAAAGTAAAATTTAAATTTCCTCCTCCTTCAATAAGAACTGAATCAATATTTTTTTCTTTTAAACACTCTAAAACCTGATTAATATTAATTTTTCCTTCATCTAAATTTACTTCTATTACCTCTATACCTATATCTTTTAATTTTTCATTTTTTATCTTATCTTTTTTATTTGTTGTAAAAATTAAGGTTTTTGACTCATTTTGATTTTTTAATATTTCTGAATCTAAAGGAATTCTTAATTTACTATCAAGTACTATCCTAAAATGCTTTCTTTCTAACTCTTTATTTTTATTAAGTCTACATCTTAAATCTGGATTATCCTTTAAAACAGTATTTATTCCAACCATTATTGAGCTATATTTATTTCTTAAGGAATGAACAAACTCTCTTGATTTTCTATTAGTTATCCATTTTGATTTAAATTCCTTAGTTGCTATTTTTCCATCTAAGGTCATTGCCCATTTAAGTGCAATAAAAGGTCTGTTTTCCTTAATATAAAAATTAAATATCTCATTTAATCTAATACATTCCTTTTCTAAAACTCCTACCTTAACCTCTATGCCTGACTCTCTTAAAATTTTAATACTCTTTCCTGATACTAAAGGATTTTGGTCTAAGGTTCCAACTACTACTCTCTTAAATTTATTTTTAATTATGGCTTCTATACATGGAGGAGTTTTACCATAGTGACAACAAGGTTCTAAGGTAACATATATTGTTGCTCCCTCAGTAGATTTAATAGAACTATTAATAGCATTAATTTCAGCATGATTTCCTCCAAAAAACTCATGATATCCTTGTCCTATTATTTCTCCACCCTTAACAATAACAGCTCCTACCAAAGGATTTGGATTTACATATCCCTCTCCTTTTCTAGCTAATTCCAAAGCTTTTTTCATAAAAAATTCATCCAAGTTATCCTCTCCTTCCAAATTCTTCTTTAGAAGTACCTAATAAAAAATAAAAGCTCTGAGTAAATTTAAACTCAGGGCTTTTATTAGTTATCCAAGTAATTGAAGTTATTTAAATAGAATCTTAAAATTTTAATTAATATATCTAAAAATATTAGGCTTAATAAAATTTAAAACTGGTTTAAATAAATCCTTTAAATATATTTCTATATTTCTAAAAATAAAAATTTTAACCAATTCAAAATAATTAATAACGATATAAATAGTATAAAAAGTAAAGCTCTGAACAAAAAATGTTCAGAGCTAAAGATTCTAAAGCACAACAATCCATTTAATATGCATATAAAACATAATAAAAAGATAACTTATTAGATATTCTTCTTTCATCCAGACTTTACTGTCGGCCTCGGAGTTTCACCGAATCATGCTAAACTAGCTCGCGGGCTTTACCGCCGGTAGGGAATTTCACCCTGCCCTGAAGAATTTTTATTAAATTATATCTATAAATTACCATTTAAACTTTTTCATGTCAATTCAGTATTAAGTTTATAAAATCTAATTCTCACTATATAATCATCACATATTCTTTATTTCCTCAATAATGCTACTTTTTATATTATCCATTGGAAAAAGTGTGCCTGGACATAAAGTATCCACAACTTCCCTGTGTGGAAGTATATCTTTTATTGGATATTTTAAGCTTAAATAAGTTCCTAGTTTAACAAGTGAATTTTTTTGTGCCTCTTTTAAACCCTCTTTTTCAAAGTTTCCTTCAATGCATATTCCTAAGGTATTATAATTTGCATTTTTTGCATGAGCTCCTATTACATTTTCATCTCTACCTTTATAAATTGTCCCATCCTCCCTTATATAAAAATGATATCCTATTCCACTCCATCCATTATCTAAATGAAACTTATGAATATCTTCTGGAGTTTCTGGTGAATCTGTTGCTGAATGATGAATAATTAATCTTTTAGGTGAATTCCCCTTTTTAAGCCCGCTTCCCCATTTATAATCAACTTCTTTTATATCTAATTCCTGCCTCATTTTTTCTAACTCTCTACTTGAAATATTCTTTTTATAAGCATCTCTATAACTCTCATCTTTATTCATTTTAGAAAAAACAAAGAAAATACTTCCACCAATAATCAATATAATACTAATTAAAAATATAAGTCTTCTTCTAAAAATCTTTTTTCTTCTCTTTGATAAATTAATATTCTTAATTTTAGTATGCTCCAACTCTGCTCTTCCCCCTTTTATTTTTTTAATATAGCACCCCAATATTTCAGTTCCTATTTTAAAATATTAAAAAACACCATAGTATTTAAAAACCTTATATGTAAATAATAAACAAAATCCTTTTTAATCTCTACCTTATTTTTAATAATTTACATTTTGTTGCCTCTATAATTTTTTATTTCATACTTAAAATATTTTAAATCCTAACCTTAAATTATTATGAATCTTACTATACACATAAAAATAAACTTTTATTTTAAATAAGCTTTTTTTTAAATTTTATAATTAATTTCTTATTTAACTAATATTATGTATAGATAAGTTTTTTTGGAGGAGGTATTTAATATTGAAAAGATCATATAGAGATATGGCCATAATAAGAAAAAGACTTTCGTTTATCCTAGCATTTATTATAATTATGTGTTTTATACTAAGCATTAGATTATCTTATGTAATGATAGTTAAAGGACCTGAATATGCAGAACTAGCTGTTGAACAATGGACAAACGAAGTTAAAATATCTGCAAGAAGAGGAAAAATACTAGATAGGGATCTAAACGAGCTTGCTGTTAGTTCTAATGTTTATAGAGTTGACTTCAACCTAAATGCAATTAGATCTTATACAAAGAAAACTGGAAAAACTAATGAAGAATTAGCTTTAGAAATTTCTAAGGTTCTTGAAATGGATAAGGATACAGTTTTAAAAAAATTAGAATTTAAACTTCCTTCTGGAGCTCCTGCTGGTGCTGCAATCCTTGCTAGAAGAATAGAAAAGGAGAAAGCTGATAAAGTTAAAGAATTAGAAATACCAGGAGTAATGGTTTCTCCAGATACTCAAAGATACTATCCTAATGATAATTTTCTTTCTCATGTACTAGGTACTACTAACTCTGACGGTGTTGGACTAAATGGTATTGAGCTAAAATATGATAGAGTTTTATCTGGAAGTCCTGGATTAAAAATAACTGAGATGGTTAAAGACGGTGCTGAATATCCTTATACTATTTCTAGATTTACAGCCCCTGTAGATGGCAAAGATGTAGTCTTAACAATTGATGAAAAATTACAATACTTTGCTGAACAAATCGCTGAAATAGGTTTAGTACATCATAATGCTGATGCAGCATCAGTAATAATAATGAATCCAAACAATGGTGAAATCTTAGCTATGTCTAACAAACCAGACTTTAATCCAAATAAACCTTATGATGGGGCTGAAAATTTTTCTGGAAATACTTCCTCAGATAGAATTCAAAAAATGTGGAGAAATAGATCTGTTTCAGACTCCTTCGAACCTGGTTCTATTTTTAAGATAATAACAGCTTCCGCCGCAGTCCAAGAAGGGGTAGCTGGTAAGGATGAAACCTATACCTGTAGTGGTGGTCTTCAAAAAGGTGATAGATTCATTAAATGCTGGAAAAGAGGTGGCCATGGCACTCAAACCTTTGAAGAAATAATACAAAATTCATGTAACGTTGGATTTATGAATTTAGGAGAAAAATTAGGTGCTGAAAAATTAAATGAATATATTAAAAAATTTGGTCTTGGAAAAAAATCCGGTGTAGATTTACCTGGTGAATCTCCTGGAATAGTTAAGAAAACAGAAAATATAACAGATATGGACTTAGCAACTATTTCTTTTGGTCAAACTAATACTGTTAACCCAATTCAATTCATGACTGCAGTTAATGCCGTTGCCAATGGTGGCACATTAATTCAACCCCATGTTGTTAAAGAAATAAGTTATATAGATGAAAATAATGATAGAGTTATAGATGAAACCTTTGTCCCTAAAAAAACAGAAAATTTAATAAGCAAAGAAACTGCTGATCAAATAAAATTAGCCCTAGAAAACGCAGTAAAAAATGGATCAGCAAAAGGAGCTTATAAAGAAGGATATGGAGTTGCTGGTAAAACAGGTACTGCCCAAAAAGTTAATCCTGAAACTGGTGGATATGGTGGAGGATATGTAGCTTCCTTTGTTGGTTTTGCTCCTTATGATAATCCACAAATATCTGTTATGGTATCTGTTGATAATCCTAAAAATGGAGAATATTATGGTGGTAGAGTTGCAGCACCTTTAGCTGGAATGCTACTCCAAAATATATTTAACTATATAGATTTAACAGAATTCCACTTAGATGAAAAACTTCCTGAAAAAGAAACTGTTATAATTCCTGAAGTTCGTGGATTACCTATAAATGATGCTACAAGTATGCTAAAAGAATTAAGTATATCTTACGAAATAGAAGGTGAAGGTGAATTTATAGTTGAAAGTAATCCTGCTCCTGGCTATCCAATATCTCCTGATACAAAAATAACTTTAATAGCTGGTGATAGTTCAAACTTAAATAGTGATGTTATAATTCCAGACTTTAAAAACTATTCTAAAGAATCTGCTGAAAAACTTCTTAATCAGTTAGGTCTTATAGGAGAATTTGTTGGTGAAGGACCATCTGTAACTAAGCAAAGTATTTCACCTGATGAAGTTGTAAATGGAAATTCAAAAATTACATTAACCTTAGGATATTAAAAAATTGTTAATGTAAAATGTATACATTCCTTATTTAAATAATTATTTAATGGTTAAAATTATTTAATTTCAAAATATAGGCTTAAATATTAAAATTATTTAATTCCATTTATTTGACATTAAATGCAAAAAGTTTTATAAATATTTTGTAAACATTATTAACTTTTTTTAAAAACTGTTTGATACTTAAGTGGCTTTCCTAAATTAGCCTTTACTACATCGAAACTTTTTCCTTTGCTATTTTAGGTGTTAAACATTATTCAGTCAATGAGAGTACATAAGTGCTCTCATTTTTTTATTTAAAATAATTAGTAATTCTAAAAGAGGCTTATATCAAAATAACTTTTAATAAAACTTGCAAACATTCTAAAGCTCATCTAACTACTCTTTTTATAATGTTTGCAAGTTTTATTATTATATTTTGATACAGCCTCATCACCATTTTAAAGCTATCTTCTTGCAAAATCTACAAACTTAAATTTATCTGGTCTATGTCTTGACTCTGTATATTGAAATAATTTTCTTCCTTCTAAATATGTATAACTTTTAACCACAGCTACCATATCATATCCTCTTAAATCTAAAAGTCTTTGATCTTCCTCAGTAGCAGTTTGTACTGTTATCTCTTTTTCAGCATAGGCTATTTTTAACCCTAATTCTCCCTCTATATATTTATATAAAGAATCCTTGCATATTTCTTCTGTAAGTCTTGGAACAAACTCTGCATTTAAATAGTCCTTATCTAAAATTATCTTTTCACCATCAATATTTCTAACTCTTACTACACTCCAAACATATTTATTAGGAGAAACCTCTAATTTTTTCATAAGGCTATCACTAGGACTTTTTAATGTTAATTCCTCTAATATAGTTTCGCACTCTTTTCCTAAGCTATTTTCAATCTCTTTAAAGCTCTTTATACCTGACACAGGAAAATCAAATTTATTCATATCAAGTACAAAGGATCCCTTACCTTTAGATTTTTCAATATACCCATTTTGCTCTAATAAATTTAAGGATTTTCTTACAGTATCCCTAGATACATTATATTCATCCATAAGTTGTGATTCTGAAGGCAATTTAGTATTTGCTTCAAAAATTCCACTATCTATTTTTCCAACAATATCATTATATATTTTTAAATACTTACTAGACATATTTTAAACTCTCCCCAACCTATAATTATAACTTTTACTACTTTTAAAACTTTGTATAATAAATAACTCAATATTTATTATTACCTATAAATATTAAAATTCAATTATATTTTAACATAATAGTAAGTTTTAAGTGAATTTCAAAAAAATAAAGGAGTTGCATCTTATTTAAAATACAACCCCTTCTTAATTTGTAATATATAATTGATGCGCAAAGTATATCTTTTATACTATTGAAATCTCAAATTTTTCAATTATTATATATTACTTTTCTAATTTATAAACTATTGATTCATATGGTCTTAACTTTAAACTTAATAAATCTAATGTACTATCCTTATAATTAGATATTAAAATACTCTTATTGTAATTTTCTAGCCCTTCAATTTCCTTTGATAAATCTACTAAGCACTCTTCTCCATAGAAGTTATTTATAACAAGTAACTTTTCACCATTATAATTTCTTTCATAAGCATAAACTTTAGGATGATCTTCTAAAAACTGAATGTAATCTCCATAGGCTATTACATCTTCATTCTTTCTTAATTCAATAAGTTTCTTATAATGATAAAATACAGAATCCTTATTTTCTAAAGCTCTTTCAACATTTATTTCTCTATAATTATTAGCAATATTTATCCAAGGAGTTCCTGTAGTAAACCCAGCATTTTTTTCTTCATTCCATTGAACAGGAGTTCTTGAGTTATCTCTTGATTTGCTCTTAAGGATTTCCATTATTTCTTTTTCATCAATTCCCTCTTCTTTTAAAATATTGAAATAGTTTATTGATTCTACATCTCTATATTCTTCAATACTTTCAAAACCTGGATTTGTCATTCCAATTTCTTCTCCTTGATATACATAAGGAGTTCCACTCATCATATGAATTGAAGTCGCTAGCATTTTTGAAGATTCATTAAAGTATTTCTTTACATCTCCAAATCTTGAATTAACTCTTGGTTGATCGTGGTTACACCAAAAAACAGCATTCCAGCCTCCTCCATTAATCATTCCTCTTTGCCAATTATTAAAAAGTTTTTTTAATTCAATAAAATCAAAATCCATTAAAGACCATTTTTGACCATCTTTATAATCAACCTTTAAATGATGAAAATTAAATACCATTGATAATTCTTTTTCCTTAGGATTAGAATATTTTATACAGTTTTCTATAGTTGTTGATGACATTTCACCAACAGTTACTATTTCTACATCTTTACCAAAAGTTCTTTCATTAAGTTCTTTTAAATACTCATGTATTCTATGCCCATCAGTATAAAATCTTCTTCCATCTCCTTCATAATCATTTTCAAATTTTTCTGGCTTAGAAATAAGGTTTATAACATCTAATCTAAATCCTTTAACCCCTTTATCTATCCAGAAATTCACCACTTTATAGATTTCTTCTCTTAATTCTTTATTATCCCAGTTTAAATCAGCCTGTGAAACATCAAATAAATGTAGGTAATACTCTCCTAGCTCCTCAACATACTCCCAAGCATTCCCTCCAAACTTTGAAATCCAATTTGTTGGTGGTTCTCCTTTTTTTCCTTCTTTAAAAATGTAATAATTTTTATATTTTTCTTCGCCCTTTAAAGCTCTTTTAAACCATTCATGCTCTGTAGAAGTATGATTAAAAACCATATCAAGCATAATATCTATATTTCTGCCTTTAGCTTCTTTAACCAATTCTTCAAAATCTTCCATAGTTCCATATCTAGGATCAATTTTATAATAATCTGCTATATCATATCCATTATCTTTTTGAGGAGATACATAAAATGGAGTCATCCAAATATAATCTACTCCTAAATTTTTAAGATAATCTAATTTTTCAATTACTCCTCTTAAATCTCCAAGACCATCTCCATTTGAATCCTTAAATGATTTTGGATATATCTGATAAACAACACTTTTCTTAAAATCTTTCATAATTCACACCTCACACAACTTGTACGTATAAGTTATTTTAAATATATTCTAATTCACTCTTTCTGTCAACACTTGTTAAATTTTAAATATAATTTCTAATTATATTTAAATCCGTAATTTAATAGATCTTACCTAGTATTTCATGTGTTATTTCACCTAAAATCTATATAAGCAAAAGGTGGAGTTACCCCCACCTTTTTATATTATTTTGAAGCCATATTAGCTAATTTTGTCTTTGAGAACACTATTGTTAAGATGAATGGTACAACTATTGCTATTCCCATTGCAACTAAATACATTAACATACTAGATGATTGCATTGATAAGATTGCTGGTAATCCACCAACTCCTACTGAGTTTGCCATACATCCCATTGCCATTGAGAACATACCAGAAACTCCTGCTCCAATCATAGAAGCTATGAATGGATATAGATATTTTAAGTTAACCCCAAACATTGCAGGTTCAGTTACCCCTAAATATCCTGAAATACATGCTGGTATTGATATTTGTTTTTCATCTTCATCTTTTCTATTTACATATATCATAGCTAAAACTGCTGATGCTTGAGCTATATTTGATAATGCAATTATTGGCCATAAGAATGTTCCACCTATATCACTTATAAGTTGTAAATCAACTGGTAATAAAGTATGATGTAATCCTGTTATAACTAATGGTGCATAAATCATTCCAAAAATTCCTGCAAATAACCATCCAAATGATGATGTTAAGCCTGCCACTATAGCTCCTGATATTACGCTACCTATTTTCCAACCTATAGGTCCTAAAACAGTGTGTGCTAATAATACTGTTGGAATTACTGAGAAAAATGGTACTATTATCATTTGTATAGGACCTGGTGTAATCTTCTTAAATAATCTTTCTAAGTAAACAAAAGTGAATCCAACCATGATTGCTGGTAAAACTTGTGCTTGATATCCTATCATTGGAACTTGAGCAAATCCAAAGTCCCAAACTGGAGCAGCGGCTCCATTACCTGCACTATATGCATTTAATAATTGTGGAGATACTAAAGTTATACCAATAACTATTCCTAGCATTTGATCTGCTCCCATTTTCTTAGCAATTGACCAAACAACTCCTACAGGTAAGAAGTGGAATATTGCCTCTCCTATTAACCATAAGAAACTATGTGTTCCTGCCCAGAATTGAGAAATTTCAACTAAACTCTTAGTTCCATCTTCAAATAATTTCATATCTCCGATTACATTACGGAATCCTAATATAAGACCTCCAACTATGATAGCTGGTATTAACGGAGCAAATATTTCTGCTAAGCCTGCAACTGCTCTCTGAACTATATTCATATTCTTCTTAGCAGCCTTCTTGACTTCTTCCTTACTTTCTCCAGATACTCCAGTCTGTCCAACAAAATCATTATAAAAAGTTGCAACTTCTGGTCCAATTATTACTTGAAACTGTCCTGCTTGTGTAAAAGTTCCTTTTACACAAGGAATAGCTTTTATTTTTTCAACATCTGCTTTGCTTGTATCATTTAAAACGAATCTCATTCTTGTAGCACAGTGAGTAACTGCAGCTACGTTTTCTTTTCCGCCTATGTACTCTGTTAGTAACTTTGCATCTTTTTCAAACTTACTCATCTTTTTCCCTCCATAACTTGTACGTATATCTTATGGCTTTATACTAACATATACGTATATGTTGTGTCAACCTTTTCATTAATCCTTTTCAAAAGTTTTTTATTTACTATTTTTATCATTAAATAATAAAATATTTAACTTATAGTTAGTAGTTTAAAAATAATTAATATACAAGTTACTAAAATATTTATAAGATGAAATTAAACTTTAAAATTTAAAACTATCAGAAATAAAAAAGAAGCCAATGAAAATTACTATAAACTCTCATTTAACTTCTCTTTATAAAACTATTTTAGGTTAATATATTTTTTATTTTAAACTTAATAAATTAATATTATAAACCTTGTTTATTCTAAATTTATTTCCTTAGAATATAATATAGTTTCTCTAGGATCATGAAAATAATCTTTTCCATTTTCATCTACAAATGGTTTATAAATTTCAACTTTTATTTTTTTAATATCTTCACCTTCCTTAGCAATAGTTGATAAGTATTCTCCATAACTAGATAATTCTTCTCCACTGCTTGTTCTTAATATATTCCCTTTTTCATCATAAACTCTTACCCAGTAATTATTCTTTTCTCTGTCATAGCCAGTAGTAACTAATTTTAATTTAATTGGAGTTGCTATTACTTCTTTAATACCAACACCCTCCTTATTCATATCATTAACTTCTATACACTTAGATAAAGATTTATCAACTTTTACTGGCACTTTAAAGTTCCAAGTTCCTTCTAATACATTATCTTTATCTCTCTCACTATTCCATCCTTCTTCAACTATTGAATTGAAATTTATTATAAATTCAAATTCATCTGGAATCCTCATGTTTAAGCTTGTTAAATTGTACTCTTCTACTCCAACAAAAGTATGATCATCTATGAATCTTCCTTCTAATCCTGAAACTCCACTATTATCTAACTCACTATCTGTAAAACTTACTTTAGCTTCAGCTCCGTAATCTAATTGCATTTGTTCAATTTTTTCTGCTTGTTCTTTAGTTATGTCATAATCTTTCACAGGATCATATTTATATTTTATATATTTAAAAGGTTCTTTACTTTCAATTACATAGCTTACATATAAATTCTGTCCATCACAAAGAATCTCTGACAAAGTTATTCCTACCCCATTATTAGAGACAGTCTGATTAACTTCTGTTGCATATTTTGAGTAATCCCCTTTATTCCATATTTCCTTTTGTATTCTTTCAAAAGCATTCTTGATTACTGGAACCCCATAAGCCAAGGTGGTTGTACCAACACCAATTCCAGTAATTATTGCAAGTCCTGCTGCAATATTTTTAAATACTTTCTTATACCCTTTACCTTTTATTTTATTTTTCTTTTTATCCTCATGAGCCATATTTATTGCCTCATCTATAATATCATCTAAATTATTTGGTAAATTTATCTTATCTAAGTCTTTTTTATTCATTTAAATAGCCCTCCTTTAAAACCTCACCTAAAGCTTGTTTTGCTCTTCTTAAATAAGTTTTAACTGTGTTTTCTGGAATTTCCATAACCTTTGAGATATCTTTTATTTTCATATCATTAAAGTACATCATGATTATTACTGTTTTATAATTATCATTTAATAAATCTATTGCATTATATAAATCTAACTTTTCCTCTGTAGATATTTCACATTTTTCTTTTCTTATCGGTGTACTTTCATCCAACATTTCATTTTTTCCTTTTTTCTTTAGAAAATCAATTGATACATTTATTAAAATTCTTGTAATCCATGTGTTAAAAAACTTTGCTTTTTTTAATTTTTCAATATTTAAAAAGGCTCTATATACGGTTTCATGTATAACTTCAAGAGCATCCTGCTCATCTTTAACATATAGAAACGCCATTTTGTATAAGTATTCTTTATTCTTTTTTATAAGGATTCCAAAGGATTCTTTATTTCCTTTCATTGATTCTTTTATTAATCTAATTTCATTTAATTCATTTTTTCTATCTATATCTAGATATGATATACTCATAGTTTTTTCCATCTTTCCCCTCCTAGCAAAAACTTTAACATCGATGTCTACATACATTAGTCTTTTTAAGTAGCTAGAAAGTTTCAAATTTTTTATTTTTTCTTTAAGTTAGGTTTCATTTAAAAACTTTCTAAAATAATATTCTTTAAACACTCCTTCACTAAAAACTATACTAATTATAAATTAAGCAATAAAAAAAGCATATTAAGACTTATATAAATCCTAATATGCTTCTTATAATCTTTATTTAACATATAATAAATACTCACTATTGTTCTATTAAACCTTCTCTAATTAAGAAAGCTTTAGCAACCTCTTCTGGTGATTTACCTAATACATCTACTTCATAGTTTAAGTCAATCATTTTTTCTTCATTAATCTTACCACTTAAAGAGTTTAAAATCTCCTTTAATTGTGGATATTTTTCTAAAGTTTTATTGTTAACTATAGGTACTGCACTATAATTTACAAAGAATTTCTTATCATCTTCTAAAGTTTTTAAATCAAACTTTTTAAGAAGTCCATCTGTTGAGAAAGCATCTATAGCCTGTGATTCCCCATTTGATAATGCTGAGTATCTAAGACTTCCATCTAAAGATTTAACATTTTTGAAATCCATGCCATAGTAATTCTTTAATCCAACTAAACCATCTTGTCTATTTTGGAACTCAATAGTTGGAGATAATACAAATTCATTACTGTACTTTGATAAATCTGATATGGTATTTATCTTATACTTATCAGCTAATTCTTTTGATATAGCTATATTATAAGTATTATTAAAACCTAGGGGTTCCATTACTGTTAACCCATGTTCCTTGTTCATATTTTCTTTTATGCTATTATAATAATCTACACTATTATCAATATTATTTTCTTTCATAACATTAACAAGTAATGTTCCAGTATAATCAACATACATGTCAACATCACCTTTTTCAAGTGCTCCAAAGGCAACTGATGTTCCTCCTAGATTTAACTTTTTTTCAACTTGTAAATCTGTTTTAGCCTGAACTAAATCTGCATAAATATTTCCTAAAATAAGTTGCTCAGTAAAGTTTTTTGATCCAATAACCACTTTATCTTTTCTACTTGATATAAATGATGAAATTCCCATAAATAAAATAGCTATTATCATTATTACACTTATTATTTTAAGAACAAAAGTATTTTTCTTTTTGTTATCATTACTTAATCCCTTTGGTGTAACAGCTACCTCTATTTTTCCAAAAATAAAGTCAACTATTAAGGCTAAAATACAAGCTGGTATAGCTCCTGCTAAAATCATATTATTATTTACTGTTTGAACTCCTGAGAATACTAAGTATCCAAGTCCACCGGCACCAATAAAGGCTGCTAAAGTCATAAGCCCTACGGCTGTAACTGCTGATATTCTTATACCAGACATTATTATTGGCAATGCTAATGGTAATTGTATCTTAAATAAACTTTGGTTCTTAGTAAGTCCAATTCCCTTAGCAGATTCTAATACTACTGGGTCTATTCCAGAGATTCCTGTGTAAGTATTTTTAACTATTGGAAGCAATGAATATACTACAACCATAAAGATTGCAGGTGTACTTCCTATTCCTAATATGGGAATAAGCAATCCTAGTAAGGCCATAGAAGGCACAGCTTGTACTAAGTTTACAAAGCCTATTATAGGCTTTCTTAAAAACTTAACCCTTGAAACAAGAATTCCTAAAGGAACTCCTATTAATATAGCTATTCCTATAGCCGTAATTGTTAAATATATATGTTGAACTAATAAATCTAATATTTGAGTTTTCTGTGAAATTACATATTGTAATAAATTATTCAAATATATTCACCTCCATGTCTAAGAATTGGTCGCTTAATATTGAAAGTAAACTACTTCTTGTTATAAGCCCTACCAATTTTTCTTCTGAATTAACAACAGGTATAAATCCTACTGAGTTTTCATTCATTACAGTTAAAATATCAACTAAACTATCATCTTCATTAACTCTTAGTGGATTTTCACTCATAATTTCTGAAAGTGCTCTTGATTTTTCATTTGTAATTTTTATATCTTTAAAAGTAACAATACCTTTAAGTACATTTTCTTTATCAATAATTAATAAACTATCAACCTTATTACTTCTCATTATCTCGATTCCTTGTAATATGGTTCTAGCACCTTTAACAGATACAGGATTTTTTATCATTATATCCTTTGCTTTTATGAAGTCAGGATTATTCCAAACCCTATCTGATCCTATAAAATCTCTAACAAAATCATTTGCTGGATTTCTAAGTATATTTTCTGGAGTATCATATTGAGCTATTTTTCCTCCATTCATTATGCATATTTTATCTGCTATCTTTAAAGCTTCGTCCATATCATGAGTAACAAAAATAATTGTTTTTTTAAGCTCCTCTTGAATATTAAAAAGCTCTTCCTGAAGTGAAGTACGAGTTATTGGATCTAAAGCACTAAAGGGCTCATCCATTAAAATTATCTCAGCATCTGTAGCAAAGGCTCTTGCAAAACCTACTCTCTGTTGCTGTCCTCCACTAAGCTCTGATGGATACTTATTTAAATAAATTTCAGGATCCAATCCAACCATATTTAAAAGGTCTAAAGTCGTCTGCTCTATTTTTTCAACATCTTTGCCTTTCTTTAGTCTTGGAATAAGCTCTATATTTTCCTTTATTGTTAAATGTGGAAACAATCCATTATTCTGAATTACGTATCCAATATTTCTTCTTAATTCAATAGGGTTTTCCTTGGCTAAAGATTTCCCATTTATAAATATTTCACCAGAAGTAGGTGTTATTAACTTATTTATAAGTTTTAAAGTAGTTGTTTTACCGCATCCACTAGAACCTATTAAAACAACTAGACTTCCTTTATCAATAGTTAAAGAAATATTATCTAGTATCTTTCTGTCTCCTATTTGTTTAGATACATTTTTTATTTCTATCATAAAAATCCCCCTTTTCTTCTGACAACTTTTATTATTTTAAAAAGTTGTTAGTTTATTGTAACACGATTTTAAGTTAAATTCAAATTTTAATTTGTTTAACCTAAAATTTATTTCATATAATTTATTAAATACTAAATACTATGTTAGTCTCTATTAATGGCTATATTACTGTCTTCATAAGCTTTTAAAATAGTATTTAAAAAATAAAAAAACACCATTATATAAAACAGTGCTCTACATAATAAAATCTATTTATTTTTTGCCTCATTTAAAATATTCTTTACATCTGTACTAGTTCTTCTTTTATTCTTTTTACTTTTACTAAATTCATTACAAATATTATATATTAACAAATTTTCATCCTCCTTTTAATTTACATTTTAAATAAACTCTCCCTATATAGAGAATTCAACTTTCACTTAAATTATAGACATAATTTAATATTTATATATCAAAATTTTTATTTTTTTCCTTTAATTCACAGGTTTAATTGTAAGTATTAAAAATCATCTAGTTTCTCTTTTGAGTTAACAACTAGTATGAATATATTCTATTTTTTCAACAAAAATTAAACTAATCAAATATCATTCTAAATCAACTTTAATTAGCTATAATATATGAAAATACATATTATTAATTTTTCACGCAGTACCTTTTTATAAATCTTAAATAAATAGTCCTATAATGTAAAACTATACTGAATTAATAACATACTTTTAAATTTTTTACTGGATTTATTAAGAATATTTTAGGTGTTATGTTTTTATACCATTTATCATGTTTTTAGAAATTTTAAAACATTAGTATAAAATAATTTTGTACCTATTGAAGTGAAAATCCTCTTTACGAAGTGAATTACAATTTACCGTTATTGTAATTTAAATATTTTATCTCTCTTCTATACCTTTTTAAACCTGAGAATAAACTCTAAACTTTATTTTATTATAAAAATAATTTATTTCTATATTCTAGTTTCAGCATTTAAACCCACAAGCTGAGAGTTAAGTATAACATATAAAAGTAAAAAATGCAAACATTCGTTCCCTTTTTAATTTATAATACTTGTGTAAAAGATATTTTTTCTCATATTTAAAGTAAAAGAATTTATCAAAGATCATGAATAAAGCTTACAATTAATATGTTATGTACAGGTAAGTTTTATTAATAAATCATTTTGATAAATTCTCTTAAAAATATTTATGAACCTAAAAATCAATCTTTAAATATAACCAAATTTAATTTTCATATAAAATTTTCTTAACCAAATAAAATACTTTTATTTTAACCTTTATTACTAAAATGTATGTCTTTTATTACATTATCTATTTTTTCAACAGCCTTATCTTCAGCCTTAAATTTTTCTTCTATGCTAAAACCTGTTCCATCCACTAATAATTGATGGAATTTTTTTATTCCTAAGAATTTCATTATATCTTCAACATAATTTAAGCCTTTATTAAATATCCCTTTAGTAAGCCAAGGAATTTCTCCCCCTGAAGATTGTATATACACCATTTCTCTTTGTTTATCATCTAACAAGCCCTTAACCTCTTCTGGTGTTACTTTAATTGTTATTTTGTTTTGGACAACACAATCTATATATTCTTTTAATGGTGCTGGAAAAGATAGTGTCCATAAAGGGGCTGCTATTACGTATAAATCTGCATTTTTAAATTGCTCACTTAACTCTATTATTCTTTTTACTTCTTCCTTTGTCTTTGCATCTATACTAGCAGTCTCACAATCCACCACAGAACTTCTTCCTGAAAAATGCTTATGCTCTAATCTAGGAATAAAGTCTTTGTATAAGTCCACTTCCTCTATTTCAAACTCTGGATTTAGTTCCACAAATCTACTTATGAAAGCTCTTCCAATAGTCTTACTTGATGAAAGCTTCTCTGGCTTTGAGTTTACTGTAATATAAAGTAACTTTTTCATATACTCACCTCATTTAATTTTTCTAAATTAACTTCTTTTTCTTATCTTGTGATTTTTTTAGTTTTTTATTAATAATTATCTAATTTTAAATAAGTTTTTATTTTTTAGCCAAAATAAGTTTATATTATTAAAAATACTTACCCTAAATCTTAAATTTCATTGATAATACTTATCACTTTATTATTGACAAAAGAAAAATCAAAGAGTATATTTGAATCACAACCACCCCCTAGGGGAGGTAAAAATTTAAAAGGAGGAAAACTGTTATTCCTTTCTTTATAACAAGGGAATATGTCAGCTATAATTTTTATGATAAATAAATCAATTAAAATAAAAGGTATGAGTTGTGCCGCTTGTGCTGCTAGAATCGAAAAAGTTCTAGGTAAAATGGATGGCATATCAAAAGCTAATGTTAATTTGGCAACTGAAAAATTAAATTTAGAGTTTGATGAAAATAAAATATCCTTCAAAGAAATAGAAGAAAAAATAAATAAGCTAGGTTTCTCAGTAGTTAGAAACTTAAAGAAAGAATCTTTCAAAGTTTCTGGAATGAGTTGTGCTTCCTGCGCATCTAGAATTGAGAAAGTTTTAAATAAATTATCTGGAATATATAATGCTACTGTTAACTTTGCTAATGAAAGCCTTCAAGTTGAATATGATGAAGATGAAATTTCCTTAAAAGAAATTAAAGAAAAAGTAAAGAAACTAGGCTTTGAACTAAAAGGAAATAATAAGTCTACTTCCTTTAAGGTAGAAGGAATGACTTGTTCAGCCTGTGCAGCTAGAATTGAAAAGGTAACAAGTAAAATGGATGGTGTTGAAAGTTCTAATGTTAACTTCGCAAATTCTACTCTTAATATTTCTTTCGATAAAGATAAAGTTTCTGCTAATGATATAAAAGCAAAGGTAGAAAAATTAGGATATAAACTTTTAGATGCATCTCAAGAAGATGAACATGAAAAAGCAAAAGAGAATGAAACTAAAAGAATGAAAAATAGACTTATTGGCTCAGCAATATTCACAATTCCATTATTCATAATATCAATGGGACATATGGTTGGCCTTCATTTACCTAATATAATAGATCCGATGCATAATCCCTTAAACTTTGCACTTATTCAATTACTTCTTACAACTGTGGTTATATTCATATGTAGAGATTTCTTTATACATGGTTTTAAGAATTTATTTATGAGAAGTCCTAATATGGATTCCTTAATAGCTATAGGAGCTGGTGCTGCATATGTTTATGGATTATTTGCAATATACCACATTTATATGGACGATAGTAACTATGCTATGCAGTTATATTTTGAATCTGCTGGAACAATACTTACATTAATAAGTTTAGGTAAATACTTAGAAACTTTAACTAAAGGTAAAACTTCTGATGCAATAAAAAAACTTATGGGATTAGCCCCTAAAACAGCCACTCTACTTGTAGATGGAAAAGAAAAAATTGTATCTATTGATGAAGTTAAAGTTTTTGATTTAGTACTTGTTAAGCCAGGTGAGAAATTGCCTGTAGACGGTAAAGTTGTAGAAGGATATACATCAATTGATGAAAGTATGCTAACTGGAGAAAGTATTCCTGCTGAAAAAAAAGTAGGAGATACAGTCTTTGGAGCTAGTATAAATAAAAATGGAAGAATAATTTATGAAGCTACAAAGGTTGGTAAGGATACTGTAATCTCTCAAATAGTTAAATTAGTAGAAGATGCCCAAGGATCAAAAGCTCCAATTGCCAAATTAGCTGATACTATTTCAGGTTATTTTGTACCTATAGTAATATCTTTAGCAGTAATTGCAAGTTTAGCTTGGTATTTCTCTGGTGAAAGTAAAACTTTTGCACTTACAATCTTTATATCTGTATTAGTAATTGCTTGTCCATGCGCTTTAGGTTTAGCTACCCCAACAGCTATTATGGTTGGTACAGGTAAGGGAGCTGAAAATGGAATACTTATTAAAAGTGGTGAAGCTTTAGAAAGCACACAAAACTTAAATACTGTTGTCTTCGACAAAACAGGAACTATAACTGAAGGAAAACCTAGGGTTACAGATATTATTTGTGAAAATATTTCAAAAGATGAACTCCTTTTATTAGCAGCCTCAGCAGAAAAAGGTTCAGAACATCCTCTTGGAGAAGCTATTGTTAGAGATGCTGAAGAAAAAAATATCAAACTAAAAAATGTTTTAGATTTTGAAGCAATACCTGGTAAGGGAATTAAGTGCTCTATTGAAAATAAATCAATTTTATTAGGTAACTATAAACTTATGAAAGATAAAAATATAAATCTTAAAAATTTATTAGAGACTTCTGAAGAACTAGCTTCAAAGGGAAAAACTCCTATGTTTATTGCTATTAATGAAAAAATAGCTGGTATAATCGCCGTTGCTGATACTGTTAAAGAAACAAGTAAAAAAGCTATAGAAACCCTACAAAAAATGGGACTTGAAGTAGTAATGTTAACAGGAGATAATTTAAAAACAGCTAAGGCTATTGCAAAAGAAGTAGGTGTAGATAGAGTTATCGCTGAGGTTCTTCCTCAAGAAAAGGCTGAAAAAATTAAAACCATTCAAGATGAAGGCAAAAAAGTCGCTATGGTTGGTGATGGAATAAATGATGCTCCTGCTTTAGCTATTTCTGACATTGGAATGGCTATAGGTTCAGGTACTGATATAGCTATGGAGTCTGCTGATATAGTTCTAATGAAAGGTGATATATTACATGTTGTTGGTGCTATTCAATTAAGCAGGCAAACAATGAAAAATATAAAGGAAAACTTATTCTGGGCCTTTGGATACAATACTTTAGGTATTCCAGTAGCAATGGGAGTTCTTCATATATTTGGAGGCCCATTACTTAATCCAATGATAGGTGCCTTTGCCATGAGCTTTAGTTCAGTATCAGTATTATTAAATGCCTTAAGACTAAAAAAATTCAAACCAAACTATAAATAAGCTTTTAATTTAAATATATTATATTTAAATTAAAATTATAAACCTTTAAAATCCTTAATCACAAAATAAAAAACAGAGTCTAATGGACTCTGTTTTTTATTTTAAATTAATATTATTTATTAACTTGTTCTGCTTCAACAAGTACTAATGGAACTGATTTATCTTTTAAGAAGTCAAATATTTCAACGAACTTATTTCCATCATGGTTAAATCTATTATCCATAGCATCTTTATCTACTTCTAAAGTAACTTTTAAATCTGCAGCACTTGTAACTTTATCAGAATCTTCAGCTTCAGTATAAAGTGAGTCTAACTCAAATTCAAAAGTTTCATTTTCATTGATCTTCATTGGTAATTCAAGCTCACCTAATTCAAATTTTAAATTAAATAAATCATCAAAAAGAACAGCTTGGTCACCAATTGTAGTAACAACTTTTCTAGCTACCTCTGGATTTAATTTAACTGATACTTTTTGCTTTAATGTACCTGAATTAGCTATTACAAATTCTCTTTGGAAACTATCTCCTGGTCTAACATTTTTAAAATGTTTAGTTGATTTTTTATTTATTATTTCTGATGTTTCATCAACAATATTCCATCCATCAGAAATCTCTTTTACATCAACATCTAAAGTACCCATTGTTAATTTAATTCCTGAATCAACTTCTGCTTTATCTGAGAACCAAGCATATGATCCAACTGCTCCTACCATTAATGTTCCGGCTAATAACATACCTAATAATTTTTTCTTCATAAAATTTCTCCCCCAAACATTTCAAATTTTTTATATATACAAAATGTATGATTACTTTAATAATCTACATAAATATTTATATTCGTTTACATTACATAATATTACTTATTTTTTACTTATTTACATTTATTTTTAAATTTATTCATTACCTAGCAGTTCTTATAGTCTTACTTTCTTTAGCTGAAAGTTCTCCATTTGAATATTTAGCTGCCACTTTAAAATTGTAAATAGTATGTCTATTTAATTTTGAAACCACAAACTCTGTAGATTCAGCTGGAACTTCTGATAATTTCTTTCCATCTTTATATATTACATATCCCTCTAACCCCTCAGTTGTTATTGGAGCATTCCATGTTAATTTAACATTTTTCTTATTTATTTCTGGAATTTCAAAATTTTGTACTGGATTTACTACTATCTCTCCTGAAGCTTCTTCATTAATTTTAACTTCCTTACTTGAAAGTTCTAAGTCATGAGTATTTCCATCTCCAGCTCCTACTAAAGCTGTTGTTAATCCTAAAACTTCTAATTCAGAAGAAATCTTTGGAGTTAAGTTAACTTTTACTAGATCTGAATCTTTTTCTATTTCATTCCCTAAAGAAGCTACTAATATTCTAACTTTTCCTGGTTCAACTTCTTTACTCTTTACAAATAAAGAATCATTAAATGAAGTAATTTCATTTAATATAAATGCTTCTGCATTATACTCAAATAAATATTCTGCTGAATACACTTCTGTATCTCCATTTAATCCTTCAATTCCTAATATAGCTTCAAATGCTGAGCCAACTTGAACTTCATCATTAACCTTTATGGTTGAATTTCCAACAGTTGTTTTTAATTCACCAATCTGTACATTAATTCCTGTATTATCTAATCCATTGAAAGTTGAAACTTTATTATAAACAGTATTAAGTTCTAAAGTATTATTTTCTTTAAGCTTTATTTCATAATTTCCTTGATTAATTCCTTCTGGTATAGTTCCTTTAAATATAGCTGAGCTCTTCCCTTCATAATTAACCATATTTAGTGGTACATCTACTCCACCTATATCTAAAGTTATCTTTCTATCTCCTATGATACTAACTAATTGATTAAAGTTTACTTTTATTGAAACTTCCTCTCCAGAATTGTAAGCTAAATCTTCATCTAAAACTTCAATTGATTGAACTGAAGCTGATGGTGAATCTTCAGAAGCATTAAACTTAAGGTAATTTAAATCAAATTCAGTATATACCATTCTGCCTGCCCCTTCACCCTCATAAAATAATCCTAGGTTTCCATCTGGTAACTCTGTTAAACAAGAATAAGCAAATGAACCTGGCTTAACTGTCTTATTATAAATCCAATCAAATTCATATCTTGGTTCTCCATTGTCATAAGTTCCATTCTCATTTATTAAGCCAACCTTAACACTTCCATTTACTCTACTACTTGCGTCTGGGTTTGAGAATATAATTGCATCTTTACCATTTATTTTTCCACTATAATTTATAACACTTAATTGACAATAAGGCTCTCTTAAAGAAGTATCTTCTGGAACTTCATCATGCCATGTTGCTCCTCCATCAAAACTAGTTGCAATTCTTGTATATGAACCAGTATTTCTCATAAATAATTTTAGTTGTCCATTTGGCATTTCAACTACTTGGCACTCTGTCAACTGTGTTCCTGAAGAAACTGTTTCAGAGCTTACAGAAGCTGTATCTATTGGAGATTCTCCCAACTTCCAAGTTTCACCAAAGTCATCACTATAAATTACAGCACTTGATTGGAAATTATTTTGATTAGTATAGTATATTGGGAATATTAATCTATCTTTATGCTCTCCATTTTTTATTTGAATTCCCTTTCCTGGTGCAGTTCCAAAGAATTTCATCCATTCTTTCTTAAGCCCTGGATTTAAATCCTCTGGTTCACTCCATGTCTTACCATCATCATCACTATAAATCATTTCAATATGAGCAGTTCCAACTGCCTTAAGTGGAGAATTGCTTAGTAAGGCATTTCCAACTTCTTCTCCATTTTGAATAAGGGTTTTATCATTTTTCATTACATAATCAGTTTGATTTCCTTCTGAATTGTAAACAATTCCATCTTCTCTAACTGTATATTCATTATTTTGAGCATCTTTTAATATAAAATAATATTTTCCATCAATTTCTCTATATCCACTTCCACCCTCTGTATTAGGGAATCCATAACCTTCTGGGAAATGAGTTACTATAAGAAATATTCTCTCTTTTTCAATTCCATTCTCTTCTATGGTAGCTGACATAAGAGAAGTATCTATAGCTGCTGATTTACCTGGATAATCTAATATTACTTTTCCTTCTTCCCATTCTCCATTTACTTCTTTTCTTCTTATACCTACATCTATGTTATTATTAGGAGCATCATGATCTCCGTTATTTCTAACATCTATAGAAGCTAAAACCGTTCCTTTTTTAGTTGTTTCTAAAGCAGGAATTCTATATCCTCTTGATTCTAAATATCCAGGATAGAATAATTCTACTGGTTGTGTTTTATAAACATCATCTGGCAATAAACTATCTTCTAATGGTGCTTTAGTTTCTCCTGTTTTTCTTAACAAATAATTATCACTTACTGGTTTATCATAAATATTCATAAAATCTATATTTCCTCTAAATAAATACTCATTATACCCATTTGCTCTATCAGTTTTACCAATAAATCCACTATTAAGATTTATTGCATTTAAAAATTTAATATTTGGATCTGATACCGTTTTAACCAGAGAACCATTTAAAAATATCTTAGCTCCTATTCCCTTTTCTATTTTTAAAGCTAAAGTATTTATTCCTCTATTGAAAGTAACATCTGCACTGTGATGTACATTAAAATCTCCATTTCCTTCTTGTCTTCTAAGCTCATATCCTACTTTTCCTCCACTTACATAAAGTGAAAAATAGTTATTTGCTTTATTTCCATCACTTAAACCAATTAAACTTTGAATTGAGGTATCATTCATATTAAATCTAGTTACTATAGTTCCTTCATCTAGTGAGGAGAATTTTTCTAAATCACCTGTTATATTTAATCTTTCTTCCTCCTTAGTTATTTTTAAGTTTCCATAGTTGGCAATTTCATCAACTTCGCCTTTGATTTCATAAACATTTAACTCTGCTATTGAAGCAAATCCACCAACACCTTGAATTGCAGTTATTTTTATCTCTTCTGCATCAATAGAAGAATCAAAAGTTACAGTTTTAACTAAATTATTTTCTTCCCAGGTACCCTCTGCAACTAAAGCTTCCACTCCATTATTAATAGCATGAATTTCATACTTAGTTATAAATCCATTGTTTCCACTTGTTCTTGGTGTAATAGCTATAGAACTAACTTTTCTAGAACTTCCTAAGTTTACTGATAAACTCTGTGGAAGTGCATCACTCCCATTCCATTTTGTATGCCACATAGTATTTATATTCCCATCAATAGCATTTGAAGCTGGATCTTGGCCCTCTTCTGAAGTTGCACTAGCTGTCATTTCTGATTGTGGAATAGCAGTTTCAATAATAGCTTGTCTATCTTCTATAATAACTGCCTTATGATTTACATTAGGATTAGCTTTTACTAAATATCCTCCCATATTAGAAATAACTAAACTTGCAACAAGCGTAGCTATAATTTTTTTACTTTTCATTAGCTCTCCCCCCTTAAAATAAAATGACCTTATATTATGTATACGTTTAAATAAACTTTAATATTACTAAAATTGTATGAAATACACTTTATACTACCCAAATTTTATATTTATCTACTAATTAATAATAACTTTCCCTAGAAATAAGTTATAATTAAGTTAAGAACCATATAATAAATACTAATGAAATAAATTAGGAGGGGTAATTATTGAAAGAACTTTTTGTAGGTTATTTGATTGTAATAAATTTAGTGGCAATAATTCTAATGTATATAGATAAACAAAAAGCTAAAAAACATCAATGGAGAATAAGTGAAGATACCTTAATAGGCGTTTCTATAATAGGAGGAGGAATTGGAACATTATGGGGAATGCATGTCTTTCGTCATAAAACAAAACATGCAAAATTTACTATAGGTATTCCTTTAATAATAGCAATTCAAGCACTTTTAATTCTTTACTTTATTAGATAAATACGCAAAAAGAACTGTATCAAATTAACCTTTTAAAAATTTCTAAGACTATTTTTGAAAGAGTTACTAAATACTCTCTCTCATTAATTTAAGAAATTTTTTATTAGCTTTTGATACAGTTCTATTTTTTATATTTAAATCTCTAAAAATTCTAAATTAAATTTAACTTAAAGTATATTTTGCATAAATTGCAATTAACTTTAAAAATCTCTAAATATACCCTTAACTGAATTGATTAAGAACTAGTTTTAATTTTAACTAGTTCTTAAATACATATTCTAAATTTATCTAAGGCTAATCTATCTTTAAAATCATTCTATTTGTTATTTGCTACTAATAACATCTCTCTTAAAACTTTACAAGCTACAGCCGTTGATGCTCCTGTTTGGTCATACTGTGGTGATAATTCATTAATATCAAATCCCACAATATTTAACCCCTTAAGTTTTAATATTGAATTTAAAAGTTCATTAAACTGAATTCCACCTGGTTCTGGTGTTCCTGTACCTGGGAATACAGATGGGTCTAAAACATCTAAGTCTATTGTTACATAAACAGGTTTATCTTTAACCTTTTCTAAGGCATAATCTAAAGTATCACAATTAAACTTATTTGTATAAACGTGATCCTTTGCCCATAAAAATTCTTCTTTTTCACCAGAACGTATTCCAAATTGGAATATTTTATTATCTCCTACTAAATCCCAAACTCTATGTATAACAGTAGCATGAGATAGTTTTTGACCTAAATAATCTTCTCTTAAATCTGCATGAGCATCAAAGTGAATTACATGAACATCAGGATATTTTTTAAATACTCCTTTAAATGCCCCTAAAGTTACTAAATGCTCTCCACCTATCATAGCTGGTATTTTCCCATCTTCAACAACCTTAGTTGAAAAATCCTCTATTAAAGCTAATGCTCCCTCTGAATTTCCGAAAGGAAGCTCTATTTCTCCTCCATCAAAAATATTAAAATCATAAAGATCTAAGTCTTGATATGGACTATAACTTTCTAATCCCCAAGATTCTCCTCTCATTACTTGACTTGCAAACCTAGTACCTGGTCTAAAAGAAGTTGTTGAATCAAAAGGAGCTCCAAATACAACTATGCTTGATTCATCATATTCAGCTTCACACCCTATAAAAGTGCTTACATTTCTATTCATCAACATTCTCTAGCATCTCCTTAACATAATTAGGTAATGCAAAACATCCTTTATGCAAATCAGTATTATAATATTTAGTTTTTAATCCTAAATCATTCCACTTTTCTATATCAGCATTTAGTGGATCATATTTTTTTGATGCAAAACCAAATAGCCAATGTCCTGATGGATAAGTTGGTATATGAGCTTGATAAACTCTACATACTGGGAAACATTCTTTTATTCTCTTATGAGCTCTCTTCATTCCCCTTGCATACTCTTCATAGTATGGACTTTCATGTTGATTTACAAGTATTCCATCTTCTTTTAAGGCCTTAAAGCAATTTCCATAAAATTCTCTTGTGAATAAACCTTCTCCAGGTCCAAATGGATCTGTTGAATCAACTATTATTAAGTCATATTTATTTTCAACTGAACGTACAAATTTTAATCCATCTTCAAAGAATAAACTTACTCTAGGATCATCTAATTTATTAGCTGTTTGAGGTAAATATTCTCTACAAACATCAACAACTAACTTATCAATTTCAACCATGTCTATTTTTTCTATAGTTTCATATCTTGTAAGTTCTCTTACAGTTCCACCATCTCCAGCTCCTATAACTAGTACATTTTTAATATTAGGATTTGTAGCCATTGGAACATGAACTATCATGTCATGATAAATAAATTCATCCTTTTCTGTTACCATCATAAGTCCATCTAATGTGAAGAAAGTTCCAAACTCTTGAGATTTAAAAACATCTATTCTTTGGAAATCGCTCTTTCCACTATAAAGTTGTTCATCTACTTTGATTGAAAAACGTACATTGTCTGTATGTTCTTCTGTGTACCATAATTCCATAATTAAAATTCCTCCTAACAATCTAAAACATTTATATATTCAATTTCCATATCTTCAGGGCCTGTAACTAAACTTCCCTTTTTCTTAGAATACTCAATATAGTCTATAGTCTCCTTAGTTATAAGCTCTCCTGGGGCAAGTATTGGAATTCCTGGTGGATAACACATTACAAATTCTCCAGAAATTAATCCTTCACTTTCTCTTAAAAGAACCTTCTTCTTATCAGCATAAAAAGCCTCTTTTGGCTTAACCTTAACTATAGGATCTATATATTCGTGGTCAAAAATATCTTTTTTATCTTTTTCATGAATTCTCTTAATCTCACTTAAAGCTGAAACTAATCTCTCAATGTTATATCTAGTATCTCCAACTGATATTATGGCAAGAATATTAGCCACATCTCCAAGCTCTATTTGAATTCCATAATCATCTCTTAATATGTCATAAACTTCTATTCCAGCAAGTCCAGTTTCTAAAGTGTTTATAGTAAGCTTAGTTACATCAAAATCATAAATATCATCACCATTATTTATTTCTTTTGAGAAAGCGTAATAACCACCTATCTTATTTATTTCTTCTCTTGCATATTCAGCTATTCCAACAACCTCTTCAAATATTTTTTCTCCATTTAAGGCTAAATTTCTTCTAGCAATATCTAAAGAAGATAAAAGTAAATAAGAACCACTAGTTGTTTGTGTTAAGTTTATTATTGTTCTCACATAATCTGGCTTAATTCTATTACACTTCATAAGTAACATAGAACTCTGAGTTAATGAGCCTCCTGTTTTATGTATGCTAACTGCTGCCATATCTGCCCCTGCCTCCATAGCTGATACTGGAAGTCTTTTATCAAAATAAAAATGAGTTCCATGAGCTTCATCAACTAAGACATACATATTATTTTCATGAGCTAACTTAACTATTTCTCTTAAATTAGAGCAAATTCCATAGTATGTTGGGTTATTAACAAAAATAGCCTTAGCATCTGGATTTTCCTTAATGGATTTTTTTATATCTTCCATTGCCATTCCTAGAGAAATTCCAAGTCTACCATGAATTCCTGGATTTATATACACAGGAGTTACCCCTGTTATTATTAAAGAATTTATTGCAGATCTATGCACATTCCTAGGCATTATAATCTTATCTCCATCTTTGCAAACACTCATTATCATGGCTTGTACAGCTGATGTGGTTCCATTAACCATGAAAAATGCCTTATCAGCACCAAAGGCATCAGCTGCTAATTCTTCTGCATCCTTTATTACAGAAGTTGGATGACAAAGATTATCTAAGGGTTTCATTGAATTTACATCTACTGAAACACAATCTTCACCTAAAAACTCTCTTAATTCTGTATTTCCTCTTCCTTGTTTATGACCTGGTACATCAAAAGGAACAATTCTTTGATTCTTGTACCATTTTAATGCTTCATAAATAGGAGCATTTTCTTGAGAAAGTCTTTTCACAGAAATCCCTCCTTTTCTTAATAAATATTTACACCACCGTATATTTCAATCATCTCTTTTGATATTCTATCTCTTATTTCTCTTCTATCATTTGGAGATAATTCATATGGATCAGAATTAAATAAATAGTTATTTAAAACTATATCCTTAAGCATCATCTTTGTATGGAATATGTTAGATTGATAAACATTAACATCCATAGCATCGTATTTTTTTAGGGTCTCTCCATCTATATAATCTTGAATAGATTTTATATCATGGTCTATGTAGCATTTTCTACCATCAACATCTCTAGTAAATCCTCTAACTCTATAATCAATAGTTATTACATCTGAATCAAAACTTCCGATTAAGTAATCTAGAGCATTTAATGGAGATATTTTTCCACAAGTAGATACATCTATATCAACTCTAAAAGAAATTATATCGTTATTTGGATGAAATTCTGGATAAGTGTGAACTGTAAGATGACTTTTATCTAAATGTCCAACTACACTATCTCTAAGCTCCAAATATGAAAGTTCTCCTTTATTACATGATGGGTCAATTAGTGCTACTGGTAATGCCTCCTCTGTTATAAGAACATTTACACTAGCTCCCTGAGGTTCATAATCTTGTTTTGAAATATTTAGGACATGAGCTCCTATCATTTCTGTAACATCACAAAGAATCTTTGTAAGACGTTCAGAATTATACTGCTCGTCTATATATTTTATATAGTCTTCCTTTTCTCTCTCTGTTTTCGCATAACAAATATCATAAATATTAAAACTTAGTGTCTTAGTAAGATTATTAAAACCATAAAGGCATATCTTTTCTTTCAACCCTAACATCAATCCTTTCTTTAAACAACTTATTTAACCGCATAAATATAAATTTTGAATTTATTATATATCACCATTTTATTTTTTTCTATAGCAAATTCTTTCTAACCCTTATTTCAAGCTAGCTTCAAAGGGCATCGTTAATATTTCGGTAACAAAAACTAAGTAAAATACTTAGTATTACTAAACCTAATATTTAATAAAACAAGCTAAAAAAGTATTTAAATATGCCCCTTGAAAGGAATTTTTAGTAAAAATCAAAAAATCCAAAAAAACCTATTTATTAAGTTTTTTTGGATTTTGTAAATATTTTGTTAACAACTATACATTATATTCTTCAACTATAGCTTTAAATTCTTCACTATTATCCTTAATCCACTCTTCAAAAGTTGAATTTTTAGCTTCTACAGCCTTTGCAACCTTAATTAAGAATTCTGGAACCTTGTCTTGAAGTATATCTCCATAGTAATCTCCTAAACGAGTTTCACCTATTCCCAATTTTCCACCAAAATGTAATTCAAATACATTTGATAAAACATCACCAACTTTTTTCTTTTTACCAGCGAATCCTATATCTCCTATTTCATGCATACCGCAAGAATTTGGACATCCTGAGAAACGAACTCTTGGTAATATTCCTTCCTTAATTGAATTTTCTTTTAATAATTCTACAAACTCTCTTAAAGTTTTTTGGCTTTCTAGTACTCCCATTTGACATATTGGTGTACCTATACAAGAAACACTTCTTTCAGCTAAAGTCTCTCCTCCTTTACCTTGAGTAAAGTCTAAGATAGCTTCAGCTTCTTTTCCATTTAAGTTTCTTACATATAGATTTTCATCCATACCTAATCTTACTTCTACTTCTTCTATTTTCTCTATTTTTTCTATTAATTCTTTTAATACATCTAAGCTTAATTGTCCTCCAACTGGGTGGAATAAAACAGTATATAATCCTTCTTGTTTTTGAGGTATTAATCTTTCATGTTTTATATTAGTTTTTTCACCTTTTTTACTATATTTTATATCTTCAACCTTAAGGTCTAATCCACCTTTAGCTTTCACTTCTTCTAAGTGTTTTCTAAAGCAATTTTTAAACTCTTCTTCGCCCATTCTCTCAACAATATATCTTATACGAGCTTTTCCGTGATTTTTATAATCTCCTTCAGCTACAAATAAATTAGTCATAGCTTCAAGACAATATAATACGTCCTTTTCATCTATTAACTCATCAAATTCAACAGATGTTCTTGGATTTCTTCCTAATCCTCCACCTATGTAAAGTTTAAAGGCTCTCTTACCGTTATTCTCCACAGCTAAAAATCCTAAGTCTGTAACTGTGCAATGAGCTGAATCCTCCTCTGTATTTGAAAATGCAGTTTTAATTTTTCTTGGTAAATTATAAGTATATATTTTACTCATATAATGTGCATTAGATGCTAGTGCATAAGGAGTTACATCAAAAGTTTCTCCTATTTGAACTCCTGATAAAGGATTTAAGGCTACGTTTCTTGGGAAGTTTCCACCACCGCCTCTAGTGTATATTCCTTTATTTAACCCTTCTTGCATTATGTCGCATACAGCATCTATTGATATTCCATGTAATTGTATTGCTTCACGAGTTGTTAAATGTATTTTTTCTAAGTTATATTTCTTAGCCCAGTTATATGCTTCTTCTAATAAACTTAATCCAGCAACTCCTGATGGAACTCTTAATCTCACCATGAATTCTTTTCCTCCACGGTGCGCATAAACACCCATGCCTCCTGATGCCTTTTTAAATTCACCAACAGTCATTTCTTTATTTAAAAACTTATGTCCTTTTTCTCTAAATTCTTCAATTTCTTTTGATAAAATATCATTTAATGTATTCATTTTATATCACCTCACTAAAATTTTATGCCTCTAAATTCCATTAGTAAACAATTGTTTCTTTATATATAATATAAGTAATTACTTATATTAAAACACTTTTTAAATCAAATTTTTTTCTTAAAATTATTTTTTTTACTAAATTAAATTTTATACTTTTTGTAAACAAAAATCTTTCTTTATTTACAACATTTTAAAATATATATTTTTATTATATAATATATTTATAAAATTTATAAGGAGTTGAATTTTATGGGAGAGGAAAAAATAAAGAAGGAGTTATTAGATCTCTATAGTAAATGGAGAGTTTCTGAAAAAAGCTTTTTTGAAAAATTAAAATTAAATCATGATTTTAAAAAGTTAGAAAAAGAGCAAATAAAACTTATAACAAAGAAATTTTCTGAATTCGCTAAAATTGATACACCATTGACAGAAAAAGAAATACTTGAATTAGAAGAATATTATAATAATACATTTATTTAAGGAGATGTTTTTCATGAGCGATAATAAGTTAAAAGAAGATTTAGTAAAAGTTTATAAAGAGTGGAAAGACCTTGAAAAGAAAGCTGGCAAAAAAATTAAACATCATCACGAGCTAAAAAAAGAAGAAAAAGAAGATGAGATCCAAAGATTTTCAGACTATGCAGGATTGTCAGTTCCTATAACTGAAGAAATGCTTTTATACTTAGATGAAGAATATTTTAGAGTTTAAAAAAATACTTAACTTAAATTAACTAAAATAAATTTAAAATAAAAATTTTTAAGATACAAAAAAGACACATTATTTTATTAATGTGTCTTTTCTTATATAAAACTTAAATATCCTAATTTAATTACTCAAATCTTCTTAAAGAGATTTAATTTTAATATCATTTTATTCCATCATAGCTGTAATCTTTTTGCTTAATAGCAATAGTACTAAACCTAATACTATACTCACTCCAGCTATTGAACCAAATAGTTCTAAAGCTCCTAGTTTTTCAACAAATGATGCTATGAATCCTGATAAGTAGTTTGCTACTCCGTTACTAGCAAGCCATACACCCATTAATAATGAAGCGTATTTAGCTGGTGCTAATGAACTTACCATTGAAAGTCCTATTGGTGATAAACAAAGTTCTCCCATTGTGTTAAATAAGTAAGTTCCTACTAACCAGAACATACTAGCTTTAACTGCTGGATTTTCAACATTTCCACCTAATGACATAGTTGCGAAAACCATTAATAAGAATCCACATCCTAAAACTATCATACCCATAGCCATTTTAGTTGGGATTGATAAATCTCCTCTTTTACTATTAGCAAGTGTAAACCATAATTTTGAGAATAATGGTGCTAATATTAGTATAAATAATGGGTTTATAGATTGGAAGAATGCTACTGGTACTGTCCATCCAAACAAACTTCTATTAGTTGCATTTTCAGCAAATAATGTTAAAGTTGTACCTGCTTGTTCAAATCCTGCCCAGAAGAATACAACGAATGATGCAAGTATTAATATAACTGCAACTCTCTTCTTCTCTTGCTTAGTTAAAGGTTTCTTTTCTTTTGCAACATCTTTTTTATTTTTTTCTCTTTTAATTTCACCAACATGTGCTAAGTATTTTGGAGATAAAGTTATAAAGATAATTTCTCCTAATATTATACCTATACCTGCTGCTAAGAATCCGTATCTAAATCCATAGTGAAGTATTACTTCTCCTGATTTTGTAGCAAAAAAGTTTTCTGCTAATAATCCACATATTATTGGTGCTATTAAAGATCCTAAGTTTATTCCCATGTAGAATATTGTGAAAGCTGAATCTTTTCTCTTGTCACCATCTTCATATAATTGACCAACTATTGTTGATATATTGGGTTTAAAGAAAGCATTTCCTACTATTATGAACCCTAATCCTAAGTATAAAGCCCATCTAGTTTGCCATCCAAATAAAGTTAAGTTACCTAAAATCATTACTGCTGCCCCAAGCATAATTGATTTTTTCTGTCCTAAAAACTTATCTGCTATTTCTCCACCAATTATTGGTGTAAAGTAAACTAAAAAAGTATAAGCTCCATATATTCTAGCTGCACTAGGTACATCATATCCTAATCCGCCAGTCACAAATGATGCTGTTAAGTAAAGCATTAATAAAGCTCTCATTCCATAGTAACTAAATCTTTCCCACATTTCTGTGAAAAATAAAAGGTATAGTCCTGCTGGATGCTTTAATCGTCCATTGCCTTTTTCTACCTCAAAATCAGTAGATTTAATTGCCTCTGCCATTTTATATTGATCCCCCTCTTTTAATTATGACCTCATTCAAATTATCAATTTATATGAATTTATCATTAAACTTATTATTTCGTTAACACATTTTTAATTATAAATACATTTTTAATTGTAATCAAACTTACTCTTAACAAATTATTGCAAGTTTCTTAATAATTTGATTATATTTCCTCTTAAATACTCCATTTTTCTATGTGTATCATAACAACACAATTGTTTTTTATAGAAAAACATATACTTAAAACTTCTATATCTAATAGAAACATTTTAACAAACTACCAAGTTTAATTGTCGAATTTTATCACTTTATTAATTTTTCCTTATTATACCTCCTTAAAAAAATCAAAATAAAAAAGCAGCCTATTTATAATAAACTGCTTTAAAATGAATATCTTAAATTATCTTCTTTCAATTCCCTTTTCATTTATCTTCCTATTAGCTACTCTCTTTAAGATTTTAAAGACTACACCAAAGATAGGAATTCCTATTAACATTCCTATTATTCCAAATAAACTTCCTCCAACTATCATAGCAAACATAACCCACAGGGCAGATAATCCTATAGAGCTTCCAACAACCCTTGGATATATTAGATTTCCTTCTAATTGCTGAAGAACTATTATAAATATAATAAACCAAAGAGCCTTAATAGGATCCATTATTAGTATTATAAATGCTGAGGGTATTGTACCTAAAAAGGCTCCAAAAACAGGTATTAATGCTGTTACTCCAATTACTACACTTATTAATAAAGCATATGGCATTTTTAAAATTATCATCCCTATAAAGCATAAAACTCCTATAACTAACGCCTCTGTGCACTGCCCTAATATGAATTTAGAAAACATTTCATTACACATCTTCCCTAGTTCTATAATCCTATCTGCCTTATTTTTACTAACAAAAGCATATATTATAAGTTTTAGTTGACTTATTAAGATTTCTTTACTTGCTAGCATATATATAGCTAAAATTAAGGATAAAAAGAAATTTATTACTCCATAAGTTATTCCTAAAGTAAAGTCTAATAAATAACCTAAGGAGGTTCCTACTATTTGACTTGTTACCTTTAATATTTCTTTCCACATATTTAGTAACTCATTAATTATATTTTGCATCATAACTTGTGACTGTGAATTATTTATTGCATTTACCTCTAAAAACTTTTCAAATTGAGATAAGTATTCTGGAATACTATTCATTAAAGTTGAAATACTACTTAATAATTGAGGAATTACAAATAATATAAATAATGTTATAGCTAATATAAAGAAAAGAAATGTTAAAGTTATTGAAAAACTTCTTTTCATTCCTTTAAAGAACTTACTATTTCCTAAGTTTTTTTCTATTAATTTCACTGGAATATTAAGAATAAAAGCTATGGCTATTCCCCATATAAAAGGCTTTATTATTCCTAAAAACTTATAAAGAAAGTTCATAATATCCTTTATATTTATAAAAAAGAATATTAAAAGTATTATATATGTTGATAAAAAAATATAATCTTTAATTTTATTATTTTTAAACTCCAATGTTTTTCCTCTCCTAAATAAATTTATAAATATGTTATAGTAATTTTTTACTATTTTATCCTTATATTATTAACTTAATTAAAAAATATTAATCTTTTCTACATTAAACTTTGAAAAATATTATTAAAAAAGTATATTTTCATATGTATAATGATTATATGATTTAAATAAGAAATATATAGTTTACTTATAAACCAATTTAAGGTATAATTTATATAAAGTTTACAATTGAACTATTCAAGGAGGAAGGTTAATGGATTTAAAAGCTCTTAATCCTAATGGAAATGCTTTTTTAGTTTCTTTTACTAAAGCAAAAAAAACATATAAAAAATTTATTTCACCAACATTAAATGATTTGGGATTAACGCATAATGAATTTGAAATATTAGTTTTCTTACAGGAAAATTTAGAATATAATACTGCAAAGGATATAGTCGAATTTTCAGGTCTTTCTAAAGGATTAATTTCAAGATCTATAGAAAGCTTATTAAAAAAAGAAATGCTATCAATAAAAAAAGATGACAAAGACAAAAGAATATTTAGATTATACATATCTCCCTCTGCTAATGAAACACTTAATATTTTAAACAAAGTAAGTAATAGATTTTTTAAGTTATTATTAGAAGATTTAAAAGATGAGGAACTTATATTTTTCGATGAAGTTTTAAATAAAATGATTAAAAATCTAAATAACTTAAGAATCTAATTAGGCTATAAAATAATAAAAAATGGGTTTGTGTCTAAAATATAAAAAATAAAACTTACAAACATACACTATTTGTAAGTTTTATAAAGAGTTATTTTAATATACGCCCATTTTGTTATTTAACTTCATTTATATGCTTAAACATAGCCTTTATATTTTTTACATTACCATACACTGTTACCTTATCACAAACTTCAAAAGTATAATCAGGAGTTGGGAAATTAACAAACTTATCCCCTTTATCTATATTTAAAACTTCTATTTCATTTGCTTTAAGATCACTATCTCTTATGCTCTTTCCAATAAGTGTTGCCTTGTTTGAAAGATATATTTCATAAACTCCAAAGCCTTTAGTGTTAGTTATTAAAGTTAAATGCTTTGAATTAATCTTGTCCCAAATTTTAGATTGAACAATAAATTTCTCAATTTTATTTTCAAACTTTTCTAATAAAGAACTTTTATGAAAAAACAAAACAAATATAATAAAAAGAACAATTACAGCTATGGAACCTACATCTATGACACTACTAGTTATTATATTTACTGCAAAAGATATAATAGTTGCTGTACTGGCATAACTAAATCCCATAAGCCAAATAGCAAGCTTTCTTCTAGTAGGATGTTGAACTATTATCTCACTTTCTTTTGTTGTGAAACCTGTTCCTGTCAAAAGAGATGTAACTTGAAATCTGGCTTTTTCTATTGGCACCCCTGTAAGTCTAAATAATATAGCAAAGAAATCTACTATTATTAAAAATATCATTAAAAATAAAATAAATGTAAGTACTAAAACCACAAGTACCTCTCCTTCCCATTAACTATTTAAAATTATTATCTGATAATACTACAATATAGTAATTTTTCTTGTTGTTCATCATCCAATTTAATATGTTGTTCTTTAATATTACTTAAACTTTTATCCTTCTTTTCACATTCAGCTACTTTAAACACAATACCTAAAAGCAACAAAATTACAAGCAAAACTTCTCCAGCAATTAAAATCATCCTAAAAAATTTCATAATGCCTCCTAATATAGAGATTTATAAATTTCCTCCATATCTTTTATTTCCATAGATACATAATTATTTTTAAGTAATCTTTGTTGATTTTTCATTACACTATGAGAAAATTTTTCAATTTCATCAATTGTCATACCATATTCTTTTAAATTTTTTCTTCTAATAAGATTATTTAATAAGTTTTCTAACTCTAAATAACAATCCTCTTCCTTTGCATTTATAATACTGCTTATTAATTTTGTTAATTCGCTAATTTTTCCATCACCATTGTTTTTCTTGTAGAAATTTAATACTGCCATTAAAAATTGATAATTTGCCTCTCCATGAGGAACATGATATTTTCCTCCTAAAGGATAAGATAAGGCATGAACTGCACCAACTCCTGCATTTCCAAAGGCTATTCCTGCATAATTGCTTGCAATTAAAAATTTATCCATTATAGTATTTCTATACTCTTCACCTTTTTCTATTATCTCTTTATATCCACTTAAAATCATTTCAATTGCTTTAAAAGCAAATAAATCTGTGTAAGGAGTAGAGTTTGGAGATAAAAATCCTTCTATACTATGTATTAATGCATCAATAGAACTATAAACAAAAGCTTTATAAGGCATTGTTTTACAAAGTTCAGGAATTAAAACTCCTTTATCTGCATAAAGTTCATCTACTGCTAAACCTAACTTAGTATTTTCACTCTTTATTTCCACAATAGATATGTTTGTTACCTCACTACCAGTACCACAAGTTGTAGGAACTATAATAAGCTCCTTATCTCTTATTATAGGAAGTTCTCTTTTAAATAGTTTCTTTGTACTATCTACATCTTTTAAAGCTAAAAGTTTACCTACATCTAGAATTGATCCTCCACCAATAGCTATAACTCTATTAAAATCTATATTTTTTATATCTTTAAAAATTTCATCTATAATTTCATCATTAGGTTCATTGAAATTATATTTGTCCTTTAAGACATAATTACATTTTAAATCTAAAGATTTAAAACTTCCTTCATATATTCTTCTGTTTGTAAAAACTAGGTCTTTTTCATTTAAATTTAATTCTTTTGCAAATTCAGAAGAAGTATCAAAACCTAGTATTTCCGTATTTAAACTTAAAAGTTTCATCTTAATCACCTACTAAATCACTAAAATATTTTAACTAATCGTACCTATAAAAATTACATGAATTAAAACATTCATTTATTCTTTAATTTTTATTCACAACAAATTAATAATTTTATTATACTAAATTTTATATTTTTTCTACAACCAAAAGTATTTCCAATAAATATTTCATAAATTTCTTTATTAAAAACACACTAAAAAAATCTATAAATGTTAGAAAAACAAATAACATTTATAGATTTTAATTATCTAATTCATATAAAACTTATTTTATAAAAATTAATTTAAAAGTTTATTTCACCATTTAAAATTAATCTACTTGTCTTAATAATCTCTTCATAACATCATTAACCTTAGCTATTCCAAGATCTTCATGAGCCATTACCATTATTAATTTTACATCATTGTAAGACATATCCCATTTATATGATCTTATATCTAATATAGCATCTTCTGGCATGTATTCAAATATCATTCCAGCAACCTCTTCTGCTAAATCTAAATAATCTTCAAATAACTCTTCATCATTTAAATCTTTAAGATCAGAATTCTCTTTCATAAGACCTCTTAAAATATCCATATCTATGCTTAGTTTAAAAGCAATTATATCTTCTCTTTTTGAGCTCTTACATAAATCACTTACAACTTTAGCATCAGTATTAAGTTCTATTTCTTTTTTTATTTCTTCACTATCTAACACTCTGTTTCCAAATGCAACGTACATGTAAATTACCTCCTTAGTTGTTTATAACTCTAAACCATATTTAACACAAATATATTTAATTAAAATTATTATTCTAAAATCTACCTATATATTTATATCACTTGTTAATGTATTATTACAAGTAATATTTTTTTCTCTTGTTTAAAAAATAGTGATTTTAAGTTTCAACCTAAGATAAAGTTATATATGTATCCTTACCTTAATTATGATACTAAGAAAATAACTTTTCAATAATTCCTGTATGTTCTAATAATATATTTATACCTATAAGAATTAATATAACTCCACCTACTATTTCAGCATAGTTTTTAAATATATCTCCTAATTTTTCACCTATTATTACCCCTAAAAAACATAAAACAAAAGTTATAATACCAATTATTATTATAGTTTGAACTATAGAAATACCTAAGAATGCAAAACTAACACCAACTGCTAAAGCATCAATACTAGTTGCAATAGCTAATACTGTAAGATTTTTAGCACTTAGCTCCTCTTTGCGTTTCATATTAGCAAATTCTCTCTCTTTATTTTTGCTAACTTCCATTGATACTGCAACCTCAGCTTTTTCTTCATCATCTTCTTTTAAAGCTTCAAAAATCATTTTTCCCCCTATGAAACCTAATAATATAAATGCTATCCAATGATCAAAGGCTTTTATATAATCAGCGAAATATCTCCCAGCTCCCCATCCTATTAAAGGCATAAGTGCTTGAAATCCTCCAAAGAATAAAGCAACTTTTAATGCATCTTTAGCTTTTACTCTAGTAAGGGTTATTCCCTTAGCAACTGATACGGCAAAAGCATCCATAGCAAGGCCAAAACCAGTTAAAACAATAGATAAAATACTCATAATATATCCTCCTACTTATAAAAACTTTATAAAAAAAGACCTATATGCAGCAAAAAACTGCATATAAGTCTCGCTATTTAAGATTAAGCCAGACCAAAGCTCTTTGGTCAATTTGTTGACTTAATCACTCATTCAACTTGAGCTAACTACTCCCTCATATGGAAACAAAGTTTGTTAAACACTTTAAAACTTTATCATAAATATTTGCATAAATCAATGGTATATTACTATTAAAATTTATTAACATAAATATGTTCTTTATATTTTACTCCAATTTAAGTAAATTTATTTCACTAATTTTATATTTATTTTTATATAACATCTTAAAATATCCATAACAAAATTTTATGAAAATTATAATTTCAATTAGTGTAATATTGATTTTTTATATGAAAAGTTAAATTGACTAACTCTTAAAAATTCATTTCTTATTAAGAAAATTAAGGATAGAGATTAATTTACTATTTAATAAATTTATCTCTATCCTTACATAACATGCTTTGACTTTTAGGTTTATGAACTTAATTATTTGCCACAAGATTTTTTATGGCATTTAACTTTATTAGCCATTTTTTCTTCTTCTTTTCTTACTTCGGCCATTTTTTCTTTTTCTATTTTCATTGTATGTTCTGCATCACAATGACTTATTCTATGGTGTTTTGACATATAAAATCCTCCTTATTTTTTATTGCATAGGTAAATTTTTATATTAAAGATATTGGATTAAATTTATCCTTACCTTTACCACCATGTTACTCTGAAGCTAGGTCTTTGTAAAAATTAATAAAGTCTCATTTATTATGATTTAAAGTTGAAATTTCTTATTTTACCTAATACTCAATATATTTTCTATGTATTAAGCCATATCCTGCACTATTTTTAAAAACCCTCTAAAATAAAAATAATTCTAATAAACTATTATTTATTTTATTAGAATTATTATCTTTAAAGCATAAAAAAATTAAGAAATTTATAGTCTAAAACTATAAACCCCTTAATTCTCTACATTTCTACCATAATTTTATTTTAGGTTTTATTTTAGATAGCTCTTTACTTCATACTTAAAGTTCTATCTAAAATCAATACTGATATATGCTATTCTTATTTTTAAATATTAAAAATGAAATAAATTAAATAGCACTCTTATTTACAGTGATTATAGTTTCTTCTCCAACTTGTGAAAGCTTATATTGGTATCCATCTTTTTCCCATGAATAAACTTTAGAATCACCATTTTCCTTATCCTTGCTAATTTTCGGCTCACCTAATACCTTCTTTATGTTTTCTAATATATTTTCTGGCTCTATTCCTTTAAAGTGAACACTTACTGCACTTATATTTTTTGAATCATCAAGTTCTAGTATTAAGTTTGCATTATAATTAAACATTCTTGTAGAATAGCTTGAGGAAACAATAACTTTTTTTCCTGCAACCTCTTCTATATTTTCATTTCCAGTTCCCTTATTTTCTGAAACCTCATTGTAAGTCTTTCCTACATAAGTTCTTAAATCATTAAAATCACTTTGATTTTCAACACTTTCTTGAACTTTTGAATCATTACTACTTGTATTGGCCTTATTATTTGATCCAACACACCCAACCAGCGATGTAACTAATAAAGAGGTCGTTAAAATACTAGCAACAATCTTTCTTTTATTCATTTTTTTCTCCCCCACCTATTTTTCATGTGTTTTTTTAAATGCAAATGTGTATGATTTGCATCTTCATCTAATTATAGTATAGTTTCCCCAAGGAAAAATTACAAAACTTATTTTTAAGCTCTTTTAATTAAGAAAATATACTCTAAACAAAAATATTTTATTTACTAAACTTAAAGGGAGCTCCTACATATAACCAACTGTTCTCATAAAAAAGTGTAAACCATAAGAAATTAAGAAAGAAAATATACCATAGGGCATTTCCTCCTGTAAATCCCTTAAGTCCAATTAGTGAAAGTAATCCTAAAAATCCTAAATATCTATGCTTGTTATATTCCACACTATCCCCTCCTAATAAGTATTTCTAATATAATTATACTATACAAATCAGGAAATATTTTCTATGAAACTATTTATTTATTAGCCTAGAGTATATTTATATTCAGGTCTCCCAACATTTCCACTAGTTAGGGTTACATTTACCTTTTTAACATCCTCTAAGTAATCCATATATTTTTTTATTGTTACATTGCTTATTTTTAACTCATAGGCTATTTCTCTTAGTGTCCAAACCTTTCCTTGGTTTTCTTTTAAAAACTCCATTATCCTATCTAAAGTTTTTTGATTTAATCCCTTAGGTAATTCAATCTTTTCCTCTAAAGATTTTGAAATAACATCTATATCCTGCTGACTTAAAGCCTCTCTCTTATTTAAAAGATTATTTTTTTGTTTATACTTATTTATAGCCTCCTCAAACCTTTCAAATTCAAAAGGCTTAACTAAGTAATCAGTTACCCCATAAGCAAAGGCTCTTTTCACCTCTTCAACACTATTGGCAGCAGTTATCATTATTACATCAGTTAAATACTTCTTGTATCTTAAACTTTTTAATATATCAATACCATTTTTCTTAGGAAGATATACATCTAAAAGAATTAAATCAATATTTTCTTTATCTAATACCTTTATTATTTCTTCCTCAGTTTGTACTGGTCCTAATATATCTTTAAAGCCCATATTTTCTAAAAATCTTTTATTAATAAGAGCCACCATTGGATCATCTTCTACTATAAGTATTTTCTTTCCCATTATTTTTCTCCTTTTAAAATAGTTATAATAAATATTTTCTCTTCATTGAATTCCTCAATATCAATACAACCATCATAAAGCTCAACTCTATTCTTAACTAATGATAATCCTGTTCCTCTTCCTTCTCCCTTTGAGGAAACTCCTAATTCAAATATTCTTTCCTTTATATTATTATCTATAGGTTTCCCATTATCCCTAACTTGCAATTCTATCTTTTCATCATCTTCATATAAGGTAACTTCAACTTCCTTGTTCTCAATACTTGAACATACACAAGAATCAAAAGCATTTTCTATTAAGTTACCTAAAATAGTAACAATATCATAGGAATCAACATAATTATGATTTCCAAATAAAAATGATTCCTCTGTTAAAATAAAGTTTACTCCTCTTTCTTTAGCAACTAACTCTCTACTTAAAAGTAATCCTCTCACGTAATAATCCTCTACGTTTGAAAATTTTAAAGAGTTATTTTCATGAACCTTTTGAGTTTTTAATATGTATTTTCTAGCTTCTTCATATTCACCTAGTTGAATTAATCCTAAAATTACATGTAGATTATTTCTAAATTCATGGACATTAGCTCTTAGATTCTTAACAACCTCATCAACTCCAGTTATCTCTTTTGCAATTTTTCTAATATCATTTCTATCCATTAAAGTTATTACAGAACCTAAATATTCACCCTTTTTCATAATAGGTTGTATAGTTACAAATACCTTCTTCCCCTGAAGTATAATTTCTTTCATTTCTACAGGTTTATTTTCTTCTATATAAGGTAATAATTTTTTCAATACCTTATACTTTGAAAATCCATCTATAAGCTTATAGCAATTATCATTTATCTCTGTTATTTCATTGTTTTTATTTAAGGCAATAATACCTTCGCTTACCGTATTTAATATTATCTTTTTTTCTTTATATAAGGCAGCAATTTCTTCTGGTTCCATTCCCAAAATTGCCTTTTTAACCTTTCTAGCAAAAAGTTTAGATATTAATATAGTAATTAAAAAAACTAAAATAAAAAGCCCCATATATTTTATTAAAGTCTTATGAGTTAAAAGTTGAATCTCATTATAATACTTACCTACCATAATAAAACCGACTTGTTTTCCATTGTACATTACAGGTTGAAACCACCTTAAGGTTTCTCCCATAGAGCCCTTCATCAAAGAATAATAACTACTTCCTTGTGTTAAAACCTCTTTCTTATCCTCATTAACAAATACCTGTCCTATTTGCTTTTCATCTAAATGAGAATACTTAACCCCTCTCATATCAGCAACAACAATAATATCAACATCATTTATGGCTTCAATAAAATGTTTGGTATATTCTTGTATTCTTGAGTTTATTTCTCCATTATTAAGGTCCTCCTGAATAAAAGGAATCTCACTTATACTAAAAGCAGTCTCTTTTAAGGTGTTTCTTACATCTTCATCCATGTATGAAAGCTTATCTTCTATAAATAAAGTAAAAGATAATGCTAGTGGAATGAAAGTTATAAGTATAGCCCATAATAATATTTTATTTTCAAATTTTACTTTCATATTTTTCACCACCGTGAAGGAATTATATCATATTGTAAAGATTACTCCAATTCTATTTTTAACTTTTCACTAATCTTTTTTTCTAAACCCATATTTTTAACTTTTTTAATTTTTAAATATATTTTAGATTTAAATTAAACTTAGGAAATCTCATAAAAAAAGAGTATATCATAATTTATAGCTCTAGAAAATATAGATTATATTTTCTTAAGAACATAATTATTGATATACTTCTTTTGTTATTAAACTTATTTAATTTTAACCTTAATTAAAGCAATTTAAAGATACTCTATTTATTATGCTATTGCATTTTTACAAGTATTTCCCTCTAAATACTCCTTTAAGTTTTCATATGATATTCCTATCATATTTCTTAAAGCCTCATCTGTATATGAACCCATATGAGGAGTTACTAAAGCTCTTGGGTATAAGCTTATTAATTTTTCATATGACTCATTTTCTAACTTTTGTCCCTCTAAGTTTTTGAAGAATACTGCTGACTCACCTTCTAAAACGTCAGCTCCAAATCCGCCTAATCTTCCTTCTTCAAGAGCTTTTACTATAGCTTCTATATCTTGTAATTCTCCTCTTGCAGTATTGATTATAATAGCATCATTTTTCATTTTTGATATGAATTCTTCATTTATCATGTGATAATTTTGCCCTTTTATATATGGCATATGTACTGATATTACATCAGAAACTTTTAAAACTTCATCTAAAGGCATAAATTCAACTATTTCCTTAGCAGCATCACTTTGGAATACATCGTATGCTACAACCTTAGCTCCTAGTCCTTTAAATAATTTAGCAGTTGTTAATCCGATTCTACCTGCCCCTAATATTCCAACTGTACAGTTTCTTATTTCTTTACTAAACATAAATCCATCTACTACAAAGTTTTTATTGCTTGTTCTATTAGTAGTGTAAGCTGTATGTCTTAAAAGCATCATAGCTAAACTCACAGCTAATTCTCCTATAGCATTTGGTGAGTAACCTGGTACTCTAGCAACTTGTAATCCTAAATCCTTAGCAGCTTCTAAATCAACATGATCAAAGCCAACAGTTCTAGTTAAAACATATTTAAGCCCCTTACTCTTTAATAGTTCTAAGTTTTGTCTATCAGCCATACAGTTTCCTCTTACCATTATAGCCTCAGCCCCTATAGCTTCCTCTACATTTTCATGGTTTAAGTTTTTTTCAACTAAAGTTAAATCATATCCGAACTCTTCATTTAACTTATGGAAGTATGGTACCTCTGTTTCTCTAACTCCATAACATACTAATTTTATCATACGAAAAACCTCCTCTTTTCCCCATCTTTTTATTTTATTTAAATATCTATTTATCCTTTTAATTTAAATTTCTAATTAAATTTTTCATATTAAATATAAGTGAAATAATATTTGAATGAGTGCTTAGAATTTCATTTTTTATGGAATAGATTCAGCATTAAAAAGCGAAAACTGTTTGAAGCGAAGCAAGTTTTTGGGCTTTAGCTGAATCTATGGAATAAAGAATAGAAATTCTCCACGAAATTCAATAATTATTGAACTATATTTAATATGAAAAATATGTTTTTAGTTTTAAAAAGTTTGTTAGTTTTAAATGCTTATATTATTAAGCGAATAATCCTATGTTTTTGATTATTTGTAATATTACTATCCAGAATGGCATTGCTACTACGGCAACCACTGTTGATAGTAATGAACAGTTTGATGTTAATAAAGCTTCCTTATCAAAACTTATTGCGTAAGCTGCTGCCACTGTAGCAGTTGGAGTAGCTAACATGATAACTGTAGTAGCCATTCCTTCGAATGAAACTGGTAATATACCTGTTTTATTTAATACTACTAATAATCCTAAGTTTATAACTGGAACTAATATTATTTTTATTAAACTGTAAACCCAAGGTTCTTTTTGTCCTACTGCTTGCTTAAATGGTACTTCTGCTAAAGTAATACCTATAGCTAACCATGCAAGTGGTGAACATAATTTATCTAAGTATGTAAGTGGTTTATATAACCAAGGTAATGTTTGATCTATTCTTAAGAATGCATAACTCTTATCACCTATTTGAACTTGTGGTAACATACCTTGGAATAACCATATAAATAATCCTAAGAATGTAGCTATAATTACTGGGTTTAATAACATTTCTTTTAAATTTTTCTTTAAGTTTTCTTTGTCCATTTTTACACCTGACATTTTGATGTATCCATATGAATATAAGAAAACTCTATATGCTATGTTAAATATTGATGAGTACATAGCTCCAACTGAACCATAAACTGCTTTAACTATTGGAACTCCAAAGAAAGTTGTTGATCCAAATATAGTAAGTACTCTAAATACGTCTTGCTTGTCCCCTTTAACTCTTGCAAAGATAAACTTTGTTAATACAATTAATAATATGTAAATTACAAATCCCCATATTAGAATATTAATACCTTCATGTAATTCTTTTTGATTAATATCTTTCATGAATGAAGTAAATGCTAATGCTGGAATTGCAACTGTTAATACAACCTTAGTTAATATTTTAGATGCAGCCCCTGTTAATATATTTCTTTTTCTAATATAAAATCCTAAGAATATAATTGCTATTGATGAAAATATTGCACCTATGATTGCATTATCAGTAAGTGTTTTTTGAATGATTTCTAACATTACTAACCTTCCTCCTATTTTGTGTTTTTTTTAACATTTAAAGTTGTGTTGATTTTTGTCGAAATTTCTTCTCACAAGAATTATTGTACAAGCCTTGCCCTTTTCAAACAATTTATTTAAGTTTTTAAATAATTATTTAAGTTATTTAAGTTAAATATTTAACAAAATCAAAATTTATTAAAAGCTAAAAAAAGTCCTCAAAACAGCTTTATAAGCCATCTTAAGAACTTTCAACTATAAAATTATTATTCTTTTTATTTAGAAAGAAGTATGTATCTTACTTCATCATTAAAAAAATCCTTTGTTAATTGTTTAATTATCAACTTAGAATCTAAGGATATGTATTCTTTTAAAGCATCCTCTATAAGAGCTATCTCATTTAAATTTATTCCTTCTTTGCTCATTAATATTAATTTAAATAAATTATCTCTCTGTATTTTAGAAAACTCCCCTAAAATCCTCATAATTACTTCTCCTGAAAAATCCTCTCCCTTAACCTTTCCAAGAGTTAATTTAGAGTTAGCTATTTTTTTTCTATATTCAGTCCATTTATCTCCTAAATCATCCTTTAATAATAGGAAATCTATTAAAATATGAATAAACTCATTTAAATTAACATCATAATTATTTAATACTAAAGAGCACTCCCTAAATCTTGAATCTATATTAGTAATTTTATTAAATATAATCTCTTCATTAAATATGATTAATATCTTGTCCCAATTTATATCCTTTGAAATTTCACCTAATTTATTCATGAATGAAGTTATAAACAATTGATCCTTATTAGCATCTTTATTAAATAAATCAAAAAAAATTATTTTAATCTCTTCATTTTCACCATTTTTATTTAAATCAAATATATCCTTAAACCTATTTGTATCATTTAAATAAGTTTCATTGAATTCTTTGCTTCCTAATGAATAAAAGTTAATTACAGAACCTCTTTTACTTAGATAAATCCTATTAAACTTCTCTTCACTAAATCCATTTTTATATTTTTTTCTATTACAAATTTCTTTATAATCTAAAACCTTTTTATTTAAAGAATATTCCTCACAATTTAAAACCCTAAAAAGCCCCTCTTCTCTATGACTTAAGATTTTATCACCAACATATAAAAACCTAAACTTCATAAAAAACCTCACAAATTTCACTTTTAATACCTTATTTTCATTAAAATTATTTAATAAAAACCTAGGCAATAAAAGCTATTAATAATTATTTTATCTCGCTAAATATAATTATATCATATTAGATTCTTTGCATTCTCTAGTAAATTAAATTACATCTATCAAACTAAATCTTTAAAAAGTTATCTTAAAATAAATTTCTTTAAATTAAATAGCTTGCATTAAAGTAAATAAGTTACTTTAAATTAATATCTTACTTTAATTACTTTTAATTTATTAACTTACTTTCAATTAAATAAGCTACTTTAAAATAAAAAAATATAGCTGATACAAATTTAAAATTCTTAAAATTCATATCAGCTACATTATTCATATATTTTATTTATACTATTTTTAAGAAAAAATACTTTTTAACACTATTTAACCTAAATAATTTATTACATACTTCTATAAAACTCTAATTTAAAATAACTTATTTTAAAGTCTCATAATCTTAAATTTTAAAGTTTATATTTCTTATGAAGCACTACTTTGTTCAAATTGGCTATTGTAAAGGCTTGAATAGAATCCACCTTTTTCTAGAAGCTCTTCATGATTTCCTTGTTCAACTATATCTCCATCCTTCATAACAAGGATTAAGTCTGCATCACGTATAGTAGAAAGTCTGTGAGCTATAATAAAGCTTGTTCTTCCTTCCATAAGTTTTTCCATAGCTTTTTGGATTAAAAGCTCTGTACGAGTATCAACTGAACTTGTAGCCTCATCAAGTATTAATAGCTTAGGGTCTTTTAAGAAAGCTCTAGCAATTGTTAAAAGCTGCTTTTGTCCTTGTGATATATTACTTGCTTCTTCGTTTAAGACCATATTATATCCTTCTGGTAAAGTTTTTACGAAATGATCAACATGGGCAGCCTTAGCAGCTTCTTTAACTTCAGCATCTGTTGCATCTAGTCTTCCATAACGTAAATTCTCCATTATAGTTCCATTAAATAACCATGTATCTTGAAGAACCATACCAAATAAGTTACGTAAATCAGCACGCTTAAAGTCTCTTATATCATGACCATCAATCTTAATGCTTCCACTATTTATATCGTAGAATCTCATTAATAATTTAACTATTGTAGTTTTACCTGCTCCTGTAGGTCCAACAATAGCAACCTTTTGCCCTGGTTTAACATCTACTGAGAAATCATTTATTATTATCTTATCTTCATTATATCCAAAATGAACATCTTCAAATTCAACTTCTCCTCTTATTTCTGAAGGATCTACTGAATTAACTGGATCTTTAACCTCATCCTCTTCATCTAAGAATTCAAATACTCTCTCAGCAGCAGCCGCTGTTGATTGCATTATATTTGCAACCTGAGCCATTTGAGATATTGGTTGGTTAAATGAACGTACATATTGGATAAATGCTTGTATATCCCCAACTGTTATAACACTTTTAATTGTTAACCATCCACCAAGTATTGAAACTAAAACATATCCTAAGTTTCCTACAAAAGACATGATTGGCATCATCATACCTGATAAGAATTGAGATTTCCAAGCTGATTTATATAAAGTGTTATTTAATTCATCAAAGTCTTTAGTTGAAGCTTCTTCTCTATTGAAAGCTTTCATTATATTGTGTCCACCATAAACCTCTTCTACTTGACCATTAAGATGACCTAAGTATTCTTGTTGAGATTTAAAGTATTTTTGAGATTTCTTAACAACTAAAGATATAAGAACCATTGAAACTGGAAGTATTATAAATGTTGCTAAAGTCATAATCCAACTTATTGAGAACATCATTATTAATACTCCAATTAAAGTAACCACTGAAGTTATTATCTGTGATAAACTTTGATTTAAAGTTTGGTTCACTGTATCAACGTCATTTGTAATTCTTGATAAAACTTCTCCATTTGTTCTTGTATCAAAATAATTAAGAGGTAAAGTATCCATTTTTTCTGATATTTGCTTTCTTAAATTATAAGAAACCTTTTGAGCAACTCCTGACATTATAAAAGATTGTATAATCCCAAATAATGAACTTACTAAGTATAGAGCTACTAAAATCATTGCTATATTTCCAATGTATCCAAAATCTATAGAAGCATCTGGTACCCCGGTTATCTTTTGAACTAAACCTTCAAATATTTTAGTAGTGGCTTTACCTAAAATCTTAGGTCCAACTATTGAGAAGGCAGCACTTCCTATAGCAAATAATATTACAATAGCTATAGATAAACTATAAGGTTTTAAATAAACCCCAAGCTTTTTCATTGTTCCTTTAAAATCTTTTGCTTTTTCAACGGCTCTTGGGCCTCCGCCCATTCTACCCATTGGGCCGCCCATTCCGCCTTTTCTTTCTTTACTCATTACTTAGCTCCTCCTTTGAAAGTTGAGATAAAGCTATTTGCTTATAAACCTCACAATTTTCTAGAAGTTCTTTATGAGTTCCCTTACCAACAATCTTACCTTCATCAAGTACGATTATTTGATTAGCTCCCATAATTGTGCTTATTCTTTGTGCAACTATAAGCATTGTGCTATGTGATGTTTTCTCATTAAGGGCTTTTCTAACAGCTGCATCTGTTTTAAAGTCAAGAGCTGAGAAACTATCATCAAAAATATATACATCAGGATTTTTTACTAAAGCTCTAGCAATTGAAAGTCTTTGTTTTTGTCCACCAGATACGTTAGTACCACCTTGTGAAATTTCCTCTGCATATTTTAAAGCTTTAGTATTTATAAATTCAGAAGCTTGAGCAATATTTGCAGCCTCTTCTAATTCTTCTAAAAGTGCATCCTCATTACCATATTTTAAGTTACTTTCTATAGTACCTGAGAATAATATTCCCTTTTGAGGAACATAACCTATTTTTTCTCTTAAATCATGTTGAGAAACTTTTCTTATATCTGTTCCATCAACTAAGATTTCACCTTCTGTAACATCATAGAAACGTGGTACTAAATTAACTAAAGTAGATTTACCACTACCAGTTCCTCCAATGAAGGCAGTTGTTTCACCAGGCTTTGCAGTAAATGAAATATCTTTTAAAACATATTCCTCTGCACCAGGATATTTAAATGAAACATTTTTAAATTCAACATATCCTTTTTTATTTTTATTAAACTCATCATTCTTTTCAGGGTCTTTTATGCTTTCTTTAGTTTCTAAAACCTCAGCTATACGTTGACCTGAAACTGATGCTCTTGGAAGCATTACTGATACCATAGATATCATTAAGAATGCCATTATGATTTGCATTGTATATTGAATAAATGCCATCATGTCCCCAACTTGCATAACTCCATCATTTACATTATGAGCACCAACCCATACTATAAGAATAGTTATAAGATTCATTATAAGCATCATAAGTGGCATCATTCCACCCATTATTCTACTAACAAAAAGATTTGTTCTAGTAAGATCTTTATTTACTCCATCAAACTTATTCTCTTGATATTTTTCTGTATTAAAGGCACGGATTACTAACATTCCTGTAAGTGATTCACGAGCTACTAAGTTAAGTTTATCAACAAGCTTTTGAACTAACTTGAATTTTGGAATAGCAAGTCCAAATAAAACTATTACTAAAGAAAGTATAGCAGCTAAGGCTACAGCTATTATCCATGACATTCCAGTATCTGTTTTTACAACTCTAAAAATACCTCCTAGACCTAAGATAGGTGCATAGAAAACTATTCTAAGAAGTAGAACCATAAGAGTTTGTATTTGTTGAATATCATTTGTACTACGAGTTATAAGGGAAGCTGTTGAAAACTTATCAAATTCTGCATTTGAAAATCTAACAACTTTACCAAAAACTTTACTACGAAGATTTCTTCCAAATCCTGCTGCCACTCTTGCGGCTATTAATGTTACTGATACTGCTGCAATCATACTTCCAAAGGCTAAAAGAATCATTATTCCTCCAGTTTTTAGTATGTATTGACTTTGTATCTTCTCTATATTCATGCCTAAATCAGTATATTGAGCTTTAATAAAAGTAGTCGCTGTTTGAGTAACCATACTCTCTGGCATACTTTCAAATTTCTCATTAATTTGCTTAAGCATATCATTCTTTTGCGCCTCTGGCATATTCTTAATCATAAAGAATGGATCTGTATTAGCAGGCATTCCTTGTATTTGTCCTTCTTTAGGAGCACTTTCTTCCATATTAGCCTTGGAATTATCAGAAGCTCCTGTAAGAGATGGATTTCCCATTACTCCTTGTAGGCCCTTTTCTTCAATTCCACCTACAACTATCATTGCCTTACCCATAATAGGATTTAATTCATTAATTATCTCTTTATCTTTAGTGTTTAATTTACAAATATTCTCCTTCTCTAAAGCTGGATAATCTTTTACATATTCATCATACTCACTTTGAGAAAGGTTACCTTTATCTAACAACGTATAATTGCTTTCTACTTTTTCTTTTTCATCTTTGCTCATAAAAAGTGTCAGTTTATCAAATTCTGATTTACTAATTACTTTTGGAACAGCATTTTCTATACCACCTTGCTGAATTCCTACATTGACTATGTTTGACATGTAATCTGGTAAAGATAAATCAAACATTGCCTGAGCAAAAAGAAGTACTATAACAGCTAAAATTGATGCCGTAAATGGTTTTAAGTATTTAATTAGCTTTGACATGTATTTCCCTCTTTTCTTTTTTTTAATTTATAATGTTTTAAATTTGTATTGTCTTTGATATTAAGTTAATTCTAAAAATATGTTTAAAAATAAATACTCACTAAAACAAAGTTTTCAAATCTATTTCTTTATAAATAGTTATATTTTAATATTAATTATATTTTCATAACTATTCTATGTCAATAACTATTTTTGGTGTATAATAGTTATATGTGGTTATAATATAAAGTGTTTTGCTACAATACTAAAAACTTTAAAAATTTATTCATTTATTATATTATACATCAACTAAAATTTATAAACTTAATACAATAGGAGGTAAAAATGAATACCATAGAAAATTTAATGGGAGCTACTGAAGAACTTTACACACTATTATTGTGTTTAAATAGAAAAGTATTTAGTCATGATGATATTATTAAAAGATTGTCTATTCCTCCATCACATGCCAAAGTTATATTTCATTTACATTGTGGTGGGGAAGCTTCTGTTTCAGAAATAGCCAAAAATTTATCTATATCAAAATCAAATATGACTCCAATTATAGATAAACTTATTCAAGAAAATTTAGTTGAAAGATTTACAGATCCTAATGATAGAAGAATCATCAGAGTTAGAGTAACGGAAAAAGGGCATGAATTTTGTTTAAAACAAAGAGAAAAAACTAAAAAGCATCTTGAAGAAAAAATATCATCCCTTTCACCAGAGGAATTAGAAAGAATAAAAGATTTAGCTAAAGAACTTAATAGCATTTTTTCTAAAATAGAATAAAGTGGCTACTAGAGCTATATCAAAATATAAAAATAAAACTTACAAACATATTCAGAGAATTACTAGATTTCTCTTCATACTGTTTGTAAGTTTTATTAAAAGTTATTTTGATACACGCACTTCATAATTTTTATTATATTAAGCCTAATTCTAATAAAGCCTTATATATTCCTTCATTTGGAACATTTTCTGTTTGCTTATATGCATGTGGTATTAAAGTTTCATGGGCATCTCCCATTGCTATTCCATATTTAACTCTTTGGAACATTTCTATATCATTTTCTCCATCTCCAAAGGCATAAGTATCCTTATCAATTAAGCCTAGCTCCTTTATTAAATGTTCTATTCCATGAGCCTTTGTGCACCCTCTTCTATACATATCATAAGATGAATGTCCTGGATGTTGCATAAACACAAATTCATCCTTAAATCTTTCAAATATGTCTTTAAAATCATCCTTATTATTATCAACAATAACAAGCTTATTTGCTGAAAGCTCCTCTTCTGTCCAATCACCAGTAAAACTTTCCTCTGGAAGAGAAAAATTTTCTACCATTTTTTTAGCCACATCATTATTTAAAACATAACTTGTTTTTTGTCCTTCTAAAATAAAGTTAATATTATGTTCAACGCAATAATCCATTATCTCTTTTAATTTCTCTAATTTTATATCATCATTAAGAATGACTTCATTATTTAACTCTATATATGTTCCATTAGATGCTATATACCCATCTAACTCTAATTCCTTTAATCCATCATCAACAAAGCTCATTGGACGTCCTGTAGCAAGAATTGTTAAATATCCATTTTCTTTTAATTTTTTAATTGCCTCTTTAGTTTTATTTGAAGGTTTATATAACCCTTTGCCACAATCAATTAATGTACCATCTACATCAAAAAATACTATTCCTTTTAAATTATTCATAAGTACCCTCCTCCTTTTAATAATTACTATGATAACATACTTTTTTTCAGATTATAAATCTTTTCAACATAATTAAAGGAAATGTAACCCTGTATAAAAATATAAAAATAAAACTTACAAACATATTCTGAGAATTACTAGATTTTAAGTGAAAGTCCAAATTTTAATTTGGAAACTTGAACTTATCCAATGGAACTTTAGTTACATTGGAGTCATTTGGATAATTATTACTCCGAAGATATTACTAAAGCTCATCTAGATATTCTCTTGATACTGTTTGTAAGTTTTATAAAGGCCTATTTATTTGTTACCTATAATAAATATTATATATTAATCTCTAAATTAAACTCTTTTATTATATGCTAAAAAGCTTTCCTACTAAGTCACTTATTATTACCCATATTGAGAATTCATTTCCTCCATATGTTTGAATGAAGTTTCCTACAGTTCCACTTACTAAATTTAAGGAAATAGCCGCTAATACCATTAGGATTATTCCTCCTAAAGCACTTGTAATTATAGCTGCTGGCCACCCACCTCTTGCATTGGCAAAGATAGCTCCTGGTGCAACATCAAAATAACATGCAACCACTAGTGGTATAAGAGCAAAGGTTAATACTCCTGATGCTCCTAATAAGAATAAAGTACCTATACTTGTTATAAGTGCTATTATGAATCCAATTAATAAAGCATTTGGTCCATATGGGAATATCATAGGAATATCTAAAGCTGGAATTGAACCCTTCGCTAATTTATCTGCTATACCTTTAAATGATGGTATTATTTCTCCTAAGATCATTCTTACCCCTGTTAAAAGTATTATCATACCTGCTGCAAAAGTTATTCCTTGAATTAAAGAATAAGTAATAAGTGGCTCACTTCCATATATAGCTATTCTACTTTCTTTTCCTATAAATAAACCAACTATTATATAAACTATAAACATAACTATTGCCGCTGTTATATTTGTATCTCTAAAGAAACTTAAAGACTTTGGAAGATTTAAATTCTCTATATTTTTATCTTTTTGTCCAACAAGTTTTCCTATATAAGAACCTAATAAACAATATATTGAGGCAGTATGTCCAATAGTAAAACTATCATTTCCAGTTACATACTTAACATGTTTTCTTAGTATATATGGGAATATTGTTATAACTAAAATATACATAATTAATGTGAATATGAATAACTTTAATCCACTTACATTATTTTCAATACCAACTGCTAAGAAAAGCATTGGATACCAAAATAATATATTTCCTGTTAAGTATATAGTCTTAAATCTTGTATATCTAGCAATGATTATGTTGATTACAAATCCGCAAAGAAGTATTAATCCAACATAGCTTCCATACTGACCTAAAAATACATTAAAATCTCCTAATGTACTATTACTTTGAGTGTTAAATAATCCTGAAAAGGCATTAGCTAAAGGAGTAATTGAAGAAACTACTATATCTACCCCCTTAAGTAGAATTACCATTCCTATTATTCCTTTAAATATGCCTTTTAAAATAGCATCTATTGATTTTCTTTGAAGTATTAAACCAATTGCTACTACAAGCCCCATAAATAAAGCTGGATTTCTAAAAAAACTTACACAAAAATCTAATATTTCTTTCATTTTTAATAATTCCTTTTTATTTAATCTAATTTAATTTTTCTTAATTTCTTATAGCTTTTAAAATCTTTTCCTTTACTTCTTCTTTATCCATAAAGTTTGATATATAAACAAGTTTTCCACTTACTTGCCCTTCTATCTCTTCTCCAATTTCTTTTGATGTTAAAATTAAGTCCGCAGAATTTCCACATGCTGAAGTCATATCACTAGCTTCAACCTCACCATTTATTCCTTCCTCTTCAAGAATTGAATCAACTGTCATTTTTAAAAGCAAACTTGTTCCAACTCCAAATCCACATACAGTCATAATTTTCACCTATATCCCCTCCTCTCCATAGTATATAGATAGATTTAAATTTCAAAAGATCCTTTTAATACTTATCCCTTAGAAGTCAATTCATCTCTTAAAACTTATCTACAAATAAATATTACTTATAAAATATACTAATTTAAAATATTTTATAAGTTACTTTTTGAAAAGTTTAATAAATTACATAAAAAGCTCCATTATCTCTTTTTTATTTTGAGCATTTTTAATTTTATTAACAGAATCCTCATTTATTAAGACCCTTGCTAAATCTTGTAGAGCATCTAAATGACCTGTGTTTTCCTTTGCTCCAATAACAAAAATTATTTCTATTGGATCATTATCCTCATGACCAAATTCAACTGGATTTTCTAAAGTAAGCATGCTAATACACTCTTTAAACACATAATCACCTGGTCTAGAATGAGCAATAACCACTCCTGGCATAATTGCCATATATGGTCCTAAGTCATTGATCTTCTCTAAAATATCTTTTACATATTCCTCTGTTATACTTCCATCTTTTAAAAGAGGCTCCGCAGCCAATCTAACTGCCTCTTCTTTGTTAAAAGCTTTAGCCTTGAGAATTATATTATTCTCATTTAATAAATCCCTAATAAAATTCACCAACTTTCCTTACGTTAATTTAACATCATACAAACAAAAACCCCTAATTACTTTATAAATATGTTAAATTTACCTAAGTATATTATCATTCCAAAGCATTTAAAGTCAATTTTAAAGTATATTTAAGTAAAATAACCCTTTTAAATACAAAATACAAAGATAAATATTTAACCATCTTAAATTTAATATTCCTATAAAAATTAAATTTTACTTAAATAAAAAAATATCACATTTATATACTAACTATTCTTTATTAACTAGAATAATTAATATACTATAAATGTGATACTTATAATTCACTTAATAAAAGATATTTTACTTTCTTAAATTCCCCTCTAAACTTAATCTTTTCTAAAATATAAATTATATTAATTTAAAGCTGCTATATTAGCTTCTATTAAAGATTTTACATTAGAAAAATATAAGCTATATCCTACATTATTTGGATATATTCCACCCTTAGTTGTTAATTTAGCATAAGGGGCTGGATCCTTTGTAAATACTGTAGCCATATCTAAAACCTTTATATCATTATCTTTTCCAATGTCTTCAATTATAGTCGTATATTCATTTTTCTTTCTAAGAGAATTCTCTATTATAGGAACTATAGAAATATTTTTATTTCTTTCCTTTAAATTCTTAATTATTTTTTCATAATCTTCTTTGAATTCATTAGGTTTAATTTCCTTTTGATCATTTTCACCAAATATTATGTAAGCTAAATCAAAATTATCTTTATTTTTCTCTAGTTCCTCTAAACCTACTTTAACTGTAGCTTTATCTTGTGATAAATTTGTTATATTAGCCTTTGATTTATATGTTTCTTCTAACCATTTAGAAAGACTACTTGTCCAATTACCACTTTCATCTGTTTTTCCTTCACTAAGTCCTACACCATTACCTAAAACTAAAATATTTACTTCTTCACCTTTTTTTATTTTTTCATAAGGATTTGATGTGGTCGCTTGCTTTTTATTATCTTCAGAGTTATTACTTGAATCTGAGCTATAAATTTCCATATTTTTAGCTAAAGTCTTCTTATCCCTTATGGTTCCAACAGCTATAACTAATGCTAAAGCTATTATTAAAATTATTATTGAAATATCTAGAACCTTAGATTTACTTCTACTAGAAGAATTTCTTTTAGGATTTTTAACTCTTCTTCCATTCTTCATATTTTTCCTCCATATTTTTATTTGTGAGATAAATTGTTATATACTATATATTTTACATAAAAATTGGTCTTTTTTACAGTATAAATTGCAATTTATATTTATAATTTATGAACTTTAGCCAAAAATTTCTAAAATAATCTTATAAATATTCTTGATTAATTTATGTAAAATACAAACTTAACATTTCATATATAAACTTACTTCAAAAGTATTCTTTGAATCTTTAATTTCAATATCTCCATGATTTTTATGCACTGCTTCTTTTACATTTTCTAAGCCTATTCCGTGATTTTTCTTATCCTTTTTACTAGTTAAAAATTTGTTGTTTCTCTTTTCAACTTTATTATTCTTTGAATTAATTACCTTAATATAAATTTGATTTAGATAAATTCTAGCACTAACTTGAATAACCTTTTGAACCTCTTTATCATTTATTTTTTCACAAGCTTCTATAGCATTATCAATTAAATTTCCTAGGACAATGCATAAATCTAAGTCATCAATCTTTAGCTTCTTGTTTATAATAATATCAAATCTTATATTAATTCCTTCTTTTTTACACCTCTCACATTTATCAAGACATATAGCATTTATAACCTTATTGCTACATATATTATTATCCTTATTTGTAACAATCCTCTCACTTAAGGATTGTATATAATCATCCATATTCTTATAATCTTTATTTTCCAAAAAATACTTAATAACACTCATATGATTATTCATATCATGAAGAGCTTTTCTCGCCTCACCATAGTTATTAATTACCTTCTCATAATAATTTTTTTGATAATCTAATTGTTTCTCCAAAATATTTATTTGAGAATTAGCCTTATATTCCTTAAACCTCTTGTATGTAATAAAATGTATTATTGCTAAATTAACAGCTATACTAATTGTACTTATATTAACTCTATATACTAAGCCTACATTTAATGCAATATTATCAAAAACTTTTTCAGATAATAAAACAGCTATTCCAATTGCAAATACCAGTTTAGTTTGTTTTTTTATTGTTAAGTCATTTACATTTATAATGCACTCTTTAAAGAAGTTTACTATGAATACAACTACTGTAATCATTAATATTAAAAGTATTATGAAGCAAAGAAACATAATATTATTCATGATTTTCAACACTTCTAAATCAAAAATCATAACTGAATATATAAACATTAGTATGTATTTTCCCAATGAAAGATTTAATAAATATATGGAAGACATTAATATAGACGTTGTATTTTTTTTATATAAATATACATAGTATATATATATAATTAAAGCTTCAAAAAAACAGGAAAGCTCATTAATATAAAAAATATAATTAATAAGTAAAAGAAAAAAATTTAAAATAATTGTAGTGAACACTCTCTTTTTCAGATCAATTTTCTTGTCTAAATAAAAAAAGCTAGAAATACCAATAAAAAAAATATATATTACATAAAATAATTCTATAACATTCCGTACGTACATAAAATTACATATCGCCTATTCTATTCATTAAGAATGTTTTTAACTCTTTTTTATAAACTCTTCCAACAGGTATTTCAACGCTATTTTTTAATATAATTTTATTTTGCAAAATAGAATCTATATGTGAAATATTGACTAAATAACTCCTATGGCATCTTAAAAAATTTCTACTTTTCAGTTCTTCTTCTAATGTTGCTATTTTCATATTGAAATCTATACTCTCTTTTTCTAAATTGGCAGTAATGGTCTTGTTATTAACCTCAAAAAATAATACCTCTGATAGGTCTATAAAATTAGTTTTTCCATTTATATTTATTGCATATCTAGATGGGCTAGTAAAATTTAAACTCTTTATAGCTCTTAAAAATTCTTTTTCTAATTTTTCAAAAGAAACAGGTTTCATTAAATAATTTAATGCTCCCACATCATACCCTTGAAAAACATACTCCTCACTTCCAGTTATCAAAATAGCTTGTATGAACGCATCTAATTCTCCAATTTTTCTTAACAATTCTATTCCATTCATTTCATCCATGAGTATATCGCAAAAAACTATACTATATTTTTTTGTATTTCTTTTATATACATTTAACAAATCTACTCCTGAGCAAAATTCATCAATGATGACATCCATATTATTTTTATTGCATATTTTATATAACATATCCTTTAATATATTGCGCTGGACTTTTTCATCATCGCATATTGCTATATTTAACATAATTTTACCTCCATAACATTATATTACATATAAATTATAATAATTATTCAAAATTTATTCAATTATTTCACAAAAAATATATATTTTTAAATTATTATTTAAATTAATATTGGTAAAATCACATTGATTTTTTAAATTTCTTTAAAATCATCAATGAAATTTAATTTTTTCTATAAAGTTTTTGATTATAGAAAAATCATCTTTAAAGTCATAAAACAAAAATAAAAAACTTTTTATTTAAAAATAAAAAAATGTTTTTAAATAAAAAGTTTTCCATCTTAATTTAATTTTAATATACCAAAATCATTGATTTTTTCTTTATTATCATAGAAGTATTTTTCATCCTTTATTGAACTATTTATAACTATATCAATATTATTATTTTTCATATTTAATTCAAAGCTATCCTTTTTAGAATCATTTACAAAAATTGATTTAATTTCTGAATCCATAGTATCAATTTCACTAACCTTATATATTCTTTTGTTTTCTGAACTTTCTGTAACCTTTAAATATCCTTTTTCAGTATCAGTATTATTAGATATATCAGTATTTTCATCTCTCATATAGAAATCTAGAACTTTAGCATTTCCATTACCATCTACTTTTAAATAATATTTTCCTAAGTCTCCACCATCTATACAAACAGTATATGTTTTTTTATCATCAACTTTAATTTCTTTTCCATTCTCATCAAAGAATTTTTTAGTAACTTTTATTTTTCCTAGCTTATAAGGAACAGATAGGTTTGGCTTATTAAAAATTCCTGTTATAATTTTATTTTTTTCTTTAGGTTTTTTATAACTAATAGTAGCAATATCATTAGTATAAACTTTATTTTCTCCAGTTCCCCAATATTGATCCTTAGGTTTTATTTTAAATTTAAATTGAATTCCATCTGTACTATCAATTATATTTTCGCCTCTATCCCAACTTATTTTATCCTCTTCAATATTTTCTTTTAAATAAATTACAGAATTATCTGAAAGGTTTACTATTTTAGAATTTTTTCCATCATAAGCTCCATTTTTCACAATTTCAAAATCCTTAGAAACAACATCTGTTATTTTTAATCCTTTGGCCATCTCTTTATCTAATATAATATTATTTGCAATCTTATCATATATTTCTTTTAAACTTTTACTATTATTTTCATTATTATCTTGACCAAATCTTGAATCAATAGTGAAATATCCTGAATTTTGCATTTTACTTAAAAGTTCTTTTGCACTATTTTTATCTTCATAAGGAATATTATCAATTAATGCTACTGAAAAAATATTAGTATCTGGATAATTGTTGTAAAATTTTTCATATTCATACAACGCCCATTCGTCTATACTTTTATAATTACCATTATTTAATTCGTCCATTAAAATCTTTTCATAGTCAGAATCTTTTTTAATCTTTGTTTTGTAAATTTGTTCCAAGTGTTTTTTATATTGTTCATAATATTCCCTACCACCTTCTAAATATTTACTTTCAAGCAACATATTCATACTCTCATTTGGATAACCATCACTAAAGAATATTACATCTTTCTTTGAATTAGAATTATTATTAAGTTCATTATTAAATATCTCGTCAGCTAGCCTCCATGAACTCTCTATATTGGTATTTCCCATTCCCTCTATATTATTGTAAGATTTTTTTATAGCTTTCTTATACTCTTCCTTTGAAGTAAAATTATTTTTATCATTAAACGAAAAAACTTCCTCAGAATATGTCCCAAAGGCAACAACTGCAATTCTAGAATCAGGAATATTATCAATAACCTTATCCACTAAAGAATTCATAGATTCTTTTAACTCATCCATATTATAGTACATACTATTAGAGGCATCCATAATTAATAATATATCTACAGGTTTAGTAACCTTTTTAGGTTTCCCTTTTACAGTTAAAGTTATTTCATAATTTCCATCTTCATCTGGCTTCTGTGATACTTCTTTAAGAATTTCAGTTCCGTCATAATCACAAATTCTTCCTTTGCTTTCGTTACCAATATCCTTAAACTGATCATCAAAGCCCTTATTTTCAATACCGCTAGCATTTAGGACTGGGACACTTATAAACAAACTTATTATAAGGAATACACAAAAAATTTTTCTTATATTCTTCATATCTCTCCCCACCTAACTATTTAGATAAAATTTCTACATACTTATCCTTTATCTTTTCATTTATTCCTGTCCATTTTTTTGTTAAAGCGTCTTCATTAGGTTGAATAGCTTCAACATTTACATCTATCTTAATCTTTTTTCCATTATATTTTTCCTTTAAAGAATCTTCTATGGAATCTTTTTTTATTTCTACACTTTTCAATAGTTCTTTTGTTGATTTTCCACTTTTTAATTTTGCCATGTAATAAAAATATCCATCTTCACCATAAACCCATAGATTATTAATATCATCTTTATTTAAAGCTATTACATTATCTTCATCTAGATTTAATTGAATTAAATTTGAATCTCCAGTCCAAGGATTTTCATCTTCATCTATCCATCTAGGTATTATACTGACTCTAACAAATTCATCACTTTTCCCAGTATTCTTAATTGAAACCAACTTGCTTATATTACTTCCATCCCATTCCTTTGGCGCATCAAAGTTTTCATCAATTTCAGTTTCTACACTCCCTATAGAAAATTTATTATTTACACTATCTATAGACGTGAAACCTTTTCCTAATACCGTTACTGATATAATACTTATAACTATCAAAATTAATAAAAGAGCTTTAACTAATCCTTTTCTTCTTTTCATAATCATTCCTCTTTTTTGAAAATCTTTAATTTATTTTTTATAAAATCGAAATTTAAAGTTAAAATAGCAATAGAAGATATTATAAAAATAACAAAATATATTCCTAAACTACTATCTCCAGTTTTAGGAACTATTATATTGTCTATTGTATTTTTTATATTATTTTGACTAGAATCTATATTACCTTCATTTAATTTATTACCACCTAAAAGACTTTCTTCTCCACTATAACTATCCTTAACAGCAGTAAAAATCCAATCAACTTGCGCTTTCTTATTTTTGTATTCATTTCCTGCTTCTTTTCCAGGAAACTCTGCAAAAGCCTCAAGTTTTTTAGACTCACCAGGCTTTACTTCTCCTAAATAAATGTTATTTTCTAATCCATTCTGCCCACTAACAAATCCATCATATATACAATTCCCATCATATATTACCTTAAGTTCTATCTTCTCTAATAAATCATAACTTTCCTTTTTATTGATTCTTTCAGCTCTCATAAATATTTTATAAGAATCCTTATGCTTGTTATTTAATAAAATATTTCTTTCAAGCTTATCTCCTGGAAGAATATTATCTGACCATAAAAAGGGCTCATCCCCCTGAATGAATACTATACCATCAGCATTTCCTTCTAATTCAACATTAGGGGTTGCAAATGTACTTGCAACCCCTGGCTTACATATTATTAAAAGAAATGCCATAGTAAATAAAAAGGATTTTATTAGATTCTTCATCCTTTTCACTCCTTGCATCATGGTTATAACTTAATTTAAAATATTACTTATTTATGTGCATTAGTACCTGCACCTAAAGTCTTTATAACTTGTGGTGCATCTTTCCAAGAATCATTTACTGCACCATTAGCAGCTTGTACACCTTCTGAATCAACAACTACATCAAATTTTAATCCTTTAAATTCATTTGTAGTATCTTTTGATAATGTAACACTTTCTAATAAGTTTGCAGTTTGTCCATCTGGATTAACTATTCCATTATAGTAATAATATCCATCAGAACCTTCTATCCATTTTCCTTCTTCAGGCTTATTAGAATCAGTTAAGTTATTTTCAAAGTTTAAATTTATATTCTTTGTATCTAAATCAGGCTTTTCCTCTCCCTTAGCATCTTTCCATACTTTTTTTATCTTAACTCTAATTAATTGATCATATGTAGCTTTATTAATTACATTAACTTGTTTTGTTACCGTATCCCCTGGTAATGTATTATCAGCATCTTCCGGTTTGAAATCTTCATGTATTTTTATTCCTGAATTTGGATCGCTAGGATTATCTGTACTTGCTGTTGAAAATGGGTTTGTTACAGAATCACTTGATGTAAACCAAGCTAAAGATCCTCCTATACTTCCTACTGCTAAAACACCGGCTATACATAAGCCTATTATTTTCTTCTTACTCAATTTAAATTACCTCCCAGTTTATAAATTATTTATATTATTCTTATAATTTAAATCTAACTTTTCTTTCTTGCTCCTAAAGATTTATTGAATATAAAATCAATTAAGATAATAACTACAAGTAAACCTATAAATATTAACTTGTTTTTTTGTAAGCTACTTAAAAATGCACCTAAATATGGCACTTGAAAAACAACCTTTCCAACAAGTAATTTTTCATCTAAAGGTACAGGATCTTGAGTATTATTTGCATCACCTTTTGTTATAAATTCAGTTTTTCCATCACTATTAACTATGTCTATAGCTCTATGAGTTGTAACATTATTAGTTATGTCACTTTTAAAAGTTATAACATCATTTTTCTTCACCTCATTGGGTAATGTCTCCTTTACAACTACCAAATTTCCTGGCTTTATAGTAGGACTCATACTTCCAGTTAAAATATCATAAACTCTATATCCTCCTATACTAATTCCAGAATCACTTTTCTTAGCAAAAAAGCCTAGAAGTAAAAATGCTATAAGTATAGTTAAAAAACCATAAAATAAAATATTATAAAAAATTTTTATACCTTTTTTCATAATTATTCCTTTTCTTCCTTTTCAACTTTACAGATATGTAAAATATTGTTTGCAGATTATTTATAACATCTTAAGTAAATCATCTCAATACATATAGCGTGAATTGCATGTTTTATTACGTAAATGTAAATTTTTAAATATAAAAATCTATTGTTGTATTAACTAATAAATTGGTGTAATATTGAAATTATCGTAGTTTTATTGGGAAAGTTTAATTCGTTATTTAGAGGTGAGTATTATGAAAATTTCATTAAGAATTAAAAAAATAATAAGTTTAATTCTATTAATTATAATTTTCTTTTGTGCAATGAAAATATATCAAAAACGTTTAGGATATTATACTGATTCAAGAGATTATGATAACTTAAGAAGTCTTTCTCCTCTATCTGATTCTTCTGTTAATAAAAGTCCAGAGGAACATAAGCAGGATGCAGAAAGTGAAAAGAACTTAAAAAATATTAATCCAGACTATAGATTTTGGATAAAAGTTGAAGGAACTAATATAGATTTTCCAGTGGTTCAAGGAAAAGATAATGATTTCTACTTGCATCATAACTTTAACAAAGAAAAAAGCTTCTCAGGTTCAATTTTTGTTGACTCAGAAAATAATTTAAATGATGATTCTAATATAGTTGTTTATGGTCATAACATGAGAAATGATACTATGTTTGCCCAAATTAAACATTTTAAAAATGAAAATTTCTTCAATGCAAATAAATATGTAACTCTTTATAGAGAAGGAAAAAAATCAACATTCGAAATTTTTTCAGTTTACCAAGAAAATGCTAAGGACTTAGAATCTGAAATAAAAACAAAATTTTCAAATAAAGAAGATTATGAAAAATATTTAAAAGAACAAGAATCAAAATCACTATTTAAAAGAGATGGCATAGATTTAAATTCTAATGATAGAATCTTAACTCTAATAACCTGTGGATATGATTTTGTTAATGCTAGAATAGTAGTCGTAGCAAAAGAAATTGATTAAAGGCCTATATATTACAAGATTAAGGTAATATATCAAAATATAATAAAACTTACAAACATATTCCGAGAATTACTAGATCTAGATATTCTCTTCATACTGTTTGTAAGTTTTATAAAAAGTTATTTTGATACACGCCACTTATTAGTTATTTTTAATTTTTTCTCTTTAATCTCCAAAGTTTTGAAACATAATCTCCATAAAGCTCTGGAATGTTTAAACCTATATACATAAGTTCATCTCCACTAAGCACCATATCTTCTTCTATTATTTCATACTCTGAATCCTTATCTAAGGCTGTAAGTTTTAAATTGCTAAAGCTTTCATTTACTAAAGCCCACTGTCTAACATAGCTTACAACAACCTCATTCTTATCTTCTGAAATCATCATCCATGCTACTTCATTACTATTAAAAGGGCTCTTTAATCTATATAAAGTTCCAAATTGCACAGTTTCTCTAATTTCTTTATATAAACTTATTTGTTCCTTTAGTTCTTCCTTTTCTTCCTCACTTAACTTAGTTATATCAAGCTCATATCCAAAGTTTCCTGCCATGGCAGATACCCCTCTAGTTTCAAGTGGGGTTATTCTATTAGCTTGATGATTAGGAACTGCTGAGACATGGCATCCCATAGAAATAGGAGGATACACCATAGAGGTTCCAAACTGTATTTTTAATCGTTCTATGGCATCTGTATTATCACTTGTCCAAGTTTGAGGCATATAATAAAGGATTCCTGGATCAAATCTTCCACCGCCACCTGAGCAGCTTTCAAATAATACATTAGGGAATCTACTTGTTATTTCCTCCATAACCCTATACAATCCTAAAATATATCTATGTGCAGTTTCTCTTTGTCTCTCTGAAGTCAATCCTAAAGAACCCACCTCTGTCATATTTCTATTCATATCCCACTTAACATAAAATATATTTGCACTTTCAAGAATTTTGCTAACAGATTCTATTATATAGTCACATACTTCTTTCCTTGATAGGTCTAATATTAACTGACTTCTTGCCTGTGATCTAGTTCTTCCTGGAATATGAATACACCAATTTGGATGCTTTTCATAAAGCTTACTAATAGGTGAAATCATCTCAGGCTCAAACCATAATCCAAACTCTAACCCCATATTATTTATATCTTTAGCAAGTTTACTAAGTCCACCCTTTAATTTGCCCTCATTAACAAACCAATCTCCTAAGGAACTTTTATCATCATTTCTATTTCCAAACCATCCATCATCAAGAACAAAAAGTTCCATTCCTAGCTTTGAAGCTTCCTTAGCTATTTCCTTTATCTTAACCTCATTAAAATCAAAATATGTGGCTTCCCAGTTATTTATAAGCACAGGTCTTACCTTATCTCTATAATTTCCTCTACACAATCTCTTTCTATAAAGATTATGATAAATTTGAGACATGCCATTTAGTCCCTTTGAGGAATAAACTAAAACAACCTCTGGTGATTGAAACTCTTCCTTTGACTCAAGTAACCATTTAAAATCAAAAGGATTTATTCCTATTTGAGCTCTTGCATTTCTATACATGTCAACTTCCACATTAGCTAAAAAGTTTCCACTATAAACTAAGCTAAAACCATAAACTTCTCCATATTCCTCATTGGCATCCTTACTACATAGGGCCATAAATGGATTTTGAGCATGGCTACTTGCCCCTCTTCTACTTTCAATAACTTGGCTTCCACTTCTTAAAGGATTTCTAAGAATATGTCTCTCTCTTCCCCAAGATCCTGAAAGCTGAATAAAATCAAATTCATCAGTTGTAAAATCTACATTGGCACTTAAAACTCTCTCTATATTTATCTTTTCATCACTATTATTCACTATCTTTAAACTTCTTGTAATAGCATCAAAGTTTTCAAAAACATTGTATGTTAATATGACTTCTAAGTTTTTTAAAGAATCAACTAAAGTTATTTCTAGAGAAGTAGCCTCTTCCTCACTTTCAACATACACAGCTGGTAAACCTGAAAGTCTTTGCTTTCCTTCGTAAATTCTATGTGACTTATATCTTAAATCAGTAGCTGATGTACCATCTTCATATTGAAACTCTAAACTTGGACTTCTTAAGTCAGTAGCTCCAAATGTTGGACACTCCTGAGGTATTAACTCTAACTGAAATCCACTTATATTATCAGTATCAGCGGCAAAACTTCCAAAGCCTCTTCTTCTAACAAAATACTCTAAGTTATCAGCTTTTAACTTTCTTCCCCAATACAAATGACTTAAATGTCCTGTCTCCATAACCTTCAAAACATAACTTGTATTCTTTGTCCTTAGATGAAAAGTTTTAAAATTCTCATTATAATTTATACTCATAATTCTCATAAAGTTATCTATTAACTCTTTCCCCCTATATTAATACTAATATTTTGTATGCACTCTTCTAAATCCCTTTTAACTTATAAAGAAAATTTAACCTTTTAAGAAAACCTTAACATTAGCTACTAAAGGCTATAAATAAAAGCCTTAATTAAACTAAATTCATTATAAAAAGTCAAATCAAAAATCTAAATAGTCTACATACAAATTATCCTTTAATAGCATTATATAGGTAATTTTATTAAATTTAAATATATAACTTTCAATATTTTAGATAACATTTAAAATATTAAAAAGAAGTTATATTTAAAGTTAATAAACTTACTTTAAATATAACTCCTCACTCTACTAAGTAAATACTTAGTAGTATAAAACCCATGTTTTACAGAATTTCTTTTATTTAAATATTATTTAAAACAGCCCTATAATTAATTTTTTAAAGTACCATTAGAATTAAATTCATAAAACTTACCATTAATATCTCTCTTTTCTGTAACCATGAAACCATTACCTTCATCAAAATAATACCATTGTCCACCAATCATCTTCCATCCAGAAGCTAATCTTCCATTTGATTCAACATAAGCCCATTGTAAATCTGGTGAGTATTCTAAATTCTTAAATGACTTCCATCCTTCTGAAGCATCCCAAGATCCATCTTCATTAAAGAAATGTTGAATATATGGTTTATTAGTCTTATAATCCCATTCCTTAACAGCACCTTTAGCCATAACTTTATTTTCTTTGTAGAAATAATACCATTTATTATTTATCTCTTTCCACCCTTCAGCCAAGCTTCCATCATTATTTATATAAGCCCAACATGTCTTATTACCTTCATCTTGCCATGAATGCCATCCTGGATTAGTAACCCATGCTCCACTATTATCAAAACAATAATATCTTTTATCACCATTTGAATAAGTAACTGCAGTTGAACCTTTTGCCATTTTTCCATTTTCATAAAAATAATACCATGTTCCATTTATATTTTGCCAACTAGTTGATAATTCATTATTTGAGTTTATATAGTACCAATCATTATTATATTTCCCAATATGATTAACCCAACCTTTTTTATATTGTAGAGCTCCACTATTATCAAAATAATATAGTTTTGTGTCATAAGTGTTTTCATCAAACATATATTTAGGACCAGTTGCCATTACTCCACCGTCATTAAAATAATACCAAATTCCATTGATTTTTTGCCATCCTTTTTGAATAATACCATTATTATCTGTATAGTAATATTCTCCATCTTTATTCTGGCTCCAACCTTTTGCTATCAATCCAGATTCATTAAAGTAATATTGGTTTCCCTCTATTTGAGTATTTCCTGTACTCATAACTCCATTCTTAAAATAATATTTATTTCCATTTATTTCTTTAAATCCCTCTGCCAATTCACCATTATCATCAATATAACACCAAATATAATAAGAATTATATCTATCTTTGCACTTATGCCATCCTTTTGAAGTATTTAATGCTCCACTATCATCAAAGAAATAATTTGCTTCCTTATTTCCATTAAACCCATATATAGAAATTACTCCAGTTTCCATTAACGCCTTATGAGGTTCAAAATAATAATATTTATTATTTATTTTTGCTAATCCTTTTTTACATACTCCAGTATTATCTATATAACACCATTTATCTTCATCATATAAAGTAACCTTATGCCATCCTTCACTAGTTACTAAAGCTCCACTTTCATTAAATAAATATGTTGGTAAATCTACTTTATAACAACCATCTTCAACTTCATTTTCAAAAATAGTACTAGTTCCTTTACACATTATTCCATTAGGTGCAAACCAATACTTATTTCCATTTATTGTTTGCCAACCTGTTTTAGCTAAACCATCTTCTCCAAAATAATACCAACATGGCTCTCCATCTACAGGTTTAAGTTCATACCATCCTGAATATCTTCTATATGCACCATTCTTGTCAAAGAAGTAAATCTTATCTTTTGAACTATCTTTATCAAATATTCTAGTTGGAGCTGTAACCATTTTTGCATCACTATTAAAATAGTACCAAGTTCCATTGATTTTATTCCATCCTAATGCTGCCTTTCCACCATTCTCAACATAGTACCAATCACTAAATTCTCCATTTATATGGTTAATCCATCCAGTTCTATTAGTTAATCTTCCATCTTCTTCAAAATAATATACATTAATACCTAAACACATGTCATCTTGAACTTTTGTAGGACCAATAGCCATTCCATAATTAGGATTTAAATAATACCAATCACTTCCTGATTTTTTCCATTCATTAACTAAAGATCCATCTTCATTTAAATAATACCATTTTTCATTTATTTTTTTCCATCCCTCTTTTTTAAATAACTCTCCATTATTATCAAAATAATAGAACTTAGGGTTTCCTGTAACACCTTCAACATTAACTATTCCAGTAGCCATTTTTCCATCACAATAAAAATAATAATCCTTACCATTAATTGTTTGATAACCTGTTTTTAAAACTCCATCTTCATCTATATAGAACCAAACTTTTTTATAATTATTATATTCATCATATTTACTAAACCAGTCTTTTCCTTTTAACAAGGATCCATCAGAAGTAAAACAGTATATTTTTTCCTCATGATTAAAGTAATCATAAGTAGTTTTTTGACCAGTTGCCATAGCCCCTGTTGTTTCATTAAAATAATATGTCTTTCCCCCTATTGTTTGCCACTTAGTTTTTAATGAACTATCATCATTGAAATAGAACCAGTCATCATTTAATTTTGCCCATCCTTTTCTATTTATTAATTCTCCATCTTCTCCAAAATAATATAAATCTAATTTTTCTGGTCTATTACCTTGTATTAAAGTTGGTCCTATACTCATGTGAGAACTAAAATAATATGTCTTTCCATTAATAGTCTTCCACCCATTTGCTAAACTATTATTATTGTTGAAATAATACCACTTACCATTTATCTCTTTCCAACCATTTCCTGTTACTAAACTTCCATCTTCATTAAATAAGTAAACTTCATAATTATCCCCGGTACTTATACAACTTACTCCCTTTGCCATTCCATTATGTTCATCAAAATAATATGTTTTACCATCTATTGTTTGCCATCCACTTTGGACTTCACCTTTATTATTTATGCATATTTTTCTTTCACCACCCCAAGTTTCATGATAAGTATGAATACCTGGTTCAGTTATAAGGACTCCATCTTCATTAAAGAAATATACTTTGTATTTTTCATGATTTAAATCATCATATACTCTTACACATCCTCTTGACCTACCGTCATACTTATTAAAATAATATGTTTTGCCATCTATTATTTTCCAGCCATTTTCTAAGCTATTATCACTATTAAAGTAGTACCATGTACCATTTACTTCTTTTAAACCATTGCCTTTTACCAATGATCCATCTTTATTAAATAAATAAGTTTCCTTTTTATCCCCACTATTTACTTCATAAACCCCATTTACCATTCCATTATATTTATCAAGATAATATGTTCTATCATCTATTGTTTTCCAACCTTCTAATAAACTATTATCATTATTAAGATAATACCAATTTCCATTTATCTCTTTCCATCCAGAACCCTTTACTAAAACTCCATCTTTATCAAATAAATATGATTTATTTTTATCATTCTCATTTATTTCATGTACCCAAGTTACCATACCATTACTTTCATCAAAATAATATGTCTTACCATCTATTATTTGCCATCCACTTTGAACTTCACCTTTATTGTTTACGTATATCTTTCTTTCTCCACCCCAATTTTCATGATAAATGTGAATACCTGGTTCAGTTATAAGAGCTCCGTCTTCATTAAAAAGGTACACTTTGTATTTTTCATGATTAGAATCATATATTCTTATACTTCCCTTTGCTCTACCACTATACGTATCAAAATAATATGTTTTACCATCTATTGTTTTCCAGCCACTTGCTAAGCTATTATCCTTATTAAAGTAATACCACTTCCCATCTATTTCTTTTAATCCAGTGCCTTTTCTTAAAACTCCATCATTATCAAATAAATATGACTCTTTTTTATCACCATTATCTATTTCATGAACATTAGTTAACATACCATTATATTGATCAAAATAATATGTCTTACCATCTATTGTTTTCCAACCATTTTCAACTTCACCTTTATTGTTTACATAGACCTTTCTTTTTTCACCCCAATATTCAGTATAAGTGCAAATTCCTGGCTTATTTACAAGAGTTCCATCCTCATTAAAAAAATATGTTTTATAATCTCCATTCTTAGTATCATATACTTCTTTTTTTCCAGTTGATACCTTTCCATTTTCAAAATAATATGTTTTACCACCTATTGTTTGCCATCCATTCTTTTCATTTTCATCAGTTACACTATTATTTTGACTTTCTGTACGTGCTATTACCGCTTGTCCAGATTCATTAATATTTATGTAATCACTTTTTAAAGCTTGATTTTTATCTAACTTAATTTCAACTTCCTTATTTTCGCCTTCTATTTTCTTGCTTTCTTCATCTCTTTTAGAAGTTTCATTATCTTTACTTTTTATTTCTTCACTTTTTACTTCTACTTTCTTATCTCTATTTATTTTATCTTCATTATTTTGATCAGATTTATTTTCTACTTCTTCTAAAGTATCCTTTTTATTATTATGAACTTTTTCTACATTTTCATCTTTAACTTCTTTAGAATCTTTGTCTTTACTATCTTTATCATTTTTAATTTCTTTTACACATTTATCACTAGACTCTAATTTAGTAGACACCTTGTTATTATTATTCTCTAAACTTTTATCTTCATTGATTTTTTCTGTTTTATTTTCAGCATTCTTTACAAAATTACTTTCAACTTCTTTTATATCTTTTTTTTCATCAGTTTTTAAATCTTCATTATTAACATTTGTATCTTCTTGCGTATTTGCCTTAGGGCTTTCATTTTTTAATTGTTTTCCATTATCCTTAATATTATCTAAATTAGCAGTAGCTGTAACCCTTACTTCTTCAGCATAAACTTTCTTTCCATTGCTTATTACAAAGCTAGATATAGTAGTTATACTTGCTATAGCTACGGCAATAGCTACTTTCTCTCTTACTTTTTTCATAAAACACCTCTATTAATCCACTCAATTTAACTAATATATTAAAAATTTCCAAATATTATTTTAACATTTTATTTAAATATTGTAAATAAAGTTAATTATATAGATATTTTCCGTTAATATTATTATAAGTAATATTATTACATATAAATTCAATAAGAAATATATTATGATATTCATTTAAAGTAGATATATAAAAAATTCTCTCTAAAAAATCTTCTAATTTATAATCAAACAAAGTCATAAATACCTGTAAAACTGGTGGCTTGCAATAATTTTATAAGAACTTATTGGCCCCTAATAACAGACAGTTTTATTTATTCTAAATAAAAAAAGTTCTACTTAAAAAAGTAGAACTTTCTGTGGTTGCGGGAGCAGGACTTGAACCTACGACCTTCGGGTTATGAGCCCGACGAGCTACCAGCTGCTCCATCCCGCGTCATTAAATTGTCTCTCTGACTTGTATTAAGTATATTCCTAATTCTCTAATAAGTCAAATGTTATTTTAAGAAAATATTTTTTATTTCTATATTAAATACTCTTAGCCTACTTATAGCCTCAATAAGAAATTTACTTTTTATTTTATAACTTAAATATCTTTCTTGGTATTATATCTAATTTAATAATTTTAATATAAATATAATATCCCCAAACTCCACTTAAAGTATTACACATAAGATCATTTACTTCAAAAAATCTTTTTGTATTAGGAAAAACTAAGGATAATATAACCTGGGAACTCTCTATGAATAAAGACATAAAAAAGCAGAATTTCAACACTGTATTTAATGAAGGTATATATGAATCTTCTTTAAGCTTCTTTTTATTATGCAACTCAAAGCCTTCTAAAATTTTATTGATTTTATCTATAATCCCTTTTCCTAAAGTTAATTTTTCTTCATCTATACTATAAAAATAGCAAAGAAAAAATGCCATTGGACTTAACATAATTGAGTTTCCTATTAGCTGATAAATAACATCTCCCACTCCCCCTTGATGGTATATTTGCTTTATACTCCACAAAGGACTAAGCCAAACTTCTGGTGGATTATAAACAAGCTTATTTCCCCAAGCTATGGTAAGTGGAAAGTAAACTTTAGAGGCAACTCCAATTAAGTAAATACAAAATAAATCAAAGATAAATTCTTCATTAGAATATATTTGCTTATATGTGTATTCTTCCTTAATTATTCCTTTAATTTTAATTGCTCCTCTAAATAAACAAAAGAGTATAATTCCTACTACTAAAAATGTGTTTTGGGAAATAATAATCATAAATTCTCCTTTTAATTCTAGTTTTAATTAATATATTATATAAGTTAATGTTGACTTCTAAATACAGTATTAATACTAAAAAAACTTCTATTATTCATTAATATAATCTTATAAATATTCTTTAGAAATCAAAACCTCATAAAATAAATAGCTTTATATTACTTTATTAAGTATAGCCTATTTATTTTTATTTTAATCAAATTAATTACAAAAATAAGCTGTATCAAAACTCCTTAAACCTCTTACAAAACCTAACTAAAAAACAAATGAAATTAATTAGGGTTTTTAAGTTTATTTATGAGTTATTTTGATACAGCTTTCTAAAATTAAGCTTCTGTTACAAGCTCTTCTTCTTTATCCTTTTTTTCTTTACCATTTGCTTCAGTAAAGATATTTTCTGTAGCAGATAATTCTCTTAAGTAATCAATAAACCCATCTCTAAGATCTGGTCTTCTTAAAGCGTATTCAACAGTCGCTTCTAAGAATCCTAATTTATCTCCCACATCATATCTTCTTCCTTCAAAGTCATAAGCATACATAGCCTCTTCGCTCATAAGCTCTAAAAGTGCATCTGTTAATTGAATTTCTCCACCTTTACCAGGTTTTGTGTTTTCTAATATATCAAATATTCTTGGCGTTACTATATATCTTCCTAATATAGCAACATTTGAAGGTGCTTCTTCTGGTGATGGCTTTTCAACTAAGCCTTTTACTTTATAAACTCTACCTTCAATGTGTTTTCCATTAACTATTCCGTATTTAGAGACATTTTCCTCTGGAACAGTTTGTACACCTAACACACTAGTTCTATATTCATTATAACAATCAATTAATTGCTTTAAACATGGCTTTTCTTCATTATAAACTACATCATCACCAAGTAGTATAGCAAAAGGCTCATCCCCTACAAAAGTCTTAGCACAATATATAGCATGTCCAAGTCCTCTTGGCTCTTTTTGTCTTATATAATGGATATCAACCATATCTGATATATCTCTAACTAAATCTAAAAGTTCAGTTTTTCCTGACTTTTCAAGTTCCATTTCAAGTTCCACATTACGATCAAAGTGATCTTCAATTGATTTTTTACTTCTTCCTGTAATAACAAGTATTTCCTCTATACCTGAAGCTATAGCTTCCTCAATTATGTATTGAATAGTTGGCTTATCAACTATTGGAAGCATCTCCTTAGGTTGTGCCTTTGTTGCAGGTAAAAATCTAGTACCAAGACCTGCTGCTGGTATTATAGCTTTTCTTATTTTATTGTTCATCCTCTTATCCCCTTGTAAATCAAAATTTTAATATTAAGTTCTAATTTAAAGTGCCTTTGATTTTGAAATATACCTGTAAGACCATCTTAATAAGCAATTAGTGTTGCATTATATACGTAAGAATAATAGCGTTAAGAAGCTTTTATTGTTTGAGCATAGCGAGTTTAAAAGCTTTAGCTATTATTCTGAAGTAGATAATAGCAACTCTTTGCGAAATTAAGTTAGGTCTTGAAGGCTATTTCAAAATCAAAACTAACTAAAAATAAAACTTAATATGAAGTTTATTTAAAGTTTTTCATTCCAACGCATTGCCATTTCCAGAAGTCTTTGCACATGTCCTCTAAGTTTTTCTCAGCCTTCCATCCAAGTTCTTTTTCTGCCTTTGATGGATCTGCAAAACTTATAGCAATATCTCCTACTCTTCTATCTACTATTTTATAAGGTATTTCCTTACCTGATGCTTTTGAAAAAGCTTTTATTATATCTAATACAGAATATCCTTGTCCAGTTCCTAGATTATATGTGCTAATTCCAGAACCATCCTTTAACTTTTTCATAGCAGCTACATGTCCTCTTGCTAAGTCTACAACATGTATATAATCCCTTACACCAGTTCCATCTGGAGTGTTATAATCATCTCCAAATACTCTTACGTAGTCTAATTCACCATCAGCCACCTTTGAAACATAAGGCATAAGGTTATTTGGTATTCCATTAGGTAATTCTCCAATTAATCCACTTTCATGAGCTCCAACTGGATTAAAGTATCTAAGAAGTACAATATCCCATGAATTATCTGAAATATATAAATCTCTTAAAATCTCCTCTATCATAGCCTTACATCTACCATATGGATTTGTTGCAAAACCTGCTTGAAGTCCTTCATGTACAGGTACTATTTCACTTTCTCCATAAACAGTAGCTGAAGAACTAAATATAAATTTCTTAACATTATGATTTCTCATACTTGTCAAAAGATTTAAAGTTCCAATAATATTGTTATTATAATATTCTAAAGGTTTTTCTACTGATTCCCCTACTGCCTTAAGAGAAGCAAAGTGTATAACAGCATCTATTTTTTCATTTTTAAAAACCTTATCTATATCTTCAAAATTTACTAAGTCACCTTCGTAAAACTTTATATGCTTTCCTGTTATCTTTTCAACTATATCCTTAACTTCTTTTCTACTATTTACTAAGTTATCAATAACAACTACAGAATTATTATCATCCCTTAATAATTCTACTATTGTATGGCTTCCTATATAGCCAATTCCACCAGTTAATAATATATTCATTTAAACTTCTCCCTCACCAAAAAATTACAGCTTAAATTATAGCATAAATTTATTTAAAATTTCAAATTATATACTATTTATATAGAAAACTCTCCCTTTATTGCTTTAAATATACTATTATTTTTTAATAACTCTTTTATTATTTTTAATACTTTATCTTCTCTAAAAATATCATTACTTACTACAAATGTCTCTTCTATTATCTCTTCTATTAAATTTCTTCCCTCTATAATATCATCTTTTAAAAGCTCTGCTGCTTCCTTCCATTTCAGTAAGTTATCTTCTCTTATTAAAATCTCCACTTCTTCTATTATTTCCTCACTTATACTTTCCATAATATATTCTATGGACTTTTCAAATTTTAAAATATTTATATCCTTTCTTATTTTATATGGGCTTAATAAAAAGGTCTTTATACTGTTTTTTATTGAAGTTTCTAATAGTCTCTCTGGACATAGGCTTTTATACTCTCTCCCTCCAAAGTTATAAGCCATTCTTAAGGAAAACTCTTTAAGATTCTTATCATAGCTTCCTCTTACTCTTCTTATAAATTCTCTCTTAACTTTTCTGTTAATTCCTAAAGATAAGATTGTTAATCTTCCATATTTATAATATGGCTTATATTCATTTATTAGAAAACTTTTTTCTTTTATTTTATTTATTAAAACTTCTTCACTTTGATTTATTATTTTTTCTGTTACGCCCTTATTACTTAATACCTTTTTCTCTTCATCACAAGGAAATATTACTCTCTCCATTATTAAATTTAAATAATACTCTTCCCTTCCCCTAATTATTATTGAAGCCTCTTCCTCTCCTAATTCCTCCAATAAATTTTGAAAGTTATCTTTCAAAAAAGAGTTAAAAATATAAGGCATATGATGTGCCTCTTTTTCATTTAATACACTTATAAAATCACTTTCACTATTGTCAAATTCAGAAGAAAAATAATCCTTATAAATAGATTTTTCATAAATATATATATTAGTTTTATTTAAATATCCATTTATAATTAAGTATTTTAAAACCTCTAAATTTCTTTCAAAAGCCTCTTCTTCAATATTAAAAAGCCATATTATCTCATCACTACTAGCTAAGTTTTTCCTAGTCTCATAACTTAATAATTGATTTCTAAACTCATTAATATTTCCACTATAATCAGCTAAAATAAAATCCTTCTCTTTATTATGTAAAATTTCTTCTCCCCTAAAATTTCCTTCCAATCTTATATCACTAAATATTAAACTGCTGCTATTAGTATTATCCTTCTCAATAAAAAGACTCTCTAATATATAGAAAAACTTGAATTTTAATTCTTCTTGAGATTTTTCGTTATAATTCTCTTTATAACCTATAAGAAAATAAATATAAGCTAAATCTTTAATATTATCTAAAGAATGCTTATCTAAATCCTTATTATGAATCAAAGTTCCCTTAACTAAAAACTCATTATTATTAAAAACATAACTTTTTCCGCTTTTTCTTTCCCTAAACTCAATCTTATATTGAAAAATATTATCCAAACTATTTATCCTAAATAAAAACTCTTCCAAAATCCCCTTAAGCTCTATTTTTTTATTAATAATGCATTTTGAATATGGAGTTCCAACAAATTTAAACTTATTAGAATCCTGTTTAAAAATCACTTCAAAATTTGGAGCTCCCATATTATTAAAAAACTTATTTACCAATTTATCTTCTTTTGCTTCATTAGTATTTTTATATGCTTCACTAAACTCCCCACTTGATCCAATAATATTAGAAATTAATTTCTTTCTATATTCATAATCCCCACCTAATAACTGAATTTTCTTTTTAAATTCAAAGTTAAATCTAGACCTAATCTCCTCTTCTATAAAAGCTTTAAAGGATTTATTGACTTTGTAGTTTAATTCAGAGCCTCCTAATTCAACTTCTTTCAAAACCTCATTTAATTCCTCTTCTAATTTCTTATTAATATTATTATGAGAAATTCCAATAAAATTTTCTAAAATACTTTTTTTAAAATCATAATAAAACTCTTCCATAAAATGAGTATTATCAAAAACAATTTTCATAGATTTCTCACTATACTTTTCTAAGCTTTTTAAAAAGCCGTAATAATTTTCATAACAATCACTATTATTTATAATGCTCTTAATTTCATTAAGAAACTTGTTAGCTGCTTCATAATCTTTTTCTACATCAGCACCTAAACTTTTAGTTATAATTCTTCCATTCCCCTTATAATCCTTTAAAATAGGGTGCTTAAAGTTTACTGTAAGAACCCCCTTATTCTTTGGCTCTAGTAATGAAACTCCCTTTTCTTTTAACTTATTCATAAATTCACCTTCCATAATCCAAATAAAAATAGCTAATATCTTAATCCTTAACTAGAATATAAACAAAAATTAAAACTAAAATATAAACTAATTTCTAATTTAAATTATAATGAATTTATATAGGTATATTATGCTCACAGTGTAATATTAATAATAAATTTAAAGCTTATAGTTTTAATCTCCAATAGTTTAAAACAATATAAATTTTTAGATGCAACTATAAAAACTATTAATATAAATTATTTCTTTACTCTATTTATAAAAATACTACTTAAAAAGCACTCCTTATTTAAAAGAAAAAAATAAAAATAGACAATTCTCTTCTAAAAAAGATATTGCCTATTTTAATAATTCATAAAAATCTTATCCATATTAAGTTTCTCCTATAATTTTTCCTTTGATCTTTATAGTTAAATCATATTATTCAAAGTTTTTCATTTCTTCCCTAAGTTTCTTTAGTATTCTTTCCTTTCTCCATCTTGCTTTTGAATAAGTGGTAATATGCTTATGCTCTTGGCAATATTTCTGAAAGTTTCCTCTATCTTTGTATACATAAAGTATAAATTCCCTATCGCTTTTTGAAATATTAGCTAAAGCTTTTACGAAAGCTCTCATTTTTTCTCTCTCAACATATTCATCCTCTATGGAAATGTCATCCTTAATTGTCTCACCAATAGTAATACCCTCTCCTATAGGACTATCTAAACTTGAAAAATCAAGTCTATTCTCCTTCTTCTTACACATAGTTCCAAGTTTATTCTTAACATTTGTACTAATAAAAAATATAAACTCAGAACCATGATCCCCATCAAATTTACTTATGGATTCAATAATAACACTTCTAGCTATTTGCTTTAAATCATCAACATCATAACCATTAATAAAAAACCTAGTAGAGTATTTATGAATTAACCCTTCATAAATAGAAACAATCTCAGCCATAGCACACTTATCACCCTTTTTACCCCTAATAATTAACTCATTTAAAGCTTCCTTATTTCCCTTTTCCCCTAAAAGTCTAAGTTCCCTAGCAGTCTTATTAATAAATCTTTGCTTCTTTTCTGCCATACCTAATTATCCCCCTTAAAATGCAGAATTTTTAAAACAGCTATTAATATACCTAGTTATGTTTTTAATTTTAAATTAGATAGTTTTTATTTTTCATAACATATAAAGTTATGTTATTTATTGTAAAGTTATCTTATCATTTAAACATTTACATTTCAACAGAATAACAAATGATTTTCTATTTTTTAACAATAAATACATATTAAAACCTCTTCACTATTTAAATATGCTTTAGTAGAAGAAAAAGCTGTATTATTATGTTAAGTTTCTTTAAATATATCTATAATATTCTAAATTCCACTTTTATTAAATATAAAAAAAACAGTAGAGAATTTAAATTAACTCTCTACTGGATTCTATTAATGAAAATTATACAGTAATAATCTCTTTTTCAACTTCTTTTTTGAATAAAGATTCTTTTTCTGATAAGTTATTTAGATATTCTATAAATCCTTCTCTAAGCTCTGGTCTTCTTAAAGCATATTCAACAGTAGCTTCTAAGAATCCAAGTTTATCTCCAACATCATATCTTCTTCCCTCAAAGTCATAAGCATACATTGCTTCTTGTCCCATAAGTTCTAGAAGAGCATCTGTTAATTGAATTTCTCCACCCTTTCCAGGCTTAGTATTTTCTAAAATATCAAATATTCTTGGAGTTACTATGTATCTTCCTAATATAGCAACATTTGAAGGTGCTTCTTCAACAGAAGGTTTTTCAACCAATCCCTTAACCTTATAGACTTTTCCTTCAATATGTTTTCCATCTACTATTCCATACTTAGAAACATGATTTTCTGGAACAGTTTGAACTCCTAATACACTAGTTTTATATTCATTATAACAATCAATTAACTGTTTTAAACATGGCTTTTCCTCATTATAAACTACATCATCCCCAAGTAGTATAGCAAAAGGTTCATCCCCTACAAAAGTCTTTGCACAATGTATAGCATGTCCAAGTCCTCTTGGCTCCTTTTGTCTTATATAATGAATATCAACCATATCTGATATATCCCTAACCAAATCTAAAAGCTCATTCTTACCTGATTTCTCAAGTTCCATTTCAAGCTCAACAGACTTATCAAAGTGATCCTCAATACATTTTTTGCTTCTTCCTGTAATAATAAGAATCTCTTCAATCCCTGAAGCTATAGCTTCCTCAATTATGTATTGAATAGTTGGCTTATCAACTATTGGAAGCATCTCCTTAGGTTGAGCCTTTGTTGCAGGTAAAAATCTAGTACCAAGACCTGCTGCTGGTATTATAGCTTTTCTTATTTTCTTATTCACTTTTTTATCCCCTTGATTTTATATTTTTATAATAATTAACAATAACCTACTTTAAATATTTTAACACCATAATAATTTTACTTAAATAAATTTTTTCCAACAAATTTCTACATTTTATTCATTTAGATTTAATTAATAAAAATAAAGCTGTAAAATAATAAAAACCTATTTTACAACTTTATTCAAATTAAAATCTCCTATTATTGCTTTTTAAATGAATCCAAGTTTTTATTATCATATATATATTCTTGAATCTGATTTAAAGTAGTTTGTCTATCATAAACTAAATACCAAACTCCATTAATTATTTTTCCATCACAATAACCATCTAATGGAAATCTAGCTGTTTCTAAATTTCCTTTTACTAATGGTGCAGTATCTGTAGCAAGTTTTATCATATCCATAGAAGACATATTTGTCTATATATATTATAAAAAGTCATCAATTAATGAAGGATACTCTTTTGTAGGAGTTACTTTTAACTTTTCAAAAACGGCTTCTAATACTACTCTTTGTCTTTCTTTTCTTTTATAATCTCCACCATTAGCATATCTTATTCTAGAATAAGTTAAAGCTTGTTCTCCATTTAAAACTTGTTCTCCTAGAAAAGTTATTTCTGGGATATGATGAATTTCTTCTGGAATTATATTAATCTTAACTTCACCTAATTTATCAATAATCTCTGGAAGAGAAGTAAAATTAATAGACATAAAATCTTCTACATTAACCTTAAAATTATCATTTAAAGTTTTCATAGCAAGTTCTGATCCTCCAAAGGCATAGGCATGAGTAATCTTATCATCACCATGCCCTGGAACATCAACATAAGAATCTCTCATAATAGAAGCTAACTTTATAACTTTATATTCCTCATCTAAAGTAAGAATCATAATAGCATCACTTCTACCGACTTTTCTCTTAGGAGCATCAATAACAAATAAAGCAATGTTTTTTATATGCTTTACTTTATCTACTATTGCTCTCCATAGCCTCCTAAAGTTCCATTATCTTTTATTTTTAAGAAATCTTTTGCATAAAAATAATCTTTAAATTTTTATATTTTATATATTTTTTCCCCAATCTTAATTACATTTCTAGTATCATATATTATCTTATTTTCTAATAAATGTTGATTATTTTTAATTTCATCATGTGCAACTAATATTACTACAATCTCTATATCATTTAAAAATTCATTTAAACTCATTTCTTGTCCATTAAATTTCTTCTCTTTTATAAATGGATCATAAACTTTTATATTTTCCATATTATACTTTGTAAATATATCCAAAAGTTGTAATGTTGGACTTTCTCTCATATCATCTACATTTTCTTTGTATGTTAATCCATATAATCCAATTTTAGAATAATCTTTAATATTATTTTCCTTCATTATTTTATGTAATTTATCAAACACATATTGAGGCATAGCATCATTAACTTGTCTAGCGCCTAAAACTACGTTAACTATATCTGGATAATCTCCAACTAAAAACCATGGATCAACTGATATACAATGTCCTCCTACTCCTGGTCCAGGTTGAAGTATATTAACTCTTGGATGTTTATTAGCTATTTTTATTAATTCGTAAACATCCATACCTTCTCTATTACACATTTTAGTAAGTTCATTTGCAAAAGCTATATTTATATCTCTAAAAGTATTTTCAACAACTTTACTCATTTCAGCTACTTTTATATCAGTTACAACTATATCTCCTTTGCAAAATGACTTATACCATGATTTAACTTCTTTTCCAATATCTTTTGAATCAGCTCCTATTGTTCTTGAATTATGTTCTAATTCATAAACCATATTGCCAGGTATTATTCTTTCAGGTGCATGTACTAACTGTATATCTTTTCCAATTTCAAAACCTTTTTCTTCAATTATAGGTCTAACAAATTTATCTATAGTACCTGGTGAAACAGTTGATTCTATAACTAATATCGTATTAGGTTCACAAACCTCTAAAATTTGCTTAGTAGCACTCTCTATATATCTTGCATCTATTTTCTTTGATTCTTTTACATATGGTGTTGGTACTGTAATTATATATTTATTTGTTTTTTCATATTCAGTTTTAAATTCAATTCCATTATTTAAAGCTTTTTTAAAAACTTTTTCTAATCCTTCCTCTTCAAAAGTTAAACTTCCTTTGTTTAAAGTATTTACTAAATTCTCATTTAAATCTGTTCCAACTACTTCTAGCCCATTTGATGCAAACATTAAAGCTGTTGGTAATCCTATATATCCTAATCCAATAATATTTAATTTACTCATTTTATTCTCCTAACTTTTAAAATTAAATTTTTTAATATATGTTTAATAAATAAAAACCCTTCATTTTTTCTAAAGATAGCATAAAATATTATATTTGATGTACAAAAAACTAAAACTGATTTAAGTATTAACTGCTCACAATTAACAACTTCAATATAATTAAATAAAAAGTTCACTACTCTTGTAATAAAAATTAATACTATAGAGATTTTAAAATAATTAATAAAATACTCCTTAGTTTGCTTATTAAATCCAAATTTATATATTACAAAAGGATCTATCCAAAATTGAGTTAGTACTTTAGATATTATAGTACCAAGACAAACCCCCAATACTCCCAACTTAAAACACAGAATTGTTGAGATTAATAAATTTAGAATTACAGAAATTATAGGAATATATTTATACTGATTAAATAGTCCCATTGTTTCTCTATAAATAGAACATGTTATTTGTGTACCATTTAAAAAGAAAATTATTACTATTGCTAAAACTGTACCATTATCTAATAAAAATCTATTTCCTATCCAAATATTTATTAAATCATTAAACAATATATATAAACATATACTACAAATTCCATATATCCATATATTAAGGAAAAAAGTTTTCTTAAATATTTCTTCTTTTTTTTCTTTATCATTAATTGTATTTAAATTTCCAATACTTCCTTTAATTGAATTAAATATATTTGCTATTATTCTATCAATAGTTACAGTTATCATTATATAATTTGAATATATACCTACTAAATTTACACCTTTAATCATAGAAAGCACAATATTATCGCTTGCAACTAAAATAGACCAAGATAATCTACTTATAAATATAGCTTTTATATTTTTGAATAAATTCATTTTTTCATAGTTATCTAATTTTATTATATTACTGTCTTTTATAAATGGATAATCCTTATTTACTTTTATTCCTATAATTATATTTTGAAATACATTACTTAATAGTTGAACTATAAGATAACCTATAAAACTTTTATATAAAATTAACACAATTATTTGTACTATATACATGATAACAGTGAACGAATTTGAAATTATATTTACAATATATGCTCTTTGATCAGCAATCAATAATGACCTTTTATAAGCAAAAAACATATATGAAAATACCGTATTTAACAAACTTAAAATATATAAAAAAGTTAAATTATCTATTTTTTCATTGCTATTTACTAAAATCCCCAAAAACGGAATCACAGCACTTCCTATAATAAGCACAGATAAACCTATTATCCGATAATATTTTTTGTAAGTATCCATTAATGATTTTATTTTTTCTTTATTATTTTCTGCTATTGGTTTGTAAAGACTAAAAATAATTGCACTTCCTATACCTAATTCAGCTAATGATAGTATAACTATTATATTAGAAAACAATCCCATCAACCCAACATAAACTTCTCCCAAGTTCTTTATAAATATAGTTCTAGTAATAAAACTAAATATTGTTGTTATAATTAATCCGATACTACCAACACTTGCATTAATAATAGATTTCTTTGTCCTCAATCCTCCACTACCCTCCATTAATAAATTAACTTTGATATTAAGTTATTATAATAGTTTAATATCGAGTATCTTTGTCCTCTTTTATATGCAAAATATGACATATTACTCCTTAACTCATTATCTAATAACAATTTAGTCATATTCTTAGCTAAATTTTCTATATATTCATCATCAATATTAACCACCAATCCACATTTTTCATCTATCAATTCTTTAATACCACCCGAACTACTTACTATCACAGGCATTTTACTTACTAATAATTCAATAGTTGATAATGGTGCTGCATCTATTCCTATTGATGGTACAACTCCAAAATATCCTAAAGAGTATAATTTATTTATTTCATCATAATCTATATATCCAGTAAAAATCACATTATTATTACTAATCCCTTTAATTTCCTCAAAAAATTTATTACTTGAATTATTACTATAGCTTATTCCCCCAATTATAAGTAATTTTATATTTTTAAATTTTTCATTCAATTTATTAAATGCTAATATTAATTCCTTAACCCCTTTTTCTTTTGTTATTCTTCCAGAATATATTATTATTCTATCTTCTTCACTAATATTATACTTGTTCATTATATCTATTTTTTTCTTTACTTCAATATTCTTAGTAAAAGTTTCTAAATTAATACCATTATAAACTACATCAATATTAGTATATTCTTTTACTGAATTAACTCTATTAGCAATAAATTTACTTACAGTTATAATTTTGTTATTATAACTCAAAATTTTATCAGAATGTTTTGTATCTGAATTTATTAAATCATTATGTAAATGTAAATTTATATTTTCAAATCCATATTTCATTAATATAATTGAATATTCTGGTTTATTTTCAATCAATATTCTATCTATTTTTTTTATATTTCGTAACTTCTTAACTACTTCATTTATATAAGCATTTCCATAATAATTTTTAGAAAATCTATTTATTAAATATCTCGTATATCTACTTAACTTATATTTATACCTATCTATTTCTATAAAATAAAATTTACAATATTTATATTTAAGACTTTTTTTATATGCCTCTTTAGAATAAATACTAAATAAGTGTATTTTAACTCTTTTTTCATATTCATTCTGATTAATAAAATTTTGTATAAGATTCTCTATAGCTCCACCTTCAGTAGCTGGAACTGGTAATATTCCCGGTGATATAATAATTAAATTTTTCATAAAATTACTCCAAAATTTTTTTCCATTTTTCAACTATATTTCCTAAATTAAATTTATGTAAAATCATAGACGAATTTTTGGATAAGTTTAGTCTTAATTCTTTATCGTTAAGTATTTTATCTATACAACTAGCCATTTTATCAATATCAAAACAATCTATTAAAAATCCATTTTTCATATCATCTATAATTTCATTTGGTCCAGTTTTACAATTAAAACTAACCACTGGTAATTTATTACTCATAGCTTCAATTAAAACAACTGGTAACCCTTCATGCCTTGATGTCATAACGTATAATGAATAATCTTTATATTTTTCATTAATATTATCAGAATATCCACAAAGCTTTAGTTTATTTGTTAAACCTAATGAATCTATTTTGTTTTGAAGTATTTCTCTCTGACTTCCTTCTCCCCAAATATGCCATTCAAAATTAGGATTTCTTTTAAGCACAATATTAGCCACATCTATTAAAATATCAAATCCCTTTTGATGTTCTAATCTTCCACAACTTATTATTTTATTTGACTTTTCATTATATATATTATCTTTTTTATAATTCCATTCTAAAGGATTATATATTAAATTTATATTTTTACTTTTCAAGTTAAGTGTATATTGATTCAGTGAATCTTCTGTAATAACAACAGTTTTTTCACAATACTTAGATGCTATTCTTTTTCCAAACCACTCTAGCCCTAATACTTTTCCAAAATTAAAAGCTTGATGATCCCATGCTATTAATTTTATATCAACTCCTATAAGTGCTGTGAAAAATAAAGTTACTAATCCTGATCCAGATACTATCAATATATCTATTTTATTATTCTTAAAATACTCTCTAATTCCTTTCATAATAAAAATATAATTTTTTTTTATATCCTTTTTTTCATAAAATATATTATCTAATTCTATATTTTTATTAAACATCAAATTATTTTTATTTTTAGAATTAAAAAGCGAGATAATACTGATATTTAGGTCAGTTTCTTTCGCTAGTTCATTCGCTATAATATTAGTAACTTTTTGAACACCTCCAAAATTATTAATATCACTTACTACAAATGCTATCTTTTTCATTCTTTAAGTCCCCCCTAACTCTATAAGAAATTATAAATGAAATACAAAACCATAACTCACTTACTGTTGTATATGAGCCACTAAACATTAACATTACCAATGGATATATTAAAATAACTGAAAAAACTTTATTTTTATCTTCATATTTGTTTATTAAATTTAATTTCATTAAAGTTATAATTGCAAATATAAATACAAAAATTAAGTAAATTAGTCCACCACTTCTTAAAATATCTATAAAAATATTGTGATAATATCCTTCCATATTAAACAATCCTATTCCAAACATAAGATTTTCGTTAATTTCTTTAATAGCCTCTGAATAAATAATATCTCTTCCAGATGTACCCTTCCAATTTATTCCTCCAGCAGGCGATATAAATTGAAAAACTCTATCAAATGATGTTTTAAATACATCATTTTTTAAAAGTAATTCTAATGCAAAAATAATAAAAATTATCGAAATTAATATTAATATTAATAACTTAAAAAACTTATATATATCTCTAAAATCTGTATAAAGAAATATATAATATATTGTATAAATAAAGATTAATACAATTCCGCCTCTTCCCCCAGACATTAAAGCACAAAAAACTTGAATAAATAAAAATATATACTCAATACATTTATATAACTTTCCAGTAAAAACACTATATCTTAAATTATTTTTCCCATTAATAATCATATACAAATTAATTCCATATGAAAAAGCTGAAATATATGATAATGTTTGATATGAAGCTCCTGCTATGCCATTAAAATTTTCTGCTAAAACAAATTGTCCAATAGTGCTTTTCATTATTGAAATTGTAGAAATAAATATAAATATATCTATGTATTTATAAAGAATTTTTAAAGATTTTTCTTTTCTAGCAAAATAAATTCCTGACAATATAGCGGGATATGACCATAGAAAAAAATATTTAAAATAATAATTTAATGCAAAAATACTTATATAACCTTTAAAGATTTTTGTTGTAATTAAATTACTTATCAAGAATATAGGTAAAATAATTATCAAAAACATATCTTTTTTTAATAAAATTAATTTATTTCGAATAAACTCACTAAAAAAAATATATAAAACTGATATAAAAATTATAATATTATATATTTTATATATTGGATTACTCTCGCTTCCAGTAAATCTATATCCAATTATAGAACTAACAATAAAAAATAAATTAGTCGTACATATTGAAATTGCTAAAATTATATTTTTCATCTTTTCTCCATTTTTACACTGTTATATAATTTAGAAATTTGAACCTTATAGTCTCTATTTCTCAAAATATTATCGTATTTTGCATTGTTTTCTTTATCATATTCTCGATTTACAATTATTCTTTCTAATATATTTGAAGCTTCTTTTATATTGTCTATATCATATAAATTCTTATTTTCTATTACTCTTTCTTTATTTGAATAATGATTTTCCATTATAACTGGGCATCTACAAACTTGAGCATGAATAGAACTTAATGTAGTTTCTTTTGGAAAAATACATATATCGCTAGCAGAAAAATATTTTCTAAGACTCTCAAACTTTTTGCTGTCATCTATAATAAATTTTATTTCTTTTTTTAAGTTATTTATCTTTTCATCAAATAAGCTCATAAATTTTAAGTTTTTACCACCGATTAATAGTAATTTTATGTTTTTTTTCTCAATTAAACTTCCAGACAATTCATTCAATATGTCAATAATTAAATCTGGTCTTTTATTAAAATCAAACTTACCAATATAACTTATTACTATATCATCCTCATTAAAACCATATTCAGATCTAACTTCATTTCTCCCTTTAAAATCATAATACATAACATCACTATTGTATCCATGATATAGAAAATCTACTTTTTCTGAATTTATCCCTAAAACATCTAAGTATTCTGCTTCCTCTACCCCTAATGCAAATACCTTACTATATATATCCTTTTTATTTATAATCTTTGAAAAAAATAATTTAAAAAATTTATAATATATATTTGCAAATTTATTTTTTGATGCAACCCATGACATGTGACAATCTCTTACTATAGTATATTTAGGAGCTTTACCAAATAAAATTAAATCTTTAAAGTCACCAATCCCATGTAAAAATACAACGTCTGGATTTAAATTATCTATGGTTTTAAATAATCCTTTAAATAAATATCTAGATGATATAACTGCATAATAATCAAGTCTAATAACATCTATGTCATATTTATTCTTTAAAACCAAATCACCTTCCTTTAATTTGGATTTGTCTGAAAAAATAGGATTTTGAGATGTTATTACTATAACTTTATCTCCCTGTTTAGCTTGCACCTTTATCAACTCATTAATTTGATACCCTGCTTGTGGTTCAAATCTATCTTCAACATGTATTATTTTCAATTCTATTCACCTATCTTATAAGTATTTATATACAAATTTAATCTTCTATATTTATCTAATTTACTTATTTCTTCTAAATCTATTGGATCACATTTAAAATTTACAATCTCATTATATAACTTATTTAAATTTCCTTGATCCACAATTTTGCTACCAACAATTTTTTTTAAAGACTCAGGACTACCACCTGTATCAAAAGTTATTACGTTAACTCCACAAGCTAAAGCCTCTAAATTTGTAGTTGGAAAATTATCTTCTAATGTTGGATTTACAAATATATCTGCTACTGAATAAATTTTTACAAGTTCATCTAAATTATTTGTTCTTATTATTCCTAATATATTTTTTGGTAATTGTTTTTTTTGTTTTTTATTAACTCCTACAATTATAATTTTATAGTTTTCATCTAGCATTTGAGATAATTCTAAAAAAAACTTTAATCCTTTACGCCTATCCCAAGCACTAGCAACTCCCAATATAATAATTTTATCTTGTAAATTATGTTTTTCTCTAAAATTACTTTTTGTTGGTTTAAATATCTCTAAATCTATTCCATTATTTATTACTTCAACCTTATATTCAGATAAGAAAGATTCTTTTACTAACCCCGCTAACCATTTAGATGGTGTTACTATAGTTAAATCATTTACTCCAGTAAATATTTCTTTTTTCTTTTTAAAGTTATCTTTAGAGTTATCTAATATATTGCTTGTTGGATATTCTTTTTTTTGCGGACATTCTTCACATACACTCTTCCACTTACTACATCTTACATAATCAAAGTAAGCACAATGTCCTGTAAATGCCCAACAATCATGTAATGTCCAAACAACTTTTTTATTAGCTTCTTTTAAATAGTTAAATAAAATTTCAATATTTATATAATAACCATGAATATTATGTAAGTGTATTACATCTGGATCATATTCTTTTACTTTTTTTATAAATTCTTTTGTAGCTTTAGTAGAACCAAAGCCATGTTTATCAAAAAGTCTTGTTTTTGCTACATGCATATAGTTATCAAAATCTGTTCCTATTTTTATTGTTTTTATTCCTTCTGGAGCAGTTCCTCTTCCATAAGCAATTACACATTCATGACCTTGTTCTTCTAAAACTTTATATAAATCAGTTGCTATTCTTCCTGTACTTCCTACTCCACAAACAGAGTTTATCTGTAATACCTTCATTTTACTTTCTCCATATAAATTTATTTATTACTGAAGTATATCCTTGAATAATATTAACAACCTTAGTTGAAACATTTATATCAGTATAGTCATGTACTTTAACTAATTCTTCGCCTAATTCTTTTTCCTTAGTTATAACTTCTATCGCTTGAGTTATTGAATCGAAAGTTATTCCTCCAAGAATTACTGATCCTTTATCAACTGCTTCTGGTCTTTCTGTACTTGTTCTTATTGATACTGCTGGAAATCCCATTATATTTGATTCTTCTGCTAATGATCCTGAATCTGATAAAACACAGAATGAATCTTTTTGAAGCTTATTATAATCATAGAATCCAAAAGGCTTTAATTGTTTAATATTTTCATGGAACTTAATACCTTTCTCTTCTATTCTCTTCCAACTTCTTGGATGAGTTGAATATATTACAGGCATATTATAAGTTTCAGCAATTGCATTTAATGCATCTGTTAAACTTTTAAAGTTTTCATCATTATCAATGTTTTCTTCTCTATGCGCACTTACTAATATAAATTTACCTTTTTCTAATCCTAATCTTTCTAAAACATCACTTTCATCTATCTTAGTCATATATCTTGCAAATACTTCTGGTAATGGTGAACCTGTTACAAATGTGTATTCTTTTCTCATCCCTTCTGATAATAAATATCTTCTAGCATGCTCTGTATAAGCTAAATTAACATCACTTGTTACATCAACTATTCTTCTATTAATTTCTTCTGGAACATTTTGATCGAAACATCTATTCCCTGCTTCCATATGGAATACTGGAATTTTTAATCTCTTAGCAGCAATTGCACTTAAGCAACTATTTGTATCACCTAATATAAGTAATGCATCAGGTTGTTCTTGTACTAATATTTCATAACTTTTTGCAATTATGTTACCCATTGTTTCTCCAAGATTATTACCAACAACCCCTAAGAAATGATTAGGTTCTCTTAACTCTAACTCTTTAAAAAATACATCATTTAATGTATAATCCCAGTTTTGTCCTGTATGAACTAATATATGTTCAAAATATAAATCACATTTTTTTATTGTTTCTGCAAGTCTTATTATCTCTGGTCTTGTCCCAACAATAGTCATTACTTTAAGCTTTCTCATTTTCTACCTCCAAGTAAATAGTATCTGGCTTTTCCGGATTAAAAATTTCATTAACCCACATTATTGTTACCATGTCTCTTTCTCCAGTATTTATAATGCTATGAGTATATCCTACTGGTATATCAACAACTTCTAATTTTTCTCCACTGACCTTGTACTCTATTATTTCTTCTGAATCTACTTTTCTAAACCTTATAACACCTTCTCCACTAACAACTAAGAACTTCTCATTTTTAGTATCATGCCAGTGATTTCCTTTAGTTATTCCTGGTTTAGATATATTTACTGAAACTTGTCCTCTATCCTTACTTTTTATAAACTCAGTAAATGATCCTCTATTATCTACATTCATCTTTAATGGATAACTAAAATCATTTTCTGGTAAATAACTTAAATAAGTACTATAAAGCTTTTTAGTAAGTTCATTTTCCATATTAGGTATCATTAAACTTTTTCTACTTTCTTTAAAAGAATTTATTAAATCAACAATTTCTCCTAAAGTCGCTTTATGTTCAATATCAACATTCTGATATCCAGGAATGTAGTTTTCTTCATTGTCTATAACATTTTTTATATTTCTTACTACATCATCTATGTAAACTAAAGTCATTTCTTTACTTGGATCAGAAATCCAAACTTCTTCTCCCCTAGAAATATTATGACAGAAAGTTGCTATTGCTGAATTATAGTTAGGTCTACACCACTTACCAAATACATTTGGTAATCTAAATATAAAAACATTTCCCTTTGTATCTGCCATATATCTAATTAAAGCTTCTTCAGCTCCTTTTTTACTTTGTCCATAAGCATTATCTAAATCTGCTTGTATGGAAGATGTAATTAGTATTGAAGTGTTTTTATTATTTTTCTTTAAGATTTCTATTATCTCTTCAGTTAATCCAGTATTTCCTTCAAAAAATTCTTCTTCATTTTTAGGTCTATTTATCCCTGCAAGATGAACTATAAAATCAGAATTCAAAATACCATTTTCTAATTCCTCTTTTGAATTTTCTCTATCTATACAAATTATTTCATATTTATCTTCTCTCTCAAGAGTTGAAACTAAATTTTTTCCTATAAATCCTTTAGCTCCTGTAATTAATACTTTCATAAAATACTCCTTTATTAAACAAGTTCAAAAACTTCATTAGAATTATTTTTAAAATTTTCTAACTCATGTTGTATATATGGAATTCTTAATAATAATTCTTTTACTTGTTCAACATTTATTCTATTTGTATTATCTGAATTATACTCTTCTTGGTTTCTTCTTGATCCTTCACCCTCAGTAAAGTATTTAGCATAATTTAAATCTCTATTATCAGCTGGTATTCTAAAATAATTTCCTCTATCTTCTGCCTTAACAAACTCTTCTTTAGTTAATAAAGTTTCGTATGCTTTTTCTCCATGTTTTGCTCCAATTATTTTTATTCCTACATTTGATTCAAAAAGTTCTTTTAACGCAGTAGCTAATTCTAAAACAGTACATGCTGGTGCTTTTTGAACAAATATATCTCCTTGCTCTCCATGTTCAAAGGCATATAAAACTAAATCAACAGATTCTTCTAAAGTCATCATATATCTTGTCATTTCAGGATCTGTTACTGTTAAATCTTTTCCTTGTTTCATTAAATCTACAAATAGCGGAATAACTGAACCTCTTGAAGCCATAACATTACCATATCTAGTTCCACAGAAAACAGTTTCTCCTTCTCTTGCGGCTCTTGCTCTTGCAATCATACACTTTTCAGCCATTGCTTTTGAAATTCCCATTGCATTTACTGGATAAACCGCTTTATCTGTACTTAAAAGAATAACTTTTTTTACTCCATTAGCAGTTGCAGCTTTAAAAACATTATCAGAACCTTCAATATTAGTTTTAACGGCTTCCATAGGATAGAATTCACATGATGGAACTTGCTTTAAAGCCGCAGCATGGAAAACATAGTCTACCCCTTTCATTGCATAATTTAAACTTTCAATATCTCTAACATCGCCTATGTAATACTTAACTTTATCATTTTTAAGCTTGTTTCTCATTTCATCTTGTTTTTTCTCATCTCTTGAAAAAACTCTTATTTCTTTAATATCCGTATCTATAAATCTCTTTAGAACAGTATGTCCAAATGATCCTGTTCCACCAGTTATTAATAAAACTTTATCTTTAAATATTCCCATTTAATCCACCTACTTAAATTTATTCATATTTCTTTCTAATAAGTCAACTGATATTGCGAAATTATTTTCAATATATTTTCTTCCATTCTTACCCATATTGATTCTAACTTCATTATTTTCTGCTAAAAACTTAACATTTGAACAAAAACTTTCAATATCATTTGAATAACTCCATAAACCACAGTTTGATTCTTTTATTAACTCTTTAAAATCTGTATTTTTATCTGTAGCAGCTAACACTGGAATTCCACACTCCATATATGCTAAAATCCTAGAAGGATAATTTGGAATAGTAAATCTATAGTCAAGTAAAACTAAACCTACATCAGATGCTCTTACTAATTTTTCATATTCATTTCTAGGTAAATTATCAATTTGCAATACATTATTACAATTATTATCCTGTAAAAACTTTTTTATATTATTTCTCTCTGTTCCTCTTCCGACTAATAAGAAAAATACATTTCTATTATCTTTTAACCTCTTAATAGCATTACATAAAAATTTTACACCTTGAGGTTTACCCATATTTCCACCAAATAAAAACACTGTGCTTTTTTGAGGTATTTTATATTTATCTCTTATTGAATAATCTATTTCTTGATCTACAATAGGTTGTACTTTTTTCGTGTTAGGAAATATTTCCACCTTAGAAGAATTTATATTGGGATTATGTTTCAAGATATAATCTCTATTTCCTTCTGACATACATCCTATAGTATCTGAAATACTATATAATAACTCTTCTTTTCTTTTAAACATTTTATATGATAAGCTATTTTTATTTATTATTCCAATATCTAAAGCATTTTGTGGAAATATATCTTTAAGCATTAGATATGACTTTGCATTAAACATTTTTTTTGCATATTTAACAATCCCACCATTCGTTACTGGTGGTGATTCATAAAGAATCATATCAAACTGCATTTCTTTTAAATATTTCTTTATAGCAAATTTCATAATATACTCCATTGTAAGAATAGATATTCCCTTTTCTATGAAATTCACATCATATATGTTTCCAGTACGAACTCTCAAAACTTTACATCCACGTTCTTCATACCATACTGTTTTATTAGTATTTTTTCTTTCCTCTGTTACCATAACAGTTATTTCATGCCCATTTTTAGCCATTTCCTCTGCTAAATCTGTATATATGGTGCTTCCCTTTTCCGGCTTGGGAAATGAAGTTGATATATATAAAACTTTCATGCTATTCCCCCTTATTAGCATTTATTCCACCAATGATATATATACTTAATATCATCTATCTTATAGCCACAAGATGTATAAAAATTTAAAGCATTTATATTTTCAATTTGAGTTCCTACTTTAATTAATTTAATTTTATTTTCTAAAGCAAACATATCTAGCTTTTTCATTAATACTGTTCCTATTCCTTTACCTTTAAACTTATTTGAAACACATATTAATTCAATAACTAATTCATTTAATTTATTTATTGAAAACAATATAAATCCAATAATTTTTTCTTCTAATTTATATGTAATAAAATACTTACTTTCTTTTTTAAATGAATTGCTAACCCAATTCGCATATACTCCTTCTGCTTTTTCTTTTGTAATATTACTATCATTTAAAAACCTAGAATTTTCAAATGCATTTTTAGCTAATTCAACTATTTCATTTTCAAAATTAATATTATTAGATATTTCAATATTACTATCATCAAAATCATCATATACTTTAATTTGTTTCTTTTTAAGTTGAACATTAATATCTGTAATAAACGTTTTTAAATTTTTTCCTATATACTCACTATTATGCGGAAGTTTCTTTGAATTTGTTAATATAACAAAATCTTTACTATTTAAAAATTTAGATATATACTCCGAATCTTTTTCATTTATATTTTTTATTAAATCAATTCTTCCGCATTTTACACCAAAATATTCTGTATCCCATTGTAAATCTCTTAATACTAAGTTATCTAAATCCACCTCATTATTTTTCATTTTTTACCTCATTCCCATTAGAATTCTTTTGTTCTATAAAAATACCTTCACTTTTTAAAACTCCAAATGCAGTTTTAATGAATATTTTTACATCTAAAGTAAATGACATATTGTCTATATAGTAAATATCATTTTGTATTTTTTCTTTCCAAGGAATTGAATTTCTAAAATAGGCTTGTGAATACCCTGATATTCCTGGCTTTATTTCTAGCTTCCTACTTTCATTTCCAACATATATTGCTTTATGCTCTGGCAAATCTGGTCTAGGTCCAATTACACTCATATCGCCTTTAAATACATTTAAAACTTGTGGTGCTTCATCAAGACTTGTTTTTCTTAAAAATTTGCCAACTTTAGTTAATCTAGGATCATCCTCCGAATTAAAAGTTGATCCATCAGCCTGCCTTATGTCAGGTGCATTTACTTTCATTGAACGGAATTTATACATATAAAATATATCCCCATTTTTTCCCAACCTAGCTCCATTATAAAATATAGGTCCTTTATCTTCTAAATATATTAATATTGATATTGGAATAATTAATATTCCTAATAATATTAATCCAGGTATTGATAATAAAATATCTACTAATCTTTTACCAAACTTTTTATACATTCTTAATTCCTCTTAAAACTTCATTAAATGTTTTAATTACATATACTATTTCATCTTTAGATAATAGTGTATTTAGTGGTAACGTAATTTCATTTTTATACATATCAAATGCATTGGGATAGTCTTTTATATCAAATCCTAAATTTTTATAAGCAGTTAGCATTGGTAATGGTTTATAATGCACATTAGTAGCTATCCCACATTCTGCCATTTTTATTATTAATTTATTTCTTTCTTCTTCTGTTATTCCTAAAACTCTTACTAAATATAAATGACCACTAGATTTTGAATCTTCTGTATAATGCCTTAAAATCTGAAGATTTTTATTTGATACTAGTGCTTCATCATACATTTCTATTAAATTTTTTCTACGTTCAAGTATTTCTTTATACCTATCTAATTGTGCCAAACCTATTGCTGACATTATATCTGTCATATTACATTTATAAGTTGGTTCTAATATGTCGTATTCCCATGATCCTATTTTAGTCTTTGATAATGCATCTTTGGTTTGTCCGTGTAAAGATAAAATCATATATCTTTTATATATTTCTTCATTATCTACACCGTCTATATTTCTCCACGTAATAGCTCCCCCTTCAGCAGTTGTAAGATTTTTAACTGCATGGAATGAAAAACTTGTGAAATCTGCTACCTCTCCAGCCATTTTTCCTTTATAAGTTGCTCCAAATGAATGTGCTCCATCAGCTACTACTACCACTCTACCAATCGCACTTTGTATATCATTATTTGGAATGAATATTTCCTTCTTTTTATTAACAATATCTAATATACTATCATAATCACACATCACCCCTGCTAAATCAACAGGAATTATTGCTTTTGTCTTATCTGTAATTGCTTCTTCTAACTTTCTTAGATCCATTTGATACGAATCTTTAACTGTATCAACTAATACTATTTTTGCTCCAACATGATGTATAACACTTGCAGACGCTGTATATGTATACGCAGATGTAATAACTTCATCTCCTTCACCTATTCCTAGAAGTCTCAAAGTCATTTCCATAGCCGCTGTAGCAGAATTTAAACATACTGCTTTTTCTGTATTACAATATTCAGCTATCCTTCTTTCAAATTCTTTGGTCTTCGGTCCTGTTGTTATCCAACCTGATTTTAAAACTTCAATAACATTTTGTATTTCTAAATCAGTAATATCTGGTGGTGAAAAATTTATTTTCATTATTAAGCCTCCCTTAATTTTTATTAGTTATATTTTTACTATACAAACCTCTTATCTAGTATTTTTATACTATTCAATTTATTGCTATAAGCTTATATTTTAAACTATGGTTATAGCAGCTTTCGATTTTATTTCTTCAAAATCATTGTTTACTTCTTTTTTATCTAATCTATTGTATGTTGGAACAAATTCTTCTATTTTATCTCTTATATCATCACCTGTTCCAAATCTACTTATATTAATAAGTTCTTCTATATTTGTTTTTATATCCTCAAAATCAAAATCTCCAGGTTTTCCTATAAAAATCTTCTCATGCTTTGTTTCAGTTAATCCTTCTTCATCCATAAGAAGTTCTTCATAAAGCTTTTCTCCAGGTCTTAATCCAACTATTTTGATATCTATATCTTCAAAAGGTTCATATCCTGAAAGCTTTATTAGATTCTTTGCTAAATCATATATTTTAACTGGTTTACCCATATCTAAGACAAATATTTCTCCTCCCTTAGCATAGGCACCTGCTTGAAGAACTAACTGAGCCGCCTCAGGAATAAGCATAAAATATCTTGTTATATACTTATTAGTTAAGGTAATTGGTCCACCTTCTGCTATCTGCTTTTTAAATAAAGGAATTACAGATCCATTACTTCCAAGAACATTTCCAAATCTAACAGCCACAAATTCTGTTTTACTTTTTTTATTTATAGCTTGTATTATCATTTCACACATTCTCTTAGTTGCTCCCATTACATTAGTTGGGTTAACAGCCTTATCTGTAGAAATTAATACAAACTTTTCTACCCCATACTTATCTGCACACTCCGCAGTATTTAAAGTTCCACCAGCATTGTTTTTTATTGCCTCTCCAGGGCTTGTCTCCATTAAAGGAACATGTTTATGAGCCGCTGCATGGAATACTACTTGTGGTTTAAAATTTCTAAAAATAGAATCTAACTTTTCCTTATCCCTCACTGAAGCTATGATTACTTGCTTCTTAAGTTCTGGATGTGTTCTATTTAATTCCATCTCTAAATCATAAGCATTATTTTCATAAATATCTAAAATCATTAATTCCTTTGGATTAAAATTAGCTATTTGTCTACAAAGTTCTGAACCAATAGATCCCCCTCCACCAGTTACTAAAACTCTTTTATTGTTTATGTAATTAGCTATTTCATCCTTGCTAAGCTTAACCTCTTCTCTACCTAAAAGATCTCTTAAGTCAACATCTCTCATTTTAGTTAGGTTAACCTTACCACCTATCATTTCATAAACTCCAGGCATTATTTTAACTTTAACCTTAGTTTCATGGCAGGCTTCTATTATTTTTTTCTTTTCATCAGAAGTTATTGATGCTATAGCTATTAAAATCAAATCAACTTTTTTATTTTCAACAATATTTTTTATATTATTTCTATTTCCTAAAACTTTTACTCCATTTATATAAGTTCCAAGCTTACTTCTATCATCATCTATAACTCCTATAGGCTTAAATCCCGCTCCTGTTTCTCTTTTCATTTCATTAATAACTAACCTACCACAAGAACCTGCTCCAACTATTAAAACATTTTTTTGTGATTCAATCCCCTTTAATGTTCCATAGATTACAAGCCTTCTGTACATTCTAAAGGAAAGTCTAAATCCAATAGTAAGTACCATTGTTAATATTCCTGCTGATAAAGTTACCATCATAGGAATCCTAGGATTTAAGAAAAGCATAATAATAACATTTATTAAACATCCTGCTATGCAAGCTGCAACGCCTTTCATTACTTCATCTAAGCCTGCAAAACTCCAAAGACTTTTATACATTTTAAAAAATGCAAATAGAACAACATATATTATTGCTATAAGAGGCATCCATCTTAAATATAAACTCCATTGCTCTGCTGGTATATCTCCTAACACTGGTCCATTAAAGGCAAATCTAACAAGCATACTAAAAATATAAGCTATATTTATAAGGAGTATATCTATTAGTACTAATAAAATTCCTTTTACTTTACTTATTTTGGACACGTTCCTTAACTCCCCCTTAACCAAATTATTTTCTTAACTAACTACTTTAATTATTTTTATCTATATAAAGTAAACACTTTAACTCTTAAAATATTATTACTTTTTTTCAGTTTTTTTACATCAAAATTGACAACTTACACTCCTTTTTTAGGAGTGTTAAGTTGTTTTATTTTAAATATTAATCTTTCTTATAATAGTGATAGTATTTTCCCCTTTGATTTTCCTCTCCATTAAATACAGTTCCTATTATATTAGCCTTAACTGCTCTTAGTCCCTTTACAGCTTCTATTACAGCATCCTTCTTTGTATATCCATACTTTACAACAAGTATTGTTCCATCAACCTTTGTTGAAAGTATTTTTGAATCTGTTACTGCATTAACTGGATGAGTATCTAATATTATGTAATCATACTTTTCTTCTAATTGAGTTAAAAGATGCTCCATAGCTCTTGAAGCTAACATCTCAGCTGGATTTGGAGGAACTAATCCTGAAGGTAGTACATGAAGTCCTGATTCATGTTTATAAACCACCTTAGAAAATTCAACATTTCCAATTAAAAATTCTGATAATCCTCTAGAATTACTAATTTGAAATTCTTTATGTAAAATTGGTTTTCTTAAATCACAATCTATAAGAATTACTTTTTTTCCATCTTGCGCAAAAGAAAGAGCTAAGTTAGCACTTGTTGTTGACTTTCCTTCTCCAGGCTCAGAGCTAGTAATAACAATAGATTTTACTGGATTATCAAAGGAAGAGTATTGTATGTTTGTTCTTAAGGTTCTATAACTTTCAGCTGCCACTGATTTCGGATTGTTTTCTAATATTAGCATCTACTGTCCCCCTTATTTCTCCATATTATTGTAATCTGGAATAGCTCCTATTATAGGTAAATCTAAAGTTTTTTCCAGTTCTTCTCTTGATTTAAATGTATTATCTAAATATTCCAGTATAAGTACTACTGCTACTCCAACCACAAATCCTAAAACAAAAGCAATAAGTATGTTAAGTTTCTTATTTGGACTTACTGGATGTTCTGGAAGTTGCGGTTTTTGTATAACTTGTACATTTCCATTTGGAATAAGCTCCTTAGATTCTGAAATAAATTCATTTGTTATGGCCTCTGTTACCTTTAAAACTTCCTTAGGATTTCCTCCCTTAAAGCTTAAATCTAATATTTGAGTATCAGCACTTGGATTAGCAGTAAGATTATTTAAAATCCCTTTTATTTCATTCTGATTGTAATTTAAATTAGCATTTTTAACTGCCTTAGTAACTAAGTCTGAAGTCTTCACAAGCTCTGCATAAGTCTTCATAAGTTTTTGATACATCATAATATCATTATTATCATAGTTTGCTGTATTTTGACTTGTTTCTTGCTTACCAATGAAAAGCTTAGTTTTTGCCTCATATTGTGGTTTTATAACAAAAAAACTTAATATTGCTGAAACTAAGGTAGCCGCTATAGTTATTAGTACAATTAGTTTCCATCTCTTCTTTAAAGCGTAAGCAATTTCTTGTAAGCTTATAGTATTTTCTTCCATGAACCCTCCTATTACTCTATTTAGTTTTTTTATTTTAACAAATTAATCTCACCTAACTATAATATACTAAAATCCTTCTTTCATAAAGCCCCCTGTAATTTCTATTTTTTCTTTTTTTCCTATTTTAATGAATTATTTTTCAATAAATATCCTTTACATTTTTAAAAATAATTAAAATAATTCTCAAAAAAATGTTTAAATTTGTATATACTTTATTTGTAAATTAGTTATATTGAAAAATATAGCTTATTTCTTCTTAAAAATAACATTTTTTTCAAAATAAAAAGTTTTCATTCCCAAATAATTCTACTTATTTCTTATAAAATCACATTTTTACAAATAATACATTTGACTTTTTTCAACAAATACTCACATTTATGAACTTTTTGTTAACTTTTTTTTATAACACTTAAAGCATTTTATTATATTTATTTATAAAATAAGTATTATTAATTTAAATCATAGTGCTAAAAGCATTACTTATATACAAGTTTTATTGTTATACAGCCTAAATCCTCTTTTACGGTCTTTGAAAGCTTAACATTTAAATTTCCCCAATTAAACTTTCTGTTTTTCCACTTACTATTTTCTAAGGAAAGTCCTAAATTATTAGAAACCCACTGTTCATATCTCTCAAATTGATATTTTTCTAAGTTATCAATACTTCTAAGATCTATTTCCTTTGGTCTAATTCCCCTAAACTCCACATCAACAAAAAAATCTAACCCCTCTACATTAACAGGTTCTAAAAGTTCAAATTTATTTCTATCCTTAAACTCTGAAACTGTAAACTCATAGTTCTTTTTTAAATATCTCTTAAAAAAATACTTATTAGTTCCCCTTTTAAGATTTTTTTTCCCAATTTTAACTGTTCCTTTACATAAACTCATAATTCCACCTACTATCAATATTATTTTATTGAAAACATCTTGCTTTCTAATAACCTTTCCTTTTAAATACACTTAATCTTATTTTTATTTCATATATTTTATTCCCTATTGAAATATATTTTCATATTATCAAATCATAATATTTAGGTAAATTTAATTCGTTTTACAATTTACAACATGTTTATACTTAAATTTAACTTTTTCATTTTATTTTTTAAATTACACTAGACTTTTTAAATAAAGTTTATATTTAGTTTAAATCTTTAATACTGTAGAAATTTTTTATTTATAAATTATATAAAAAATATTATAACTTCCTTTAAATTCAACCTTTTCATTTAACTATATCTCTAAAACTTTTTTTAAAGCTCTATTGTTATTATTTAAAACCTTATTTAAATCTTATATATATTATTAAAAATCTAATAAAAAATGGCTTGTACCAAAACTCACTATAAAACTTATAAACCTCTTCCTTAAACTAATTAATATAAAACCTTCTATATTATTTTGAAATATAAAAAGTGATATATTATCTCTCTTTAGGAATCTATAAATTTTATTAAGGAGTAACTTTGGTACAAGCCTCTTAATAATTTAATATATATTTTTAATTATTATGGATATTTAGCTTAATCATATTTAATAAGCTTTTCTTAAAAGCTAATTTTATATACTTTAATCAATACGATATACTTCTTCTAAAGTTAAACTTTATACTCTTTAATTGATTCTATAAAGCTCTAATTATAACATAGTATATTTACTCTAAAATTCATCATTTACTTTATCTATATCTTTAATAGTCTCATCTAATTCTTCATTGCTTTCCTCTAATTTTAATCTTCCATAGATAACTTTATTTACTACTAAAGCTATACCTATTCCCATTACTATAAAAGCTATTCTCATAGGTACTGAAACTCCTGGTTGGAATAAAATCATTGCAGCCCCTAAAGAACTCATGGTTATGAATATCATCTTTATTTTATATTCCTTGATGAATGTGTAAATATAACTTAGAATAAGTAAAACTATACTACTAAACTGTTGTGGTACAAGATAAACAAATATTAATACAAATATTGCTGATCCTATTAAAGTACCAAAAAATCTTTCCTTAACCCTAGTCTTAGTATCATCAAAATGTGGTTGAGTTATTGACATTGCAGTAATGCTTATCCACATTGATTTTTGAAAACCAAGTATGCTTCCAAGTAACATAGCTATGGATACAGCCAGTGCCATTCTTAGTGAAAAGTTAAATTGAAGGGTATTTTTATTCATAGTTTTTATCATTTCACTTATATTCATATGATCAGAGTCATCTTTTTTTCTATGACTGAAATAATAAACTAAAGCTATTAATGCTCCTCCAACAAATAATGCTATAAGTCTTCTTGGCAATTCACTCCATGTAATAGGAGTTCCTTCTATAAATACATAACAAAGTATAAAAGGTAAATATGCCTTTGTTTCCATAGCATTAGTAACTAAATATGAAACTACAAATATGCTTATGAAATTTACTACAAATCCTAAAAATGGATTTATTGAAGCTATTTGACTTGAAACTCCCATAAGAACAAAGGATAATACTGTAGTTATAATAGCCTCATTTAATTTCAAACTTAAATGAACATCTACAAACATAAGCATTGCAGTTATGGCGCATACCCCTATAAGACTATTAGCACTTCCAAAGACAGCTCCATATAAAGTAACAAAGATAACTATACCAATTATCAAGATTAAATTACTTATAAGAATCTTAGGTTTTAAATTCTTTTTTATACTTTTTATCATTCTCTCTATTCCTCTTTTCCATCTAGTCATTTCTTCTGTCGAGCATTATACCACATTTATAAATTTTAGTGAAATAAGTTTTTTAGGTAAAAAATTAGAGTTCAAAGCATTTTTTTATTACTTTGAATCCTTCTTTCTTACTTTATTAATATATCTAGTGTCTTTAAAAAACTTTTTTACAACTTACACCAAACTATTATATAAAAATAGATTATTTAGAGGGTTAGAAACAACTCATAATTTAGATAAAAATTCAAATTTTAATTAATAAAAATAAGACCCAAAATATTTTTAGTCCTATTTTTTCACCCATTTATGTTTAAAATTTAACCAGTTTTGCATCTGATATTTAACTTTTTTTATTTAATTTTTATAATTTACTTGTATATATAATGGAATTTGGGAGGGAATAAAAGATGAATAAAAAATTAGTTTCTAAATTATCTATTTTAGCTTTAACTTTAACTGTTTCTACTAGTGCTATAGCACCAACAATTACTTCTGCTAAGACACTTAAGAATTTAAATAGCAGTGCAATTTCAAAAAAAATCATTTCAGATATTTCACTTAAATATAATTTAAATGAATCAGATATGAGAAAAGTTATGGTTTCTGTTGGATTTAATCCTCGTGTAGCTGATTTAATTATTGATATAATAGATTCATTTTTCTTATAAATAAAAACTATGAAAAACATATTTACATTTATCTCATTTATAGCAATAGATTATTTTCTTTCTATTGGATTATTTATATCTTTAAACTTTATATTTTTTAAAATTAATAATATTAAATTCAATGAAGATTATAAAAAATATAATTTTTACTTTTATTTTTTATCAAAGCTTATTCCTGTTTTTTTAATTTCTATATTTATTATTAAAAGTGCTAAATTTAAATTTATTGGATTAATTTATTTATTATTTTCAGCTATTTATAAAATTATAGATTTTATAAAATTTTTAAATTATTTTGATAAAAAAGATTTCAATTAAAATCAATTTGAATGGTAACAAAAGGTGTAACACAATGAAATTAAAAAGTCATTTTGTTACACCTAAAATTTTATATTTTACATGGAACTTTACGAGGAACTTTAGATTGAACAAAACAGGGAACAATGAAAAATTAAAATTAATCAAAGCCCCCTGTAAAAATCCCCTATGAAATTAATTAAATATGTGTAACTCTTTAAACTACTTTTTCTTAAAGCTTATTATGGCTTTGAATAAATCACCATCTACTTCTATATGGAATTTTCCACCTTGAAGTTCAACGAAGCTCTTAACTATTGCAAGACCTAATCCTGAACCCTCTGTGTTACGAGATTTATCTCCTCTTACAAACCTATCTGAAATTTCATTAATATTAAATGTTATTTCATCTGCTGAAATGTTTTTTATGATAACATCAATATTTTCTCTTCCCTCTTTAATATCTATATACACCCTTGAATTAGGAAGAGCGTATTTCACCACATTAATTATTAAATTTTCGAATACTCTGTAAGTTCTTTGTCCATCTAGTGGTAAGATTACTTTTTCCTCTGGCAATGAAAGTCTCATATCTAAACCAACTTCATTTATTTTATCATCTAATTCTAAAACTACTTGTTTCATAAGATATGAAATGTCCACATCCATTATATTTAAATTAATATTTCCAGTAGTAGCTTTACTTACTTCAAATAAATCTTCTATTAAGTGTTTTAACCTTTGTGATTTTCTCTCTAAAGTTTCTAAGTAAGCTTTCCTTTTTTCCTCATCTTCTTCTCCTTTTAATAGATCAACATAAGCAATTATTGATGTTAATGGAGTTTTTAAATCATGAGAAACATTTGATATAAGCTCTGTTTTCATTCTTTGGCTCTTAACTTCTTCTTCAACTGCTGCCTTGAACCCCTTTTGAATATTATTTAATTCATCTCTCATTGGATTAAAGAAGCCACAATCCTCATCATCCTTAGAGTCTAAGTTTCCATTTGATATTTCCTTGGTCTTTTCTAAAATTTTGTTATAGTCCTTTTTCCACTTATCTATATATTTTCTACCAAAGTAGAATAAAATTCCTGAATATATTACTACTCCAAATATTCCAAAGAACCAAACTGAACAAAGGATTGAGACAATGACAAAGTTTATTCCTAAAATTATTAAAAGAACCTTATCACTATTCTTATTTAAATCTATTCCTTTAATATAGTTTATGAATTTTCTTAATATAAAAAATATAACGTCTTTTACTTTATAAACTAATAAATGCTTTCTTATATAATTTTTAAATCCAATATTAAAAATATATTTTACATAGATTACTTCAAAGAATACAAAGCCATATATGATCATCCAATAAAGCACATTAATTATATTAGTAACTATATCTAAATGTGGTAAGCTAGTCATTTTTAGAGCTTCACTTAATCCTCCTTGAAGTGTTGGAATTATTATAAGTCTTCCACTTTCAATTGTGAATGCTAGCATAATTGAAGCTATTATAAAGTTAATCTCAAAAGGAATCTTTAAAAACTTATTAAAACCTAAAACCTCTCTTGTATATTTAAATGGAATAAGTAAGGCAAGTAAACAAGTAACTATTATTCCAATCATGATGAAAGGAGCGCTAGCACTCCCAAGTGCCATAATCTTATGATTCATTTCACTATAATATAAGTTATCTTGATATTCTAAAGTTTTTGGTACTGCATACACATAGGTCATATTTTCTATTGGTTTTGCTTCATACTCATTGTGATATGCAAAATACTGTGAATCCATATCTAATAATAAATTGCTTACCCTTGGGCTGTCCTCCCCATAAATTTTTTCTAAAGAAACCTTGCCTCTATTGTTATACTTAAGTACCATATAAAATCTATAATAATTTTCTAAATCACCATTTTCAATATATGAACCCTTTGCTAAGGCTTCAAGCAACCACTTTTGATCTCCTTTGGTTTCATATACTGTATTCCCCTCTTCATCCATAGCATATACTCTTAAGTTTCCTAAAGAATGTACTTTATTTATAAGTTCTTTAATATGGGAATTTAACTCTCTCTTATCTTCATTTAAGTTATATTCTGGACTCTCTTCACTATTAGATATATTTTCCCTTTTTAAAGTGAATAAATCCTCTATAGGATTTAGTTCTTTATCATTTTCCTCAGCTTTTTTCTCTAAATAATCATAGTAAATTCCATAGTTTGTATTTATTATTTTTTCTCTAAAATTATAATTATCAAGTAAACTATAACTTGTAATATAGTTTGGAGCATTTTTCTTTATTATAGGATATGATAATAATAAACATATAGATATAATTCCTATTAACGTTAAGGTTATTATTGTAAGAATCCAATTTGTTTTATTAGTTCTATTTTCTTTATTAACTTGTAAGTTCTCCTTATTGCTTTTCGATTTTATAGCCAACTCCCCACACCACCTTTAAATATTTTGGATTTTTTGGATCTATCTCTATTTTTTCTCTTATATTTCTTACATGGACCATTACAGTGTCTGTGTTTACTGCATTTTCATTCCATACTCTTTCATATATTTCCTCTGCCGAAAAAACTCTTCCTGGACTTTTAATAAGTAATTGAAGTATCTTAAATTCTATAGGAGTTACTCTTATTATCTCTCCATCTAATATTACTTCTTTTCTATCACTATTAACTTCTAATCCACCTATGGTATAAGAATTTGTTTTCTTCTCATCCTTCTTTACCATGTTTAAGTATTTAGAATATCTTCTTAATTGAGAATTAACCCTTGCAAGAAGCTCTAATGGATTAAATGGTTTTGTCACATAATCATCAGCTCCAATATTAAGTCCTAAAATTTTATCCATATCCTCTGATTTTGCTGATAACATTATTATAGGAAAGTCATAACTTTCTCTAATTTTCATTACCATTGTTGCCCCATCCATTTTAGGCATCATTATGTCAACAACAGCTAGATGAATCTCTTCTTTTTCAACTATTTCTAATCCTTCTAAACCATTACTTCCTTTAAATACATTGTACCCTTGATTTTTTAGATATATTTCAATAGCCTCTGCTATTTCCTTTTCGTCTTCAACAACTAAAATATTATACTTTTCCATCTCTTTATTACTCCCTTTTTTATTACTATATTTTTATTAGATGCATATAAATATCTAGCTTAACTTTATCTGTGTGCTTTTTAAATTTTAATCTTAATTTAATTAGTATTGATTTTAACACTTTGATAAGCACTACATAATTTCATAAATTTAAACTAGAATTTTTCTTTAACATTATAATTTATCCAATAATTTCAATATAATAATATCATAGAAAGCTTTTTCACTGTTAGAAACATAGCCTTTCCTTAACTATTTCCTTATATTCTTTAAAGTTTGTTAATACATCATTATCTATATTTCCAAAAACATCTGCTGAAAACTGTATTTTTGTAAAAGGAAGTGGTATGCCATAGTTATCATTTTTATTTTTAAATTTTAACTTCTTTGAATGTTCAACCTTTATTCCTACAAAAGGTTTATTTGAATATTGGGCCAAGGAAAATGCTATTTTCTTTGGCTCGTGTAATGGACCTACTGGACCATCTAAAGCTAAAGCCACTAAGGAATCTTCCTTGCTTTTTTCTCTTAATTCCTTAATAAATTCTTTCTTATGAACATCATCTGGCATCTTAAGAGCATTGGCTCCATAAGAATTAAGAATATATTCTATATACTCCCCTCTAGAGTCATCCGCAATCACTACATTTACATCTAAGTCTTGATTTTTTTTAACTTTATAATATCTATTTAATTTTTTTAATAGAAGATTCATAGAATAACTATTTTCCTGCCAAAACCCTAAAATACAATTATCTATAATCTCATCATCTATCTCATAAAAATTTTCAAAACTTACTGTACTTGTCTTTAGTACAAAGTTTAAATATCCATTGTAAACGCGCTTAACTACTGCCTTCAATTTAATTATCCCCCTAGCCTTTATTCTATTTATAGATTTTCAAAAACACCTCCAATTTCTATCCTAAAAATTTTAATAATTCCTCTCCCAAGAAATATCCTGATGATATTAAAACTGTATTCCATATAAAAATGCCTAAAGTTGCATAAACACTATACTTAAGAAAATTTAATTTCAAAACTCCTGCTGGTATTGATATTACTGTCCTAGCCATTGGAATTAGTTTGCTTATTAAAATTCCTGTATAACCCTTTTCTCTTAAATAATCAATTTTGCTATTTACAAAGCTTTCGTGACTTGGAAATTTATTTAGATATTTTTTAAGAATTAATTCTCCTCCAAATCTTCCTATGCAATAAAGTATCCAACTTCCTATTAGACCTGCTATTACAGATACCAAAAGTGCTGTTATAAGACTCATTTCACTTTTAGAAACTAAAACTCCAACTGCGGGCATTATTATTCCTGCAGGAAGCCCCGGTAAATTCATATATTCTAAAAGAATAATCACAAATAAAAATAAAAGCCCGTACTCTGAAAAATAGTTTGTTATAGTTCCAAAATCCATACCCCTTACCTTTCAATTTTAAAATTTTATTTAATCTATATTTTTATTAATTTTTGATTTTAACTTCCCCTCCTAATCTAACTTAATTTTCAAGGGAATTTCTATTATCTAAATTGTTAATTGCTTTCTTCTCATTTGCTACACTCTTATAATAAACTTTAAAAATAAAGAAACTCCTCAGATAAATCTAAAGATTTTCTAAAGAGTTTCTTAATATTTTTTGATTTTAGTTAGTAATCTTAAAAGGACTTATTTTTAACTTCTAAAATTTTAGGTAAACTGATTTTTATATACTTTTTTATTCTTAATAAATCTCCCTTAGTTCTTCCTCTATTTTATTGAAAATTACATTTAATAAATTTTTATCTACATTAATGTGTTTTGATGAAATTCCCCAATTTGAGTAATTTATAAATAATATAAGACATCTTATCTTGCTTAAAATTATGCTCTGTTTATACACTAAATCTTTAAGCTCTAAATTTTCAGCAATTAATTTATTTTCCATTAACTTACACTCAATAAGGTTACAATCTAATAGAAGTTTAATTGTATTTTCATTATATTTCTCTTCATATAATATGCTTTTTAACTCATAAAGAAGTTTACTTGTTAATTCTAAATACCTTTCCTTTAAATCATATATAGAATTTTTTATGCTCTGTGGGAAAATAATCTTGTTAATTCCTAAAGCTATTACTATTCCTATTATTACAAATAAAAATCTATAAAAGGCTAAGTATCCAACTGTACTTCTAGATAATCCAAAGCTTAGAGTCATAAGTGCTGTGCATACAACCTTTTTCTCATAATCCTTTTGGACAAAGTAAAGAAACATTAATATTAATAGAAGTAATTCTAAAGGAATAATATGCGGGAAAAATGTAAATATAGAAATGTAAATTATCACTCCTATTATTGTCCCTTTGAATCTTTTTATTGCTTTTGTTAAGGTTTCTTCTTCATAGGGCTGTATAACCACATAAACGCTGGTAACAATCCATCTTCCCTGAGGTATTTTAAATAAATCTACTATAAACATTATTAGAGAAACTGCTATTGCTAGTTTTAAAGAATAAGCTACCCTTAAATGTTTCATTTTTAAAGAACTATTTCCTATTAGTAGCTCCTTAAGATTAAATTTTACTTTAATTCTCTTCCTTGATTTCTTCCTATTATATTCATATAAATTATTTATATTTTTCTCTAAAAGTCTTATAAGTTCAGTGCATTCCCCTAAAAAAGCATATTCTTTCTCAGTCCAATTATTTATGGTAGAATCCTTATTTAAATCATCCTTCTCCTCATTAATACAATCCACTTTTCTTTCTAAAAATAAAGTTATGTTTTCTAAATCATGATTTAAACTATTTAAATAGTCTATTACGTCTTTAGATTTATTATTAATTTTGCCAACTTTATTGATTATTGAATTTATTCTTTCTAATATAAGTACAATATTAAAATAAATATCATCCTTATGATTTTCTATAAATTTATTATTATTTCTTCCTTCAATCAAAATTAATAATTTTCTTAATTCGCTATCTATATAGATATTTTCCTTTTCCCTATAGCTTTCATTTATTATATGACAGATTTCCTTCTGAATATTTCTTATAGATCTTATGATTATATTATTTGAATTCTTTTTGAAATTTCTTCTATTAAATAATATGTGAATTCCAATAATAATGAAAACACCTACCCTCATAGCCACTAACCTTCTTGGCAATTCATCCAAACTAATAGGATATTCCCACATATACACATATAATAATAGAAAGATATAGGAAATAACATTTTTAAATTCCGTTGTATATATAAATGATACTGTAAAAAGTATTAAAAAGTTTATTATTAATCCAACAAATGGATTTATGGCGGATATATAGGCACTTATGGCCAAAAATAAATTTAATATGAGAAATATCATAGACTTATAAATTGGATATGAAGTTAAATCTAATCTTAGAAAAGCATAGGACGCCATTGCTATTATTAATCCTATAATAGTGTTTTCCACTCCAAATATTGTTTTGTATAATCCCATTAATACTACAGATAAAACTGCAAATATTAAAGGTAGTTTAAATATTTTTATATTCATTTGTTTAATTGTCATTGTAATTTTCACTCTTCTTATCTTTAATTAATAAAATTTATAATAATAAGTATTATAAAGTCTAGTATAATACTAGAGTAAAGTCTTTTTTAGAAAGTGAGCGATTATTTTAATGAATAAATATTTTTCAATTGGTGAAGTTTCAAAAATTACTGGTTTGTCCATAGATAGACTAAGAAACTATGACAAAATAGGATTATTAAAACCTTCTTATATTGATCCTAATAGTGGATATAGATATTATTCAGAAAATAAATTTAGAAAATTAAGGATTATAAAATATCTTAGAAAAATTGGTACTCCCTTAAAAGAAATTGATTTAATACTAAATAAAAATATAGATTCTCAGGAATTTGTGAAATTTCTTGAACTTAAAATAAGGGATATTGAAAAGGAAATTGAAAGTTTAAATATGATAAAAGAAGATATAAGTGAAATTAAGCATACCTTTGAATGTAACTTTAAACTAAGCAACATAAATTATATTCATAAAAAGTATATTAATGAAAGATATGTAGTAAAGAAAAGCCTAAATAGAAATATAAATTTTGTTGTTTCCCATAGAGAGCAAGTATTTTCAAAGTTTAAATCAGAGATAAATACTTTAGAACCTCCTCGTTCTCTAGAAAAAGGGCTATATTTACATAGCTTAGAAGACCTAGAAAATAATAATACAGAGGTTTATATGCTTCTAAAAGATTATGAAAATATACATAATTTCATTATACCTAGTGGTAACTATTTATGCCTTTCATATAAAGAAAATGAACGTGATAAAGCTATTTTTAAATTAAAATCCTATATTGAAGAAAATAATATTAAAGTTAAAGGTCCAATTTTAAATTTAGTCCTAACAACACTTCCAAAAGAAGAATTCCAATTTCAAATTTTAATTTAAAAGAGAATTTAAAATGTAGAAGATATACTAAGCTCGTAAAATACTTTCTTTTCATACAAACTTTTATATAAGATTTACAAACTTCGCTATGAGATTTTAAAACTTCTATATAATATTTGCAAATTTCTCTAAAATTTAATAACTAAAAAAATAGGGAGTTTTGTTTTTACACAAAACTCCCTTAATTAAATTTAACTTTAATTATTTTTTTTAACTAAATCTACTATAGCTCTATCTACATCATCTCTTGTATCTTGAACTAATTTTACAGTTAATTTTTCTTTTTGTCTAACTATTCTTCCAGCTTTTTCTATGGCAGCATTTAATACTTTTAATGAATCTCTTGTGTAAACAGTAATTTTCTCAGATAATCTTTCACCATAAGCTATATCTTTTAATAAAAATCTATATTCTTCACTTTTTAGAATCTCTTCTATTTCTTCTTCTCTAGATTTCTTCTCTTTAACTACTTCTTTAGCTTTAACTGGCTCCTCTTTCTTAATCTCTTTATTTTCCTTCACTTCTGGAACTATTACTTCAACCTTAGCTGGTTGTTCTTTAACTTCTTCTTTTTTCTCAGTATTAGACTCTTTCTTAGCTTCCACCTTAGCTTTTGATTTAACTGGCTTCTTAACATCACTTAGCTTAACTAAATCTACTATAGCTCTTTCTAAATCATCTCTTGTATCTTGAACTAACTTCATAGTTAAATTATCTTTATCTTGGAATACTTTTTTAGCTTTTGCTAATTCAGTTCTTAAAATCTTTAATGAGTCTTTTGTGTATACATCATTTCTATCAACTAATCTTTCACCGTAAGATATACTCATTCTTAAGAACTTATACTCTTCACTTTTTAAAAGCTCATCCATTTCTTTAGCCTTAGGATCTTGAACTTCCTCTTTCTTAGCCTCTACTTTTTCTTCTACCTTAACAGGCTCTTCTTTAACTTCTACTTTTTCTTCTGAAGCTTCAACAGGTTTAACTTCTTCTTTTTTCTCAGTATTAGACTCTTTCTTCACTTCCACCTTAGCTTTTGATTTAACTGGCTTCTTAACATCACTTAACTTAACTAAATCTACTATAGCTCTTTCTAAATCATCTCTTGTATCTTGAACTAACTTCATAGTTAAATTATCTTTATCTTGGAATACTTTTTTAGCTTTTGCTAATTCAGTTCTTAAAATCTTTAATGAGTCTTTTGTGTATACATCATTTCTATCAACTAATCTTTCACCGTAAGATATACTCATTCTTAAGAATTTATACTCTTCACTTTTTAAAAGTTCATCCATTTCTTTAGCCTTAGAATCTTGAACTTCCTCTTGCTTAGGTTCTTGTTTTTCCTCTACTTTAGCTTCTTCAACTTTAACCTCTTTATTCATTTCAGGCTTAGATTCTACCTCAGTATTAACCTCAGGCTTTATTTCTTCTGAAATTCCCTCTTTTTTAGCTTCTGGATTCACATTTAAATTTTCTTTAGAAATCATCTCAGTTTTTTCTTCAGATTTAATCTCTGGTCTTACTTGAAGATTAGTTTCTGGATTTTTCTCTGATTTTACTGCTTGTACAATTTCAGAAGTTACTACTTGGTTTGTTTCAGCCTTTGTAACTGAATTCATTTCAGTTTTAACTTCATTCTTTGCCTCTTTTTTAACTTCTGATTTCACTTCAACCTTATTATTAGATTTTGTTTCTTTGTTTATTGCTGGTTTTACTTCTGAAGTCATATTAGCTTTAGCTTCTTCTCTTTGCTTTTGTGCTACTTTAGCCTTAGCCCCTGAAACAACCTCTTTTTTAGCTTCTTTTTTAACTGAAGATTTTTTCTCTTTCTTATATTCAGATTTAACTTCTGATTTTTTGTTTGCTATAGTCTTTGAACTATTCTCTTTCATAGTTCCTTCATTTAAGAACATGCCATAAACATATCCTTTTTGTCCGTTTAACTCAATCTTATACCAAGAACCTTGTTTTCCAAGTATGTTAACCTTAGTATTATTAAGTAATCTATTTATTATTTCAGCACCTATTCTAGGCTCTTTTCTTAAATTTAATACTGTTGAAACATTAGTAACATGTCCCTCTATATTTTTCTCAATTAATTTATCATTAACAGCAGATTCTACTAAAGTGAATTCATTAGCATCTACATACCCTCTTAAGCCACTTTGAGTAATTACTTCTACTGTTTTTCCATTCATATTTAATATTTGTAACATAGTAAATGGATTTGCATAGCCTAAAATTTCTCCATTAACTTTTTTCACTGAAATTTTATTATTAGCTACAGCTTTTTGCTCTGATAAATTTACATTGTAATTATATCCTTTAGTCTCTTTGACCTCATCAGCTTTCGCTGTCATTCCATATGATACTGAACTTGTTACTATCGCTGCTGATAGTATAAAAATACTTAATTTTTTTCTTTTCATCTTTTAATTTAACTCCTTAAATATAAATTTATAATTAGTTCATTAAATATTTTTATAATTAGTTCATCTATATTTATGCTCTTTAGAGAGGTCCTACAATTCATTACCTTACTAAAAATTATATAGAAATATAAATTTCAAATAATTTTTTAGTACAAAAATTTTATATTTAGTTAAATGAATTGCTCTGGTAGATTAGATTATCTCATAATAGAAAATGATTTTCAAATATTTTTTAATAAAAAAATAAAGAATTATTAATATAAATCTTATTATTTAAATAAATTTAATAATTTTAACAAAAAAATCACATGTAACTTTTAGTTACATGTGATTTCATATAATTCAATAGGCAAATCATCTGGATCACTAAAGAAAGTAAATTTACGTCCTGTAAATTCATCTATTCTTATTTCTTCCACTTTAATACCTTTTTCCTTAAGCTCTCTAACCTGCTTCTCAATATTTTCAACCTCAAAGGCAAGATGTCTAAGTCCACAGGCCTCTGGATAGCTTGGTCTTTTAGGCGGATTTTTGAATGAAAATAATTCTATTTGTGAATCCCCTATTTCCAAATCAAGCTTATAGGAATCCCTTTCCTCTCTATAAACTTCTCTTATAATTTTTAAACCTAATAAGTTTACATAAAAATCTTTTGATTTTTTATAATCTGAAGCAATAATTGCCACATGATGTATCTTCTTTAAATTCATTTATTTTCCCCCTAAATTCCATGAATAATTAAACTATTTTTTCATAATACCCTAACAAATTCTTCTCCAAGCTAAAATCTAAAATAAGGCTAATTTAACTTAGAATCACAATATTAATGAGTTCCGTGAACTATTTTAAAGCCTTCTTTTTCTAAAATTCTCTCATGTTTTTTTAAATCATCACATTTAGATTCTATGCAGTGAGATATATGTATTGTTTCTACGCCATTCTTTTTTAATTGCTTTACTTTATGTGTCCAATTTTCTCCTTCAACTAGGGTATCTTTGCAACCAGCGCAATAAAAGAAACTAGCTAAATCTTCTTTATTTTCTCCATAAATACTAAAAGCAGCTGTTGAATTATTATATGCCTTAAAGCATCCTGATGCAGCACATTTTCCTATTACTTTTCTGCATGCCATTATTGCTATACTCATTAAAACCATTCCTTCCATCTATTTATACAAAAGAAATTATATCATAAATTATATATAAAGACTTAAAAAAGCAACAAAGCCTAAGCCTTGTTGCCCATATATTATGAAATTTAAAGTGGTCAATGTAATTATATTTATTTTAAATTAAATATATCTGATTTTTTAAAACTCTTTTTTATTTCCTAATAACTACATTGCTTTTTTGAATATAGCTATTACTTCTTCTAAGTTTCCTTTTCTTGGATTTGTTAATGAACAAGCATCATTTAAAGCATTAGTAGCTAAAGTTTCAAAATCACTTTCTTTTACTCCTAATACTCCAAGTCCCTCTGGAATTCCTATAGTTTGTGATAATGATTTTATCATATCTATGCAAAGATCTGCTCCTTGCTCATCAGTTAATCCTTCTATGTTTCCACCCATTATTTTAGCAATTTTAGCTAATCTTGAAGCACTTGTAGCTTTGTTATATTCTTGAACATGAGGTAATAATATTGCATTACATACTCCATGAGGTAAGTTGTAGAATCCACCTAATTGGTGAGCCATAGCGTGAACATATCCTAAGCTAGCATTATTAAATGCCATTCCTGCTAAGTATTCAGCATAAGCCATCATATCTCTAGCTTCCACATCTTGTCCATTTTCAACAGCATTCACTAAATAATTACTTATAAGTTCTATAGCTTTCTCTGCACAAGCATCTGTTATTGGTGTGGCAGAAGTTGAAACATAAGCCTCTATAGCGTGTGTTAAGGCATCCATACCAGTAGCCGCTGTTAATGATTTTGGCATAGCAAGCATTAACATAGGGTCATTAACCGCTATTATTGGTGTTAAATGCTTGTCTACTAAAGCCATTTTTATATGTCTTTCTTCATCAGTTATAATAGCGAATAAAGTCATCTCACTACCAGTACCAGCAGTTGTATTTATACCTACCATTGGTAATTGAGGTTTCTTAGATTTATCTACTCCCTCATAATCTTTTATTTCTCCACCATTAGTAGCTAATAAAGCTATTCCTTTAGCACAGTCATGAGCTGAGCCTCCACCTAATGAAATAACAAAATCACATTCTTTTTCTTTTAATAATGCTAAACCATCATTAACATTTTTAACTGTTGGGTTTGGTTTAGTTTCATCATATATTGCATATTCTATATTCTTATTATCTAAAACATCTGTTACTTTTTTAACTATTCCTATTTGTCCTAAAACTTTATCTGTTACTATTAAAGCTTTTTTAAATCCTAATTCTCCAACTTGATCACCAGCGTCTTTTAAGCAATCTGCTCCCATTAAACTTATAGCTGGCATAAAAAATTTATAACTCATATATTTCTCCTCCAAGTCTTTCTCTAAAGTATATTCTCAATATTTTCTTTCACTTTATAATTTAATTTTAATTTATCGTTAAAAATTTAACTAATCCATTTTTTTAAAAAATATCTCATTTTTAAATCGACAGAAATTGACAATACTATAATAAGCTTTTATATTATTTATTATGAGGTGAGAATTTTATGGATAGATTTGATAGACAACTTGAATTGGCAGATGGTATAGAAACTGAATATTTAAGAATTCTATATTACACCTTTGAGAAGAATTACAAAGATACATATAAGTCTTATGAATATAAAAGACTATGCACTATAGTTGATGGAGAAAAAAATGTAAGAATTAATAATGGTGAGAATATCATATATGATTCATCTAAATATATGCTTCTTCCACCAAACTCAAGTGTGGAAATGAAAATTGAAAAACCTACTAAAGCCTTAGTTTTAGAATTAAATGAAGATTTAATAAATACAGTTTCAGAAAAACTATCTTATGAATTAGATGTAGATTTAAATAAATCTATATTAGAAAAACCATTTTTTAATGAAAATAATGAATTAATAGAATTGACTACTAAAAGAATTGTAGAGACTGCTACTAAAGATACAAATAATAAAGAATTTTTACTTGATTTATATGCACAAGAAATAACTTATAGCCTATTAAATACTAAGGGAGCTAAAGATATTATTTCTAGTGATTTTAATAATCCAATAAATCGTTCTATTCAGATAATGAAAGGAAATCTTAAAAATAATATAACAGTTTCAGAAATTGCTTATGACCTAAATATGTCTCTTCCAAGCTTTTCTTCAAAGTTTAAAAAAGCTATGGGAATGACTCCTAATGATTACCTTACAAGCTTAAAACTTAATGAGGCTGCAAGACTTCTTAAGTTTTCATCAGTTACAGAGGTGGCTTATGATTTAGGATATGAAAATATTTCTCACTTTATAAAATTATTTAAAAAGAAGTTTGGGTTAACACCTAAGCAATATTCCTTAAAGTATTCTGGAGAAGTCATACAAATTCAGTAGAAAATAAAGGGCTTTATAAAAATATAAAAACAAAACTCACAAACCTATTCTTAGAATTACTAATACTCTTTTCATAATGTTTGTAAGTTTCTATAAAATTATTTTTATATCTGCCCTTATTTTTATAGAATCATAACTAAAGTTTAATTACCTCTACTTTATAGCCATCTGGATCTGTTACAAAATAATATGTTGCAGCTCCATCTGAAAGACCTTTCATAGGTGTAACCTCATATCCTAAAGAAATATGTCTTTCTCTTTCAGCTTCTATATCTTCTACCCCGACAGCTATATGACTAAAGCCATTCCCTAAATCATATGGCTTTTCTTGATCATAGTTATAAGTTAATTCTACTTCATATCCATCTTCTTTATCTGAAAGATACACTAAAGAAAATTTATATTCTGGATAATCCATTCTTCTTGTTTCAATAAGTCCTAAAGCTTCCTTATAAAACTTTAAAGATTTATCTAAATCTTTTACCCTTATGCATGTGTGTAACATTTTGCTTGCCATTTCATAACCTCCATATTTCAAATAATACTTTTTGTTTTTTATTATATATTATCATATGTATATTTACATATCTCTATATAATTTCAAATAACACTATATTCTTATAAAACAAGTATTATAATTCTTTTCTTATAAATTTATTTAAGGAAAACTTGTAAAAAACAATTAATATAAATATTGATATTACTGCTAATATAAGTACCACAAGAGGTAATGAATTTAAAATATTTGAAACATCATAATTTATATTTTTCATAAATTTTTCTACTAAAGCAAGACCGATTATTAATATAAATAATGGAACGCTTCTTAAATAAGATACTACACTGCTCTCTGGGTATATAATTGCCATACTAAATGTTATTGATGCATATATATAGAAAATTATAAATGTTAAAAGTAAATTAAATGGATTTACAATGATTTTTTCTCCTAACATAAAACTTACACCCATACCTACTAATATATTTGGTAAAGAAAATATTAAAAAAATTAATATAGGTAATATAAAAGATGTGCCTACTACACTTCTTGCATCAATTGGCAGTGATCTTAATAATTTATTTGTCATTGCTCCTTTATTAGTATTTTTTGCAATTATAAAATTAACACTAATCATTGAAGCTAACAAGGTAAAATAAATGAAAACACTATTTATTAAAAAATCATATCTATCTTTCGGTAAGTCTATAAAAAAAGGAGAATATCCAAAAGTCATTGTAAGGATATAAAATATAAATATTACTCTTATATTTTTTAAGTCTTTAATAATTAAATTTTTCATATTAACTCACCTCACTTTTTTTATAAATATTTAGAGACACTATTAATGATATTATTAGAGCCAGTATTCCAAATGCTAAACCATAAACTCCATTAGTAATATTAAATAATACTTGTAAATTTTCATTTTCAAGAGAATTAAATAATATTGAACTAATCATCATTATTAAAATAGTAAATATTATATTAACCACTCTATAAAATTTATGACTTATAATCATATATACTGGTAAAGTCAGTGATACATAAAATAGTTGAACTATTATATTTGGAAGAATTGCTCTTAATGTTAATGTAAAATCACTTCCTGAAATTACTCCTAAAATAGTACAGAATAAATATAAAAATAAATTAACTACTATAATATAAATTAATGTTGATAGATATTTGCTATAAATATAATTTGATTTTTTATTTGGTAAAGAATTTAAGTAAATATTAAATTTACTTTTTCTTTCAACTTCAATTGGTATTATCGTCAGATAAAATACAATAAAAGTTCCCATAGTATATAAATAATTCATTCCTTGAGTTAACGCAAAAGTAATGCCTAAAAAAAGAAACACAATAATTGAACTCTTGATATATTTCTTTTGTATAAAAAAATCTAACTTAAGTAATTCTTTCATACTACTTCACATCCTTTTTAGAATAATAAACAACTATATCATCTAAAGTAGCCTTTTCAAAAATAATTTTTTCACCGAAAAGTTCTTTTAATTTTCTCATATTGTTAGTTAGTCCTTCAAAGTTATATCTTGTTTTTCTTAATCCTATTAATTCTTTTTCTAAATCCTTATTTAAAATATCTAAAGGCCCTTTAACTAAAAAGTATTCTTCTAATAACAAGTCTTTTTCTAAGGAAAATTCAACTTTTCCTTTGTTTAAAAAGGTTATATAATCAGCTAATTTTTCAAGATCCGTTGTTATGTGAGTTGAATAAAGTATTGATACTTCTTCCTCACCTATTATTTCAAATAAAATATCTAAAAGTTCACTTCTAAAAACAGGATCTAAGCCTGATGTTGGCTCATCTAATATTAAAAATTCTGCCTTATGAGATAAAGCTAATGCCAATGAAAACCTCATTTTTTGTCCCTTTGATAATTGTTTTAGCTTTTTATTTTCATTTAACTCAAATTTTTCAAGATAATACTTAAATTTTTCTTCATCCCATTTTGAATAAAATTTAGATATTATTTTTTTATTTTCTTTTATTGTAAAATCTTCAAAAGCACAACAATCATCATAAACAAATCCAATTCTATCTTTTATTGATATTTCATTTTTCTTTATGTCTTCACCAAAAATATATATTTCTCCACTATCTAAATTTATTAAATTCATTATGGCTTTTATTGTTGTAGTCTTTCCTGCTCCATTTGGCCCTATTAATCCCATTACAAAACCTTTAGGAATATTAAAGCTTACATCTTTCAAAGAAAATCCTTTATAATTTTTACTTATATTTTTTATTTCAAGTACATTTTCCATATAAACCTTCCTCCTTAAACCTATACCTTATCTTTATAATTCCTTTAAAGTTTTAAGCATTCCAACTAAATCATTAAAATTTAGTCCTATGCTATTTGCAATATCAATTGCTTCTCCTAATTTTTCTTCTATTTCTCTAAGCTTTTCTTCCATTAAAAGTTCTTTATTTTGCTCTGCAACATAAGATCCCTTACCAGGTAAAGTGTATATAAAACCATCTCTTTCAAGTTCTTCATAAGCTCTCTTGGTTGTGATTACACTTACTCTAAGCTCAGAAGCTAAGCTTCTTATTGACGGCAATGCTGAATTTTCCTTTAAATCTCCAGATAAAATCTCATTTTTTATAGCTTTAGCTATTTGTTCATATATGGGTACCCCTGAAGTGTTTGAAACTACTATATTCAAAAACTCACCTCTTTCTGTGTATATACTGTATATATTCTATATATACAGTATATACACTATTTTCATATGGTGTCAATATATTTTCATTGTTTAATTTTTTATTTTTCAAAGTATCTTTACTTAAAACCTTATAAAATAAAAGCTACGTATAAAAAATCTTTTTAATACATAGCTAAAATTAATTTAAAGTTTTTACTATTAAGATATTAGAATAAGAGACAAAAAAAGAGGTGCACATAAATGTGCACCTCTTAGGTTTATATAATTATTTATTTTCTTCTATTAATTCTTCGATTTTACATTTGCATCTAGCACCACAACAAGCACCAGTTCCTGCTCCTGTTTTTTCTCCTACTTCTTCAAAAGAAAGAGCTCCGTTCTTTACTGCCTCAACTATTTTTTCTTCTGAAACACCTTTACATAAACAAACATTTGACATAATAAAATTCTCCTCTCGTTTTACCTAAATATTATATATTACTTATCTCTAAATTCATCATTACTATTAATTAATAATCTTTATTGTTTAAATAGATAATAACAGATAAAAACTCTTCTTGCACATGCTAAATTCTTTTATTTTTCATCTTTAAAAGCCATTATATCAAATTAAATCTATATTTCTTTATTATGCTAAGGTTTTCTCTTTAAATACTTCAATTCCTATTCTATCAATAAAATCTCCTAATTTTTCTCCAGCCTCAGCTTCCCCTTTATAAACCTCAAAGATTTTATCAACTATTCTTAAAGCTTCCTTTTCATCTACATCCTTTATAAGTATATCTGCCATTCTTGGATTATGACCTGCTGACCCTCCTGCAGTTACTAAAAATCCTGTTTTATCAGCTATAACTCCAACATCCTTTGAATAAACACTTCCACAAGCATTTCTACAGCCTGCTACTCCGATTTTAGTTCTACATGGCATATCCATATGCTTATATTTATTTAATAATTTCATCCCTGTTCCTATAGTATTAAACTTTGATCTCTTACAAAAACCAGCTGGACACATTTCCACATTTTTTACTGAGTTTTGTTTTTTAACAGCAGGCTCCATTCCTAGTTCATCCCATATTTCAGGCAAATCTTCTCCCTTAAGATTTGTTATTAAGAGCCTTTGACCTGATGTAATTTTAATTACCCCATTATACTTTTTAGTTACCTTTGCAATTTTTTCTAATTGCTCTGGAGTAATAAATCCTCCTGGAATATGAGGAGTTATTCCAAAAGTTCTTTTTCCCCCTCTAACCTTTTGTAAGTTTCCATAATGAGTTCCGCTAACCATCTTAGGTATTCCGATTCCTATACCATCCATCCTTAAAATTTCCTCCTATATATTAAATGTAAAAATTTCAATTTATAAATTAATTTTAGTATACACTAAAAAATATTTTTCAGAAGTAACTTAGGTTACTAACCTAATAATATCAATTAAAAACTAAAGTTTTCCAAAATATATTTAACTATCTTAGATAGTCCCTTACTAACCTAATATTAATTTAAAAATAAAAGGTATGAATGAAAATAAATTTTAATAAAACTTATTTTTAATTCACACCTTTTATTTTTCACCAATCTCTTCATATATACTATTTTAATTTATAAAGCTAACACCTTAATTCATTAATGGAGGCTGCTTTTATTATTTTTCCTTCTTTTAACTCTATAAATTTATTTGCTAAAGCCTTTGCATCACTTCTATCATGAGTTACAAATATAGATGTAATTCCAGCTTTTATAAGAATCTCTTTTATTTCCCCTCTTATTTTTTCTTGAAGATCTGCATCTAAGTTTGAAAAAGGTTCATCTAATAAAAGTACTGATGGCTTTGGTGCTATAGCTCTAGCTATGGCTACCCTTTGCTGCTGTCCTCCACTTAATTCATAAGGATATTTATCTTTATGTTCCACTAAATTAACAAGTTTAAGCATATCCATAGCTATTTTTTCTTTTTCTTCCTTATTTTTGCCCTTTAGTCCAAACTGAATGTTTTTTTTCACAGTCATATGAGGAAATAAAGCATAGTCTTGAAAGACCATTCCAACGCCTCTTTTTTCAGGCTCAACAAAATTATTATCTGAAAAAACTATTTTCCCACCAATTTTAATTTCTCCTTTATATGACTCTTCTAAACCAGCAATTATTCTAAGTATTGTACTTTTTCCGCTTCCACTTTCACCTAGAATAGATAATATCTCTCCCTTTTCTAAGCTCATATTAAAATTATCTATAATATCATTCTTAGACTTAGGATATTTAAAATATAATTCTTTTATTTCAATAAACATTACTAATCCTCCTTGTCAGCAACTTTATATAAGAAATATATAGCCACAAAACTAACAAAAACTATTATTAGAGATGGTATTGCTGACTCAGGTATCATCTCATCATTAGCATACTCAAATACCTTTGTTGATAAAGTATAAAAGTTAAATGGTCTTAAAGTTAAAACTAAAGGTAATTCCTTTATAATATCAACAAAAGTTAAAGCAAAAGCTCCTAAAATAGCAGGTTTTAACATATGTATATCCACTTTAAAGAATGTTTTAGTAACCCCATATCCTAAAGTTCTTGAAGCTTCAGTAAATTTATTACCTATCTTTTCAAAGCCACCCTCTATATTTTGATATCCTATTGCTAAAAATCTTATTACATACGCAAATACCAACATTATTATACTTGTGCTTAAGGCTAATCCTTTTATTTTGTTATCAATATCTACAAAAAATAAGATCATAGTTATGGCAACTACAGCCCCAGGAATCGAATATCCTATTAAAGTTACTTTTGCATATATTTTTGATAATAATCCACTTTTAGTTCTTACATAGTTTGCTACTATTAAAGCCATTATAACTATAAGTAAACTACATCCAGAGGCAAGTATTACTGAATTAAATATCATACTTAAAAATTGACTATAATAGATATTTTTATAGCTAGCAATTGCCCAAGCTATCATTTGAAGTACTGGTATAAGAAATCCTAGTGAAAATATTATTAAAACATATAATGTAACTATAAATTTATTAAAGCCTTTAAGATTTTTTCTCTTTATTGGTCTAACCTTTGTATTAGTAAAACTATATTTTTTTCTTCCTCTTAAGGCCTTTTCTGACGAAATAATTATAAATACTACTACCATAAGTATTCCTGCTAATCTTATGGCTGAATCTACATCCCCTAAGGATATCCAACTTTTAAATATAGCTGTACTAAATGTTTGTACACCTAAATATGATACAACTCCATAATCACTTAAAACTTCTAAAGCTATTAAGGTTGAGCCTGCTACTATAGCTCCCCTACTTACAGGTATGATAACTCTAAAGAATATTCCTATTGCACTGCTTCCTAAAATTCTTGCACTTTCTATTAATCCTGCCGATTGTTTTTCTAAAAATGTCATTGTAACCATATAAACATATGGGAATAAAAACAATGTAAATATAAAAATAGCTCCCTCAATAGACATAATATCAAAGTATTTTTGATTTAATTCTACCCCTAAAATATTTCTAAAAAATCTCTGTATAACTCCAGTGTAACTAACCATTCCTGAATATGTATATGCCCCTATATATGGTGGTATAGCTAATGGAAGTATTAAAGCCCATCTAAAAAATTTCCTAAATGGAAAATCATAGGCAGATATAAGCCAAGATAAAGTTACCCCTATTATTATGCTTAATAAAACAGTAAAAAAGACTACTATTATAGATGTAACTATATAATCCTTTAATAAATATTCTTTTATGTGATACCAAGTTTTATTTGGTTTTTGAAATAAATGAATAATTATATCTATATTAGGAAGTACAATCATCAAACTGATGATTGTACTTAAAAGTGCCCACCCATTAAATTTAATTTTTTTCATTATTTCCATCCTACTTGATCAAAAATTAATGTAGCCTCTTGTTTTGCTTCTCCTAAAGTTTCATAGTTTAAATTTTGAACTGTAAATTCTCCCCATGATTTTTGTAATTCACTCTTACCAACTTTAGTATTTAAAGCAAACTCTCCATTTTCGTCAACATATGCTTTTTGTGCTTTTTCTTCAGTTAAATATTCTAATAATGCTACTGCATTTTCTTCATTTTTAGCATTCTTTGTAACTGCTCCAAAACTTAAATTTAAATGAGTATTTTCTGGGAATAGAACTCCTATTTCCTTACCAACTTTAGCTTCTTCTGCATCTGATGAAGATATCATCTTTGCAATATAGTATGAGTTCATTATTCCAACATCACCTATTCCAGCCATAATAGCTTTAGCCTGATCTCTATCATTTCCTTCTGGTGTTCTAGCAAAATTATTAACAATACCTTGAGCCCATTCTTTTGCCTTTTCAGCCCCATCTAATTGAATGAAAGATGAAAGTAAAGCATTATTATATGATGAACTTGAACTTCTTGTTAATACTTTTCCTTTAAATTCATCCTTAGTTAAATCATTATATGTTTTTATTGTTTCTGGATTTACCTTTTCCTTATTATAAACAATGATTCTTGCTCTTGAAGTTAATCCAACCCAGTTTTTCCCTCTATATTCTGAAGGTATATTTTCATTTATTTTTTCTGATGATATATCCTTTATTAAATCTTTCTCATTAAGTTGAGCTATATTTTCTGCTCCAACAGTTAAAAATACATCAGCAGATGTATTATCTCCTTCTCTTGCCATTCTCTCAATTAGCTCATCACTTTTTCCATCAACTAAATTTACTTTTATCCCTGTATCAGATTCAAAATCTTTAAATAATTGCTTATCTATATCATAATGTCTTGATGAATAAACATTGACAACTTTCTCTCCTGATCCAGTTTCTTCTCCCTTAGCTTCCTGATTTTTTTGTCCACACCCAGCTAAAACTCCCATAGATACTAAAGCAGTTAATGTTAAGGCTAATAATTTTTTTCTTTTTAACATTTTCTTTTCCCCCTTAAATTTACAAATAATTAAGCTATTTTTTATAACAACTTAAAAAATTCACTTTATCTGTATGTATATTTAATAAATTTAAAAACCTCAAGATAATGATATCGGTTATCATTTTTAAAGTCAATGATTTTTAGTATTATTAAATAATTATTTTCATTTAATATATATTATCACCTCTTTTCGTTAACATTATATCCTTTCTAAATTTAATAAACTTAAAGGGCAATGAACTTATTAGCTCATTGCCCTATTATTTATAATTTTAATTGTTTAATATAACATCTGAATTGAAACTAGTTGAATTATTTAAATAAATTTTTAGTTTTTCAATTCTCTTCTTATTTGTTTTACAAACTTGGAAAGAAAGATTGTCATATTCAACCATTTGATTTTCACTTTGCGGAATATTTCCTATTAAGTTAACAACAAAACCACCAATAGTCTCTATATTTTGACTTTCAAGATTTAGGTTTAAATAATCATTTAACTTATCTAATGTTAATAAACCATCAACTACATAGGTATTATTATCTATTTTATCTATATAGTTTTCTGAATCGTCATACTCATCTAATATATCACCCATAACTTCTTCAATTAAGTCTTCTATAGTAACAATTCCAGAAAAACCACCATATTCATCTATTATTACAGCCATATGTTGCTTACTATCTTGAAGCTCTTTAAATAAATCATCTATAGCTTTATTTTCAAGAACAAAGTAAGCTGGACGTATTAATTGATCTAATTTAATGTTATCTACTCCAACCTTTACAACGGCTTCAAAGAAGTCTTTTAAATAAAGTATTCCTACTATATTATCCCTAGTTTCATTATAAACAGGAACTCTTGAAAATTGCTCACTTATAAGTTTCTTAGCAATTGTTTCATTTGGAGTTGTTGATTTTATAGCAAAGACTTCTCCCCTAGGAGTCATAACTTCTTTAACAACTTTATGATCAAATTCAAATATATTATCTAACATATCCTTTTCAGTTTTATCGATTACACCACTCTCTTGTCCAATACTTATCATGGATTTTATTTCATCCTTAGATACAGTTTCTTTATCTTCAGACTTATTTAAACCTAATATTTTTATAAATAAGTTTGTTGAAGCTGAAAGAATCTTTACAAATGGTGTTGATATTTTAGAAATAACATTGATTGGTCTTATAGCCATTAAAGCAATTTCTTCTGGCTTTTGTAATGCAATTCTCTTTGGAAGTAATTCTCCAAAAACTAAAGTTATATAAGACAAAAGCACAGTTATAAGTATAACTGATATCTCATTACCATAAGGAATATTTAGCTTGTACATGAATTGCGCTAGAGTTTCTGAAATGCTAGTGGCTGCTGATGCACTGGCAAAAAATCCTGCAAATGTTATTCCTATTTGAATAGTAGATAAAAAGTTGCCAGGTGATTTTAAAACCTTTTTTAATAAAAGGGCTTTTTTGTTCCCTTTCTCTGCAAGCATCTTTATCTTAGATTTATTTACAGATACCATTGCCATCTCTGCAGCTGCAAAGAACGCATTAATTAAGATAAGAACTAATATTAGAATAATTTTTGGTAAAATACTGGGACTCGGGTCCATTCTTTAACTCCTCCTCTAAAAAAATGAATTTTCTTCTTTATCTTATAGATTAATTTGAAATAAAATGTCATATAAGATAACCAATTTTAGACCATAATACCACACTGGTACCTTTTATTCAATTATATAATATGCACAATTTAGCCTAAATTATACTAAATAAATAATTTAAGTCACTTATCTTATTTATTACATATATTTGAAAAATAATACTATAATATTTAACTTTTAAGACCTTTTCTACATATGATAAAGAAGGCAAATTTAAGCTTTAATATTAAGTAAGGTGATTTATTGTGAAAGAAAATTTGAATCTTTTTAAATTTCTTTTTGGAACAACGATTCTTTTATGTTGTTGCAGTAAAGATATAATCTTAAATTCCATAAGATACACAAAAACAACTTTTAAAGCTAAAATTCACAAAAATAAATAAAATAAGTTTCTGTAAGATAAATATATTAACTAATAATTATTATTGATTTTTTTATACTATATAGTATAATTTAATTAAAAGATATGAATAATTTATTGGGAGGTATGGATTATGAGTTTAGCAAAATTAATAGACGAAAAAAGAAAAGCTAAAGCTAGAGCTGAAAGAAATAAAAAAGCTAAAGTTGCTGTAACTGGAGCTGCCGTTGGTACATTAGCAGGAGTATTAGGTGGTTTACTATTTGCTCCTAAATCTGGAAAAGAAACAAGAAATGATATAAAAGAGGGTTCAAAAAAGGCTGCTCAAAAATTAAATGATAAAAGTGTTGAGTTAAAAGAAAATTTAAATACACAAGTTGCAAAAGGAAAAGAAAATATTTCTGATGCAAAAAGTAAAATAAAAGAATATCTTAATAGTAAGAAATGTAAAAACATTGAAGAGGCTGTAGAAGAAAACTTAAATGTTCCTGTTGAGGTTGCAGATGAAGCTACTTCTTTAGAAACTGAAGAAGTTAAAGAATCTAACTAATAATTATGTATATAGATTTAAATTTTATTTACCTATTATTAGCTTTATTAGGTTGTGTGGCTATTGTTTATTTGATACTAACATTAAACAAAGTTTTAAAGTTAGTATCAAATATAAATAGTCTTTTAGATCAAAATAAGGACAACCTTACTAAGACTATTAACGATTTACCTACAATAGCTAATAATGTGAATGATGCTTGTCAGAACATTAAGGATATATCTGATGTTGCAACTGAAACTACAGCTGACTTAATTGTTGCTAAAGAGAATATAGAATCTAATGTTGAAACAGTTAAAGAAATTGCTAAGATAATTAATCAAGTTTTCTTTAAAAAATAAAAAAACTCATTCCAATCTAAATCTTTTAAGATTTTTTTGGAATGAGTTTTTTTAATTATCATGATCTTTCAAACCCTAAATTCTCAAAAAGAACTATAGATTTATCATTATAAGCTTCTAAATTAATTCTAGTAGCTCCTTCTACATCATCAACCATTTTATATGCCTTTGATATAAGAAGTTTGCCTAAACCCTGCTCTTGATATTTAGGAAGAAGTGCTAAATATTTAATTTCTTGAACTCCCGCTTCCTCTGAAAGGCTTGGAACAATCATTATGGTTCCAATTCTCTCTCCATTTTCATTTTCAAGAAATACGCAACGATTTTTAAAATTTCCTTTTAAGCTATTTTCCTCTTTAAAAATCATTCTAATTGCTAATTGATAATCTTTAAAAACACCTGCTGAATACTGAATATATGCCCAGTTGTTCTCATCACCAATTCTAAAATCAGTAAATCTATATCCATCAGGCAGGGAAGTACTATAAATTTTTTCTAGTTTATTCTTTGCTTCTGAAGACTTTTTACTATTTTCTTTACTCTCCATTTTCAATCCTCCCTATAAAGCTTTATATTAAGGTTTTAGCATATTCCTATTTCTCTTATAATTTTACCCAATAATTTCATTTTATTAGTTACAACAATATTATTTTATATAACTACTTATACTAAATTATAGAATTCTTTTTGTAATATTTCCAGTAACTTATTCTTCATTTCTCCCCATTAATGCTTATATTAGATATATATATCCAATATATCCACTAATAATATATTAGATAAAAAATAAGCCATATTAAAACCCTTAAATAAAAGTTTTAATATGACTTTTAATATTTTTCTATGTCTTAAAGTATTTTCGAAATTACTCTAGATCTACATTTAACTAAAAATAAAAATTCTCCTAGAACATAGACCAATATTTAATATAATGTTTTTCCTGTTGAATCAATATATGAATATGTTCCGTCCTTATCTACTAAAATAACATCCTTTGATATAACTCTTATATCATTATACTCTTCTTCTAAAATTACACTTCCGTCCTCTTTAAGTAAACCTTTTTTCCCCTCTTGATTCACAGAAACTATTAATCCACTTGGATAAACCTCTAAGGCTGAGTAATCTTTCTTTTCAAGATTTTTAATTTCTTCACCCTTAGTATTTATAACAGACATATATTTTGATTCTCCATCTAATATATCAACTACTGCTAAGCCACTATCACTAAATCCATTTATAGATACTTTATTCTCAAAGTTTATCTTAGTTTCTACTTCTTTCCCATCTTTATCAATTATTATATGCTTATTATCTTTTCTAGCAAAAGCAACCCCATTATTCATTGCTGTTACTCCATCAAAGTCTGGCATTATTGCCCAAGATCCCTCTTTATTTAAAAATCCTATCCCAGACTCATCTAATCTTGCTGGAGCTACCCCCTCATTCATAGATCCAACATAGAAATATTCTATTGGCACTATAATTTCTCCTTTTTCATTAAGTGCTCCACAAAGATTACCCTTTGATACAGGAATGAATCCTTCATTTATTTCTCCTATTGATGTGTATTCACAAGGGATTATTTCATTTCCCTCAGCATTTAAAAGACCATACATTTTATTCTTTTTAACTAATATATATCCCTCTCCAATATCCTTTATAATTTCATCATATCTTCCTGGTTCTACAATAACTTCACCCTTAGTATTTAGTATTCCAGTAGTTTTTAAAGTTTTACCAGATTGAGCTAAGCTTTCAATTGCTTCTGTAGTATTTTCATTATTTAAAATCTCATTAGCTAACTTTTCATATCTTATAAGATTATTGTTTAAAGGTGATAATACCCCATCTTCTTTTTCTACCAAGGTTTTACCCTTCTTGTTTATTATCTTGTAAGTATTTCCCTCCTTAACTCCAGCCATTCCATAAGAAAACTCACTACCTTTATCAAATTTAAAACCTATAGATTTTTTTCCCTTTTTATCTATATAAGCAACTTTTCCTTCATATCCTTTTTCCATAAATATTTCTCCATCTTCAGTGACTCCAAACATACCTGGTTTAGAATTGCTTAAAGATATTGAAGATTTATCTTCTGTTATAATATAAAGTTCATTATCTGAATCTTCCTTTGCACTACTTGTACCACATCCTGTTAATACTGAGGTGCATAATATGGTAGCCATAGCCATGAAGCAAATATTTTTTAGTCTCATACTAAAATCCCCCTTTAAATATCTACTTATTATTAATTAAACACTCTCTTTAATTTTCCTTCCAAAATATCACAGAATATATTTTATGTAAAGTTATACTTATAAACATATTTTCTTCTTTCTTTTGCCCCAAACATATATCCGTGATTATTTATTAAAAAGTTTAATGTAAGATGATTAAAAGTTTTAAAGGAATCAATATTGCATATATGTCCACAATTTTTTATTACAACAATATCTTCTTCTGGTACAAACTTTTTTATAGTAGGAAGAAAAACATGGTCTTGATCTCCCATAATAAAGATTTTCTTTACATTATTCTTTACATACTTATAATTCTCTAAATGTTCCCTCATAAGCTCAACCCATCTAAAACGTTCATTTTTATCTAACTTTTCAGCAGCCTTTAAAAATATATTTCTTGAAAGCTTATGATTTTTACATGGCATTGACATATAAGCTACAATTTTATAAAATATTTCCCTTGGAATAATATTCTTTGTAACTAAGGCTAAATTCAAGAAAAATTTAGACTTTAAGTTCATACCTACAATTCCTCCCCCTAATATCATAGAAGAAACTCTATTAGGGAAATATTTTTCAAATTGCATTCCAACTATAGTACCAAGGGATATACCTAATACGTTTACTTTTTCTATATTTAACTTATCTAATATCTCTACAATATCTTCACAAATATATTTAAAAGATATTTCACCTTTAGTTTTTTTCATGTTTTTCAAAGTGTGATTTTGTGAATTTCCATGGCCATGAAGGTCTACTAAAAGTAAGTTATAATTTTCTGACAGTACATCTATTTGCTTTTTAAATATATTTAAATTTCCACCTATTCCATGAAGCATCAGAATCCATTCTTTATCTTTATGGAGATATTTATTATTTACTACTTTATAATATAGCATTTATATTGCACTCCTTAATATTCTGATTTAAAAACTTTCACATTCATCTTATGAGTTAATAGCTTACTCTCTTTAGCAGAAAAATTTTAAGTCATATATTTTTAGGGGTATCAAAATAAATTTTTATTTATTATTTTGATACAGTCCCTTTTAAAGCTATTTTAAATTACGTCTAATTATGTTTCTTAAATTCTATCACCTTTTCACGCCCTATATTCTACTGTCTATGGATATTTGAATAAAATTTTACACAGCATTAACATTGTTTAAACCTAAGCAATATTACCTTATTGTAATCAAGGTTATTTCAGGTCTATTCATAATTCTCATTTTTAAAAAATCATTTCCAAGCCCTCTACTTAAAATCATAGATGAATCTTTTTCTATGAAAATCCCCTTTTTTCTCTCCATTAAGTTATTAAATATATATCTATTTATGGCTCTAGTATATCCTGAAAAAGTAATGTCACTTCCCCACTTTACATAGGCCTCAAAATTTATTACATCATTTGCTAGCACAATATTAAATTCACTTCTATTAGGACTTCCTAATTTATTTACTACATCTTCTTTTGAAAATATCTTTTCCTTCTTAAATCCTTCTTTAAGAGAAAAAGACTTTATTTCATCCTCTATGTAAATTCCATAAATATTTAACTTATCTTCCTTTTTTATAAGTGAAACCTTACTATTATTTAAAAGTATCACCCCTATATCCACTAACCCCTTTAAATAATCTCTATATTTTTCATACTTTTTCCCAATTAAATTTTTGCATCCTTCTATAGAATAATAAATTGGATAAAAGCTCCTTAAATTTTTGCATAGTTCTAAAAAAACAAAATCCTTATCTAAGGATGAAGTTAACATATTCCCAGTTGTAACAATAATATCTGGTTTTAAAGAATTTATTTTTTCTATAAGCCTATAATTTTCACTTCCAAAGGTTTTTCCATATAAATTATTTAAATGTAAAATCTTAAATCCTCTAAAGGAATTAGGAGTTTTTCTAGTAAATAATTCATATTCATTTATAAAAATACTATTATTTTCATAGACTAAATAAGTGGTAGCAGCAATTCCTAAAATTGAAGTTATCTTTGCCAAATCTGAAATCTCATTCATATGAATACTAATCCTTTAAATTTTTGCTCTTATATTTTATATATGAATATAAAAATATAATTAAAACCCCTCAATTTATTTACTTTTATTTCTTTTATTTCCAAATATTGGTTTTTATGGTATGATTATCTTAAGATAGGAGGTGTCCTTGTTGCAAATTTAGTTAAATTTAATGAAATATAGTACCTAAGGCAACATAATATATTTATGAATTTATTATCTGAAAGCAATATATCTACATTAAATAAAAAATCACACTTAAAAATAAAAAATTTAATACTCTTTTCTGTAATAGTTTTTTTATGCTCTTATTTTTTAACCAATTACCTAATTTTCAAAGCTTATATTCCTACTGGTTCTATGAGACCTACAATAATGGAAGAAGATGAAGTAATTGTGAGTAAAATTTACACTAGTATAAATAGAGGGGATATCTTTGTATTCAGTCATGAATCCTCCGAAGAATTGCTTATAAAAAGAGTTGTTGGTCTTCCTGGCGAAAAAGTTGAAGTAAAAGATGGGCTTTTATATGTAAATGATGTTTTTATTGATGAACCTTATGTGAAAAACAACGAATCAATGAATAAAACTTTTTATGTTCCTGAAGGAAATTACCTATTTTTTGGTGATAATAGAGCAAGATCAGAAGATGCAAGAAGATGGGAAAACCCCTATGTTCCTAAAAAAAATTTAGATGGGAAAGCTCTTTTTACTGTATACCCTAAAGACAGAATTGGATTTTTAAAATAAATCTCTATTTTAAGCTATTGTTGATTTTCAATTAATAAACTTAGTTAAAAATCAACAATAACTTAAAACATCTCTAAAACTTTCATCTTACTTTTCATTTATAAAAACAATAGTCATATAAATTGCATATATGCTTAAAACCAGCATTAATGCAGTAAATACTGACATTAGCATTTTCATCCAATATATATAAGATGAATTTTTCTCTAAGTTTTCATTTACTCCCTCTTTTATCTGTTTAACACATTGATTTACTTCTATTTTTTCATCTTCATTAAGTTTCGCTCCATTTTTTTCATTATTTTGGGATAAAACATATTTTTCAACTTCAGGCAAAACTTCTTCTATGTTATATCCCTTAGTATTTGCTAAAACATCTAAAGTCATCATTTCTTCTGGAGTTAAAGAATTATATTTATAATAAATATTAGGAACTCCTGTTAATTTCTTTTCCTTAATATAGTCTCTATATACCTTCCCTCTTTTAACAACTTTAGAATTTATATCCCAACTTGAATTTAAATAATAAAGATCATAAACTCTAAAAGTTATAGGTACCAATATTAAAATTAATAAAAATATTTTTGCTAGTATGCCAAACTTTTCATTCACCATAATAAAGCCTCCATTAATTTTCAATATATAACAAAAAGTCCTATAAGCTAAGGGATACTTATAGGACAAATGCATATATATATGAAATATAGGGAAATTAGGTTTATGCTTTAACCTGTTAATATTATATTAACATACTGTTACTTATTATTCAAGTATTTTTTCAAAAATTAAACATTTTTTGATTCTAATTCCTATAAATAAAGGAAGTTTTTTTATTTAAGCTTTCTTTTCTATATTTCACAAGTGAACTACTCTCCACTTACAGAAGTGGGAGATTCTTGGTAAATATACCCAAGGGTACAAGTTTTCTCAAGCTAACCCCGTCGTACCAACGTTTTATACAAAACTAATATAGGACTAAAACCATATTTTAATATAGAAGATTATATGTTAGTTTATGTGAGGACTTTGGAATCCTTCTCTCTTTACAGAATGTTTTTTTGCTGTTCTATTATGATTTTTTCCTTCTTCGCTAGTTATTGGAGTTTGAAAGTTACATTTCTCCATTCTTGCTACCTTATTATCTGGTTGACTATCCTTTGGCATAAATATATTCCTCCTTAGTTAGTTAAATTCAATTTTATTTTTCTCATAAAAAGAAAATATTATTATGGTAAATAATGAAATAACACTAATATAAATATTCTCTTTTAAATTATAAAATTAAGTTTTTTATGTATAATAAAGTTTTTTATCTTTAAATTATTAGTATAATATCTTCATAAAAATCTACAAAATAATTAATGTTTAAGTAGAATATATTTTTCAACCAAATTTTATTTTAAACTATATTTATCTTTATAAAATATATCAGAAGAATCCTTATATACTCCAATTATTAATACTTCATCAAATCTTTTTAATTCCATTGCCTCCTGAGCTTCCATATCTAAATTTTCTCCTTCTTCACATAAGTAAGCTATGGCATAAGCTTCTCTATCATTAAAAATAACAGTATCTATTATAACTGGGAATTTAACTATATCCTCTCCTATTAACATATCTACTGACCTAAAGGCATCAGAAATATCTTTAGCACTTTCACCTCTATCTCTAGCCATATTTATAAACCAATTTTCATATTCCTCTATGTTCTTCTTTGGAACTTCAAAATCTTTTAAGGTTTTATCATTATGAAAATAAGTTTTTAAATCTTCTTTCTTTATTTTCGTATTACTATTTCTAAACTGCTTATACTTATCTTTCGATTGTATTGTTATATCTCTTTTCTCATTTTCTTCAACTTCAATTTCATTATCAATAAAATTTATGGCAATTTCATTTCCTTGTGCTCCACAAGCTATTAAGTTACATACTAAGATTATATTTATTAAAATTAGGCTTACCTTTTTCATAAATTCACCTCAGTATATTTTTACCTTTTTCTCCAAACTCTATTCAAATAAAACCCTAAACAATAAAACTCTGAAAATAATAAAAAGCTGTATAAAAATAAATTATAATAAAACTTATAAATAATATGAAGAGAATATCTGAATGAGCTTTAGAATTTAAGCTATTACGTAGAAGATTTTACGTTAAGAAGCGAAACTGTTTGACCGAAGGGAGTTTTTCGCTTTAGTAAAATTTTCGAAGTAATTGCTATAAATTCTTAGCGAAATTCAGTAATTCTCGGAATTTATTTATAAGTTTTATAATTATTTTTATACAGCCTATTAAAATCTATAAATATATATTTAACTTAATTAGAGGATTATTAAGAGTAATAAAATTTTATATTTTAAACAACACTGGAGATAGTATTAAAGAGTATAACTCTTTAAAATAACCACTAATTAAGTTAAAACAAGCAAATTTATTATTTTTTATTTATAACTTTCTCATATATAAAATGTGAGAATAATGAGTTTGACCATGCAAACCAATCTCTTGTAAACTTAGCTGGATCATCTACATGGAAACCTTCATGCATGTATCCAGTTCCTGCATCAGTTTCTTTTAATAATTTAATTAACTGATCTATTTCCTCTTGATTATTTGTTGTTAACCCTTGCATTGATAAAGCTATGTGCCAAATATATTGGTCTGGAGTATGTGGACTTCCAATTCCTTTAGCAGCTTTTCCTTCAAAGAAGAATCTATTATTTTTGCTTAAAATAAATTTTCTAGTATTTTGGTAAACTTCATCTTCAATTCCTTTGTACTCTAAATAAGGTATTGATAAAAGGCTTGGTACATTAGCATCATCCATGAAGTTATAGTTACCCATGCCATCAGTTTCATATGCATAAACTTCTCCGAATCCTTCTTTATAAACTTTTCCATGTTTTTCTATAGCATTATCTATTTCTTCTCTTAAACTATCAGCTTTTTCTTTAAGCTCTTCATCCTTATAAACCTTCTCTGCAATTTCTGAAATATATCTTAAGGCAACTACAGCGAACATATTTGCTGGAATTAAGTATCCATATTCACAAGCATCATCACTTGGTCTAAATCCTGACCATGTCATTCCTGTGTAAGTAACTGGAGTTCCTAATCCTTCATGGCTTAAAGTGTCAGTTACTGAACAATTTAATCTTTGGAAGCTATAATCTGATTTTTCTCTATGATACTGCTCCACTCTCCAAAGATCTATTATCATATTGAAAGCTTTTTTAATATCATCATTAAAGAAAGTTTCATCGCCAGATTCTTTCCAATACTTATGTATTAATCTAACTGGATAACATAGTGAATCTATTTCATACTTTCTTTCCCAAACCCAAGGACTATCCTTAGTTATATCATTGTCCCATTTTTGTCCATTAGGCTCTTTATTAAAGGCATTTGCATATGGATCTATGAATATACATTTTATTTGTCTATTTATTAATCCAGTAAAAATAGCCTTTAATTCTGGATATTCATTAACAAATGGTAAGTAATGCTCTACTTGAGAAGTGGAATCTCTAAGCCACATTGCAGGAATATCACCAGTAATTACAAAAGCATCTCCCTCTGAAACCTCTACAGTTGTATCCATTGTATTTATAAAGCAATTATAAAATAATTCTTGTAACTTCTTGTCCTCTATTTTAGCTGATAAATCTTTACCAATTTTTCTTACAATCTCTTTTAATTCGTTAGTTGATAAACTCATTTTCTTTACCCCCAAGTTCAAATATTTATTATTTAGTTATTTCCTAAATTAAAACTAAATTTTAATTTAATGTGCTTCTTAAGTTATAATTAAAACCTAAGTAATTTTTTAATCAACACTAATTAAAAACTAAATTTATTTAAATTCTATTCTTTACTATTTAACTAAAAGTTGACTTAATTTTATAGAATTCCTAAGCAACTTCAGATACATTGTATACCATTTCATCTTTGTAATAAATATACTTTTTTAAAGTTCTTTATGTTTCTAAAATTTATCACTTAAATCTAGAAACTAGACAAGTTCATAATAAACAACTTATAAATAAACCTATATTACAATTTTTAAACAAGAACACCAAAACAAGTAAAGTAAAATGATTTTCTGTATTATAATAGAATTAAAACTTTATTATATTATTAAGTACATATAAATTGGAGAAATACTATGAAACTAAAATATAAATACAATATAAAAAAAGAATTTAATATATGTTATCTTTCACTAGTTTGTTTTTGTCTCATTTTAATTATTATTAGATGGATTAATAGTTCTAATAGTGATATTGTATTCATTAGTAACACTATTACTTCACATATATCAAACTTTTCCTTAAGTATTCTTTTTTACTTGTTTTATGGTTATATTATTATCTTATTTGATGTTAAATTTCGATATGTAATTGCATTAGGTATAAGTTTAATTTTAGGAAATTTTGTATATGAATTATTTTTAAGTATTATAAACACGAAAGATATTGTTGATGCTATATACGGGTTAGCAGGATGTTTATTATCATTTATATACTTAGTGTTAATGAAGAAATATGGATTGATTTTAAATGAATAAAAAGATAAATAATATACTAATCTATGCTTTAATTTAAGAACAATTTTAATAAATAACAAAATAAAAGGACCAATAAATCATTGGTCCTTTTTTAGATATCTTATTTTTAATATTTATAAATTTAAACTCTCAAGTAAAATTATAGCTTTTTAGCTATTAGGAACTTTATTTTTATTCCTTGTTTTGAGAACATTTCTTCATGCTCTGTTACTACATTGTATTCATATCCACTGTTATGTAGATCACGAGTTATGTAAGTTATCTCAAAATTACACTCTTTAAAATACTCTAAAGATTCTTCAAAAAGCTCATCATCATCAGTTTTAAAATGGATTTCTCCACCCTCAACTAAGAAATCTCTATATTTTGTTAACTGTCTTGTGTGAGTTAATCTTCTCTTCTTGTGTCTATCTTTAGGCCATGGATTACAGAAGTTTATATAAATTCTTTCTATCTTGTCATTGCTATCTAATATAGTATCTATTAAAGCAATCTCTTGAGGCATTAATTTAACATTATCTAAGGCTTTATTTTTCTCCTCATATGCTTTTTCTATATTTCTTTTAGCTAAAACAAGAACTTCATCTTTTATGTCTATTGCTATATAATTTATGTTTGGATGGTCAGAACCATGTACAGCCATAAATGTTCCTTTTCCACATCCTAATTCTAAATATATTGGGTTTTCTGTATTTTTAAAAGTATTTTTCCAATTACCTTTATTCTCTTTTGGATTAGCTACAAAGAAGTCACATGCTTCTAATTCTGGTCTAGCCCAAGGCTTTCTTCTCATTCTCATCTTAAAATCCACTCCATCCTTTAGTTTCAGAATTATTATACAGATTTATATGAAGTATATCAACCTTCAGCTTTTCTTAACCTATAAAAACTATATATCTAATTAAAATATTTCTCATATAATTTTAAAGAACTCCTTTGGAATATAATTTATGAACTGACTTATTTCATTTCTATGTCCATATTTTCCTTGAGAATTATATGTTATAACTAATCTTTTCTTTGCACGAGTTATTGCCACATAAAACACTCTTTTTTCTTCTGCTAGATTTCCCTCTTTAATAGCCATATAAGAAGGAAATGTATTATTTTGAATTCCTGCTAAAAATACAGTATCAAACTCTAAGCCCTTTGCTTGATGCACAGTTATTATTGGTATTCTAGGCTTTTTAGTTCTATTTATTATTAAAGATTCTAACTCTCCATTAGAAAGACCTGTTATTCTTATAATATCTAACAGGGCATCTCTATTACCTTTGCTCTTATCATCTAAATCTCTAAATAAAGCATATAAATCTCTTAATCTATTTAATTTTTCTTTGTTTTCATCTCCAGCATACATACTTTTAATATTAAAACCATTCATTACACAGGCAACTAATTCGTAAGGTCTTTTGCTTTCTGCTATTTGAAAAAGCTCATTTAATTTCTTACTAATAGCCGTAAATGCTTTTAAATGTTTTGACATTAAAGCCATTCTTTCCATTGAAGTTTCCTTTATCTTTTCATTTATTGCTCTAACTAGAAGCTCACCAGTAGCAATAATATCATCCATAGCATCATGGCTTGGCTTATGTTTAGTATCATAAACATTACTTAGATTTTCTAGCTTATAATTTATATTTCCAGGATAAAATCTTCTATATATATCTAAAGTATCATAAAAAGTTTTAAACTTAGGCTTTCCTAGATTACTTCTTTCAAGCTCACTACATAGTATATTTATATCATATTGAACATTGTGCCCTACTATTATAGAGTCCTTAGAATACTCCACAAATTCCTTTAAAACTTTTTCTTTGTCCTCTCCAATTCTTTGAAGCATTTCATCTGAAAAACCATGAACATAATAAGAATCCTTAACTGGTTTCTTATTCTTTAGAAACTTTTCAAACTTATCTACTACTTCCCCCTTCTTATTTAATTTTATGGCTGCTATTTGAATTATCTCATCCTCTGTAACATCAACCCCTGTACTTTCCACATCAAAAACTATTATATTCTCTTTTTCAAACGCATTTATTAGTAGAGAAAATTTTTCTCCATATTCTAATACAAGAGGATCTATATAATCTGCTAATCTTATACCAACCTCTTTGTACTTATAAGATTCTATAGCCTCTAAGGTTCTCATACCAATTCCTGTTGGAAGTCTATTAACTATTCTCTTTAAACTTAAAGAATCATACCTATTAGCTATTAATTTTAAAAAGGCTAATATATCTTTAACTTCTTGTCTCCTAAAAAACTTAAATTGATCTACAAGTATAAACTCAAAATCTGCTCCCTCATATCCACCGATTTGATAAAGCTCTTCACTAAGTCCTATATTATAGTTATTATCCCTTGTAAGAACACATACTCTTTTTAAATCTTCACTCTTTTCACATAGCTTGTTTACATAATCAAAGATAAACCTAGCCTCTTCTCTTAATCCTCTAGTTTCCTTTAATAATATTTTCTCACCATCTTCTTTTGATTCTGCTAAAATCCCGTCCTTATACATAGTAGAAACTTTGCTAGAAAAAGCATTGTTCAAAAATTCTAAGGAAGCCTTATTTAAATTTTTGGTGGCTCTATAATTCTTGGAAAAAACAATTTCTACAGGAGTATATTTCTCTTTAAATTTATTAAAAATCATTTCTGGGTCAGATCCACGCCAACTATATATGGTTTGAAAGAAATCTCCACATATAAGAACATTGTTTCCTTCAAAAAGCTTCTCAATTATTGAATACTCTATAATGCTTGTATCCTGAACCTCATCTATATTTATATACTTAAATTTATTTTTAAGAGCCCTAACAACTTTTTCATCCTTAAATAATTCCTTAGTAAGTATTATTAAATCATTAAAGTCTAAAGCATGATCCTCTCTAAGCTTAGAATCATATAGTGTTACTAATTCATGACCATGAAACTTAATATAATTTTTAAGGTTTAAATTTAAGTTTCCTTTGTTAGTACAAACTTGATTTATTTTTTCTTCTCTAAATTTAAAAATTTCATCAATTACAGTTTTATATTCATCTAAAACTCTATCATCTAAAGTTTCTATTCTTGCTCTTTCAACCTTTATAAAATCAATAACCTTTTGAAATTGCATATTAGTAGCCATTAAATTGCTTGTAGCATAGTAATAACTTAATTTACTTATAACTTCCCTACAATCATCTTCATCAAATATTGTGAAATCTGAAAAAATATCTGTATTTCTCTTTGCATAAGTTCTAACTACATCAAAACAAAAGCTATGAAAAGTTCTTATAGTTATCTCCTTAGCCTCTCCCCCAACTATTTTCATTACCCTATCACTCATCTCTTTACATGCCTTATTAGTAAAAGTGATACATAAAATTTCTGAAGGCTTTGAATTTCCATTTTTTATTATGGAAGTGACTCTCTCTGCTAAGGTATTAGTTTTTCCTGTTCCAGCAGAGGCAAGCAAAATAATATTATTTTTTTGTTCATTTACAACCTTTTGTTGCTCTTCATTTAAATTAATCATAATAGCCTTCCTTTCCATATAAAATTAGCTAAAAATTTTATTTATATATTATTAATTTTAAAATAAAAATCTTTATAAATAAAATTATATTCTTACATATAAAAAGGTTAGTTTATATTTATTATAGGCATAATTATGTATTTATTAAAATCTATGAACAATTGTTATATTTGATATATTTTTAAAAATGTAATAATCCCAAAAATTTCACAACAAATTTTATAAAATGTAAAACCATAATAAAATAAAAAAAAGGCGTGTATCAAAATAATTTTTTATAAAACTTACAAACATTATGAAGAGAATATCTAGATGAGCTTTAGAATTTAAATTATTTTCGAAGTAATGATTATAAATTCTTAGCGAAATCTAGTAATTCTCGGAATATGTTTGTAAGTTTTATTATATTTTGATACAACCCCTTTTTTATTATGAATTAAGCTTTGCTACTTCAAGCTCCTTTTCTCCTACACTTTCTTTTTTCTTAGAATAAACTAATTTATAAAGGACAATTCCACAGATTAATCCTATTACGCAAAGTGCTATCATTGATAAGAATATAAGATTATATCCCTTTATTCCTGGATGTGAATCAAGAAGTCCTCCATAGTAAGAGTTTATAAACATATCTGGTACATATCCTATAAATGAAACTATACCAGCTGCAATACCTGTATATTCTCTTGGAACTCTAACTTCATCAAGTGGTGCAAAGAACACCCCCTTCATTCCAAGTAAAATTATTGATAAGATTAACATATTAATAAGTACAGGTATTATAAATGCACTTTTTCCTGGCATAAACACATATACTAAAGTGAATATTATTGATAAAGTAAGTCCTATTATCATAAATTTAATAGTTGAATGCATTTTATCTGCAATAATCCCTGATATAGGTGGAGCAAGCATCATAATTACATAACTTCTTATTATTCCTATAAATGCTCCTAAGGCTACTGACATACCAAATATTTCAGTTACATAAGGTGTTAAGAATGCAAGTCCTGAAAATGCTGCATAAGTTGTAAATACTAAGGCTGCTACTAACCAAACTTCTGGCATTTTTACAACCTTCTTTATACCATGCACAATATCTCCTCTTGTTTGTTTATTTATTTCCTTTTCTTCTTTAGAATCATCTAATAAGAAATAAGCTATAATTCCAATAACTATAAGTGCTACTGAGTAAAATATTATTATTGATCTAATTCCTAATAAACCTTCTCCAAGTTTTGCAAGCATTCCTAAGGCTATAAATGAAACAACTGTAGAAGCTGCTCCTCTACCCCCTTCTAAAATACCAAATAACTTACCTTGCTCTGAACTATCTCCAAGCATTCTGACAGCCTTAACCATAGTTGGCCAAAATGTAAATACTGTTGTTATTGCCCAAGCTCCATTTATGATTAAACATACTGTGTATGATGGTATTGTTGCATACCAAAATCCTAAAAGCCCTGTGGCTATAAGAGAAAATGGAACTAGTATCTTATAAGAAAATTTATCTGCTATAACTCCACCAGGTATATATAGTAAAAAGTTAACTATTCCATACATACTTGTTAAAAAACCCATTTGAAAATTTGTTAAATGAAAAGCTTGTTGCATTGGTATATAAAAAACCTCTCTTAAATAAGGTAATCTATAAATAATTCCTCCACCAGCACATAAAACTAAAAGAGTAATCCATTTTTTAGCATTATTATTTTTCATCCCTTTCTACCCCCTCTTTTGTTATTTCATCTACCATAGTTAAAATTTTATTTCTTAAATCTCTATAAAAAATAAATTATTAAACCCTTATTATATTTATTTATTTTTATTTTCTAAAACTTCTTTTAAAATATTAGGATAATTGGTTATTATCATATCAACGTTTAAATCTATCATTTTTTCCATATCTTTTTTCTCATTTACTGTGTATACATTTACTTGTTGAAAATCTTCATGGGCATCCCTAACTATTTCTTCTGTTATACTATTAAATTCAGGATGAAGTGCTGAAGCTCCAACAACCTTACAATAATTATATGGTTCAAAGATACAATCCCAATAAAGTATTCCTGTTTTTATATTTTTATTAAGTCTTATACATTTTCTTATTGAATAATGATCAAAGGATGATATTATAACTCTATCCTCAAATCCATAATTCTCTATTTCTTTATAAACCTTTTCTTCTAAACCTTCATAATGTATGATGCTATTTTTAAGCTCTATATTTATAAGTTTGTCATTATCCTTCATAAAATCAAAAAACTCTTTTAATGTAGGTATTTTTTCTCCCTTAAATTCATCAGAAAATTTTATTCCAGCATCTAAGTTACATAATTGTTCATAAGTAAAGTCCTTTACATACCCACTTCCATTAGTTGTTCTATCAACTTCTTCATCATGAATTACAACTGGAACTCCATCCCTTGTAAGATGAACATCCATTTCTATACCATCACAGTCTGCTTCTATTGCCTTCCTAAAAGCTATCATAGTATTTTCTGGATACAATCCACTTAATCCTCTGTGTGCTACGTTTAATATTTTTTTCATAGTTATTCCTCCTATACTTTTTCGATTATTACTGGAATTATATTTGAAGTTTATAGTTCCCTAAAAATAAATAAAGCTCAACCTAAATAATTTTAAGTTGAACTTTCTCTCAACATCTCTTAGTCTAACTTAATTTTGTCTTAAATGTTTAGTTACAATTTCATTATAACAGTTATGAAAACATTTACTAAAAATTCAAATTTATTTATATGTTAAAAAAAGGTACTATTTTCTTAAAATTTTACTTCTGAAATTATGTATGATTTTTAAATAATAAAAAATCTTTGTATTTTTTATTAAAATTTGTATTTTTAATACAAATTTTCAAAGAAAACTCATTATTATAAGGACATAAAATAAATTTTATGAATTAGAAATATTATTTTATCTTTCTTTAATTTCTAAAGTATTCTAGTAATTTTTTTCTTTCCCCTAAAAATTATTCTAAAAAAATAAAAAGTTCCTCTTAAAAACAAAAATAGTACAAGTAACTTTTATTACTTGTACTATCTTTCTTAAAACTATTTTCTAATACAATATTATATAGTTAAAACAGAATTAACAGAAATAATTTAATTTATATTTTCCAACAAAATATTATATTATTATACTAAAATCCAAATTTTACTTTCCACAATTAAAATTTTAAATCACTTTACATAGTTTCTATTTCTAATCCAAAATGATCTGATACAACTTCTTTATTTTTTCCATTAAATATAACCCTACTATCATAAACTTTTGTGTTTCTATTAGTAAAAATTATATCTATTCTTAATTCTCCAGTGTTATCTTCCCATCCAGCTATATTTTTATTAACTGTAACACCAGAATCCTTATTTTCCGCTAAATCATAAGTATCAATTAACCCATTACTCTTAAGAAAATCATATCCCTCATTCTTTAAAAAGGCATTATTATTGAAATCCCCCATAAAGAAGGCTCTATTTTTGCTTTCCTTAGCATGTGCAAGTAAGTTTTCAACCTGAAATGTGAAGCTTTCCTCTTTATCATGCCACCATCCCATGTGACAAGAATAAAAATCTATATTTTCATTGTTAATATCTATTGTTGCTTTTACTATTTTTCTTGATCTCCAAAAGGTTTTAGAGTGACTTTTTGATATATAAAAGCTTTCACTATTTACCACTTTATGCTTAGTTAATATACACAAACCTTCCTCATATATATCGTATCCAATATGGGAGTAATCCCAAACTAGGTGGTATTCTTCTCCACCTAGTTTCTTTATTTCTTCAATTAATACTAATCCATAATTATCTTCTTTTAAATTTCCTTCTTTAATACTAGCCTTAATACTTTGACTAGCCTCTTGAAGAGCTATAACATCATATTTCTCTTCAACTATTGTTTTTGCTAAGTATTTTATTTTGTATAATTGTTCTTCCTCTAGCCAAGAATGACAGTTTAAAGTAAGTAATTTCATTTTTAATCTCCTAAATACCTAAGATATCTTGAATATCTGATTTTAATACATCTGCTTTAGGACCATATATAGCTTGAACCCCTTTATCTTTAACTATAAGACCTAAGGCTTTATTATCCTTCCAAGCTTTTTCATCTCCAACCTTTTCAATATCTTTGACAGTAACACGAAGACGAGTCATACAGGCGTCTACATCTACTATGTTTTCCTTTCCACCTAGTAATTCAATAGCTTTAACTGCTAACTCATCCATTGAAGCATTGCTATTTGATGAAGCTTTATTTGCATTTTCATCTTCATTATCAATATAGTTACCCATACGTCCTGGTGTAGCTATTTTGAATTTCTTAATTAAGAAACTAAATACAAAGTAATTTAAGAAGAAGAATACTACTGCAACTATTATAAAGTTTATTAAATCCTTAGTTAAGCCTGCATTTATCATAAGTGGTGAACGAGTTATAAGCTCTATAAATCCAAAAGCATGAACCCTTAAGTTTATTATATCAGCTATGGCAAATCCTAAACCTGCAATTACTGCATAAACTACATATAATATTGGTGAAATAAACATAAACATAAATTCAATTGGTTCAGTTACACCAGTTAAGAATACTGCTATGGCTGCTGAGAAAAATACTGATTTATATTTTTTCTTCTTATCTGGATCAACATTTTTATACATAGCTAATGCTACACCTATTAATGAAGCACTTGAAAGTATTACTTGTCCTGCTTTGAAACGAGCAGGTACCACTGACCCTATAAGTTGATTGTATGAGGTTATATCTCCTGCTTGCTTAAAGTTATTTAAATCAGTTATCCAAGCAAGCCATAATGGATCTTGTCCTGCAACTACTTGCCCTGCTGTTGGACCTGTAAGTATATGATAAACTCCACCAAGCTCTGTATAGTTTACTGGAACTGTAAGCATATGGTGTAATCCAAATGGTAATAATAAACGCTCTAATGTACCATATAAGAATGGTGCTATTATTGGAGCTGTATCCTTAGATGTAGCTATCCATTGACCAAAAGTATTTAATCCGTATTGTACAAATGGCCATACAAAAGAAAGTATTATTGCTGAAATTGTTGAGCCTATTATAACCATGAAAGGTACAAAACGTTTACCATTGAAGAATGCTAATGCATTAGGTAATTTATTATAATTATAGTACTTATTATATAAAGCTGCTCCTAAGAAACCTGAAATAATACCAACAAATACACCCATATTAAGTGCTGGAGCACCTAACACTGAAACAAAGTAATCTTTAACTAAAAGTGTTTGCCCTGTAAAAGATTGAACTGTAGCAGTTGAATCTCCAGCTAGCATAGCATTGCTTACGCTAAATATTACGCCAGTGATTCTATTAATAAGAACAAATGCTATGGTACCTGCAAAAGCTCCCCCAGCACGTTCTTTAGCCCAAGATCCTCCTATTGCAACGGCAAATAGTAAGTTTAGGTTACCAATTATTGCCCAACCTATATCCTCCATAACTCTCGCTATAGTTTTTATGAAATCTACATCAATGTAAATTCCCATTACTTTACCTATTGAAATCATAAGTCCGGCAGCAGGCATTACAGCAACAACTACTAATAATGCCTTACCAAACTTTTGCCAGAAATCAAAAGACCCTAATTTAAATTTCTTCATTCTCAAATCCCTCCATTTATTATTCTTATAACATTCATTCCAAGGTTATTGGTTATATAAACTCCAAATATTAAATTTTTTCTTTATATAGATCTAGCTAAAATACAAAACTAAAAATCAACCTTAAGTTTATTTTAATCTTTTTATATTTATTTTTATTTAATATAAAAACCTCTAAAAAAAACTTAGATTACATTCATTTCTAAAGTTTTAATTTAAATTTTTAGAATTATTATAAATAAAAATATAATAATCTCTTTAAGAAAGCTTATATACTCTGCATTCATAAGGTTTTAATGTAAACTCTGTTAAGTTTTTATGTTCACAAACCTCATAATTGTTAAGAATTAAATCCTTAGAATTAAGTTTTTCTTTCTCATACATGTACTTGGCATTTTCTCCAGTTAAATTAGCCATTATCAAGAACTTCTCATTATTTAAAGTTCTTGTGTAAGCAAAGATATTTTCATCCTCTTTAAGGATTAAATCATATACACCATAGATTAAAGCTTCATTAGACTTTTTAAGTTTTATAAGCTTTTTATAGAAGTTTAAAACTGAATTTTCATCCCTTTCTTCAACTTCTACATTTATTGTTTTATAATTTTCATTAACTCCTATCCAAGGTTTTCCACAAGTAAATCCTGCATTCTTATTTGCGTTCCATTGCATAGGTGTTCTTGAATTATCTCTTGAAGTTACCCAAGCTTCTTTTAATGCTATTTCCTCTGAAACACCACTTTCAATTCTTTCATTGTAAGTATTTATGGTTTTAACATCATCATACTCAGATATGCTATGATATTTAACATTTGTCATACCAAGTTCTTGCCCTTGGTATATGAAAGGGGTTCCCTTTTGTAAGAAATAAATTGCTCCAAAAGCTTTTGCACATTCAGTTAAATATTCCTTGTCATTTCCCCAAGTTGAAACAACTCTAGGTATATCATGATTTTCAATGAAAAGTGCATTCCATCCTTTACCTTCTAAAGAATTTTGCCAATTTGTTAAAACATCTTTGTATGCCTTCACATCAAATCCTTGTCCCTCTTCATAATTCCAAAGATTAAGATGCTCAAATTGGAATATCATATTAAATGTCCCCTCATCTTCAGCTACCCAGTGATCAGCTTCATTGGCACTAACTCCATTTGCTTCTCCAACGGTAACTATATCATACTTTGAAAAAGTTTCTTCTTTTAGTTCCTTAAGATGAGAATTTATTCCCTCTACATTCATATGTTTTTCAAAGGATGAAACATATTTAAGTCCCTCTGGATTATCCATATCCTTAAGACCCTCTTCTTTTTTTATGTGACTTATAGCATCAACTCTAAATCCATCAATTCCTTTATCAAGCCACCAGTTTATCATTTTATATAGTTCATTTCTTACCTCTTTATTCTCCCAGTTTAAATCTGGTTGCTCTTTAGCAAATAAATGCAGGTAATACTCTTCACTATTCTCACAGAATTCCCAAGCTGAACCTTTAAATATACTTTCCCAGTTATTTGGTTCCTCATCCCCTTTACCTTCTCTCCAAATATACCAATCTCTTTTAGGATTATCCCTAGAAGATCTTGATTCTATAAACCATGGATGTTCATGACTAGTATGATTTATTACTAAATCTATAATAAGTTTCATCCCTCTATTATGAACCTCATTAAGCAATTCATTAAAATCATCCATAGTTCCAAATTCATCTAAAATATCTTTATAATCACTAATGTCATAACCATTATCATGATTTGGTGATTTATACATTGGACATAGCCAGATTAAATCAATACCTAAATCTTTTAAATAATCTAATTTAGATATTATACCTTGAATATCACCTATACCATCACCATTAGAATCCATAAAGCTCTTAGGATAAATCTGGTAAGCAATTAATTCTTTCCACCACTTTTTATTCATATTTTCTCCTTATGTTTACGTATATTGATTGAATTTTAGATTTGAACTATGTGCAAACGTTTGCCCACAATTCAAAAAAATTTGTTTTTTAGAATCACCTAAAAAACAGATTTTAAAATAAGGCTAAAATCCAAAGCTCACTAAGCTCCTTTGAATTAAGTCTCTATTTTTCCTATTGGCTATCAATTCTAAGATTCCAGCTTATTCAAGCTGTCATCAAGAATTGCTAAGCACTAGATAAATTCGGCTAAAATTCAAAGTTCGCTAGGCTCCTTTGAATTAAGTCTCATTTTATATTTTTATAATATCAGATTATTAAATCCTTTACAAAATTGATTTAAGAGAAAATTTATATTATTTTCTCTATTTATCTTTTATTTTCTCTTCTATACTCAAATTTTTGTGCAAACGTTTGCCCAAATTCCATGAGGAATTCTATCCTCTATCAATTAATTCAGTATCTACTATACAATATTTTTTTCTACCTACTAAATTTCCATTTAAATAATCTATAAGCAGCTTAGTTGCCTCATACCCTAATTCTCTTGCATTAATATCTATAGATGAAATTGGTGGATTTTGATATTTAGTCATAGGTGTATTATTAAAACCTACTATTTTTACTCCTTCAATTCCCTCTTCATTTAAAAATTTATTTGCTCCTAAAGCAAGTAAATCATCTGTTGTAACAACTATCTTAGGAGTTCTTTTTGATATTATCTCCCTCATAGCCAAATACCCACATTCTTCTGAAAAATCTATCCCCTCAATAACCATAGTTTTATCATAATTTAAATTATTTGCCTTAAAAGCATCTTTAAATCCACTTAATCTATCTTTAGAAACATTCCAACTTTTCTTTCCCCCAATAAAAGCTATATCACTTTGTCCATCTTTTATAAATTTATCAACTAATTTAAACATTGCTTGAAAATTATCATTATCAACCCATAAAACATCCTCTTCATCTGGTCTTCCAATAACTACAAAAGGGAAATTTATGTCTTTTAAATATTTTATAGTCTTGTCCTCTTCTCTAACAGATAATAAACATAATCCTTCTAATAGATTATTACTTGAAAATTCCTTTATAGTCTTTAGTTCGTCCTCATCATTTTTACTAAAAGCATACATGATATAGTATCCATTTTCCTCTGCTGACATACTCATACCTCTCATTGCTTCTACGAAAAAAGGATTTTTAAATGAATCATCTGCCTCATTAGGTAAAACTACCCCTAATATTTTTGTTTTATTGTTAACAAGACTTCTAGCTATTGCGTTGGGTTTATAATTTAATTTTTTTATAGCCTTATTTACTTTTATTTTAGTTTCTTCACTAATTTTGGGGCTATCAGATAAAACTCTTGAAACAGTTGAAGGGGCTACATTGGCTTCTCTAGCCACATCTTTAATTGTAACTTTCACAAAATCACTCCTTCACACTTTAAAATATACCATAAAATCCTTCTGCAATCTACAAAGTGATTTAATTGTATAAAAGTACATATTTCATAGAGTATTTATCAAAAAATAATTGAGGTACATCAAAAAGTTAATATTAAACCTTTCGATGTACCTCAAGTTAAAATTATTTCATCAGTTTACATATATCATTTGTGAAGTCTACAGGATCTTCAATGCTTAATCCTTCAACAAGTAAAGCTTGGTTATAAAGTAATTTTGTATATAGGTTAAATTTATCCTTATCATTTTCAAGGGCATCCTTTAATGAGTTAAATACTTCATGATTTGTATTAACTTCTAATACTTTTTGTGCTTTAACTCCTTGATTATTAGGCATTGCACTTAATATTTTTTCCATTTCTATTGAAACTTCACCTTCTGAAGATAAACATACTGGATAATTCTTTAGTCTACTTGAAGCTTTTACTGCACTTATTTTTTCTCCTAAAGCTTCCTTCATAGCTTCAAATATACCCTTGTTTTCTTCATTTTCCTTTTTGTTTTCTTCTTCTGATTCTATTCCTAAATCACCACTAGATACTGATTTAAATTCTTTTTCTTTGTAGTTCATAAGCATTTTTATTGCAAATTCATCTACATCCTCTGTGAAATAAAGAATTTCATAACCTTTGTCTAATACCATTTCAGTTTGTGGCATTTTCTCTATTCTTTCATTTGATTCACCAACAGCATAATAAATATATTTTTGGTCTTCAGCCATTCTTTCAACATATTCAGCTAGGCTTACCATTTTCTTTTCTTTAGATGAATAGAACATTAATAAATCTTTTAATTCATCTTTATTCATACCAAAATCATCATAAACTCCGTATTTTAACTGTCTACCAAAGGATTTATAGAATTTTTCATAACTTTCTCTATCATTTTTCATCATAGATTCTAATTCATTTTTGATTTTAGTTTTTATATTTTTAGCAATACGGCTTAATTGTCTATCATGTTGAAGCATTTCTCTTGAAATATTAAGTGATAAATCTTGAGAATCTACTATACCTTTTACAAATCCAAAGTAATCTGGTAAAAGCTCTGAGCATTTTTCCATTATTAAAACACCATTTGAATATAATTCTAATCCTTTTTCATATTCCTTAGTGTAATAATCATATGGTATATTTTCTGGAATATAAAGAATTGAATTATAGCTTATCATACCATCAACACTTATGTGCATATGTCTTAAAGGCTTATCAAATCCAAATCTCTTTTCAACATAAAAATTATTGTAGTCATCATCAGTAAGTTCATTTTTATTTCTTCTCCATAAAGGAACCATGCTATTTACTGTTTCTTCTTCTACATATTCTTCATGCTCATTTTCTGTTCCCTCTTTAACTCTTGATTTAGTAACATCAAGTTTAATTGGATATCTTATGAAATCTGAATATTTCTTAATTAATGATTTTAATTTATATTCTTCTAAGAACTCATCATAATTTTCATCCTCATCATTTGCTTTTAGGTGTAAAATTATATCAGTTCCAAAAGAATCTTTTTCAGCTTCTGAAATTGTGTATCCATCCACTCCATCTGATTCCCACTTATATGCTTTATCTGCTCCAAAAGCTTTTGTTATTACTGTTATCTTATCTGCAACTAAGAATCCTGAATAGAATCCAACTCCAAATTGTCCTATAATATCAAAACCATCTTTGATTTCATTTTCTTTTTTAAACTGTAAAGAACCACTCTTAGCTATAACCCCTAGATTCTCATCAAGTTCCTTTTCTGTCATACCAATACCTTTATCTGATATTGTAAGAGTTCTTTCTTCTTTATTTGGTTTTATTTTTATATAATAATCATCTTTATTGAAAGTTAATGAACTATCTCCTAAAGTCTTATAATAAACCTTATCTATTGCATCACTAGCATTTGAAATTAATTCTCTTAGAAATATTTCCCTGTTTGTATAAATAGAGTTAATTACAATGTCTAATAGTCTTTTTGATTCTGCTTTAAATTCTCTTTTTTCCATTTTGAATTATTCCCTCCCAAAACAAAAAACTTCTTTGTTAGCACTCTAATAACTTGAGTGCTAATCTCTATTTTTATATATAACACTTTTTGAAATTAATGTCAATATTCAATCCAAAATGAAATTTTAACCTTTTTAATATTATTTTTAATAGCAAAATAGGTGTATAAAATTAACTTTATTCCCCCTACAAAGATTATAAAAATAATACTTCTTCAGGTTTTATAGTTAATTTAATACACCCATAAAATTTAAACCAAACTCATATATATTTAATTTTCAAATAAAAAGTCTTAAATATTTAAATATGTACTTATCAAATTGATATGCACTTAAATTTTACTTCCACAATAAGGACAATAATTATAATCTCCCTCTACAGTTTTTCCACAATTAGGACAAACTTTTTTCACTGCTCTTTTTCCATAAACTTGCCCCTCTTGAATAAGAGTCATATCTTCTAGATTAACTTCATTAATTTCTCCATTTTCTATGACTTTTCCCCTTTCCTTTGAAATTTCATATATTGAGTTACATCTTTTACACATAACATAATATTTTTCATTCCATCTAAAAATAGGAATAAAGAATATATGAAAATACTCATAACTCTTTATTAAAGTTCCCATAGTTCTTGTTGAACAAGTTTTGCAATATATATTTTCTAATTGTTTTATTTCTTTTTGTTTATTTTCAATTCCAAATATACCAATAAAAAACATGCCATTCTCCTATAAATTTTATTATTACTTAAATATCATATTAGGATATATTTTTTTCAAAAATTCATCTGTATATTTCTTATCAAGAAACCTATCTAATGCATTTTTAGCTTTTATTCCCCTCATCCTTGCTACTTCTCTCCTTACAGCTAAAGATGATATTATGATATCTGGTATTAAAAGTACTAAAAATATTACTGTGATTATTTTTATTGTTTGAAAAGAAAATAGCCCCATAAACTTATCAAATAATGGATAAATATCCTTTAAGAAAAATACTCCAAGAATTCCCCAAAAGACAGAATATTCAACACTTGTTCTTCCATGTATACTTAGAGCTTTACTACTATACTCCCAAGAAACACTACCAAATACCTTTTCCTGAACCCATGAGCATAAATATTCAAAGGCTCCCCCAATAATTGCACTTATAAAAAATATTATTATTCCATTATAATCAATAAATCTATAAAGCAATAGTGTAAGAGCAACTCCTCCTATGCCATATACAGGACTAATAGTTCCATAAATTAATCCTTTTCTACTTTCAAAGTGTCCATTTCTTACATAACACCAAATCATTTCTACACAATATCCTAAAATAGATCCAATGGTAAATATCCATATTATTTTATAAATATTTATGGTATTACTAATATCCATACTATCTCCCCCTATATTAATTTATATAATAATATAACTTCCATAAAAAATTTATCTATAAGTGATATTAAGTATTAATTAACCGTCCAAAAAAACACTTGCTTTAAATAAATTAAAGTAAGTGTTTTTTAATTTTTATTTTATTCATATCCATTTACTACAACCTTAATTTCTCCTGTGTGTGGATCAATTATAAGGCCATGAATATTTACATCACTAGGCATTAAGGGATGATTTTTTAATGATGTCACACTTTCTTTTACAGATTCTTCTACACATCCAAATCCATGAAGCCATTTTTCCACATCTATTCCACAATGTTTGATAGTTAATATAGTCTCCTCTGATATTCCCCTATCTTCCATTTTCTTAATCATATCTTTAGAATTTAAATTACTCATACCGCACCCATGATGTCCTACAACTAAAACATCTTCTGCATTAAATTCATAGATAGCAACAAGTATGCTTCTAACAATACTTCCAAAGGGATGCATTATTGTAGCCCCAGCATTTTTTATTATCTTGGCATCTCCGTTTTTTATGTTCATGGCTTTTGGTAATAACTCAGTAAGCCTAGTATCCATGCAAGATAAAATCACTAATTTTTTCTCTGGCTTTTTAGTTGCTTTATATTTCTCATATTCCTTATTTTCCACAAAACTCTTATTAAATTCTAAAATTTCTTCTAGTCTTCTCACATTCTTTTCCATACTAAATACCTCTAAATAATATTTATTATTCTTTTAAATTAATTATTTATACTACTATACCACAAAGATTTAATTATATCCTAAAAAACTTTTTATATAAAAAAATTGATTTAAAGTCTTTACTCTAAACCCACTTAAAAATTCTCTCTTTATCACTTTTTATCTTCATTTAATTATACAAGTTGAATATATTAACTTGTCTATTATTGTTTAATATTAATAAATAATACCCCAGTCCTCATATCCCTTATTTATTATATCTAGATATCTTTTTTCTGGAGCTTTATCTCCTTTTTCATTCATAACATAAGCAAAAGCTTTATAAGAAATTCCATTTATATCTTGTACAATAAGATCAATCTTCTCATATAAATCTGGATATTCTTCATATTTATCTAAATTCTTTAAATCATTTAGAGAAATTTCATAAATTGCACCATAAACCTTTTCACCTTCACAAGGTATTATATCTGCATATTTATTATAAACTAATTTATAATTATTAAGATGTACACTTATCATAGGAATAGCTTCTGGGCATCTTTTTTTCATTTGCTCTAAACATAGATTACTTCCATAAGCAAAATAAACCATATACTCTCCACCTTTTCTTCATCTTTATTACATATTATTCCATAACACCTATAATGCGTTAATTAATTTTAACATAATATAGTAAATTAACTCTACCAAAAATTAATTTTCAGTAGAGTTAATTTCTTTATTTTGTAAAAATCCATGTAATATTGCCAAATATTACTTCTTAATAGATTTAATATATAATTTATATTCCTATTCTAATATTTTTAAATACATAAAATAGTAATATAATTTTTAACTTATAGTGCTAATAAGCTTTTTACACTCATCTTCAATTTCTTCTATTGATTTGTGAATGTAGATTGCATTTCCACAAGCATATATATTTTTACTTGAAGTTTCTAAATTTTCATCTACAGCTGGACCAGTTGTATTTGGATTTAATTTAAGTCCACTTCTTAATGCAACTAATCCATCTGAAATCATTGGATAAGCAAAAATTACTGTATCACATTTTATTTTTTTCTTTTCATCACCATTTTTTATAGTTACAGAACTTACTCTTCCTTCTCCATGTATTGCAATAATTTCATATCCAGAGTATAAATTTTCACTTAAATCAAAAACTTCATTTTTATTTTTATCTGTTATGATTCCAGAAACCTTAATATTATGTTTTTTCAAATCCTCTTGAATCATATAAAGAGTGGTATCTCCTACTATGAAGATATTTTTCCCCGGAATCATATTTTTAATTCCAAAAATCTTTTTAGCCATTCCTACAGTTAAAACTCCCGCTGTACGATCCCCTGGAATTTGAACTGCATTTCTACTTTTTTCTTTTCCACCATTAGCAATTATTATGTTTTTACCTTTTATTTTCTCTACACCACATTCACTACTTGTACAAAGTATTTCATTTGAATCTTCTATTTTTAAAACCATAGTATTTAATTTAACATCAACATTAAGCTCATTAAATTCTTTTAATAAACTTTCCTTATATTCTATACCTGTTAAATTACCCTTTTCGCTTATATTGTAATCAGCTGAATTTAAAGCTCCACCTAAAACTGGATCTTTCTCTACTAGAAGAATATTTTTTATTCCATCTTTTTTACCATTAATAGCTGAAAGAAGGCCTGATGCTCCTCCCCCAATTATAATTAAATCATATTCTCTCATAGTCTTAATCCTCCTTAAAACCAATTACTGGTGAACCTTCACTATTTTTATTTATGTCACTTATGTCTATTCCTAGTTCTCTACTTAGTATTTTGCTTATAGGAAGTGTACATCCAATCCCTTGACATCCTCCCATTGAAGCTCTAGTTCTTCTCTTAATAGCATCAACTGTAAGAGCTGGTATAGGTCTATGAATAGCTTCTACTATTTCACCTTCAGTGACAAACTCACACTTACAAACCATATGTCCATATGCAGGTTTTTCCTTTATTAATCTATTTTTTTCTTCTAAAGAAAGTTCTGCAAATCTAGCTATCTTCTCCCTAGTTTTTTTGAAATTTTTCTTTTCAATTAAATCTAATTTGTCTTTAATCATATTAACTACATATACTCCTATTGCTGGAGCTGCAGTTAATCCTGGTGAATCTATTCCTATAACATTAATAAAGTTTTTAGCATCCTCTACTTCTTCTATTATGAAATCTCCACCTTTAGTCTTAGGTCTTATTCCTGAGAATGTATTTAAAATTCTAGCTAATGGTAATTCTTCAACTGATTTTTTGCTCTTATCTAAAATTTCATCTATACCCTCTCTAGATGTTTCTAATGTTTTTCCTTCTACTGCATTAGGACCTACTAAAAGATTTCCTTCTGCCGTTGGAGTTACTAAAACTCCCTTACTTAATTTACTTGGAACTTGGAATAAAGTTTTATTAATCATAGCTCCTGCTACTTTATCAAACAAACAATATTCACCTTTTACAGGATTTATTTCTCTCTTACTCATGCTTACAAGATTATTTAAGAAAGCTCCTTCTAATCCTGATGCATTTATTATAAGTTTTCCATTTACTATTTCTTTATTATTTAAAGTTACTTTATATCCTTCAGATATTTTTTCTATACTAGTTACCTTTGAGTTTAATTTAAATTCAACTCCATTTTCTGCAGCATTTTCTGCTAAAGCTATTGTCATTTCATATGGACTAACTATTCCAGAGGTTTTTACATTTAAAACTCCAACTATTTCTTTATTTAAATTAGGTTCAATGTTTAAAGCTTCTTCTCTAGTTAATATTTCAAGTCCTTCAATGCCTAGCTTTTCTCCCTTTTCCTTTAAGCTTTCTAATGTCTTCATATCTTTATCTGAAAAAGCTAAGATAAATGCACCATTTCTTTTAAAAGGAAATTGTAAATCTCTTGATAAATCATCAAACATTTTATTTCCTTCTATGTTTAATTTAGCTTTTAAAGTACCTATTTTTTCATTATAACCTGCATGTACTATACCACTATTTCCCTTTGATACTCCCTCTGATACATCACTATTTTTTTCAACCACTAAGACATCTAAGTTATATTTTGATAATTCTCTAGCTATAGAGCATCCAACTACTCCAGCCCCTATTAATATAATATCTCTCATACCGTATCTCCTTTTAAAACAAATTTTACTTTAATAAAAGATTATATTTTCCAAGTTAACAACACTTTTACTAATAACTTTATATCTAACTAAAGCTCTCCCTACTTTTAAACAGAATTTAATAAAATATATTAAGAGACTCCACAATTTTAAAGTACAAATTTTCTTATAGCCTCTGCAACTCCCCCATGCTTATTGTCTGATGTTACATAATTTGCAACATCTTTCACTGAATCTATAGCATTTCCCATGGCAACACCAGTTCCAGCCCAAGTTATCATTGATAAATCATTTTCGCTATCACCTATACACATTACTTCCTCTTGAGAAACACCTAAATGTTTAGCAAGCATTTGAACAGCTTCCCCCTTTGAACTTCCCTTTTTCATTATTTCAAAGTTATCATCCCAAGAAGAAACAACTTCTAAATCAGTTGTACAAGCAATTAATTCTTCTTTTGCTTCTTTTAATTTATCTTTAAATTCTTTTTCTACACAAACACCCTTTAATATTTCTCCGTTATACTTTTTGAATGCTTCATCTAAATCCTTAACAACCTCTAATCTCACTTGTTTATCTTTAGGTAAAGTTTTATTTAAAACCTTATAAACATGATTTTCTGGTAATTCTACTGTTGAGACAATTCCCCAGTTTGTAGTTACATATGTAAATAAATTATTTTTCTTAGTTATTATATTAAAATCCTCTAGATCACTTTGTTTAAGAGGGTTATTATATATTTCTTCGTCATTTACTCCTCCAATATAAGCTCCATTACTAGCTATAATTGGAGTTTTTAAACCTATTGTGTCTGAGTACATTCTTGCACAATCATAAATTCTTCCTGTAGTTATGGCTACTATCACTCCCTTTTCTACAGCTTCTTTTATTGCATTTTTATCTTCTTCTGCAATATTTTGCTGATCCATAAGTAAAGTACCATCCATATCAATGCATATTAATTTTATACTCATACTAAACACTTCTTTCTTTTGTATATTATTTCTTTCTGCATTTTTATTATAAATCTATGACCTAAATAAGTTAAATACTTGTTTTTTATAATTATAATAATATTTTACTTATATATTTAATAATAAAAATAAATTGATTATATAAAAAACATAGAAATTATTGAAAATTCTATGCTTTTAGGCTTTAAATATTTTTATTTTATTTCCACATCTTCAAAAATTGTATTTGCACTTGTCCATTGTTGAAATCTAATCTTTACTACAAGCCCATATAGACCAAAAGTTATTACAATAAGTATCCACCAAAATATCCAATGTCCTATTAATTCCTTAGGATTACCTATAAATTTTAATCTTTTCCCACAAATAACTGTATGTTTACAAGTAGCTTCATACTTCATGCAAATAATCCATGGGTATGCCAATCCTAAAGTTAATATTCCTAATAATAAACATTTCAAATGATGAACAATTGAATTTTTAAATGTATTATCAAAATATGAGTCATATTTTTCTTTATTTAAAATAATTGATGATTTATAGGCCATTTTAATTCTCCTTTCCTTCATTAATATTCTTCCTTACCTAAACTTCCAGATTTTCTAAATATATTATAATTTATTTAGAAAACTTATCAATAAAGTCTAATTATCAATATTTCTAAAATAGATTTAAATATAAATCATATGAAAAATATATAATTAAATATTAATCAATATCTTAAAATTAATGCATATATGTAAAAAGCATAGAAAACTTTTTAAGTTCTCTATGCTTCTTTATATAATATTATTTTATTTCTATGCAACTTGGAGTACACTATCCACAGCTACCCATTTGTCTAATGTTATTTTATTCCCTGCTCGAAAGCAAAAAATCTATTTTCATCATATTTTTTTCTAATCTCTCTTAGCTTGTCCTTGTTTTCTCCATAATATTCTTCTTCATAATCCTTAAGGTCTTTAAAAGGAAAGTTTATAAATGATCCAGTAGTTATGCTTTCTATGTATTTAAAATTATTTTTAATCCATTTTATATTTTCTTCTGCAAAAATATCATCTTCCCAAACAGATTGTATTCCCATAATAAACCTTGCATCCCTATAGTAAAAAGCTGATGAATTCTTATAAACATCTTTTACTGCTCCACCAAGTCCATAAAAGGATATGGCAGTATAATATGCTCCCTCTGCTCTATTTGAAACTATATCTATAAGTTTTTCTATTTCAGAATTATCATAATCTCTAAATACAAATCTTCCTGTTGATTTATATTTTTCATAAGGAGGATGACTATATTCAATCTTTCTATTAGCTTCTAAAACTCTCATGTAACTTAAATTAAAATTAACCCTTGTTGGCAATTTAAATGGAAGTAATATTTCATTAGCTTCTTCTTTATGTCCATAAAATAATCCTGTAATCTTAACTCCAATTCCCTTATCCTTTGAATTGTAGATAGCTGTTTTTAAGTTCATTCTCCTATCTAAGTTCTTGAACTTTTTTTGTAATGTTCTTATTACATAAACAAGTTCTTCTTTTTCCGCATTAGGGTAATCTATATCTATTAAAGTTGCCATTTCTATTTTTTGAGGAATTTTAAAGGTCATTGAAATAACTACTCCAAAATTTCCACCTCCACCCCCTTTGGCAGCCCAGAATAAATCAGAATTATCATATTCATTAGCTATAACAATTTTCCCTTTGCTATTTATAAACTTTACTTCTAGAAGATTGTCGCATCCAAGCCCAAGTAATCTACTTGAATATCCCCAACCTCCACCAAGAGCAAAGCCTACAACACCAACTGTAGGGCATCCCCCTCCTGGAAATGGATATCCTAAAACACCTAAGGCTTCATATATTTCTTCATTTTTAACGCCACCTTCTATAGTAACTTTCATATTTTCTTCATCAATGATTATATTATTCATTTTACTTAAATCTATTACTAATACATCATTTCCTATGGAGTATCCTTCATAGTTATGACGTCCAACTCTTATTCTAAATGGAATATTATTTTCTTTAGCCCATTCTAAAGCATTTTTTACATCATCAATATTATTACAAAAAACTATCCCTAAAGGATATTTTTTTATAGCTCTATTCCAAGATTCTATACTTTTTTCATACTCTATATTTTCTCTAGTTACTAAATCACCAGTAAATTTAGAAAAATCAACCTTTTCCATACTCTCACCTTCTATAATAAATACTCTATTTAATGATGATATCATAAGTTCTTTATTTATAAAATAAAAAAAATAAGTGAAAGATTATAACTTTAGTTAATTTAACTAAATTAATCCTTCACAACTTAATTTATATAAGAGAGATTTCATTTGAATATATTTGTTATCTATAACCATGTAATTAAACTTCTTATGTTTTTCTAAGAACTCTTATAGTTAACCTAAAAAATTCTTTCCTTTATCATCATATGTTTATTATTACAAGTTAATCATTCCCACAAATTATAAAATTAATTATAAATCAGTTGATTCTTCCCAGTTTATATTACAATCAAATACCTCTGATTTATAAAAATCATCATTTTCCTCAATCATTTCAATAAGCATTTTAGCAGCATATTTTCCCTCTTCATAAGTTGGTTGATCTATTGTAGTTACAGATGGACTTGCATACATTGTCCAATCCCATTTATCGAATCCAATTATTCCAACATGATTTGGAACATCAAATCCTTCCATTTTTACAGCCTTAAAAACCTTTTGAAGTATTTTACCATTTATAGCAAATATAACAGTTTTCTTATTATTGCTTATATTTATTTTAAGCATCTCAGCAATTTCATCAACCTCTGTATTTTCATTTATAATTTCAATAAAACTTTTGCAATTTATCTTATTTACAGCATCTTCAAAACCAGTTTTTCTTTCCATTCTTGCTGCTAATTTATCTGGAGCTTCTGTTACTAAAATAAACTCTTCATATCCCTTTTCAGCTAACTTTAAAACTGCTTCATAGACTATTTCGTAGTTATTGGTTTTCACCCATTTTCCAGTGTACCTTGAAGAAACACTATCTAATACTACGATTTTCTTACCCTTATTTTTTATTGCTGGATATAACTTGTCAAAATTTTTAGTAGGTTGAACTATAAAGCCATCAACCCCCATATCTAGCATCTTTTTAAAATACTCTTCTTCATTGTAATAATCTAAATTAGTGCTACCTACTAATATTTGATAACCCTTTCTTCTAGTAATCTCCCCAATTCCTTTAACTATATTACTACTAAAAGGATTTGTTATATCTGCAACTACAACACCTATTAAATTTGATTTTTTTAATTTTAAACTTCTTGCCATTATGTTTGGACTATAATTTGTTTCTTCAATAACCTGTTCTATTCTTCTTTTTGTATCCGGGGACATTTTATCAAATTTACCATTTAAATAAAATGATACCGTAGTTTTTGAAGTTTTAGCTTTTTTAGCAATATCATTTATGGTTAACTTAGCGCCTTCATTTACCACAATTTACCTCCTTATAAAAAATAGTTATTTATCTTATGCTTTCAAACGAATTATTTCTCTCTTGTCTTTAACTCTATGCACAACAATAACCTTACCATATAAAGCCAAATCGTCATACATATATACCTTAGCCCCTTTAAATGTTTCTTTATTAAATATTATAACAGTATAACTCTCATTTTCGTTTATTACAAATTCTTTAGTTATTGCCACACTTGTATCAATCTTTTCTTTTGAATTATATTGTACAATACTAGGATCCTTTATTTCTATACTTTTTAAATTCTGCCCTAAAATTATATCATAGTTCACAAAATTATTTTCAAAAGTACCTTGTGTTACTATCTTTTTACTATTATTTATACTATTATAATTTGTTGAAATTAAAGTATTTTCTATATATTTCTTATCTACATTGTTATTATAAATCTTAATTTCACTTTCTTTATTTACACATCTAAAATAACCCTCTTCTTTAATCACCTTAACCTTATAATCTAAATTATAATAATTTTTGCATATATGCTTTCCACTACATCTTATATCATTAACTATTACCCATATATCTGGAGATATAACTAACACCTTTCTAATAACCGTATATGGTGTTCCATCACTTAAAGTTGCTAAATAAGCCATTTCAGCATAAGCTATATTATCTTTTTCATTAAAATAATTTTTCATAACATCTGGATATTTATTATATTTCCATGAATTCTTAGGAATAGCAAAAGGAGAATCATCAATTACAGATACATTATGAGCCTTAACAGATTTTAAATATTCTCTTAAAAGATCACTTTCAACATAGGTATACCTACCTGAATCTATTAAAAATGGTTCTCCACCATAATGAATTGAAAAATGGCATAAATCTGAATGTCCATGTCCACTTCCAAGAGTACCATTTTGTAAATAAGTAAAACTTGCCTCTTTGTCCCATCCACTTCTTATATAAATATTACCAGAGTCTATAAAGGACTTATTAAGCTTTGTAATTTCCTCTGCATCCATATTTGTATATTTTAAAAATCCATCTCTTCCAAACAATAATATACTGGTTAAATCCATAGTTTCATATGCTCTAAATTTTAAATGAGGATCATTAAATAATATAGATGCCCTAAGAAGAACATCTCTAATATCACTTCTGTCACTGTCCCCTTGAGCAACTTGAATTGAATTTGAATCTCCACAGTAAACTAAATATTTAGCCATAGAATGTATTTTTTCTAAGAACTCCTCATCTAAATCAACATTAAAATACTTAACATAGTGTATAGTTGCCATAGAACAATTTAGTACTTCAATATGATACATTACAGACTGCTCCCAATGTGAACCATCTTCTAAAACTTGAAGATTTATTTCCCTGTATAGTTCCTCAAGTGCCCACTTATATAATTCCTCATCCTCAATAAATTCTTTTAACCATAGTGAGCAAGTAATTATTGCTGTTGTCTGTAATACTCCCCAATTGCTAAGAACATATTTATCAATATAAGATTTTTTCAAATACTCTAATTGTTCTTTTATACTAGAAATTATTTTTAATATTTCTTCATCTTCTAATTTATTTTCATGAATCAAGTGTAAAAGAGACTTCATCCAACTAAAACATCTTATTCCAGTATCTATTGTTCTTATTGTTGGTCCTCCACACTCCTTTATTTCATTCTTTTCAATCCAATTAAATATTAATTCCTTTAACTTATCTAAATATTTTTCATCATTACTAAAATAATAGGCTGCAATTAATTTTTCAAAGTATTCATGTCTATTAAGCATAAATACCCATTCCTCATCTCCATTAGGAGTAAAGTTCCAATCTAAATCTCTATTTAAATATGGAATTTTACATTGTTCCATATCCCATTCATCATCAAATATAAAAGAATTATTAAGAATTAAATTAGAACCTATTAACTTTTTATCTACTTCATTCTTACAATTATGATTTATATAATACCTTACAAACTCAGCATCATATACTTGCATATACTCATTAACCTTTGCTTTTAATCCCTCTATTTTATTAGAATAATTACTCATAATATCTCCACCTTATAAATAAAATAAAGACCACTTATATTAAGTAGTCTTCTTTTCAAATTAATATTTTATTATCCATGAAATTCGGCATTTATGCCACTTACTCTAATAAGTATTATTTTTATTAAATATTCTGCTTTTAATTTAAAACGCCCATAATACTTTCTTTATCGATTTCTATTATAACGCCCTTTGAAATTTCTAATTTAACTATATTATTGTTTATTCCTTTAATTATCCCATATATGCCTGATATAATAATAACCTTGTCTCCTGGTTTTAATTTTGATAAATAAATGTCTCTAGCCTTTTCTTGCTCTTTCATTCTTTTTTTGTGTATCATTGGTGAAACAAAAGATATTATAATAGTATATGTAGCCAGTACTAATATTATTAACCAAAGCACTCTATCATTCATAGTTAACCAACTAAGTCCTTTCTACAAATAACTGATGACATTTCAGGTAATTTATTTAAAGCTTCTTCAATAACTCCTCTATGATTTTCATTGTTTTCTAATACTAATGTATTCATAACAACTTCTAAAATACAAGCTACTGAAACTCCACCAACAACATATTGATTTTCTGATTTTTCATTTAATAATATTTCTCTTGATGTTATTTGGAAAGGTGCTCCCCCTGTTATATCTGCAAAAACAATTAGATCATTATTATCTTCTATGTAGTTTTTAACTTTAACAGTAAACTCATCATGAGTTAATTCTCCATTTAAATTTATTGCATCAATATTTTCTTCTACTCCAGTTAGTAATTTTATTACTGATTTTATCCCAGTTGAATATTCTCCATGTCCTACTACTAATATTTTCATCTCTTAATACTCCTAATCTTAATTTATTTTAGAGAGTAGTATTTTAAAATACTACCCTCTACACATTTACTAAGCTAAAATTTTTAAAACTGATCCTAAAATACCTACTACTATTGTTAAGATAACTAAATGGTAAGTTGTCCATTTACGTTTCTTTATAAGGTAGAATATAAGTATTGTATATAATGCTGGTAAAAGAGCTGGTGCTATTTTATCTAACATTTCTTGTATTGATACAACTTTTTCAGCTCCATCTGGCATTTGAGCTGTGTATTTATAAGCAATTTGTATTTTTGTGAAAGAAACTGCTAATCCTGATATAACAGTAACACCGATCATACTAGCTACAGCAGAGATTTGAGCCATTTTTTCACTTAAAACATCTATAATACTAGTTCCTAATTTATAACCATATATACCTGTTAATAATTTAATTGTTAATAATATAGCGTTCATAGCTACAAAGAATAATATTGGTCCAGCTATTAAACCATCTTGAGCTAAACTAGCTGCTATTGTTGAGAATAATGGTGCTAAACAGAATTGTGAAAGTGAATCACCTATTCCTGCTAGAGGTCCCATTAATGCAAGTTTTATTGTTCTAGCCTCTTCAGATGATCTTCCTGAGTCAAGCATTACTAAATGTAAACTTGTGATGAAAGGAAGAAAGTGAGGGTTAGAGTTAAAGAATTCTACGTTTTCACCTAATGCTTTCTTAAAGCCTTCTTCATTATTTCTATAAATTTTCTTTAAAGCAGGATATAGTATATTTGCATATCCTAATCCTTGATAGTTACCATAGTTAAATCCATTCTGTAAAAAGAATGCTCTAAGAGATGTTTTTATATAATCACTTTTGGTTAATACTCTAGATTCCACCTTCAAATACAACCTCCTCATCATTACTATCGCTTGAATTGTTAGAATTATTTCCTCTGAAATGTTCTATTAAAGCGAATATTGCTCCTACAAAAGCTACTCCCATTACTGGTAAGTTTAAGTATCCTATACATACATATCCTAATAATACAAATGGTATAAGTTCTGTTTTTGCCATTATTGATAATATCATTGCAAATCCTATTGCTGGTAACATTTTACCCGCTACTGATAATCCACCTATTAACCAAGCTGGTATCATTTCTACTGCTGCTTGTAATCCAGTTGTACTAAATGCTCCTGCAAATCCAATAATAAATCCTACTATAGCGAATACCCAAATAGTTGCATTAGCACCTATTTTAAATTTAATCCAGTTTCCTTCTTCAATACCCTTATTTGCAAATTGAGTTAAACCTGTTGCAAATGTATAAGTTGCTGTAATTAAGAATTGGAAAGCTACTGCGAATGGAAATGATAAAGCAAGTGCAGTTGCTGGATCCATTCCTTGACCTTTCATAGTAATTGCCATTAATGTACCTATAATTCCTGGTCCCATTGGGTTTGGTGGCACTGTTCCACCAGCTCCTACTCCAAAGCCCATGAAAGCTATTTCTGAAACCGCCCCCATAGCTAATGCAGTTGGAATATCACCTAAAATTATTCCAACTCCAAAAGCTAGGATAATACAACGGTTTGTATAAAGTCCAAGTAACATACCTGCTAAACAAAAGGCTGTCCATAACCCTATTAAAATACATTGAATTAATGTAATTTCCATATAATATTACCTCCGCTTTTTCTAATAACCCTTATTAAATTTATTTACTATAGATATTTAGTTATATCTACTTGCATTGCTCCATCGTCACCTCTAGGTGTTGTTTTTGTATTAAACTTAACATTATACTTTTCTGATAATTCTCTTAATGCATCTTTATCTTCTTTTCCTAAGAAAATTGAACGAGTAACTTGCTCTTTACCTTCAGCATTGTGTATATTTCCTATGTTTATTTCTTTAACTGGTACTCCACCTGCAATTAGTTTTAATGCATCCTCTGGAGTTTTACAAACTAAGAAGATTTTTTGTTGTGGTGATGCTTTGTGTATTAACTCACAAGTTTTTTGTATTGAGAAAAATCTCATAGCTATTGATTTTGGTACAACAGTTTTCATTAATGTTTGTTGTATTTTATCTTCACTAGCAATATCGTTTGCAACTATTACAGTATTAACTCCTAATGAATTTAACCACATTTGTCCTTGTCCATGAATTAATCTTTCATCAATTCTCATCATTTCAATATTTACGCCCATTTTTCAACACTCCTTTTTACCAATAAAGGTTCCAATCTTTATAAAATCTTATTAAGGCTTCTAAGAAGAAATAATCTCCCCATATGTTTCCTTCATCTACACCTTTTCCTGAATGCCATGAATATACTCCATGTAATAAAACCGGTTTTCCAGGTTCTATTTCAGGATTCATATAATTTTCCATTAATGATCTTAAAATATTATGCATTGCATATTTATATACTTCTTTATTTTCGTCAACTTCTGGTAAATATTTATTCATTTCATGCATACCACAAACAGCTATTGCTGCTGCTGAAGAATCCTTTGAATGATCATCACCATCATTGAAAATCAAATCCCAATAACAAACGTTATCCTTAGGTAATCTATTTAAGAAATAATTAGTCATCCCCTCATAAAGATTAAAACAACTTTCATTTCTTGTATATCTATAATTTAATGGAATACCATAAACTCCCCAAGCTTGTCCTCTAGCCCAAGCTGAATCATCACTATATCCTTGTCTAGTAACTCCTCTTAAAGGTTTTCCAGTTTCATTATCCATATAGAATGTATGGAATGCAGATGCATCATCTCTTATAACATTATTACAAGATGTAACAAAATGTTTATTTGCTATGTTTCTATACTTTGCATCTCCTGTTTCATCACTAGCCCAGTATAATAATGGTATATTTAATAAACAATCTATTATAAATCTGTAGTGATCTTTGCTACCTAGCTCTCCCCAAGCTTGAATAAACTCACCTTTTTCTTGGTATCTAGAAATAAGTTTATTTGCAGCTTTTATTGAAGCTTCTCTTGCATCCTCAGAGCCTGTTAATTTATAACCACTTACTGTAGCTAATGAATATAAGAATCCTAAATCATGATGATCTAATTCTATATCTTTTTCCACTCTGTTTTTAAAAGATGCAACATTTTTATCTGCTAACTCTCTATATTTTTCATCTCCTGTGTACTCATAAGCAAGCCATAATAAGCCTGTCCAGAATCCATCAGTCCACTCTATATTTTCTATAATTCCATACTGATTATTTTTTGTTGCTGATGATGGAAATTTTTCTTTGAAATATTCCATATTAGCATCTATTTGTTTTATAACTAAATCAATAGCATTTTTAACCTCAGCTCTAGTTAATAACTTAGTTTTCAGAAATTCATCTTTCTTTGCAATCTCTTCAACTCTTATTTCCTTAATCATAAATACCCCTCTCAAATTATCTTAAGACATCCATTGGAATATTATCCATATCATCAAAAGTTTTATTTTCTCCACACATACCCCATATAAATGTGTAATTGCTTGTACCTACTCCAGAATGTATTGACCAACTTGGTGATATTACACACTCTTCATTCTTAACAACTAAATGTCTTGTTTCTGTAGGTTCTCCCATTAGGTGGAATACTCTTGTGTCTTCGTCCATATCGAAGTAGAAGTAAACTTCCATTCTTCTTTCATGTGTATGGCAAGGCATTGTGTTCCAAGCATTTCCTGGTTCTAACATTGTTAGTCCCATTAATAATTGACAACTTTCACATACATTTGGATGTACATATTGATATATTGTTCTCTTGTTTAATGTTTTGTTGTCTCCTAATCTAACTGGATTAGCCTTTTCTATATCAATCTTAACGGTTTCATATTCCTTATGAGCTGGTACTGAGTTAACATATAACTTTGCTGGTTCTTCTGGATTTACTGATTTAAAGCTTACTTCTTTATTTCCTTTTCCAACATACAAACCATCTTTTTCTTTTAATTCATACTCAGTTCCATCAATAGTTACGATAGCTTTTCCGCCTATATTAATTATTCCTAGCTCTCTTCTTTCTAAGAAATAATCAACACCCATCTCTTTACCAGCTTCTAATTTAAGCTCTTTATAAACCGGTTTTATTCCTCCGAAAATTATTCTATCTACATGACTATATGCAAGTTCTATTTGATCATCTTTAAATATGTCTTCAACTAAGTAATTTTCTCTTAATTCCTCAGTATCATATCTTTTTGAGTCCCTTGGATTATTAGCATATCTAGTTCTCATAATTTCCTCCCACCTTTTATTAAAACGTTTTACATAAACTGTTTTACTAACTTATATTTTTATTATATTATCCTAAAATATTATTGTCAACGTTTTCTTTTTCTTTTTATAGTTTTTTTACAACATTTATACTTCAATAATATTTAATTACATTTATAGAAAATTTATCTATTTACACTACCTAAATTCTTATTATTAATTAGATCTAAAACCTCTTCCTTTGAAGAAATACTTACATCTCCAAGCTGAGTTTGTTTTAATACTGCAGCAGCTGTTCCAAACTCTATAACATGGGATAAGTCCTCCCCTTTATTTTCAATTAGAGTTCTTATAACCCCTGCGGCAAAAGCATCTCCTCCACCAATTCTTGAAATCATACTAAAATCATATTTTGAGGATTTATATACTCTTTCCCCATCATAAAACACGCCTTGTAAAGTATGATAATTATATGGTGTTCCAGACCTTAAGGTAGTTACTATATTTTTAACTTTTAAATCTTCAATTGTATATCTAAATCTTTCAATAAAATCCTCATCTGAAAGTTCTGTAGTTGATGCATCTAAAACCTTAAAAGGCTCATCCTCTCTATTTAACCAACCAAAGCATAAATAGGCATCTTGGACTACAGGCTTCATTATTCTAACAAACTCCTCATAACTTTCAAACAATTTTGATCTATAGTTTAAATCAACACTTATCTTTATACCTCTTTTTTTAGCCTCATTAACTAATTTAAGGGCAACTTCACTTACTTCTTCAGATAAACCAAAAGTTATTCCAGATATATGTAATAACTCAACATCTTTAAATAAGCTTTCAACATCTATATCTTCATATTGTAACTCAGTAATTGAAGAATGTTTCCTATCATAAACAACCTTAGCTTTTCTAGCAGAACATCCTTCCTCATAATAGTATAGTCCAAGCCTATCCCCTTTTGAAATTATGAAATCACAATCAACATATTGTGATTTCAAAAAAGATTTCGCAAAGTTTCCAATTTCATTATCAGGTAAAGCTGTTAATACTCTAGTTTCAATTCCTAAATTACTTAATCCTACTGCCACATTTACTTCGGCTCCACCAAAACACACATTAAAGCTATTTGCTTGTCCTATTTTATTGTTGTTTGGAGGAGTTAGCCTCATTAACATTTCTCCCAATACTAAAACTTTCTTCATTCTCTAACCTCGTTGCATACGTAATTTTTTAACACGCTCTATATATTTTCTAGTTTCTGCCTCTATTTTTGCAGGATCTTTTAGTTTTATAATAGCACTTCCAATACTAACTATATCGCAACTATTATTAAACCATTCATCCATATTTTCAAAGCTAACTCCACCAGATGCCATTACTGCAATACCTTTTATAGGAGCCTTTAAATCTTTTACTATAGTTGGCTTGAAAGCTGATCCTGGGAATAATTTTATTACGTCTGATCCACATTCTCTAGCTTCCTTAATTTCTCTTGGTGTAAAACATCCTGGAATATAAGGAATTCCATATCTATTACATAGTGTAGCTGTTTCTTTATCAAAGCTTGGACTAACAATAAATTCTGCACCTGCAAGTATTGCAATTCTAGCTGTTTCAGCATCTAAAACAGTACCTGCTCCAATAACTACTTCTTCATTCTTATCTTTAATAAGCTCTTCAATCACCTTATCTGCATTTGGAATAGTAAATGTAACCTCTATAATATTACATCCTCCCTTTATTGCAGCCTTTGCAGTTTCTATACCTTCATCTTTTGTATTGGTTCTAAGAACCAATACAAAAGCTTCATTTATTAAATTTGTTAATGTTTTTATTTTCTTTATCATCTCACTAACCACCCACCGTCTATAGCTAATATGTGTCCATTTAAGTAATCAGATGCTTTACTTGATAAGAATACAACTGTTCCCATTAAATCTGAAACTTCTCCCCATCTACCTGCTGGTATTCTTGAAAGAATTTCTTGGTTTCTAGCTTTATCTGCTCTAATTGGTGCAGTGTTAGCAGTTTTTATATATCCAGGTGCAATAGCATTTACTTGTATATTTAAATCTGCTAATTCATTAGCAAATGCCTTTGTTATTCCTGCAACTCCATGTTTACTTGCAGTGTATGGAGGAACAAATTTTCCACCTTGGAATGATAACATAGATGCTATGTTTATAATCTTACCATATCCTTGCTTAGCCATTACTTTAGCAACTGCTTGTGATAAATAGTAAACTGAATTTAAGTTTATATCCATTACAGCTTGCCAATCTTCATCTTTGTACTCAAGTAATGGTGCTCTTCTTATTGTTCCTGCATTATTTACTAATATATCTATTTTTCCAAATTCCTCTAAACAAGTTGATACAACCTTATCTCTTGTTTCTTTTTTAGTTAAATCTCCTTGTACAAATACAATTTTTCTTCCTAATGATTCAACAATATTTTTTACCTCTTCAGTATTGTTATCAAAAGTTGTTACTAAAACATCAGCACCTGCTGCTGCAAGAGCTTCTACATAAGCCATTCCTAATCCAGTGTTTCCACCAGTTACTATAGCTACTTTACCATCTAATTTAAAAAAGTCTAAAGAAAATTTCTCCATATTCATCTTAATCCTCTCCTTTTATCTTAAAATATCCATTGAGATATGATCCATATCATCAAAAGTTTTATTTTCTCCACACATACCCCATATAAATGTGTAATTGCTTGTACCTACTCCAGAATGTATTGACCAACTTGGTGATATTACACACTCTTCATTCTTAACAACTAAATGTCTTGTTTCTGTAGGTTCTCCCATTAAGTGGAATACTCTTGTGTCTTCGTCCATATCGAAGTAGAAGTAAACTTCCATTCTTCTTTCATGTGTATGGCAAGGCATTGTGTTCCAAGCATTTCCTGGTTCTAACATTGTTAATCCCATTAATAATTGACAACTTTCACATACATTTGGATGTACATATTGATATATTGTTCTCTTGTTTAATGTTTTGTTGTCTCCTAATCTAACTGGATTAGCCTTTTCTATATCAATCTTAACGGTTTCATATTCCTTATGAGCTGGTACTGAGTTAACATATAACTTTGCTGGTTCTTCTGGATTTACCGATTTAAAGCTTACTTCTTTATTTCCTTTTCCAACATATAAACCATCTTTTTCTTTTAATTCATACTCAGTTCCGTCAATAGTTACGATAGCTTTTCCGCCTATATTGATTATTCCTAGCTCTCTTCTTTCTAAGAAATAATCAACCCCCATCTCTTTGCCGGCTTCTAATTTTAATTCTTTGTAAACCGGTTTTATTCCTCCGAAAATTATTCTATCTACATGACTATATACAAGTTCTATTTGATCATCTTTAAATATGTCTTTAACTAAGTAATTTTCTCTTAATTCCTCAGTATCATATCTTTTTGAATCCTTTGGGTTATTAGCATATCTATTCCTCATAAACTCTCCTCCTATTGTTAAAACGTTTTATATAAACTGGTTTACTAACCTTACGTTAATTATATAATTCCTTACTTATATTGTCAACGCCTTTAATCACTATAAATTATTTTTTTCTTTTCTTAGTAAACATTGTTCCAACAGTAGCTAGAAGAACACCTATTGCTCCAAGGCTTAGATTACTTGCTCCTCCAGTGTTAGGTAGCTTTTCAGTATTATTATTTGCTTGTGGATTTTCCCCTTTATTTTCTTCACTTTCTGGTTTTGTTGATTGATTTTCTTGATCCTCTGGTTTAATCTCTGGTTTATTCTCTTGATTTTCCGGTTTATTTTCTGGCTTGTTCTCTTCCTTTTCTTTAACTAAAACATTAAGCTTTTTCTCTGCTTTTTTCCCATTATTATCACTTACTTCAAAAGTAACTGGATATGTCCCAGGCTTTGTAACTTCAAATTGATCATTTAAAGGAATTTGATTATCCTTAATCTTAATATTTTTAGTTAAATCTCCATCCTCCTTATCTTTAGCCTTAAGTTTGTGAAGAGATTTATCCCACTTATCTCCTACAAATAAATTAGCATCTTCTCCTTCTATTACAGGAGCTTCATTTTTAATTTCATTATTATTTTCATTGTTTCCATTATTTTTGTCGCCTAATTTTACAAGAAGCTCTAAAGGTGCCCCTGAAAGGTTTTCTGTGTTTGCATCAAATTTTATTTTTCCATTTTCTAAATTTATATTTGATATTCTTTTATCTGATTTTATTACTTCCATTGCTGGTTTATTTATTTCTATAGAAAGATTTTTTTCTAAGAAAGTTGGATCTGACACAGCTATGCTTAAGGTATTATCTTTATTTTCTTTTATTATTATAGATGATTTTCCTGTTGATGTTATATTTCCAGCAGTATTTTTTCCCTCTTTCCAGAAGTTAGCTGCTTCAATATTTAATTTTTTATGCTTAACACTATGAGCTACATCATCATTTTGAATAATTTCAACATTTGGATTCTCAGAATATTCTTTTACCTTATCCTCAGTCTTATTTGGTAATAATACATAACTATATTTTTGATCTTTTATAGCTTTTCCATGATCTATATACATAGTTAAGTAATTATCTTTAACCACCTTATCTGCTTCTGGTTTAGAAGAGTTTACATTAATCCAATTACCTTCTCTTTCATCTTTTATTAAATTAATATTTGCTCCCTCTGGGAAATAATATCCTATATTTGATCCACTTACATTTCCTTCTAAGTAAGCCCATTTTGCATTATCAACTTTATCTTTTTCTTTTAATTTACTTACTCTTTCTTTTCCATCTACTATAAATTTATTTGATCCATCACTTTTTATCTTTCTATTTTCAACTATTGTTTCAGTTTCAAAATCTTCTGGATTAGTTATTCCTGAACCTAAGGCAACTATTTCATCATCAAACATAAACCAAGATTTCTTAGCTTTTAAGGAATCGTACTTATTATCTATTTCCATTCCAGCTACTCCGTAAGCTCCTAACTTACTTCCACCAGACCAATTACTCTTTCCTAATTCATAATAAATTTCATTTTGTTGTGATGCTCCTGGATCTAACCCTGGTAATATTTCTTTTGGTTCTCTTTTTCTAGTGTCTACAGTTGTACCTGGCATTCTATATGGATCTACTGTAGCCCAAAAATTTCCTGAGAATTGATTTAAATCATTATTGAATAAATAAGTCATTCCATCCCCTTGGAACCATGGTGTTAAATTTTCCTTGTTCATGAATTCATATTTACTAATTCTACTTGAACTTCTTGATATACCTAAAGCGAAGTTCTCTCTTTTATGAACAGTCTTGTCCATACTATTTAATGCATAATGCTTATCACCTTCTTCTAAAGGTTTTATATTGTCATTATTCATAATTCCATAGAATTCACCTATTACATTAATTGACTTAAATCTTGCTCCAAAATCTAATACACTCTTAGCTTCTGTAGCCCATTTTTTAACTAGAGCATTTATTTCACTAGCCTTATCTCCATCAGAAATCATTCCAATTTTAATCATACCTTCAATAATTCCAGATGCTTGTAAGTATCCATTAGCATTATATCTTGATATTGCTCTTCCTCTAACCATGTCCATAACGTATCCTTTATATATAATTGGATTGAAACTCTCAAAAATCCACTTATAAACGTTATCTTTACTTTCAGATTTTATTGACCATGGAGTTTTTTCTAATAAAAACATTATATTAGATATTTTCTCAATAAGAACATTTCCATATGAACCTGTGTATGCTACCATTCCATGTTGAAGATATGAACCATCCTTATAGAATCCATCCCCACTAGTTACATAATCAAAAACTCCAACTATATCCTCTGATGCTTCTTTAATTTTTTCTGGATCATTCTCATTGACACCTTGCAATAACTTATTCATACATACATCTGCTAAATTTGCTCCTGTATGATATTTACTTCCAGGCTCAATACTTGGTAAGAATTTTTGTATTGCATTCATATAATTTTTAACTTGTTCTTCAGTTAAATCATCATACATTAAAACAACAATATTATTTAATCTTGCTGGTATTCCAATCATCCAATCCCACCAGTTGCCATACTGGTCAATATTCTCATTGTAAGCATTTTTATTGATCCAGTCTAAGGAATATATTATCTTATTTTTCAAATCTTCATTTTTGTAATACTTATTATTAGGTAAGCTATATGCCATAGACATTGTTACTAAGTTATTGAACATAGATGTTATTCTAGCTGGATTTTGTTTATAATCTTTTAAATCTTCCCAAAGCCATTGAGCGTTAGGATCCATATTAAGTTTTGCTACTAATTTGTCTGTATTATTTGTATAACTTATTATCTTCTTAGATATTGTAGCATTACTTGTATCTAAAGAAGAATTACCTACTAAATCCTCCTTCCATCTTAATCTAATGTTTTTAATATACTCAGCTTCGTTGTCATATTTCACTACCTTTTCAGAATTATTTTGACTCTTATTTTCAAGTGCCAAAACATTCTCATAGGAAGCTCCCATAACCATACAACTTACAATTGCCGTTGATATAAGTCTGTTAAGTTTTTTTCTAGATTCTTTCATAAAATCTCCCCCTTATTTTTGTAAACGTTTATAAATGTAACAAGACTATTATATCTTTTTAGTGAATTTTTTGTCAATAAAGTATTTATTTTTATAAATACCTAATTATTTTCAAAAAACACTTAGATATTTCATCTACTTTAATAATAAAGTAATATTAATTTGAGGGTATTTATATTTTAAATTAAGATAATTATTATTTGAGCTTACTAAATTATCGTTCAATTTAAATAAACACTAAAACAAAAAAGAGCCACATAAAAACTAGTAAATAAAGCTTATTTTCTAGTTTTTTATGCAACTCTTTTCCTAATTATATTAATGAATTATCATAAAAGTTTCCCATAACCTCAACAGTTGGTTGTATATTTACAAATGCTTCTGGGTCTATATCCATAACATTTTTCTTAACAATTAATAATTCATGCTTTGAAATTACTGTGGTAATTGAGCTTAATGGTTCATTAGTATATCCACCATAAAGATTTCTACCAATTGTAACTCCTCTCATTTGACTCTTAATTAAACTATCAACAACCTCTTTTTCTTTTTTAGTATAAATTGTTACTGTAAGCTTGTATTGTTGAATGTAAAATAAGTCTATAACCTTAGTAGTTACGTAAATTGAAACTAAGCTATATAAAGCTAATTCCCATCCATAAACTAATCCTGCAACTAATAATATTATTCCATTTACTATAAATCCTAGTTGACCAACTGACTTTCCTGTCATTTTTTGAACAACTAAAACTATAATATCTGTACCTCCAGTAGAGAAGCCTGCTCTAAAGCACATTCCAACTCCAGCTCCCATAAGAACTCCTCCAAATATGGAATTTAAAAGTTGGTTATTAGTAACCGCTCTTGTTGGAATAACCCCTATAAAAAATGATAATGAAATTATAGAAAGAAAACTATAAAGGGTAAATTTCTTTCCTAATTTTCTATAGGATAAATAAGCAAGTGGTAGATTTAAAATTAAAACCCATGTTGAAATATCAATGTTTATATTGAAAAAATCTCCACCAATAGATGATAATAGCTGTGATACTCCTGTAACACCTGATGAATAAATATGTGCAGGTGTTAAGAAAAAGTTAACCCCAATTCCAGCTAAAGCCCCAAAAAGAATTATAGCAGTAATTCTGTAGGCTACCTGATAAATTCTTCCGTTCTTTTTATTCACTGAATTCACTCCGTTCAAAATTATTTTTTCATTGTAAATTATTGCTTGTGATTTTGCTTAATTTATTATATCACCAATAAAATTCTTTTAAAGTGTTTTATTTACTCTTTTTGCAATTTATGATATTTTGTGCTTTTTAATATCTATTTGTTATTTTATATACATTTAAGTTTAAATATTAATATTCGATACTAGTTTATTATTTGTATCTAAAGAAAAAATTTACGAAACAAAGTGAATTATTCTCTATTTTATTTAACTAACTTCTAAAACTTCTTCTTTATTCTTTTCAAAGAATGATTTTAAAACTAAACCTAATCCTAAACCAAATAGGGCTGGTAATACCCATCCTAACCCCTCTGAATAGAAAGGTAAATTTTCAAAAATCCTGTTTAAAAATTCTATATTAATACCTGTACCACTTAAAGCATGAATAACACTAACTATTGTTGTAAATGCTATAGTTGTAGTATAAACCACTGAGTTTCCTTTTATATATTTATCTAACATTGCTAAGACAATAAGCACTATTGCCATAGGATAAATTGCATTTAAAACTGGAACTGATACTGCTAATATTTTATTTAATCCCATATTAGCTAAAACCATACTTGTTAATGTTAATATTCTAACCCAAGAAAGATAATTTATTTTTTTAGTCAAAGTTTGAAAGTATTGGCTACAAGATGTAATAAGACCTACGCAAGTTGTTAAGCAAGCTAATGTAAATATTACTGCTAACAAAATAGCTCCTGGTTTTCCAAAAATATAAGTGATTATATTACTAAGAGTTTGTGCTCCATTTTCAGTTAAACCAAATCTTCCACCACTAGTTGCTCCAAGATGAGCAAGCATTGAGTATATTACTATTAATAATCCTCCAGCAATTATTCCTGCTTTTACAGAGGTTTTTACAACAAATTTTTCTTCTTTTACTCCCTTAGACTTTATTACAAGAGCTATTACAATTCCAAAGTTTAAGGCAGCTATTGTATCCATAGTCATATATCCATCTAAAAATCCACTTATAAATGGTGATTCTTTATAAACTCCTGTAACTTCTCCATATGCTCCTAAAGGTTTAAAAATACTTGCTACGAAAATTAATCCTATTAATACAAGTAAACTTGGAGTTAATACTTTCCCCATTCTATCTACTAACTTTGCTGGTGATAAAGATAGCCAGTATGCAACTGCGAAAAATACAAAAGTATATATAAATAATGCTAAATTATTAGATATAAGTCCTTCTGGTAAAAATGGCGCAACTGCCATCTCAAAGGGAAGACTTCCTGCTCTAGGTATTCCTAAGCCAGGTCCTATTGAAATATAGATAAGAACTGTGAAAAACGTTGCAAAGACAGGATTTACCCTACTTGCTAATACATGTAATCCTCCTGATTTTGCCACAGCAATTACCCCTAGTACTGGAAATCCTACTGCCGTAACAAAAAATCCTAAAATAGTAACCCAAGTAGCACTTCCAGCCGCTTGCCCTAAGAATGGTGGAAAAATTAAATTCCCTGCTCCAAAAAATAATGAAAATAACATTAAACTTACTAATAATAAATCTTTTCTTGATAAATCTTTCATAAACAATGACCCCATTTCTTTTTTATTAACTATATTTTTTCCGTAAAAATATAGTTTTTAATTATTTAATCGCTATAAAAAATTATAATTTCTCCTTCTGTGTCCATGAAAAAACCTCCTTTAAAAATAAAAAATACCCCTTCCCTATAAAAGGGACGAGGTTTAATCGCGTTACCACCCTAATTCTATAAATATAACCTAAAAAAATAGATTTAATTTATAGCACTCTTAAAATACGTACTAAATAATACGCTTTTCCTATAACGGTGAAAATCCGATAAAACTTACTAAAATATAGCTTCAGCTTTACTTCTCCGAGATGATTTTCAGATATACCTTGAACATTGACTTTCAGCAACTTGTCAACTCTCTGTGGATCAATAAATATGCCCTACTTTTTCTCTTCATAGAATTTAATTTTGAATTTATAAGTATATTATCTCTTATTTTTCCAGCTGTCAACCTTAAGTGTATTTTTTATTTATTTTTCATTTTTTCCCATAATACATTAATAAAAAATAAATTATACCGAATTTTCTTTTCCAATTTAAAATAAAATTTAACTAAAAATTTTTTTCTAAAATTATATTAATACATGAAAATAATAAATATTTTCGTGGAATATTTATTTTAAACTCTCCCTTATAAAATATAAAAAATAAAAGGTACTGTATAAAAATAAGTTTATTACTATCTTTTCATACATACCTTTTATAGCTTATATTTTAATATATTATTTAAAAAGTTTTTTATATTTATGACCTATTTTTCCTGTTAATAAATCTCTTAATTCATCTACCAATGAATCCTCTAAATCAATCTTTCTTATTATTGAAGCCTGTCTTCTGTTGAAATATATTATAAAATAGTTTTTAGTCTCTATTACCTCATAAAATTTATAATATTTAATCTTGCTTTTACCTTTAAATGCTGTGCTTTTAATCACTAAAATATCATCAAAAAATTCTAAAGTTTCTATGGATTTTAAAACGCCAGCTTTATCAGCCTTTTCCCTTTCCCTACTTTGAAATTCAATTTTCACAACTATTGCAAATAAAGTTATGATTAATAATATTAACCAATAAATTAAAAAGCTTTTTAATTCAAAAATCCTATTATTATAAGAAACAAATCCAGCCATTAAAGCTGTAATTACTATAATAGCAGGGATTGTAAATTTCTTTCTTAAGAAAGTTGCTATGTACAAAAATCTACTATAATCTTTTTTATTTATAGATGTCTTTATTGTGAATAATTTTTTGTCACTCATTCCTTGCTCCTTACCTCTTCCATTAGTATATGTAGAATATTTTATCAAAATATATAAAAGTAATAAATACAAAAATCATAAAGTTAAATAAAAAATATGTAAAAAGAAAACCTATAAATACATCTAGAGAATTATATAAGCTTTTTTAAATATTCCCTTCATAATATTTATAAGTTTATCTTAAATTTCTTTTAAGATAATTATGTATTACCTGCAACAAACATTACATGGATCACTTTTACCACTTTCAGCCTGTGTTCCACTGTATATTTTTTTACTTCTTTTTAAGGTTGTACAATTAGATCTTTTATGATAGCTTTTTCCACCACTTGTCCAATAAACTATTTCTCCTGAACCAGCTGTTTTAGGTGTTGAATCTCCTGAAGAATTAGCTAAATTTGATGGATCACCAGAGGATTTGTTTGTATTCTTACTGTTATTATCTGATGTACTATTACTATTTTCAACCGCTTTATTTTTAGAGTTCTCTTCTGATTTTTTTGATTCTTCCTGTGCGATTTTAGCTTGTTCCTCTTTTTTAGCTCTTAAATTATCTAACTCTTTTTGTTTATCTTCTACCTCTTTACTTAAGGTGTTATTTTCATTTTGTAATTTATCTACTTCTTCCTGAATTGATTTAAGCTCTGTATTATTTTTTAAGGCAGGTATTTTATACTCTAACTCATCAACTTTAGGAGCTACTTCATTAAATTCCTTTGAATAATCTTTAACCATAAGATTAGGCGAAATCCCTAAAATCAATGCTAATATAAGAGCTATTTTATGAGTTTTTATAAATTTTATAATTTCTTTTATCATATGCTCCTACTCCTAATTCAAACTTTGTATTTCTTTATTTAATGAATTTAATTTATTTTGTAAATCTTCATTGCTTTTAGTTAAATCTTCTTTTTTAGAATTTAAAGCATTGGTATCATTACTTATTTTTTCATTTAAGGAATCATACTCTTTTTGAAGATTATCATACTTCTCTTTAATAGAAAGATATTCACTATGTGTTTTATAAACTCGTGGCTGTAAAAAACTAAATACAATAGCAAAAACCATAGTAAAAATAAAGAAAGTTCCTATTTGTTTAAGAGCTCTTATTACAAAATTCTTTTTAACTTTTTCATCTGTAATTTGCATTTTTATCCTCCTCTCAATACCACTAACATTTTATAATAATTTATACATATTTTTATTATAATATACTTTTAAAACTTTTTTGTAATAAAATGGATTGTACAATTTACTTTTTTTATAAAACTTCTTTTATGGTCTATAATATACTAATTATAAAAAAATGAAAAAGGTGCATCTAAAATCTTAATAATGTAAGATTTTATGCACCTTTTTTTAATATTATATCTCTTAAGGCTTATAATAATTAACTTCTTCTTTAAGTTTTTCTATTGATTTAACTTTTATTTTACCTGAATTATAATCAAGAATTCCTTCTTCTATTAATTGATTTATTATTCTATTTATACTTCTAATATTAGAACCTACCCCTTCAACTAATAAATCCTTAGTAATTCCTAAATTATTTTTATGAAGTGTATTTAATATTATGTACATTACCCTATATCTTAAATTATAAAAGGCATTAACTCGTTCTCTTTTGCAACATTCATAATTTCTCTCTGCTATAAGCTTACTTATAAATAATGAAAATTTATTATCTAATTCTATCCACTTAATAAAAGACTCTTTGCTTATCTCTAAGGTCTCACATTGTGATAGAGCCTCCACTGTAGTAACTACTTCCTTATTAATTAAGGCTTCTAGTTCACCAAATATTGTAGCTTCACTATCAATATCTTCTAGATATATAGCTCCTGTAAAATCACAATGATATGTTTTAATTTTTCCCTTTAATAAGATATATACAAAATCACAATTCTCATTTTGAACTAATAACTTTTCTCCATATTTAAAACTTCTATTCTTTAATTCTTTTTTAATTTCCTTTGGACAGTTATTTATAAACTCTATTAATTCATAACTCTTCATACATAATCACACCCATAAAAATAGTTTTATCTATTATAGTGTTAATTTATTTTCTCCTTGCTCCTTAAAGCTTGCATACCATTCTAATAAACCTGATATTGATAATATTAATTGAATAGCAACTAAAATTAACATTACATAGTATCCATTTAGTATATATATAATTATAAATAATATGTTACTTAATATCCATAAAATCCAATTTTCATATAACTTTTTACTTAACCAATATTGGGCTACTAATCCAAGTACTGCAGTTAAACTATCTAGAATTGCATTTTGAGCATGTAATATATTTATTTCTACATATCCCCAAACTGCCCAAGCTGCCAATATAATTATAGTCCATAATATCTGTCCCTTTTTAGTTAACCCTGATGTTACTACATTGTCCTCTTGATCTGAATTTTTAACCCAATAGTACCAACCAAATATGTTGAATCCAACTTGGAAACATGCTAACACAGCTAATGCATATAATCCAGTATTGTAATATATGTATAAATATGCTACTACTGTTATTATCCCAAATATAAAATTGGACACTTTTTCTCTAGATAATAACCAAACATTTATTATTCCCATTACTGAAGCAAAAATTTCTATAATACTTGAGTTTATTGAAAATCCCACTAATAAACATATAGCACATGCTACTACAACGAATATTGGGCTACAAGTATATGAAGTGAATTTTTTCATTAATTCCATAAATAATATCCTCCTAAATTTAAAATATTTCTCTTAAAAATTCTTTATAATCATTTGTTCTTGATAGCAAAATACTAAATATTTTTTATCTAATATCTCTTTAAAAATTCTTTTACTATACTTGTACATTTCTCTGTAATACTCTGGAAATTTGCCATAGCTTCTTCATGAGTTATTTCAGCTTCTGAATAAGCGGCAGCTAAACAAGGTACACCAGAAAAACCTAATACTTTTATTCCACAATGATTAGCTACTATAACTTCTGGAACTGTAGACATTCCTACTACATCTGCTCCTAAGGATGCAGCCATTAAGGTTTCCACTGCTGTTTCATAACTTGGACCTGAAAACATTGCATATACTCCCTCTTTTAAATTTATATCTAAATCTTTAGCAATATTTTTAACTTCTTCTCTTAAATCTTTATCATAAGGATAAGCTAAGTCTGGAAATCTTTCACCAAACTCTAATAAATTCTCTCCTCTTAAAGGATTATCTCCAGTGAAGTTTATATGATTTCTTATTACAACTAAATCTCCAGCTTCAATAGATTCTTTAGCCTGTCCTGAACAATTAGTTACTACAAGAGTTTCAACTCCTAAAAGTTTCATTACTCTAATAGGTAATGTTATCCTTTGCATTGAGTGCCCCTCATAATAATGGCATCTTCCTTTCATAGCAATAACTTCTCTACCATGTAACTTTCCAATTATTAAAGTTCCTTCATGCCCAGCAATAGTAGGTACCGGGAAATTAGGTATATCCATATATCTATAATATTCTGCCTCTTCTATTTCATTTGCCAAATCTCCTAATCCATTTCCTAAAACTAAGCCTATTTTAGGAGAATATTTACTTTTAGATTTTATATATTCATAAGCTTCTTTAATTTCTTTTGATAAGTTCATTTTAAATTCTCCTCTCAATGTATTTCTTACAAGCTTATTATCAAATATTAAGTAAATGTTTTCAGGGACATTTGTCCAAGACTTTCATATAGGTTTTATACTAAAAAATATACCTTTCAAACTAAAAGTATTTTTAAATTAATAAAAAATCCTTAGAAATAAGAGATATTTCTTTTTTTCTTATACTTATTTTAAAATTTCTTAATACAAAGTAAAATCCTTACATATACTTCCATTAAAAATAATTTAAAAATAAAATAAATTTATTATAGCGAACAATATAAACTATTGATATTTGAATTTTTCGTGATATAATAAGTGTATTAAATTTTAACTCGTATATAATCGGTAATATGGTCCGAAAGTTTCTACCTGCTAACCGTAAAATAGCAGACTACGAGGAGTTGTACTATAAATTCTAGTAATTCTAGTTTTAAAGCAACACCTCTAAAAAGGTGTTGTTTTTTTATTAAGTATAACTTCCTAAAAGTTATAAGAAACCTTTCTTTATATGAGTTTTAAGATTTAAAGTATATTATTCCAATAAAAAATTCTCTTAAAATACTTTTAATAGAACTCATATTTTTTATTTTAAAACTTATAGGGAATTTTTATTTTGGATATAAATTTAAATCTTAATATGTAAATTCTAAAAAACTATAAGGAGATGAAATTATGGAAAAGCAAAACTTAAAAAACACGGAAGTTAACTTAATCTATGGAGTAGATGATGATTTAGATTTGCCCAAAAAAGTTCTCTTTGGACTTCAACATATATTTGCTGCTTTTGGTGGAATTATAGTAGTACCCTTAGTTATTGCAACTTCTCTTGGCTTTGATAGTAAAGTAACAACAGCCTTAATAAGTGCTTCTATACTTGGTTCTGGACTAGCTACCATTATTCAAGCTAAAGGAGTTGGAAAAGTTGGAGCAAGAGTTGCCTGTATTATGGGTACTGATTTTACCTTTGTATCCCCTGCAATTTCAGTTGGTTCAGTTCTTGGATTACCTGGAATAATTGGAGCTACAATACTCGGATCTTTATTTGAAGTTATTTTAAGTTTCTTTATAAAACCTTTAATGAAATTTTTCCCACCACTTGTTACAGGTACCGTAGTTGCCTTAATAGGATTAACTCTACTTCCTGTATCAATTGATTGGGCCGCAGGTGGTGCTGGTTCAGCTAATTATGCTAGTTTAGAAAACTTAGCTGTGGCTATGTTTGTATTAGTAATAACTCTTTTACTTAATAACTACGGAAAAGGTATGATTAGTAGCGCCTCAATACTTATAGGTATAGTTGTAGGATATATAGTTTGTATTCCTCTTGGACTAGTTGACTTTACTCCTGTAAAGGAAGCAAGTTGGCTATCATTCCCTAAGATCCTTGAATTCGGAGTAACTTTTGATGCTAAAGCAGTTATGGCCTTTATACCTGCTTACTTTGTAGCCACAATAGGAACTGTAGGATGTTTAAAGGCTATTGGAGAGACATCTAATATTGATATTGGTGATAAAAGAGTGGCTGCTGGAGTATTATCTGATGGTGTAGGAAGTGCCTTAGGTGGACTAGTAGGTTCTTGTCCTAATACTTCTTTTAGTCAAAATATAGGTATTATTTCTCTAACTAAGGTAGCTAGCCGTCATGTGGCTGTAATGGCTGGGATACTATTAGTTATCCTTGGATTCTTACCTAAAGTGGCTGCCATAATAACAGGGATACCAAATCCAGTTCTAGGTGGCGTAGGTATAATGATGTTTGGAACAGTTGCGGCAGCTGGTATTAGAACACTAAGTAATATAAAACTTACAGAGCGTAATCTTTTAATAATAGCTATTTCTATGGGACTTGGACTAGGAGTTACATTTAGACCTGATGTAATTCATAACCTTCCAGAAGCAATTAGAATGATCTTCTCTTCTGGAATCTCAACTGGAACAATAGCTGCCCTAATCCTAAATGCAGTATTAAAAGAAAGTCCAACATCAATGGAATTTGAAAATATGTATGATGAAGAAACAAAGGCTAGTTAAAAAGTTTTAAAGTTAATAAATATAATAATCTTAACTATTCACTATTAATAAATAAAATCTAATTAAAACTAAATATATTTTTATTACATAATATACAAATAAAACTTATAAATAAATTCCGAGAATTACTGAATTTCGCTAAGAATTTATAGCAATTACTCCGAAGATTTTACTAAAGCGAAAAACTCCCTTCGGTCAAACAGTTTCGCTTCTTAAGGTAAAATCTTCTACGTAATAGCTTAAATTCTAAAGCTCATTCAGATATTCTCTTCATATTATTTATAAGTTTTATTTTAGTTTTAATATAAACAAGTTTTTAATCTATATATCTAAAGTTTTTCATGCTTATGTCTAATACTTTAAAGGAATGGGTAACTGACCCTGTTGATATAAAATCAACTCCTGTTTCAGCTATTTCCATAATGTTATCTAAGGTTACATTTCCTGAAGCTTCTACCTCTGCTCTATTGTCTATTAACTTTACAGCTTCTTTTAAGGTTTTTATGTCCATATTATCTAACATTATTATATCTGCCTTTGCTTCTAAAGCCTCATTTAATTGCTCAATGCTTTCAACTTCAACTTCTATTTTTCTAACAAAAGGAGAATTTTTTCTTGCTAGGGAAACTGCATTCTTTATTCCACCTGCTGCCTCTATGTGATTATCCTTTATCATAACACCATCATTTAATCCAAACCTATGGTTAGTTCCTCCCCCAACCTTCACTGCATATTTCTCAAAAATCCTCATATTAGGAGTAGTTTTTCTTGTGTCTAAAAGCTTAACTTTTGTTCCTTCTAATATTTCAACAAATTCTCTAGTAAGAGTTGCTATTCCACACATTCTTTGCATATAGTTTAAAGCTACCCTTTCTCCCATAAGAATTTTTTTTGCATCTCCAGAAACCTGACCAAAGTGCTGCCCTTTTTCAACTTCCTCTCCATCATTTACTGAAAAATCAACTTCTACATCTCCTAAAATCTTAAAGACCATTTTGAAAACTTCTGTACCTGCTATTACCCCTTTTTCCTTAGCTATAATATCAACCTTAGCTATTTTATGATCTAATACTACTGACTCCGTTGTTATATCTCCATATTGTAAATCCTCATTAAGAGCTCTTTTTACATTCTCCTCCACAAGTAACCAATTCATCCTTAATATCTCCTCTCAGCCTACAGATTTCATCAATTAATATTTTCCTGTTTAACAATCTGTATTTATCTAAATCTTCACATTCTCTCTCTTCTATAATAAGCTCTAAATTATCTATATTACTATTAATTTCTAAGGACCCTCTTCTTGAAAAGACTAAAGCTTCTAATAAAGAATTACTAGCAAGTCTATTAGCACCATGAACTCCTGTGCAGCTTGTCTCACCAAAAGCATATAAATTTTCCATAGAAGTTTTTCCATTTAAATCAACCTTAATTCCTCCCATGAAATAATGCTGGGCTGGGGCTACAGGTATTGGCTCCTTACTTATATCAATTCCTTCCTCTAAGCACTTATTGTATATGTTAGGGAACCTATTTTGTAAAAAACTCTTTTCCATAAAGGACACATCTAAAAATACATTATTAGAATTTGTTTTTTTCATTTCTTCATATATTTTTTTAGAAACTATATCCCTTGGTAATAACTCATCTACAAATCTTTCTCCATTACAGTTTAGGAGTTTTCCCCCTTCTCCCCTAACAGATTCAGAAATTAAAAATCTTTTTTCCTCTGATTTTTTTGAGAAAAATGCAGTAGGGTGAATTTGTATATAAGAAAGGTCCTTGATTTCTATATTATTTCTAATTGCAACCCCTATGCTATCTCCAGTTATGATTCTTTCATTAGTAGATTTTTTAAATAAACCACCAATTCCACCTGTAGCCAAAATCACCACTTTAGCATAAATACTTAAATCCTGTCCATCTTTATTGAATAAGGCTCCTATGCATCTATTACCTCTATGATATATATCAACCATTTCACAATCTTCTATTATTTTTATATTTTTTCTTCTTTTAACATTTTCTAAAAGAATATCTTCAACATGCTTTCCAGTGATGTCTTTGTGATAAACAATTCTATTTATTTCATGTGCCCCTTCTTTTGTAAAAAGAACTCCATTTTCATCCTTTTCAAAATTAGCCCCTAAATCAATAAGTTTATTTATATTATCCATTGATTCTTCAACTAAAACCCTAACAGAATCAATGTTATTTTCATACTTTCCAGCTTTTAAAGTATCTTCAATGAATGACTGAAAATCTTCTTTTCCTCTAGCTACTGCAATTCCCCCCTGAGCTAGGGAAGAATTGCATAGATTAACTGACTTTTTTGAAACCATAATTATTTCTAAATCTTCTCTTAAGTTTAATGAGGCATATAGTCCTGCTACCCCACTTCCAACTATCAATACATCAGCTACCCTTTTCATAGTTTTAGCCCCCAAGTTTATGCATATTTTTTAATGAATTATATGCCTTTAATCTTAAATCCTCATCTATTTCAATTTTATTTTCCATTTTTAAAAGACTTTCATAAAGATCCTTTAAGGTAGTCATTTTCATATTTCTACAAACCATCTTTCCATATGGAATATAAAATTCTTTTTCCTCTCCATTTTTTCTCAACTGATGAAGTACCCCTTCTTCTGTTATTATAATAAATTTTTTATTTGAAGAATTATTTACAAAATTTATTATTTCACTAGTACTTCCTATGAAATCCGAAATATCTCTTATTTCTTTGCTACACTCTGGATGAGCTACTGTTAAAATCCCTTCATGCTCACTTTTTAATCTTAAAATTTCTTCTTTTTGAATAGCTTCATGAACTATGCAAAAGCCATTCCATAATATAAACTTTTTATCTGGTGTTTTTTCCTGAATATAAGACCCTAAATTTCTATCAGGTAAAAATATAATTTCTTTTTCTTCTAAATTATTTATTATGTTTTCAGCATTAGATGAAGTACAGCAAACATCAGATAATGCTTTTACTTCAGTTGAAGAATTTATATAGCAAACAACCTTGGCATTTGGATGTTCCTCTTTCAATTTAGCTAGTCCATCTGCTGTAGCCATGTCTGCCATAACACAGCCTGCTTCCATAACTGGTAATATAACCGTTTTTTCTGGTGAAAGTATCTTTGCACTTTCTGCCATAAATTTAACCCCACAAAAAACTATTATATTTTCTTCACAATCCTTTGCTATTTTACTTAAGTAATATGAATCGCCTACATAATCAGCAATTTCCTGTATTTCAGGAATTTGATAATAATGTGCTAATATGATAGCCCCCTTCTCTTTTTTTAACTTTAATATTTCATTCCTTATATCCATTTTGTCTCCCTCAATTTATGTATTTTAATTTATAATATCACCATATTTATACAATTTCAATAAAATACGAATATTCATTAACATTATATATATATTGTTTTCATTTTGTTAATTATAATAAAAAAGACTGTATAAAAACACCTTAAAAATAAAGAAGCTATACCAAAATAATTTTTGATAAAACTTACAAACATTATAAAAACAATATTTAATAATTCTCCAAATATGTTTGTAAGTTTTATTATTATATTTGATACAGGCAATTTATTTCTTAGTTCTTATACAATCCTTATAAATAAACTTAAATTATTTATTATAATGCTTTATTAAAGCTTGAGTTCCTAAGTCCCCGAAACCTTCTCTTTCTAGATCCTCATAATTCTCTAAAACTTTACTTAAAATATCTAAATTCACATTATCAGCTAAAGCTTCCTCCTTAGCTAATTTCATATCTTTGATGAAATGTTTTATAAAGAATCCTGGTGCAAAATCCTCCTCTAAAATTTTAGGAGATACTAATTCTAGTTGCTTACTTCCAGCAGCTCCAGTAGATACTGAATCAAGCATTTTTTTCACATCTAATCCTTTATCCTTGGCATATGCCATAGCTTCACAAACCCCTGATATAGCCCCTGCTATCATTATTTGATTTGCTAACTTAGTATGTTGACCAAAGCCAGCTTTTCCCTCATAGTGAATATTAGTTCCCATTGCTTGAAAAATAGGTAAACAAGCTTTATAATCCTCTTCTTCTCCTCCAACTAAAATAGTTAAAGTCCCATTTTTAGCTCCAATATCTCCACCTGTAACGGGAGCATCTAAGGCTTTTAACCCTTTTTCTTTTGCTTTTTCAAATATTTCAACTGCTAACTTTGGACTTGATGTTGTCATATCAATAACATAAGTTCCTTCTTTAACATTTTCAAGTATTCCATTTTCTTCAAAATAAACTTCTTCAACATCCTTTGGAAAACCTACTATGGTTATTACTGCATCACATCCAGAAACACACTCTTTTATAGTGGGATAAAAATTTGCTCCTTCTGAAATTACATCTAAAACTTTTTCTTTATTTCTAGCAAAAATAGAAACCTCAAAGTCATTTTTCATAAGGTTACGAACCATTGATTTTCCCATTATTCCTACACCAATAAAACCTATTTTCTTCATAAACTCTTTCCTCCTAATATTAAATCCACTTAATTTAGCTATAAAAACTTTATCTATACCATAACAACCTGCATTTAGTCTTTCATAGTAAAATAAATAATTATATTTATTCTAGACCTAAGAGCGTGTATCTAAATAACTTTTTATACAGCTTACAAACAGTATGAAGAGAATATCTAGATGAACTTTAGAATTTAAATTATTACGCAGAAGATATCACGTTAAAAAGCTGAGACTGTTTGAAGCGTAGCAAGTTTCGAAGCTTTAGTGATATCTTCGAAGTAATGATTATTTAAATGACTCCAATGTAACTAAAGTTCCATTGGATAAGTTCAAGTTTCCAAATTAAAATTTGGACTTTCACTTAAAATCTAGTAATTCTCGGAATATGTTTGTAAGCTGTATTATTATATTTCCATACAGCCTATTTCTCTTAAGATTTCAATAAAAACATCTTTAATTAGACTTTATTTATCAAATAAGCCTCCACCATTGTTGCTCTTTCTTCCCCCTTGAGCAAAGCCAATAGTTTTTTGAGCTCTAACATTAGATTTAGTATTCTTCCCTTTATTCTTTTTTTCTTCTATTAGTTTTTTCATCATTTCCATGTTCTTGTTCATTACAAATTTCTCCTTTTAATTTCATAATATATAATAAATTTTAATATATTCTTTAAAATAAATCATCCTAGTTTAAATAGCTATGTTGAATATCCTAAACAAAACTTAATTTTTAAATTATCTATTATTTAATCTTAACATTCACTATTTCAGGTCTATTAAATAATCTTGTTATTTTAGTACTGTTTCCAAGGCCTCTACTAATAATAAGTTTATTTTTATTTCCGTGCATTCCTTCAGTGTATTTAGGAAAGAACCCTTGTCCAGGTGCAACTAATCCTCTTTTTACTATAGGAATTCTAAATTGACCTCCATGTGCATGACCAGAAAACATTATATGAAAATCATATTTTGAATATTCTGCCTCAAAAAGTTCTGGATAATGACTTAAAACAAATTTTAATCCCTCTAAGCTTTCTAATCTTTTAAAAAGTTTATGGGAATCCTCATATGCATAGCTTCCATTAATTTTTTTAAGTGAGGAATGTAAATCTCCCTTTGGCTTTTCAAACATACCTAAAATATTTACTTTCACTCCACTTAAACTTAAAGTTATAATCTCATTTCTTAAAACTATAACTCCCTTTGACTTTAGACTTCCAAAGATATATTCAGCTTTTTTGCACCTCTGTTCATTGTTTCCTGATATATAAACAACTTTAACACACTTACTTAAGTCACTTAAAAAATCTATTACCCCCTCCATATTTTTAAGACTTGAATCTATCATATCTCCAGTGGCAACAACTAAGTCCGGCTTTTCTTTTAATATTAACATTTTAAGTTTTTCATTATTTTTTCCAAACTCTTTTCCATGAAGATCTGATAACTGAACCACATTTATATCTTTCCCAATTCCACAATCAACTTCATAATTAGTTGTACTTATTCCATTGTTTTCATAATAAAAAAATCCTGTTACTAAGGTTATACCTAATGCGCCTAATAAAATCTCCATAATATCACACCTATACTCTTAATTAATTTCAGAATAATATTTTTATTTATATTATTAATTTTTATTAAATTTGGCTCTTTATTATTTTTAATTTATAAAATTCTAAGATTTTATATACTTATAATCTTATAAAATATTTTTATTCTATCACAAATAATTACTTAAGTCTTTAAATATATTTAATTAAAATAAGCATAAAATTTTTTCATAAAAATATAAAGAAATTTATAAACCTTGTATACATTAAATTCATTATCTGTTAATATTTTAAAGTTTGACTCACTTTTATACACAACTAAAAAAATTTCATATGAAAACTTTTAAATACTATAAATATTAAATTTGTAACAAATATTTATAGTGCTATAATTTTACATAATGAAAGGTAAATTATTATTTGGCCAAATAATATATTTTTATTCTAAAAATTTAATAGTTAAACTTATATTGTTTAGGAGTGATTTAAATGAATAAAAATCTTGAAGCAAACAGAAACAGGACTCTTTCTAAAGGAATACATAAAAATATAAAGGTAAGAGCACCTAAAATTGATAAAACAGCTATAAGTCCTTATGATCGTTATTGTGATGGCTACGGAATGCCAGGGGCTTATGGTAATGGATATATATCAGTTCTTAAGGTTTCCGTTAGTACAGTTAAAAAGACTGACGATATTTTATTAGATGGTATAGTTTCTTATGATAGAGCTGAAATAAATGATGCTTATGTTGGACAAATTAATATGCTTACAGCTTCATCATTCTGTGGGGTTGCAGGACAAGTTTGGGGACATGATTTAGCAATACATGATTCAATTCTAATAATGAAATCAAACCTTTATATGAATTAAAACAATTTGATGGAACTCCACTTAAAGTTTATGATGCTAAACCTTTATTAGACGCTGGTATAGAACTTTTTGGTACAGAAAAAAATAGACGTTTTACAACTGCTCCAGGTGCCCATGTAATATGTGCAAATAAGAGTGCTACAGCTTATAGACCAAAAGAAAATAGACCTTTAAAAGAAGGAGAAGCTTATGGTGTATGGTCGTTTATAGCCTTATCACTATCAAATGATAGAGATCACTGTGCTGATTTATTCATAGAAGATGCTGGACTTTGGACAAAAAATGATAATCCAGAAGATTTAAAGAAATTCTTAGAAGATCATAGAAAAGCTGTAACTTGGTCAGTAGTTGAATGTGGTAGAGATTCTCATGTTGTTTTTGAAAGAACTTACATAGGTTTTGCTTATGTAATAATGAAACCTGGTGAAATTGGAAACGCTTTAACTTGCGCTCCTTATGTAACTTTAGCAAGAGATGCTATTCCTTCTGAAGGTTTCCCAAGTTTAAATAGAATTTCTCTTTCTCAATGGTTAGATGATATGAATTTTGATTCTTTAGTTAATCCTAGTAAAAAATAATAAATAATAATTTCTTAAAATAAAATTATTCTAGGAGGAGTTATTATGAATGATAATAAAAAATTAGGCGTAATTGCTCTTGCTGGAGTAGTAATTAGTGCTATGCTTGGTGGAGGTGTTTATAACCTTCCCCAAAACATGGCCCAATCCGCTTCTGCAGGTGCAATATTAATATCTTGGATAATAACTGGGATAGGAATTTGGTTCATAGCTAACACCTTTAGAATCCTTGCTGCTGCAAGACCTGATGCCACAACAGGTATATATACCTATGGTGAACTTGGTTTTGGAAAATTTACAGGATTTTTAATGGCCTGGGGATATTGGATATGTAACTCTTTTGCAAATGTTGGCTATGCCGTACTTTTAATGGATTCACTAAATTACTTTTTCCCACCTTACTTTAAAGGGGGTAATAACTGGCTTTCAATAGCATGTGGATCTCTTGTCCTTTGGATTATATTCTTTATAGTATTGGCTGGTGTTAAACAAGCAAGTGCTTTAAATGTAATAGGAACAATAGGGAAATTATTACCTTTAGCAATTTTCTTACTAATTTTATTATTCTCATTTAAATTTTCTACATTCTTTACTGACTTCTGGGGATTAAAAACAGTTGTAAAAGTTCATGATACAAACTTAGGAGGAATATTGCCTCAAGTAAAAAGCACAATGCTTGTAACCTTATGGGTATTTACTGGTATTGAAGGTGCCGTTGTTGTTTCTGGAAGAGCTAAATCTCAAAAAGATGTTAGTAAAGCAACATTTTTAGGATTTATTACTTGTCTTTTAATTTATACACTACTTTCATTATTACCACTTGGTGTATATTCACAAGGAGAAATTTCTAAAATGGCTCCACCATCAACAGCTGCAGTATTAATGGATTTAATAGGAAACTGGGGAAGTGTAATAATGAACCTTGGTGTAATTATAGCAATATTGAGTTCTTGGCTTATTTGGACTGTAATGCTTTCACAATTGCCTTTTGCAGCAGCCCAAAGCGGAACATTTCCAAAAATATTTGCTAAAGAAAATAAAAATGAATCACCTTCATTTTCATTATTAGCATCAACAATCATTATGCAAATAATATTAATACTTGTTCATTTTGCAGGTAATGCATGGAATATGATGCTTAGTATAACAAGTGTTATGGCACTTCCTTGTTATCTTGTTTCTACCTTATATTTATTTAAGATAACATATAAAAACGAAAACTATCCAACAGATATATTTGCCAAAAGAAAATATGCAATGATTACTGCAATATTGGGATCAATTTATGGTGTTTGGTTAATTTACGCTGCTGGAATCAACTATATGCTTATAGCTATAGTTATATATGCTTTAGGAATTCCTGTATTCATAAAAGCTAGACGTGAAACTAGTCCTAATGAAAAAGAATTTACTAAAGTTGAACGTTACTTTGCAATAGTTTTGATAATACTTGCCTTAATAGGCTTAGTATATTTATTTAAATTTATGTAAACTACTCACATATCAAAACCCTATCCAAAATTTAAAAGACTTTGGTGAATTTTGAAGCTTGATTAATAAATCAATATCTCAAAATGAACCAAAGTCTTTTTAGCCTTCTTATTAGTTATAAAAAAGTGTTTTTTTAACCTTCAATAAACCTTACAAACAGTATGAAGAGAATATCTAGATGAGCTTTAGAATTTAAATTATTACGTAGAAGATAGTACGTTAAAAAGCTATATCAAATATAAAATTTGATATAGCTTTCATATATTCTTACAAATTATTAAACTAATTTATTTAGAACTGATTCACCAATTGTTCCTTCTGGCATTTTTAATCCAAAGTTATCAGCAATTGTTGCTCCAATAGTTGCAAATGTTTTTGGAGTTTCTAATTGTCCATGACCTTTCATTGATGGTGAATAAGCTAAGAATGGTACATACTCACGAGTGTGATCTGTTCCAGTGTATGTTGGGTCATTACCATGGTCAGCTGTTATTATTAATAAATCATCTTCATGTAACTTTTCTAATACTTTTCCTAAGTTAACATCGAATTTTTCTAATTCTTCTGCATAACCTTGAGGATTTCTTCTATGTCCCCATAAAGCATCAAAGTCAACTAAGTTAATAAAGCAGAATCCAGTAAAGTCTCTATCCATTATTTCTAATGTTTGTTCCATACCATGAACTGAACTCTTAGATTTATTTCCTTCTGTTATTCCTTCTCCATCAAATATATCTTTTATTTTACCAACTGAAATAACATCAAAGTTGTTATCTTTTAATTCATTAAGAACTGTTCTTCCATATGGTTTAAGAGCATAGTCATGTCTATTGCTTGTTCTTTTGAATTCACCTTTTTTAGTTCCTAAGTAAGGTCTTGCTATGATTCTTCCAACTTTCCATTCATCTTTAAGAGTTAATTCTCTTGCGATTTCACAGCATCTATATAATTCTTCTAACCCAAAAGTTTCCTCTTGACCACAAATTTGTAAAACTGAATCTGCTGATGTATAAACTATCATATCTCCAGTTGCAATTTGGTGTTCTCCTAATTCATCTAGGATTTCTGTTCCACTAGCACTCTTGTTTCCTACTATTTTATGACCAGTTCTTGCTGTTAACTCATCTAATAATTCTTGTGGGAATCCAGTATCTGTGAAAGTTTTAAATGGCTTAGTTATGTGTAAACCCATCATTTCCCAGTGTCCTGTCATTGTATCTTTACCAACACTTGCTTCAGCCATTTTAGCTTGGTATCCTATTGGATTCTCAACTGGAGCTACGTGTTTTATTGGGTGTAAGTTTGCTATACCCATTTTTTGAAGATTAGGTATATTAAATGTGTCTACTGATTCAGCAATGTGTCCTAATGTATCAACATTAACATCTCCATATTTTTCTGAATCATTCATTGCACCTATTCCTAATGAATCTATTACTATTGTAAAAATTCTTTTATATTTGCTCATTGTTAAAACCCCCTAAGTGTATTTCCGTATCTATTATAATTTTTAAGATTTTATCTTATGCATTAAGCTTTAATTTCGCTAATAACTAGTAATTCTAAAGCTAAATCAAAAAGATTTTACTAAGAATTACTAAGCTATTAGATAAATTTAACTAAAATTTATAGGTCCCTTAAGCTCCTATGCATTATTTTTCATTTTATCTTCTTTAATTAAGTTTCTTATTCCTTCTATTCCTGCTTTTATTGCAAGTTCTGTATCATGTACTTGAGGATTATCAAGTCCTTCTTTTTGTCTTTCTTGGTTAGCTATAGTTAGGAAAACAGCTCCAACTCTTACTCTTAAATAGCTTCCTACTATAAATAATGCTGCACCTTCCATTTCTGATCCTAAACATCCACATCTTTTCCATGCTTCCCATTTGTTTAATAAATCATAGCTTACAGGTTTAGTTTCTGGTGAGTGTTGTCCATAAAAAGAGTCCTTTGATTGAACTACACCAGTGTGGTAAGGAACTTTTAATTCTTTTGCTCCTTTAACTAAAGCATTTATTACATCTAAGTTTGCTACTGCTGGGAATTCTATTGGAGCATATTCTCTTGAAGTACCTTCTGCTCTTATAGATCCAGTTGCTATTATAAGATCTCCACCTTTAACGTTTAAATCTATTCCTCCACAAGTTCCTACTCTGATGAAAGTATCTGCTCCACATTTAACTAATTCTTCTAATGCTATTGCAGCTGATGGGCCACCAATACCAGTTGAGGTAACGCTTACTTTTTCTCCATCTAAATATCCAGTATATGTAACATATTCTCTTTTATCTGCTACTAACTTAGCATTATCTAAGTATTTTGCTATTTTAGCACATCTTTTTGGATCTCCAGGCATTATTACATATTTTCCAACTTCTCCTGGTGCTACGTCTATATGAAATTGTTTGTCTGAACCTTGTGTATAAATCATTTACATTTCCTCCTAATAACTTGTTTCCTTATAACAATTTTAAACTTGTCTACTTAGTTGTCTATTTTATATTTATATAATACTACACTTTCTAGAAATTATCAAACGTTTACAGAAAATTTTTTAAATTATTTGTTGGTTATTAATATAAAATCTTTTATAATTTAAGTAAATAATACTTTGTCCTACCCCAACTTGTTTGTAACTTGTCTATTTTTAGGAAGGTGATTATAAATGGAAATATTAACTGTAAATAAACATAAAGAACTATTATATGTTACCGTATACGATAAACTTTTTAAGATGATTAACGAAGGAACTTTCCCTGAAAATAGTAGACTTCCTTCTGAACCGGAACTAGCTAAAAGATTAGGTGTTAGTAGAAGTACACTTAGACAAGCTTTAGCCCTGCTTCAAGATGATGGATTAATAAAAAACATTAGAGGTAAAGGAAATTACATAATTAAAGAAAATAAAACTGATACAACAGGTTTAGAAAAAATAGGACATCCAGTATATAAGTGTTTAGATGTAGAGACAAATAATATTGAATTAGATTTTAAAATAGATCCACCCTCAGATTATTATAAAAAGATATTAGGAGATAATTCTGTAGCAACGGTTTGTATTGATAGATGGTATTTAGATGATAATTTAGCCCTAGCTTATTCTTACACAATAATATCTATTGAAGCAATTTCAAAATTTAATATAGATCTATCAGATAAAAATAATTTGTTGAAATTCATTGAAGAAGAATCTTATAAAGAATGCTCAAAGATAAAAAGTACTATTAAATTCACTACATCTGGTAACTTTGTAACTAAGCGTCACCCAATTCCAGATGAAAGTCAATTTTATTTAATTGAGGAAGCTATATATTCTAATTCAGAACTTCCAGTTATTTTTAATAAGCATTATCTCCCAATGAAACACAGCACCCTAAAAGTAAATCCTATGAAATAATATTTCATAGGATTTATTTTTATTAAAATGCTGTAAAACCACCATCTACTGGCATAAATATTCCAGTTACATTACTTGCTTCTGGTGATGATAAGAATAATATGACATCGGCAACTTCTTCTGCTCTTGCCACTCTATTTTGAGGAGAAGTAACTTTTCCTGATACTATTCCCCTTTCAATTTTAACTCCTGCCTTTTCAGCAGATTCCCTTTTATTTTTCAAAAATTCTAAAGCTTCATGATACATTGGAGTATCTGTAGTTCCTGGATTCACTGCATTTACTCTTATACCATATCTAGCATAATCCAATGCCATATTTCTAGTAAGTCCATTTAATCCATGTTTAGATGTTACATAAGCAGAATGTCCTGGAAATCCAGTTAAACCTGCAACAGAAGAAACATTAACAATAGCTCCTCCTTTATTTTGCTTTATCATCTCTTGAATTCCATAATGAGAACAATGAAATGCTATCATTATATTGCAATCTAAAACATTTCTAAACATCTCTTCACTCATCTCGTGTACTGGTGCTGGTGTTCCTGTAATTCCAGCATTATTTATTAAAATATCTAAGCCACCAAATTTTTTAATAGCAGTATCTATTACTTTCTTACAATTTTCTCCTTCTCTTAAATCACATATTAAAAACTCAACATTAGAAGTTATTTCTCTAATTTCTTTTAGAGTTTCTTTACTCATCTCTTCTTTTCTATCTGCTAAAACTAATTTAGCTCCTTCTTTAGCTGCTCTTAAAGCCACAGCCTTTCCTATTCCTCCAGCTGCTCCTGTAATAATCATTACTTTGTCACTAAATCTTCCATCAATTATTTTACTCATAAACTTCTGTTATTAAAAAATATATTTATATTTTTTAATAACAACTCACCTCCAATAAACCCATTATATTATTAAGTAATATATACTCTAATAAATCTAATGTCAACACTTATTAAAAGGGGTTATTTACTCTAATTTGTACATTTTTATAATAAATATTTACCCCCTAACATATCTTAAAATTTAACTCTTTATTAAAGTTCTTTTGTTAGTGAATATTTCTTATAATTAGACTAATAATAAACTTTAAATTATTTAATTATAAACTTATTAAAACCAAAATTTTTGTAATTGATTAAGGAATAAATAAGGGTCATCGTAATAATAAAGTAACCTAAATTTTACTTTTTTTATGATATACTAAATTATTGTAAACAAAATTTATTAGTAAGGAGATTTAAAAGATGAAAAAAATAAAACACAAAGGATTTCTAATAGCTCTAGTTTCTGCACTAATTATAAGTTCATCTTTCATTGCTTGTGACATGAAAGGTAACAAAAGCAATGTAGAAAATGAAAAAGCTAATTTAGAAAATAATACTCAAAAAGATGAAGCTTCTAGCAATAAGGAAAATCCTACAGATAATACTAGTGAAAAATCAAATTCAAATGCTGAAGCTACTAAGAATAGATTTGAAGGGTTAAAAACTACTTCTGAAGATATGAATATTCCTGTTTTATGTTACCATGATGTAACTCCAAACAATCCAAATAATAATGAACTTTTAGTAAACCCTGAAAAATTCAAAGAACAACTTCAATATTTAAAGGATAATAATTATACACCTATAACTTTAGATGAACTTTATGATTATCTAAGAAATAATAAACCTATTCCTGAAAAATCTGTTGTTATAACTCTTGATGATGGATATAAAGGAAACTATGAATATGCTTATCCTTTACTAAAGGAATTTAAATTTCCTGCTACAATATTTGTAATTTCAAATTATGTTGGAGCACAGGATTATATGACTGCTGATCAATTAAAAGAAATATCTAATAACGGTATAGAAATAGAAAGCCATACTTTTAAACATGATGACTTATCTACATTAGATGAAGCTAAACAACTTGAAACTCTAAAAGATTCTAAAGTAGCTTTAGAAAAAATCATTGGAAAACCTGTAGATTTTGTTGCTTATCCTTTTGGAAGATATAACTCTAGTACTAGAGTTGCAGCAGAAAAAGCTGGATATAAATTAGGTTTTAATTTAAATGGAAACTTTACTGACAGAAAAGACAATAATTTTAACATGGATAGAATTTATGTTAGTAATAATGATTCCTTACAAAAATTTGAAAGTAGATTAACTGGTAGATAATTTTTTAAAGCTGTAACAAAATAAATTAAATATAAAATTTATAAATAATCTAAAATAGTATATTTATAAATTTTATTATTTAAACTTTGTTACAGCTTTTTTATATCCAAATCATTAATTACTTTATATCGAAAAACAATAAATATTTATTGATTATTTTTATTTTTGATGATATACTATGCTAAATTTAATAAGTAGTTATTTCCTAAAACAAAAAAATTATTGTTAAATTATATATAATGAAAAGGAAGGAAAATTTTATGAATTCCATGTATGATGTTGCTATTATAGGACTTGGCCCTGCAGGCTCTACATTAGCACGATTACTTTCTAAAGAATTTAAGATTATTGCTATAGATAAAAAATATACTATTAACAATGGTTTTCAAAAGCCTTGTGGTGGATTACTTTCCTCCCATGCTCAAGAAGCCTTTGCAAAATTTGATATGACTATCCCTAAAGATATTTTAGTAGATCCTCAAATTTTTGCTGTTAAAACTATAGATTTAGATAGTAACTTAATTCGTCACTATCAAAGATTTTATTTAAATCTTAATCGTCATAAATTTGACTTATGGTTAAAATCCTTAATTCCTAGCAATGTTGAAATCCATAATAATTCTACTTGTTCAAAAATAGAAAAAGTTACTGATGGCTATAAAATTACTTTTTTTGAAGATGGATCTGAACACATAATAAAAGCTAAATATTTAGTTGGAGCTGATGGTGCTAACTCTATAGTTCGCCGTACTATTTATCCAACTAAGAAAATTCGAACTTATATGTCTATCCAACAATGGTTTGCAGAAGAACATGAAAATCCTTTCTACTCCTGTATATTTGATGAAGAAAATACTGATTGTTGTTCTTGGTCAATTTCTAAGGATAATCAATTTATTTTTGGTGGTGCCTATCCTTTAAATAATCCTAGGGAGAAATTTGAAAACCAAAAGAAAAAGTTAGAAAAGCTTGGTTTCAAATTTGGTGAACCATTAAAAACAGAAGCTTGTTTAGTTTTAAGACCTTCTAAATATTCTGATTTCTGTTGTGGAAAAGATAACGCCTTCTTAATTGGTGAATCTGCTGGTTTTATTAGTCCAAGTTCCTTAGAAGGAATAAGTTCAGCAATAAATAGCGCAAATTACCTAAGTGAAATTTTAAATTCCAATAGTAAAAACCCTAATAAAAAATATAGATTTAAAACTTTTAAAATTAGGCTTAAAATATTTTCAAAGTTATTTAAATGTCCTTTTATGTACAATAGATTTTTACGTAAGATTGTTCTAAAAAGTAGATTGCAAAGTATAAGTATAATTTCAAGTAAAAAGTAAAGAAGCTGTATTTATACAGCTTCTAAAAAATAATTTATTTAATATCATTTTTTATTATTTAACTGTTTCAACGCTTGTTTTAATTTTTCAGGTATAGGTACTCCTAAGGCTGCACAATTTTCTAATATACTTATACCCTCATTCATTATATAGAAATAAGCTATAAGTGTTCTAAACATCCAAGTTCCATTATCTAGTAATCTATCTAGCATAACAGCAACTAAAAGAACAACTAATATAAGACCCTTCTTAGTTATTCCCCTTAATCCTATATTCGAACATAATTCCTTACTTTTACACCCCTTAATTACCCCAGTTAAATAATCTAAAAAAATAAATACTAATAAAGTTATTAGTGGAATATCCCATGCACCAAATATCCAAGTGAATAAAGTTCCTAAGGATACAATCCCCCACTTTATATAATTTATTATATTCTCCATAAGAACTATACCTCTTAAACTTAATTTAACTTTTGTTACCTATATCAATATATAATATTTATAATTCTCTTTAATTGTCCTTATTTTTCAAATATACTTTCACTAATAATATTTAATTCATAATCACATTTTAAAATTTTTAAAAGAGTTTAATTAATTCTCACCTTAATAGAACTTATACCAAAAAAATACATAAAATTTATATCAAATTCCCTAAATATTTATTGATTCATCTTCTCTTAATATAAGAACTATAACTAAATCTTTTTAACAAAGTCAGCCTTAACAAAACCGTTTTTACCATACTTAGTTGTTATTCTATACCATCCAATATAATCTGAGTCTACCCAATCAATTCTAAATATTTCTCCATCATCTATAATTGCAACTACTTTTGAATCTGTAGTTCCTCTCTCCCTTACATTTAAGAAATCACTTACATTGTAGGTGGTAGCCATTTGAAATTTTTCTACATATTTAGAACTTACATATCCAGTAATATTTTTGTATTCAATAAGGTACCATCCTAAATAATTAGAATCTACCCACTTTATCATAAATTTCTCTCCGGCTGGTATCTTCCCTATAATCTTAGAGTCTATCTCCCCTTTTTCTCTTGTATTAAGATAAGTTGATACATTCTTAGTGGTTGCATTATACAATTTAAAATTATTTTTTACATCTAATATTTCTTCTTTAAATTCATTCATATCACAATTTCCTGATACACCAGCTACATTCCCTTTATCTGAATATTGAAACCCAATCCAACTACTCCAAACTCTATTATCCTTTGGTGCTTTTACTCCATATTCAGCTATCCAAAGGGGATAAACTCCTAATCTATTATCTAAATTATTATTTGCAAAGCTTGTATAAGTGTAAACAACAACCTCTCTATTTGTTATCTTTCTTACTTCTTCTAAGAATTCTATACACAAGGTGGTTAGTTCATACGCACTTCTACCCTCTGTAGTTTCAACATCTAAGGCTAATTTACAATCATAATCAGTAGCCCCTATCTCATTTAAATAATCAATAAAATATTTAGCTTGTCTTTTTGCATTTTTATTAGGCTTAAAGAAATGATAAAAACCAACCTTTAAGCCCTCAGCTTTTGCTCTTTCATAATTTTGTTTTGCATATGAATCCTTAAAATAGTCTCCCTCTGTTGCCTTAATATAAACTACTTCAATCCCCTCATTTTTTACACTTTTAAAATTTATATTACCTTGCCAATTTGACACATCAATTCCATTTAAATTATTACTATTTCTTCCTTCCATAAATTACTCCTTCTTTTGTATATTTTTTTATATTACATTCTATGATTTTCTTTACTAAAGCTACATAACTTTAATTATTCTTTTTAAGTTTTTATTTATTAAACCCTATCTTCATAATATAAAAAGTGAGTCACTTAAAATTTGTAAACTTATATTTTATTTTTAAAAATTATTTGACAGAAGCTTATAAAAGATATAAAATTAATTTATACAATTTAATTGTATACAATTAAATTTAACAAAACAGATTTAGGAGGATTTTATTATGAAACAAAATGAAAATGAAGTTTTATTAAAATTACAACAAGGAGAATTAGATGCAGTTCTTGTTTATAGAAAACTTGCTGAACTTGCTAGTTCTGAAGAAGAAAAAAATGTTTTATTAAGCATAGCAGCAGATGAAGGAAGACATGCCTCAATAATAAGAGAATATTCAAAAGAGATTTTAAAACCTTGCAATAAATCATCTGAAGAAATAGAAGCTGCTTATAAAAACTTAGGTAAAGAGAAAGTTTTTGAAATGCTTATAAATGCTGAAATTAATGGTGGCCCAGTATATGAAAAACTTGGAGAAGAATTCCCTAGACTTAAAGAAATAGCTAAGGATGAAATAAAACATGGTAATTTATTAAAAGTATTAATAGGAAAAAGCAATCTAAACTAATTTAGATTGCTTTTTCTATAGTGTTAAATATATATCTAGAATAAATATCCCTAAAATACAGCCTAGTATTTAAAGTTTATTTAATTTACTTCTTTACTAGCAAACTGACTATTATAAAGACTTTCGTAATAACCACCTTGCTTCATTAACTCTTCATGAGTTCCCTGTTCAATTATATTACCATCATTCATTACTAATATTAAATCTGCACTTCTTATAGTTGAAAGTCTGTGAGCTATAACAAAGCTAGTTCTATCCTTCATTATATTTCTCATGGCCTTTTGAAGTAATAATTCTAATCTAGTATCAACTGAACTTGTGGCCTCATCTAGTATTAATATAGCTGGATCTTTTAAAATTGCTCTAGCTATAGTTAAAAGTTGCTTTTCTCCCTGAGATACATTTGAAGCCTCTTCATTTAATAACATATTGTATCCGCCAGGTAATGTTTTTATAAAATGATGAACATTTGCAACCTTTGCTGCCTCTATTATTTCTTCTTTAGTGGCATCAAATCTACCATACCTAATATTATCATAAATAGTTCCATTAAATAGCCATGTATCTTGAAGAACCATACCAAACATAGATCTTAAATCTTCACGTTTCATATCTCTAATATCAACACCATCTATTTTAATTGAACCCCCTTGAACATCATAAAATCTCATTAAAAGATTAATAAGAGTAGTTTTACCTGCTCCAGTTTTTCCAACAATGGCAACCATCTGACCACTTTTGACATCTACGCTTAAATCTTTTATAAGTGGCTTATCTTCCTTATATCCAAATTTAACATGGTCAAAAGTTACATCTCCCTTTGGCTTCTCAATTTTTATAGCATTATTAGGATCTTTAACCTCTTCTTCTTCCTCTAAGAATTCAAAAACCCTATTAGCGGCAGCCACTGCTGATTGTATTGCTGATGATAATTGAGTTACTTGAGATAAAGGCTGATTTATTTGCCAAATATAACGTATAAATGCTTGAAGATTACCAACGGTAATTCCACCACCTATAGCTATTATAGAACCTACTACCCCTACCACAGCTATTCCTAAATAAGTAACAAGACTTATTAAAGGTGACATTATACCTGATATAAATTGAGCTTTAAACCCTGTTTCTCTTAACTCTTCATTTACCTTTACAAATTCATTTAAGGCATCATCTTCTTTTCCATATAACTTTAATTCATTAAAGCCTGTGTACATTTCTTGTACTTTTCCATTAAGATTTCCTAAGGCCTTTTGTTGACTATTAAATAATTTCTGAGATTTAGAAACTATTATCTTTGTAATTAAAATACTTAAAGGTATTATTAATGTTGCAATTAATGCTAGCTTAATATTTATTGAATACATCATTATCAAAGCTAATCCTACAGATAAAAATGCATTTATTACCTGTACAAAACTTTGCTGCAATGCATTAGAAATGGTATCTACATCATTAGTGATTCTACTTAGTACATCTCCATAACTATTACCATCAAAATATCTTATTGGAAGTCTATTTATTTTTTTCTCAACTTCATTTCTAATATTTTTCATGGTATTTTGAATTGCATTAGTTAATAAGAAACTTGCTATAAGAGTTGATCCTGTACCACCTGCATAAACTAAAAATAATAAGATTAATACCTTAAAAATATAATTAAAGTTAACTGAAGCTCCAGAAACTCCTCTTATAATTCCCTCAAAATCCTTAGTTAATTGAGTTATTATTAATCCTTCTGTTCTTGGTGCTATAGCAGTGAAAACAGCTGCTGAAATTATAAATAAAATAGCTCCTAAAAAAGCCCACTTATACTTACCAACAAAAGGAGAAATCTTTTTTACTACTGATTTAAATTTATTCATTTGCTAACTCCTCCTCTGTAAGTTGTGATGTTGCTATTTCATGATAAATAGGACAATTTTTTATTAATTCCTTGTGAGTTCCTATTCCAACTACTTCCCCTTCATTTAGAACTATAATCTTATCTGCATCCATTATAGAACCTATTCTCTGAGCCACTATTAATACAATGGCATCCTTTGTTTCAGATCTAAGTTCTTTTCTTAAGATTGCATCTGTTTTGAAGTCTAAAGCTGAGAAACTATCATCAAAAATATATATATCAGGCTTTCTAACTATTGCTCTAGCTATGGAAAGTCTTTGCTTTTGTCCACCAGATACGTTAGAACCACCCTCTGTTATTATCTCATCAAATTTGTTAGGCTTATTTGAAATAAATTCATAGGCCTGTGCAATTTTAGCTGAATCCTCAACCTCTTTATACTCTGCATCTTTCTTACCAAACTTTATATTATTTGCTATGCTACCAGTAAATAAAAGAGTCTTTTGAGGAATGAAACCTATTTTTTTACGTAGATATTTTAAATCATAATCTCTTACATCTACTCCATCTATTTTTATACTTCCCTTAGTAACATCATAAAATCTTGGAATTAAGTTTATAAGTGTACTCTTACCACTACCTGTACTTCCTATAAAGGCAATAACTTCTCCCTTTTTACCACTAAAGGATACATCTTTAATTACAGGCTCCTCTCCATTTGGATAAGTAAAAGATACATTTTCAAACTCTATTGTTCCCTTGTTTTCTGTATCCTTTATTCCATTTTTAGGACTTTTTATTATTGGTTCTGTATTTAAAACTTCCATAATTCTATTAGCAGAAACCTGTGCTTTTGGATACATTACAAAAACCATAGAAAATAGCATTATTGAAAACATTGCATGGAATAGATATTCAATAAAGGCAACTAATTGACCAACTTGAAGTGTTCCTACATTTATCATCTTACTAGATATCCAAAAGATAACTATAATAGCGATATTAAGTAGGAAAAAGAAAAGTGGTTGAGATATTGCCATAAGTTTATTTAACTTTTTAGCCACCTCTGCATAGGATTCATTTGTTTCATCAAATCTCTTCTCCTCATACTTTTCATTTCCAAAGGCTCTTATTACCCTTATACCAGTTAAATTTTCTCTAGATATTCTATTTAACTTATCTAACCTTTTTTGTAACTTTTCTGATAAAGGTTCAGAAGTTTTAGCTATTAATATAACCCCTAAAATTATTATAGGGATTACCACTGCTAAAACTAAAGATAAGGAAAGGCTTGTTTTAAGTATCATTACTAAACTTATAGTAAACATAACTGGTGTGATTAAAGCCATTTTTAGAAGTGTGTTTGTAAATTGTAAAATAACAAAAGGATCGTTTGTAGTTCTTGTTATCATAGAAGAAACTCCAAACTCATCATACTCTGTATGGGAAAACTCTTGAGCTTTTTTAAATATATCATTTCTAATATCCTTAGTTATTCCCGTTGAAATCTTAGATGAACAATATCCAAGTAATATTGTTCCCATAACACCAACTATAGAAATAACTACTATTACTAGGCCCATTTTTTTGATATAAGAAATATCATTATTTATTATTCCAATATCTATAACTTTTGCCATAATAGTTGGAATTCCAAGCTCAACTAAAGCAAACCCAAATACTGATATAACATTTAAGATAAAAATTGATTTGTAGTTCTTTAAATATTTTAGTATTAGTTTCATTGCTATATACCCCTCCCTTTCTCAAAATTTTTATAATGTAATTATTAATTATACCAAAACTAACTCTTTCTCATAAGTGTATTTTTAGTTATTTATATGTTAATTTTTTTCATATTCTTTAATTAATATATTTAATCTTCAATTTATAAGTTCTATTAAATATTATTATACTAAAAATATATTTTTAATATTTATAGTATAATATTTTAAATTCTATCAATATTGATTTGTATTATATTTTAAAAATATTTAAAATACTAAAATAAAAATAGACCATAATAACTGCCCCCAACTTTTAAGAGGTTGCTATTTATCATGGTCTATTAAATATACTTACTATATTTTTATTTTAATCTAAGATTATTATGCTTTTAATCATAAGCACTTTTTACTTAGATAATTCCATATTCTTTTAATAATTTTTCTATGTCAGTTCCTGCTATTTGTTTCATTACTTTTCTCTTTGCTAAAGGTGGTAAATCAAGTTTTGGTTTTTCACCATCTAATAAACATACTCCAGCATTTAATAAGTAACGAATGTCATATCTTGATGCATATACCTCTGGTACTCCCTTTTCAACTCCAGTTAATACATATACTGCTTCCATAGCTGTACGTCCTGAGTATTCAATAGTAAATACTGTATCTCTTCCTGGATCGTCTAAAGTTTCTGCAAATTGTCCAAGGAAAGCAAAGTTAACTGCATTCTTAGGAACAACATAAGGTCTGTCTCCAAATTCACGAGGCATAAATTGTGAAGTTATAAATGGCATCATTACAGGAATTGCTGTACAAGACTCAGCAAGTTCTTCAATTTCATCAACTGGAACGCCTATATGGAATAACCATTCCTTTGTAATTTCCTTACCAGTACAATCTCTCATAGGTTTCTTAATATAATCACCCTCAACATCTGAGAATAGTCCATATACCCAAACTACTACATCTTTTTCTGGTTGGCCATAATATTGTTCTTGACGATTTATAGTCCAACTCATTAGCCATGAAGAATCCACAGCTGTAACTATTCCTCCTGTTACAGTCTTTCCTCCATATGGTGAACGTTTAGTTATTTTTTCAATGTATTTTGGTACACGTTCATCATGACAAGTTACTGTACAAGATTCCCAGTTTGATTTTTCAGTGTCAGTACAGAATTTATCTGGATGTCCAAATTCATCTGATTGTTTAGCAATATTTCTCCATAATTCCCAGCATCCTTGTGGTTCTTTATTAAATGGAGCAGGAGTATTATCATCACCATATCCTGAACCTTCTGTCATAGAACCATTAGTTATGAATACTAAATCATTTTCAGTTAAGTTTACAGAAATATCTTTTCCGTTTTTATCCTTAGCAACTATTTTTTTAGCCACTTTTTTATCATCGCTTATGTCAAATTCTACATTTTCAACATGTACTCCATATTCAAACCTAGCCCCATTTTCTTTTAAGAATTTAACCATTGGTTTTACAAAAGATGTATATTGATCATGTCTTGAGAATTGCAGTGCTGAAAGTGTTGGTAATCCACCAACATGGTGTATAAATCTATTCATATATAATTTCATTTCTAAAGCACTATGCCAGTTTTCAAAGGCAAACATAGTTCTCCATAATGTCCAAAAGTCTGTATTTAAAAGTTCTTCAGAGAATATTTCATCAATTGATTTATCTTGAAGTTCTTCATCTGGTATAAGAACAAACTCTGCTAATTCCTTAGCTAAATCTTGTCCTAAATTAAATTTAGCATTGTCATATCTTTCTCCATTTTTATGGGTTATACGACAATTACTATAGTTTGGATCATCATAATTTGTGTAGAAGAAATGATCTAATACTGTCATATTTGGATCTTCAGTAGATGGAAGTGAACTAAATAAACCCCATAAAACTTCAAAGTGATGTCCCATTTCACGTCCACCACGAGCTACATAACCTAGATTTTGAAGTACTTCTCCATCTAAAGAGCCTCCTGGAAGATCTAATTGTTCAAAAAATGTTATTTTGCTACCATCCATATGTGCATCTCTAATTAAAAAACATCCTGCTGCTAATGCACCTATTCCAGTACCAATTAAATATGCACTTTTATTTTCAATTCCTTTAGGTTTTCTAGCGTGTACTAATGCATGATAGCTTCCATTTGTTAAAGTAAGTCTGTCATCATGTGTTTTAAGTTTCATAAAATCCCCTTCTTTCTTAAAACTAGCTATAAGTTTTCAAAACAAATCTTAGCCCTTTTTAAATCAATCCTTGATTAATAAGTTATAATCTTATGAATATAAGATTTTATTTACTAAGTGTAAGTTTTAAAAATAACTCTAACTTCCTTTAAATCTATAATATAACCTTTTACCATATATTTCATTAGATAAATAAGGGGAGTGTTCAAAGTTCAAACACTTAAACACATCTGACTAAAAATTAGGCATAACTCTCTTTGTGCCTAAATTTCTAAAGATTTCTTAAAAGAGTTAAAAGATTTTTATTAATCATTAGGGTATTTCCTGATTAATTTATTAATCCTATAAATTATTTCTCACCGATTTTATTAAACTCTTCACTACGCTGAAGTGATAATTTTATATTTCCATCAAATAATTTTCCTATTCTTCTTATGATGGCATCTGGATCTTCCTTCATTCCAGAAGAAATCCATTGAATTACCATTTCTGTAAGTGCACATTGATAGAAAGTTGCTATTAGTTTCATGTCATATTCAGAAGCATTTATTCCATGGCTTAACTTCTTAACATACCTCTCCATCATGTTTCCTGAAACATTGTAAATATAATTAACTAATTCTTCCCTCTGCATTGAATTATATACATGATAAATTACTTTCTTATTTCCTAAGGCAAACCTTGTTGCTAGTACAAAGCTTTCCTCCCAAGACATGGTATCATTATATTCATCTATAACATTTTGAAGCTCAGTTTGAAAAAGTTCAGATAAAAGCTCATACATATCTGAATAATAATAGTAGAAAGTATTTCGATTAATTCCACAAGCTGATGCTATATCTTTTACAGTAATCTTATTTAGCGGTCTTTCATTTAACAACTCTATAAATACGCTACGAATCATTTTTTTAGTATATTGCTGAGCCAAAAGAATCTCCCCCTTTTGATTTCTATTAATAAATTATAACATTAACTTTATATTTTTTCATAAAATGGATATTAAAAAAGTACATATCAATTAAGACATGTACTTACTATAAAATTAATTATTTTCTTTTATAAATAATAGGATCATCATATCCAAAGGTTCTTTTTCCATTGACCTCTATAGTTTCAGATACCTCTAATTGTTTTTCTGAAAAACGTTCAAATAAAGTAAATTTCATAATAGGAGAGAAGTTACTAACACTTCCACCTTCCCAGAAATTTTCTTTAAACACATAAAAAGCAGGAGTAAATTTTTCAGATATTTTAAGATCTGAATAATCTATTAAATTCATATTTTCATAATTAAAAGATTTTTTATCATAACCTTCTGGAATTTCATAAGAAGTAAGCTTTATTCCTTTTGTTTCTTCTGTAAACAAAAATAGATGTGGTGATGCATGTGTTTTACCATTAGAAGTATAATAGCTTTCTTCTAAAAGAAATTTCCCTTTAAAATTTTCCGGCAAATTTTTTATCTTATTATTACAAACTGTATTAACATGTTCTGCAAATGGGAAATCCTTAACTCCATTATTTTCAAAATCCTTGAATTGTTCAAAGTTATCAAAATTTCCAATTAATAAGCTTAAAAAACAATCTAAATTACTCATATTTTACCCTCCATACAATTTAATAATTTTAAATAACCAATTTAATTAAGTATACTATTTTTTTTACTTACTGTCATTTACTTATAATAACTCTAAACTCCTTTTATAAACTGATCTTAAAACATTATAATATTAATCATATGGTCTTATAATGAATAAATTCACTCAAAATTATCAAATAAAATTTTGAGTGAATTTATTTTATTTATTTTGTAAAAAAGTTACTTTAGCTAATTGAATATCAGTATTTTTCACATCTTTTATAGCCCAACTATTTAATCTATATTTTACATTTTTATATTGTGGAAATTCAATTTTTATAAATTGAGTATTCTTTGGTAAATTATAAGCATCAAATGTTGTTCTGGCATATCCTGGATGTTTTTCTACAAAATTATCTACTATTTTTACATTTCTAACTTCATTCCAAATTTCTCCGTCATCTGATGTAAATAATTTAAAATCTATATTACCACTTATTAATGATGATCTAATTGAATATCCTTCATATGCACCTGCACTTCTATTCCATGTGATTTTATCTTCAATAGTTTGATAGTAAGTAGTTAAATGTATATCTTTAACATTAGTAACATTATAAATTATAGATTCTCTACCTCCATTTTCTCCAACAGCTATACGATTATTTTCTAATCTAGGTTGACCCCCATAGTAAAAATTATCCTTGTTTTCTTCATTTAAATCTCCATCTGATAATTTTATTAAATTATTTGTATGAGAATAAGGAGTTACTTCATATCCTTTATTTTCTTTCTTATCAAGACTTCTTAAATCATCAAATTTTACATTTGCTTGATTAGGCATTTGATATACTCTTATCCAATCAATTAAATAATCTGAATTTTGCTTTGTATTTTGCTTATTATAATCAACATCACCAACCCAACCATCTCCAACTTGTGTCTCTAATATTGGGAACATAGGTCTAGTATGCATACCATCTCTGCCATCATCTCTTCCTTGAGTACTTTGAAATACTTCCTTTCCATCTATATACCATTTTATAAATTCTGGATCCCATTCAACTTCAAAGACATGAAAATCTTGACTCCAAGCCTCATAATTACTATTTCTAATTCCATTAGAAGCTTTATTTTTTCCTAATATTCCAAAGTGATTAGTTGTCCATGCACCCCAAGGATCTTGTCCTAAATATTCTAAAACATCTATTTCATCATGGCCTGTTTCATCTTGAGATAACATCCATATTGCTGGCCAAATTCCTTGAGAATCATTTACTTTTGCCCTTACTGCCATACGTCCAAATTGAAAAGAATATTTATTTTTTGATTCAATTCTTCCAGATGACCAAGTAACTTTTTGTTTATTTATACTTTGTCCTAAATAATTATCTACTCCAACAGCCTTAATTAATTCTTCTGTGCTATTAAAGTTTTTAGTGTTTATTGCTAAATAGCTATTATTGCCATCCTTTTTTATGCTTACTGCTCCCCTATTATAGATTGCACCATGGTTAACCATTCCATCTATAATAGTCCATTTATTCTCATCTATTTTTTCACCATTAAACTCGTCACTCCAAACAAGTTCATTATATTTGGATTGTGGTTCAACGTACTCATCTTTACTTTCATCATAATTATTTCCTGTTCCCCATATTTCAATCTCAGAATATTTTGTTTTACTCTTTCCATCTTTATCAATTGTAAAACGAATATATCTGCCTTTAGTATTAGAAGGTAAATTTATTACTTCTAAATCATTATTTTGTATCCAATTTATTTTACTAAAAACCTCTTTAAATCCATTGTTTGGAGAATTAGAAATAGCTACTTTAACAGATTTATAGTTCCCTGGTTCTAATTTAAACTTTATACTATTAAATTTATAAGTATTTTTATATTCAAATTGAAGCCAGTTATTTCCCATACTATTGTGTACAGCATAATTATCATCTATTTTTCCATCTGTAATTGCTTCTATATTACTTGGCTCTAATCCATAAACATACGGAAGCTTTCCACTTGCTAGATTTCTAGACTGAATATTGTCTGGCTGAGTTGGTACTTCAGACTTTGGAACATTAGCCATAACTTCTATTTCATTATAAAGATTTCCATTGCTATATCCTTTCCATGAACTATTAGTATTTTCAATATAATGTCCCTTTCCCCAAATTCGGATATATTGAGCATCAATAGCTTTATCTAAACTTATAATTTGAGGATTACCTTTACTTTCTCTACTTTCAATAATATCTTGCTTTTCAAACACAACAGATGTATTATCTTTTTCAAAATTTGGACTAGTTGATAATTCTACTTTTACATCTTTGAATGTTGATATTGCATTATCATAAGTATTTCTATAAATTTTGATTTCTTTTACTGGACGAATTTTTTTAAAATCATATTGTAGAAAAACAGGTTCCCATTTACTATATCCATTATCTAATCCTCCTGTTTCTTCTCCAACTATAACTTTAGTATTTAAACTATCATCATTACTAGATGAATTATCTCCATCAGTTGCTGAGTCTGGATGTAATATTGATACTTGTGGTACAGTAGAATTCCCACTAATAATCATATGTTTACTATTAGTAGTAGGTATTAAGCCATTTATTACATTTGTAAGTACATATTCATTCTCATCAGCTAAAACTAATTTACTAAAACTACTCAAGAAAATTGTACCTATAAAAGCAAATAAAATAAGAAATACGTTTACCTTTTTGAATTTCGAGAAAAATTTCATATACAGATTCCTCCTTTAATTATTAAAATATATTAAATTTATATTTTTCTTAATAAATAAAGTACTGATGAAAAATCATTTCCGCTATTACAAAAATAATCATCATTCATTGAAATTCCAACATTCATAAGTTCATCACCCTTAAATTCTTTTTCATAAGGATAACTCAACTTATAATCCCCATCTTTGTCTAATCCAAATAACTTTACTCTTTCCTTTCCTTCATTGGCATGATTTAAAAGCTTATAACATCCAAGAATAATAGTCTTCTCATCATTTGATTTAACCATCCAAGCAGAAATATTATTGTTATACGGATTCTTTATTCTATAAAATTTACCAAATTGAAAAACTTCTATATTTTCTTTATAAAACTGTATTTGCTTCTTTATTTCTTCTTTCTCAACATCCGATAAATTATTAACGTCAAGCTCATATCCTAAGTTACCGAAATATGCTACATTTGCTCTTGTTTCTAATGCAGTTTCTCTAAATACTTGTTGATTTGGAGATTCTGATACATGACTTCCCATAGATATTAAAGGATAAACTAAGGAGCTTCCATATTGAATTTTTATACGTTCTATAGCATCAGTATTATCACTAGTCCAAGTTTGAGGTGCATAGTATAACATACCTGGATCAAACCTAGCCCCTCCACTAGAACATGATTCAAAAAGTATATTAGGGAATCTTGTTGTCAATTTATCATATAACTTATAAACATTTAATATATACTTGTGATATACAGTACCTTGTAAATTTGCTCCTTTATCCTTGCTATAACATTCAGTTATATATCTATTCATATCCCATTTTACGTAGGAAATATTATAATCAGAAAGTAACTTTTCTATCTGGTTATATATATGGTCAACTACTTCATCCCTAGAAAAATCTAATGTATATTGATTTCTTGTATGGGAAGGTTTTCTATTAGGATCATGAATAATCCAATCTGGATGAGATCTATAAAGTTCACTCTCCTTATTAACCATTTCTGGTTCAATCCAGATACCAAAGTCCATACCAAGTTTATTTATATACTCTATTATTTCATTTAATCCATTAGGAAACTTTTCCTTATTTACAGTCCAATCTCCTAGGCCAGCATTATCATTATTTCTTTTTCCAAACCATCCATCATCTAAAACAAAAAGTTCTACTCCAAGCTTTGAAGCATTTGTAGCTAACTCTTTTATTTTTTCTTCATCAATAGAAAAGCTAAGTGCTTCCCAACTATTTAAAAGAATAGGCCTTACGCTATTTTTCCATTTTCCTCTCATTAAGCACTCTCTATACAGACTATGATATACTTGACTCATGTAATTTAGTCCCTTATCAGAATAAACTATAACTACTTCTGGAGTATAAAATTCTTCATTTAAATTTAAAGGCCAGCTAAATCTATCAGGATGAATTCCCATCATAATTCTAGTTTGATTATAAGTATCTACATCAATTTCTGCCATAAAGTTTCCACTGTAAACTAATGAAAATCCTATAACTTCTCCTGAAAACTCATCTGTATTTGATCTCCTAAGAGCTAAAAAAGGATTAAACTCTGCACTGCTAGCTCCTTTTAAACTATAAAACCCTTGAGTCCCTTCTTTAATGCTTCTATCATAAACATGTCTTTCTCTTCCCCATGCCCCATTAAGCTGAATCATATTATAATTAGAATCAGGTAAATCTAAATTAAAACTCATTGCCTTTTCTATATTTATTGACTTATTACTAAGATTTAAAAAACTAGCACTTCTTGTAATAACTGCTCTATCTTCAAATATAGTAAAATAGAGCTTCAATTTACTTTTTATTACCTCATCTAATAATGTGATTTCTAATGTTGTTGCATCTTCTTTGTTTTCAACATAGGTTTGTGGTAGCCCTTTTAATTTTAATTTTCCTTCTATTATTTTATGACTTTCATATTTAAAGTCTGAAATTTCACTACCATTTTCTTGTTTTATTAAAAATGCTCCCTTCCTAAAATCAGAAAGACCAAAGGTTGGATATTCTTGCCTAGTATTCTGTAAAGAAAATTTGTTATCCCCTTCATATACATAAGCAGCTAAAGGTCTATAAATACCTTCAAACAAATGATTATATGTTTTATAGGGATCTATTTTTTTACCAAAATATAAATTTCCAACATGTCCATTAGGTAGAATATGAATAATATAGCTAATTTCTTTATTATATAAATGAAATTCCTTCAATTCTTTATGAAAAATAATCGGCATTTTAATTCTCCTATCTAAAAAGTATTTTTAAAGTTTTCCTCCTGAAGTTGCTATACCCTCAATAAATTGTTTTTGGAAAATAATATACACAGCTAACATAGGCCATATTGCTAGTACTGATGCTGCCATAAGTTGAGGATAATTTACAGAATAAGCACTTTGAATTTTTGATAATGCAGATGATAAAGTAGCCGCATCTGTATTTGAGTTAACAATTAATGGCCACATTAAATCTTTAAATGCAAATAATGCTGTAAATATGCTTAAGGCAACTAATCCTGATCTTGCTAAAGGTAACATAACTTTAAAAAATGTTTGTCCTATATTACATCCATCTAAGTATGCGGCTTCCTCTAACTCCTTTGGTAATCCCATAAAAAATTGTCTTAAAAGGAAGGTTCCAAAGGCACTAACTAGTCCTGGAAAAACAAGGGCAAAAATAGTATTTCTCATGTTAATCTGGTCTATCATTAAATATTGTGGAATTATAAAAACTTGCGCTGGAATCATCATTTGGAATAAGACTAATCCAAACAGAAAATTTCTTCCTGGAAATTCTAATCTTGCAAAGGCATAGGCTGCCATTGCACTAAATAAAACTGAGCAAATCACTCTAAAAATCATCATTAAAAATGTATTTATATATAATGCTAAAAAGTCATTTCCCTTTATAACTTCTATATAATTCTCTATTCTCCACTGACTTGGAAAAATAACAAAAGGATTCATCTGAGTAGATTCTGTTACTGATTTGAATGATGTTAATACCATCCATACAAAGGGTAATATCATGATTATTGCTATAATAATTAAAAATAAATGCATAAATATTCTAGATATTTTCTTTCCTTCCATTTAACTCACTCCTTATCTACATGTAATTTACCCATTTCTTCTGCAACTTCATTTGGATAAATGTAAATATTAAAATAATAATTAATAATAATATAATGATTGTTGATCCATACCCTTTATCTGAATACTTAAATGCATTATTATAGAATAAATAAACAAGTGATACTGTTTTATCGTAAGCAGGGCTTGTTATATCTATCATCATATAAATAACATCAAACACTTGCATAGACTGAATTATATTTGTAACAATTACAAAAAATAATGTTGGTGAAACTAAAGGAAGTGTTATATTGAAAAATTGATTTACAGAGTTAGCTCCATCAATAGTAGCTGCCTCATAATAATCTTTTGGTATTTCTTGAAGTCCTGCTAATATAAGTACCATACTATATCCAATAGTACTCCAAACCCCAATAATTATTATTGAGTATATAGCTATTTTAGGGTCATTTATCCAATCTATCTTAGGAATTCCTATCTTTCCAAGCAAATGATTTATTAATCCAAATTGTGTATTATATAACCATTTCCAAACCATTGTTATAGCAGCTGGTGTGGCTACCATTGGAATAAAATAAATAGTTCTATAAATATCTCTTCCCTTTATCTTTTTATTTAATATTGTAGCTAAAATAAGCGCAATGATTACGTTTAATGGAACAACAAAGAATGTATATTTTAAAGTATTAATAGTTGCTTGCCATACTTGCTCATCACCTAGTAATCTTATATAATTTTCAAATCCTATAAAAATATCATTTCTACCAAAATCACCACTTTTGTAAAAACTCATTTTTAACACTTGAAATATTGGTATAATATTTAGAATAATTAACCCTATAATAGTGGGAGCTACTAAAAAATATCCCCAAATCCATTCCTTTCTCTTTCTATTAGGAACAAAAAGTCTTTTAAATAAATTGTTTTTTCTAAGTTCCATAATTATTTCTCCTTATATTTAATAAAAAAACAATAGCTACTTTTTATTTTCACTATTGTTTTTTCATTTTGATTTACTTTTCTTGATTCAAATAGTCATTCATCATTTTAGCAATCTCTTTACAAGCTTCTTCAGCTGACATATCTTGAAGATATGCTTTCTTTAAAATTTCAGTAGCCTTATCTTCCCATTTAGCTGTAGAATTAGAATATGGTCTTATTTGAGCATAATCTAACATATCTACAAATGCTTTTGTATTAAAAGTAGTATTGTTCTTTGCCCATATATCAGCAGCTCCATTATATGCTGGAATTGCTATACCTAATTCACCTTGTTTTTCTTGTCCTTCTTTTGAGCTTAAATATTCTACCCATTTCCAAGCTTCCTCTGGATGCTCTGTTTTAGCTGAAATAGCGTTACCTAAACCATTGAATATTGTTGCTCTTTTTCCATCATTTGATGAAGGTAAAACAGTAACATCAAAATTTTTAGCCATATATTCATTATCAGCAAAAGAACCTAAATTCCAAGAACCAAAGAATCCCATAGCTGCTTGTCCATTTTGTAATGCCTCTGCTCTTTCTTTGTCATTAAAAATTTTAGGAGATAATCCTTCTTTAGAAAGATTAAAATAATAATTCATAGCCTCTATAGTTTTAGGGTTATCATATCCTGACTTCTTGTCATCAGTTATAATATCTCCACCATTTTGATATACAAAATTATAATATCCCTCTTGATTATGCAATGGTGCTAATACTCCAAATTGGCTTCCATCTGCCTTTGTTAATTTCTTTGAAACTTCATATAATTTATCCCAATTCCAAGTTTCATCAGGATAAGGTATTTGAGCTTCATCAAACATTTTCTTGTTATACCATAATCCAATAGTATCAAAATCCTTTGGAATTGCGTATTGATTATCATTTATGTTGTAAATTTCATTTAACCCCTCTGGGAAGTTTTTCAAATCAACTACTTCACTATTTTTAATATAATCATTTAGACTAAGTAACATTCCATTTGATCCATAACGATGAATTTCATTAGAGTGCATCCAAAATGTATCTGGTAATGATCCCCCAGTTGCAGCTGCTTCTAGCATTGTCCAATAATCATTCCATCCTATTACCTGTATATTAATCTTTGTGTTTGGATTTTTACTTTCAAATTCATCAGCTAACTTACGTAACCCTTTTTCTTGTCCTGAATCCCATATTGCATAGGAAAGTGTTACAGTTCCATCATTAGATTTACCAACTTTCTCCTGACCTTTACTACCACATCCAGATAAAAATAAAGTACATAAGCTAAGAGCTACTAGTTTAAACCTCTTTCTCATTTTTGTTCCCCCTTAAAACTTTTATAATTTAAGTTTATTAATTTTTAATAATTTGTAACTATACTTAAATTTTACCATTGAAAACGTTATTAAAGAATGTTATTATTGTTCTTAAATATATTAATATCTGTACTTTTGTAAAATCATCATATATTTCATATTTTTATAATATATTTTGGAGGTTACTTATGTCTAAGTTTGAAACTTATGTATTTAATAATGAAAATTATATAGATTTAAAACCAATTCAATTCGGTTCTGAAAAATGCGATCCATTACACTCAGTAGGCCCAACAGTAAAAAATAATTATTTATTTCATTATGTTATATCTGGTAAAGGGAAATTTTTTTCTGTTGATCCAAAAACATTTGAAAAAAAATATTATGAGGTCTCTCCTGGTGAAGGATTTTTAATCTGCCCAAATGAAATATGCTCATATCAATCTGATGAAAATGATCCATGGCATTATATGTGGATTGAATTTAATGGAATAAAAGCAAAACTTTATATGGAAGAAGCTGGTCTAACTCCTGCTAATCCTATATTTAAACTTAAAGAAAGCATAAACTCTCTTAAAATCATTGAAGAAATGAAATCTATTATCAGTAATAACAAAAAAAATCCTAGCTTTCTAATAGGACATCTATACCTCTTTATTAATTCTCTAATAGAATTCTCATTAAATAGTACCTTAAATGAACTTGATACTCTAAATGAACTATATATCCGCGAAGCATTAAATTTTATTGAAGAAAACTATAATCGCAATATTTCAGTTGAAGACGTATCAAATAGATGTAATCTAAGTAAATCATATTTTACTCGTATATTTAAAAAACATATGAATACAACCCCACAAGAATTTTTAATTCAGTATAAAATGTTACAAGCTTGCAATTTATTAAAAGATAAAAGTTTATCTATTTCTCAAGTTGCTGAATTATTAGGTTATTCTAATCAATTTAATTTCTCAGTAGCCTTCAAGAAAAAATTCAATTTATCTCCATCTAAATGGAGAACAACTTTTATTAATAATATTTCTTAAAAATAATAATTCTCTTACTTTTCCTATTGTCTTAATTGAATTTTTCAATGCTTTTTTATAAAATAAAAATCCTCCAAAGGCTCTTTTTTCTGCCTTTAGAGGGTACTACTTTTTTGATTTTTTATTAAGTTTTTTGACTTTTTGTAAATGCAAGCAGTTTTGTGACTGGTTTTAAAAAAGTCCGTCAACTCCAGAACCATTGGTATCACTGACTTGCGACGAACCTTGATGAACTTTATATATTTTCTACTCACTATATATATACAATTAAATAAATTTCATTTTTTTATACTATTTTTTTAATTCCCTATATATAAAGAGTAAAAAAAGTCCGTCAATTCTAGCACATCCCTTAATATCACTAAAAAAGCTCTGGTTTCAACTCTGTCATTAGTATGTCACAACTCAGTCACACTAATAATTTTAAACTTTACAATTATTTTTTTATTAACTTAGCTACATTTTCTACGTGAGATGTATTAGGAAACATATCCACTGGTTGAACTTCTAAAGTTTTATAGCCATTCTCTTCTAATACTTGTAAGTCTCTTCCTAAGGTGCTTGGATCACAGCTTACATATACTATTTTTTTAGCATTTATATTTGTTATGGCATCTAGTAATTTTTTATCGCACCCTTTTCTTGGCGGATCTACTACTACCACATCAGCTTTTACTCCCTTATTTATTAAGTCTGGAATCACCACTTCTGATTCTCCAACGAAGAATTCCACATTCTCTACTTTATTTTCCTTTGCATTTATCCAAGCATTATCTATGGCCTGCGGAATTATTTCTACTCCATAAACCTTTTTAGCCTTTTGTGATAGGAATAATGTTATTGTTCCTGTTCCACAATATGCATCAAACACCTCTTCATTTCCTGTAAGATTTGCATATTCTAAAGCCTTACCATATAAAACCTCTGTTTGAGTAGGATTTACTTGGAAGAATGATAATGGAGATATGTTGAATCTAAAGTCTCCTATGTAATCTGATATTGTATCTTCTCCCCATAGAGTTTTACTTTCTAATCCTAATATTACATTAGTTTTCTTTAAGTTTATATTTTGTATAACACTCTTTATTCCAGGAATATTTTTAACCATTAAGTCTACAAACTCTTCTTTATGAGGAAGTTTTTCTCCATTTGTAACTAAGACAACCATAACCTCATTAGTTGTAAAACCTCTTCTTATCATTATATGTCTTACTATTCCCTTTTCATCATACTCACCATCTACATTATATGGTCTTATATTAAATTTCTCTATCCACTCTCTAGTAAGTTTAACAACCTTATCTCCTATTTCATCTTGAATTAAGCAAGATTCCATGTCGATAATATCATGACTTCTTGGAGCAAAGAATCCTATTTTAACCTCTCCATTAATTAATCCTATTGGTAATTGAACCTTATTTCTATATCTCCAAGGATTCTCCATTCCTAAAGGATATTTAACTATACTAGGATCTAACTTTCCAATCTTGCTAACACAGTCCTTAACTCTATCCCATTTAAAATCTAATTGTGCTTTGTAAGAAGCGTGCTGAAGCTTACATCCACCGCATCTTTTATAAATAGCACAAGGTGGATTAACTCTTTCCTCTGAAGCTTCTAATACTTCCATAAGTTTTCCATAAGCAAAATTTTTATTAACCTTAACTATTCTTACTTTAACCTTTTCGCCCTTTAAAGCTCCCTCAATAAAAATTGGGTATTTATTATCAATTTTAGCTATTCCTTCACCCTCATATCCTTGAGAGATTATATCAAAAATATATTCTTTATTCTTTTCAACCATCAACTAAAACTCCCTTATATATTTAATCATCTATTCTATATGTTTTATTTCATAATAACTAACTTTTAAAGTTTATCATATGAAATTACCTTTTACAACGCACTATTAATAAGCTTTTTCTACTAGATTAAGTTAAAATACTCTTAACTTCCTCACCTATTATCTTTATTCCCTTTTCTATCTCTTCCTCTGAAAGCCTTGTAAAACCAATCCTTAAGGTATCTCTCTTCTCTCGCCCTTTAATATTATGTCCCTCTAAAGAAAACACTCTATTTTCTTTTTCTAGGTAAAGGTCCTTATCTATATAAAATAAATCTCCAGGCATAAAGAGAACTCCCCTATCATAGCACCTTTTTAAAAGCTCTCTTGTATCAACGCCTTTTATTTTTAAGAACATATAGAGTCCACCTTCACCCCAAATTTCTGCTTCTTTAATATATTTTTCTATAATCCTCTTAGTAAATTTATATTTTTCCTTATAAACTTTTCTAACTTTCTTAATATACTTTTCAAAGGCTCCACTTATCATGAAATCATAAAGAATTCCTTGATCTAAGAAGGAGGTGTGGATATTTCTACATCTTTTTACGCTTTCTAATATCCCTATTATTTTCTTATCTCCATATACCCATCCTATTCTTAAACCTGGAAATAATATTTTAGAAAAACTTCCTATGTATATTACTCCATTACTTTCTCTATCTAAGGATGCTAAAGGAATAGTTGGTGAACTTTCATATAAAAGCTCCTCATTAAAACCATCCTCTATAATAGGAATACCAGCATCTTTTAAAATATTATATACCTCTTCTCTTTTTTTAATAGATGCCACAACTCCTGTTGGGTTATGATATGAGGGAATTAAGTAAGAAAATTTAATCTTTTCCCCAAATTTTTTAATTTTTTTATTTAAATCCTCTATGTCCATGCCATCTTTGGTCATTTTAACTCCAATAATATTTAGTTTGTGAGTCTTCATTATTTTTAAAGCTGTGTTATGAGTTGGATTTTCACAAAGTATATAATCTCCCTCTTTTGTAAATGCAGAAAGCATCATATCTAGTCCTTCTGTAAATCCATTAGTTACTATTATTTCTTTTTCCTCTGAATAAGCACCCTTTTCTTTCATATAATCCTTTAAATAATCTATAAAAGGTTTATATCCCACAGCATAACCATAATTAACTATTTTATGTTTTTCTAAGGCAATTCTATTAGAAAAGGATCTCTTTAACTCCTCAATATTAAAAAGATTTCCTGGAGGAGCTATACTTTTAAAAGAAATCATTCCCTTTTCCCACTTCTCTTCACTTTTTATAATATCTAAACTTTCAGCTAATACTCCATATTCATTAGTTTTATACTTCCAATCAATATTCCACTTATTATCCTCTTTAATTTCAGAGTTTTCTTTCTTCATTGATGAAACATTAGTAGATTTCTCATTAGAAAATTCTTTTTTTACAAAAGTTCCCTTACCTTTTATGGTTTCAACAAAGCCTTCACTTTCTAAAATTTCATAAGCAGACATAATAGTATTTCTTCCTATTGATAAAATACTGCTAATCTCTCTTGAGGAAGGCAGTTTACTTCCTTCTATTAAAACGCCTCTATTAATAAGCTCCCTAATATACCTTGCTATTTGTATATACTTCTTCTCATTTTCATTAAAAGTTAAATTCTTAAACATAACTTCCTCCAAAGTAAATTCATAAAAAACCTTTCTTTTAAGATAAAACTTATTTTTAATTACATAATTTTAAAAATTAAATAAAATCTCTTTTTGCTCCACGCTTTCAACATTAAACTAAATAAATTCTATCATATATTTTTTTATTCAAACAACTATATCCATTCATAGATTCAAATTCCAGTATAAATAAACTCCTTTTTACACATTATATATACTGTTGGTAGTTCCAACAAAGAGGTTCTTAATTTAAGGAGGAATTTATTATGAAACACAATTCAAGTATCGGATGTACAGTTCATGAATGTAAGTACCATTGTAATGAGGACAATTATTGTACTCTAAACAAAATCGAAGTTGTAAAGCACACTGCTGAAGCATCTTCTACAGAATGTACTGATTGTGGAAGTTTCGAAAGAAAATAATAAATTTTTACTCTAACACCAAAAAGGAGGCTATATTTTAGCCTCCTTTTCCAAATTTTTATGTTGAATTATATTATTTTAAACTTTACTTTATTAAATTACTTAGCAAAACTTTACAACTTAATTTTTTCTATTTTAATTACATAAATGAAAAAAATAAGCTTTAAATTCTTCTAGAACTTTTTAATTACTATTACTATTTTAATTACATAAGTGGAGCAAATACTCTTATTATAGACCTTAAAATTCTAGTAGGAACTTTAACCTTAGCACAATCTTCTAAAGTTATTCTTTGACATTTTTCTAAAGTTTTTAAGAAATCATCTTTTATCTGTCCTACAGATTTAGTTTTATATAGCCAAACTCCACATTCAAAATGAAGATATAAACTTCTATAATCCATATTAATAGTACCTACTATTCCTATTTCATCATCAGAGACAAAGGTCTTTGAGTGAATAAATCCTGGAGTATATTCATATATCTTAACACCAGATTCTATAAGCTGAGGATAATAGGCCCTTGTAACTATATGAGCATACCATTTGTCCTCAATGTGAGGAGTAACTATTCTAACATCTATTCCACTTTTAGCAGCAAGAGTAAGCGCTGTAACAAGCTCATTATCAATAATAAGGTATGGAGTATTTATATAAACATAGTCCTTTGCCTTATTTATAATATTTAAATATACATTTTCCCCTACTATTTCATCATCTAAAGGACTATCTCCATAGGGCTGAACATATCCATCACTTTCAAATTCATCTTCATGATGAAAATATGGGTAATATTTTTCATACTGCTCTTTTCTTTCACTATAGAAATTCCATATTTGAAGAAACATAACTGTTAAATTCCAAACAGCATCCCCCTTTATCATTATGGAGGCATCCTTCCAATGTCCAAATCTAACAATTTCATTTATGTATTCATCAGCTAAGTTTATTCCCCCAGTAAACCCAGTATGCCCATCTATAACAGTTATTTTTCTATGATCACGGTTATTCATTCTTAAGGATAAAAGGGGTACAAAAGGATTAAACACCATACATTTAATTCCCTTAGCCTCTAAAACTTCATTATATTTATATGGTAAAGTACCTAAACACCCCATATCATCATAAACGAATCTAACCTCTACCCCTTCTTTAACCTTTTCCTCTAATATTTCTAAAATAGAGTCCCACATAACACCTTCATGTACTATGAAATATTCCATAAATATGTAATGCTTTGCTTTTTTCAACTCTTCTTTTAATCTTTCAAAAAACACTTCTCCAGGAGATAAATACTCTGTTGTAGTATTTTTATATACTGGAAACTGAGAGTAATCAGCTATGTACCTTGATTGATTAGCTATACTTTTATCTTGTTCTTCTAACTCATCTAAAACTTTTCTATCATTATATAATAAATGTGCTGTTTCATCATAAGAAGCTTTTATTTGTTTTCTAAACTTTTTGCTTGTCTTATTTCCACCAAATATTAAATAAAATAATCCTCCAAAGACAGGAACTAATAATACAGGAACCGCCCATGCTAATTTATAGGATGGATTATCTTTTCTACTAACAATATAAATAAATACTACTATACTAATAAAGATAAACAGAAAATATACATATATGAAATCTTCGCTTACTTTCCATATTGCCCCCATAAGTATAACAAACTGTATGAATATAAGAAATCCAACTATAAATGCTCTACTTAGTAGTTTTTTCAGAAATTTTTCCATTTAATCCTCCTTAACTTTATCAATCCAATTTACCTCTTTAATTTTTTATATTAAAAAAATCTTCTTAATTCTTTTAAGAAATGAGATACTAAATAAATTAATGTCTAATATTAATTTAAACCAGATTTAATTCTAATAGTAAAACTATTATCTCTAATCTCCTACATAATATTAGTCCATTAACTCCCATCCCTTTATAGCTACCTTATAATAGAGCCATCTAGGTGTAAACTTGCTAACAAAATATAAAAATTTATTACAAAATCCAGGAATAACTATTACCTTTAATTTCTTATTTATATTTTTCAAACTTATTTCCACCACTTCTTTTGTACTCATCCATCTTACAAAACCTTTATTTTGCAATTTACTCTCTTCCATGTTTAACTTACTATGAAAATCTGTTCTAGTAAATCCAGGACAAAGGCATTGAACCTTTATATTATTCTCTAAAAGTTCCATGGCTAAACATTGAGTAAAACTTATTAAGAAAGCCTTTGTTGAACAATACATTGCTGAACTTGGAAATACGTTAAATCCAGCCATAGAGCTAACATTTATTATGTATCCCTTATTATTTTCTTTCATCTTCTTGCTTAAGCTATGACAAAGTTTCATAGTAACTAACATATGAACCTTTGCCATATCATACTGCTTACTATACTCATCCCTTGTAAAGGAATCATCAGCTCCATATCCTGCATTATTCACTAAAAATTCTATGTTATCTTTTTTCTCTAATCTTTTTATAAAATCATCAAGTTTATTATCATCAGTTAAATCTAAAATTTCTACATGTGTCTTAACCTTAAAATTATTCTCTATCTCTTCTGCAACAGTTTTAATTTTTTCAACTCTTCTACCTACTAATATTAAATCATATCCTTTTTTAGCTAGTTGAAAAGCATATTCCTTCCCTATTCCACTAGTTGCTCCAGTAATTACAGCAATCTTACCTAACTCATTCATTTTACTCCCCCTTATATTCCACAAATAATTAAACTATTTTTTAATAACCGCCTAACAAATTCTAAATATCAAATTTAAAATAATAATTTATTTTAAATATTTATTTTCTTATACCTTTTTACTTAACACAAGATTTTTATCATCATACTAATAAATATATATAATAGTTCCTTTAAGTACTTACTATAAAATATCATTTATTTAATTAATTTTGAAGTGATTTATATTAATTTCTTAAGAATATATTTTACCATATAATTAAAAAGCTAGAACCTAAAATTTAATATTTTAGTTCTAGCTTTTAATAATTATTTTTTATAAAAAGTTTCACATTCAGTTGAAGTAGATGTTGTAGCTTCTGGTCCAAAAACTTGTATATCAGTAGAAGTACAAGTCATTCCAACATTATATGTACAATTCATAGCATAGCATTTTATTTTATGATCTACATCTTCCTGACTATCTAGTGCTTGCATTATTGTTCCAGCATAATTAGTATTAAATGCACTTTTAATTGCATTAACAAAGGTTCTTGGTGCAAAGGTATTGCAACAGGTTTCTTGTTTATTCTCTGCACTCTCTCCATCAACTTCAATAGTCAAAGCTGAACACATTCCATTAACATAGTTAACACAATTATGAGCTGAACATGCTAATCTTGTCATATTCAAATCCTCCTCAAAATATTATTTGAGGTTATTTTTTGTATTTATATTAAATTTATACTATAAAACTATATTAATCTAATAATTTTAAATAAAAAAAGAAGCACTCGATGGTATCAGTCATCAAGTACTTTTTCATCTTGGAATCAGTTGCCATTTGATTCTACTTATATTATTTCATAAGCACTATCTAATATACACTATTTTCTTTTACTTGTCATAAAAATATTGTTAACTTTTTGTTAACTATATATTTTTATAGATTTTATTTAATATAATTTATTTTTATCTTCATTTTATTTTAAAATATTTACATTTTTAAACTCTCAATCTTTTATTAACATTTTATTAACAATTAAACTTCTTTAAAATCTACTCATTTTTCCATTTAAGATTATAATATTTTATCTAACTTTATAACCTTTCAAAATTTATATTTTTAATTAATAAAAATATAAACCAAAAAATTTTTATATTAAACAACAAAAACATACTCTCATAAATATTTAAGTAATGAGAGTATGTTTTCATAAAAAAATAGGTAGAATAATCTACCTATTTTTATAATCAGTTATAAAATTATTTTACAACTTCAACTTTTACTATGTTAGTGTTTCCTTCGTTAGCTGGTACACCTGCAACAACTACAGCAGTGTCATTAGCTTTAACGAATCCAGCATTTTTAGCTATTTCAACAGCGTTTTCCATTGTAGCATTTTCAGCAACAACTGGGTAAACTCCGAAGCATAAAGCAACTTTCTTAGCAACTCTTTCATTTGGAGTTACAGTAACGATTGGTGCATCTGGTCTGCATTGAGATATTCTCTTAGCAGTAGCTCCTGATTGAGTTAATGAAACTATAGCAGCTGATTTTAACTCGTGTGCAGCATTACAAGCAGCTCTTGAGATAACTCCTGGTACAGCTGGTATATGTTTTTTAGCTTTTGATGAAGCTAATTCGTAGCTTAACATTTCTTCTGATTTAGTAGCTATTTTAACCATAGTTTCAACAGCTTCTACTGGCCAGCTTCCGTTAGCTGACTCACCACTTAACATGATAGCATCAGTACCATCTAAGATAGCGTTAGTTACGTCTGAAACCTCAGCTCTTGTTGGTCTTGGGTTTCTCATCATTGAGTCTAACATTTGAGTAGCAGTTATAACTGGTTTTCCAGCATTGTTACATTTTTCGATGATCATTTTTTGAACTGAAGGAACGTCTTCCATTGGTATTTCAACACCAAGGTCTCCTCTAGCTACCATGATACCGTCTGAAGCTTCGATGATAGCATCTATGTTATCAACACCTTCTTGGTTTTCGATTTTTGAGAATATTTGTATATCAGCTCCACCGTTAGCAATTAATACTTCTCTTATAGCTTTAACGTCTTCTGCTTTTCTTATGAATGAAGCAGCAACCATGTTAACGCCCATTTCACAACCGAATATTAAGTCAGCTCTATCTTTATCAGTCATAGCTGGTAATTTTATTGATACTCCAGGAACGTTAACTCCTTTGTGAGTTCCAACTAATCCAGTGTTTCTTACTACACATTTAACAGCGTTTCCTTCTACAGATACAACTTCTAATCCAACTAAACCGTCGTCTATTAAGATAGTATCTCCAGCTTTAACGTCTTTAGCTAATCCAGCATATGTAACTGAACACTTAGTAGTGTCTCCTATTACGTCTTCTGCTCCAGCATATATAGTAAATTCAGTTCCAGCAGTTAATTCAACTTTGCTTGGCTCGAATTTTCCAGTTCTTATTTCAGGTCCTTTAGTATCTAATAATATAGCTACTTCTTTACCTAATTTTTTTGATATTTCTCTTACTTTAACCATTCTTCCTTTATGTTCTTCATGGTCACCATGTGAGAAATTGTGTCTTGAAGCGTTCATACCTGCTTCGATTATTTTTGTTAAGATTTCTTCGTTTTCACTAGCTGGTCCGATAGTGCATACTAATTTTGTTCTTCTCATTTAAAAAACACTCCCTCGTAAAAAAATTAACCCTAAGTTTAAAATATATAATAAATAATAAATTTAAAAAATTTATTATGTCATTAACTCAAATTATTTGTTTATAGCGTTAGCCATTTCGTAAAGACTTTCGTCAAAGCTTCTTTCTATATCTAAAGCTTCATCTATATCCATATCGAATATTCTATTTTCTTTAATTCCTATAACTTTTGAAGTTTTTCCTTCTAATAAAACTTCTACAGCTTTAGCTCCCATTCTTGATGCTAATACTATATCATCAGCAGTTGGTGATCCACCTCTTTGGATGTGACCTAAAATTGTAGCTCTAGTTTCTATACCAGTTACAGATTCTATTTCTTTAGCTAATTCAGCTGATCCTCCAACTCCTTCAGCAACAACTATTATGCTGTGAGTTTTTCCATTTGTTCTACCTTCTAAGATAGTTTTGATTAATTCATCTTTATCAAATGGCATTTCTGGAACTATTATAGCTTCTGCTCCACCTGCGATACCAGCATATAAAGCAAGGTCTCCACAGTTTCTTCCCATAACTTCTACGATAGATACTCTTTCGTGTGAAGTTGATGTATCTCTTAATTTGTTTATAGCATCTACTACTGTGTTTAATGCAGTATCAAATCCTATAGTGTAATCTGTGTAAGATAAGTCGTTATCGATTGTTCCTGGTAATCCAACAGTCTTAACTCCTAATTTTGAAAGAAGTTTAGCTCCCATGAATGATCCATCTCCACCTATAACTACTAAAGCTTCAACACCGTAAGCTTTTAATATTTGTGCAGCTTTTTCTCTTACTTCTTCTTGTTTGAATTCTAAACATCTAGCAGTTCTTAAGATTGTACCACCTCTGTTTATGATTTCTGAAACAGATTTTCTATCCATTTTGAATAGTTCTCCATTTATTAATCCAGCGTATCCTCTTTGAACTCCCATTACTTCAAGTCCATGGTGTAAAGCCATTCTTGTAACCGCTCTTAAGGCAGCGTTCATTCCTGGTGCATCTCCACCACTTGTTAAAACAGCAATCTTTTTCATAATATTTTCCTCCTCTACACCACTTGGGACAAACTAAGTCCCAACAGTGTCAAATATTACCCACATTTTTAAGATATTATTTATATATGTTAAATGTTTATCAATTTTAAACTATTTTAAATTTTATTCTAATTTAAATTTTATCAAAAATTTAAATACCCTATGCAACTTTATTAATACTATTCTACCACAATTAATTGTACTTAAAGTAGTGCTTATTTTCAACCTTTTTGTGTAGAATTAAAGAAAAAAACTCGATATATGATAATTTTTTCAATTATTATTATGCTCTAAAATCTTTTTAATATTTAATTAAATATAAAAAATTCTAAGTTAAATTTCACTATATCTCATCCTTAAAACAAATCATAAATTTTAATATAATAAATTTATGCACTTATTTTAAAAAAATTTTATTTTTTTAATTTTAAGAAAATTTACAAATTAATTTTAGCACTTTTTAAAAAAAAGTCCACTTTTAAAAAGACTGTTACTAGTGCTTCATTTAAAATATCTCCCTCAAACTCAATAAGTAATCGTTAATACCCATTCTATTAAAAAAATATTTTATACTCTAGTTTTCCTTCTAAAGTGGACATTCATTTCCTATTTTATTTAGTTTTAACAAATTTTAAGTTTAATATTATAAGATTAATTTTTAAATTTCACTCTTTATAAAAACACTTAAACTTTTCTTTCATCTCTGAATTATAATATTAACCTTCAACTACTTTTACATTTCCTTCTCCAAATTTGCTAATTAAAAAGTCTATTACATCTGTATCTAAATCAACCCACATATCTCTGTTTAATCTAAAAGATGCTTTTTCCTTTGCTGCAAATATATAAACTGGAGAATCACCTTTATATTGTGATAATAAAACTCTTAAAGGCTTAACTATCATATTAGCTTTTTCTCTATCTTCAACCTTTATATACACCTTTGAAGAATTTATTAATTCTAGTGGTTGTATATCTTCACAAAGTATTTTTGGCTCCTCATCTTCCTTTAGAGAAACTCTTCCCCTTATTAAAACAAAGGAGTCCTCATTTACTAGTGCATTACATTTTTCTAAGGTTTTAGGGAAGATAACACATTCTAAATAGCCAGTTAAGTCCTCTACTTTTGCAAATGCCATAAGAGTATTATTTCTAGTTACCTTTCTAGAAACATTAGTAAGAATTCCTCCTATAATAACTCTAGTTCCATCAGTTAAAGAACTGTCTAAGACTAAATCTTCTAATTCAACATTTTTTTGCTCATTTAAATTCTTTTGAGCTTCTATTATTTTTTCTATAGTTATTGATGTTTGCTCCTTTAAAGGCTTTTCATAATCATCTAGTGGATGACCACTCATATAAAGTCCTGTCATTTCCTTTTCCATAGCAAGCATATATTTCTTGTTGAATTCCTTTATGTTTGGGTATCTTATTTCTAAGTTTGATTCACTTTCCTCTTGAAGTGCTCCAAACAATGACATTTGTCCATCTATGTTTTTCTTTCTCTGAGAATATACCCCATCCATTATTTTTTCAAAAACAGATAGTAATTGTGATCTATAAACCTTTAAGCTATCAAATGTACCAGCTTTTATTAAACTTTCTACTGATCTTTTATTTACAATACTTAAGTCTATTTTATTGCAAAAATCCATAAGGGAAATGAATCTACCCTTTTCATCCCTTGATTTAGCTATGTTTTCTACAACATTTACCCCTACATTTTTTATAGCTCCCATACCAAATCTTATAGTATCACCCTTAACTGTAAACTTAGTATAACTCTCGTTTATATCTGGTGGTAATACCTGAATTCCAAGCTTTTCTGCACTTCTTATATATTCAGATACCTTATCACTGTTACCCATAACAGAGTTAAGCATAGCAGCTAAAAACTCTACTGGATAATATCTCATAAGATAAGCTGTCTGGAATCCTATTACGGCATAAGCAGCAGCATGACTTTTGTTAAATGCATAGGATGCAAAGTCCATCATAGAGTCAAATATTTTATTAGCAGCCTCAGCTGAAATACCATTTCTTAAGCAACCTGGAACCTCTATATTTCCATTTTCATCTTCAATTCCATATATAAAGTTCTTTCTCTCTTCTTCCATGACCTTATGCTTTTTCTTAGACATAGCTCTTCTAACAAGGTCACTTCTTCCCATGGAATATCCTGCTAATTTTCTAACAATCTCCATAACCTGCTCTTGGTAAACCATAACTCCATAGGTTACATTTAATATGTTTTCAAGTTCAGGAACTATATATTCTACTGACTTTGGATCCCTTTTACCACTTATATATCTTGGTATTTCTGCCATAGGACCTGGTCTATATAATGATATTCCCGCTATGATATCCTCTAAACAGTCTGGCTTAAGTTCTTTCATGAAAGATGTCATTCCTGCTGACTCTAACTGGAATACCCCTACTGTATTTCCTTCACCAATCATTTTATAAACTTCTTTATCATCAAAGTCTAAATTATCTAAATCTATTTCTACTCCTCTGTTATACTTGATCATATCCACAGCATCACGCATAACAGTTAAGGTTCTAAGACCTAAGAAGTCCATTTTTAATAAACCAAGTTCCTCAAGGGTTGTCATATCAAATTGAGTTACAATGGATTCATCATTTTTTTGAAGTGGAACATACTCAACTAAAGGCTGAGAAGCTATAACTACTCCCGCAGCGTGAGTTGATGAATGTCTTGGAAGCCCTTCTAGCCTTCTACTTACATCAATAAGTTCTTTTACTCTCTCTTCAGTATCATATATTGTTTTAAGCTCTGGATTTAAATCTAAAGCCTTATCTATTGTTACCCCAAGAACTGTAGGTATTTGTTTAGCTATTCTATCAACCTCTGCATAAGTGTAATTCATAGCTCTACCTACGTCCCTAATACACGCTCTCGCTGCCATTGTTCCAAAAGTTATAATCTGTGATACATTATCGTGACCATACTTTTCAACAACATAGTCTATAACCCTTTGTCTTCCCTCATAACAGAAGTCAGAATCTATATCTGGCATACTTACTCTCTCTGGATTTAAGAACAATTAGTGTTTATCTACAAGCTCTTTATCTTGTACTCTGGAAGTTTCCTTCATTTTAATCAAGTAGTCATTTCTACTTCAGTTTGGACTATATCATCATATTGAATACATTCTTTTTCCTATGCATATATAATTTAGCATCGGTATACATTAACTTATATAAATTCAAAATCGAATTCTTTTCGTATATTTTAACATACCAACACTCATGAAACTTTCTAGAATCTTTAACTATTTTTGCTTTTATACTTTTTTGATTTAATAAATTTGATAATTGCTTAGCCATGTTTATTGATCCTGTAGATATACTAACATTTAAATATTTATACTCCTTAATATCTCCATTAGACAGTTTATTCTTTGTTGTATTTATATACACACTTCCATCACCATCAAATATTCCTCGTATAAAATCACCAATAAAGCTTTCTTCTACATTCAACAAAAATACATCTTTACTTTTTCTTTCAGTAATACCTATTTTCTGTATAAACTCAACATCATATTTATTTGTGGTTATAAAACTATAGCTTATTTTTGCATCTTTGAATTTTTTACTCTTATATTCATATATCTTTTTATTTAAGCAATAGCTCTTATTTAAAAACTTAATTATCTCTAAGTCTGTTGATGTTATTGTTATTTTGAATCTTTTACAATGTTTATCATAACTTAAACATCCATCTGAAATTATTAAGCCTAATATATAAGCACTAATTTCATTTATACCTTTATCAAATATACTTAAATCTTCAATTTTTCTTAAAGTTGTATTGTGTGAATTTGCACAACTTTTTGAACAAAACCTTTGCCCTTTTTTTCTAGTTAAAAATTCTTTTGAACACTTTTCACATATATACTTATGCATAGATTCCTCCAAAATAAAAGTCTTACTTATATTTTGGTTTGCTAAATATATTTATATTCAATATGTCGGGCACTCGTGGAAAAGATTATTGCTTAGCTACTCACTTTTCTAGTCTCTGAACCTTTCTAGTACTTTTCTGCTATTCCTAGACTCGGCTGCTGATTGGCATATCTTTCGACTTAGCTTCCCAGCAATTCACCCGATTTAAACAGCGCATCTTAATTTACGCTCGAAGAGTAAGCTGTATTTCATAGGGTCTATTTTTGTTATTCCTAAGGTATAGGCAACTAAGGCTCCAGCTGCTGATCCTCTTCCTGGACCAGTTGGTATCCCATTATCATTGGCATACTTAATGAAATCCCACACTATTAAGAAGTAATCAACATATCCCATTTGCTTGATTACTCCAAGCTCATATTCAAGCCTTTCTATATCTTCTTTTACTTTTTCATTATTCTCACCAATTTCATAAACCTTATCTATATCATATATTCCCTTTTCCTTAAGAGGCTTAAGTTCTTCTAATCTATCTATAAGACCATCAAAGCAAGTCTTTCTTAGATATTCAAAAGGCTCTACCCCTTCTGGAAGTGGGAACTTTGGAAGCTTTGAAACATGGAATTCATAATCAAAATTACATTCTTCTGCAATCTTTAATGTGTTTTCTAAAGCTTCTGGAACGTAATCAAACATATCCCACATTTCCTCTGGTGATTTTAAATAGAATTGATCAGAAGGGTATCTTCTTCTATTTGGATCATCCACAGTTTTTCCAGTTTGTATGCACATAAGTATGTCATGTGCCTTTGAATCTTCCTGATTTATATAGTGAACATCATTAGTTGCAACTAAAGGAATATTAAGTTCTTTAGCTAACTGTATATTTACCTCATTAACCTTTTTTTGCTCTTCTATTCCATGGTTTTGAAGTTCTAAGTAAAATCCATCCTTAAATGTATCTCTATAGAATATTGCAGCTTCTCTCGCTTTATCTATATTTCCATTTAAAATAGCTTTTTGAACTTCTCCTCCAAGACAAGCACTTAGGGCTATTATTCCCTCTGAATGTTCTTTTAAATATTCTCTATCAATTCTTGGTTTATAATAAAAGCCTTCAATAGATGCTACAGAAACAATTTTCATAAGGTTCTCATATCCCTTTTCATTCTTAACAAGAAGAACTAAGTGATATGTTTTATTATCTTCATCATTGCTCTTTATCTTTCTAGACTTAGGCACAACATAAACTTCACATCCTAAGATAGGTTTTATTCCTTCTGCCTTAGCTTCTTTATATAAGTCAACACATCCATACATAACACCATGGTCAGTTAATGCTATACTTTCCATTCCAAGTTCCTTTGCCCTTTTAATAAGTGGCTTTATTTTTCCAGAACCATCAAGCAAACTATACCCAGAGTGTAGATGCAAGTGACAAAACTTCTTATCCTCCATTTCCTTCACATCCTTTCATCTAATATTGTTTCTATAAAATATTTTTAATCATATATAAAATGCTATTTTTTAAGTTTAAATCTTAAAAATAATCTCTATTTTTTTATTAAAGTAAACACTTAAAAATTATGTTTTAAATTAAGTGTAATATATTAATTTTACCATATTAAAGAGAAATACACTAAGAAAACTTTATTGTATTAATTCTAATTATTAACCTCTCAAGGAAAAATAATCTTTTTATACAAACATATCTAAATTACCATATTAATTGATTTATACTAGAACTTTACTTAAATTAATTTCTTAAAATTAATCAATTTAAATAGTTAGCTAAATTAAAATTTAAACTAAATTAAGCCTATATTAAAAATAAAATTTTAATATAGGCTTAATTTCTTATTTAAAACTATTTTTTGCTGAATCTATAGATTCTTGAACTTTAACTCTAGCATCATATGCAGATTTTTCAATGTCTTTCATTGCACCAATAAACTCATCTTTAGGCATTGCTAATATTTTATTTCTGTTAGCGTCTAAATCACTTTTAACAGTGCTTATAGACATTTTTAAATTATCTATGCTTTCAACTATCTTTCTATTTGCATCATTAACTTTTCCATCTGATGGAGAAACTTTGCTGTTAAGTTCATTTTTTAGATTTGTAAGTTCAGTATCTAGGTTTTTATAATATTTTTCATATTCTTCATAAGTTGCTTGCTTAGTATCCTCTGTTACCTTTGAAAAATCATATTCTGTACCTAAATTTACATCACCAATATAAGTTTTTATTTTTTCTTCTAGCATTGTTTTATATTCTGCTGGAGTAGTTGCTGATAGTCCTGAGTTCTCTGTCATTTCATTAGTCTTCTTTGTACATCCAACCATACCTATAATTCCAAAGATCATTACTCCTACTAAAAGCCAAATTGTCTTTTTAAAATTTCTTGCCATATTAATACCTCCACTTAAAATAATATTTTTTCAAAATTATCTTCCCCATAAAAACAAATTAATATTATTCAATTTGGTAGGTATTTTTTTGCATAAAAAAACTTTTAAGTTTTTTAACAGCAAATTTAATATTCGCTGTTAAAATAATTACTTAAAAGATTTTAAAAACTCTGCTAGAAGTTGCCTGTTCTAAGCTCTTCAGCTATTTTTTCAATTTTTCTTAATCTATGATTTACTCCTGATTTTCCAACTGGTGGTTCAAGCATTTCACCAAGCTCCTTTAAGGATTCCTCAGGATAAGTTAATCTAAGCTCTGCAACTTCTCTTAAATTCTTAGGAAGCCTTGCAAGACCTATTTCTCTTTCTATAAGCTTTATACTCTCAACCTGTCTAACCGCTGCATTTACAGTCTTACTAAGGTTTGCAGTTTCACAGTTTACAAGTCTATTTACATTATTCCTCATCTCTTTCATGATTCTAATGTTTTCAAGTTCTAAAAGTGCAGTGTGAGCTCCTATTATATTTAATAAATCTACTATTTGCTCTCCCTCTTTTATATAAACTATATAACTATTTTTTCTTTGTATCACCTTAGCTTTTAAACCAAAAGTATTAATTAGCTTTCCTAGATCCTCTGCATATTCTTGAGAGTGAGTAACAAACTCTAAATGGTAAGTTTTTTCTGGATTACTTATACTTCCTCCACCAATGAAGGCTCCTCTAATATAAGCTTTTTTCTTTTCTTCTGTATCAACTAAATTCTCATCTATATGATAGTCTAGTGACATTATTCCATCTATCTCTCTTAATATACCTGTTATTTCAAGTAATTTTTTTACTCCCATTTCTTCAGTTACAACAACCATATAAATATTATTTTTCTTTAAGGAATTACTTTTTTTAACCATAAGCTTTGCATGTATGTCGAAGTAATCCTTTAATATAGTAAACATCAATCTTGCAGATGCAGGATTTTCTGTTGTCATTTTGAAGCTTATTTGTCTACCACTAAAAGCAAGTGTACCGCATACTTTCATGATAGCTGATATTTGAGCAAGAGCTTCCTCTTTTGATATATCAATATATCTACATATTTCTCCCTTTACTTTTGCTGAAAATGACATGGCTACTCCTTCCTATTTGAACCTTCTCTTTTCTTAATTCTTTGTGATAAATATATATACTCTAAAATTTTCTTTCTATCATATAATAAATGCTTTTCCATTACTGTTTCAATGAGAAGTTGTGCTAAATAATCAGAATTATGTCTTATATAATCCCCTTTAACCTTAGTTAAATCTCCATCAACAACACATAGTCCCATCTTTTTAAGCTTATTAATATCAAGTTCTACAAGCTCAGAATTTTTATCTAAATACTTTTCTTTTAATTCTTCTGAAATATCTTTAGAGTTTGCAATTATACAGTCTACCATATCTTTTCCACAATGATCTAATATAACTTGAACATGGTCAGATACCTTAAATCCATCAGTCTCACCTGGTTGAGTCATTATATTGCAATTATATATTTTAAATGCTTTACTTTTCTTTATAGCTTTACTTATATCTTTTACCAAAAGATTAGGTAATACACTAGTATATAAACTTCCTGGTCCTAAAACTATAGCATCAGCATCTTCTATAGCCTCTAAAGCCCTATCTAAAGCCTTAGCATCCTCTGGTATTATCTTTAATTTTTTTATTGGACTACTTTGGTCTATTACTTCCTCTCCTATTAGAGATTCCCCTCTTACCCTATGTCCATTCATAAGTTCTGCTTCTAAAACCATATTTTCTAAAGTTACAGGTAAAACTTCACCCTTAACGGCAAGTACAGAACTCATTTTTTGGACAGCATCCTCAAAATTTTCAGATATTCCATCCATAGCCGCTAAAAATAAATTACCAAAACTTTGGCCCTTTAGTCTACCATCATTAAATCTATATTGCAATAATTCGTTCATCAAAGGCTCAGTATTAGCTAAGGCTAAAATACAGTTTCTTATATCTCCAGGTGGCAGTATTCCTAAGTCTTCTCTTAAAATACCAGATCCGCCCCCATCATCTCCAACTGTTACTATAGCCGTTACATTAGATGTATAGTGTTTTAATCCTCTAAGCATGGTGGAAAGGCCTGTCCCCCCACCTATAACAACAATCTTTGGCCCTTTAATTAAAAGTCTATCATCTTCTATTAGGTCTTCTAAATCATCTTCTTCAATAGATAAATTTATATATCCTTTATTAACTAATGAAACCACTGACTTCACGCACCAAACTATTGATTTATATCCTACTAACCCAGAAAAAATTATTAGTATTATAAATACAGCTTTATCATGAATGGTGGTTAAATGCCTCTCATCAATTAACTTTGCAATGGCAACAGCCATTGTAATTATAGATGCTAAAGCCAAAAAAATGTATCTTTTAACTCTGATACCAGGCTTAAGCATTTTTTTCATCATCATAGTTTTCTATCTCCCCTATTTATATCCTCATTAATATCTCTATGCTCTAAGGTAACATGGAAGTTCTTACATAGAAGGTCTTTATATAAAGCATTAGCTATGGCTACTGATCTATGTCTTCCCCCTGTACATCCAATAGAGATAATAAGTTGTCTCTTTCCTTCTTTTATATAATTAGGGATTAAGAATTCTGCCATATCTGAAAGTCTTGATAAAAATCCTTTTGTTTCTTCTTGAGCAAGAACATAATTTTTAACTGGTTCATCTTCCCCTGAAAATGGCTTTAACTCTGGAATATAAAATGGATTTGGTATAAATCTAACATCAAAAACTAAATCTGAATCTGATGGAATACCATACTTAAATCCAAAGGATAAAACAGTTATTGAAAGATTTTGCTCAACTGGCTTACCATCTCCATATAAAAGATTTATTTTTTCTCTTAAATTTCTTATAGGATAATTTGAAGTGTCTATTATATTATCAGCTCTATCCTTAAGTTCTCTAAGTCTCATTCTTTCTTCACTTATACCAGTTATTATTCTTCCATCTGGTGAAAGCGGATGACTTCTTCTTGTTTCTTTAAATCTCTTAACTAAAACCTCATCAGAAGCCTCTAAGAATAAAATTTCGTAATTAAAATCATTAGCTTTTAAATACTCTATACTTTCAAATAAATCATCAAAGAATATTCCGCCTCTTATATCTATTACTAATGCTATTTTATCTATTTTACCTTCACTTTGAACACAGGCCTCTGCAAACTTAGGTATTAACTTTGGAGGTAAGTTATCTACGCAAAAGTATCCTAAATCTTCTAAACTTCTTGTTGCTTCTGTTTTTCCAGCCCCTGAAAGTCCAGTAACTATTACAAATCTCATATTATCATCTCCTATAAATCTATAATCTGTTTAATAACTTCAAAACATAAGAAATGCTTTAATCACTTAGTAATTAAAGCAAACAAACTAATTTCTTAAATAGATTATAACATAAAATAAGTCAATTATTACTTATTTTATAAACCTCTAATTTTATATATTTTTCTATTTTCTAAGTAAAGAATTTTTATATTATGATACGGCTAAAAAAAGAGTATGCACATGCATACTCCTTCTTACTAATCTCTACCAATTATTCTAACTTCAGTATGAAGTTCAACATCAAAATTTTCTTTAACTGTTTTTTGAACATGAGCTATAACATCTAAGACATCCTTAGCTGTAGCTCCACCTTTGTTTATTACAAAACCTGAATGCTTTTCTGAAACAGCAGCTCCTCCAATTGAGAAACCTTTTAATCCTGAATCTTGAATAAGTTTTCCAGCAAAATATCCTTCTGGTCTTTTAAATGTACTACCTGCTGATGGATATTCTAAAGGTTGCTTACTCTCTCTTCTGTTTGTAAGATCATCAATCTTATCTTTTATACTAGCATACTCTCCGCTTTCTAGTTCAACTGTAGCCTCTATAACTACATATCCCTTTTTCATAACTATTGAACTTCTGTAACCAAGTTCTAATTCCTCTTTAGTTAAATTTTTAATATTACAATTTTCATCAATTACTCTAGCTGATTTTATTACATGTGCCATTTCTCCATCATAAGCTCCAGCATTCATAAATACTGCGCCTCCTATGCTTCCTGGTATTCCACATGCAAATTCAAAGCCTCTTAAATTATTTTCTAAAGCAGCCTTTGATACATCTTTTAATAAAGCTCCACTCTGAGCTGTTACGCAATTTCCCTCTGTTGTGATCTTGTTTAACTTGTTAAATTTAATTACAACTCCAGAAATGCCACCATCTTTAACTAAAATATTAGAACCGTTACCTAATATAAAATAAGGTACATTATATTCCCTACAAAGTTTTAAAGTATTAACTACTTGTTCTTCATTAACAGGAGTTACTAGTATATCTGCTGGTCCTCCTACTCTAAAATAAATATGTTCGCTCATTGGAGAATCCACAGTAATATCTTCTTCATTATAAAATTCACCTAATAATTTATAAAACTCCATGTATTGATTCATACCCAAACTCCTCAATTTTAAATTTAATATCCTAATTTAATAGTATAAATTAATTCTTGACATATTTTCAATATTTAGTACAAATTTTTTTATTTTCCTATGCCATAATATTATATATATTATCCTAAGTCAATTTCTGTTAATAAAATTAACTTGAAAAATATTGTTTTATACTCTCTGCTGCTCTTTTGTCTATCCCTGGTGTATCTAATAATTCTTCCATAGATGCCTTTTTAATATTATCTATACTTCCAAACTTCATAAGAAGATTTCTTCTTCTCTTTTCCCCAATTCTAGGTATATCTTCTAATATGGAATGTAAGGTTCTTTTATCTCTTAAACTCCTATGATATGTTATGGCATATCTATGAACCTCATCCTGAACTCTAGTTATTAGATTCATAAGGCCTGAACCCCTTCTAATGAGGATTTCTTCGTTATTGAATATAATTCCTCTAGTTCTATGTTTATGGTCTTTAACAAGGCCACAGACAGGAATTTCTATACCAAAGTCCTTTAGAACCTCTAAGGCTATGTTTACTTGCCCTTTTCCCCCATCCATCATTATCAAGTCTGGGAAAATACAAAACTTTCCCTTTGAGTATTCTAAATTTCTCTCTTTTATTTTATTTACTTCCTCTAATCCATGAGAAAATCTTCTGCTTAATATTTCTCTCATACTTTCATAATCATTAGGACCTTTAACACTTTTTATCTTAAATCTCCTATAATCTGAATTTTTTGCTTTTCCATTTTCAAAGACTACCATGGTTCCTACTGAGTCTACACCCTGTATATTGGATATATCATAAGCCTCTATTCTAGCAGGCAAAGAATCTAATCCTAAAACATCTGCCAGTTCAGTTAAGGCAGACTTATTTAACTCTTTTTCCTCAACCATTTTTTCTTTAAATTGATCAAGCATTATCTTAGCATTATTTCTAACCATATCTAAAAGATTCTTTTTATCCCCCTTCTTAGGGACTTTTATCCAAACCTTAGATCCTCTTTTTTCTGTAAGAAACTTTTCTATAAGCTCTTGATCCTCTATTTCCTCTGGCACATAGATAGTCTTAGGTATTTGTGCAGTTCCTCCATAAAAGGATGCTATAAAGGAACTTATTACCTCTTTAACTGGATCATCACTAATATTTTCAATCATAAAGTGCTCTCTGCCTGTAACTTTTCCCTCTCTAACAAAGAAAACTTGAGCACATCCATCTTTTTCATCAGTATATAAGTCTATAAAATCCTCATCGCCCTCTTTTACAGTAAACATTTTTTGTTTTTCGCTAATCAATTCTATGGCCAAAATTCTATCTCTAATTTTAGCTGCTTTTTCAAACTCTAATTCTTCTGCAGCTTTTTCCATCTCTAATTTTAATTTTTTTATTATGGATGTGTCTGTACCATTTAAAATGTTTATAATTTCATCTATCATTTCCCAGTACTCAGCCTTAGATATATAGCCAGCACAAGGAGCTTTACAAAGGTTAATATGATAATTTAAACATGCTCTCGTAGGCTCTCCACCTTCCACAATGGCCTTTTTACAGGTTCTTAATGGGAATAACTTCTTTATAAGCCCCATAACCTCATAAACGGCTGTACCATTGGTATATGGTCCAAAATATCTATTTCCATCCTTAGCAAAATTCCTTGTAACATAAACCCTTGGAAAATCCTCATTAGTGGTTATTTTTATAAAGGGATAAAACTTATCATCCTTTAAGGCTATGTTATATCTTGGACTGTATTTCTTGATAAGATTACATTCTAAAATTAATGCTTCCATTTCAGAATCAGTAACTATGTACTCAAATTCAGCTATATTCTTAACCATAGCTCTAACTTTTTCAGAGTGATTCTTAGAGTTTTGAAAATATTGCCTTACTCTATTTTTCAATACCTTTGCTTTTCCTACATAAATAACTTCTCCAAGAGAATTTTTCATTATATAAACTCCTGGTTTATCAGGCAATATCTTTAATTGGTGTTGAAAATCAAACATCATTATCACCTCGCATCTTTTATTATAAAACTTATTTTTATAAATTAAATAACATTTATGTAAAATCACTATAAATTAATACGCCCTAACATACTATTTCTCATAGTAATATTAGGGCGATTATTTTTTTATTAAGTATTTAGTTATATTCTATAATTATTTATTAAAATATGCTTGCATTACCCTAGCTGTAACAGGGGCCGCCACCTTTGAACCTGAGCCACCATTTTCAACTATTGTTGCAACAGCTATTTTAGGATCATCAGCTGGAGCAAAAGCTATTAACCATGCATGAGAATTTCCATCAGGAACCTGTGCTGTACCAGTCTTAGCTGCCACATTCATTCCTTTAAAATATCCCCAGTTATCATTTATTCTATCTTTTGCAACGCCTTGCATATATTCATTTATGATTTGAGCTTGTTCTTTACTCATAACTGTATCTTTTTTAGTTGAGCTAAACTCTTTTACAGTATCCCCATCTTTATCCACAACTTTACTAACTATATAAGGTTCCATTCTAACCCCATTATTAGCTACTGTTGCTGCAACCATTGCCATTTCAATAGGACTTGATAAAACTTCCCCTTGACCTATAGCATCATAAGCTATAAGTCCTTTGTCAACAGTTTTTCTATCTGGGAAACTTCCAGAATAAGCTTTAAGATTTCCTAAATATAAATCTTTATTAAATCCATACTTTTCTGCTGTCTCTCTTAGTTTTTTGTTTCCAAGCTCTTCTCCAAGAATTCCTCCAAATATTACGTTACTTGAAACTGATAAAGCTTTTCTTAAGCTTATATTTCCATAAGCATTTCCATTTTCATTTGGTAAATCTTTTGTACCAACATTTATAGAACCAGTATCATTAAAAGTTCTTTCAGTTACCCCTGGAAGATTTTCTAAAGCAGATGTTAAAGTTACAACCTTAAATGTAGATCCTGGAGGATATTGACCATTTAAAGCTCTATCAACTAATATGGCATCCTTAGGATTTCCATTAGGGTTATTAGCAATTTCATATGTTTCTTTCATGTTATTAGGATTAAATCCTGGCTTTGAAACACTGGCTAACACCGCTCCAGTCTTAGGATCTAAGGCAACTACAGCCCCTCTATTAGCTCCTAAGGCTGCATAGGCTGCCTTCTGTAAATCAGTATCTAAAGTTGTTACAATACTATTTCCTACTTTTTTATCACTTTCATTTCTTTCTTTAAAATCTTTTTTCAAGTTAAATGATTTTAAGAAAGCTTTTAATGATACATTTTCATAAGTAGTTAACTCTTTTGAATATGCTCCTTCTAATCCTGCATTTCCATATATTCCACTAGCATATCCAATTGGATGAGAATATATTTCTCCATAAGGATATTCTCTTTTTTGAGTTAAATCACCACTTTTAGTACTTTTAGCTAGAACATTTCCATCTCTATCTTTTATTTCTCCTCTTATGACCTCGTTCTGAGCAGCCATAACAGCAGAGTTGCTATCCATCTCAGCTATCTTTGGAACTTGTATTAATTGGAAGTAAGCTATATAACTTATAAGCCCTACTAATAGCACTAAATAGACAAACATAACTTTTTTTATACTTCCTGATAAATCTTTTTTCTTTGCCATCTATCTTAGTCCCTCCTCTGAAATTTTCTGAAGTATTCCTAAGGCGATGAACACTGTAAGCATAGATGTTCCACCATAACTAACTAAAGGTAAAGTTATACCCGTTAATGGAATTACTGCAAATACTCCTCCTATAATTACTAAAACTTGAGCAACTATAAGTGTACTAAATCCAACAGCATTTAATTGTGAAAATGGATCATCTGTATTTAATGCCGCTCTTATTCCTCTATAGAATAATAAGAAATATAATAATAGTAATCCTATACCAAAAACAAGACCTAACTCTTGTGCTATTAATGTAAATATGAAATCCGTAGATGCAAAAGGTACTAATTTAGGATAACCATTATAAAGCCCTGTCCCAAACATTCCACCTAAAGACATGGCATAAAATCCTTGAACTATCTGATAACTTTCATTGCTAGCATATTTCCAAACATCTTTCCAAATCATTACTCTTTTTTTAACATGGCTAAACAAGAAATAACTTACTGTTCCACCTAGTGAAAATAATACTAATCCAGTACCAACATACTTCCAATTACAAGTAGCTATGTAAAGCATAGTTATAGATACAAAGAAGAACATAAGAGCTGATCCTAAGTCTTTTTGTAAAACCATAAATCCTAAAGAGTACATTACAACTAATGCAGGCTCTAAAAGTTGTTTAAATTCATATTTTATATTATCTTTCTTTTCATACTTCATTAAAGCAGATGCTAAATAAAGTATTAAAAATATTTTACCTATTTCAGAAGGTTGAAAACCAAAGCTACCTATATAAACCCAGTTTTTTGAACCATTTACAGTTTTACCAATAATCATAGCCATAGCCATAAAAATTAAAGTACCACCCATATAAATATACTTATACTTAGCAAAACTTTTTAAATCTGGCATAACTATTACAATTCCCATATAAAGGGCTATTCCCAAACTAAACCAAACTAATTGCTTAATTGCTAATTTAGGATCTAATCTATAAAGAACTGCTATTCCAACTACAGCTAAAACCGATGCAAAAATAAGCATATATTTATCCCCATCAGGATAAAACTTTCTTATTATAAAATGTGAAAACCCAATAATAATTATTAATATACCTGCTATTATAAAAGCCATTTTGTCTATAGGAGTTTGCTTAACAGCTATATTAGTAAATAAGGCTAAGCATAAAAGATAGACTAATAGCAACATCCTTTTTTCATACTTTAAAGTAGTATTCATCTTATCACCTCTTTTATCCTATAACCTTAAATACGGTGCTTCCCATTCTTATTTGATCATTTACTTTTAATCTCACTCTTCCCTCTACTTTTGAGTCATTTATAAATGTACCATTTGTACTTGCTAAATCTTCTAAATAAAAATCATTGTTTTTAACATAAATTTTAGCATGATATGATGATACAAACTGATCATTTAGCACAATTGAATTATCTTCTCTTCGCCCAATAGATATAGTACTCGTCACTGGTATAACCGAGCCAATGCCTAGAGTTCCATTAGAGATTGTCTTTAAGACTTCTAATCCATGTGCTTTCTTTCCAGGGGCTTTCTTCTTTTTCCCGCCTTTAACATCTTTATACATTATTTTTAATGCATAATAAATTATGGAATATAGTATTACTATAAATATTATTCCAAAAACCCATGTCATTAGTTTCGAAAACATCACTTCACCTCTACATATTTTATATTTCTTTTATATTTTACTTTATTTAATAACTTGATTATACAATAAAAGATTACAATTTCATAATCATAATTAAAATCCCTAATTATTATATCATCTAAAAAAGGGAAAATTATGATCTTTATATTTTTATTTTACTTCTTTTTATATTTTTCTAACATTATTTTAATTTTATAACCATTAACTTACTAAATTAATATAATATCTATGAATAAAATATAGCTATCAGAATTTATAGCCATAAATTCTGGTAGCTATTTAAATTAATCTATTCTTAAATAATATATTTACTTTTTAAAATTATATTCCTTTATTAAAGATATTTCTTTAAATATTTACCTGTATAGGATTCCTTAGCCTCAGCTATTTTCTCAGGAGTTCCTGTGGCAATAATAGTTCCACCTTTATCTCCGCCTTCTGGACCTAAATCAACTATATAATCTGCACATTTAATCATATCTAAATTATGCTCTATTACTATTACTGTATTTCCTCCATCAACTAATCTTTGAAGTATTTTTACAAGTCTATTTACATCGTGTATATGAAGGCCTGTTGTAGGTTCATCTAAGATATATAAGGTTTTTCCTGTACTTCTCTTAGATAATTCATAGGCTAATTTAATTCTTTGAGCTTCTCCACCTGATAATTGAGTTGAAGGTTGACCTAATCTTATATATCCTAAACCAACGTCCATTAAGGTTTGAAGCTTATTTTTTATTCTTGGAATATTTTCAAAGAACTCTAAAGCCTCCTCAACAGTCATGTTTAATACATCAGCTATATTTTTCCCCTTATATTTAACTTCTAAGGTCTCTCTATTATATCTTTTTCCCTTACAAACTTCACATGGAACATAAACATCAGATAAAAACTGCATTTCTATCTTTATTATTCCATCTCCACTACAAGCTTCACATCTTCCACCCTTTACATTGAAAGAAAATCTTCCTGGTTTATATCCTCTCATTTTAGCTTCTTGAGTTTGGGAGAAAAGCTCTCTTATTATATCAAAGGTTCCAGTATAGGTAGCTGGGTTACTTCTTGGAGTTCTTCCTATAGGACTTTGATCTATATCAATAATCTTATCAATATTTTCATATCCTGTTATTTCTTTAAACTTTCCTGGTAAATCCTTAGCTTTATTTACGATTTTATTTAATCCTTTATAAAGAATTTCATTAACTAAAGTACTCTTTCCTGATCCTGAAACTCCAGTAACCATAGTTAAGGTTCCTAAAGGAAATTTAGCAGTAACATTTTTTAAATTATTTTCCTTAGCACCCTTAACTGTTATGAAATTTCCATTGCCTTTTCTTCTTTCCTCTGGAAGCTCAACCTTTTTAGCCCCAGTTAAATACTTACCAGTTAAGGAATTTTCATTTGACATTATTTCATCTAAAGTTCCTGAGGCAACTATCTTTCCACCATGTTCTCCAGCTCCTGGCCCTATATCAACTATGTAATCTGCTTCTCTCATAGTATCTTCATCATGTTCTACTACTATAAGGGTATTTCCCACATCTCTAAGTTGTTTTAATGTGGATATAAGTCTATCATTATCTCTTTGATGCAGACCTATTGAAGGCTCATCTAAGATATATAATACTCCCATAAGTTGAGAACCTATTTGAGTAGCCAGTCTTATTCTCTGAGCTTCTCCCCCAGATAAAGTTCCTGCTTTTCTAGCTAAGTCTAAGTAATCTAAGCCAACATTTATTAAGAAACTTAATCTAGATTGAATTTCCTTTATAATTTGACTACTTATTATCTTATCTTTTTCTGAGAAATTTATTGAGTTTATAAAATCTAACTCTTCTCTTATAGCCATGCTTGTGAATTCAAATATATTTTTTCCTCCCACTGTAACGGCTAAAGCTTCTGGCTTAAGCCTTGCACCCTTACATTTAGGACATGGATTATCACTCATATATTTTTCTATTTCAGCCTTCATGGTATCTGAGTTAGTTTCCATATATCTTCTTCTTAAATTGTTTATTTCCCCCTCAAAGGAATGATTATATACAGCCGTTACATTTTCTTTTGTATATGTAACCTTTAATTTTTCTGGCTCTCCATACATTAAAACCTCTTGAACCTTCTTAGGTAAATCCTTATATGGAGTGTCTAAATCAAAGTTGTACTTTTCCATTAAAGCTTTAAGGACGCAATAAGTCCAAGATTCTTCCTTCATTCTTGAGTCTCCCCAAGTAGAAATAGCTCCTCCTCTTATACTTAAATCCTTATTAGGAACCACTAAATCCTCATCAATCTCCATTAAAGTTCCTAATCCATCACATCTTTCACATTTTCCAAAGGGTGAGTTAAATGAGAACATTCTTGGTGCAAGTTCATCTATGCTTATACCACAGTCAGCACAAGCAAAATGTTCACTATAAAGTCTATCTTCCTCCCCTATTATCTTAACTAAAACTAATCCTTCAGCCATTTTAAGAGATGTTTCTATAGAGTCTGTTAATCTACCTTCTATTCCGTCCTTAACAATTATTCTGTCAACTACAGCTTCTATATTATGCTTTATATTTTTTTCAAGTTTTATCTCATCTTCTGTTAAATCATAAATTTCTCCATCTATTCTAGCCCTAACAAAACCTTGCTTCTTTATATTTTCAAGAACTTTTTCATGAGTCCCTTTTCTTCCTCTTATTATTGGAGCCAAGATCATTATTTTACTTCTCTCTGGCAATTCCATAATTTGATCTACTATTTGATCCACAGATTGCTGAGTGATTTCTTTTCCACACTTAGGACAATGTGGAACCCCCACTCTTGCATATAATAATCTTAAATAATCATATATCTCTGTTACTGTACCTACAGTTGATCTTGGATTCCTAGAAGTTGTCTTTTGGTCAATAGATATAGCAGGTGAAAGTCCTTCTATGGACTCAACATCTGGCTTATCCATCTGTCCTAAGAATTGTCTTGCATAAGATGATAAAGATTCTACATATCTTCTTTGTCCTTCTGCATAGATTGTATCGAAAGCTAGAGAACTTTTACCTGAACCTGAAAGTCCAGTAAAAACAATAAGCTTATCTCTAGGAATTTCTAAACTTACATTTTTTAAATTATGTACTTTTGCACCTTTTACTATTATCTTATCCTTCATAAAACTCTGCTACTTTAACTCTATCTCAAAATATCCATATTAAGAAATCATATTCTCCATATAATAACTTATTATATGAATCTCTCTTTAATAAAAAGTTATATTTTCACTACTTCAAAAATTATGTTTTAACTTCTTACTTTTAAATATTTTGAGTAGTAGCTTCTCCCTTCTTTTATATTTTTAAAATTTATATTTCCTTTAAAATCTGTCTATCCCACTTAATATCTCTCTATAATTTGTGCTTAATATATAGATTATAAATATTTAGTAATATATCCCTTGTACTTTATATTACTATACCTCTTATAAATATTGAGTTTTATATTTCTTTACATAACTCATTATTCTTAAAACTACCTTTATATCTTATAAACCTTTGGTTTATAGTAATAAGATTACGAAAATCTAAATAACTTCATATATTATTATGTCTCTAAAATTCGTGTATTATCTAAGAAAGTACACTAAGATTTCTCTAAAGTTATTTAAGTAAATTCAACATATTACCCCCTCAAACCAAACATAAGTTCGCATAATAATATTTTAATTCTCTATCATTTATATGTCAAATTCTTTTTTTATAATAATTATTATCCTTGATTATTTTCTTAATTTTCAGATAATTCAGAATAAATCTCCATATTTTTCATATTATTATAATAAGAAAACTTTTAAAAGCCATCTCATTTAAACATTAATATTAATTTTTTACTTTTAATAAATACTTCTCCAAAACAAAATCTATTATAAAAAAATAAAGAGTGGTTAGCATGAATTTGCTCACCACTCTTTTATAGAATTTAAAGTATTAAGGCAATTTTATTGTTAATTCAGTAAACATTTTACATATACATCTATTAACAAATTCATTTTATCATGTATACTATAGGTATAGTTATGACATATGTCTTATAATATTTGCTTTTATAGGAGGTAAGCCATTGTTATTAGTAAAAAATGAAGAAAAGCTACTTGAAGTAATAAATAAATACGAACTTAATTCCATATTTTCACAAGAAATTATGCCCTTTTTAGAACTTCATATGTTTAAAAAAAATGAGCATATATGCTTTATGAATGAAGAACTTAATTACCTTTACTTTTTTGTTCATGGCAAAGCAAAAGTATACAAAACCTTACCTAACGGAAAGTCTTTACTTTTGGAATTTTATGAACCTGTCCAATTAATAGGTGATTTAGAATTAATATCTAAGATAAAGGCAAACTGTAATGTTAAAGCATTAAAATCTAGTCTTTGTATAGCTATTCCTATACAAGCTGTAAATTCAATAGCTCTTAAAGACCTTAATTTTCTTATGTACATAACTAAAAACCTTTCAAACAAACTTGCAAAATGCTCTGTAACAAGCTCCATAACTATTACCTATCCACTTGAAACCAAACTTGCTAGTTATCTTTTAGCAATGAATAGTAATAATATAATTATGATTGATAATTATTCAAATTTAGCTGATTTATTAGGTACAAGCTATCGTCACTTAAACAGAGTTTTAAATAAATTAGTTGAAAAGGGAATAATTTTAAAAGATAAAAATGAAATAAAAATTCTTAATAAAGAAGAGTTAGAAAATATTTGTGTAGACTTAAATTAACCATAATAAAGTAAAAGAACCCATTTATATTTAGATAATAACTATTTATCAAAATATAAATGGGTTCTTCTTTTTTATACTGTTTTATTAATTTTTTCAATTTTAATTTTTAATCTATACTTATTAACTATAAAACTTACTATAAATAATACTATTGACACTATTAGATTATTTAAAAATCCAGATATATTAAATCCAATAGTAAATATATCGGCTATATATACTATAAATGCATTTACTAGAAAAAGAAATATTCCAAAAGTAAGAACTGTAATTGGCAAAGATATAATTTGAAGAATCGGTCTTAAAGTAAACCCTAGTATAGTAAAAATTGCTGAAAATAGAACTATATTTAGCACACTTTTTGCTTCTCCAAGATTAAAAAGGTAAATTAATATCAATACCACTACTAGATTAATAAAAAAATTACTAATTATCCTCTTCATTTTTCCTCCTATACTAGTTTAATCTTTATACTTATATTTTCTTTTCCTAAACTTAAATCAAGAATTTCACTTTCTTCACACGCTCTAAATTCCTTTAATGCTTCTAAACCACCATATAGATAATTAATATAATTTTCTAATTTTCTTAATCTAAATATCCACTTTAGAAAACTTAATAAATCTATAATATCATTTAAGATAAGATTAATCACAGCAATAGGAAGGCTAATTCTTAACCAGTTAATACTAGGTAAAGTTATTTTTATATAAACAAAATTTTTCTTAGTCAACATAAATTTTTACTATAACTTTTCCATCATCTTTATTGTTTATATCAACATCACAGATAGTTGGATCATCTAATTCACCATTTTCAATTTCTTCAATTACTTTTTTAAAGTCAATATCCTTTAAATTAACTCCACCTTTTTCAATATTATTCATAGCATCTTCTGGTATAAATTTAGTAAATCCACTAGCAACCTTTATTAAACTTAGAGGAATACTTAAATTAACTTTTACTTCCTCATTTTCAACTTCAACTTTAACTTTAAGTGTTTTGTATATCTTTTTCTTTATAACAAACTCTTCTTTATTTTCCCCTAAGGCATTTAATAATTTCATTCCCTCTTCTGGACTAATCTTACCTTCACTTATCATCTCTAATATTTTTTTCTTTTCATCCATAAAAATTCTCCCCCTTTATTTTAATTTCTCTAATTCCTTTAAAGCTTCACTAGATGTTATTTCTCCTCTATCTAGCTTTCCAAGTATAATCTCTCTCTCCCTTTTTTTATCCTTTTTTTCATCTTCTAATTCTTTATCTTCAAACCCTAAAGCTGTTATTAATTGATTTAATCTACTCTTTACAGTTGGATAGGATATATCTAGTTCTTTTTCTATTTCTTTTATACTTCCTTTGCACTTAACAAATATCTTTAGAAAATATTGCTCTTCTGGAGTTAAATTACAAAAATCACAGCCCTTAAATTCACCTTCAATTTTAGTTTTGCATTTTTCACATTCTAATTTAACTATTTTTAGTTCACTATTACACACTGGACATTTGCTTGGTCTTACGTATCTCAAAAAAACACCTCCTTTTATATACATTATACTATCTTAAATTAATAAAAATCAATATATAAATTAATTTTATTAATTTATATATTGATTTTTTTAATATAAATATTAATTATTTTAAGTTTTGTTTTTGTTTGTTTAAAATAAACATTAATTTTCATTGCAATAATAATTCATTGCCTCACTTAAAAAGTTAGTAAATCCTTCTCCATATTTATCTATATTCTTAGTAAACCTTTCATCATAAATATACATATCTGCAAGCCCTTTAAATATCTCAATACTACATTGGTAGAAATTTTTACTTATAAGCATTCTCCACTGATGAACTAAACTCTGAACCTCTTCATCTGAAACCTCTCTATCCATGAGTTCTGCTAAATTTTTATATAAATCATCTATTTCTCCCATTATATTATTCCAGTCTTCTTTTGAATATTTACTTGTTTTTTCCTTTGACTCCTTATAAGCATCACTTTTTCCATACTTATTTTCTACTTCTTCCTCATAAAGTTTATTGTGTTTTTCTATATCAAATCCTTCAAACATCCCTTTTTTGTTCATTATAAATTCCCCTTCCATATCTTTAATTGTGTTTTCTATGGTCTCAACTATTTTATTTAATCTATTTCTCTTATCTATTATGAATTGTTTTTGTGTCCTTAAAGTTTCCTTTAAGTCTAAATTTTCATTACTTAAAATCTCTTTTATTTCTTTTAAAGAAAAATCTAATTCACGGTAAATTAATATCTGTTGAATAAGCTTTAGATCATTGTCATTATATAATCTATATCCAGATTCACTTATAGCTGTAGGTCTTAAAAGTCCTATTTTATCATAATGATGTAGCATTCTAACTGATATTCCTGTTAATTCTGAAACTTCCTTAACTCTATACATATAACCACCTCCTGGAATTTATATTACTCCCTAACACAATGTTAGAGTCAAGGAGAAAATATTAATATTACTAATAAATATATCCTAAAATAAAAAGGTTACACTCACTTAATATGAATGTAACCTCTTAACTAAATTAATATACTTTCTATTTTTTAAATATTATTATCCACTTATTTCTATATCTTTAGTTAAATTAACTACCCAAACCTTTGATAAAACTCTAGGCAATCCAAAGATGGCTTTAACTATTTCTTCTGAATAAGTAAATAATACTAACATATATATTGGAAAGCCATTTATTGCTCCAAAGAATGTTAATGGTATTGATACAAGCCACATACAGCCAAATTCTAGTGCAAAGGCATACTTTGTATCTCCTCCACTTCTTAATATTCCTACAATCACTAGAATATTAAATGATTTTAAGCCCATTAGAACTCCCATTATTACAAAAATTTTGCTTAAATCTCCAGCCATAGTTGAAGATGTACTATAAACTTTAAGTAATATTGGAATACTTAATATTAACATTCCTCCTAAAATACTTCCTACAACAAAAACTATCTTAGAAAACTTATTAGAATAATCTATAGCTCTATCAGTATTATCTGCACCAAGCTCATTTCCAAGCATAATAGCTGCTCCAGTAGCTATACACATAGCTAACATTATAAATAGATTAGCTGTGCTAGTTGCAATCTGACTTGCTGCTATTGCTGATGTACCAACCATTGCATAAGCTACAGAGTATGAAACCGATCCAATAGCCCAAGCAAAGTCATTTATAAATATAGGCATTCCCTTAGACATATAAACTTTGAAAAAGTCTTTATTTATTCCTCTAATATCATTTATATTAAACTTAATAATATAATCTTTATCTTTTAAAATAACATATCCAACTAATAATAAACATTCTATTATTCTAGCAAATACAGTAGAGATAGCTGCTCCCTTAACACCTAACTCTGGGAATATACCTATTCCAAATATTAAGCAATAATTAAATATAATATTTATAATAAGAGAAGCTCCACTACAAAACATTCCTAGTTTAGGATTTCTCACAGCCCTAGCCCCTGCACTTATTACCATGCTCAAGGCTGTTAAAGGATATGAAATAGCAATAACAACTAAATAATTTTTACAAAGTTCAACTACTTTTGGGTCAGTAGAAAAGATTCCTATTATAAGCTCTGGAAAGAAAAATGCTAAAACAAAGAAAATAAAACTAAATCCCACACATAAAATAGTACTTAGTCCCATAACTTTCTTTATACTTTTTCTATCATTACTCCCATAAAATTGAGATATGAAAAGTCCTGTAGCTCCTGTTAATCCTATTAATCCCATATTAAATAAGAAAAACACCTGATTAGCCACGCCAACAGCTGCTATAGATTCCTCACCTAAACTACTTATCATAACTGTATCAATTACATTTACAGAAGTTGATATAAAGTTTTGAACTATTATTGGAATACATAAAACTAATAATACCTTATAAAATTCTCTATCTTTACCCACTAGCTTCTTTTTTAGAAATAAAGTTACTCCTAATATAATCAAAGCTGTAACAAAGAAATAGACTCCAAAATACATTGGTGAAAGTCCAAACAAAAAATCTCCCCCTAATTCATATATTTTATTTAAAAAAATTTATCTAAATGACTAAAGAAATCATTAGATAAAAACACTATATCATAATAACATGATTCTTAATAAGAAATAAATCTCAGTAAAAATTATTCAATATAAAAATATAAAGTACTACATGTAAATCCTCCACCAGCTTTTAAAATCTCTGAATAATCCAAATAAAACACTTCAAAATCAGCCTTTTTTAATATATGAAACACTGTTTTATTTGAAGTTAATATTCTCCCATCACCTAAGGCTACTATATTAGCTCCTAGTTCTTCAGATGTCTTTTTATCAATGTTATAACAAGTTTTTATTCTCTTTTTAATTTTATCTTTATCATATAAATAATCACTAATTATACATTGATTCTTACCTAATATATTAAAAACACAATCTAGATGAAGCATCTTTTCCTTATTAAAATTTATTTCTATAATTTCATATCCCATATTATATTCATTTATATATTCTTTTAGTTCCTTAATCGCTTCTAAGCTAGTTCTTTTGCTTAATCCTACAAAGATGTAATTTTCATATACTATTACATCTCCACCTTCTATTTTATTTTCCATTCTATATACTTTTAAGTTATGATTTTTTATATACTTTTCTAAGGCTTTAGTTTCTTCTATTCTCTCTTTGTTGCTCATACTAGAAATAAACAATGTATCCCCTATAACAAAACCTACATCCCTTGTAAAAACTTGATTCTCCCCATATATAGGTTCTAAAAGTTGAACTTTAACCCCTTCTCCGCTAATTAAATTTATAAAATTATTGTATTGTTCATACATTAAAGGATAATTTATTTGTACCTTCCCCTTAACTTTAAAATTACAAGGATAACACACTATTACAGTTTTAAGTTTTCCATATCCCTTATTATTTCTTATTTCCATACTTTCACCTCATTTTATACAAAATACTTATTACTTATTATTTGAAAATTATTATTCATATATCCTAGTAATTTATTCTTACTAATATTAAATAAAAAACTCCATGAAAAAGTCTTTGCACTCTTAGGTGGATATAAAAACATTGTTGTATTCTTTTTATATATTTAAATAAGGACTATGTCACTCTTGACATAGTCCTCCTTACTTTTCATCACAAACCTAAATTAACATTATTCTTTTCTTAAATTATTTATAGTTAATTTAGTAACTATAAACCTTATTTTTTCATAGGAAACATCCTCTTCTAGATTTTCCTTAATAGGTTTTAACTTGCTATACCCAACCTTATCTATGGCATCTAAAACCAATTCTTCTTCTCTTTTTGAAAATAAGGAATCAAAATCTATTTCAAAGTCTATTTTATTTCCCTCTTCTAAATATTGCTGAATATGAGAAAGCACTGTAGTAATAGAAAGTTCTCTTTCCTTTGCAATAGTATGAAACTTATCCCCTTCTCTAAGCATATCTATAGTAATTTCAAAAGACTTTTTCTTTCCATCTTTACCATTACCTTTTTTAAACTTTTCTTCTAGCTCATCCTTATTAATTTTTAATCCAGATTCCCATTGAACCTCAATATTGTTCACTTTAACATATTCCTTTATTACATTTAAGAACTGCTCTCCATACTTAAGTATTTTCTTTTCACCAACACCACTTATTTCTGAAAGTTGGCTCTCATTTACTGGTATTCTTACACTCATCTCTTTAAGTGTATTATCACCAAATACTATATATGGAGGCACCCCTTCTTCTAAAGCAATTTCTCTTCTTAAGCTTCTTAATAAATCAAACAATTCATTATTTTTAGATACTCTCTTAGCTTTTATCTTTTCCTTAAACATAACTTTTTCATTACCCTTAAGAATATCTATGGAACTTTGATTAAGTCTAACTACAGGGTACTCCCCTATATAATCTATATATCTATGCGAAATTAGAGTGTTTATAAAGTCCTTAAGCCCTTCTTTAGAATAATCCTTCATTATTCCATAAGTACTTAGCTGATCTAAGCCTAATTCAATTATCTTCTTATTTTTTGAGGCCCTTAAAACATCTATTATTACTCCTATTCCAAAGGGTCTTTTCATCCTATAAACACAGGAAATAACTTTTTGAGCATCTATTGTTTTATCAACTAATTCTCCTTCCATTTCACAATTGCTACAATTATGACAGTCTTCCTCTAAGTCTTCTCCAAAATAATTAAGTATAAATCTTCTATAACATCCATTAGAATAAACTAAATCCATCATTGTTTGTAACTTACTTAATTCATTTATCTTTCTTTCAGGATTTAAGGTTCCAGTTTCTATTATATATTTCTGTGTCTGAACATCTCCTGGTGAAAAAATAAGAATACACTCTGATTTCTCTCCATCTCTTCCCGCTCTTCCTATTTCCTGATAATATCCCTCTATGTTTTTAGGCATATTATTGTGAATTACATATCTTATATTTGGCTTATCTATACCCATTCCAAAGGCATTAGTAGCAACCATTACACTTACCTTATCGAAAACAAAATCCTCTTGATTTTTCTTTCTTTCCTCATCTGAAAGTCCAGCATGATATTTTGTGCATCCTATTCCTCTTGAATTTATAAGCTCACATAAGGAATCTACCTCTTTTCTAGTAGCACAATAAATAATTCCAGAAACATCCTTATTTTCTTTTAAATAATCTAATATATAGTGAGCCTTGTTAACTCCCTTTTCTATTATTATTTTTAAATTATCCCTATCAAATCCAGAAACAAAAACCTTTGGATTATTAAGCTCAAGTAATTTTACAATATCTTTTCTAACTTCCTCTGTTGCAGTTGCTGTAAAGGCTGAAACTACAGGTCTTTTTCTTAAAAGATTTATAAACCTTCCAATAAATTTATAACTACTTCTAAAATCATGCCCCCATTGAGAAACGCAATGAGCCTCATCAACAGCCACCTGTGAAATATCTATATTAGAAACTAAATTTAAAAACTCCATAGATTCAAGTCTTTCAGGTGCTACATATAATATTTTTATATGTCCATCTTTAACACTTTGAAATATATTATTTATCTCTTCATTACTAAGAGTTGAATTTATATATGCTGACTCTATTCCCATGCTATTTATGGCATCAACTTGGTCTTTCATAAGAGAAATAAGTGGTGAAATTACAACTGTAACCCCCTCTAAAATCAATGCAGGAATTTGATAACAAATTGATTTTCCTCCACCAGTTGGCATTATAGCTACAACATCATTTCCACTTATAATCTCATTTATTATTTCCTCTTGTCCTTTTCTAAACTCACTATATCCGTAAAAACTTTTTAAAATCTCTTTCGCTCTTTTCAATATTTCTCTCCTTCCAATTTATAAACCAACAAAATTATTTGCTAAATACTACTTATTTTCATTCTCTAAATTAAGTAAACATTCCTTTTTACTTAATCCCCCACCATATCCTGTTAATGATCCATCTTTTCCTATAACTCTATGACAAGGAATTATTATAGGAATAGGATTTTTATTATTTGCTCCTCCTACAGCCCTAACAGCCTTTGGATTTCCTATTTTCTCAGCTATTTCTTTGTATGAAACTGTCTCTCCATAGGGAATATCCCTTAAAGCATTCCATACCTTTCTTTGAAATTCAGTTCCCTTTGCTAAGTCAACCTTTACTGAGAACTCACTTCTTCTACCACTAAAATACTCTTCTAATTCTATTTTACACTTTTCTATCTCTTCACTAATAAATTCTTCTAAACAATTATCATCTTCTACAAAATTAATCTCTACTATATGTCCATCTGACTCTATTATCTCTAAAATTCCTATAGGAGAATTGTAATATCCCTTTTTTATTAAACTTTCCTTCATAAACATCATCTCCTTTTTAATTATTTACACATATTAAACTAAAATTAACATTATAAATATCTAAACATGTATTTATTATCTCTAGATTAATAGTATTCGGCTAAATACATAAATTAATTATACTATATATTTTTCATATAAAATTTTATATATTCTACTAATAATAATTGTTATAACCATAACTCTAATGATTTTAAATAAAACTTCTAAAATATAAAAATAAGGCAAATAATATCTAATATTACTTGCCTTACTTTTATTATTTACCTACTATTAATTTTTAAGCTTGCCTTTTTTTCTATATAACTTATTCTATACTAATTTTGTGATTTATATTGATTATAATATTCAGATAACAATTCTAAAACTTGTTTTGCTATTTTCTTATATGCCTCATCTGGCAAGTTAGCTTCAGATACACGCAATATTCCTGGTGCTGCTCCAAAACCTACTCCCTCCATTAAGACTACTCCATTTATCTCTGCTAAACGTAATAAGAAATCAATAGGTTCAAAGTTTTCCTTTAGATATTCCTTAAATTTATCATCATATAAATCTCCGGCTAACTCATAAATATCTATTAATGAATAGTATTTAGCATTTTCTCTACTATCATCTTCTTTAATTCCTAGGGTATAACATAAATCATGATATCTCTCTCTTACTAATTTTTTAGAGCTTTCTATATATGGATCTCTGCCCTTAGTAATCAATGAAGTTAAAGCAAATAAAGCCATTTGAATTTGTTGAGGTGTTGATAAGCCTGAAGTATGATAAAGGCCAACTGAACGACTATCTGCAACAATCCTCTCAATAAATTTAAACTTTCTTGGTTCAAAAGTTACAAGGCCATATCTTTTATCTAAATCCTGTAATTTTTCCTCTGGTAATTTACTTATTAACTCATCAAAAACATTATTTTCATTAGCAGCTATTAATCCTAATCTCCATCCTGTTACACCATATAATTTAGAGAAGGAATAAACTAATAAGGTATTATACGGTACTACGGAATATATAGTCTTAAAGTTTTCAACAAAGGTTCCATAAACATCATCAGTTATTATCATTAAATCCTTACGTTCTTTAACTATATCAGCTATGTGATTTAAAGCCTCTTCACTTAAAGCCTTAGAAGCTGGATTTGAAGGATTTACAAAAAATAAGGCTTTAATCTCCTTATCTCTTAACTTGTCTAATTCTGAATCCTCTATAACCCAATTATTTTCTTCCTTTGAAATTAAATCTACTTCAACCATCTCATAATCTTTTAATTCTGGTATTTGTAAGTAAGGTGTAAATATTGGAGTGTTTATAGCAATCTTATCTCCAGCTTTTATTAGTCCATTTTCTTTTAATGAATTAAATATATAGCATATAGCTGCTGTTCCCCCCTCTGTTGGGAATACATTAGTTTCCTTAGCTAATTTTACTCCTCCAAAAAGTTCTTTTTCTAAATACAATTTTAAAATCTTTTCTGTATTTACTAAACATCTATTTGGAACTGGATAATCATTTCCAATTGCTCCATCTACAAATTCTTTAACTAATTCATCTTTATTAACACTTAAAGTTTTAATGCTATAATCTATGGCATCACGTAAAAATTTATCTACTTCATGACCCCCATTTAAGAAATCCATTAATCTTTCATATATACAATCTAAATTGGTGTATCCAGCTAAATTTCCATCATGTATAGTTCTTCTTGATTCAAAAACACCAAATTCCACTATTCTACTTAAGGCTAGTCTTCCTTCAGTATTTATCCAGTTAGGATTTCCTCTTCCTGCATTCAAAAATTTATTGTGCTTTTCATTGTTTTTAGCTAACTTTAACATCTTGCTACTAATTTCAAAAGCTCCTAATCCTTCTAGCTTTTTTTCAAGATCTTTTGTTATCATGAATAACCACTCCTTATAGTAAATTATCCCCAAATGGTTTATACCTTTATTTTAACACTTTGTTAACTTTTATGGTTAAATTCCCACATTATTTAAGCATAATTTTCCTATAAAGATACAAAGTCAATCCCTTTAATAATTACTATATTCCACTAAGATTTTGGAATTATTACTCTAAACATCCTTCTAAAAATTATATAGATATTTTCTTTATACTATTTGCAAGTTTTATAAAAAGTTATTTTAATACAAACCCTTAAATCTTATTTTTGGTATAGCCCCTATAGTATAAAACTATTAATAAAAAATATTATTCTCCAGCTACAGAAAGTTCCTTAATAAGAATACTTGGACTACCATATCCAGAAGTTACTCCACTTTCCTCTAAATCATTTCCTACCTCTTCAATATTATTTAGTAAATCAAAGAAGTTTCCTGCAATAGTTATATGTTTTATTGCCCTAGTTAAAACTCCATTTTCTATTTTTATCCCCTCAGCAGCTAAGGAAAAGTCTCCTGTTACTGCATTTGCACCTGAATGAAGACCTGCTAAGTCTATTATATAAATTCCATTTTCCACAGAACTTAAAAGCTCTTCAAAGGACTTATCCCCTTCTTTTATATAAAGATTAGTAGGACTTGCTTTTACTGTGGACTTAAATCCTGCTTTAAAGCCATTTCCAGTTGGATTAACCTTTGATTTCTTCGCAGTTTTTAAACTGTGTAAAAATCCTTTAAAAACTCCATTTTCAATTATATTTTTAACTCTTGTAGGTACCCCCTCATCATCAAAGGAACAAGTTGAAATTCCTCCCTCTAAGAAAGGATCATCCACAAGGGTAACTTTACTAGAAGCAACCTTCTCTCCAATTTTATCCTTTAAAAGTGTTTTATTTTCTTGAGCTATATGACCTAAGAAATTATCTTCCATAGTTCTTATTAAGGAAGCCATAACTTCTCCATCTATAATAACTTTATATTTACCTGATTTTATGGAAGTAGATCCTTTTTTTCTTAAAGTATTATTTATTGCTTTCTTCATTAATTCATCTATATTAACATCATTTAACTTAGTTGAAACCCTAGAAGCTCCATCTACAATCATATTTTCTCCATCTTTAGCTATAGGAGAAATTGTAGCTTGAACAATAGTTTTTTCTTCTTTTAAATCAATTCCCTCTGAATTAACTATTACTCTCTCTAACTTAGCTGTATTAAATTTAGTGTACTCACTTTTTATTATTTCAGAGTTTATCTTTGATGGCTCATTGCTTAACTTTAGAGCCTTTTCTATTTGCTCCTTTGGAGTTAAGCTACTAATATTTTCATCATAGGAATTTACTTCTACATACTTAGCTTTATCCCTAAATATAAACTCCTCATCTTCACTTTCTACAAGTTCAGCACATTCAATTGCTTTTAAAAGTAAGATTTCTATTGATTCATCATCTAATTTCTCTGTATATGAGTATCCCATTTTCCCCTTATATATACCTCTAAAAGAAACTCCTATAGTAGTACTTAATCCATATCTTTCAACTTCTCCATTAGATGAAGTAATATTTAATGATTCACTTTTACCATAATATAATTCATATTTTTCAAAATTAAGTTCCTTAGCTCTATTAAATAATCTTTCTTTAAAATCCTTAAATTCCATAATAACAAATACCTCCTATCTTCCCCCAACTGTAATTTCTTTAACTCTTAAAAGTGGCTGACCTACGTTAGTTGGGACTGCTCCACTTAAGGATCCACAAACTCCTTGCCCATGGTCTAAGTTTTTTCCAACCATATCTATGTTCATTAAGATATCAGCACCATTTCCTATTAAACTAGCTCCTCTTACAGCCCTATCAATCACTCCATTTTTAACTAAGTATCCTTCAAGAACGTTAAAATTAAAATCGCCAGTTATAGGATTTACTGATCCTCCACCCATTTGCTTAGCATATAATCCATTTTCTATAGATTTTATGATTTTTTCATTATCATCTTCACCATTTGCTATAAAGGTATTTGTCATTCTTGAAGTAGGAGCATATTTATAAGATTCTCTTCTTCCACTTCCTGTAGAAGGCATACCCATTCTTCTTCCATTAAACTTATCAATCATATATGATTTAAGTATTCCATTTTCTATTAAAACTTTTCTTCTAGTTGGCTCTCCCTCATCATCTATATTTAATGAACCCCATGCATTAGCTATAGTTCCATCATCTATTGCAGTAACCTTTTTAGAAGCTATTTGCATACCAAGTTTATCACAGAATATAGAATTTCCTTTAGCAACAGCAGTGGCCTCAAGGGAATGACCACAAGCTTCATGGAATATAACCCCGCCAAAGGAATTTTCAATAGCCACAGTCATCTTACCCGCTGGGCAATAATCTGCATGAAGCATTGTTACTGCTGACTTAGAGGCTTCTTTTCCTAAATCACTTAAATCTATGGTATCAAAAAATTCAAATCCCATAGATGCCCCTGGAGATCTTGTTCCAGCTTGATTATCTATTCCATCTGAAGCTATGGAACTTATGGCTATCCTTGATCTTATTCTTCTATCTTCAGTAAATAATCCTTCACTATTAGCAATTAAAACCCTTTGATCCTCATCCTTCATAGTAACCGTAACTTGAGATATCTCATCACTATATCCCTTTGCTCCCTTGTAAGCTTCCTTCATTTTCTCAATTTTCTTAGCTGAACTTATAGATGAAGGAACATATAAAATAGGATGAATATTGGTATTTATTCTTTCAACTAAATTTAAATTAACTGTATGTCCATCTATAACGTCCCCTAAAGCTAAAGCCGCCTTTTTAGCAGTATTAACTAAACTTATAATGGAATCGTCATTGGTATATGCATATATGCACTTTAGCCCTTTAAAAATTCTTATACCAATTCCATAATCTTTTCCTGAAATAATATCCTTAACAGCCCCTGAAGTTAATACAATATTATTATTTAACTTTTCTTCAACAAAAACTTCTGCAAAGTCTCCTCCTGCACTAAGAGCTACAGAAAGTACTTTTTTAATAGTATCTTTACTTAACATAAAATCACTCCCCAAATTAATAAACAATTATCTTTAATAAGATTATGCCTTGTTTTAAATATTTAATTCTATTTTAATTGTATAAACATGAAAATTATATAATTAAAAGAAATATTATCATTATAAAAAATTTTAAATTAATTAGCTTTTTCAATCCATCTTAAAGTTATCATCTATTTACATAAGATTTGAAAAGTGACATACAATGTTAATTAGCTTAAAATATAGGTTATTGAACTTATTTTTAAATTAAAGGAAAAGAGGAATTAATGTGAGTATTACTAAGGAAAGATTCTTTAATGAATTTAAGAAAGATCAAGCTACATATGATGAAATTCATGAAAATATATTAGATGGGGTTAATATAGGTGGGGCTAATTTTATCATATTAATGTGTGCCATAATAATAGCCTCTGTTGGTTTAAATATGAATGCTACTGCTGTTATTATAGGTGCAATGCTTATTTCTCCACTTATGGGACCAATAATAGCCATCGGATATTCAGTAGGAATTTATAATTTAAAACTTTTAAAAAAATCTGCAATTATACTAATAATAGAAATATTCATAAGTATAACTACTGCCACTATTTATTTTTCTTTAAGTCCAATATCCAGTGCAGGAAGTGAGATTTTATCTAGAACCGCTCCTAATATATGGGATGTAATAATAGCTTTTACTGGAGGAATTGCAGGAATAATAGGTATAACTCGTAAAAAATCAGGAAATATTTTACCTGGAGTTGCCATAGCAACTGCCTTAATGCCTCCACTTTGTACAAGCGGTTATGGTTTAGCAACTAAAAACATTCATATATTCTTAGGTGCAGGTTACTTATTTTTTATAAACTCATTTTTCATAGCACTTTCAACCTTACTTGTTGTGAAATTTATGAAAATACCAACTAGAAATACTTTATCAGAAGTAAAACAAAAGAAACTAAAAAAAATGATCATAGTTTCAACTATTTTAGTTACTATACCAAGTTTAATCTCAGCAGCAACTATGGTTAATAGCTTTTTAAACAATGCTAATCTTAGTAACTTTATTGAAAATGAAATGCCTTCTGAATATATTCTTAACAAGGAAATAAACACAAAGAATAAAACAATAGACTTAGTTATAATAGGTAACACCATAGATAATTCAGAGGAAGAAAAATTACAAGAGGCATTAAAATATTATAATTTCAGCGGATATAAACTTATAATTCAACAATCAACTGATAATTTCCCTGAATTAAAAATGTATTTAGATAAAATTAAAGAACAGGATTCTGGTTTTATAGGTGATTTAGAAATAAATAAAGGAAAAAATAACTCTAGTATCAATAATAATGTTACATCAGCATTAAACTCAGTTACTTCATCATTACCAGGAAAGTTTGATGATATAACTAAAGTTTACAGTGGAGTTTTAGATAATGAATTACCTGTGTTTATTATAAATCACTCTAAAGATTACATTGATAAAGATGCTATTAATGCTTATATTCTATCTAATCCTGAATTAAAAAATGCTAAGATTTACTTTGAAAAAGAAGATCCAAATAAGGAAAATACAAAACCTCAATAGCTTTTATATTAAGGAACTTCTAAAAGGTAATTTTAAAAAACAATTTAAAAAATGATTCTAAAAGAAAATAGGAAATTTTAAACTTCATAATATACAACACAAATAAAGAGCTACAAAAGATTTTAAAATAATTTATGAGTTCTAAGGGTTTATAATCCTCTTTAAAAAACTTATAAATTTTAAAAAACTTTTATAGCTCTTTTTATTTATATAACTTAAAAGACTTTATTTCATTTTAAATATAATCAAACTAAAAATAATTAAAAACATACTTTTATTAGCTTTATAACTCTTTTAATTTAATTAATTCTAAAATAAAATCCCTATATTAATTATCATTGTTTTTATTGATTAATGAATGCTTTCTTCCATAAACTAAGTAACTTATGATTAATAAAACTAAAACCACAATAAATATTTTCCATATTTCTTCTGATAAATTACTCATTAAAAATAAGCAACTAAATGCCCCTAGTAAAGGAATAAATGGTACCAATGGAGTTTTAAACCCTCTTTTTACATGAGGATATTTTTTTCTAAAGGCTATTAAAGATATACAAACTAAAGTATATGTTAATAAAAAGGCTATATTAGCAAAGTTAGCTAACTGTCCTAGATTAAAAAATCCTGCTAATAAGGCACCTATTATACCAACAGTCCATAATGCTGTATATGGCACATCTTTTTTATCAACTTTACTAAAGAATTTTGGTAATAATCCATCTCTACTCATGGCTAAAAGTATGTGTGATGTTGTAAAGTTACCTGCAAATATTACGGCAAGGATTCCTATTACAGTTCCTAAGGATACTACAAAGGCAACTCCCCTTTGCCCTACTAATTTTAAAGCATAGGATAATGCATCACCAACATTTAAATTAGTATATGAGGTTACTCCTGTTAAGACTAAGGAGACAGCTATGTATATAATTGTGCATATTACTAAAGAACTTATAAGACCTAATGGTAAAGATTTTTGTGGATTTTTAACCTCTTCAGCAGCTGAGGCCGTTGCATCAAATCCACAATAAGCAAAGAATAAAGAAGCTGTTCCAGTGACTATACCCTTAACTCCAAAGGGAGCAAATGGATGCCAATTACTAGTATTTACATGAAAAACTCCAACTCCTATGAATAAAGCAATAACTGCAATCTTTATAAATACCATAATATCATTAACCTTCTTACTTTCTTTAGTACCTAAAGATATTACAAAAACTATAAATAAAATTGATATCATTGCTGGTAGATTTACTATTCCCCCTTCACTTGGAATAGCTGTAAATGTCTTTGGTAATTTTATTCCTAGAATATCTAAAAGACTTAAAAGATAAGATCCCCATCCCGATGCTACTGTAGCTGTAGATAATGTATATCCAATAACAATGCACAATCCTGATATATATGCAATAATCTCACCTAAGGAGACATAAGTAAATGAATAAGACCCTCCAGCACTTGGAATACTTGAACTAAATTCTGCATAGCATAAAACAATTATAGCCGCCGCAATTCCTCCTCCAATAAATGCTATGGAGGTAGCTGGCCCAGACTGTTTAGCTGCAACAATCCCAGTTAAAACCATAACTCCAGTACCAATTACTGACCCAACACTCATTAGTGTTAAATCCAAAGCACTTAGGGTTCTTTCCTTATTTTCATTTGCTTCGCTAAGTATTCTTTTTAAGCTTTGCTTTTTAAAAATCTCCATAAATTAATCACCCTTTTAAATTTAGTAAATTTTGCTTTATACATTATATGTTAACACTTTATTCATCATTAAGAAATATTTTATTGAATAAAAAAAGGCTGCATCTAAATAGATACAGCCTAATCAATAATTTATAATATTCATTTTAAGTCAGGGATTTTTAAAATTTATATTATAACTTATTAGCTAATTAATTTTGATTTATAAATTTCAACTTAAATACATTGTTTATTCTTTCTTTATCTAATTTCAACTCTAATATTATGGCAGCTATAATTATTAATATAGCACCAACTATTTGCTTACCATTTAATACTTCTCCAAAAATAAAGAAAGCAAATATACTTGATAGTACTGGTTCCATAGAAGCTAATATACTAGTAACACTAGCCTCTATGTATTCAGTTGATTTTATATAGAATGTATTAGATATAAATGTACTTAAAATACCTATAGATAATATATTTAATATGACCACCCCAATATTAGGTGCATTTGCAATTATATCAAATGATTCTTTAAAATCTGTAAATAAACCTATAAATATACTTGCAAATATATAGCCATAAATAAGCAATGTGTCTTTTCTATAACCACTAAAAAATTTAGGAAATATTATTTGAAAAGCAAATAAAAATCCTGTTCCTAATCCAGCAGCTATTCCTATTGCACTCATATTAAAATGTCCTAAAGACATATTTGAAACCATTATGCATCCTACTAAAGTTAATAGGATAACAGATCCCTTTTTCATATTGAACTTTTCACCAAAGAATAATACCCCAAAGATTGTTACCCATATTGAGTTAGTAAACATCAATACTGTAGCTACAGATATAGGTATATATTCTACGGACAAGTTATATCCAATAAAACATAAGGCAAAAGTTCCTATTCCATATAATGCTGAAATAGCTAAGCCTCTTGGATCTATCTTTAAAATTTTTCTATCAGTTATCATTATCCAAATAAAAAAGCAAATAGAAGATAAAAAACTTCTACTAAAAGCTATAAACATTGTGCTTAATCCCGCTTCATATAGGATTCTACTGCTTATGCCCATTATGCCCCAAAAAACTGTCGCTATTAAAACTAGACTTATTCCCTTCTGCTTATTGTTCATTATAATTCCTCTTTTTCTAAGTTTTTAACACAAATTCTATTATATACTTATTAAGAAAATTTAAAAGCTCCAAAAATGACATTTTACTTTTATTAACTTTCATTTTCTGCCCTATTATATAATTTTAGTTGTTATATCTTAAAATTGCTCAAATTAGCTTATAATGTGGTTTTTGATTAAAATTAAAAACTTTTTACTTTCTTAAAAGTTGTCAGTTTCGCATTGTTTTTGAAAGAAAATTTTAATAATTATTCAACACTAAGTTTATAAAATTAATTTTTTTAACACTTTCATAAAACAAATTAAAGCTCTATATTTTTATAAAGAAAAAGAAGCTATATCAAAACTAATAAATAAAACTTATGAATATATAAAACTTTATATTATTTTTAAGCTTTATTTACATGTTATTTTGATACAACTTCTTTAAACAATATCTTTATATTTATTATGTAACTAACTTATGTGCTAAAAGTTTCTATAAATTATTTAAAGTAAACTTTATTATCTTCTAATTTATCTATTATTGCAAGAGATTCAACTCTTACCCCTAAATCTTCTAAAACTTTTCTTCCGTCTTGGAATCCTTTTTCTATAACTATTCCTATTCCTACTAACTCAGCACCTGCTTGCTCAACTAAGTCTATCATTCCTTTAGTTGCACATCCTTGAGCTAAGAAGTCATCAATTATTAAAACTCTTTCGCCTTTATTTAAAAATTGCTTTCCAACTCTAACTTTGTAATCTTTTTTCTTTGTGAATGAATGTACATTTGATTCATAAACATCTTTATCTAAATTTAAACTTTCAGTCTTTTTAGCAAAAACTACTGGAACATAATCAAAGTATTGAGATGCGATCCCTGCAATAGCTATTCCTGAAGCTTCTATTGTAAGTATTTTATCTACTTTTTCACCTTCAAATCTTTTTCTAAATTCCTTACCAACCTCATTAAGGAATTTTATGTCCATTTGGTGATTTAAGAAACAATCAACTTTAAGTATGTTTCCCGCTCTAACTTTTCCTTCTTTTAATATCTTTTCTTTTAATGCTTCCATCTTCCTTTTCCCCCTGCTATAAAAATTATTTCATTATAATAAATAACTCTGTTTAGAATTTTCTAATTGAATCTATTAAAGCTCTATGTAGAGGCCTACTTTACTACAAAGATAATTCCTATAAAGCATATTAAAAAGAAAGCTTAATTAAAGCTTTTACATAATAATTTTATATGAATTAAAAAAATTCCTAAGCCAAAAAGCCTAGGAATATATAATAATCTCACAAAAAAATATAGAAATCACCTATATATTCGTAGTTAGGATGTTTACGGCCTCCTAGTAGAAACACTCAACCCATATCGTCGAGCATATACGATATACTTATATAAGTACATATTAAGTTATTAAATAGTATTATAACTACTTATTCTTTTAATGTAAAGTTTTATCACTAAAAAAATTTTAATGAACATAAGAAACATTAAATAACCTATTTAGTTTATTATATCTTAGAAATGAAACATTACTAATTTTATATTTTCTAAAAATGAAAACTTTAAAACTTGCTCTGATAATTTTAAAATAGAGTTATTATATATATAATCTTATTTATAATCTAGTCTTGGAATAATCGTCCAAACTCTCCTAATACACTGCCTTCCCCAACATCTCTAGATCCTGGAACCTGCGGTGCAGATGAAACAACCTTAGATGCAAGTCTACTAAATGGTAAGCTTTGAATCCAAACTTCCCCTGGTCCTACTAAACTTGCAAAGAAAATCCCTTCTCCTCCAAAGACAGCATTCTTTATTCCTTTAACATACTCTATATCATAATTTACATCCTTTGTCATAGCAACTAAGCATCCTGTATCCACTTTTAATTTTTGTCCTGGTAGAAGTCTCTTTCTAACAATAGTACCACCAGCATGAATAAAGGCCATACCATCTCCTTCAAGTTTTTGAAGTATAAATCCTTCTCCCCCAAAGAACCCAGTTCCTAATTTTCTTCTAAAATCAATTCCTATACTTACTCCTTTAGCTGCACATAAAAAAGCATCCTTTTGGCATATAAGTTTACCACCATAATTTCTTAAATCTACTGGAATTATCTTTCCTGGATATGGTGAAGCAAAGGCAACCTTTTCTCTTTCTACTCCCATATTTGTAAAGGCAGTCATAAATAAGCTTTCCCCTGTTAAAACCCTCTTAGCAGCCCCTCCTAACTTTCCAAAAAATCCACCTGATCCACTACTATTGCTTCCATCACCAAAAATGGTTTCCATTTCTATGCTACTATCCATCATCATCATTGCTCCAGCCTCGGCAACAACAGTTTCTCTTGGATCTAATTCAATCTCTACAAATTGCATATCATCTCCAAAAAGTTCAAAGTCAATTTCATGTGAATTCATCATATACACATCCTCCAATAAATACATCTATTCCAACACTAAATCATAATTTTATTTTACATACTATCATAGAATATATAACTTCTACAATAAAAATATTCTAAGAAATAAAGACCTTATTATTCTTTTCGTAATTACTAAAGCCTTTATTCACACATCTTTATATAAGCTCATAGTATTTATTAAGAGGGTTTTCAAAATCTTAATAAAATCATAGTATTTTCGTAATAAAAACTTATTGACAGACAACTCAAAGAGATATAATATGATATTAAACTTAATAATATTTAATATCTATTGTGTTAAGAGGGAGTAGTTGCAAGCTATAATATCAACATCGCGGTTAACGAAAAGTTACCTGGTATTATACACCAATTTGGTTACAAGACTTTTAATATAATCTAAGGAATTTAAGGTATTTTATGTACTATTCCTTAGATTATATTAGGAGTCTTATTTTTTTGCCTCCTATACATAGATATTATTTGTTAGAAATTATCCTTAATCAATAATTTATATTAAAGAAAGGAGACAATAATATGAAGAAAGTTTATTCAAAATCAAAAGAAGAACTTTTTAAAGAACTCGGTGTAAACAAGGACGGTTTAAATGACACTGAAGTTAAAAGCATGGAAGAAAAATATGGTAAAAACGAATTAGTTGAAGGTAAGAAAAAATCTACTTTCCAAGTATTTCTTGATCAATTTAAGGACATGCTAATAATAATTCTTATATGTGCTGCCGCTATTTCAATGTTTTTAGGAGATATTGAAAGTGCCGCTGTTATCATATTCGTATTAATAGTAAATGCTACTCTTGGAACTATTCAGCATCTTAAAGCTGAACAATCATTAAGTAGCTTAAAGGCTCTCTCCTCACCTTCTACTAAAGTGCTTAGAAATGGTGAAAGAATAGAAATAGACTCAAAGGATGTAGTTGTTGGAGATATTATATTTCTTGAAGCTGGAGACTATGTTCCTGCTGATGGTAGAATTCTTGAAAACTATAGCTTACAAGTTAATGAAAGCTCATTAACTGGAGAATCTGAAAGCATAGTTAAAATGTCTGAAATAATAAAAGGAGAAGAAATCCCTATTGGTGATAGAAAAAATATGGTCTTCTCTGGAAGCTTAGTAACTTATGGTAGAGCTACTATTTTAGCAACAGCCGTTGGTATGGATACTGAAATAGGTAAAATAGCTCAGTTATTAAATGATACTAAGGAAAAGAAGACTCCTCTTCAAGCTAACTTAGATAACTTTGGTAAAAAGCTTGCAATTGGAATACTTGTTATCTGTGCAATAGTATTTGCTCTTAGTCTTTATAGAGGTGAAGCTATTATAGATGCATTCATGTTTGCAGTTGCCTTAGCAGTAGCTGCTATCCCAGAAGCTTTAAGTTCTATAGTAACAATAGTTCTTTCTTTAGGAACTCAAAAAATGGCTAAAGAAAATGCCATCATAAGAAAATTACAAGCAGTTGAAGGCTTAGGTAGTGTATCTATTATATGTTCAGATAAAACTGGTACATTAACTCAAAATAAAATGACCGTTAAAAAGATTTTTGTTGATGGAAAAGTAATAGATTCAAATGAATTAAATTTAGAAAAGAAAATAGATAATGATTTATTAACTATGAGTTTACTTTGTAATGATGCAATTACAGATTGCGAAAAAGAAATAGGTGATCCAACTGAGGTTGCCCTTGTAAACTTAGGTGATTTATACGGAGTAGATGAACTTGTTCAAAGGGATAAATTTAAAAGACTTGGTGAAATTCCTTTTGATTCAGATAGAAAACTTATGAGTGTTGTTTATAACATTCATGGTGAAAATATTATAGCTACTAAGGGAGCTGTTGATGTTCTTCTTAAAAGATCTACTAAGATTGAAACTTCTGAAGGGGTTAGACCTATAACTAAAGAATATATAGCTAAAATAGAAGAAATTAACCAAGAATTCTCAAAAACAGGTCTTAGAGTTTTATCTTTTGCATATAGAAATATTGAAAGTAGAACAGATATAAAACTTGATGATGAAAATGACTTAACCTTCATAGGTCTTATATCAATGATGGACCCACCAAGAGAAGAATCTGCTGAAGCCGTAAGAGCTTGTATAGAAGCTGGAATTAAACCTGTAATGATAACTGGTGACCATAAAATAACAGCTTCTGCCATAGCAAAACAAATAGGTATATTAAAAGATGAAAGTGAAGCTATTGAAGGTTCTGCTTTAGATAAAGTTAGTGACGAAGAACTTAAGAATATGGTAGAACACATTTCAGTATATGCTAGGGTTTCTCCAGAGCATAAAATAAGAATAGTTAGAGCATGGCAAGAAAAAGGCAATGTAGTTGCCATGACTGGTGATGGTGTCAATGACGCCCCTGCTTTAAAACAAGCTGATATAGGTGTTGCAATGGGTATTACAGGATCTGAAGTTGCTAAAGATGCCGCTTCTATGGTCTTAACAGATGATAACTTTGCAACCATAGTAAAAGCTATTGAAAATGGTAGAAATATTTACTCAAATATTAAAAATGCTATTAAATTCTTATTATCTGGTAATACTGCTGGTATATTATCAGTATTATATGCTTCCATATTAGCATTACCAGTTCCATTTGCTGCGGTACACTTATTATTTATAAACCTTTTAACTGATAGTTTACCTGCAATTGCTTTAGGTCTTGAACCTCATAAAAAAGAAGTTATGAAAGAAAAACCAAGAAAAGCTAATGCTTCTATATTAACAAAAGACTTCATTACAGATGTATTATTTGAAGGTGTAGTTATTACTATTGTTACTATGATAGCCTTCCATATTGGATTAAACCAAGGTGGACCTCTATTAGCAAGTACAATGGCCTTTGCTACTTTATGTTTATCAAGACTTGTTCACGGATTTAACAGTAAATCTAAAAAACATGTAGTATCAAAAGAATTATTCTCTAATAAATATTTATGGGCTGCATTTGGTGTAGGATTTGTACTATTAAACATTGTTCTTTTAGTACCTGCATTTGAAGGATTATTCCAAGTTGCTCCACTTACACTTAATAACTTATTAACTATATATGGATTATCATTATGTACTTTCATAGTTGTTCAATTTGTTAAATTTATAAGAGAAAAATTTACTGAAAATAAAACAAACACTGTTCAAGAATCAAATAAAGAAAATAGAGCAGCTTAATTATAGTTTTCTATAGACCATGCCAATTCGGTATTAGCATGGTCTATATTTATATCTAATAATACCAATTAAGAATAGACAGGAGGATTATTTTGCATGGAGTTTTTAGGATCTCTATTAACATTTTTAATTGATATTGTAGGTTCCTTTGGATACTTTGGAATCTTATTAATAGTTGGGTTAGAATATGCTTGTTTCCCATTACCTAGTGAAGTGGTTTTAACCTTCTTTGGTCTTAGTGCATCTCAAGGAGAATTTTCACTTATTGGAGTTATAATATTTAGTATTATAGGTGGATTATTAGGTTCATTAATCTGTTACGCCATTGGCTACTATGGTGGTGTCCCTCTTCAAGAATGGTTAGGACGTAAATTTCCAAGCAGTCAAAAAAGTATGTTAGCATTAAATAAATGGTTTAAAAAATATGGAAAGCCAGCTGTATTGCTAGCTAGGATAGTTCCACTTACTCGTACATATGTATCTTTATTAGCTGGCGCTGAGAAATTCAGCTTAAAATATTTCATCTTATACTCTTCTTTAGGTATAAGTATTTGGAACATTTTTTTAGTTTCCTTAGGATATTTTATAGGTGATAATCTACCACTTATAAATTCAATAATGGAGAAATACACCTTTGTCACTTTAGCTATTTTAATTATTGCTGTGATTATTTTCATTTATCTTAAATTTTTCAAAAAAGAAAAGAACACATCAAAATAATTATAATTAAAAAGACTATGCTAAAATCTTATTTCTTAGTTTTAGCACAGTCTTTTTTTAATTAAATAACAATCTCAACTTTTATTCTAAATTATCTATTTCACTACTTATTATTCATTTAATCTTTCTTTAATTAAATAATAGTTTTATCAATTATGATAAAATTTATTTTTATTCCTTTGTATATTTTTATTAAATAGTAGTGTTAGCACTTCTTATTCCTTTATAGAAAAGATAGTAAGTTAACATCATATATGGTTGTAACCAAAGCATACCTATTCCAAAAGTAAGGAAAGATAATATCATCCATCCTATAAAGCTTAAGTTCATAACTATATACTTCCATCTATATCCCTTAGTTATATTAAAGCTCATTTCTATAGCTTCCATTACTCCAACACCCTCATCTTCTGTCAATATCATAGGTACAGGGAATAATATTGCCTCTATAAAAAATCCTAAAGCAACTAAAATAATAAGAACTACAATAAATACTACGATGCTTTGACTAGCTATAAAAGCAACTGAAAATATCATTGTAAATATAATCCAACCTATTCCTACAACTAATCCAATTAAAATATCACATAATAAAATTTTAAGAGTAGTCTTGAAACTTATTAAGCATTCTAAGTATTTTACTTTTCCCTCTGTTTCATTTAGCTTAATACAATACTTTATAAAGCTTCCAGTTAAAAATGTTGAGATTAGTGCAATTATAATCCACCCGAATACAGGTATTGGAGATAATAAAAAACTTAATAAAAATGTTGAAACAAAAAATAACAAACATGCTCCTACAGCATTTTCCCATCTTCCTCTTAATAATTCTTTGGCTTTTAGTTTACACTCTACTCTATCAGTCACTAAATAGCGCCTCCTAAAAATTGATTGCTTAATTAAATACATCTAATTACTTTTATATTATTCATAATCTTCAATAATTAACACAAAAACTTAAGGAATATATTAAAATATAAATTTCATTTTATTATCTGATATAATTTAAACAATAGGATTCCTATAAAACTATGATTTAGGTAATAAACCTTTTAAATCTATTACTAATTATAAAGTTTATCTCTTTACTAAACCAAGATTTAAAAGAACCTAATTAAGCTAATCTTAATGAGGATTTCTATAAAGCTTTTTAATAAAATATAATTTAATGAAAGGTATAAATTTATGAGAAAAAAATATTTTATATTAACCATTTTAACCATGATACTTGGTCTTTTATCTAGAAAATTCATGTCCTATGTTCCTAGTTTAATATCACCATACTTAGGTGATGTCCTTTGGGCAACTATGGTTTATTTTGGCTTTAGATTTCTACTTCCCAAACTAAATACTAATACTTCTTTTTTAATCGCTATTCTTTTCTCCTTTGGAATAGAATTTAGCCAAATATATCAAGCAAAGTGGATTAATAATATTAGAGCTACAACCCTTGGCGGCTTAGTTCTTGGACATGGCTTCCTTTGGAGTGATTTACTTTGTTACACCATAGGGATATTAATTGGATCTTTTATAGACAGGCTTGCTCTTATTAAAAAAAAGCTCTAAGGTAAGCAAAAAACCTTAGAGCACAGAAGAGGTATCTACAATAGCAACCACTATGTGATAAATAGCTTTAAGTTTATAGCTTAAAGCTATTTATTATCTTATATTCAAATTTTTCTTAAAATATTCCTATTGTAAATTTAAATTATGAAATATAATTCTAACTCCTCATTTTATAAATTTTAAAAAATAAGTTAATCAAAAGCATTTAAATTACTTAATTACAATATCAAAATCAATATTTCCATTGTTTTTAATTGTAATTTCTGCACTTCTTGTTTCACTATTATATTTTACTGTTGGAATATCATAACTTCCTTCTATTCCATTAACATTTGTAATAGTTGGAGCTTTATCAATATTCATCAATTTAATTACGCTAGTTCTCTTTTCACCATTATTAGTATTTTTTATATAACTATCATATACCCAATTAAGTGCATCTACCTTGCTCATTTCTGGTAACTTTTTAGCTTCATCAGCATTTTTAGCACCTTCCCAAAGAGAATCTTTATTGGTTCTATAGTTATTTAATTTAATATTAATTGATTGATTATTATCTTCCATAATTAAATAAGTATGCGGTTCTAATGTAACTTCTGATTTAATATTAGCAATATCAAATGATCCTTTTTGATTAATATTTTCATTATACTTATAGTTATAAATAAACCAACGATTATCTAATTTTTGAGCAAATATATTACCATTATATTCTTCTTTATATAATTTATTAAAATATTCTTTTCTATTTGTAATATTAGATAATTCTGATGAATTCATATCTATTAATTTAATCTGACTTCCAGATAAACGACTCTCTATTTTATTGCGTTCAATAGAAGATGGAACTGCTGGAATATTTCCATAACGTCCAGTTGTATACGCAGGAGATTGACTCATCTCTGTATTAAGCCCTACAAAATAATTACCGTTTCCGTTTTGTGTGAAATTACCATATAATAAAGATTTAGTTTTTGCACGCATTTCATTTTTTGAAGGACTAGGATTATTAATAACATATCTGAAAAACTCTTTAATCACATTTGAGAACAATGGTGATTCTTCATTTCTAACTCCATAGGTATATGCTGGATGTTCAAAATTATATACACATCCTCCATTTAAATAAATATTCATTGCTTCAATACCTAATAAAGCTTCTGGCTCTGTAAGCCATTGTCTATTTCCTTGAGTTTTACCTATATTTCCACTTTCAAACAACTTCCACTTGCCAGTTTCATACCATTTCCATGTATCCATTAATCCTCCCCACTGATATGCATAGTCAGTAAGCCAAAGTCCAGTCATATAGCTACTTGTTGGTGCATCATTTCCTTCAGCTTGTGGAGTATTCTTATACATAAATATAAAGTTTTCCCAATACTTTTCTACAGCTTCCTTAAATACAGTTTTTCCATTAGATCCAAATGCTTTTTCTATAGATCCTCCATTATTTTGCTCTGACCAAATAAAATAACCACCATATTTTGCAGAAAGTTTTAAGTATTCTGCTGCGTTACTTTCTACATTATCTGTCCAAACCCAATAATTTTCTGTACTAAATACACCTTGTAAAGCGCTGTACTTTGAATACATATCTTCTATCCACTCAGTTGTTAACCAATGAGCAGCTGTATATCCTGGAACATTTCCTGCTGTATAAACTGTTAATACAATAGGTATTGGCTCATTCTTATTTGTTTTTGGATTAACATAACTTTGTGCCTCATTAAGCATATGTTCATAAAAATCTGCTGCTACTCCATCTCTTTTTGGTAAATCATCTGGATGTAATTGTATTACTGTATACGGTTTTAAATCATCTGGAACCTCTTTCCACTTCCCAACTAATGTGTCATCGCCCCAAAAAGCATAATCTCCTTTTTCATATTTAGATCCATTAGCATATAATGGTATCATTAGCAATGGCTTCTCATTTGAAATTTCTCTTCTTTTTTCAGCAGGAGTCCAATCATTTGGATTCACAAAATCACCCTTAGCTGTAAATTTAGCATCTGCATAAACTACTTCATCTCCCCAAGTTTTTTCTCCAGCGTAGCTCTTCAGTTGAAGTCTTTTTGCATTTTCAGGGATATTAAGATCTACCTTAATAGCAGGTGTTTCATATGTTAATCCATTTGGAAACTGATTAATTGTAGAATATATTACCTTACCATCTACAACAACTTCTATTTTATCAACCTTTGCATACTGCTCATTAATAGGATTTGCACTTCTATCTATTCCTAGATAAGAAAAGAATTTAGTTACTCCAGCACCTGAAATATCATATGTTATAGTAGAAGGACTTCCTGCAATAGTTCCTAAACCTTTTTCAAATTCACTAATACTTCCATCCTCCATTTTTAAAGAAATTTTTGTTGATTGATTATTATTACCAGGAGTGAAAGGATGATTTTTTTGTACAATTTTACTTTTTGTATCATCTCCGTGGGTAGCATTTAACCAATCTAAATCAGATAAATAAACATCTCTGCTTTCTTCCAAAGCATAAACTTCCATACCATTTACCCCTACAAAAAATACTAATATTACACTTAAAATATATTTGATATATTTTTTCAGATTATTTTTCATAGTTACTCCTCCCATTTATCATTAATATATTAATTTTAATAACTTTTCCCCCTTAAAATTTTAAATTCCCCCCTTTCATTTCTATTATTAAATTTATAATTAGATTATAAAAAAACATTACTTTCTTCAAAGCTTAAGAAGATAATGAGATTGCTAAGAACATTAATTCCTTAAAAATAGAAGAAAGCAATGATTAAAACTAAATCTAGAAAACCTATTATTTATTAATTCTAATTAAAATTAGACTTCCACAACTTTAATTTTTTCAAATAAGTTTTTATAATTATCCATATTTACATAACCTGTTATATGCTCTTGTGCATTAAGCATTCCTAAAGTATTAGCGATTTTCAAAACATTTTCATCTGTTTCTCCATCATTTAATCCCTTAGTTAATCCTGCAATTGTTGAATCTCCAGATCCAACTGGATTAACAACTTGTATTTTAGGTATTATCACCCTATAAAATTTATCATTATGCTTAGCAAATGAACCTTTCGCTCCCATAGATATAACTATCCATTCTATGCCATTAAACATAGGGGTATTTAATATTAATTTTAAATCCTCTATACTATCTTTTACTTTTACACCTAATAAATCTGACAATTCATCTATATTAGGCTTTATTGCAAATGGCTTTGAATCATTTTTTAATACTTGTCTTAATTCTTCTCCAGAACAATCTAAAACAACTCTTTTATCTTTTTTATTACAAATTGAAAGCATTTTAACATAAAAATCTTTAGATATTCCCAAAGGCAAACTACCTGAAATAGATATAATATTTGCTTTATCTACTAAAAGTTCAAAGTGCCTTAAAAAGTTATTTGCTTCTTTCTCAGAAATATTTGGACCTGATTCAAGTATTTCTGTTTGATTCCCCTCATGAAGAATAGCAATACAATTACGAGTCTCACCACTTATATCTGAAAAAGAATGTTTTATGCCATTAATATTTAAATCATTTTTTATAAAATCACCAAAAAAACCACCTAATAAACCACTTGCCAAAACATCAGCATCTAACTGCTTTAATACCCTAGTAACATTTAACCCCTTACCTCCAGCGGTTTTTGTTACCTTAGTCACACGATTTACTGAATCTAAATTTAAAACATCCAATGGATAGCTAATATCAATTGAAGGATTCATTGTAATTGTTAAAATCATTTTTTCCCTCCCATAACTAATCTTTATATTCTCCACGATTCCACCTCTCTAAAAATTCATCAAAGAAATGTATGTCATTTTGTTCAGGTTTATTCTCTTCAAGACTATTAATTTTATTGATTATTTTTTTATTTTCTTCATTTTCTATATAATCAGCTTTAATAAAAGCTTCTATAATATCACACATTAAAAATTCTCCTGTTATTTTTCCACCAAATCCAATAACATTAGCATTTAACTGTTCTTTAGCATAAATAGCAGTTGTCATATCACGAACAAGAGCACTTCTAATTCCAGGAACTTTATTCACTGCATTGTTAATTCCTACTCCTGTTCCACAAATACAAACTCCTAAATCAGCCTCTCCACTAGCTACAGCTTCACCAACTTTTTTACCAAAAATAGGGTAGTGAGTTCTAGTAAAATCGTATGTTCCTACATCAAGAACATCATATCCTTTTGCCTTTAAAAAATCAGATACTGCAATTTTTGTATCAGTAACAATATGATCACAACCTATAGCAATTTTCATTAATTAATCCTCCCTAATAATTGACCTTAAACAATTTAAGCCATTTTATTCAACATATCTACACGGATTTGATGTCTTCCACCATCATAAGAAGCTTCTAAAAATTCTTTAACAATATTTAAGGCTAATTCACTACCAACAATTTTTGATCCTATGGTAATTATGCTAGAATTATTGTGCTCTCTTGTCATATAAGCTGACCTCTCATCAGATACTTCTGCTGCTATAATTCCTTTAATCTTTGTGGCAACCATAAAGCTACCTGCCCCATATCCATCAAAGGCAATGCCTAAACTTCCTTTGTTCTCTAAAACATCTTTAGTAATTGCAACTGTTGATTCAACAAAATCTTCAGATGCCTCCTCACTTTTATCAATTACCTCAAAATTATTTTCTAAAAGATAACATTTAATCATATTTTTTAATTCCATACCTTCTTTGTCAGCTCCAATTACTACCCTCATAGTTCAATCCTTCCTTCTACTTTAGAAATATCTTTATTTGGTATAAATAAAACCACCCGATTTGCGGGTGATTTTAGATAATATTTAATTTATATCTTAAATTAACTTTAAGCCTAACTTTCTTATACTCTTAATTAGAAAATTTATTATTTCTCATATATTAAATCCTTAATTTCTATAAAAGTCTTAATCTAATAACCTAAATTCTATTAACATTTTCTAATTATATTTACATATAAATTAGAAAGTCTTTTATTTACTCTTAAGTATAATAATTTCTTTAGGATTTAATTTAACTTCAACGGAACCATCTTCAAAAACTTTATAATTTTTATTGCCTAGAACTACGTCATATTTCTTTGGTTCTATATTCTCAAGTTTATAAGATTTAATTTCATCTGATGGGTTTCTAAATGAAATAATTGATTTTGAACCAGAATCTGATTGACAATAGTATCCATATACTCCCATAAGGCTAGGCTTTGTTCCAAAGAAAGTACTATTTTTTAATATTGGATAATTTTCCTCAATCCACTTAATGGCTTGTGCGTTTACTTCCCAACGTTCATCATCAAACATGGAATAAGAATAATAAAATTCCCAAAAAGCATTTCCACGAGTAGCAATAAACATTAAATACTCTTTAAACTCTTCTATAGAACAATAGATTTGATGATCTAAATACCACATACTTGCAGACTCTGCATAAATAGGTTCATGATTATATAAGCTACATAATGGAAGTTGAATATCTCTTTCAATCAAGAATTCATAATATTGAGAATCACGATATGTGATCATTTTCTGAATATCATTTCCTCCATTTGGAGTAAAGCCAACATCTTGTGAAGTCTGAATCCAAAGACTATTTACCCACTTTAAAAACCAAGGGCTAGGATTAACATAAGATGTAAGATTGATCCAAAAACTCTTTTCTCCTCTTTCTTCTCTTAACTCATTAAATAGACTAATCATAAATTCATATACTGCCGTCATAGTATGCATACCATATGGTCCACTTTCATCCTCAGTATCTGGCTTTAATAACATTCCATCAATTTTCCAATAGGAGATGTCATATTTGCTTTGGTACTCTAACATTTTTTCTTTCATCTTTCTAAGATAATTAAAGTCTCCTACATTTACATCATTAGAAATTTTATTTTTAGATCCTATGTTTAAATCCTTATTTTTTTCTAACCAATCACTCATAGTAACTTGAGTTCCATTATATCCACCACGTGGACCAATCCATAGTCCTAAAGTTGAACCAAGATTTTTTACACATTCTGATATATCTTTTAATTCATTAGGAAACTTATCATTAAATTCCCAAACACTTTCATAATTAGCCCAACCATCATCAACTACAAAGGCATCTAAAGTAATTCCATAGTTTTTAAAGCCTCTATTTATTTCTAAGAAACTTTTTATTATGCTATCATTAGTAATGTTTAGCATATGATCATACCAAGAATTATACTGTTTTCTAAAAGTAGCTGGCAAAGATATAGCTTTAATATACTCAAAAAATGAAGCTTGAATTTTTTCTTTTGATTTTTCTGGAGCAGCTCCAATAATTGCTGAATGTATATCTAATCTTTTTTCTACACTTTTTCCATAATAATACCTTGAAAAATACTTTCTTTCTTGAATACGATTTTCTCCCATAGGAAATTCCATTCCCATGAATAAAGATTTTGCATAAATAGGTTGCCCTAATTCTACATAGTATCCGTTAAAATTCCCCATTTCCTTTATATTATTCTGTTTTTTAGGGTAATAGATATTATTAGTATCCTCAAATTCAAAAGTATCACAGTCAATATAATTAATACGTTTACAACAATTGAAAACTGTTAGCTTTTTATTTATAACCTTATTTTCCACAAAATAATTAACTTCAACAGATAAGTTATCTTTACTAAAATTCACCACTAAAAGTTGTTCACTTTGCTTCTTAATCTCCACATTCATCTCAGAAGAAGGTAATATTTCTCCATCTACAAAATAGATAATAAATTCATTTTGTGTATGAACTAATATTTCTTCATTTAGAATAGGATTTAAAAATGATGTGGTATAAAAACTTTTTCCATCATAATGAAAATTTCTTTGAATATAATTTCCTAATACTTTCATCAACAGTTACCTCTCAATTACTTTAACTCTATTTTTATAACTGTATCGATTGGATCAGCTAATGGATATGTGAAATGAGCAACCTCTCCAAATTGTACAAATAATATAGAATCATAAGCTCTTGTAGTCCAACTTTTAGAAATTCTAACTTCACTTCCATCATGCAATAAAGTCATAGCTTTTACATCTTTTTCATTAATACCAATCAATGCTAAAGGTCCAATTGGTTGTTCAAAAACATGCGCATAAATAACATTGTCTTTTTTAGTATAATAACCCCAATCTGGTTTTGGTAATTCACTAGCACTTCCACATCCATAAATAGATTCTCCATTAGCACTCATCCATTTAGCAAACTCATCTAAAATATCTAAGCTAGGTTGATTAATTACACCCTTTGCTGTAGGCCCAACATTTAAAAGCATATTTCCATTTTTACTAACACACTCAACTAACTTACGAATTAAAACACTACCAGGCTTATATAAATTGTCTGTTGGATTATAGCCCCAATTATTATTCATGGTTAAACATAATTCCCATGGAACAATATCGCCTTTATAATTTCTAATTCCTTCATGAGGTACAATCTGTTCTGGGCTAACAAAATCACCACAATATGGGCTAGGATTTTCTGTAACAATACTTCCAAATCCTCCTCCAGATGTTTCTAATCTATTGTCAATAATAACATCTGGTTGGTGTTTTCTAACCATATCAATCAATTCTTTAGCTTTCCAAACTTCTCCAAACATTTTGTCGTAAGAAAAATCAAACCATAAGATATCTAATTTTCCATAGTTAGTTACTAATTCTTCAACTTGAGAATGCATATAACTTAAGTAATTATCGAAATTAACTTCTTCATTTATAAAGTTTTCATTTCCTCTCATAGGATGATATAAATCATTGTACTTAGGATAATCTTTATGACGCCAATCAATAAGACTATAGTATAATCCTACTTTTAACCCTTCTTCCCTTGCAGCCTCTATAAACTCTCTTACAAGATCTTTTTTTATCTTTGTATTTGTAGATTTAAAATCTGTATATTTACTATCAAATAAGCAAAATCCATCATGATGTTTAGCAGTTAAAATCATATATTTCATTCCTGCCTCTTTTGCTGCTTTTGCCCATTTATGAGGATCAAATCTTTCAGGATTAAATTGTTCTAAATAAAAATCATAATCTTCACTTGAAATTCTTTCGGCACTTCTAACCCATTCGCCTCTACCTAATATAGAGTATAGGCCCCAATGAATAAACATTCCAAAACGACTTTCTCTAAACCATTCTGTTCGCTTCATAATACTATCTAATTCATTTTTCATCACTATATTCTCCCTTATTATAACTTTAATTTTAATAACATTTATTTTTATTCATCTATAAAACTACATATAATTTTTTAATATAGATTCACTTTATTATCTATATGAATAATAAAAGAAAATTTAAAACAGTTTATTATTTTAAAATATTCAACCAAACTAATAAAACAGATACAATCATTACTCCAAAAATTATTACAACAGGATTCTTTCCTTTTTTAACCAACTTATAAAGACCTAATGTTAAAAGTAGTGGTACCACCCCTGGAATAATCTTATTTAAAGTTTCTTGTAATGATACAACTAAATCTCCTTGGATATATTCAAATGCAAAATTAACACCAACCCATTGAGGAATTAATCCTCCTATTAAAATTAAACCTAATGCCATTGACATATTAGTAATATTCTCTAAATTAGATTTAGTTTTTTGACTTTGAATAAAGTTTGCACCTTTTTCATATCCAAATTTTAAACCAAAATATTTAAGTGGAATATTGATAGCATTAATTAAAAATAAAGCTAAAAATATACCTAGTGGATTACCAGCCTTTGCATAGGAAGCACCAACACTAAAAATGATTGGTAATAAAGTTAACCCAATAATACTATCACCAAGACCAGCTAAAGGCCCCATTAAACCAACCTTTATACCTCTAATACTTTGATCTCCTTCATTCTTTTCTTGCTCTTCTAATGCAGATGTAATTCCTAAAATAAATGGCGCTGCTGTTGGATGTGTATTAAAGAACTCTAAATGTCTTGACATAGCAACACTCATATCTTCTTTTTTATCTTTATAAATCTTTTTTAAAGTAGGTAGTATAGTATATAAGAATCCTAAGTTCTGCATACGTTCATAGTTCCAAGAGGCACCGTACATGAAACTTCTCCAGAATACTTTATTTATTGTTTTTTTCTCTAAACCATTTTTATTCATAGATCTAAAACCTCCTCTTCTTCAACTTCACACGTATTATTAGATATTTGAACTGAATTTGATTTCATTGAAAGTAAGAATACGATTGCAACACCTAATAAAGCTATACCAATTGTTGATAAATTTAAGAATGCTGAAAATACAAAACCAACTAGTAAATATGGCCACATATTTTTTTTAAGCATCATATTTAATAACATAGCAAAACCAATTGCAGGTAACATACCTCCAGCAACATTTAAGCCAGTCATAATTACTGGTGGAATTTTATCAAATAAATCTTTAATATAGTTTCCACCTAATACTAATGCTGCAAAAATAGGTACAACTTTAAATAAAACAATTAATACTAAGCTTGAATGATGATATAATCCAATTTTACTTGGATCTCCTTTTTTAGCAGCTTCATCAGCCTTTTTTACAAAATAAATATCTACAGTTTTAGCTAATACATCTAATTGTTGAGTTACAACTGCAACTGGAACTGCAATTGCAACACCAGCAGTAACTCCATGTCCTGATAAAATTCCTAATGCTGTTCCTACAATAGCTCCTGAAATTGTATCTGGTGGAGTATATCCTCCAACAGCTGTAACACCTAACCACATAAGTTCAAGAGTTGCACCGATTATCATACCTTGTTGAAAATCTCCTAATACTAATCCAACTAACGAACCTGCAATAAGAGGTCTATATAACATTAAAACTGGTCCATTATAATCAATTGTTGCTATAACAGCAACGGCTGTTACTAAAAGCATTTGTATTATCATTTAATACACTCCTTCCTCAATCAATATAATTTTTCATATCTTCACTCTTATCATTTGGAACCATTTGAATCTCAACTTTTACACCACTATTTATAATTTCTTTAAAATACTTTCTGTCTTCATCTGTAACAGCAACTCCTGCTGTGATTTTCTCATTTAAACTTGTCTTACTCATATTTCCAACATTTAAATAATCAAATTTAACTTTTCCCTCTAAACATTCAAATACTTCTTTTGGATTTGTGAAAAGCAGCATTGTTCTACGCTTAATAGGAACTTTATGATATGCAGAAATAAATTTTTCAGGGTTAAAAAATACTACTTTAATTCCTGCTGGTGCTGCTGTTTTTAAAATTGTTTGTCTAAGCTTGTCTTTGTATACATCCTCACTAACAATAATTGCTTGCTCAATTTCATATTTTTTAATCCAAGTTGTTACAACTTGTCCATGTAATAAACGATCATCTATTCTCAAAAATTCTATAGCCATTCTTCCTCTTCCTCCTCTTCTACAATAATAGTATTAAGATTTAATAAAAACTCTCTTCCACTTTTAATCAAGTTATCATTATCTATTTCATTATCAATATTAGAGAAAATCTCAATTAACACCATTAAGTTATATCCTGTTATAACAGAAACTCTCTCATTTCCTATTGCTATTTTTAAAGCTGTATTATTTGGCGTACCACCTAATAAATCCGTTAATATAATAACTTTTTCATTATTCACCAATAAATTTTCAACTAAATCATTCATTGTTTCATAGAATAAATCTACATTTGCTCCCACATCTAATGTTAATGTTTCTAACCTTTCATCAGATATTTTTCCAAAAATCATTTCTGCTGAACTTACAATTGCAGAAGCTAATGGGCCATGACTAACTACTAATATTCCATTTTTATATTTACTCATATTTCTATGCCTCCTTAGATTTACGCTGGCCATAAGAAGTAAATTTTTTCTCCATTAATTCCATCTCATCATCTGGCAATATAAATGGCTCTCCAATACTTTTAGAAATACAGTATATCTTTGAACAATATTCAACTTCTTCTATAATATTAAAAGCATTCAACAAATCATTTGATCCAGCTAAAATTCCATGGTTAGCTAATAATACAGCTTTTCTTTCTTCCATAGCTTTTGCTGCATTTTCTGCTAATTCTTCTGTTCCATAAGTAGCATAATTTGCAACTCTTACATTTTTACCGGCTACTGCAATCATATAATGTGTTGCTGGCAATTCTTCATGTAAACATGCTAAAACTGTAGAATAAAGTGTATGTGCATGAATTACAGCATCAATATCCTCCCTAGTTTTATATAATTTTAAATGCATTTGCCATTCACTAGAAGGAAGATTCTCCCCTTCTACTACATTCCCATTTAAATCTAAAATCACAATATCTCTATCCTTCATTTCAAAAAAATCAATTCCAGAAGGAGTAATAGCAATATAACCTAAATTTCTATCAAAAACACTTAGGTTTCCACCTGTTCCTTTTGTTAGCTTTTCAACAACTAATTTTTTCCCATATTCTATTAATTTCTTTCTTTCTTTTTCCATTAACATGTTTTGTCACTCCCTTCATAGCCATAAGTCTATTTTTTATAAAGTGGCCCTAATAATCTACATATTTCAAAATCAGCAGTTTCCAAAGCTTTTGTTCCTGCTCCTTCAAAAATATTTGGTCTAAAAATTCTTTCACGTGGTACATTATGAAGTGTAACTGGAATTCTTAACATACTTGCTAGAGTAATTAAATCAGATCCTATATGACCATGGACAAATGCTCCATGATTTGCTCCCCAATGATTCATTACATCATAAACAGTTTCAAAACCACATTCCCCTAAATTAGGAGCAAACCAAGTAGTAGGCCAAGTCTTATCTGTTCTTTCATCTAAAATTTGATGTATATCTTCATCAATTACACAAGTATATCCTTCAGCAATTTGTAGGGTAGGTCCAATACCTTTAATTAAATTTACTCTTATTAATGTAACTGGTAATTCTGCCTCTGTTTTAAAATGTGATGAGAATCCACCGCCACGGAAATATTCATAATTAGCTCTACACCAATCTGTTGCTTTTAAACATGACTGAACATCTTCATTTGTCATATTCCAAAACTCTTTCATTGTTTTATTTCCATCTTTATCTTTTGCAGCTGCAGTTCCATCTAAAGCAGATGCACCTGAATTAATAAGATGTATAATTCCATTTTTAGCTTTTCCAGTTAATTCTTTTCCTGTTACCCTCTTAACGGACTCTGGACTCCAATAAGTTCTAACATCAGAGAAAATAGGTGCTTTATTAGTAAGTAATGTTCCTAATAACATGGAAACACCATTTAATGTATCATTTTCAGTAGCAAAAGCTGTTACCTGTCTAGGTCCATTCCAATCAAAGGTAGAAGCCATAATCGCTTCAGTAAAATCACCATTAGGTAACCAATCAGTCCACTGTCTTTGTCCTTGAAATCCTCCTGCTATAGCATTTCTACCTCTTGCCTCTTCTTCCCAACCTAAATCTCCTAACTTTTCATTCCCATATAAAATATCTCGAATAATAATAGCTTGTTTTGCAATAAACTCCCAATCCTTATCCGCTGGAATAACTTTTGATTTTTTCACAATGTCAGGTAAATCTTTTCCTTCATTTATATCTATACCTTCACGACAATTCTCCTTAATCCAATTTAAAGCTTTATCATATTCTATTGGATCAAAAATTTCTAAATGAATACGGCGCAAAATCTCTGTCATATCAACAAACTCAACTAGCATTCCTAAATAGTCTTCAAAAAAACTTATATCTACTTGTGAACCTGCAATTCCCATAGATGAAGCCCCAATATTCACATAAGACTTACCTTTCATCTGACCAACAGCAATAGCCCCTCTTGCAAATGAAAGTATTTTTTCTTGAACATCTACAGGAATTGTATCATCATCTAGCTCCTGAACATCATGGCCATAAATTTTAAAAGCAGGAATTCCTTTTTGAGCATATCCACTCATTGCAGCTGCTAAATAAACTGCACCTGGTCTTTCTGTTCCATTAAATCCCCATATAGCTTTAATTGTATTTGGGTCAAGATCCATTGTTTCTGTTCCATAACACCAACTAGGAGTTACGGATAATGTGGCTACTATATTTTTTCCTGTAAACTCTTGTTGAACAATTCCAGCATCTCCACTACCTCCAATTGTTCTGCTTGCTAATACACATTGAACTGGAGTTCCATCAGCATAATAAAGAGAATTCTCTATTAATTTTTTTGCTGCCTGAGCCATTTTCATAGCTTTTTCTTCTAATGATTCACGAACTCCACCTTGACGCCCATCTATTGTTGGACGAATACCTATTTTTGGATACGTTTTCACCTTACACACTCCTTTGCATAGAAATAATTTAATAATCCATTTACTAATTCCTATTAATTTATAAAAAATAATAACCTTATTTATTTCACACCTGGAATATACTTAGTTAAGTTAAAGGAATTAGAAATTATTTTCCTAGCTTCTGAAACATCTTTAATTTCTTTTAATGCAATTAATTGAATTATAATATTTCCAATTGCAGTAGCCTCTCCTGGTCCAGCTATTACTTCTTTCCCTGTTATATTTGCAACTAATTGACAAAAAAATGTTGCTTTAGCTCCACCACCAACTATATATATTTCTTCAAACTTTTTGTTTGTAATCATCTCAATTTCTTTAATTGTTTCTTTATACTTATAAGCTAGACTTTCATAAGCACACCTAAAGAATTCTTTTGGTTCTTTTGGTACTTTTTGATTTGTTTTTTTACCATATGATATTATTCTTTCTCTCATGTCACCTGGCTCTAGAAAACTTTCATCATCGGTATCAATTATGCATTCATTACATGAAACTAAACTAGCCATATTAGCTATTTCTTCGTAAGAATAGTTAATCCCCTCTTCTTCATAATTCCTTTTTAATTCCTGTATTACCCAAAGGCCTGTACAATTTTTTAACAATCTAGTTGTTCCACTATGTCCACTTTCATTAGTCAGATTAAACTTAATTGCCTGCTCATTGAGTATAGGTTCATTTAACTCAGTACCAATCAAAGACCATGTACCACATGAAATAAATAAAAAGTTTTTTTCAGAAGGAACACTTACAACAGCACTAGCAGTATCATGTTGGCAAACATTTATAACTTTTATATTTCCTAATCCTAGTTCTGATTTAGTTGTCCCAAGAAAATTCCCCTCGTTAACTATTTCAGGAAACATTTGGCTAGATAATTCAAAACTATCTAAAACCTCTTTTGACCATTTTTTTGTATGAGGATCAGTAAGTTGAGTTGTTGATGCTATACTACATTCTGCAGCTATTTTACCAGTCAATAGATAATTAAATAAATCTGGAATCAATAAAACAGTTTTAGCTTGATAAAATAATTCTGGATTCTTTTCTCTTAATGCTAATAATTGAAATAATGTATTTATCTCCATTATTTGATTTCCTGTAATCTTATAAAGTTCTTTTAAAGAAAATAGACTAGCAACCCTTTTTAAAATGCCTTTTGTTCTACTATCCCTATAATTAGCAGGAAAGGTAATTAAATTTCCATATTCATCTAACAAACCAAAATCTACACCCCAAGTATCAACTCCAATACTTTCAACTTCTGCAACCTTTTTTGCTTCCATGATACTTTTTTTAATTTCAGAAAATAAATAATCTGTATTCCAACTTAGAATCCCTCTTTTATAAATTGGCTTATTGGGAAATCTATTTACTTCTTTTAAGGCTATCTTTCCATCTTTTAATTCACCTAAAATTGCCCTTCCTGAAGAAGCTCCCAAATCAACTGCTAACACACTCCCCATGCCACTTCTCCTTATTAATAATTTTTTCCAATTTGTTTTACAAGCTTATTATACTAAGCCTAAACTTATTGTTTCAATACATGAACACAACGTTGAAAACCTTTCAATTTTTTACAATAAAAAGTTCAAATTTGTTCAAAAATGTGCTAATTTAAATGTATAAATATATTTAAGGGTAGGGGGAATCCATTATGCTTAAACAAGATAGGTTAATGGAAATAACTAATATTATTCAAAATAAAAAAAGAATTCAAATTAAGGACTTAGCTAAATCTACTTTTTCTAGTATTTCTACTATACGTAGAGATGTTATTTTTCTGGAAAAGCAAGGTTTAATTAAAAGATTACATGGAGAAATCATTTTAAATAATTTCAACACTGTAGAACCATCTAAATTTTTACGCGAAAGCGAAAACGTAATCAAAAAGAGAGCTATAGCTTCGCTTGCAAAAGATTTTATAGCACCTGGAATGTGTATTTATTTGGATTCTAGCACTACAGTATATGAATTATGTCCATTTTTATGTGATATTGAGCACCTTATAATTTTTACAAACGGGCTAAATACAGCCTTAAGACTAGCAGAATACGGAAATCCAACAATGAAAATCTTTATAACTGGTGGAGAAGTAAAGCACTTCTCTTCTTCTGTAGTTAACTTAGATATTGAAAATTCATTACTTAATCACTTTAATGTTGATATAGCTTTCTGTTCAGCAAGGGGAATTGATGAATCTAATGTATATGAAGTAAGTCTTAGTCAAGCAGTTTCAAAAAAAAGAATAATAGATAAAGCAAAAGAAACTATATTACTAATAGATAGTTCAAAATTTGAAGTAACTGGTTTTTTCAAAATTAATGACTTGAAAAAATATAAAGCAATTATATCTGATAAACTTCCAAGCCCCAAAATCTTAGCTGCTGCAGAAGCTTTAGATATTGAATGGATTAGTGATACAGATATATCTTAAACAATATATAAAACTATCATTATTTTTCTCTATAATTAGATATTAAAAAGTAAAAAACAGTAGGTAGTATTGCTTTTTACACAAAACTATCTACTGTCATACATCTAAAACTCACCTTTGCCCCTAATTTATTAATTAGGAATTCTCCTTTAAGTAGATCATAAATCCACCATATAATTAATATTAAAAGAAAGCAATCTATAAATAACCATGTACTCATAATAACTCCTTAATCTTATTCTTTAGCTAGCAAAGTTAAACCTATTTAAAGGCCATACGGTTATTTGAGCTTTTCCTAATATATCATCACCATCTATATATTTATCACTCCAATACCTTGCATCTTTGCTATTATCTCTATTATCTCCTAATAAAAGATATTTGTCTTCTGGAACTTCAAAATTCATATTCACTTTCCCACCTGGGTATTTTATATAAGGCTCATCTAACTTTTCATTATTTACATTCACTGTTCCATCATCTTTTATTTCCACCTTATCTCCTGGTAATCCTATTAGTCTTTTTATCATTCTTTCATCAAATTCCTTTGAATAAAAAACTATCATATCTCCTCTTTCCATCTTAGATAAATTATGTATTCTTGTAGCAAAAAGTTGATCTCCCGGCTCAATAGTTGGTGCCATGGATGGAGTTGGAACTACTATTTTAAAAAGTAAAAATTTATTTATAAGAAGTGTTAATACTATTGCTGCACAAATAATAACTACGTACTCTTTTAAATTTTTAGACATTCTTATTCCCCTTTCTAAACCTAATTTTTTATTATAATTAATTACATCTATTATATCATTAAATACATTTTTTTCTTTAATTTCTTTTAAAATACAAATTATTCCCCTAAAAATTAATTTTAATTAGATAAATATATTAAATTAAAAATAAATTTTATTTTTTAAACAAATTGTAAACAAAACTTTCTCATTAGGTCTATGAATTTTTTGTGAATATGTTATTATTAATATGAACCTAGTCCACAATGAAAATTAATTTTCACATATTAAAGTAAATCCAAACTTTAGATTTCTTTTAATATATGAAAACTTCAACTTAAGGACAGGCTATAAAATTTTATTCTAATTTAAGAAAGAAGGTTTTTTTATGCCTAAATTATTAATTCCAGCTATTATATTTATAACATTAGCATTAATATTTTATACAATTGGTGTTTGGAGCGAGCATAGAGCAGGTATCTTAAAGAAAAAACATGTAATAATCTTTTGGTGTGGTTTAGTATGCGATACTCTTGGAACTTATACAATGAGTAGAATCGTTGCTGCAGGAACTGACAAAGGTATTACTCCAACTGATTTATTAATACATCAATCAACAGGTATGCTTGCTATTATTTTAATGCTTATACATGCTGTTTGGGCAACAATTGTTTTAAACAGAGGTAGTGAAAAAGCAAAAGCTATATTCCACAAATTCAGTTTAGTAGTTTGGTTCATATGGCTTATCCCATACTTTGTAGGTATGTATATCGGAATGACATCATAATAAAAAATACTCCTTTTAAACTAAGTTTAAAAGGAGTATTTTTTTATTAACTTTTATATGCTAATTAAATTTTCAACTTATTTTATTCACAAACCTTACCTGGATTTAAAATATTATTTGGATCAAAGGCTAATTTTATTCCTCTCATAATATCCATTGTGGCCTTATTTAAGGATTCATTTAGATATAATCTCTTAGCTAAGCCTATTCCATGTTCTCCAGAGACTTGTCCATTAAGTTCTCTTTGTTTTCTATAAAGTATTTCCATAGCTTCATTAAGTTTTTTATGCCATTCATCCTCTGATAATTCATCCTTTAATATATAAATGTGTAAGTTTCCATCACCAGCATGTCCAAAACTTCTTATTCTAACATTAAGTTTTTTCTCTACTTCATTAGTGAATTTTACAAACTCTGCTACCTTATTTCTTGGTACAACAACGTCAACCTCATCTAAATCACTTGTTGATGCCTTTATGGCTTCTAAGAAAGCTCCCCTAGCTGACCATATTGATTCTTGTCTTTCTTCTGTATCTGATATAAATACATCTAAAGCTCCTTCTTTTAAACATATGTCAGCTACTTTTTCATAATATCCTTCAACCTCTTCCTTTGAGTTTCCATCAAAGCTTAATATTAAATAAGCATTTGATGAATTATCAGGAAATTTCTTTCCTAAGAATTCCTCTGCTGATATTATTAAATCTCTTTGCATAAATTCTATAGCTGTTGGAATATTCTTTGATTTTATTATTTTAGGCACTGTTTCTATGGCACTTTCTAAATCATTAAATGGAACTAAAAGGCTTATTACCTTCTTTGGAAGTGGTAATAGTTTTAATACTATTTTTGTTATTATTCCTAATGTTCCTTCTGATCCAATAATTAAATCTTTTAAGCTATATCCTGAACTATTTTTAACAACTTTTCCACCAAGCTCTAAGACTTCTCCACTAGGAAGAACTACTTCAATTCCTCTTACATAATCCCTTGTTACTCCATATTTAACAGCTCTCATTCCTCCTGCATTTGTACTAACATTACCACCTATGGTTGCTGTTTTTTCTCCTGGATCTGGTGGATAAAATAAATCATGTTCCTCAACAAATTTAGCTATTTCCATAATAAGAACTCCAGGCTCAACTGTAAGAGTTAAGTTATCTTCATCTAACTCTAATATTTTATTCATTCCACTTAAATCTAATAAAATTCCTCCTAGTATTGGAACTGCTGCTCCAACAAGTCCAGTACCAGCTCCTCTTACAGTTACAGGAATATTATTATTATTTGCATATTTCATTATTTCTACAATTTCATCTCTACTCATAGCCTTAACAACAATATCAGGCATATGCTTTTCTGAACCTAACTCATCATGAGAATAGTCTTCACTTATTTCTTCTCCAATAAATACTCTTTCATTATCATTTATTATTCCTTTTATAAATTCAATTCCACTTTCATTTATTTTGTTATAACTCATATTAAAGCACCCCTTCCCCTTTTATTTTTTCAATAAGTTTAGGAACAATTTCATAAATATCACCAACTATTCCATAGTGAGCAACCTTGAATATAGGTGCTTTTTCATCTTTATTTATGGCAAATATATAATCTGCATTGTTCATTCCTGCTACAAATTGAATAGCTCCAGAAACTCCACAAGTTATTATAAGTTTTGGTCTTACTGTTCTTCCGCTTAATCCAACTTGTCTATTAGCATCAGCCCATCCATTTTCTATAAGAGGTCTTGTAACTGCAAGCTCTCCACCTAATAGATCAGCAAGCTCTTTTATGATTTCTAAATCTTTTTCTGATTTAACTCCTCTACCAGCTACTACTATTACCTCAGCATCTGATATACTGTGTTCTTTAGGTTTTTGTTTAATTTCTTTAACTTCTATATCTGATTTTAATTTGTCCTTTTCTATTTCAAAGTACTTAATTTCTCCAGTACATTCCTCATTTCTTTCAGGAGCAGACATAACTTTATATCTAACAGTTGCCATTTGAGGTCTTGAATTTGGAGTTACTATTTGCGCCATAATATTACCACCAAAGGCTGGTCTTATTTGAACTAAATCTGTATTTTCTTTTATATCAAGTATAGTACAATCTGCTGTAAGCCCTGTTCTACATCTAGCGGCTACTCTTGGGGCTAATGATCTACCTAATGTAGTGGCTCCTACTAAAATTGAACAAGGTTTAATCTTGTTTATAAAGTCATAAAAGACAGCTGTATATGGCTCAATTCTAAAGTTTTCAAGCTCTTTATAATCATATACAATAACTTCGTCTACTCCATAATGTAAAAGCTCTCCAGCCTTATCTTTTATTCCATTCCCCATAAATAAACAATAAACTTTTTGATTAACCTTATCAGCTAATTCTCTAGCTTTTCCTATTAGTTCTAAGGTAACTGGATGAATTTCTCCATTTACATGGTCAACATAAACGGCTATACCTTTCCATTCATCCTTATTTACTAAGACCTTATTCTCATCTTCAACAAACTCAAAGGCTCCTTTAGGTCCTTTTCTAACACATACCTTACACATTCTACAACTTGCATTTATTTCAACTTTCCCATTAACTATTTCCATAGCTCCAAAGGGACAAATTTTTATTACACTATTTGCATCCTCTATTTTATCTTGATGAACAACTAATCTTCCCATAACTCTTACCCCCTATATAAACTTAAGCTCTCTTAATTTATCTTCCATTCTTTCCCTTAATTCAGATGAATCTCCTGTCCAAATTTCATGGTCATCATTATTGCTTGGTGGAAATATTCTTTCAACTTGAGTTGGTGACCCATTTAAACCATATTTTTTCTCATCTTTATCTTCAAAATCATTTAAAGATATTACATTTATTTCTCTTTCATCTGTTTCAAGTTTCTTTTTATAGGAAGGTAATCTAGGTTGAAAAATATCTTTATCTACAGTTAAAAGACAAGGATATTTTACTTCTAGTACCTCTATTGTATTAGGCATATCCATTTCAACTTTAATAAAATCATCATTAACATCTAATATTCTTCTAACATTAGCAACATGAGGAATTCCTAAATATTCAGCCATTTCAGGTCCAACCTGTGCTGTATCTCCATCTGTAGTTTGTTTTCCACAAAGAATAATATCAAAATCTCCACATTTTTTAACTCCTTGTGATAATGTATATGAAGTTGCTAAAACATCAGCCCCAGCAAACTTTCTATCTGAAACTAAGGTTCCTTCATCAGCTCCCATAGAATAAGCCTCTTTTATTACTGCCTTAGCTTGTGGTGGCCCCATACTTATAACCTTTATATTTCCACCTTTCTTTTCTTTTATCCTCAATGCAGTTTCTAAAGCATATAAATCATAAGGGTTCATTTTAGAATCTACTCCATCTCTCTTTAAAACCCCTGTTTTTTCATCAACCTCAACCTTTGAAGTTCCTGGAACCTGTTTAATACAAACCATAATCTTCATAAAAATCACTCCATTCCCTTTATAAATCCTTTAATTTTACTACTTTAATAATTGAGACTTTAATTAACAAACATCAATAAACGTTTTCAGAAATTACACAAAAATTAGGCTTCCTAAATAGCTTATTAAACCTAATAAGATTACATATACTATACATACTTTTAATGTTGAATTTAATATCTTTCCTTCTTTACCAGCTAGTCCTGTTGCCGCAGTGGCCACAGCTATGCTTTGAGGAGATATCATTTTACCTGCAGTTGCCCCACAAGTATTTGCTGCCCCTAGCCATGCTGGGCTTATTCCTAAAGAATTTGCCGCCTCAGCTTGAAGAGAACCAAATAATACATTGGCGGATGTATCACTTCCTGTTACAAAGGTTCCTAAAGCTCCAATAAAAGGTGCTATAAAAGCATAAAATGAACCTGTTATCATAACTAATACTGTTGCTATAGATGCAACCATTCCACTATAACCCATGACCTTAGCTAGAGCTATTATTGCAAGTATGGTTATGGTAGATTTACTCATTTGTTTAATCGTCTTCAATAAAATTTCTACCATTTCTCTAAAAGAGGCTTTTTGTATAAACCCTCCAATAAATGAAGCTATTAATATTAATATTCCAGGAGTTGTTAACCATACAAAAGTATATGGTTTAGCTCCAACACCAGTATATATATTAACTGATGTCCTTACTTCGCTTAATTTATTATATAAGCCTGGAAATAAAGGACTAATTCCTATTATTATGACTAATATTAATATAAATGGTGAAAAGGCTACTAAGACACTTTTTAATTCAAACTTTTCTTCTCTTTTTGTTTCTTCATTATGTTTATAGAATTTTTTTGCTATAAAAATTGTAACTAATAAAGAAACTATTGATCCTAAAACTGCTGGTAATTCAGGTCCTAAAAATTTTGCTACAAGGACTTGAACTATGCCAAAGGAAAGGCCAGAGGCTAAAGTTATACCAAAGACTCCTTTTATCCCCTTTAAACTTTTTTCAGTTAAAGCTACCAATGCAAATGGGATTAATACCACAAAGAGAAATAATTGTAGTACTACATAATAACTTAAGGATTCTATAGGAATTCCTGATACATTAGCTAAGGTTATAACAGGAAGACCAATTGCTCCAAAGGCTGTGGGAGTTGTATTAGCCACTAAGCATATAACAGAGGCAAAAAAAGGATTAAATCCTAAGGCTGCCATTATTCCAACTGGAATAGCAACGGCTGTTCCAAAGCCTGCCACAGCTTCTAAAAAGCCGCCAAATCCCCATGCTAGTATAAGAACCAAAATTCTTTTGTCATCACTAACACTTATTAACATTGATTTGATTACTTCCATGGCCTTTGTGTGAACTACTAAGTTATAAGTAAATACTGCCGCTATAATAACTATCATTATTGGCCATATTCCTAGGGCAATACCTTCTAAGGCTGCTGTTAAGGAGTCTATAGTAGGCATTTTCCAAATAAATATGGAAAGTAAAATGGTAATTATTAAAGCTATGGGACATATTTTATGAGCTGGAATTTTAAGAACTCCTAAACCTATAATTAGAATTATTATAGGTATAAGAGCAAGAAAAAACATAAGATACGTATTCAATTCTTTCACCCCTCATAATAACTTTATACCATAAAAAATTTTGGTATGACCAATTTTCTTTTATAAAATATAGCATATTATTTAATATGCTATATTGATATTTATTACTAAAAGTCTCTTTTTATACCCTAATTTAACCTTATACCTTTTAGATATTTTAGTCAATTTTTACAGTTATTATATAGGCTTATAATAGGTTAAAATTCACTTTAATTTTAGATAAAGTTTCTATTACTAAATATTTTCCTTTATTAATTGGAAATGCTCTTGCATATGTTTATATGCAGAATAAGCATCTCTATTTTTTATAGCTAAATATATTTTTTCATGAAAATCTAATAGCTTTCCTCTATTTCTCTCATCACTTAAAATAGCTCTTCTTCCTTCACTTATAAACTTATCAACTAACTCAGATACCCCTTCTAACAAATTAGTTATAAGTACATTATTTGCACCTTTAACAATTATGCTGTGAAATTCGCTATCAATTTTAACATTCTCTTCTTCATCCCTAGATGTCTTAAACCTCTCCACAAGTTCACCAAGCTTTTTTAATTCTTCATCAGATATTCTCATTACAGATAAAAATATAGTAGACAATTCTAAAACTTCTCTTAATTCAAATATATATTTATTTGTTCCATTTTGAAGCATAAATACTATTGAAAGCGGTTCTAATAATACATCATCAAACTCTTCCCTTATATAATTACCTGCTCCCTGTCTACTTTCTATTAATCCTACAACCTCTAAAGCTCTCATGGCTTCTCTTATAGAAGTTCTACTTACTTGAAGCTCTTCTGCCATAACTCTCTCTGTAGGAAGCTTATCTCCTTTTTTTATCTGTCCTACTCTAACCATTTCTTTTATTTGATCAACAACCTGCTCATAAACTTTCATGTTTTTAACTGGTTTAAACATCCTAACAATCCTTTCTAAATAAAGCCTTCTAGCTTTTCTGATCTTCTATATGACTTGTTTATTATATCTTTTGGATAACCTATATATTCTAGTAATTTTATAGCATTTCTAGTTTTAGATACTCCTCTTTTTAGCTTATAATCAAAGCTTAATCCATTCTTGCTATCAACATTTTCACTAAAATAATAAAACTCATAACTTTCTTTTAATATGTCAACTAATTCTCTATCATGAGTAGCAACTATAGAAATACTATTTTTATTATTGATATAAGTAAGAATTTCTGCTGAAGCTGATATTCTCTCTATTGGATTTGTCCCTCTAAAAATCTCATCAATTGCACAAAATACTGGTAACTCCTTATCTAAAGCTCTTATTATTCTTAAAATTGATTCTGCTTCGGCCATGTAAAAACTTTTACCAACACTTAAATCATCATTTGGACTAATTGAAGTAACTATATTAAATATTGGCCCCTCATATTTTTCTGCTAAAACAAAATTAAAGGCTTGAGCAAAAAGCATATTTACTCCTAACATCCTTAAGAAAGTTGATTTACCTGACATATTAGTTCCAGTAAGAACAATTCCTCTCTTACTCATGTTTATGGAGTTAGCTACTGGATTTTCTATAATTGGGTGTATTCCATTTTTTATTTCTAATGTTATTTCTCTTATGAATTTAGGTCTAGTTATCTTATCCTTTTTTTCTTCTTCATAACTTCCAATAGATATTATTGCTTCCATTTCACCTAATGTTTTATAAAGGCTTAAAATTGAATCTTTATTTTTCTCTATTGAATCAGCAATTTTATAATATGCAGTTTCTTCTAGTAAAAATAATACAGATATAAATTCAAATACTCCACCCCACATATTAATAAAGCTAATCATTATAGTATTTCTATCTATTGATTTTAAATCTTTTAAGTTTTCTCTTATCTTTATATTAAAATCATCTAAATTTTTATCATTAATTTTAACTATCTGCTTAGATGCCTTTATTACTCTTCTTAAATACATAAGCCCATTAGCCTTAATACGGTCTCTTTCCTTACTATTTATATAAATATTAAGGAAGGTTACAGCCATTAAGCCAAGCATTGCACTTACGCTTACAAAGATTGCAGTAAGTATTAATATTAAAGGCAATATCTTTCCTGTAATTGTATAAAAATAATATTTAAACTTATTAGATTCTATTAGCTTTTCATTAATCATATCTAACAAGCTATTCTTTTTATCTCTTCCTAACTCAAAAAATATCCACATAATCTTAAATCTTACTTCTTCGTTTTCTTTAAAGTACTCTATTTCTTCTCTTCTCTTATTTAACTTTTTTTCATCATTTAGTGGATTTCTAAGCATTGAATAAAGGGAAGCTTCTCCTAAACTACTATAATTTCTATCTAATTTTGAATAAACCTTATCTAAATCTAAATCATTCCATGTTTGTTCATCTATATGGTATTCTTCTTTTTCGTTCATATCATATAGTGTTCTTATAGCTTTTAGGTTTCTCTTTTTATCCATTTCTACTGCATAGTCATGCTTTAATACTTTTAACAACCTCTTATCCATATAAAACTCCTTACCCTAAAAAAATTTGATGGTTTTATTATATCTTCTTTTACAATAAAAGTGAAATTTTAACCAATTATGATATAATTTATAAACTTTAATTTTAAAAAACTTATATGATAAGTAGTTATTAAAATATATAAAAATTTAGCTTTCTATTAAAACTTAGTATTAAAAAGTATAAAGTTTAAAACTTTAAACCCAAGTTCAAATACTTCATTTACATCAACTTGAGAAAAATCATGGCCACTATTTTCTAAGGTAAGTATTTGAATATCGTTACCCATATCCTTGCTCTTATTATATAAGTTCATTGAATTACTGTATGGAACCAACTTATCTTGACGTCCATGAACTATTAAAGTCTTTGGTAAGTTAGGCTTAACATAATTTATTGGACTATATTTATCCATGTATTCTGTTATACTTTCTTCCCCTCTTAATTGCTTTTCAGTTTTCTCTATTGAATTATTTAAATCCCATGAAGCCATAGTCATGTCTAAGGCACTAAGTTCAGTTGGTCCAAAGAAATCTACAACATATTTAACCTTTGATGGATAGTTAGAAAGTTCCTTATCATCAACAAATTCATCTTCCCCACTATATGTGGCTAACAAGGATAAATGTGCCCCAGCAGAAGCCCCTATAACTCCTATCTCATCAGTGTTGAATCCATAAGTTTCTTTGTTTTTATAAACCCATCTTATGGCATCCTTAACATCTGAAGCTTGTTTCTTAAAATCAACCTTATCAGTAGCAAGTTCATACCCTACACTTATTATGGTATATCCTTCTTTCCTAAAAGAATCTAAAAGAGGTGCTATAAGATCTGGTATTTCTTTGTTCCCATAAACCCAACTTCCTCCATGAACATAAAGAATTACTGGTGATCCATGTCTTAATTTCTTTTCTGGTCCATAAATATCTAAAGTCTGAGCTTTGCCATTAGTATCTTTATAAACTACATCCTTAAAATCCATATCCTCACTCATTTTAATGTTCTTTAAATCCTCAATACTAGGTGGATTTTCCTTAAACTCTAAATACTCTTTTCCTATGTTTATATAAAAACCTATTTGTCCTCTAAAATAATAAGCTAAAGCTCCCATTATAATTATTAAACTTAGTAATATAACTTCTACTACTTTTAAAATTTTTTTCATTCTCTCCCTCCTTATAATTTTAATTTTTCCTATACTTCATTTAAATATTCACTTTAACTCATTATGAATATCCAATGATATTTGCATATATCTTAAATTGTCTATATATTTAAAAAGAACAAATTAAAATTTTGTAATTTTAATTTGTTCTTTACTAAAATAATATCAAATATTCTTATTTTATTATTTATAAAAAGGTTACGTTTTTATAAATTATTATAACCTTTTATAAACCTCTAATCCTTTTTTCATAAGAATTTTATATAAAACTAAGCTTACTATTAGCAAAATACTCATGTCTATTAAAAATACTATTAATGGGCTTTTGGTAACAATTAAACCTATATTAAACCCTCCTATTACTAAGCAAATTAACATTACTAATAATGGCTTAAAATTTTTACTATATAAATTCTTTGTATCTGTCCATTCTAACTTAGGTGATAAATAATCTAGAATCATTCCCACCAAAGATATTGTAGCTATTGTTCCCATTTGTACTAATAAACTCATTACGATAACCAATGGTGATGCCTTTAAATAAATTAATATAGCTATTCCCAATATAAGTGCTAATCCATTTACTATGAAAGAAACTATAAGCTTAGATTGAATCTGTACCTTATAATCTACTGGAATGTATTTTGATATAAGTATTTCTTTTCCTTCTCTACTTAAGGCTGTTGATGCAACTGAGTTACCTGATATGGTTAATGCTGTAACTATAAAAGTAGCCGCCATTATTATTGTATCCTTTGCTAATTGAGTATCATTTACTAAAATATTTCCTTTAATAAAGAAAATAAATATAAATATAGGCATATAAACAATCATAACAACACAGTTTATAAAGTTACTGGGGTCTCTTAATATTGTTCTAAGCTCTCTTAATACCATTGCTTTTCTTACTGAACTCCTTACAACAACCTTATTCTTATTATTTTCTAGTATATTCTTTCTCTCGCTATATACATTTAAATTTCTACTTAGTATCTTGTTATACATTGATTTTCCTAAGAAATATGCAATTATTAAAGCTACTATTGATATACCAATTAAAAGACCTAAGTTTAATAATCCCTTTAGAGAATTACTATAAAGTAATGCTTTTACACTAAAGGTAGTAGTTATGAATATTTTATTAGTTAAGTCTACCAATGCTGTTTTATTTCTTAGTGCCACTGAAACATTCTCTGAATTTAATCCTGTTGAATTTAAAGAGTACACTCCTAAAATTAAGACTATTCCTAATGTACCAAATATTATTTTAAAAGTATTTTGATATTTAGATACATTTATGAAACTCATTAAAATCATAGTTATTAATATACAAAATATTACTATTATAATTGGAGCGAATAAATAAACCGGAATAATCATAAGAAAATAAGAAAATCCTATCTTAGCATTTAATCCAAAAGAGATTAAGGGAATTATTGTAATGCTTAAATAAATATACATATCCACTAAACATGTTATGAATTTCCCTATCATTATTTCACCACTTTTAAATGGTAATGGCATTAAGGGTTCTATATCCTGTGAAAAGAAAAATGAATCTAAAATATCATAAACTCCTAAAACCAATAAAGTTAGTGATCCAATTAAAAATATAATTGAAAGAAGATATCCTTCTTGTCCAATACTAGCAAAGTTAGGGTACATAGAATCTATCATATTAGCTATAGGTGTAGATATTCCTATTATTATTAAGATATACATAACTATAGCTAGATTTCTAGATTTTATGTTACTAGAAGCATTATTAAAAGAGTTTCCTATAAAATATTTCAATAATAATTTAATTCTATTCATTTTCAGTAATCTCCAAGAACATTTTTTCTAGTGATTCATCACCCTTAAATTCTTCTTTTAACTCTTCTAATGTACCTACAAAAATAAGTTTCCCTTTTTTTATTATGCCTACCCTATCACATAACTTTTCTGCGACTTCTAAGACATGTGTAGAAAATAATACAGTATTTCCTTCACTTGCATGCTCTCTCATCATCTCTTTTAATATATATGAGGATTTTGGATCTAATCCAGTTAAAGGTTCATCTAATATCCAAATACTAGGCTTATGAATTAAAACACCCATTATTATTATTTTTTGTCTCATTCCATGAGAATAACTTTGAATTTTATCTCCCAAGGCATTAGTCATTTCAAACCTTTTAGCTAAGTCTTTAATCCTTTCTTCTCTATCTGACTCGCTAACATTATAAACGTCTCCCATAAAATTAAGATACTCTATTCCTTTATATCTTAAAAACATATCTGGACTATCAGGAACATATCCAAATTGCATTTTAGCTTCTACAGGATTTTTACTTATATCAATATTATTTATTTTTATTTCTCCCATAGTAGGCTCTGTTATTCCTGTGATCATACTTATTGTAGTAGTCTTTCCAGCTCCATTTGGTCCTAATATACCAAATATCTCACCATCTTTAATTTCTAGATTTAAATTATCTACAGCTTTTACTCCTTGTGTGTATTCCTTATTAACCCCTTTTAAACTAATCAATATTCCAATCCTCCTTAACCTTTTAGTAACATTATTTTAACACAATATATATACATATTATAGTTTCAGATACAATTTTAACCACAAAAACCTTAATGCTTAATAAAGTCTTTAATTTTAGTTTATATTTAGATAAAAATTTCACATAAATCTATCCTCTATTTATGTGAAATAATAAAAAGAAGCTTGATAAACTTATATAAGTTTATCAAGCTTCTTTTTAAATTATATTTAATTAAGATTCTCTAGCATAAGCTATACCTACACTCTTAACTCCTACATGTACACCTATAACTGCACTTATTTCACCAATCATAGAGTCTAAATCTAATTCTTCTTTAAGTCTTTTAGCTAAATCTTTAGCTTCATCCTCAGCTAATATATGACATACAACTGCTTGCTTTATTCCCTTTTCCTTTAAATCCTGTTTAACAACTTCTACAATCTTATCTATTGCTCTCTTTTTAGTCCTAACTTTATCCATCACAACAACAGCGCCCTCTTTAACTGTTAGAATTGGATTTATTTTAAGCATTTTTCCAAATAAAGCTGCAGCTCCACCTATCCTACCGCCTTTTTTAAGGTTATCTAAAGTACCTGGAACAAATATTATCTCTGATTCTTCTATAGTATTTCTAACTATTTTTGAAACCTCATCAAAGTCTTTTCCTTCTTGAGCAGCCTTTGCTCCTTCTAACACACCAATTCCAAGTGCCATTACTGAAGTTTGAGAGTCTATAAGATCAATCTTAACATCAGGATATTTTTCTAAAATCATATCTTTTATTATATGTGATGTTGTGTATGTTCCACTTAATTTAGATGATATAAACGCTGCAACTATATCATGACCATCCTTAGCAAATTTTTCAAAAGCATTATAAAACTCATCCATTGGTGGTTGAGATGAGGTTGGAAGTTTATCACATTTAGCTAATTCATCATAAAAAGCTTCACTATCTATATCAACTTCCTTATAACTTTCTCCATTCATTATAACGCTTAAAGATACTATCTCTACTCCGTACTTTTCTGCTAAATCTTTTGGTATGCAACTAGTGCTATCTGTAATTACTTTAACAGCCATATATTCCTCCTAAAACTTAAATACATTCTTTTAGCTCTTTTAGATTTTCTTATAAAATTAAAAACTATCATATATATATAATTAACTCTAATATTCCATTTAATTATATACTTATTTTTTATTTACATTATAATATTTATCTCTTTTTGTATTTATTTTTATAATCTATTATTCATTTTAACATCTAATTTTAATTTGTAAAACTCTTTTCAATACAATAATTACTTTAATAAACACAATTATGTAAACAAAGCTAAAAATATTTATTTAGAGTTTTCTTTTAAATCCTTTATTATATCTCTAAGTTCAGCAGCTCTTTCAAATTGAAGATTTTTAGCCGCTTCCTTCATTTCTTCCTCATATTGCTCTATAAGTTTTTCTATAGGAATATCTTTCTTAGCTGCCTTTTTAACTTCACTTTCATAATTTTCTTTTTCTTCTGAAACCTTAGTAGCTTCAATTATATCCCTAACTCCTTTTATTACAGTAGTAGGAGTAATATTATGTTCCTCATTATACTCCATCTGAATAACTCTTCTTCTTTCAGTTTCCTTAATAGACTTATCCATAGATTTTGTAATATTATCTGCATACATTATTACTTTACTTTCTGAGTTTCTAGCCGCTCTACCTATGGTTTGTATTAATGAAGTTTCAGATCTTAAGAATCCTTCTTTATCAGCATCTAATATTGCAACTAAAGCTACCTCAGGTATATCTAAACCTTCCCTTAAGAGATTTATACCTATTAATACATCAACCTCTCCAAGTCTAAGTTCTCTTATTATCTTCATTCTTTCTAAGGTATCTATATCTGAATGCATGTATGTAGCTTTAACATTTAAGTCTTTTAAATACTTAGTTAAATCCTCAGCCATTCTCTTTGTAAGAGTTGTTATAAGAACTCTAAATCCTCTTTGTACAGTTCTTTGAATCTCACCATAAAGATCATCAATTTGTCCCTGTATAGGTCTTATTTCAATTACAGGATCTAAAAGTCCTGTAGGTCTTATTATTTGTTCCGCCACAATCTCAGAATGATCTAGTTCATATTCTCCTGGTGTAGCACTTACAAAGACTACTTGATTTATTTTGCTTTCAAATTCACTAAATTTAAGAGGTCTATTATCAAATGCACAAGGTAGTCTAAATCCAAACTCAACTAAAGATGTCTTTCTAGATCTATCCCCAGCATACATTGCCCTAACTTGAGGTAGTGTAACATGGCTTTCATCTATAAACATTAAGAAATCCTCTGGGAAATAATCAAGTAAAGTTTGAGGTGGAGTTCCTGGCATTCTTCCATCTAATATTCTTGAATAGTTCTCTATTCCTTGACAATATCCCATTTCTCTAATCATTTCTATATCATAATTTGTTCTCTGCTTTAACCTTTGTGCCTCTAATATTTTATCCTCAGCTGTAAGAACTTTTAATCTATCTTCAAGTTCATCTTCTATTACCCTTATTGATTTTTCTAAGGTTTCCTCAGAGGCAGCAAAGTGAGATGCTGGAGTTATACTAACATGTTGTCTTTCCCCAATTATATTTCCTGTAAGAACATCAAACTCTCTTATTCTATCTATTTCATCTCCAAAAAATTCAATTCTAATACCCTTAGAAGAGGAAGATGAAGGAATTATATCTAAATTATCTCCTCTTACTCTAAATGTTCCTCTAGCAAAATCTATGTCATTTCTTTCATATTGTATTTCTATAAGTTTCTTAATAACTTCATCCCTATCCTTAATCATACCTGGTCTTAAAGATATTGTAAGCTTTTTATACTCTTCTGGATTACCAAGTCCATATATACAAGAAACTGAAGCAACTATTATTACATCTCTTCTCTCTAAAAGTGCAGAAGTAGCTGAGTGACGAAGTTTATCAATCTCGTCATTAATAGATGCATCCTTCTCTATAAAAGTATCTGTTTGAGGTACATAAGCCTCTGGTTGATAGTAATCATAATATGAAACAAAATATTCTACTATATTATCTGGAAAGAATTCCTTAAATTCAGCACAAAGTTGAGCTGCCAATGTCTTATTATGAGCTAAAATAAGGGTTGGTTTTTGAGTTCTTTCTATGATATTTGCCATAGTGAATGTTTTTCCTGAGCCTGTAACTCCCAAAAGAGTTTGCCCTCTATTACCATTTTCAATAGACTGAACTAAAGTATCTATTGCTTTAGGCTGATCCCCTGTAGGTTTAAATTTTGATTGTATTTTAAATTCTCCCATAATGTTTTCCCTCCTAACTATAAAAGGCTGTATCTTAAAACAATTCTCACCTTAATAGGTGAATCTTAGATACAGCCAAGTTAACCATTATTTATTTTTTACTTCTTCATCCTTACTGGCTTTTTTCAATTTTTCTAAAAATTCATCTATCTCTTTATCAAAGGATATTCCCTTAGGAACTAACACTATGCCAAACTGCTTTCCTCTATCCTCGCCTGTAATTGTATGCTTCTCAATATTTCCATTATTTTTTCTTATTTCAAGATCTAAACCATAAAAATTTCTCTTTATTGCCATAAATACTTCTTTTTCATTCTTAGGGATTTCTTCATTAATTTTAACTATTTTATCTCCACTTCTTAATCCCTTCTTGTATGCAATAGAATTTGGTAAAACATCTAAAATGCATATTTCATCATCATTTGAAAAATATAAAGGCTCTCTAAGAGACTCTAATTTTAGTTCCATTCTTATTCTAAGTTCATATAGTAATGGAATTAAAATAATTAGTGCAATAGTAAAAATAAAGCTTTCTTTTAATAAATAAGCTAATATTATAACTACTATACCATATGCAATATTAATTAATCCAGATGATATGGTCTTACATCTTTTACTTTGAGTAAACGTAGTTCCTTCATATGAAGTTGCTCCATAAGCTGCTAATGTTCCTAAGGCCGCAACACTCATTAGTGCTCTTGCTTTATCTCCATTAAAAAATGGTAACCACTGTGGTAAATCTTTAACTTCATTAATAATTGAATTTCCACTATTAGCTCCTAAAACAACTAATAAGCATAAAGGCAGTGCCCAAAATCTTTTAAAGCCAAATCCACCTACTAACTTTCCATCCTTTTGAGTAAAGATAGGTAAATAACCTTTGTCTCCATCTATCATTGCTAAGATACCCTCAACTATTGAAAAAACACCTATTAATACAATAATTGAAGTTAAATTAATAGAAAAACTAAAGCCCCTTCCAAAGTATTCAGTATTTTTACTTACTAAAACTCCTATAACCCCTAGCAAGGATGCTATATAAGGGAATTTAAGAAATCTATTTTTATATAAAACAGAAAATACTGATACTGTTAAAATAACATCTATTAAAGAACTATTTTCAAAGGTTACTCCTAAAATACTTAGTAATAAACTAGCTATTAGCCCTCCTAATATACCAATTAATATCTGAAGTAAAGTCATCTCAAGAGGAGATTGAATACTCCTCCCAAGCATTAACTTTTGCATAAAAGCTATCTTCCTATTTTTAAAATAAAATATTATAGCTATTACTATTAACATTAAAGACAAGGTAGGACTTACTAATGCATAAGATATACCTCTTATATTTTCTATAAGTAAATTCATTTTAAGTCCTCCAAAAATTTATTTATTTTATCTTTTCTTGTATGATTTCTAAGGCTTTTTCAAATTGAGGATCAGTACTTCTTGAATATGTCTTTTCTTTAAGCTCTTTTGGATATTCAACTGTAACATCTGGTCCTATACCCTTTTTGTGAATATTTTCTCCATTTGGAGTATAGTATTTTGAAATAGTTACCTTTAAAGCTGTACCATCTTTTTCTTGACCTATCTTATCTAAAACAACTTGAACTATTCCTTTACCAAAGGATGTTGTTCCAACTAGAGTTCCTAAATCATAATCTCTAATAGCTCCCGCAACTATTTCTGAGGCAGAAGCAGTACCTCCATCAATTAAAACTACTAAAGGCATTCCCTGTGCGATTCCGCCTTTAGATACACTTTCCTCTTTATTACCATACTTATCTATTGTAGACACTATAACCTTATCCTTTGGAACAAAGTTTGATACTAGGTCTACACATTCTTTCATAAATCCTCCTGGATTTCCTCTTAAATCAAGGATTAACCCCTTCATACCTTTCTCTTCTAAAGCTTTTAATTGAGTTTCAAAGTCTTTAGCTGTTCCCTCATCAAAAGCTAAAACTTCTATATATCCAATATCTCCATCAATCATTTCACTTTTAACGTTAACTGTTTTAATTACATCTCTCATAACATCAACGTCAAATTCGCCTTTACCTTCTCTATATAATGTTAATTTTATATTTTCTTTTGTAGTACCCTTCATCATTGAAACGGCTTTATCCAATTCATTTCCTGAAACTGGTTCTCCATTTACTTTTAAGATAATATCTCCAGTTTTTATTCCTGCTTTTTCAGCTGGCCCTCCTTGAATAGGAGAAATTACTACTATCTTACCATCCTTAACAGCTACTTGAATCCCAATTCCCATGTAGTTTCCTTGACTTTTTTCTTTAAAATCTGAAAATTCTTTTTCATTCATATAATATGTGTATTGATCACCTAAAGATGAAACCATACCCTTTATAGCACCTTCAGCTAATTTACTATCATCAATTTCTCCATCATACCATCTATAAAGCATTTCCCTTACTTCTAATACCTTTTTAAAATTTTCTGTATCATTTACCTTCTCTAATGAAGATTGAACTGCACTTACACTAGTTATAGGTAAAATACCAAAGGCAGTTAATCTATTCCCTGCATATACAGAAACACCAATTATTAAAGTTAAGGCAACACCCATGGCTAAAGCTCTGAATCCTTTTTTCTTCTTAAGATTTTTAATAATATTATTATATTTATTTTTTTCATCCTTATTGCGACTCATAAAAACCCACCCTTTCAAAAAAAAGCTTAAAATACGCTATATTTAAATAGTTTACGTATTTTAAGCTTTTTATATTCTATATTAGATATTAAACGTCTAAGAATTTTCTTAAAGCTATTATACTACCTATTGCACCAATAACAATACCTGCTAGTATAAACTGCCATGACATTGTTGTTAAAACATACATTGGTTGTACAAATTGTGGCATATATAGTGATGATGAAGATACAATTTTTCCATATAAGAAGTTATACCCTGCGAATAATAAAAGTGTTGAAAGAATACCACCTACAAGGCCGATTATAACCCCTTCTATTACGAAAGGCCATCTTATAAACCAGTCGGTTGCTCCAACGAATTTCATTATTCCTACTTCTCTTCTTCTTGAGTAAACTGTTATCTTTATTGTATTTACTATTAGGAATAGTGATACACCTACGAATACTACACCTAAAACTAATCCTACTGTATTAATAACTTTTACAAAGGAGTTTATAGTACCTATAAGCTCTTCGTCATTACCTACATCTTCTACACCAGCCATAAATTTATCATTAGTTTTCATAGCGCTTTCAACGCTTGAAGCTACTTCTGGGCTTTCTAATCTTACTATGTATGAAGCTGGTAATGGGTTATTTTCTTTGCTATATCCAGCTAAAATCTCTTTATTATAATCACTTGAACCTTCCATCTTTGCAAAGGCTTGATCTTTAGATTCAAATTCTACTTCTTTTACCCCTTGAACAGTCTTAAGTTTTGCTTCAACTGCATCCCTTTGCTCTTGTGTTACGTCATCTTTAAGGAAAACCTTAACCTCAACTTTGTCTTGAACATCTGTAACCCCATTTTTAACATTTAAAGCAGTTAATAAAAATGCTCCAAATATAAATAATGTAGTAAGAACAGTTGCTATAGAAGCTATACTTATTGTTCTATTTCTCTTTAAACTTTTGAAAGCATCTGATATGAAATATCCTATAGTACTAAACTTCATATTCATATCCTCCTTTCTGAACATCACTAACTACTTCACCTTTATCTATAGCTATAACCCTCTTTTTCATTGAGTTAACTATTTCTTTAGCATGAGTAGCCATAACTACTGTTGTCCCTGCCTTGTTTATATCATCTATTAATTCCATAATTTCTTTAGCTGTTTCTGGGTCTAAGTTACCTGTTGGTTCGTCAGCTATTAAAACTTTTGGATTATTAACGATAGCTCTTGCTATTGAAACCCTTTGTTGCTCTCCTCCTGATAATTCAGTTGGGAACATTTTATATTTATTAGATAATCCAACTAGTGATAATACCATTGGAACTCTCTTTCTTATTTCTTTTGGTGAAGCCCCTACTACCCTCATTGCAAAGGCAACATTTTCATAAACATTAAGAGTTGGTATTAATCTAAAGTCTTGGAATACCATTCCTATTTTTCTTCTATGATAAGGTATTTGTCTTCTTTTTATTTTAGATAAATCTTCGTTTCCCATAACTATGTTTCCAGTTGATGGTTCAACTTCTTTTAATAACATTTTTATGAAAGTTGACTTACCAGCACCACTCGGTCCAACTAAGAATACAAACTCACCTTTATCAATATTTATATTGACATTTGTAAGTGCTTTGACATTCTTATTATAGACCTTGCTAACATTCCTAAATTCTATCATTGTTAACACTCCTTAATAACTTTTTTCTACTCAACAAATTAAAATCTAAACAAATATTTAGAAAATATATATATAAATTTACCCGATTGCTATCAACACTAATCTATTTTACTATTTTACCCTACTTTTCTACATTAATCTACTTAATTTTTGTTAATATTTCATACCTTAATGTAAAGCATCTTAATTATATCATAACAAAGTTCTACATTTCTACTAAATCAAGAAAACCTTCTCCAAAGACTTCTTTAGAATCATTTACTGTTATAAAGGCTCTTGGATCTATTTCCTTAATTTTCTTCTTAAGACTTATAAACTGTCTTCTATTTACTACTACATAAAGTATTGTTACAGGTTCCTTTGAATATCCTCCAGTACCTTCTATTTTAGTACATCCTCTTTCAATTTCTTTCATTATTACCTGAGAAATCTCTTCACTTTTTTCACTAATTATTAAAAGTTGTTTACATGAGTTAAAACCTTCTATTATTTTGTCAATCAATATTCCCATTATAAAAACACCAATTAATCCAAATAAGGCTTTATCAACTCCAAATACTAGAAGTGCACATACTACAACAACACAATCTGCACATAAAAGTGATTTTCCTATTTCAATATGTAAATACTTATTTAATATTTTAGCTACAATAGCTGTTCCCCCTGTTGAGGAATTTTGGCTAAACACTAATGCTATTCCAAAGGCTCCAACTACGCTACCAAAGATAGTAGCTAAAAGCATATTTTCTGTTACTGCAAAAGTTGGTAAGAAGCTTTCTATTAAACTTATTGTTATGGATAATCCAAAGGCTGCATATATACTACGTCCTCCAAAGCTTCCACCTATAAGCCAAAATGCTAAAGCAAATAATATAACGTTAGCAACATTCATAAACATTCCTTGTGATATACCTGTTATCTTATTAACAACTAAAGCTAAACCTGATACTCCACCAGCAGCAATATCATTAGGATAATAAAAGTATTCTAAAGATATAGCTAAAAGAATTACTCCTAAAGTAATTATTCCATACTCTTTTAATGTTTTCATACTAATCTTCATTTTAAAAACCCCCTCTTAAATAGATTTATATTTAATTTGCTCTCCCCATTTTAAATTAATTATTAATTCATCATTTATATTATTGCCCTCAATTTTTAATATTAACATTTATATTCATATTTTGGCAATAAAATTCAAATTAATACTTTTTTTGTATTTTTATGTATAAAGAAAAAAGCAGCATGAGAAAAATTACTCATGCTGCTTCTTTTTTATATCTTATAGATTATCTTTTTAAGCTCATTGCTTTCTTAGCAGCCTTAACTGCTTCTTCTGAAGTTAATCCATAAGCCTTTAATAATTGGTCTGGTTTACCACTTTCTCCGAATGTATCTTTAACACCAACTCTAACTACTGGTACTGGATATTCTCCTCCAACAACCTCAGCTACAGCTGATCCTAATCCTCCGATTATATTATGCTCTTCTAATGTAACTATTGCTCCAGTTTCTTTAGCAGCTTTTAATATAAGCTCTGAATCTATTGGTTTAATAGTATGAATGTTTATTAATCTAGCGTTAATTCCTTCTTTAGCTAAAGCTTCAACAGCTTCTATAGCTACATCAACCATTATACCTGTTGCAAATAATGTTACATCATTACCTTCTTTTAATTCTATACCTTTTCCAATTTCAAATTTGTACTCTGGTCTATCATTTATTACATTAACTCCTGCTCTTCCTAATCTTACATAGCAAGGTCCATTGTATTCAGCAATAGCTCTTATTGCAGCTTCTGTTTCAACTGCATCTGATGGGCATATTACTGTCATGTTTGGTATACTTCTCATTAAAGATAAATCTTCTATAGCTTGGTGTGATGCTCCATCTTCACCAACTGTTAAACCAGCATGAGTAGCACATATTTTTACATTTAATCTTGGGTAACATATTGAGTTTCTTATTTGCTCAAATGCTCTTCCAGCAGCAAACATAGCAAATGTACTAGCAAATGGAATTTTTCCACAAGTTGATAAACCTGCTGCTACTGACATCATATTTCCTTCTGCAATACCCATATTTATGAATCTTTCTGGACATGCTTTTTTGAAATCAGCAGTTTTAGTTGATTTTGAAAGGTCTGCGTCTAAAACTACTATGTTCTTATTTTCGTTAGCTAAAGCAGCTAATGCTTTTCCGTATGCTTCTCTAGTTGCTATTTTTTTCGCCATTAGTTGTCCCCTCCGATCTCTTTTATAGCTTGCTCACATTGCTCTTTAGTTGGAGCTGTTCCATGCCAAGCTGCTTCATTTTCCATAAATGAAACACCTTTACCTTTTACTGTGTTACAAACTATGCAAGTTGGTGCTCCTTTTGTACTCTTAGCTTTTTGTATAGCATTTATTATTTCTTCATAATCATGTCCGTTTATAACTATTACATTCCATCCGAAAGCTTCGAATTTCTTGTCTATTGGACATGGACTCATTACTTCTTTAATGTCACCATCTATTTGTAATCCATTGAAGTCAACGAAAGCAGTTAAGTTGTCTAGTCTGTAGTGAGCTGCTGACATAGCTGCTTCCCAAACTTGACCTTCTTCTAACTCTCCATCTCCTAAAATAGTAAATACTCTGTAATCTTTGTTGTCTAATTTACCAGCTAATGCCATACCTACAGCCGCTGATATACCTTGACCTAAAGAACCAGTTGACATATCGATTCCTGGTAAGTCGTTCATATTTGGATGTCCTTGAAGGTTTGAACCAAATTTTCTTAATGTTGTTAATTCTGCTGGATCAAAATATCCTCTTCTTGCTAAAGCACTATATAATACTGGTGCTGCATGTCCTTTTGATAAAACGAATCTATCTCTATTTGGATCCTTTGGATTTTTTGGATCAATATTCATTTCATCGAAGTATAAAATTGTTACTATATCTGCTATTGATAAAGATCCACCTGGATGTCCTGATGCTGACTCAGTAAGCATAGTTACTATGTCTTTTCTTATAACCTTAGACATGCTTTTTAACTCTTGTATCTTGTTGCTCATAATGACCTCCTGTACATTTATGTAAACTTTTTTAAAATATTGTTTTACCTTTTTGCCAAGTTCATTCTATCACAAAAAATTGATTTTTCATATAGTAATTTTTTATTTATGCTAATCTTTTTGTGCTTTTTGCTTTCATTAAGAGTACTCTAATACCCTATTAGACTACTCTATTTCTCTTTGATTTTTATGGCTTAAACTGATCTTTTTAATATTAAAGACTATAATAGTATATCCTGGATAAATTTTTATATGAAAAAGTTTTAATTAGAGTATCACATTTATAGCTTTAATACTATACAGAAATTATATCGATTACAGTTAATTATTTTTTTAAATTTTATATATTATTAGCTAAAAAATATTGAAAAATTCCTTTTTAAGAGTAAAAAATTAAGGCTATGATTAAATATTTAATCATAGCCTAAGTTATCTAATTATTGTAAATTTAAACTTATTAACAAAGATTTATTTACTTTTTTCATATCATCCTCTGTCATATGTCCAATTTTCTCTTTTAATCTCTTCTTATCTAAAGTTCTTATTTGTTCTAAAAGAACAACAGAATCTCTATTTAACCCATATTCCTCAGAAGAAATTTCTACATGTGTAGGCAATTTTGCCTTATTTATTTGTGAAGTTATAGCCGCAACAATTACAGTTGGACTATACCTATTTCCTATATCATTTTGTATTATTATGACTGGTCTTATTCCCCCTTGCTCTGATCCAACAACTGGACTAAGGTCAGCATAAAATATATCCCCTCTTTTTACATTCAAACTAGCCATTTATATCACACTCCGCAAAGCCATGTCTCATATTCTATTTGATCAAAGTATTCTACAGAAGTTCCTTCTTCAGCATATTGTGAATTTATTAAAGCCATAGCCTTATATCCTTCCTTCATTGCTTCGTAAAAGTCGTCTTCTTTTTTGTCCTCACTATATGTTATTATATTTCTTCCTTTTAATTGACTAAAATTTTCGATTTTCTTTTCTTTTTTTGAATCTTGTTTATTAATCTTTGATACTGACATGTACATCACTCCTAAATGCAAAAAGAGTTATAAAATTATGTATAGATTATATTACAAAATATGCCACCTTGTCAAAGATTTCATCTTATGCAAATGATATTTTTTGACATAATATTTATTATTAAATTTGTTTACTATTATTTTTTCTTAATAAAATATATTAAATATGTAGAATTATACTTAAATATAAATAATTTACAACATTTAATATTGTGATTGCTAAAAAAGCAATCACAATATTAATTTTAATTTTTAACTTTACTAAAGTTATTAAACTTTATAGAAACACTTTCTGAATCATCCCTATCATAAATTGTAGCTTCTTTAGGAACTTTTTTCTTTGCATCTATAATCATTACTTCTCTTGAAAAATTTTCATTCCCATTTAAATTTTTAAACTCTAGTATTATTTCAGACTTCTCATTTTCATCATTCCACTTGTAAGTAAATTCATGTTCTTCATTACATAAATCCTTTAATTCATTTATGAACATAAATCTATAGAACTGATCATAGTCTCTTCCAACTTCATAAGTCTTTTCATCTTTAACGTAGTTTATTATTATTTTGTCCTTTTCAAATAATTGTTCTCTATCATCTAAAACAATTTTTGTGCCAACTTCTTCGTCATAATAAATTCTACCTTTTTCTTGGAACTGACCTCTAGAATTTTTAACATCATATATTATTTCTGTTTCATAAGATTCTATAGAAAACATATCTTCCAATATATCTTCTGGTGTTAAATTATAAGTTCTTTGATAGATAGCTAGTCCACCTATAACACCTAAGATTATAATTAATAGTATTATGAGTATGGCATTTCTTTTACCCTTCATGAAAATCCTCCCAATGAAACCTTATACCTTACATACTATTAATTAGTAATCCTTTTTATTCTAAAAGCTAATCAATTCTTTAATTTTATTAGGAATATTTTTTATAATTTCCATAGCACTTACTGTGAAATTCTCCTTGGATAATTCATCACCTATGTATCCATGTATATATGCTCCTAAAATAGCCGCATCAAAACTATTTACTCCTTGAGATATTAATGAAGTTATAATTCCTGTTAATGTATCTCCCATTCCCCCTGATGCCATAGCACTATTTCCAGTAGGATTCACAAATACTTTATCCCCATCAGTTATTATTGTATTATATCCTTTTAATAGAACTGTAACTCCATTTTCTTTTGCAAAATCCTTAGCAATTCCAATTCTATCTCTTTCAACATCTTTAATCTCTATACCTAATAATCTTGCCATCTCTCCTGGATGCGGTGTTAATACTATGTCCCCTTTAAATTCTTTTAAAATGGATTTTTTTCTCTCTAACACATTGATTCCATCTGCATCTATGACAAGAGTTCCACTATAAAGATTGCATATATTATTTAACACTTCAAATGTTAAATCATTATTACCCATACCTGGACCAAAAGCAATTACATTTGCCCCACCAATAAATTCTTCGTATTCTTCTTTAGAATTATATGTTCCTGTCATTCCTTCGTTTAACTTAATAGATAATTCACTTTGGACATCTTTATGAGTAAAAACTGTAACTAAACCAGCTCCAGTCTTTATGGCTGCTTGCCCTACCATGTAAGCAGCTCCAATAAATCCTTTATGTCCAGCAAATATCAAGGATCTTCCATATGTACCTTTATGACCATATTTATTTCTATAAGGAAATTTATTTCTTATGTACTCTCTATCTGTAAATCTCATATTATCTGAGTTTTTATAAACTATACACTTAGGTATTCCTATATCTACAATTTTTAAATCGCCTAAATATTCAAAGCTTTTGTAATTTAAAAATCCTAATTTATAAACCTGAAAACTTATAGTTTCATTAGCCTTAACAGCTATTTCACAAATACTACCATCATCTGAATTTATACCTGATGGAACATCTATAGAAACTGTAAATTTACTATTTTCATTTATACATTTTATAGCCTCAAAATATATTCCAGAAATCTCCTTATTAAGTCCAGTTCCAAAAATACCATCAATAAGTATTTCACTATTTATTATGTTATTTTTTAGTATCTCTAAATCCTTATTATTAGAGATACCCTTTATATAGCAACCTAGCTTTTCTAATATAGTAAGATTAGTTTTATAATCTACAGACCCCTCTTTTTCTTTCTCTAATATATGTACATAAACTTTTTTACCTTTATTTAATAGATGTCTTGCAATACCTAAGGCATCACCACCATTATTGCCTCTTCCAGAAATAATAGTAAAACTTTCTTTAGTTAAATCTATATTTTCTAAAAATTTAATTATGGCATTTTCCATTAAAACTATGCTTGGCATATTAAACTTTTCTATATAATCTTTGTCCATATTTCTTATGCTATTAGAACTACATATTTCCATAATATTCACCCTCCAAAACAGAATATGCAATTGCACTACTATTATTATGAGAGATACTTAAATGTACCCTTAGTGAATTATTATTTCCAACTAATTTATTTCCTATTAAATTTGCACCATTATGCAAAATAACTTCAGGTTTTCCTAATTCATTTCTAAGAATTTCAATATCTTTAAAAGAGAATCCCCTTATACCAGTTCCTAAAGCCTTACTTACAGCTTCCTTAGCAGCAAAATTTCCAGCTATAACCTCACTATTCATGTTTCTACTAATAAAATAATCTATTTCTCTTTCAGTAAATAACTTACTTAAAAAATTTTTATTATTTTGAATAGCTTGTCTAACTCTTTCTATTTCAATGATGTCCACACCAATACCTATTATCATAGAGATCCTCTCCCTTAATCATTAATATATTTATCTACTATGATACTACTAGAAAGCAAAATCAGCCACACAGTTATCAACGTCTTCACCTATAACATCAATTAGATGTATAGGTGATACTTCGTACTTATGCAATTTCTCCACTAAGACTTCTACCTTATCTTTATTTGGAGATATCTTATCAACTGAATCTCTTTCTATATTAATTAAATCTGAATCCTTAAAATCTTTTCTTTCAACTTCTATTCCATACACTGTTGTTCCCTTAAAACAACTTTCTATTAATCTATAACAGAATTTGTAACATTTATCTTCTAAATTTATTTCCTTATACAGATTTTTTACGATTTTCATTTAATTTCCTCCCTATTTCCCCTAATCTTATATAAATGTAAACCTTAATCACCTTTATCTTATCACCTTTATAAAAAAAAACATGTCAAATCATGCACATATAAACATATTTTTTATCGTTATTTAACGACATAAGTCTCTTAATAGAAACCCAAATTTCATTTTTTTTGTATTTTTCTGTGAAAATTTCTTCTTTTTTATCTTTATTTTTTTATCTTTTCATAATTTAGTAATAAATTTTATGAAAACGATGTAAATTCTATAATTTATCCACTTATTATGTAATTAGTTATATTTATGAAAATATCTAATTATGTAATAATTCTTCCTGTAATCGTTATACATAAATTAAATATTAGGGGGATTTTTTATGACTAACAAACAAAAAATGCGTAAGCGTAGAAGGGCTTTACTTTGTGTTTTTGCAGCATTTGCATTTTCTTTTAATCCTTTAGGAAAGATAGCTTACGCAACACCTAAACAAGATACAAGTGTTGTAAATTATGTGAAAACTCAAGAAGAAACTTCAAACTCAATTCAGAATCAACCAATCTCATCTTATTGGTATCCAGAAGATTTATTAAAATGGAGTGCTAACAATGATAAAGATGCAAAGTTTAATAAAAGCACAGTTCCATTAGCAAAAAGAGTCGAAAAAGATAAACTTGATACTATTAATGACACTCAAAATAAAGATGTTAAAGTTGTAGCAATTTCAATAATGAATGCTAACACTAGTGGTAATCCATCACAAGGTTCAAATAAATTTAGTGCTAATACATTCTCTTATTGGCAATACATAGATAAATTAGTTTACTGGGGCGGATCAGCTGGAGAAGGATTAATAGTTCCTCCAAGTCCAGATGTTACTGACTCAGCACACAGAAATGGGGTTCCTGTTTTAGGTACTGTATTCTTCCCTATGACAGCTCATGGTGGAAAAATGGAATGGTTAAATAAATTCCTTGAAAAAGATGCTAATGGAAACTTCCCTATAGTAGATAAATTAATTGAAGTTGCAGAAAACTATGGCTTTGATGGTTGGTTCATAAATCAAGAAACAGAAGGAACTGAACAAGAACCTTTAACTCCTGAACATGCTAAGCTTATGCAAGAATTAATAAAGCAATTTAAAGCTAAGTCTAACGGAAAATTTGAAATCATGTGGTATGATTCCATGACAAAAGATGGGGATATGGATTGGCAAAATGCTTTAACTGATAAAAATGAATATTTCTTATTAGATGGAGATAAAAACAAAGTTGCTGATAGTATGTTCTTAAATTTCTGGTGGACATATAATAGTTTAAAAGATAAAGATTTATTAAGAGTATCTAATGAAAAAGCTAAAGAAATAGGAATAAACCCTTATGACTTATATGCTGGAATAGATGTTCAAGCAAATGGATATAAAACTCCTCTTAGATGGACTCATTATCAAAGAGATGACCAAGCTCCATTTACTTCATTAGGTCTATATTGTCCAAGCTGGACTTATTTCGATGCTAAAACTCCAGAACAATTCCAAGAAAACGAAAGTAGATTATGGGTTAATGAACATGGTGATCCATCAAAGGCAACTAATGCTCAAGGAGTTGATTGGAGAGGGATTTCAACATACTCTGTTGAAAAAAGTGCTGTAACTAGCCTTCCATTTACAACTAACTTTAATATGGGTAATGGATATGATTTTTATGTTAATGGTAATAAAGTATCTACTCAAGATTGGAATAATAGAAGTTTAAATGATATAATGCCAACTTACAGATGGGTTATTTCAAATGAAGAAAATAATAATGTAAAAGCTGACATAGATTATACTACTGCTTACTATGGTGGTAACTCAATTAAACTTTCTGGTTACCTAGCTGAAGGAAAAGCTTCTACAATAAAACTTTATAGTTCTGATTTGACTTTACCTGAAGGTGTACAATTCACTACTACTGCTAAGGCTAATGGAAATACTGTAGATATGGATTTAGTTCTTACATTCCATGATGGTACAGAAACTACTATTTCTGCTGATAAGAAACTTGGTACTGATTGGACTAAACTTACTTATGATGTTTCACCATATGTAGGAAAATCAATTAAAACTATTTCTTATAAACTTTCAAGCCCAGTATGTGTTGATAACTTCTCTGCAAACTTAGGTAATATAACAATAGAAATTCCTAACTCAAGTTCAAAAGTAAATATATCTAATGCTAAATTAAATGATGTTGACTTTAAAGATGGAATATATGCAGGTGCTAGACTTTCATGGAGTCCTGAAGGAAATTCTTCTGATGTACATCATTATGAAATTTACAGAGTTATGAATGATGGAACTAAAGTTTTACTAGGTGCAACTCCTAATACAAGTTATTATGTTAGTGATTTAAGAAGAAATGATAAAGAAACAAATACTAATTTTGAGGTAATTGCTGTTAACAAAAACTATAACAGAGGAAATAGTCAAAGTATAAATATGGAATGGCCTGATTATCCTGCCCCAACAGCATCATTTAAGGTTTCAAATACCCTAATAGCCCCAGGACAATCAGTAACCTTTACTAACACTAGTTCTGAAGTTACAGAAGAAATCCAATGGAAATTCCCAGGTGCTAAAGTTGAAAGTAGTACAGAACAAAATCCAACTGTTACTTATGAAAAAGAAGGTGTTTATCCAGTAATACTTACTGCTAAAAACTCTTCTGGAGAAAATGTAGAAACTAAAACTGAACTTATAACTGTTACAAATGCTGCAAAAGATGGTTTAGTAAACTTATCACTTAATAAATCAGCTACAGCATCAAGCTTTGTAAACGAGAATGAAGCTCCTCAATATGCTTTAGATGGAAATGTTAAAACTAAATGGTGTGCCGTAGGCTCTGCTCCTCATACATTAACAATAGATTTAGGAGATATTAAAACTATAGGAGAATTAGAAATAAGCCATGCAGAAGCAGGTGGAGAAAGCAGTGGTATGAACACTAAAGCTTACTCTCTTGAAGTTAGTAATGATGGTGAAAACTTTACTCCTGTATTAAATGTAGATGATAATACAAAGGCTATAAGCAATGATGCTTTCCCTGTTACTAAAGCTAGATATGTTAGATTAAATATTATTCAGCCAACTCAAGGTGCAGACTCTGCAGCTAGAATATACGAGGTTGCTGTAAAGGGATTAGATGGAAATGTTGATTTACCACCTGTAATAAACCCTGATGATTCAAATAAACCAGTTGATCCTGATAAGCCAGTAAATCCAGACAAACCAAACAATCCTGAAAGCCCAGATAATCCTGGTAATACAGATAAACCTGTTAATCCTGATCAACCTGGCGATTCTGAAAAACCAGAAAATCCAAACAAACCTGGTGATACAGAAAATTCAGGTGAAAAACCTTCTGAGCCATCTGCTTTAGTTAGTAAAGAAATTACTGAAAATAGTGCTTTATTAAGTTGGAAGGCTCCTGAAAAAGTAGACTTAATTAAAGAGTACGTTATTTATCAAGATGGAAAAGAAATTGGTAGAGTTCCTGCTGACAAAACTCCACTTGAGTTCTTAGCTAAAGACTTAAAACCTAATACTAAATATAACTTCCAAGTATCTTCAATTGATAAAAACGGAAAAGAATCAGATAAAATATCATTAGAAGTTACTACAAATAAAAAAGATAATGGAAATTTACCTAATACAGGATCACCTATAGGGGCTGGTACTTTAGCTACTACTGGACTTGCTTTATCATCTGCTGGTGTTTATTTAACTTTAAAGAAAAAAAAAAATAAATAATGAATTATAAATAAAAATCAATTTAAAATAGCCATACTTTAGTATGGCTATTTTTACTTCTATCCAAAGATATTTTTACAGTTTATACCAAGGGTTTCATGCAATTTTTAACTAAAACTTATTAAATATTCATGCTAATTTTCTGAAAATTCTCAATTGTTTTTTAGTTTAAAAATCAGTTAATAATGCCCAATTTCTATTTACTTTTAACCCTAAAAGTGTATAATTAATAATATCAAATAATAAATTTTATTAATTGATATTATTAATTAATTAAAAGGATAATTACACTTTTTTATATCATTTTATCAAATATTTATAAATTTGTTTAACATAGTGAAATAATTATTGGTAATTCTATATAAAGCTAATTTGTACTTTTAATTAATTTAATATCATTTTAGGTTTATGTATAAAATAATTCTTAATTTATAAAAAATATTACATTTTGAAGGGAGGTAGCTGCATATTATTCTACAAAAAATATGTAGCGTATGTAGTGAAGCACTTAAATATTAAAGACGATTTATTTTGGGTAGGAGCATTAGATCCAAACCTTAGAGTATTTGACATAATAATGTACACACCTTACGGAACAACTTATAATTCATATGTTGTAAAAGGTAGTGAAAAAACAGCAATATTTGAAACTGTAAAAGCTGAATTCTTCGATCAGTATATAGCAAGATTAAAAGACTTAGGTGTAGAACCTTCAGAAATTGACTATATCGTTGTAAGTCATACTGAGCCTGACCATGCTGGTTCTATAGGTAAAATATTAGAATTAGCTCCTAAGGCTAAAATAGTAGCGTCACCTATAGCTATTAACTATATAAAAGAAATAGTTAATGGAGATTTCGAATCAATCCCAGTTAAAGATGGAGATTCAATTTCTTTAGGAAATAAAACTTTAAAATTCATGTCAGTACCATTCTTACACTGGCCTGATACAATCTACACTTACGTAGAAGAAGATAAAACTCTTATCACTTGTGATTCATTCGGAAGCCACTATTCTTGTGAAGAAATGTTTGATGATTTAATTCCTAATGAAGAAGAATATATGGAAGCATTAAAATACTACTTTGATTGTATAATGGGACCATTTAAACCATATGTTTTAAAAGCTCTTGATAAAATAAAAGGATTAGACATAGAAATAATCTGTCCAGGTCATGGTCCAATCTTAAGATCTAACCCATATAAAGTGGTTAATCTTTATAAAGAATGGAGTACTCCAGCTCCAGCTAAGGAAGTTAAAAAAGCTTCAATATTCTATGTTTCTGCATATGGATATACTAAACAATTAGCTGAAAAAATAGCTGAAGGTATTAAATCAACTGGAAACTTAGACATAAATCTATTTAATATAATAGAACATGATATGACAGAATTAGTTGGCGAAGTTGGTTCATCAGATGCTATATTATTTGGTTCTCCAACAATCGTAAATGAACTTGTTGAGCCAGTAAGAGATTTAATGGCAAAACTTAACCCTGTAATTCATGGTGGAAAAATAGCTGGTGCCTTTGGTTCATATGGATGGAGTGGTGAAGCTGTTCCTAGAATAGAAAGTAGATTAAAAGAATTAAGAATGAAAATGCCTGTTGAAGGTTTAAGAATTAAATTTAAGCCATCAGAAGAAGAAGCTCAAAAAGCTTTCGACTTTGGTGTTGAAATAGGAAATGCTTTAAAATAATTCTTAACTTAATTATACTAAATATACATTAACCAAAAAGTAGTAAGTAACTATTTGCTTACTACTTTTTTATATTAAAAGTTATTATCTACTCTATCATGATTAAAATTAACACATTTAAAATCTTCTACTGATACTTCTACAATATATCTTCTCTTCCCTTCAGTATCCTCAAAGCTTCTTGTTATAAGTCTTCCACTAACACTTAAAAGATCTCCCTTTTTTAGATATTTACAAGCTATCTCTGCTTTTTTCTCCCACATTATTATTGGAATAAAATCTTTTTTTCTTTCTCCTGTGGAAGATTTAAAATTTCTTGCCACAGCAATTGTGAATTTTGTATATACCTTCTCCCCACCCTCTACATATCTTAACTCTGGATCCTTTACTAAACGTCCTAATAAAACTATTTTATTCATTTAATATGACCTCCTAAAAAATTCTCACCTGTTATTTTAACCAAAAAAGTGAAATTTATTCAAAATTCATATTAAATTTCGTTTATTTTAGTAAAACTTTTACTTAAAATAGTATATAATGTTATTAGAATAAAATTTACTGGAGGTATTAACATGGCAATTTTAGTTTGTGGTGGTGCTGGCTATATAGGTAGCCATATGGTTGCAGAATTAATTGAAAACAATAAAGAAGTTGTTATCTTAGATAACTTCGAAAAAGGACATGAAGATGCTATTCTTGGCGGAAAACTTTATAAAGGTGATTTAAGAGATAGAAAAATATTAGACAAGATTTTTACTGAAAATAACATAGAAGCTGTTATTGATTTTGCTGCCTACTCTCTTGTTGGAGAAAGTATGACAGAGCCTTTAAAATATTTCAATAATAACGTTTCAGGAACTATAAGTTTATTAGAGGCTATGAGAGATCATAATGTAAAATACATAGTTTTCTCTTCAACAGCTGCTACTTATGGAGAACCTGAAAATATTCCTATATTAGAAACTGATAAAAATCTTCCTACAAATGCTTATGGAGAATCTAAGCTTCTTGTTGAAAAGATTTTAAAATGGTGTGATACTGCTTATGGAATAAAATACACTGCTTTAAGATACTTCAATGCTGCTGGCGCTCATGTTAACGGAAAAATTGGAGAAGATCATGCTCCTGAAACTCATTTAATTCCTTTAATATTACAAGTTGCATTAGGAAAAAGAGATAAAATAATGATGTTTGGAGATGATTATGATACTAAAGATGGTACTTGTGTAAGAGATTATATCCATGTATCAGATTTAGCATCTGCTCACTCATTAGCACTAGAAAGATTAATGAATGGTGGAGAAAGCAGAATATACAATCTTGGTAATGGTACTGGATTTACTGTAAAAGAAGTTGTAGAAGTTGCAAGAAAAGTAACTGGCCATCCAATCCCAGCTGAGGTAGCTCCTAGAAGAGCTGGAGACCCAGCTATATTAATAGCTTCATCAGATAAAGCTATAGAAGAATTAAATTGGAAACCTAAATTCAATTCATTAGAAACAATAATTGAAACTGCTTGGAATTGGCATAAAAACCATCCAAATGGATATGAAAAATAATAAATGATAATTATAAAAAGAGTCATTTAACCATTAAGGTAATGACTCTTTTTTATTTCTCTATAAATCTTTTAATCTATTTTTTTCAGCTAAAACAGCATTTATTTCTCCACCTAAAATTAATATCATAGAAGTTATAAACATCCATGTCATAAACATAAATACTGCTCCCAAACTTCCATATAATCTTGAGTAATTACTAAAATTATTTACATAATAGGCAAAAATATATGAAATTGATATCCATCCTAATGTTGTTATGACAGCTCCTGGAATTACCTCAAGCCATCCTAACCTTACACAAGGAGTTGCATTATATAAAAACATAAAAAATAATATCATTATTAAAATAACTACTACATACCTTAATATATTCCATATATAATATATAAACTCTGGATGCTCTAATACTTTCATAAAGAAATCCCCTATTACATCACCAAATACAAATAAGAATAAAGTAGCTATAACAATTAAAGCTAATAAAATTGTGTATATCATAGAAATTAATTTTAACTTTATATAAGATCTAGTCTCTTTAACTCCATAGGCCTTATTCAGCCCCTTTATTACGGCTTTAAATCCTGAAGATGATACCCATATGGCTAAAGCTATACTTATCCATAATAATCCTGTTTGTTCTCTGTCTACTATTTCAATAACAGTACTTTGAATTAGATTAAAAGCTTCTGTTGGCATTACATTACTCAATAAATTAAGAACTGCATCACTATTTAAATGACTAAATCCTACTAAGGTCATTAAGAACATTAGAAAAGGAATGAATGATAATACCATATAATATGCCAATTGAGCTCCTAATGCAAAAATATCGTCATCTCCTATTTTTTTTATAAACATAACAAGAAATATTACGGTTTTTCTCAGAAAACCTTTTGATTTCTTTTTCATAAATTGCTCCTTATAAATAATACTAATTTTATAATTAACTATAGATATATTAATTATACACATTTATAATTAATATGTATAATTAATAAAAATGTAACTTTTTTGTTAATCTATAGGAATAAAATTATACTAGTAAATTGTGTAAAATTTTAAAGGGCGAAGGTTGGTGAAATTAATGTCGCAAGGCAAACATGCAAAAAAAAATGATTCTAATAGTCAAGGTAATACACCTAAGAAAAAAAGTAAAGTGAAAATAATAGTATTAACATTATTCTTCTTATTACTTATAGGTATAGGACTTGGAGCTACATATGTTTACTCAACATTAAATAAAATGGATATAAAGAAAATAGCTCAAGATGATAAATCTTTAGGTATTGATGAATCAAATAAAGACCTATTCCAAGATGGTATTTTAAATATAGCTCTTTTTGGAGTAGATAGTAGAGAACATGATAATGTTGGACGTTCTGACTCCATAATAATAGCTACAATAGATACTAAACATGATAAAATAAAGCTTACATCTCTTATGAGAGATAGTTATGTTGAAGTTGATGGACATGGTAAAACTAAATTAACTCACGCTTATGCTTATGGTGGTCCTACTTTAGCATTAAAAACAATAAACGAAAACTTTGGATTAGATATAAAAGACTATGTAACTGTTAACTTTGATAACTTAGCTGAAATAATAGATGATTTAGGTGGAGTACCAATAAATATAAAACCTTATGAAGTTAAGGAAGTTAATAATTACGCTAAAAATGTTGCAGAAATTGCTGGAAGAGAATATACGCCAGTTAGTGAAGGTGAGCAAGTATTAAATGGTGCCCAAGCTGTAGGTTACTCTAGAATTCGTTACGTTGGTGATGGAGACTATGAAAGAACTGAAAGACAAAGAAATGTTCTTGATGCAATCATAAAAAAACTTTCCGCATTAAAACCTTCTGAATACCCTGAAACAATAAAAAAACTTTTACCTTATGTTGAAACAAACTTAACTCCATCTAAAATACTTAGTATTGCTACTTCTGTAGCCTCAACTGGTATTCCACCAGTTGAAAATATGCGTTTCCCTCTAGATGGATATTGTAAAGGTGAAATGATTGATGGTGTTTGGTATTTAACATTTGATGAAGCTAAAACAAAGGAACAAATACAAGACTATATATATAAGGATGTTAATCCAAAATAATATATTAACTAGCTGGAAAATAATCTTAAAAGATTGTTTTTCAGCTTTTTTACTATAGAGAATTAATGATATAATTATTTTAAAATATACTACTCTGAAAGGATGAGATTATGATTTATACTCTTGAAAATCAACACTTAAAAATCTCTTTAAGTAATCATGGTGGCGAATTACATAGTATAAAGGGAAAAAAAGATAATACTGAATTTTTATGGTCTGGAGACGAAGCTTATTGGAAATATCATGCTCCAATACTTTTCCCTATAGTTGGTAAAGTATTTAATGGTAAATACACAGTTGATGGCATTACTTATGAACTTCCTCAACATGGATTAGCTAGAGTTCGTGACTTTGAAATGATAGAACAAACTAAAAACTCAATATCTTTTGAACTAAAATACTCTGAAGATACATTAAAAGTTTATCCTTTTAAATTTTCACTTATAATAAAATACACTTTAAATGATATAAATTTAAGCATAGACTATATTGTAAAGAATTTAGATAATAAAGAAATGTATTTCTCAATTGGTGCCCATCCAGCATTTATGTGTCCTATTGAAAATGATAAATTTGATGATTACTACTTCGAATTTAATGAGAAAGAAAATGCAAGCATAATGCAATTAGTTGGTCCTGGTTATTTCTCAAAAGAAGAAAAACCATATTTAAAGGATGAAAATATAATAAATCTATCTACTGATTTATTTAAAAATGATGCTTTAGTTTTTAAAAATCTAAAATCAAATAAAATTTCATTAAAATCAAAAAATCATAAAAAGTACCTAGAATTTGATTTTGGTGAATTCCCTTACTTAGGATTATGGACAAAAGATACTGGTGCTCCATTTGTCTGTATAGAACCTTGGTTTGGACATGCAGACTTTGATGGATTTAATGGAGAATTTAAGGATAAAGCTGCAATCCAGTCACTTATGCCTAATAAAGAATTCCATTGTAACTATAATATATCTTTCTTTGAATAAAAAAATAAAAAAGTTGAAGCTTTATCTTCAACTTTTTTATTTTTCTTCTTTATGATATCCATTAACTATTTTTTGCACTACTTTCTTTACTACACTTGCTTGTGCTATTAATGTCATAACAGTTAGGAAAGTCACTATGCAATCTCTATCTTCTTCTTTTATATCAGAAACCTGTATTATTTCTTCTATTTTATCGTTATCAACTAATGGCACCTCTAAGAATCTTTTTATGCTCTCTTCTTGTACTTCTCCGAACATCTTATAAGCCGTTTCCCAAGATATTATATCATCGCTTCTATCATTAATATCATTAAATGCTAAAGCAAATACTTTTTTGATCTCATCGGTTTTTAATAGGGGTCTCATATAACTTAATAAAACCAATTGAGCTAAGTGCACCTTAGTATATCCACGTTTTTTCCCATCTTCCGGCTTTGATATTACCTCACTTTTAATATAGTTTTGCACTATATTATTAGTAAATTTATCTTCCGTAAACTTATCATTTAGATAGTCTATAACCTGTGAAAGAAATAAATCATACTTTGGCAAATCATCATAAGAAACCATACTGTTTTTTGACATCTCTTCTGCCAAAACTTTTATTTGTTCAGAATTAAAATTATTAATATCCATAGCACACCTCAAATTTCGTTTTAAACCCTTATTATGTATTATATAGTATTTATAATCACATTACAAGTTAATACCCTCTATTTTGTTTTACATAACTTAAATTTATAAACAATATATAGAATAAATCATATTTATTACAAAAGTTTTTTATATTTAATACTATATAAGTAAAATATATTCAAATTTTTTTGAAAAACTTTAAATATATTTTATCTATTAATGTATTTTTTTTATTAAAAAGTAAATATTTCATTATAAATTTTTAAATTCATATATTTTACCCTATTTTCTTAAATAATAATAAACAATATATTAATTTAATCATAGAATATTATATAAATTAAATAATTTTCTATACGACATTTTTATTATTTTTTTCCAATTTTATTTTTAAATATATATTTTATAAGTTAATTGTTATTTTCCAAGTATAAATTTATATTAATATATCAATATTTATCCTTTTTTTTAACTTTTTGTCAAACAAAAATTAGTCTATTTATGTAAAATAAATTAATCTTTACCTTGACTTTTCAAAAAAATGGTAGTATATTTAATATATAATTGATTGAGAATAAAAAAAATTGTAAACAAACATTTTTTTTGACAAAACATATTGACTTAATATGACAAGTTTGTTAATATTATAATGCGTTTTGTCGAAAGTTGTAAAATGCAAGGAGGAAGTATAATGAAATCAACAGGTGTAGTAAGAAGAGTAGACGAATTAGGAAGAATAGTTATTCCTATAGAGTTAAGAAGAACATTAGATATAGCAGAAAAGGATGCTTTAGAAATCTATGTAGATGGAGAGCAAATCATATTAAAGAAATATGAGCCAGCATGTATATTCTGCGGAGATGCTAGAGATGTTGTTAACTACAAAGGTAAAAACATCTGCCAAAAATGTTTAGATGAATTAAAAAAATAGTAATTAACTTATTTAATATAAATAATTAATTAACATTTTAACCCTAACCAATAATAATTTTTAACACTATATCCCCTTATAGTGTTAAAGCACTTCATAATCCCCTATGAAGTGCTTTATTTTTATTATCTATATTTTAATAAATATTTTCTTAAAATCATAATTCTTTAATTATAAACTATTTTTTATTTGTTAATCCTAATCGCATAATTATATATGCTAAATTTCCCTTTAGCTAAAATATAATTTTATTAAAAGTTACCACATATCTTAAATTAAATATTATAATACTTAAATCTTATATGTTAACCCTAAATATCTAATGAAAATTTATATATTTCTGATTTTGCAACTCCTCTATCCTTTGCTACTTGTTTTATAGCATCTTTTTTCTTCATTCCTTCATTATCTATATAATGTATTATATGTTCCTCTATAGACATGCTAATCCATTTTGAAGTATTTTCTTCTTCTATTTCTTTATCTGTTTTTCCTGATATTACACAAACAAACTCACCTTTTGGAGCATTTTCTTCAAAATGAATTTTTGCTTCCTCTAAAGTTCCTCTAAATATTTCTTCATGAAGCTTAGTTAATTCTCTACATATAGCTACTTTTCTATTTCCTAACCCTTCTTTTAAAGTATCTATAGTATCTAATATTCTATATGGTGATTCATATATTATTATTGTTTCTGTTCTATCCTTTATGTCTTCAATAAAAGATCTTTTATCCTTATTTTCTCTTGGGAAAAATCCCTTAAACATAAATTTAGTTGTATCTAATCCAGAATATATTAAAGCAGTTGTAAAAGCTGTTGCTCCTGGTAAAACTTCAAATTCTATACCTTCTTCTATACATTTCTCAACAACTACACTTCCTGGATCTGATATTCCTGGAGTTCCAGCATCACTAACTATAGCAACTGAAGTTCCTTCTTTAACTCTTCTAAGTATTTCTTCACCTTTACCTTGCTCATTATGCTTATGATAACTAATTAAAGGCTTTTTAATCTCAAAATGATTTAAAAGCTTAAGAGTTTGTCTTGTATCCTCAGCAGCTATTAAATCAACATTTTTTAAAACCTCTAAGGCTCTTAAAGTTATATCTCCTAAATTTCCTATTGGAGTCGGTACTAAATAAACTTTACTCATTTTTATTTACTCTCCCTTCCATATATCTTATCTATTTCTTCACTATATCCACCTTCATCTTTATACACATATAAAGGTGCTTCCCATTTTAAGAAAGCTCCGCCGTCTCTTTGACCTTCTACTAAAACTATGTTTGCAGCTTTTTTTGTATTAGGATGAACCATTCTAACCCTTTTAGGTTCTATTTTATATTTTCTCATAAGACAAAATATATCAGCTAACCTTTCAGGTCTATGTACCATATAAAGTCTTCCATTATCCTTTAGAAATCTTCTACTTGCTGCTATAACATCCTCTAAATTACACATAATCTCATGTCTAGCTATAGCAAGTTTATCTTCTGGATTTACAATACCTGCATTATTTAACTTATATGGAGGATTTACTGTAACAACATCAAATTTAGGCATTGATTTATTAAGCTCTTTATCCTTTAAATCGCCACATACAAAAGATACTTTATCTTGAATATTATTAATCTTTGCACTTCTATTTGCCATTTCAGCAAATTCTTCTTGTATCTCAATTCCAACTACTTCTTTAGGATTTTTTTTTCCGTAAATAATAAAAGGAATTATTCCTGTACCTGTGCACAAATCTAATACAGAATGTTTTCTGTTAACATTAGCAAAATTAGCTAGTAAAACAGCATCCACTCCAAATCTAAACCCTTCTTTTTTCTGAATTAGATGTAATCCATCTAACTGTAGATCATCAAGAGTTTCATTCTCGTTAACTAAAGTTAAATCCAACTCTTTTAAAGTTTTATTCATACTTCTTCACACTCACCTTTATTGTAATCAGTAGACCTGTAAAATCAGTAAATAAATTAAGGTCTCTTTAATTGTTATAGTCTATATTATAGCATATACTCAAAATTCTTAACCTTTTATAAAAAAATATGCCAAACAGCTATTTCTACTGTTTGGCATAAATATATTTTAAATTATAATATTCTTCTTGCTGATGAGAAATTATATATAGGGCCTACTATTACACCAACACCTGGTCTAGCAGCGTGAATCATTTGTCCACCACCTACATATATTCCAACGTGTCCTACACCATTAGTAAATACTAAATCTCCTGGTTGTAACTGATCTCTTGATACAGGTCTACCTTGATTTATTTGTGTATAAGTAGTTCTAGTAATTTCTCTACCTACTGCATTTCTATAAACATAACTAGTAAATCCTGAACAGTCAAATGAATCTGGACCAGTTGCACCAAATACATATGGTCTTCCTATAAACTGATATGCATATGATACTACTGCTGAAGCTGCCCCTTCACTTGGAGGAGCTACTGTGCTTCCACTATTTGATGATGAACTTCCATTACTAGTTGAAGATGAACTTCCGCCAGAATTAACATCTCCACCTCTGTTAGGTGCGCTACTTACTGCTTCTTCTGCTTTTTTAGTTTCGATTAAATCTTTAGCTTTTTCTATAGCTTGAACAGCTTCTGCATCTACCTCTGGAGTTTTTATTTGATTTCTTAAACCTCTTAAGGCTGTCACAGCTTGATTTAAATCATTTACTGAACTATTTGAATTTATTTTAGAAGTCCATGGCTCAATTAACTGTCTTTCTAGTGGAGCTAATTCGCCAACAACTTTTTCTTGCTCAGCTTTCATATCTTTTATAGCGCCTTCTTGCTCAGCTTTCATTTTGTTTAACTCATCTATTTTTGATTGAGTTTCTGAATTAAGCTTATTTAATTCGGCAGTCTTATCTTCTAATTCTTTAACTTGGCTATCAAGCTTTTCCTTTTCAGAAGTTAACTCATCAATAACTTGCTTATCCATACCCATTACTTTGCTTATAGCTTGTACTCTTGATAAGAAGTCACCAATTCCATTAGAATCTAATAAAGCAGTTAAGTAGTTTGCTTGTCCACCACTTTTATATGTTGCTCTTATTCTTTGACCTAAAACTTCTTGTTGTTTTTCTATTTTCTTCTTTGATTCCTCAATTTGAACTTTAACTGTTGAAATTGATTCCTCTGTTTTAGATATTTCTTCTTTATTTTTTTCTACTTGGAAAAATAAAGGTTCTATTTTAGCTGATAACCCATCTATCTTATCTTCTAACTCTCTTATCTTACTATTTATATCTGCATATTTATCTTGACTTTGTTCCATTTGTTGCTTTTGATCATCTGTAAGTGGAGTTGCGAATACACTATGTCCTACTCCAAATGTCATTGTAGCAGCAAGAACTGTTGAAATTATTTTTTTCTTCATATCTACTTGCTCCCATTTAATGAAAAATAGGAACTCATCCCTCCCCTATGTTAAAAGTTTTACACTTATACATTATAGCATTTGAAACCTTTTTGTAACAATATAAATTTGTCATTTTTTTGTTAAATAAATATAATTTTTTCACTTTTTTTACACTTTTTTAACTTTTTCTTACATATATATACTATTTTGAGATTTTATTTCCAACTAATTTCTGAACAATTGACCCACCTATTATAATAACTACGAAAGCTATTTTTATTGAATTTCCATTAACAAAGTTATCAAGTACTCCTAAAATAGTTCCTAAAAATCCTATAAAAATATTTCCTATTGCATTGCTTTGTATGTACTTAGCACTATATTTCCCTGCTTGATTTTCTCCTTCAAATCTTTTTTTGTTTGCAAATAATACTATTCCAACAACTATTAATAAAAAACTAGCTGCTAGCATAACAATTGAACTTATCTTCATTTGTTTCACCTCATCTTTTAATTTTTAAATTACTACTTAACATTATAACATCCTCACAGAAATATAATATATTTTAAGTAGAATATAATATTTTTTAATTTTTTAAACTTTTTTTATTTTTTTGTTGACAACCTTATTATTTTCTCATATAATAATAAATGTCGCCGGGGTGTGGCGCAGATGGGAGCGCGCGTGGTTTGGGACCATGAGGTCGCAGGTTCGATCCCTGTCACCCCGACCAAAAGGAATTGCAACAGCAATTCCTTTTTTTATTTTATATAAGATTTTAATATTAATACTCCAGTTAAATCTATTTAGACTTAACTGGAGTATTATTTTTATTAGTAGATAATTTTAATATAAAATATATAATCTACTTTAATCTTATTAATAAATTATATTCTTAAACATATTTTTTATTCTAAATTATCATTTCCCTCTTCTTTAATACTCTTTGCAAATTCTTCTTCAAAGTACCTATCTTCCTTTGCGGCTGCAGTAAATAAAGCCATATAAAACATCCATATAAGTGCTAATATCCCAGTTAATATAATATATTTCATTGTATATCTCCCTCTTTTTAAATTAGTATCTACTTAAAATACTTTCCAAAACATAAAAATTTATACACTCCACTAATACAATTTGAATTTTTGTACATAATAATTTTATTAAAATGATTGTAGGAGGATCGATCTATTATGAATAAAAAGTATGACTCTTTATTTAAAGAACTTATCTCTTCATATTATTCAGAAGATAACTTTGATGAAAAATTAAATGATATAGTAAAAAATAATTTTAATAGTAAAGAAGATGCTATTGATGTTCTTTCATCCCTATGTGGAGTTGATATAGATAAAAACTCAGATAATATTGCTTATGACATAAGAAAAGCTATAACAACACACAAAATCAAAAAAAATATAGTTGATAAAGTTTCTGTATGTACAAAAAACTGTTCAAAAGAAAGTAAAGGTAAATGTCAAAGCCTTTGTCCCTTTGATGCAATACTGACTGATCCTATAGATAATAGTAAATATATAGATCCAAATCTATGTCAAAATTGTGGTATATGTGTTCAGGTATGCGAAAGTGGTCACTTCTTAGATAGAATTGAACTTCTTCCTATTATTGATTTAATAAAAAATAATGAGACTGTAATTGCCGCAGTAGCTCCTGCTATAGCTGGACAATTTGGTGAAAATGTCTCCTTAGATATGCTAAGAGAAGCATTTATAAAAATAGGCTTCTCAGATATGATTGAAGTTGCCTTTGCCGCTGATATGCTTTCAATTAAAGAAGCTGTTGAATTTAATCATCATGTAGAAAAAACTGGAGATATATTAATAACATCTTGCTGTTGCCCTATGTGGGTGGCCATGTTAAGAAAGTGTTATACGGATTTAGTAAAGGATGTCTCCCCTTCTGTTTCACCTATGATAGCTGCTGGGAGAGTAATAAAAAAATTAAATAAAGATGCTAAGGTAGTTTTTATAGGTCCCTGTATAGCTAAGAAAGCTGAAGCAAGAGAAAAAGACTTAGTTGGTGCTATAGATTATGTCTTAACCTTTGAAGAATTAAAGGGTATATTTGAAGCATTAAAAATAGATCCATCATCTATGAAAGGTGTTCCCTCTATAGAATACACCTCTAGAGGTGGAAGGCTTTACGCTCGAACTGGAGGGGTATCAGAGGCCATAAATGATGTGGTTAAAGAACTCTATCCTGATAAAGCTAAGATATTTAAGGCAGTTCAAGCTAATGGAGTTAAAGAATGTAAAGAACTCTTAAATAAAGTTCAATCTGGTGAATTAAAAGCAAACTTTATTGAAGGTATGGGATGTGTTGGAGGATGCGTTGGTGGTCCTAAAAGAATAGTAGATCCTAGCATAGGTAAAAAACACGTTGATGAAGTTGCTTATAATTCGCCAATAAAAGTTGCTACTCATAGCCATACTATGGATGAAGTCCTATTGAGATTAGGAATAAATTCATTAAAATCTTTTGAGGATAAAGAAAAAATATCTATTTTTGAAAGAGAATTCTAAAACATATTTACTTATAAGCTTAATATTTAACCTTACCTTCTATATAATTTATATGTTAAACTGTATTGGGGGTGAGGCAACAATGCTTAGCAATATAAAAGGTGTAATCTTTGATTTAGATGGAACTTTAGTTGATTCAATGGGAGTATGGGCTAAAATAGATTCTGATTACCTAACTGATCTTGGTCTTGAAGTTCCTAAAAACCTTAAAGAAGAAATCACTCATTTAGGCTTCAAAGAAGTTGCTAAATATTTTAAAAAAAGATTTAATATAGCAAGTTCAGAAGAAGAAATAATGAAAACTTGGCATGATATGGCTTATGTAGAGTATAAAAATAATATAAAACTTAAACCTGGTGCAAGAGAATTTCTTGAGCAATTAAAAGAATCTAACATAAAAATAGGATTAGCTACTAGTAACTCTTATCCTTTACTAGAAGTTTGCTTAAAATCAAATGATATCTTTCATTTATTCGATTCAATAACAATAACAGGTGAAGTACCTAGAGGAAAGGATTTTCCTGATGTTTACTTGTTAGCTGCTGAAAGATTAGGATTAGAGCCTAAAGAGTGTGCAGTTTTTGAAGATATCTTACCAGCAGTTAAAGGAGCTCTTAGTGCTGGAATGAAAGTTTTTGCAGTAGAAGAACATACTGTTTCTGAAGAAGAAAAATCACAAATCAAAGAAATTGTACATGAATACATAGATTCATTTAATGATTTACTTGTAAATTAATATTATACTTACATAATAAAACTATAAAAATTAAACTACATAATAAAAAGATAAATTACTTATGTAGTTATAATAATAAAAACTCAATTTAAAACTTAGTAATGTTTTAAATTGAGTTTTTTTTGTAAAATCTATTTTATTCTAGGTTTTTAATAGCCTCTTTTATTAATTCAGCTCTATTATCCCAGGTATTTTCTTCAGATTCTCTTCTTAAGATATTAAAATATTCTTTGTTATCTACTTCTAGCTTTAATGCCTTATCAATATTTTTTATAAACTCATCATAATCCTTTGAAATCAAACAAGATTCATAATTTTTACACTCATTTATATCAGTAGTTACTATGGGCTTTTCTAAAGCCATATACTCAAATATTTTTAATGGTGATGTGGAGTCTGTTATATCATTTTTTATAAAAGGTACAATGCACACATCAAAATATCTTGAATAGTTTATTAAATCTCTATAATCAATCATACCAAGATAAGATATATTTGAATAATCTTTTAGATTACTTTGATTATAAGACCCATCATAATCCATTCCTATTAAAACTATTTCGTAATCTTCTCTTTCCTTTGCTAATTCTTCAATTAATTTATAATCAACCCACTTAGCTAAAGCTCCATAATAACCTATTATAGGCTTTCTTTTATTAACTATAGGCTGAATTTTTTCACCTATTTCATTTCCATGATTTTTAAAATCTTCTAAATTAACAGCATTAGGAGCTAAAATATTATTTTCATTTTCTCCCCTAAATTTATTTGCAATATCTTTTAATTTTTTTGCAGTTGAAACAACTAATACATTTTCTTTATCTCTCAAGAGTTTTTCATGATCCTCTATCACTTTAGAAGTTATGTTATATCCACTTATTTCACTAGATAACTCGTCTACAAAATCATATATGACTTTAAAGCCTTTATCCATATATGTTTTTATCTTTTCGTAATCAACTGAGTTTAAACATGTAGCATAAACATGTAAAAATTTAGGCTTATTAATTGATTTTATTGCCTCAAAAAATGCCATATTTAAACTATACATATCTAAATTAAGAACATATAAATTGTCCTTTATCTTTTTAATTGAATAAATGTTATCATTTTTTACATCGCTTCTATATATATATAATACTTTCTTTTTACTTAATGCCTCTGCTAAATGTTGAGGTCTTTGTTTCATTTCTATATTCCATCCAAAGGAAGCATGAAAAACAATAATTTCATCAAAGTCTTCTAATTCCAATATGCTTTTAATCTTTTCATAAAAACAATTAAATTGCCCCTCAAATAATATTGAGCTTATAGCATCATCTATATATTTAGATGTCTTAGAACATAATTCATTGAAATTTCCTGATAAAATATCTTCTTCGGTTATTTTATTCTCATAGTATGCTGTTTCTTCCCCATCCTCATTAATAACTTTAGTAAGTTCTAATCCAGAATATATAAGTTCTTTAAGTTTTAAATTTTCTATAAGCCAGTTATTTAATTCCCTTTTCTCTTCATATGTAAAATCTCCAATATTCTTTTTTAACATAACTTCAAAAATATTACTCATAAGAATTCTCCTTATCAAAAGACTTTAATATTTTTCATTATTAACATCTTTTCACATAATTAGTACACAAAAGAGGATATAAGCCATATAAACTATGGTCATATCCTCTATTTTTTATGTCCATGTAGAATCTAAGAATACAAAACCTTCAGACTCTCCTTCATTTTTAACCTCAAATGAAACTACGTCTTCTTGTGTTTCTAAAGCAACAAGATTTTGGCTTTCTGAAAATATAGCATCTAAATAATAAATTCCTTCCTTAACATCTAGAGAATCAATTTTAAAAGTAATTTTATTTCTTCCCTTTTTCCAAGGTATAGTGAATTCATCAACATTACTATTTACTGAGAATATAAACTGATCTGCATTTCTATACTCACAAGGCTCTCTGTATGCCTTTCTCATTTCAATAGTAATACCAGCATTTTTAACTGATGGATTAAACACCTCATATTCAACTAAAAATTCTATAGATTCGCCCTTTTTATAAACTTTTTTATCATCTAATATTTCCACATTGATAAGCTCAACAAACTTTCCTGTTTCAAGCTCTTCTTTGTCATCACTTTTCATAAGCTTATCATAATATTTTTCAACTATATCAAAGGATGGTCCAATATCAACTACTCTTCCTTTTTCAAGCCATATAGCTCTTTCACAGAAGGTTTGAACAGTTTCAAGGCCATGTGATACATAAAGAACTGTTTTACCAGCCTCTTTAAATTCATTAAACTTATCCATACATTTTTTTTGGAATCCAACATCTCCAACGGATAATATCTCATCTACAATAAGTATATCTGGATTAATATTTATAGCAACGGCAAAGGCTAATCTAGCATACATACCACTTGAGTAACTTTTTACTGGTTGATTTATAAATTCTCCAATATCAGCAAACTCTATAATATTATCCTTTACCTTATCAATTTCATCTTGAGTTAATCCCATGAGACTTCCATTAAAATATATATTTTCTTCTCCAGTAAGCTCTGGATTAAAACCAGTTCCTAATTCTAAAAGAGAAGATACTCTTCCATTAACATTAACTTCTCCTGATGATGGAAATGAAACTCCTGTTAATATTTTTAACAAAGTAGATTTACCAGCACCATTATTTCCAATGATACCTACTATTTCACCCTTATTTACATGAAAAGAAACATCAGTTAAGGCTTTAAACTCTTTAACTTCTTTTTTTGCAAAAGGATTTATTATGTTTCTTATTCTACTTGATTTTGAATCATAAACTCTGTAATTTTTACAAAGATTTTTTACTTCTATTGCCTTTTCCATGATTTCTCCCCCATTAAGAGTTTAGTATAAGCTCCTTAATGTCCTTTGCCTTTTGTCTCCAAGTATTTTGATTACCTTCTTTTCTAAGTAATTCTATATATTCCTTAGAATTCTCTAACTCAGCAGCTTTCTTAATGTTATTTATGAAATCTTCATGTGAATCACTTACTAAAGGTGATTCATATTTTCTACACTCTGGTAAAGCTGTTGTAACTATAGGCTTACCTAAAGCCATATATTCAAATAATTTTACTGGCGAAGTAGCTTCTGTTATTTCATTTACCACAAAAGGAATTATAGAAACATTAAAGAACTTAGAATATGTTGGAAGTTCATTATAGTTAATAGTTCCTAAATAATGAACATTGTCTAATTTTAATATTCCGCTCTTTCCTAAAGATTGATCATAATCTATTCCTATAAGAACTATTTCATAATCATCTTTAAATTCTTCTGCAAGCTCTTTAATTAAATCATAATCAAACCAACTAGCTAAGGCTCCAAAATATCCTATTATCTTTTTCTTACTATTAACAATATTTTTCATCTTATCAGGAATCTTTTTGCAATCAATATTAGCAAAATGCTCATATTGAACTCCATTAGTTACAAGAGCTAATTTATTTTCTCCTCTTAACTCTTTAGCTTCTTGGTAAAGCTTATCTGCAGTAGTTACCACATAAACTTTTTCTGTATCTTCAAGCATTCTCTTATGACTTGCTTTAATTTCATCTGATATTTTAAATCCAGCAATATCATCTGATAAATCATCAACATATTCATATATTATTTTAAAGTTTCTATCTGTAAACTTCTTTAACCAGCTATCATATTCAACAAATGAAGTTGAATATATTTGACCAAAGGCAGGAACTCCACTTTGAGATACTATATCTATTAAACATTCTTGTAACCAATATAAATCTGTGTTAACTAAGTAAAGATTTTCTTCCATCTTCTTGTAAGTTTTAATATCCTTATCAACATAAGGTGATGCTTTATAAAAATATAAAACATTTTCCTTAGCTAGATTTAAAGCTATATGTTGAGGTCTTTGGAACATTTTAACCTCAAATCCAAAGTAAACATCAAATATAATTATAGCATCATAATTTCCATTCTTTATTGCACCAGTTATTTCATCAAAGAATACTTGTTTTTGATCTTCATGTCCTTTTTCTCTATATTTAAGCAACATTGGCTTCAATATAGGTCTTAATAAATTTTTTAAACTTCTTTTTAAACTCATACTATTACCCTCTCACTCTTAAATGTTTTTTTCAATTAATCTATCTAGTATAGCTGCCTTTTCTCTCCAAGTATTTGCTAGAGCTTCTTCTTTTAGATAGTTATAATACTCATCTTTTTTATCAAGAGTTAATGCAAAGTCTAGTTTTTCTATAAAATCTTCATGGCTTTTTCCTATTAATACTGACTTATACTTTCTGCATTCTCTCATATCAGTAGTAACTATAGGATGCCCCATTGCCATATATTCAAAAAGTTTAACTGGACTTGTAGACTCAGTTATATCATTTAATAAAAATGGTATAGTTGATATTGTGAAGTATTGAGAATATTGATTTAATTCCTTATAATCAACAATACCTAAATAATGAACATTTTCAAGTTCATCTATTTTACTATCTTTAAAGCTGTTATCATATAAAAATCCTATTAATACAATCTCATAATTAGGTCTTTCTTTAGCTACTTTTTTAAGTAATTCATAATCAAACCATTTTGCTAAAGCTCCAAAATATCCTATTATAGGATTTCCTTTGCTTACTATATCTTTTAATTTTTCTGGAACCTCATCACTTCTATATTGCCAATGATCATATTGAACTCCATTTGTTATCATTGCAACATTTTCTTTTCCTCTAATCTCTTCTATTTCTTCTATAAGCTTATCTGCTGACCCTACAGCTATATTACTCTTATCTTCTATAATATTCTTATGTCTATCATATACAAAATCAGGTAAGTGTCCTGATATTTCATCTGAAAGTTCATCTATATATTCATATATTATTTTAAAACCATTATCAATGTATTTCTCTTTAATATATTGTTCATCTAAATAAACATCTGTTGAATAAAGAGATAAGAATTTATGACCTTTATACTCCTTAAGAAGATCAAACATAGCATTTTGTAAAGCAAAATTAGCCATGTTAACTAAGTAAAGTCTATCCTTCAGCTTTTCAACAGTCTTTACATGCGGATCAAACTGCTCTGAAGTTCTATAGAAATAAAGATATCCATCATCAGTAAGCTCATTTGCCATATGTTGAGAACGTTGGAATAAAGGAATATTCCATCCAACTCTTGAATCAAAAACTACTACCGCTTTGAATTTCTCTTTTTTTAATATCTTATGAAATATAGCATTAGCCTCTTCATAATTTTTTCTATAGGTTAATGCATTATTATCTAATTTATCTTTAATACGTCTTTTTATATATCTTAAAACTCTCTTTATAACTTCTATTAAACCATCTTCTTTAAGAACTTCCGTTGTTCTCCTAGCAATTCTACCTACGCTCATACTATTCCTCCGATTAATTACCCCAAGAATGCCCCAGTATTAAGAAACCTTCTCCTCTATACTTGTCATTCAAAGTAAAACTATATCCATTTATTTTTCTATATACTTCCTCTTCACCATCTCTTAAAACAAAGTCAATATAATAAACTCCAGCAACTAAGTTAACCTTATTTAAAGACACTTTTAACTTATTAACTCCTAAATTAAAAGGAATATTTTTTATATTATCTTTACTATTTATACCACAAACAAACTGATCATTTCCTCTAGTTGTACCTGGCTCATAGTCAGTTTTTCTAAACTCTAAAACTATGTTAGGGTCTTTTAAGTCATTTGAAATAAGATCATATTCAACCTCTAAATCTAATTTTTCAAGATATTCTACATTTTTTGTATTAGATTTAACTACTATACTATTTATTATGTCACTTTTATGATCTTTTAATTGTTCTATATTAGCAGGATTAAAATTTAAATTATAATATCTCTCTACTACAATTACAGAATTCCCATCATCTACAACTTCACCTTTTTGAAGCCAAATTGCTCTGTCACAGAACTTTTTCACTGTTCCAAGTCCATGAGAAACATAAAGTATTGTTTTTCCCTTTTTCTTAAATTCATTGAACTTTTCCATACATTTAACTTGGAAACCAACATCTCCAACGGATAAAATTTCATCAACTATCAATATGTCAGGGTCTACATTAATAGCAACGGCAAATGCTAATCTAGCAAACATACCACTTGAATAATTTTTTACTGGTTGCTCTATAAAATTACCTATATCAGCAAACTCAAGTATATCCTTTAATTTTCCATCTATCTCTTCCTTAGTTAAACCATTTAAACTACCATTGAAATAAATATTTTCCATACCAGTAAGCTCAGGATTAAATCCTGACCCCAATTCTAGCATAGATGCTAATCTTCCATTTATCTCAATCTCTCCAGAAGTAGGGAAAGCCACTCCTGTTAGTAATTTTAAAAGTGTTGATTTACCGGCCCCATTATGACCGATAATACCAACACATTCTCCCTTGCTTATCTCAAAAGAAACGCCCTTTAAAGCATAAAATTCTTTTATATTCTTTTCTTTACCAAAAGCATTCGCTAATCTTTCAGATCTCTTTTGATATAACTTATATTTTTTAGTTAAGTCTTTAACTCTTATAGCAACAGACATATTCTGTACCTCTCTTTTTATAAAACATCATCAAATTCTGGTCTAAATTTTTTAAATACTTTAGATCCAAATATGAATAATATTATAGTTACTACCCAGAAATAAACTCCATATGCTAAACTAACTGTATGTGTTCCTAAATATGCGTCCCTAAATAAAACAGCTAAGTAATATAAAGGGTTTAATTTTAGTATTTTCTCAATCCAAGGCATACTAGAACCTACAGGCAATTCTCCTGCTTGCCACATAACTGGACACATCCAGAATAAAAATTGCATAAATACAGATATTCCATGTAATATATCAATTGACATTACCACCCATGCAGATAGTAATCTTGATAAAGCTGCCAAAAATATTATAGTTATGATAATGGCATAAATCAATTTAGGTATATTTATTAGATTTAAGTTACCATTGACTGCAAATATTATAAAACTTATTACTAGCAAAATTAAAAATGTGTAAAAACTAATTACTATTCTTATAGTAGGTAATATTTCTACAGGGAATTTAACCTTTTTAACCAAAAAGGAATTAACCCTTATGGAACCTGCGCCTGACATAATTACATCAGAAATAAATATCCATGGTATGTATGCTGAAACTAGCCAAACTAAATAATTAACCTGTACATTTGAACTAGTTGTTCTCATTCCAGTTGAAAATATCATCCAGAAAACAGTTATCATAGCTAGTGGTCTTATTATAGCCCAAGCCATACCTAACTTAGAACCAGCAAACTCTTTTTTAAATTCTTTCTTGGATATGCTAAATATCATTCTCCAATGAGAAAAAATACTTTTCTCAATCTCAAGCCAATCCTTCAAGTTGTTCACCTCTGCTTATCATCTATTTTTTTGTAAAATAACTAAACCTAATTATACCACAAATACTTAATAAATATTTATACATTTCTCTTACAAAGTAGCAAAATATACTTCTTGTTTAAGCCTTTTCTTAAAAGCTACAAATATAGCTAATACTTCTTTCAATAAACTAACTTCATATAAAATCCAAATTCACTAAAAACTATTAAATATAAATACTAAATATATAAATTAATCTTAATTAATAATAAAGTTACTAGGACATTCTTATTATTCTAAATTCTAAAATATAATTTAGAATTTATATTTTTAATATCTTCTAATTTTAAAAATATATAAATTAAGTTTATTAAGAATCTCTAACTTAAGTATTGTCATTTATACATATTACTACACTAAAAACAATAAAAAAAGTTAGATATAGAATAAAATTCTACACCTAACTTTTTAATAGAGTCTTAAATTAAGCTAATTTAACTCCATATTTTTCTCTTAATTCTTTTATTAATTCTAAGTATTTCTTTTGTTGTCTTTCTTGAATTAACATATTAACAACTTGCTCTTTAACATCTTCAAAAGCTTTAGTTTTAGCTTCTGTTTTGTCTTCAACTTTTATTAAGTGATATCCAAATTGAGTTTTAACTGGAGCACTAACTACTCCTAACTCTAAGTTAAATGCAGCTTCTTCAAATTCTGGAACCATCATTCCTTTTGAGAATGAACCTAAGTTACCACCTTGTTCCTTTGAAGGACAGCTTGAGTATTTGTTAGCAGCATCTTCAAAAGTTATTGAACCTGAAGCTATTTCTTCTTCTACTTTTTTAGCTTCTTCTTCTGATGCAACTAAGATGTGCTTAGCTGTTACAGTTTCTAATTCAACGAAGTTTTCTTTATGCTCTTCGTAAAAAGCTTTTGCTTCATCATCTGTTACAGTAACTGATGATAAAGTCTTTTTCATTACCATTTGAGCTAATAATTCTTTAGCAAATTTATTTAATTGATCTTTAAACTCTTCAGTCTTATCTAATCCAGTTTCTTTTGCAAATTCAGACATTAATTCAAAAGCAATAGCTTGCTCTAAAACTTGTCTTTTACCTTCATCACTAGCAAGCATAGCTTGTTGTTGAGCTGGGTATCTTGCTATTATCTCATCTATATAGTCTGAAGTTATTTCTGTATTTCCAACTGTTGCTAGAACTTTCTTTTCCATATATATTATCTCCTTTTTAATTAAAGTTTTATTTTCCTATACTTCATATATTAACATACATTTAATGAATTAAAAAGAAATTCTGAGTATTTTCCTAATCTATAAAATAAGTTTATACTTTAATAATATATAATTAAAAATTTCTTACTTATAAATTTTTTCTCTTAAAAATCAGGCTCAAGTTTAACAAACTAATACTACATATTTTTTATATTCTTAAACCTTAAGATTTTAAATACTAACTTTAAGGTTTCTAACACTTAAAATTCAAATTAATTTCTAACTTCTAACTTCTAACTTCTAACTTCTAACTTCTAACTTCTAACTTCTAACTTCTAACTTCTAACTTCTAACTTCTAACTTCTAACTTCTAACTTCTAACTTCTAACTTCTAACTTCTAACTTCTAACTTCTAACTTCTAACTTCTAACTTCTAACTTCTAAAAAAATTATAATTCACCCTATAAAGTTAATCACTAAAAACTTACAATTCACACTTTAAATTTAATTATTAAAAACTTTAGAATATAAACTAAAGTTTTTATCAACTAATAAAAAGTTATAATTCTTATCTCTATAATTTTCTCCCTAAAGTTCATGTTAATTACTAAAAGACAATAAATTCCTCCTCTAAAATTTAAATTTTTATATTTAAATTTTATACATATGAATATCTCTCTTCCACTTTGTTGATAATGAATAGTAATTATTATATAATATATATAATTTAAAGGAGGGATTCTTATGTCAATTGAAATAAATAAATTAGCTCCAGATTTTAAACTTATGGGTTCTGATGGAAAAGAACATTCACTAAGTGATTACAAAGGAAAAAATATAGTTTTATATTTTTATCCTAAGGATAACACTGCTGGTTGTACTACAGAAGCTTGTGATTTTAGAGATAACATACAAAACTTTCATGATTTAAATGCAATTATTTTAGGTGTTTCTAGAGATTCTTTAGCATCTCACGATAAATTTATTACTAAATTATCACTTCCATTTGTATTACTTAGTGATCCAGATGAAATAGTTTGTAAATTATACGATGTAATAAAAGAAAAAAATATGTACGGCAAAAAATATATGGGTGTAGAAAGAAGTACTTTCTTAATAAATAAAGAAGGAATATTAATAGAAGAATTTAGAAAAGTAAGAGTTAAAGGACACATAGAAAAAGTTCTAGATAAATTAAAAGAAATAAATTAAAAAATAAAATTAAAAGAGGATCTTATTAAGATCCTCTTTTAATTTTTAACATAAGTTCAAAATATAAATTAAAAATATAAATTATATTCTTATTTTACATTTTAATAATCTCATATAAAAATATTTTTTATGCTCTATAAAAAATAGCCTTCTATGTATGTAGAAAATAATTATACTATCACTAAAACTTTTCTATATTTAATAAAAACCAGGTTGTATTGATACCTAGTTTAACCGTTCTACCCTTAAAATATATATTTTGTTTAATAAAAACAAATATATATTTTTTTATTCTTATAGTCTTCTTATTGTAATCTAACTATTTTATAGATATTTATGACTTATTCAAATCTCAATATAATATTATAACTTCTTATTTAGAACTCCTTATTTTAAATAAGAGTTTGAAATTTATGTACAAAAAAAGCTTAGTGAATTATTCACTAAGCTTTTGGTGGCTCGAGCAGGAATCGAACCAGCGACACGAGGATTTTCAGTCCTCTGCTCTACCGACTGAGCTATCGAGCCATAAAATAAAAACCTGGCGACCACCTACTCTCCCACACAGTCTCCCGTGCAGTACCATCGGCTTCTAAAGGCTTAACCGTCGTGTTCGGAATGGGAACGGGTGTTACCCTAAAGAACATCATCACCAGATGTTTGAAAGTTTTTGTTTTTTCAAAATTGCACATAATTAATACTATATTTGGTCAAGCCCTCGATCTATTAGTATCGGTCAGCTGAACATGTTACCATGCTTACACCCCCGACCTATCAACCTTGTGTTCTTCAAGGGATCTTACTAGCTTATGCTATGGGAAATCTCATCTTGAGGTTGGCTTCACGCTTAGATGCTTTCAGCGTTTATCCATTCCCGACTTAGCTACCCAGCTGTGCTCCTGGCGGAACAACTGGTACACCAGAGGTCAGTCCATCCCGGTCCTCTCGTACTAAGGACAGCTCCTCTCAAATTTCCTACGCCCGCGACGGATAGGGACCGAACTGTCTCACGACGTTCTGAACCCAGCTCGCGTGCCGCTTTAATGGGCGAACAGCCCAACCCTTGGGACCTACTTCAGCCCCAGGATGCGACGAGCCGACATCGAGGTGCCAAACCTCCCCGTCGATGTGGACTCTTGGGGGAGATCAGCCTGTTATCCCCGAGGTAGCTTTTATCCGTTGAGCGATGGCCCTCCCACGAGGTACCACCGGATCACTAAGCCCGACTTTCGTCCCTGCTCCACTTGTGGGTGTCGCAGTCAGGCTCCCTTCTGCCTTTGCACTCTTCGAACGATTTCCGACCGTTCTGAGGGAACCTTTGGGCGCCTCCGTTACTTTTTAGGAGGCGACCGCCCCAGTCAAACTGCCCACCTAACAATGTCCTGTGACCAGATTCATGGCCGCCAGTTAGAATTTCAGTACTGTCAGGGTGGTATCCCAAGGTTGACTCCACCAAGGCTGACGCCCTGGTTTCCTAGTCTCCCACCTATCCTGTACAGACAATACCAAAACTCAATGCTAAGCTACAGTAAAGCTCTACGGGGTCTTTCCGTCCAATCGCGGGTAGCGAGCATCTTCACTCGCACTACAACTTCGCCGGATTTACAGTTGAGACAGTGCCCAAGTCATTACGCCATTCGTGCGGGTCAGAACTTACCTGACAAGGAATTTCGCTACCTTAGGACCGTTATAGTTACGGCCGCCGTTTACTGGGGCTTAAGTTCACACCTTCGCTTGCGCTAAGTGTTCCCCTTAACCTTCCAGCACCGGGCAGGCGTCAGCCCCTATACATCAGCTTACGCTTTAGCAGAGACCTGTGTTTTTGCTAAACAGTTGCTTGGGCCTATTCTCTGCGGCCTACTCTCGTAGGCACCCCTTCTCGCGAACTTACGGGGTCAATTTGCCGAGTTCCTTAACTGTAATTCTTCCGCCGGCCTTAGGATTCTCTCCTCACCTACCTGTGTCGGTTTGCGGTACGGGCACTACTTCTCTCTCTAGACGCTTTTCTTGGCAGCGTGGAATCATGTACTTCGGTTCCGTGGAACCTTCCCCATCACGCCTCAGCATTATGAGAGCGGATTTGCCTACTCTCACTGCCTAAACGCTTAGACTAGCATCCAATAGCTAGCACACACTATCCTCCTGCGTCACGCCATCGATAATAACGATGGTAGTGGTACTGGAATATCAACCAGTTGTCCATCACCTACGCCTTTCGGCCTCGGCTTAGGTCCCGACTAACCCTCAGCGGACGAACCTTCCTGAGGAAACCTTAGGTTTTCGGCCTGTGGGATTCTCACCCACATCTCGCTACTGATGCCAACATTCTCACTCGTAACCAGTCCACCGCTCCTTACGGTACGACTTCAGCCCGGTTACGACGCTCTCCTACCGCTTGAACTAAGTTCAAGCCCGTAGCTTCGGTGGTAAGTTTAGCCCCGTTACATTTTCGGCGCAAGATCTCTCGACTAGTGAGCTATTACGCACTCTTTTAATGAATGGCTGCTTCTAAGCCAACATCCTAGTTGTCTTAGAAATCTCACATCCTTTCCCACTTAACTTACACTTTGGGACCTTAGCTGACGATCTGGGCTGTTTCCCTTTTGACCACGGATCTTATCATTCGTAGTCTGACTGCCGAGCTCAAAGTATGTGGCATTCGGAGTTTGATAAGGTTCGGTAAGCGCTATGCCCCCTAGCCCATTCAGTGCTCTACCTCCACTACTCATACTCGACGCTAGCCCTAAAGCTATTTCGGAGAGAACCAGCTATCTCCGGGTTCGATTGGAATTTCTCCGCTATCCACAGCTCATCCCATGCTTTTTCAACAGCAACGTGGTTCGGTCCTCCACGAGGTTTTACCCTCGCTTCAACCTGGCCATGGATAGGTCACCCGGTTTCGGGTCTACGGCATGCAACTAGTCGCCCTATTCAGACTCGGTTTCCCTTCGGCTCCGTACCTTAAGTACTTAACCTTGCTACATACCGTAACTCGTTGGCTCGTTCTACAAAAAGCACCTCATCACCCTCATAAGGGGCTCTGAGCGGTTGTAGGCACACGGTTTCAGGTTCTATTTCACTCCCCTCCCGGGGTTCTTTTCACCTTTCCCTCACGGTACTGCTTCACTATCGGTCATCAGGTAGTATTTAGCCTTGGGAGGTGGTCCTCCCTGCTTCCCACAAGGTTTCACGTGTCTCGTGGTACTCTGGATCATAACTCGTGGTCTTCTCGTTTCACTTACAGGACTATTACCTTCTACGGTGGAACTTTCCAGTTCTCTTCAGTTACAATAGCCTCCACTTTTATGCTATGTCCACAACCCCGGAAACAAGTTTCCGGTTTGGGCTCTTTCCCTTTCGCTCGCCGCTACTAAGAAAATCGATTTTTCTTTCTCTTCCTCCAGGTACTTAGATGTTTCAGTTCCCTGGGTTACCTTCATTAAGCTATGTATTCACTTAATGATACATGGGGTTTCCCATGTGAGTTTCCTCATTCGGAGATCTTCGGATCTCAGGCTATGTGCGCCTACCCGAAGCTTATCGCAGCTTATCACGTCCTTCATCGGCTCCTGATGCCAAGGCATTCACCATGCGCCCTTTGTAGCTTGACCTATATTAGTTATAGTTCTCATTTTACAAAGAATAGAAATTGGTTTTGCCAATTTGGCTTGTTGTTTCTATAAATTAAATTATGTGCAATTTTCAAAGAACAATTTTGAGAGATAGTCTCTCAAAATTAAACAGAGATATTATCCAGAATTCATTATCATCTTAGTTGTCCTAAGATGTATTCCTTAGAAAGGAGGTGATCCAGCCGCAGGTTCTCCTACGGCTACCTTGTTACGACTTCACCCCAATCGCTGACCCTACCTTCGGCCGCTGCCTCCTTGCGGTTAGCTCACGGACTTCGGGTATTGCCAACTCTCATGGTGTGACGGGCGGTGTGTACAAGACCCGGGAACGTATTCACCGCGACATTCTGATTCGCGATTACTAGTAACTCCAGCTTCATGTAGGCGAGTTTCAGCCTACAATCCGAACTGAGACTGGTTTTTAAGTTTGGCTCCACCTCGCGGTATTGCATCTCTCTGTACCAGCCATTGTAGCACGTGTGTAGCCCTACACATAAGGGGCATGATGATTTGACGTCATCCCCACCTTCCTCCTGGTTAACCCAGGCAGTCTCGCTAGAGTCCTCAACTTAATGGTAGTAACTAACGACAAGGGTTGCGCTCGTTGCGGGACTTAACCCAACATCTCACGACACGAGCTGACGACAACCATGCACCACCTGTCACCTTGTCCCCGAAGGGATTTCCTCGATTAAGAGTAATGCAAGGGATGTCAAGTGTAGGTAAGGTTCTTCGCGTTGCTTCGAATTAAACCACATGCTCCGCTACTTGTGCGGGTCCCCGTCAATTCCTTTGAGTTTTAATCTTGCGACCGTACTCCCCAGGCGGAATACTTAATGCGTTAGCGGCGGCACGGAGGTGTTGAAACCCCCACACCTAGTATTCATCGTTTACGGCGTGGACTACCAGGGTATCTAATCCTGTTTGCTCCCCACGCTTTCGAGCCTCAGCGTCAGTTACAGTCCAGAGAGTCGCCTTCGCCACTGGTGTTCTTCCTAATCTCTACGCATTTCACCGCTACACTAGGAATTCCACTCTCCTCTCCTGCACTCTAGATAACCAGTTTGGAATGCAGCACCCAAGTTGAGCCCGGGTATTTCACATCCCACTTAATCATCCGCCTACGCTCCCTTTACGCCCAGTAAATCCGGATAACGCTCGCCACCTACGTATTACCGCGGCTGCTGGCACGTAGTTAGCCGTGGCTTCCTCCTTGGGTACCGTCATTATCTTCCCCAAAGACAGAGCTTTACGATCCGAAAACCTTCATCACTCACGCGGCGTTGCTGCATCAGGGTTTCCCCCATTGTGCAATATTCCCCACTGCTGCCTCCCGTAGGAGTCTGGGCCGTGTCTCAGTCCCAATGTGGCCGATCACCCTCTCAGGTCGGCTACGCATCGTCGCCTTGGTAGGCCGTTACCCCACCAACTAGCTAATGCGCCGCGGGTCCATCTCATAGCGGATTGCTCCTTTGGTTGAATGATGATGCCATCTTTCAACGTTATGCGGTATTAATCTTCCTTTCGGAAGGCTATTCCACTCTATGAGGCAGGTTACCCACGTGTTACTCACCCGTCCGCCGCTAATCCGTTTCCCGAAGGAAACTTCATCGCTCGACTTGCATGTGTTAAGCACGCCGCCAGCGTTCATCCTGAGCCAGGATCAAACTCTCAATTTAAAAGTTTAATCTATACTCATATTACTTATAAAAGAATTGCTGGTTTATGTTAATATCTTCTGTTTAATTTTCAAAGACCATTTCGTCGTCGCCATCAAGCGACTTTCTTAGTTTAGCATCACTTCGAAACTTTGTCAACAACTTTTTTCAAAACTTTTTATTTATTTTGTTAAGTTGTTTGTGTGTCTCTCAGCGACGAGATTTATCTTACCATGTATATTGATTTAACCGATTTTATAATACACATTATTTTCATTATTATTCCTATAATTCTTTATTTTCCTTAATTTTTCTATATAATTCTTACATTGATACGCTGGGATAAGTTTTCATATAATTTATTGTATTAATATGTAAAATAAAAGGAATACTGTAAAAAAGCATTCCTTTTAAAAAAATTTATATTGTTTTACTTACTATTTTCTTTTAAATCTTTTGCTTTTTAATCCAATTCCAACTAAAAGTGATAGAGACCCTAATCCAAAAATGAATTCTTTACCAACACCTGAACCTGTTTGTGGTAATTCATCTTTATTATTATCATCACTATTCTCTAAATCCTCATTATTTTCTTCATCTTCTTTATCCTCATCTGGGCTTAGAGGCTTATCCTCTTTATTATCTTCTATCGAAAATTCTGAAATAACATATTTCTGTTTAAAACATCTTCCTTTTTCATCAATAAGTTCTGAACTTGTTATTTCTATACTAGTTAATTCAGCTTTATCAATTGCCTTAAATTCTAAAATGAAATTCACTTCATTAGCCTTAAGAGAACCCTCTTCTAAATTTATTAAAACTTCTAAAGTATTATTATCTATAATATTAGTTTGTAAATCTTCACTAAACTCTACCTTACTATTAATAAATTCTAATTTTTCTCCTTGAAATTTAATCTTGGCTCTATATTTACCTGCTACTATTTCATTAAAATCACTTAAATTAAACTTTACTTGAAAATTATCACCTAAATTTATTTTTTTATTCATACTAATATTAACATTTCCCAAGCTATTGATGTTTGTAATGCCATGTCCATAATCGTAATAATTAACTTCAGTATTCATAGTTCCATCATTATTTAAACTTGGAATATCTACTGGTAACTTTCCCTTAGGCTCTACAGCTCCAAAAACAACTCCCATAGATGCTGGTATATTAGGTCCTGAAGATTTAGTTAAAAAAAAGTATCTCTTCTATTTGAAATTGTTTTTTAGCATTATATGGTTCCTGAACATTTAGTTGGGAACGAAGTATCTTCTTCTGTTGAATCCATTCCTTTAAATCCATATGCAACTCCCTGTGCCTTAGCGTTATCATAAGCTGCCAAATCATATGGATTTCTTAAGCTTATTAATATAGAATCTTTGTTTACTTTTAATTATGGAATTCTAACTATTTTGTTATTGATTAATTGCAACTATTTTAACCCAAATTATATTTAGCACCCTTGTTATAAGAAATTATTAAGTATAGAATTTAATTATGATTTTGACAAAATTTATTTTTATATAAGGAGGTAATTAAATGGCTGCTGAATTTAATAATGATTGGGATGATTTATTAAAAGATGAGTTTGAAAAGGAATATTACTTAAATCTTAGAAAGTTTCTTATAAATGAATATAAAACTCAAAAAATACATCCAAGCATGTATGATATATTTAACGCATTAAAATTCACACCTTACAAAGATGTTAAAGTTGTTATTTTAGGTCAAGATCCATACCATGGACCAAACCAAGCTCATGGATTTAGTTTTTCTGTTAAACCAGGAGTTCAAACTCCTCCATCTTTGAGAAACATGTTTAAAGAATTAAATTCTGACCTTGGATGTTACATACCTAATAATGGATTTTTGGAATCTTGGGCTAAACAAGGTATCCTTTTATTAAATACTGTTTTAACAGTTAGAGAAGGGCAAGCTAATTCTCATAAGGGTAAGGGTTGGGAAATATTCACTGATAGAGTAATTGAATTATTAAACAAAAGAGAAGAACCTATAGTATTTATTCTTTGGGGAAGAAATGCTATTTCAAAAGAAGCTTTAATAACTAATCCAATACATAAAATAATAAAATCAGTGCATCCAAGTCCCCTATCTGCTACTCGTGGATTCTTTGGTTCAAAACCTTTCTCTAAAACTAATGATTTTTTAGTTTCAATAAATAAAGAACCTATAGATTGGCAAATACCTAATATATAACCAAAACTTTATACTTAATATTAATTATTATTTTAAGTTTACATTGATTTATATAAAACTCTTTATCAATACCTAATCTAGCTTTTGAAATTGCAATTTTAAATTTATATTGATTTATATAAAACTAAATTGATTTTTAAGGAAACTTTACACCTCTAACTTAATATACTCTATTAGGAGTATTAATTAAGTTAGGGGTGTAATTTTATGAAAAATTATAAAGATAATGATGAGAATTTTAAATTAGTTCCTATGAACATGAAATGTAATCAAGAATATTCTTTTATGCCTATGAATAAATTCAATTCAAATTCAATGAATCTTAATCCTATGATTAATAATAATTCAAATCATAGTTGTTGCTGTATGCATAACTACGTAATGAAACCATCACCTTACAATAATAATTATTATGAAAATCAAATGTTTCCTCAAAATCATACAGATAATATGATGGTAAAAACATTAATAACAGTAAAAAAGAAATCAGATCTATTTGATTAATCTATATGTAGTGTATATCTCTACATATATTAAGCCACTACTAGTATATAAATTAATATTATACTAAAGTGGCTTTATTTGTTTCTTTTTTATTACGATTACTGTAATCATCTATTCTTTTAAAGATTTATATTATATAATCTACTTAAATTTATTATTATTTTAAAATATAAAATAAATTAATCTTAAAATATATTTTTATTAAGGAGTGTTGCTATTGTTGAAAAGGTTACCACAAGAATACCTTATACATTTAATTTTATATATTTCTTTTATTATATTTGCCTTTTTTTTAGAAAGCCCTAAAGAAATACTTAATGGACTTTACAATATAATTTCAAATTCAGACATATTAATAACAGATTATATAAGTATAGGTGGTTTTGGAGCAACCTTAATTAATAGTGCTCTTTTAGGCTTAATATTTATATTTTTATTTTATATAACTGATACGAAATCTACAGGAAAAAGCATAATGTCTTTATGGTTTTTAACTGGTTTTGGAATGTTCGGTAAAAATATAATAAATATATGGCCTATAGTTTTAGGTACTTTTATATATTCTAAAGTGAAAAAAAAGCCCTTTAAAGATTACTTAGTTATAGCATCTCTTGGGACTGCTCTAGCCCCTACAGTAAGTCAATTTTCGTTTTTTCCAGAAGTTCATCCTATATCTGGAGCTATTATGGGTGCATTAGTTGGAATAATAGTAGGATTCATTCTTCCTCCAATTGCTAAAAATGCATCTAAGATTCATTCTGGGTTCTCTCTTTATAACGTTGGCTTTGCTGGAGGAATTATAGCTATAGCAGTAATGTCTTTAATGAGAGCCGTTGGACATGACTTTGAGACAAACTCTATATGGCATAAAGGAAATAATATATTATATATGCTATTTTTATTTACTATAAGTGCTTACTTCATAATTTGTAGCCTTATACTAGATAAATCAAAGAAAAGTGTTCTGAAAGATCAAATAGGAATTAATAAAGAACATGGTATTTTCCCTAGTGACTTTTTTTCAATCTATGGTAGTAGTTGTTATTTTAATATGGGAGTACTTTGTATATTCTCAACGCTTTTTGTTTTACTTATAAATGGTGATTTAAATGGTCCAACTATTGGAGCTATTTTTTCCATGGCAGGCTTTGGATGCTACGGAAAAAATTTAGCTAACTCTGTTCCATTAATTATAGGAGCTTCATTAGCATCTTTAATTAGCATATCAGATATAAATTCTCCTGTTACAGTAGTTTGTATATTATTTAGTACGGGATTAGCTCCTATTTCTGGCTACTATGGTTGGCCTTATGGAATAATAGCAGGATTTCTTCACATATTTATGGTTTTTAATATTGGTGAATTACATGGAGGATTAAATTTATATAATAATGGACTTGCAAGTGGCTTTGTAGCCGCAATTATTGTTCCAGTTATAGAATCTCTTCAAGTTACAAATACAAAAAATAATTTAAAAGATTCTTCTAAGAGACATCCTATTAGTTTAGGAATAAAAAAAGAAGCAGATTAATCTGCTTCTTTTTTCTTTACATTTATAAATTTTATATTAAAAGGGGCTTATAGTTTAAGTAGGGGGAAATTAACACTATGTTAATTTTATACTATAAACCCGAACAAACTCATTTATATATTAATTGATCAACTTTTTATCTGATTTAATCTTAGCTCTTTTTACTAAAATATAAATAAGAGAGGCTACTATTCCAGTTACTCCACCTAAGGCAAAGCCAAACTGAGGATTATTAAAAATAGCTCCTAAAGCAAGTCCTATTAAAACTCCTCCCGCTATACTTTTAGCAAGATATTCACATTCTTTATCACTTAATATCATCTTCTCTAACACCTTTACCACTCCCAACAAATTCCTTTAACTTAATTATACAAATTACTTATTACAAAGTATTTACATTGAATTTAAGCATTGGTTACTTTTGTAAATTAGCTTTTATCTTATGTTAGAAAATAGATATTATTTTAAATAATATCCTAATATCATATGACTTAAAGTCTTATATCATTTAATAATATTGTCATTGTAATATACAAATAATATTACAATATTTATAATACACACCATTATTTATTGCTTTGGTTGTTCTATATATAATATTAAGACATTCATCTTACTTTGTAAAGAGTTATTTTTTACTGTTTTAAAAGATTAATTATATATATTAAGAGTTATTTCTAATCATTTCTATTGTTTTTATAAATTTCCTACTATTTTGGTTCCATGTAACTCCCTAGCATTGGTATAATCTTTTAACTCTAAAAAATTATCTTTAGTAACTCCTCCACCTGGAAGTATTATTATTTTATCTTTAGCATGTTCAACTAATTCTTTTAAGGTATCTTTATTTTTAAAAGCATTATCTAAACCACCCTTTGTTAAAACCCTATCTACTCCTAAATCTATAAGCTTACCTAAGGCATCAACCTTATTTTCTATTTCATCAAAGGCCATATGAAATGTAATGCTTAAAGGTTTAGCTAACTCAACAAATTCCTTTGTTGTTTCATAATCTAAAGTATTATCTTCCTTTAGAAATCCAAATACTACTCCTGTTACCCCTATATCCTTACAAAGTTTTATATCATTTTTCATTATGTTCAATTCTTCTTTAGAATAAACAAAATTTCCTCCTCTTGGTCGAATAATTACATTAATATCTATATTAATATCCTTTTTACATTGAAGAATTGTTCCATAGCTTGGTGTTGTTCCCCCTTGAGCCAAGTTATCACAAAGCTCTATTCTATTAGCTCCTAATTCCTCAGCTCTTTTTCCTTCCTTATAATTTCCAACACATGCTTCTAACTTAATTGTCATACTCCTCTCTCCTCCTCAGTAATATTTTTTATTGATTCCAACTCAGTGTTTTCAAGATTACAATTCCCAGATCTTCTCTCAAAACCTTTAAAATCAAAATTTAAAAACATTAAACTAACATTTTCTTCTCTTAATATTTCTAAGATTTTTATATTTATTTCTTCCTTAAGCTTTTCATATTTTAAATATTCAAATTCATCTGTATAGAAATATATAAAAACTCCAAAACCATAAGTTGAAAGCTCATTAAAACTTACTATTATCAAATTTTTATCTATTTTATCATGTTTTTTTAGCATATTTTCTATTTTATTAACAGAATTTTTTATACTTTCTATTGGTGTCTTGCAATCCATAGTAAATTTAAAATGGATTCTCCTTAATTTTCTTTGAGTCCAATTTATTATGTTACTATTAGCAAGTTTTGAATTAGGTACAGTAGCAATTGCCATGGAAAAGGTTCTTATCCTTGTACTTCTAAATGTAATCTCCTCAACAACTCCTTCAACATCTCCAGCCTGTATCCAATCTCCAATAGAAAAAGGTCTATCTAAAACTATTACCATTCCCCCAAACAAATTTGAACAGGTATCCTGTGCAGCTAAAGCAAAGGCAACTCCACTTACACCTAACCCAGCAATAAAGCCAGTTAAGCCAAATTCATTTGCAATTATAATTATTCCAACTAGCAATATTATTAATCTAATAATTATAGAAACAAAAGGAAATACAATAGTATTACCACCATCATTTTTATGTAACTTAGAATAAAGTAATGAATTTTCTAAAGTTAAGTTATAGGCAAAATATATAAATGAAACTATTATTCCTACTCTTAGAATCTTATATGTAGATAAAAAATCTATACCTAAGGAATCAAGATTTATAACTTTAAATATTGAATATATTCCAACAAAGGATACAATAAGCTTTAATGGATTTTCTAAAGCTCTAACAATATTATTATCTAAGTAATTTTTAGTCCTTCTTGCCCCTCTCATTAGTAATTTAAATAGATTATTTATTAGTATTTTATTTATGATTAAAACAATTATCATAATAACAAGAATTATAATAATTTCTTTTATATTGATAATTGTTAACCTTCCTAAAAGTCTTTCTAATTCCTTCATAGCACACCTCAAAAGATATTCTTCTTTTTATCTTTTCCTGAAATGACTAATTTATTTTAAATTTAAATATAAAAATAAACCTAGATAAAATATTTTTTATATTTTATCTAGGTTTATTAATTTCCACTTTTATACTATTTCATCAAAGTATTCACTAACTTCTTGATTACTTTTCTTTATGCTTTATTGAGGTATATGACTTTTTATATAAGACTTTACCTCTTCTGGACGAATATCAAGGATAACTGCAAACTCTTCATTTATTAATTTTTCCGCAGTTTGCATAATCTCATCGTCGCCCTTACATGCCTTTTTACCATCTAATTTTCTTTTCTTTTTATCTAAATATATACTTCTTATTAATACAATTAAATCATCACAATTTCCACTTCTAAGCATTGTTTTAAACTCATCATTTCTTTGTCTATCATTATCTATCCATAAAGTTTCCGTCTCTGGGATACTATTTATAATGGAATTTACATCCTCCTTAGAAAGAAGAGTTCTCATAGAAATTTTCTTATTATCAACTGGAATTTTAATTACTGTCTTTTTAGGATACTTAGAATAAACTGGACTTAATACATAATATTCTTTTTCAATATTATTCATAAGAGTTTCTTTAGTAATATCTATAACCTGACAAACCCCAACAGTTCCATACATTATATAATCATTAATTTTAAACAATAAATTTTCACCTTCCTTAAATTAAAATTTTGCTTTCATCTCATCATTAAGAGATTGCTCTTTTAACTCAAGTAGTTAGCACTATACTTTTCTAAAATAAAAAAAGTAGTTTTAACAACTGGAATTACGTCATTAAAACTACACGCTGTATACTTCTATTTTACCACATTAAAAATATTTAATGTAAGGAAATATTTTATTTTTAAAATATATATGATTTTACTCAATATCAATTTTCATATCTCTATAATAATATTTCATATCATTTTCATTAATTTCTCTTAATACTCTACATGGATTTCCTACAGCAACTACATTAGATGGAATGTCCTTTGTAACAATACTTCCTGCTCCAATTACTGAATTATCTCCAATATTAACGCCTGGAAGTATCACAGAATTTGCACCAATCCAAACATTATTTCCTATATGTATAGGAATATTATATTGAGCTTGTTTACTTCTTAATTCTGGATGTATAGGATGTGTCCCTGCTGATACTGTAACATTTGGGCCAAACATCACATTATTTCCAACAAATATATCGCAGTCATCAACCATTGTTAAATTAAAATTAGCATAAACTCCATTGCCAAAATGTACATTTTTTCCTCCCCAATTAGCATGGAAAGGCGGTTCAATATAACAATCATCTCCTATTTCAGCAAACATCTTCTTTAGTATTTTCTCCCTTTTATCCTGTTCTGAAGGTCTTGTTTTATTAAAATCATAAAGTAACTCTAAAGCCTTCATCTGTTCCCTCATCAAATCTTCATCATTACAATAATAAAGTTTTTGGCCATACATTCTTTCTCTTATTTCTTTCAAGTCCATAATCTTCTCATCCTTTTATAGAATTCGTATTTTTTAAGTTCTTAATATAAATTTTATAAAAAAACTATATAGTATCAACATAAAATTCTAAATTTATTTAAGATATAATGTAAATTTTTATTATGAATTAAAATACAAAATATTAATAAAAAATCTGCCTCTTAATTAAATATAAGAATCAGATTTTACTTAATAGCCTTTTAATTTTTATTAGAAGATATATAAGTTTACTTAAAATATATTTTGCATTTTAATATATTAATTTACATTATCATAGGCATCTACTAAATATTTTTCCAAATCATATAATTCATCTATAGAATTAATATATACCCTTGATTCTCCTATTCCCTTTGGAGCTTGCTCAATCTCCTTATTAGGACAAATATTTTTTGCGTATTCTACAGGTAATTTAGTCATTACATTTTTCTTACTAGCATCTAAATTAAATCTAATAATCCATCTAGTTGTATTCCTTAAATACACAGAAAAATAGTTTGTAGTATCTTTATAATTAATCTCTGAAATATCTCTATTATTTTTCTCTAGTATATCTTTAACTATATTAAAACCTTTAAGTTCATTCTCTGTGGTTATTATCCCCTTCTGAACTTTATTTCCTATTTCAATTTCAGATAAGTCTTCTCTATTAACACTATCATTATTTATATTTTCTTCTTTTTTTATAGTTAATGTCTCTTGTTGATATAACCCCTTACTAACTATATCTAAAACTGCATTTGAAATTGCTTTTTTTACAAGTGGTCTAAATCTCTCAATCACATTGGATGTTATTCTCATTTCACTAAAATCCTTTACTATGAATCTTACAAAATCATCACTTGGATTGCTAAAAAGTCTTCTTAAACTTTCATTTAAAGTAGAAGTATAAACTAATTCTTCAGCATAAGTTATTAATGAATCCTTATCAAAATTTTCTTTTCTTAATTTATTTAAACTTTCTATATCCGATTCTTTAATCTCTAGTAAATTTATATTTAAAAATGGAGTATCATCCATTACATTATTTGCATTTAAATCAGTAAAAAATTTATATTCAATCCCATTAGTTAATATAGCAAGCTTAACTTCTTTTGTTGAATTGAAATATCTCGCTAATTGTGCATCATGATTGTTTAAATTTTCATTTACTGATTTTGCTTCTATAAATATTATTGGTTCATTTTCTTTAAATAAAGCATAATCAACCTTTTCGCCTTTTTTTATTCCAAAGTCAGCACTATATTCTGGTCTAATTTCAATAGGATTAAAAACATCAAATCCTAATATTTGAATAAATGGTATTATTAATGCTTGTTTTGTCATTTCTTCATTAGTGATATATTCTTTTCTCTCTTTTACCTGAACTGATAATTTTTGAATGTCATCTTTAAAAGCCATTTTAAACCTCCCCTTAAATTAACCTCTTTAAATAATATGTATTTGTTACTCTTTTATTACACTAAGCTAGTTCATCATTTTAAAAATTTAAAGCTTTAAATATATTTTTATATAATTTATTTTTATATTTATAAAGCTTAATTTTTCTATCTCTTGGCATATTAAAATTAAGAGTCTTATAATTGAATTATAAATAAATATTTGGAGATGATTTCATGGATGATAAGATAAACAAATTAAAAGAAATAATAAAAAATAGTAATAACATAGTTTTCTTTGGAGGAGCTGGCGTGTCAACTGAGTCTGGAATTCCTGACTTTAGAAGTGCTAATGGCTTATTTAATGAAAAGCTTAATATTACTTTTACCCCTGAACAATTAGTTTCTCATAGTTTTTTTGAAAGATATCCAGAAGAGTTTTTCAACTTTTATAAAGCTAAACTTATTTATCCTAATGCCAAGCCTAATGATGCACATATTGCCTTGGCTAAACTTGAAGAAATGGGAAAATTAAAGGCTATAGTCACTCAAAACATAGATGGACTTCATCAAATGGCAGGGAGCAAAAATGTTTTTGAACTTCATGGTTCAGTTCTTAGAAACTACTGTGTAGATTGCCACACTTTCTATGATGAAAAATTTATTCTTGAATCAAAGGGTGTTCCAAAATGTACTAAGTGTGGTGGAATAGTTAAACCTGATGTGGTTTTATATGAAGAGCCTTTAGATGATAATGTTATTAGAGGTGCTATCGATGCTATTTCTAAAGCAGATACCCTTATAATAGGAGGAACTTCCTTAGTTGTTTATCCTGCTGCAGGGCTTATTAACTATTTTAGAGGAAAGAATTTAGTTTTAATAAACAAAAGTTCAACTCAAGCTGATTCTAAAGCTGACTTAGTTATAAATGACTCCATAGGAAAAGTATTAGGAAAAGTTATTGATTAATTTTTATTGTACTATAAATTTTTTGTTAAAAATATCCAAAAGATTATTGTTTGATATATACTTAATAAAAAGCATTATTATATATTACTTTAAATAAATTTAATTTAGGTATATTAAGGGGTTGGGTATTAAACAAATGTTTATTCAAAAGATTTTAAGTTACAAAAAAATTTTTAAAATTAATATGTTATTTTTAATACTATGCTTAGCTATAAATATTATCTTATTTAAAAATTTACCGAACAAAATTGCTTTACAGATAGTAGAAAGCGGAGAATTAGGTAATTATATTCCAAAATTATTTTTTATATTTTTCACACCAATAGTAATTTCTTTAATAACTTTTTATAATTATATGAAAACTGAACTTAGGGTTTCACGTTCTATAGTACCAGTAATAGTTCTGTTTATTCTTAATATAATTATTTTAATAACAAATTTATTTGCTTAATAAAAAAGAGACTATTAATTTTTTAATAGTCTCTTTTTTAGTTTATTTAACAAATTTCTATGTAGTATTCTTAGTTAGATAATTTTATCCTTGAGAAACTTGTTGTTTTACAGTAGCTACTTCTTCTGGAGTTGCTTGTTGAGCAGGGATATAGTATCCTTTTTCTTTTGCAATTTTGAAAAGAGCATATTGACGTACTTCATCTTGGTTTCTCATGTTTTGTATAGTTTCTCTTAATTCTTGATTCTCACATTGAGAAATTATACCACCATATCCTGCTAAACTTGCATTTATTCCAGCAAGATAATCGCTTATCATTTCTTTTTCTTGCATGTTAATTGCCTCCTATCCTAAAAATGACATTAATTTTTCTTTACTGTTTTTAGCATCTTGTGCATCTTTTTTTAACATATTTTTTAATGTTGGATCAGTACATTGTTCTGAGTAACATTCAAGTTTTTTCTCAATTGTACAATGAGCTCCTATTAAGTGACGAAGATTTTGTAATTCTAATTCATTTAGATTAGCCATAATAATCCCTCCTAACATTTTAAAATTCTCTATTAGTTTAAGCTTTTTTTTTTAATTTATTCATAACAAATTATGTAATTAATCTTATGTTTAAACAATATATTATATTAAACACTAATATAAAGGAGTAATTTAATTTGATCTTTTTATGTATTTTTTTAATACTATTAGGTGTGTGTGCTGTTGCCTTTGTACTATATCAATGCAATATTAAAATTACTGAATATAAAAGGCAAATTTTAACTTTAAATAATCAACTTTCAAAATATAAAGATACAACTTATAAAAAAAGTAACAATGATTCCAAAAAAACTTTAATAATAAATTTTAATAAGCCTGAATTTAGATATGGAATTACACTACCTTATACCTCAATTTTCATAGCTCCCTCTGAGGAATCTATTGCTATTAGTAAAATCAAAGAAAAATCACAAGTAAAAATTATTGATGAAGCTGAAATAAACAATGAAATTTGGTATTATTCATTGTTAAATACAGAATCAAAAATAAATTGTAATGGTTGGATTAAAAAAAGCCAATTTTCAATGCTTATGGAAGATACTAATAATATTATTGGATAATAAACATTTACTTTTTAAACTTAAAACCCCCACTTCATTCTAAAAATGAAATGGGGGTTAAAAATAAAGTTTATGTTATTTAAGTTTCTCAGTATCTTCTCCTAATAATATTGTTTTTTCACTTGGAATAAATTCACCGGTATTATTATTTCTACCTTGTAAAAAATATCTTTCATCAGATTTTCCCATAGTTTCAATGGCTTTATCACAAAGCTCACCAATCTTTCCACCTTTACATCTATTTATAATTAAGCTAACCTTTGTATCTTCAAAATCTGATAGCATATAATAGTCACCATTACTATCTCCTCCAGTAATTACAGGGCCTTTATTATGAGTTGGAACTAAAAATTTTTTAATAGTTTCTGTCTTACCTTTTCCTTGAGTTTGATAATACTCTGGATTTAGTTCAGCCTTTATTTTACCATCATCTGTTTTTAAAAGTTCCATAGCATATATATTTTTAGATGGTAATTCATATCCGTACTTAGGATTTGTTGCAAATTCCCTAACAACGTCAATGTAAGAAGCTGAGCATACATAAACATCAATACCATTTTTCATTAAAGTTTTATATAAATTTTGTTGTTCTTTAATAGTTCTTAATCCTGTATCAAATGTAACAGAAACAATTCCTGCTTTTCCTGGAATCTCTTCACTACTAGTCCACGTTTCAACACCTAACTTTTCATTTAACCAGTAATCATTAGACTTTTCAGTAAGTTTAGCAACCTCCTCAGAAGTCATTCCTTTAAACAAATAAGTTACCCATGGATAACTTACATCTGAACTAAATGATTCTCCAATTGCACTATAAAGATATCTAAGTTTTGCTTTAAAATCCTCATACTCTTTTTCTTTTTTTATTTCATCCAAGGATTTATTTCCTTTAAAACCTTTATAATTTTCATATAGATATGTATAATCACTAACAATATCCTCTGTAATTAAATCAATATTAACAGGCTTTCCCTCTTTATTATTGCATTTCTCAACAAAGTTATCCTTTGGAATATTAGTTTTCATAACAGTATCCAATTCTTCAGGCGTCATTTTAAATTCTAAATTCATCAACTGATAAGCAAGTAATGCTTCTTCAACATCATTCATTATTGTTGTATTATCCCAATCAAAAACAGCATAAGGCTTTTGATTTTCATCATAATTTTTACTATCCTTTCCATATTCCTTTATAACATTTACTAATGCCTTATAATTATCAGGGTCCCAGTTTAACTCTTCTAATCCATATTGAACTTTTCCATCAGCTTTTTCTTCTAATTTTGTCTTTGAAGCCGTTGAATCCTCCTTTACTGAACTACTTCCACAAGAAACTAAAGAAACTGTAATTAATGATGCTAAAACAATACTTAAACTTATTTTTTTATTATTCTTCATAATATCTCCCCCTTTAAAATTTTTTAATATCCTTACAAACCATAATTTAAATATAAAAATAATCCTGTATATTAATTTTATTAAAAACTTATAACTTATTGATGCTTTTATAAATCTAAACGTTTTCAATAACTTTATAGTTATTATATCAAACTTTTTATTTAATAAATACTCTTTTTTTGAATTTTTATGAATATATTTTATTTTTTATTAACATTTTTAAATATAGTTTTCTTTAAAAGAAAAAGTCTATATCAAAATTTAATAAAATTATCTTGATATAGACCTATATTTAATAGCTTATAAATTAACATCTATCTTTTGAAGAATGAAAATAATCCTTTTTTCTTCTTTTTAACTTTTTGTCCTTGGAATACTATCTTTTCATTATTTAATAAAGCAAGTCCATTAGCTTCAAATCTTCTACTTGCTCCTCTGCTTATACTATTTGCAACTTCACAAGCTTCCTTTAAGCTAGTATTTCTATTTCCATTACTATGAGCATCAGATCCAATAAAGCTATATAGATTATTTTCTAAGAATAGCTCTGCTGTTTTCTTTACTTCTTTTCCAAATAATCCAGTAAGACTTCCTCCATTTAACTGGAATAAGTATCCCTCATCAATAAACTGATTTATTTCCTCTGGATTATTTATGAAATCAACATATCTTTCTGGATGAGCAATCACTGGAGTTATTCCTTTTATTTTAAGTTCATATATTTCATCTATTGCTTTTTGAAAATATA